>NZ_JBITGF010000004.1:0-670940 GCF_044456745.1 Nonomuraea sp. NPDC050790 | reverse complement strand
CAACCTCCGCTCGACCGGCGTCACCTCCAACAGCGTCTCGCTCGCCTGGAACGCCTCGACCGACAACGTCGGCGTCACCGGCTACGAGGTCTACCGCGGCACCACGCTGGTCGCCACCGTGACCGGCACGTCGCACACCGACAGCGGCCTGACCGCCAGCACCAGCTACACCTACACGGTCCGCGCGCGCGACGCCGCGGGCAACCGCTCGGCCGCCAGCGCGGCGGTCACCGCGACCACCTCGGGCGGCGGCGGCGACACGCAGGCGCCGACGGTGCCGGGCAACCTCCGCTCGACCGGCGTCACCTCCAACAGCGTCTCGCTCGCCTGGAACGCCTCGACCGACAACGTCGGCGTCACCGGCTACGAGGTCTACCGTGACGGCTCGCTGGTCACGACCGTGACCGGAACCAGCCACACCGACAGCGGCCTGAGCTCCAGCACCACCTACAACTACACGGTCCGCGCGCGCGACGCCGCGGGCAACCGCTCGGGCAACAGCAACCAGGTCTCCGCCACCACGACCACCGGGCCCGGCGGCGGCGGCAACAAGGTTCTGGGCTACTTCGTGCAGTGGGGCGTCTACGCTCGCAACTACCACGTCAAGAACATCGACACCAGCGGCTCGGCGGCGAAGCTGACCCACATCAACTACGCCTTCGCCAACACCGCCGGCGGCCGGTGCTCCATCGGCGACTCCTTCGCCGACTACGAGAAGTCCTACACCGCCGACCAGAGCGTCGACGGCGTGGCCGACACGTGGGACCAGCCGCTGCGCGGCAACTTCAACCAGCTCCGCAAGCTCAAGAAGAAGTACCCGCACATCAAGATCCTCTTCTCGATCGGCGGCTGGACCTGGTCCGGCGGCTTCACCCAGGCCGCGGCCAACCCCACCGCGTTCGCCGAGTCCTGCTACCAGATGGTCGAGGACCCGCGCTGGGCCGACGTCTTCGACGGCATCGACATCGACTGGGAGTACCCGAACGCCTGCGGCCTGACCTGTGACACCAGCGGCTTCGCGTCCTTCAAGAACGTGATGCAGGCCGTGCGCGCCAGGTTCGGCCCGAACAACCTGGTCACCGCGGCCATCACCGCCGACGGCACCTCCGGCGGCAAGATCGACGCGGCCGACTACGGCGGCGCCTCGCAGTACGTCGACTGGTACAACGTCATGACGTACGACTTCTTCGGCGCCTGGGCGGCGCAGGGTCCGACGGCCCCGCACTCGCCGCTCACCTCCTACACCGGAATCCCGATCGCGGGCTTCTACTCCGACAACGCCATCCAGAAGCTGAAGAGCAAGAACGTGCCGGCGAGCAAGCTGCTGCTCGGCATCGGCTTCTACGGACGCGGCTGGACCGGCGTCACCCAGTCCGCCCCCGGCGGCACGGCGACGGGCCCGGCACAGGGCACGTATCCGGACGCACCGGGCGTGGACGACTACAAGGTCCTCAAGACCAAGTGCCCGGCCACGGCCACGATCGCCGGCACCGCCTACGGCCTCTGCGGCAACAACTGGTGGAGCTACGACACGCCGGCCACCATCGGCGGCAAGATGACCTACTCGAAGAACCAGGGCCTCGGCGGCGCGTTCTTCTGGGAGCTCAGTGGCGACACCACCAACGGTGAGCTGATCACCGCGCTCAAGAACGGTCTCGGCTAGAAGTCCGACCGTTGAGGGCCGGCCCCGTCGCGGGGCCGGCCCTCGATGCGTTTCACCGGCTCAGCTCGTAGACGTGGCCGGGGGTGACGACGCCGGTGACGGCCCGGCCGAGGACCGTGCTGGGCTCCTGGCCGTTGTCGGAGATGTCGGTGTTGAGCAGCATGACCAGCGTGGCCTGGTACTCGGGCAGGTAGATCGTCAGTGCCTGGTAGCCGGGCAGCGAGCCGTTGTGCCCGATCCAGCCGTGCACGTTGAAGACGCCGAGGCCGTACCCGGTGCCGGAGATCTGCGTCGTCCCGGTCTTCAGGCGTTCGGCCTGCGTGCGCGGGGTCAGCAGCGTGCCGGTCGCGAGGATCCGCGCCCACTTGCGCTGGTCCTCCAGGTCCGAGATCATCGCGCCCGCCGCCCAGCCCCAGGAGGGGTTCCAGTCCGTGGTGTCCTCGACCGCGCCCGTGGCGGTCTGGTTGGTGTAGCCGTGCGGGTGCGGGCTCGGGAAGGCGGCCCCGGTCGGGAAGATCGTCCGGTTCAGCCCGGCGGGCTTGAGGATGTTCTCGCCGACGAACTCGTGCAGCGGCCGCCCGCCGAGCTTCTCCACCACCAGGCCCAGCAGGATGAGGTTGGTGTTGCAGTAGGAGAACTCGGCGCCGGGCTCGAACAGCACGGGATGCCTGAAGGAGTAGTCCAGCAGCTCCTGCGGCGTGAAGGACCGGGCCGGGTCGGTGGTCAGCGCCTTGAAGAACCCCTCGTCCTCGCTGTAGTTGAACAGCCCGCTGCGCATGCCGGCGAGCTGGCGCAGCGTGATGCGCTCACCGTTGGGGACGCCCGCCACGTACTTGCCGATGGGATCGTCCAGACCGGCCTTGCCCTGGTCGACGAGCTGGAGCACGGCGGTCACGGTGAACGTCTTGGTGACGCTGCCGATGCGCGAGTACATGCCCGGCCGCATCGGCTCCCCCGTCGCCTTGTCGGCGACGCCGAAGGCCCGCACGTACGCGCCCTTGCCGGGCGCCGACAGGCCGACGATGACACCCGGCACCCCCGCTTCACGCATGGTCTCGCGTACGACGGAGTCCAGGCGCGCGGCCACGGCCGGGGTCAACTCGGGAAACTCCCGTACCTCGGCCACCGCGCCGGCCGGCGGCTGCAGGACCAGCAGCCCCGCCAGCACCACCATCGCGCGCATCCGTGAGCACCTCATGACGAGCCTCCCCCCGAGCCCCTCCTACCAGCGTAGATAACCCTCAGGCCATGATGTGAGCCCGGTCCGGCGGTACGGCGTGCCGCAACGCCTCCCCGCGGACCAGGCGGCGCAGCTCGTCCACGACCAGTTCGCCCATGCGGGCCCGCTCGCCGCCCAGGGCCCCGGCCACGTGCGCGGTCAGGACGACGTTGGGCAGCGTGAACAGCGGCGAGTCCGGCGGCGGGGGCTCCGGCCAGGTGACGTCGAGCACGGCGGTGAGGTCGCTCCGGCGGCGCAGGACGTCCACGAGGGAGGGCTCGTCCACCAGGGCGCCGCGGGCGGTGTTGATCAGGGTGGCGCCGGTTTCCAGGAGGCCGACCAAGTCGCCGGTCACGACTCCCCGCGTCTCGGGCAGCAGCGGCGCGTGCAGGCTGACGACCGAGCAGGCGGCGAACAGCTCGGGCAGCTCCACCATCCGCACCCCCAGCCCGGCGGGGTCGGCGACCGGGTCGCAGGCCAGCACCTCGACGTCGAAGCGGCGCAGGTGGGCGGCGACCAGGCGGCCGATCGCGCCGAGGCCGAACAGGCCGACGCGGGAGCGGTATCCACCGGCCACGGGCGGGTTGACGGGATAGGTCCTGCTTGCCCGGATCTCCCGGGCGATGCGGTGGGCCTGCTTCAGCGCCAGCAGGATCTGGGCCAGCGCGAACTCGGCCACCGGGATCGCGTTGGCGGAGGCGGCGGAGACGATCGGGATCTCGCGGGCCCAGAACTCCGGGGTGGTCAGCGGCCGGACCGAGCCCGCGGCGACCAGCACCGCGCGCAGCCTGGGCGCGTGGTCCAGCAGGTCCGCGTCGAGCCGGGGCGGGCCCCAGCCGGTCAGCAGGATCTCCACGTCCGCCAGCACGCCGGGGTCCTGGGCCAGCCGCTCGGCGGTGATCGGTGGAGCGCTCCAGCTGACCAGCTCGTCCAGGGCGTCCAGAACCTCGGGCGGGTAGACGTCGCCGCGGCGCCGTTCCTCCATGACGAGCAGGGCTGCGGGCCGGGAATCAAGATCGTCCATGAGCGCTCCAGAGTCATCGGGTCGGTGGTACCGCGCGGCTTGTTACGCATCGATTTCGGCCGGGAGTCATCGGACCATTGACCGTGCCAATGAGGCAACGCTAGCTTCTCGGAAAGCGTTATCCAAGTGACTGGGAGCCGTTCACATATGCGGACACATGCCAAATACAGGGTGAGTTGTCTCCTCGCTGCCGCGTTGGCCCTCACCGGGTGCGGCTCCGGTCCGGCCGGGGGCGACGTCGAGCAGGACGCCTCGGCCCCGCTCGAACTCTGGACCAGGACGACCCCGGGCGGCCCCGGCGAGCAGGGCACGATCAAGCTGGCCGCGGCGTTCGAGAAGGCCACCGGCCACAAGGTCAAGGTGACGGCCATCTTCGACGACTTCGAGACGAAGATGCAACAGCGTGCCGCCCAGAAGGACCTGCCGGACATCGTCATGAACGACGTCGCCCAGCTGGGAACGATGCAGAGCCAGGGCCTCCTGCGCGAGATCGACCTGGCCAAGGTCGCCGGCGCCAAGGACGTCAGCGAGCGGGCCCTGGGCGCGGGCAAGGGCGTCGACGGCAAGCAGTACGGCCTGCCGTACTCGGCACAGGCCACCGCGCTGCTCATCCGGAAGGACTGGCGCGAGAAGCTGGGCCTGGAGCCGCCGAAGAGCTGGGCGGACCTGGCGGCGATGGCCAAGGCGTTCACCGAGAAGGACCCCGACGGCAACGGCAAGGCCGACACCTACGGGCTGGCGGCGCCGCTGTCGACCAAGCGCGGCTACGCGTCCTGGTACTTCTCCAACTTCCTGTGGGCCGCGGGCGGCGACTTCGTGGCCGACGCGGGCGGCGGCAAGTACAGGCCGGCCATGTCCACCCCCGAGTCCACGGCCGCGATGCAGTGGTTCCGCGACCTGGGCTGCAAGGACAAGGTGATCCAGCCGGGCGCGGTCACCATGGACACGCCGCCGGCCAACGAGACGTTCGAGGCGGGCCGGGCCGGTCTCTACGTCGTGGGCCCGTACCTGCTGCCCCGCTTCGACAAGGCCCTGGGCAAGGACAAGTACGAGGTCATCGCCATGCCCAAGGGCGCCAAGAGCGCCGAGGTGCTGGCCGAGGGCGGCGCCGTCTACCTCTGGCCGGCTCGCCCAATCGGGCCGCGCAGGACGCCTTCGCCGCCTTCGCGGTCTCCGCCGAAGGCCAGAAGATCGGCATGGAGGGCGAGGCGGCGTACATCGTGCAGTTGCCCGTCAACACCACGGTCGACATCGCCCAGGTGCGGCCCGACCCGCGCTGGAAGACCTTCGCCGAGGCCTACCAGACCTCCGGCAGGTACGCCCCGTCGCTGCCCAACTGGACCCCGGTCCGCCAGACGTCGGCCGAGACCGTCAACGCGCTCGTCGCCGACTGCGGACTCGACCTCAAGGCCGAACTGGCCAAGCTCGACACCAAGCTCGCCGCCATCCTCGCCGAACAGGGCATCGCCGCCTCATGAGCGTCGAGCAACTGAGCCCCGTCGCCGCCCCGGCGGCGGCCGGCGCCCCCGTCCCCCGCCCCAGGAGCGGGGGCCGGGGCGGCCGGTGGTGGATCCCGTGGCTGTTCCTGGCTCCGGCGATCGTCCTGTTCGCGCTGTTCAAGTTCATCCCGATGGGCAGCGCGCTGGTCATGTCCTTCCAGGACGTCCAGCCGTTCCTCGGCAACCGGTGGGTCGGCGCCTCCAACTACGCCACAATGCTCGCCTCCGAGGGCTTCCACCAGGCGGCCTGGCACACGCTCGTGCTGGCCGTGGGGCAAACGGCCGGCTCGATGGCGCTCGGGTTCGCGCTGGCGCTGCTGATGGAGGGGCAGAGCCGCAAGCTCGGGTTCATCCGGTCCGCCGCGTTCCTGCCGGTCGTGGTGCCGATGGCGGTGGTCGCGGAGCTGTGGCGAATCATGTACCACCCGACCGGCGACGGCATGATCAACTCGATCATCGGGCTGGTGGGGCTGGGGCCGTCCGGGTTCATCAACGACCCGGACGCCTCGATGGCCTCGGTGATCATGACGGGGATCTGGCGGGGCGCGCCGTACGACATGATGATCTTCATGGCGGGGCTCGCGGGCGTCAACCGCGACCTGTACGAGGCCGCCACCGTCGACGGCGCCTCCAGGTGGCGCCGGATCCTGCACGTGACGCTGCCCGGCCTGCGCTCGGTCTTCACGATCCTGTTCGTGCTGGCCGCCATCCGCGGGCTGCGGGTCTTCACCGAGGTGTTCCTGCTGACGAACGGCGGGCCGAACGGCTCCACCGAGGTGGTCATGACCCTGATCTACAAGCTCGGCCTGGAGCAGAACCGGCTGGGCGTCGGCGCGGCGGGAGCGGTGCTGCTGTTCGTCGCGACGCTCGTGCTGACCGTCTGCGTCTACCTGCTCAGAAGGAAGGAGAACCGGTGAGCGAGACGGCTCTCGGTCTCAAGGAGAGCACCACCGCCGCGGGCCGCGCGACGAAGCTGGTGATCTACTCGCTGGTGCTGGTGGTGTTCGCGGGGCCGCTGCTGGCCCTGCTGGTCAGCGCCTTCAACCGCGTCTCCGACCCGACCCAGCTCAGCCTGGTGCCCACCAGCCCCACGCTGGACAACTTCGCCGTCGCCGTGGACCAGGGCGTGCTGAAGTACCTGCTCAACTCCTTCCTCGTCGTGGGGTTCGGGCTCCTGCTCCAGGTGACGGTCTCGGTCCTGGCCTCGTACGCGCTGGCGCGCAAGCGGTTCCGGTTCATGTCGCTGGTGTTCGTGGCCATTCTCGCCACGCTCATGCTGCCCGAGGAGATCCTGGCCATCCCGCTGTCGATCATCCTCGCCGACGTGCCGGTCATCCACGTGAACCTCATCGGGACGCTGGCCGGCATGATCGTGCCGCTCGGCGCCTGGGCGTTCTCCATCCTGGTCATGACCGAGTTCATGAAGGACGTGCCGCGCGAGCTGGAAGAGGCGGCGCGCATCGACGGCGCGGGCGAGCTGCGGATCTTCGCCCAGATCATCCTGCCGATGTGCAAGCCCGCGCTCGGGGTCATCGGGGTGTTCGGCTTCACCATGATCTGGGACCAGTACCTGCTGCCGCTGCTCGTGGCGCAGGACTCCTCCTCCTACACGCTGCCGCTGGCGCTGCGCACCCTGCGCATCGACCCGATCGTGACGCCGGGCGTGGTCATGGCGGCCTCGCTGCTGGCCCTGCTGCCCTCGGTGATCGTGTTCCTGTTCTTCCAGCGTTCGTTCGTCCATGGCCTGTCCTCCGGCGCCCTCAAGGGATGATTTTTCATGACGTGGTTCACCCATGACAGATTCGGGATGTTCGTCCATTGGGGCCTGTACGCGCTCCCGGCCCGGCACGAGTGGGTCAAGACCCGCGAGAAGATGACCGACGAGCAGTACCAGGTCTACTTCGACCACTTCTCCCCCGACCGCTACGACCCGGCCGCCTGGGCGCGCACCGCCAAGGCCGCCGGGATGCGCTACGTGGTGCTGACGACCAAGCACCACGACGGGTTCTGCCTGTGGGACAGCGATCTGACCGACTACAAGGCGACCCGCACGCCGTACGGGAAGGATCTGGTCGGGCCCTTCGTCGAGGCCTGCAGGGCCGAGGGGCTGAAGGTCGGCTTCTACCACTCGCTGATCGACTGGCACCACCCGGCCTTCCCCGTCGACGGCACCCACCCGCGCCGCGACGACGTGGACGGCGTGGGCGGCGGCGACATCGCCGAGTACCGGCGCTACCTGCACGGGCAGGTCCGCGAGCTGCTCACCCGCTACGGGAAGGTCGACTACCTGTTCTTCGACTTCTCCTACGCCGGCAGGAAGGACTGGTGGGGCGGCAAGGGCGCCGAGGACTGGGGCTCGGCCGAACTGCTGGAGATGGTCCGCGAGCTGCAGCCGGGCATCCTCGTCAACGACCGCACCGGCCTGCCGGGCGACTTCGTCACGCCCGAGCAGTACCAGCCCTCCGGGCCGCTGGCCGAGGTGTGGGAGGCGTGCCAGACGCTCAACGGGAGCTGGGGCTACGACCGCGACAACCTCGACTACAAGAGCCCCGACCTGCTCATCCGCATGCTGGTCGACGGCGTCTCCAAGGGCGGCAACCTGCTGCTCAACGTCGGCCCGACCGGCCGGGGCGAGATCGACCCGAGGGCGCTGGGCATCCTGGCCGAGATCGGCGCGTGGATGGACCGCCACGAGCGCTCGATCCGCGGCTGCGGGCCCTCCGCGTTCACCCCGCCGGCCGACTGCCGCTACACCCAGAACGGCGACCGCCTCTACCTGCACCTGTTCGGCTGGCCGCTGCGCCACGTCCACCTGCCGGGACTCGCGGGCAAGGTCCGCTACGCGCAGTTGCTCGACGACGCCTCGGAGATCGGGATGGTCGTCACCGAGCCCGGCGAGGTGGCCCAGAACACGAAGATGGGCGGGCAGCCGGAGGGCACCCTGACGCTGCGGCTGCCGGTCCAGCGTCCCCAGGTCGCGGTCCCGGTGATCGAGCTCTTCCTCGCCTGAGGGTCATGACTTGCGTGACGGTTGCGCCCGCTGACGGGCTGTCAGCGGTGGCGTCATGGCCCGCGGCCGCCGCGCGAGCCGACAGTGAGGGACATGAGCCCATCTGCCATGACCGCGGACCTCCTGCGGCAGGAGATCGACCTCGACGCGCTCGTCGAAGCACTCGGCGAGCGCGCGCCCCAGCTCCGTTCCGCCATCGAGTCACGCGTGTCGGCCGCGATCAACGCGCGCACGACCTCGGAGCTGCTCACGCTGACCGTCACCGAAGGCGGTCGCACCAGGACGGTGAGCCCGTCCCCCACCCCCGACTTCGCCAAGTCGCTCTTCCACTACGTCAAGGGCACCGGCGGCGCGACCATCTCCTGCCGGATCGAGGAGGTCGTCGAGGCCGCCGTCGTCGCGGCCACCACCGAGTTCTACCAGTCGGAGGAGACGATGTCCGCGCTGGCGGCGGTCCTGGGCCGCCAGCTCGTGGAGAACTCCGCCATCCACCGCATCCTGGAGGAGGAGTTCCGCGACCTCGCCGCGCACGTGCGGCGGGAGATGAAGGACGCGGTCGTCCTGTCCACCCACACCACCGTCGGCGAGCAGGCCGCCGACACGGCGCTGGCCGGCGCCACCCACGCCATGCACACCACGCTCGGCGCCACGGTCGCCGCCCTGCTCGCCAAGGCGCTCGCGCTGCCCATGGTGAAGGTCGCGGTGGCCAAGGCCGTGGGCGCGGTGCTGGCCAGCGCGGCGTTCCAGAAGGTCCTGATCATCCTGCTCAAGAAGATCGGGGTGGCGCTGGTCCTGAAGATGCTGCTGGTCAAGTTGTTCGGCGCGGGCGCGGGCGCGCTGGTCGGCTTCATCGTCGTCCCGCTGATCGTCGCCTTCCTGGTGTACGAGTGGAACGTCTTCCCCAGGAAGATCGCCGAAAAGATGTCGGGGCAGGTGGCGGGCAAGCTCGTCGACCAGAGCGCCGACCTCAACCGCCAGGTCGCCGCCTCCTTCCTGGCCGCCGCTCTCGACGAGGTGCTCGGCAGGCTGCACGACGACCTCCTCTCCCCGGTCGACTGACGATCCGCGAATGCCAGGGGCTGCCCGCATATCGGTCTGCCGATGCGGGCACCCGTCCCTGTACAGGCTTGAATCTGCGAAGGGTAACCTAGGGGTTTGTGACGACGTTTCGTATCAGTGAAGCCGCCGCGCTGCTCGGAGTCAGCGCGGACACCGTCCGGCGGTGGGTGGACGCGGGCCGCCTCGGGGCCGGGCGTGACGAGCACGGCCACCGGCGGGTGGACGGCGCCGAACTGGCCGCGTTCGCGCGGGCCCAGGTCGAGGAGGTCGAGGGCGGCCGGTCCTCGGCGCGCAACCGCATGCGCGGCATCGTGACCGAGGTGCTCCGGGACTCGGTGATGGCGCAGGTGGAGATCGCGGCGGGGCCGTTCCGTGTGGTGTCGCTGATGAGCCGCCAGGCGGCCGACGAACTCGGCCTGGAGGTGGGGGTGGTGGCGGTCGCCGTGATCAAGTCCACCAACGTCGTCGTCGAGATCCCCGCTCACGAGCGCGTGGCGGGTGCGGCGTGAGGGGCCCGGCGAAGGGGTCGTGGGCTGCCGGGCTGCTCCTGCTGGCGGCGTTGACCGGGTGCGGCAGCGGGGAACCCGCCGCCTCCTCCGCTTCCCCCTCGGGCGGGGCCAAGGATGTGACGGTGTTCGCGGCGGCCTCGCTGACGGGGACGTTCACCGAACTCGGCAAGACCTTCGAGGCCGCGAACCCGGGCACGAAGGTGACGTTCAACTTCGGCTCCAGCGCGACGCTGGCGCAGCAGATCGTCCAGGGCGCCCCCGCGGACGTGTTCGCCGCCGCGAGCCCGGCCACGATGAAGACCGTCACCGACGCGTCGCTGGCCGGAGCGCCCGCCACGTTCGTGCGCAACAAGCTGCGGATCGCCGTCCCGGCCGCCAACCCGGCCAAGGTGGACGAGCTCAAGGACCTGTCCGACCCCAAGGTCAAGGTCGCCCTGTGCGCCGAGCAGGTGCCGTGCGGGGCGGCGGCGGTCAAGGCGCTGGCCGCGGCCGGGGTCAAGGTCACCCCGGTCACGCTGGAGCAGGACGTCAAGGCCACGCTGACCAAGGTCGAACTCGGCGAGGTGGACGCGGCGCTGGTCTACGCCACCGACGTGCTCGCCGCCCAGGGCAAGGTGACCGGGATCTCCTTCCCCGAGGCCGACCAGGCGATCAACGACTACCCGATCGCCACCCTGACCAAGGCGCCCGCCGGTGACCTGGCCAAGCGGTTCGTGGACCTGGTGCTGTCGCAGCAGGGCAAGGACGTGCTGACCAAGGCCGGGTTCGAGGCTCCCTGAGTCCGATGAGCACTTCCGCACGGGAACGGGCGGGGCGGCTGCCGTGGATGCTGGTCCTGCCCGCCGTCGTGGGCCTGGTGTTCCTGGTGCTGCCCCTGGCCGGGCTGCTGATCCGGGCCCCCTGGTCCACGCTGGGCCCGAGGCTGGCCGAGCCGCACGTGCTGGAGGCGCTGCGGCTGTCGGTCGTGAGCGCCTCCGCGGCCACGCTCATCTGCCTGGTGCTCGGCGTGCCGCTGGCCTGGCTGCTGGCCCGGGTGACGTTTCCGGGGCGGCGGCTGGTGCGGGCGCTGGTGACCGTGCCGCTGGTGCTGCCGCCGGTGGTCGGCGGCGTCGCGCTGCTGCTGGTGCTGGGGCGGCGGGGGGTGGTCGGGCAGTGGCTGGAGTCGGCGTTCGGGATCACGCTGCCGTTCACCACGGCGGGTGTGATCCTCGCGGAGGCGTTCGTGGCGATGCCGTTCCTGGTGATCAGCGTGGAGGGGGCGCTGCGCGGGGCCGACCGGCGCTTCGAGGAGGCGGCGGCCACGCTGGGCGCCTCACGCTGGACCGTGTTCCGGCGGGTCACGCTGCCGATGATCATGCCGGGGGTGGTGGCGGGGGCGGTGCTGTGCTGGGCGCGGGCGCTGGGCGAGTTCGGGGCGACCATCACCTTCGCCGGGAACTTCCCCGGCACCACCCGGACCATGCCCTTGGCGGTCTACCTGGCGCTGGAGACCGAGCCGGAGGCGGCGATCGTGCTCAGCCTGGTGCTGCTCGCGGTCTCGGTGATCATCCTGGCCAGCCTGCGCGACCGGTGGGTGACCAGCCCATGAGCCTTCGTGCCCGGTGGGTGGCCGGCCCAAGCCTTGATGCCCGGTGGGTGAGGCGCCCATGAGCCTTGACGCGCGGTTGCGGGTCGTGCGGTCCGCGTTCACGCTCGACATCTCGCTCGACGTCGCCGCCGGGGAGGTGGTGGCGCTGCTCGGGCCCAACGGGGCGGGCAAGACCACCGCGTTGCGCGCTCTGGCCGGGCTCACCGGCATGTCCGGTGGCCGGATCAGTCTGCGTGGCCGAGATCTGGACGCCCTGCCCGCCGAGAGCCGGCCGATCGGCATGGTCTTTCAGGACTATCTGCTGTTCCCGCACCTGTCGGCGCTGGAGAACGTGGCGTTCGGGCCGCGCTGCCGGGGGGTGGGCAAGGCGGAGGCCCGCCGTACCGCCGCCGAGTTGCTGGAACGGGTCGGGCTGGCCGAGCGGGCGGGCGACCGGCCGCGGCAGTTGTCCGGCGGGCAGGCGCAGCGGGTGGCGCTGGCGCGGGCGCTGGCCGTGCGGCCTGAGCTGCTGCTACTCGACGAGCCGCTGGCCGCGCTCGACGCGCACACCCGGCTGGAGATCCGGTCGCAGCTGCGCCGCCACCTCGACGACTTCGACGGCGCCACCGTCCTGGTCACCCATGATCCGCTCGACGCGATGGTGCTGGCCGACCGGCTGATCGTCGTCGAGGGTGGGAGCGTGGTCCAGCAGGGCGTACCGGCGGAGATCGCGCGGCGTCCCCGGACCGACTACGTGGCCAGGCTGGTCGGGCTCAACCTGTACCGGGGGGTGGCGGCCGGGGGCGGGGTCAAGGTGGGTGAGCTGCTGCTGCACACGACCGAGCGGCTCGACGGGCCGGCGTTCGTGGCCTTTCCGCCCGCCGCCGTGGCCCTGTACCGCTCCCGGCCGGACGGCAGCCCGCGCAACCTGTGGCAGGCCCGCATCGACGGCATCGAACGGCACGGCGACAACGTCCGCGTGCACCTCGGCGGGCCCGTCTCGGCGTTCGCCGACATCACCCCGGCGGCGGTGGCCGAACTCGACCTGACCCCGGGCCAGCTCATCTGGGCCTCGGTCAAGGCCACCGAGACCCACGCCTACCCGGCCTGACCCTCCCTCCGCACAGAAAAGCCCACGGAGACGCCCACCGGACGAGGACGCTGGTGGGTGCTTGGCCCCGGGGAAAGGGGACGCGGGAACCGGGTGGGTGCTGGACCGTGGAAGGGGCGCGGAAACCGGAGGCGGCCTGCGGAGGTGCCCGTCAGGACGTGGCAAGCGGGCGAGAACCCGGGTGGGTGCTGGGCCTGTGGAAGGGGCGCGGACACTGGAGGCGGGCTGCGGAGGTGCCCGTCAGGACGTGGCAGGCGGACGGGGTGATCTGCGGGGGCACCCTGGCGGCGGGGCGGGAAAACGATGGTGTAGGAAGAGTTGGGAAGGCGGGGTGATCTGTCGTGATCGTTGTCGGTGTGGATGGTTCGCGGGCAGGGCTGGAGGCGGTCGGCTGGGCGGCCAGGGAAGCGGCGCTGCGCAAGCTGCCGCTCATGGTCGTGCACGCGATGCCGGCCTGGGCCCACGACTCGGGCCCGAACGACCGTTACGCCGGGGTGGCGCAGTGGATGCGGGACGGCGCCGCCACCGTGCTGGCCGCCGCCGCGGAGCGGGCCGAGCAGGAGGCGCCGGGGCTGGCCGTCGAGCGGCGGGCCGTACCCGGTGACGCGCGCGCGGCGCTGCTGGAACTGTCGAAGGACGCCGACCTGCTCGTGATGGGCAGCCACGGCATGGGCGGCTTCCGCGGGCTGCTGCTCGGATCGGTCGCCTTCGGGGTCACCGGGCACGCCGCGTGCGACGTCGTCATCATCAGGGAGCCGTCGGCGGCCACTCCCCCGCGCGGCGAGGTGGTCGTGGGCGTGGACGGCACCGAGGCCAGCCAGCGCGTGCTCGCCTACGCCTTCGAGCACGCCGACCGGCACGGTCTCGAGCTGCGGGCGGTGCACGCCTGGAACCGGCTCGACCTCGACGGCGTCCTGGCGTCGGCCTCGGAGGAGGACGACGAGCTGCGGCTGCTGAAGGAGGCGGTGGCGGGGTATCGCGACCTCCACCCGGACGTGCGGGTCCTGTGGGAGGTCGTGCACGACCACCCCGCCCACGCGCTCAAGAACGCCTCGGAGGGCGCCGACCTGCTGGTCGTGGGCACGCACGGGCAGGGCGCGCTGTCCGGGCTGATCCTGGGTTCGGTGAGCCAGGCGATGCTGCACTACGCCAAATGCCCGCTCGCGGTGGTCCGCAACGTGCCGGAGACGCGCTAGGAGCCCTTCAGGGCAGGTGGGCGAGGTCGGCGGTCATGTGGGCGGCGGCCGCGGCGAGTTCGGGCAGGATGCGCTCCACCAGGGTCTCGGCGCTGGCCCGGCTGGCGTGGGTGGCGACGTTGACGGCGGCGACCACGTTGCCGTCGCCGTCGTGCAACGGCACCGCGATCGAGCGGACGCCGTCCTCGAGTTCCTGGTCGACCAGGGCGTAGCCGTCCTTGGCCGCCTGCCGTACCGCGGCGGCCAGAAGGGCGGGGTCGGTGACGGTGCGGCGGGTCAGCGGCTTGAGTTCCAGCGCGGCCAGGCGCCGCGCGGGCTCGGCGGCCAGGAGCACGCGGCCCATGGAGGTGGCGTGCGCGGGGAAGCGGGTGCCGAGCGTGATGTCCACGCTCATGATGCTGGCCGTCGGCACGCGGGCGACATAGACCACGTCGTCCCCGGACAGCACGGCGACGGACGCGGACTCGCCCACGCGTGCGGCGAGCGCCGCCAGGTGCGGCTGGACGACCTCGGCGAGGGTCAGCGCCGACAGGCGCGCGTACCCCAGTTCGAGGACGCGCGGCAGGGGCACGAAGCGGGTGCGCCGCGCGCTCACGTAGCCGAACCGCTCCATCGTCTGTACGGCCCGCCGCACCGTGGCCCGTGCCAGCCCCGTGACCTGGGCCGCCTCGGCCAGCGTGAGCCCGCCGGGAGCGGCGCCGAGCGCGACGAGCACCCCGAGGCCGCGGGCCAGCGACTGCAGGTAGGCGGCGCCCATCTCGTCCTTGGGCACGCGTGACAGGTCCGCGCCGGGCACGAGCCGGCGCGGCGCTTCCCGGCGGAGCGCGGCCTCCATGGCGGCGACGGCCCGCCGCAGGTGTGGAAGGGCGTGTTCGCGCAGGCCCTCGGCGGTGTGCCGGCTGGTGTGGCTGATGACGCTGACCGCGCAGACGGCCTCGCCGTCGGGGTCGTGGACCGGCATGGCGACCGCGACCAGGCCGGGCTCGACGAGCTGGTCGTCCACGGCCCACGGTACGGCCGAGCCGAGCAGCACGAACCCGGCAGCGCACCGCTCGGCCGGCAGCACGTCGCCGACGCGCAGGGCGACGGTCATGGTGCGCCTCCTGGTGTAGCGGGCGACGAAGCGCACGGAGCCGCCGTCGGGCACGGCGAGGGAGACCGACTCGTCCAGGTCCTCCGCCAGGGCCTCGGCGTGCGGGCCGAGCGTGGCGGGCAGGCCGCTCGCGGCGAGGTAGGCGGCCCCGAGTTCGAGCAGCCGGGGGGCGAGCACGACGTCGCGGCCGTCGGCCCGCAGGTAGCCGAGGGTGACGAGCGTGGCCAGGACGCGGTCGACCGTGGCGCGGGCCAGCGCGGTGGCCTGCACCAGGTCGGTGGCCCGCCAGCGGCGTCCGGGCTCGGCGGTCATCACCCGCAGCACCGTCAGCCCGCGCTCCAGCGCTCCGCTCGGCTCCATGAGCCCCTCCTTTGACAGCCCGGCGGGTCAGTCACCATACTCGAAACCGGCTCATAGTGAACTTTAGTTCACTCTGCGAACGCTTGGAGCGGCAATGGACAAAGTGGTCGGCTCCGCCGCGGAGGCACTGCGAGGTGTGCACGACGGCGCCTCCTTCGCGGTCGGCGGCTTCGGCCTGAGCGGCATCCCCTCCGTGCTGATCGAGGCGCTGCTGGACAGCGGCGTCACCGGCATCGGCGTGGTCTCCAACAACTGCGGCACCGACGGCGGCGGGCTCGGGCTGCTGCTGGCGGCCGGGCGCATCGCCCGCGTCACCGCCTCCTACATCGGGGAGAACAAGGAGTTCGGCCGGCGCTACTTGGCGGGCGAGGTCGAGGTCGAGCTGACCCCGCAGGGCAGCCTGGCGGAACGGCTGCGCGCCGGCGGCTGCGGCATCCCCGCCTTCTACACGCCCGCCGGGGTCGGCACCCCGATCACCGAGACCGGACTGCCCCTGCGCCACCATCGCGACGGCTCGGTCGCGGTGAACGCGCCGCCGAAGGAGGTGCGGGAGTTCGACGGCCTGCCGTACGTGCTCGAACACGCGATCACCACCGACTTCGCGCTGGTCCGGGCGGCGCGCGGCGACCGGCACGGGAACCTGTCCTTCCGCAAGGCGGCGCGCAACTTCAACCCCCTCGCCGCGATGGCGGGGCGGATCACGATCGCCGAGGTCGAGGAGCTGACCGACCTCGACCCCGACGAGGTGCACCTGCCGGGCGTGTTCGTGCAGCGGGTGCTGCCGCTGACGCCGGAGCAGGCCGCGGACAAGGGCGTCGAGCATCGCACGGTGCGCGCATGAGCTGGAGCCGCGACGAGATGTGCGCCAGGGCGGCGGCGGAACTGCGCGACGGCGACTACGTCAACCTCGGGATCGGGCTGCCGACCCGCATCCCGTCCTTCCTGCCGCCGGGCGTCCGGGTCACGCTGCACTCGGAGAACGGCGTGCTCGGCGTCGGCCCCTACCCGGCCGAGGACGAGGTGGACCCCGATCTGATCAACGCGGGCAAGGAGACCGTCACCGTCGTGCCGGGAGCGGCGTTCTTCGACTCGGCGCTGTCGTTCGGCATGATCCGCGGCGGGCACATCGACGTGGCGGTGCTCGGCGCGATGCAGGTCTCCGCGGGCGGCGACCTGGCCAACTGGATGGTTCCCGGACGCCTGGTCAAGGGCATGGGTGGAGCCATGGACCTGGTGCACGGCGCGCGGCGGGTGCTCGTCGTCACCGAGCACACCGCCAAGGACGGCAGCCCCAAGCTGGTGCGCGAGTGCACGCTGCCGCTCACCGGGCGCGCCTGCGTGCATCGGGTGATCACCGACCTGGGCGTCCTGGACGTCACCCCCGAGGGCTTCGCGCTGGTCGAGACCGCGCCCGGCGTGAGCGTGGACGAACTGCGCGGCCGTACAGGAGCAGTGATCGGATGAGAGCCGTCTACATCGCCGACGCCGTGCGCACCCCCATCGGCCGGTACGGCGGGGCGCTGGCCGAGACCCGTCCCGACGACCTGGCGGCGCACGTGGTCAGGGCGCTGGCCGAGCGCACCGGGCGCGAGCACGTGGACGAGGTGCTGCTGGGCAACGCCAACGGCGCGGGCGAGGACAACCGCAACGTCGCCCGCATGGCAGTGCTGCTGGCGGGGCTGCCGGTGAGCACGCCGGGCGCGACCGTCAACCGGCTGTGCGGTTCGGGCATGGAGGCGGTCATCCAGGGCTACCGGGCCATCGCGACGGGCGACGCCTCGGCGATCATCGCGGGCGGCGTGGAGTCGATGACGCGCGCGCCCTGGGTGCTGCCCAAGCCGTCGCGCGCCTTCCCTGCGACGGGGGCGGAGCTGGTGTCGACCACGCTCGGGTGGCGGCTGGTCAACCCGAGGATGCCGGCCGAGCACACGGTGCCGCTGGGCGAGGGCGCGGAGCTGATCGCCGACCGGTACGGCCTGGCCAGGGAGACCCAGGATGAGTTCGCGCTGAGCAGCCACCAAAAGGCCGCGAAAGCCGATTTTTCCCGAGAAGTTGTGCCGGTCGGGGATTTTTCGGCTGATGAGGGTATTCGCCGGGACTCCTCGCTGGAGGCGCTGGCCAAGCTCAAACCCGCCTTCCGCGCCGGCGGGACGGTCACCGCGGGCAACTCCTCCCCCCTCAACGACGGCGCCGCCGCCCTCCTGCTCACCGACGAGGACGGGCTCGGCGGCCGAGAACCCCTGGCCAGAATCGTCGCCACCGGCGTCAGCGCCCTCGAACCCGCCTACTTCGGGCTCGGCCCCGTCGAGGCGAGCCGCAGGGCCATGGCCAAGGCCGGGAAGAGCTTCGGCGACCTGGCCGTCGCCGAGCTGAACGAGGCCTTCGCCGCCCAGGTCCTCGGCTGCCTGGCCGAGCTGCCCGAGCTCGATCCGGGCATCGTCAACCCGCGCGGCGGCGCGATCGCCCTCGGGCACCCCCTGGGCATGTCCGGCGCCCGCATCACCGCCGGCCTGGCCCACCAGCTCGCGGACGCCGGATCGGGCACCGGCCTGGCCTCCCTCTGCATCGGCGTCGGCCAGGGCCTGGCCGTCGTGCTGGAAAGGTGACCCGCATGCTCACGCAGGCCGACATCGACCGCGAGATCGCCGAATGGCCGCGGCCGCCCGTGCCGTCCGGCCACCCGAGGCGCGACTTCGCCCCCTACCGCAGCAGTGTGCTGCGCCACCCCAAGCAGCCCCTGGTCCCCGTCAAGGACCCGGACGCCGCAGAACTGCACGGCCCGGTCTTCGGCGTCACCGACGTCACCACCCTGGACGCCGACCTGACCAGGCAGCACTCGGGCGAGCCGCTGGGCGAGCGGATCACCGTCGAGGGCCGGGTCACCGACCGGCGGGGCCGTCCGGTCCGCGGCCAGCTCGTCGAGATCTGGCAGGCCAACGCCTCGGGCCGCTACCCCCACCGGCGCGACGACCACCCCGCGCCGCACGACCCGAACTTCTCCGGCGTCGGCCGCTGCCTGACCGGCGAGGACGGCTCCTACCGGTTCACCACGATCAGGCCGGGCGCCTACCCCTGGCGCAACCACCGCAACGCCTGGCGACCGGCGCACATCCACTTCTCCGTCTTCGGTGAAGCCTTCACCCAGCGGCTGGTGACGCAGATGTACTTCCCCGGCGACCCCCTCTTCCCCTACGACCCGGTCCTGCGCTCGGTGACCGACGCCGCCGCCAGGCAGCGCCTGGTCGCCGCCTACGACCACGAGCTGTCGCAGCCGGAGTGGTCGCTCGGCTACCGCTGGGACATCGTGCTCGACGGCCCCGCCGCCACCTGGACGGAGTCATGACCCTGCCGCCCACCCCCTCCCAGACCGTCGGTCCCTTCTACGGCTACGCCCTGCCGTTCCCCGGCGGCGGCGACCTGGCCGGCGACGGGATCACCTTGCGCGGCCAGGTTTTCGACGGCGCGGGCGAGCCGGTGCCGGACGCGCTGCTGGAGTTCTGGCAGGCCGACTCGGCCGGCTCACTGCGCGGGGCTCCTGGCAGCCTGCGGCGCGATCCGGTCACCGGGGCGGTCGTCGGGCGGCACGGCGCGGACTTCACCGGGTTCGGCCGCGTCTCGACCGACGCCGACGGGCACTGGATGCTGCGTACCGTCACGCCCGGCAACGGGTACATCAGCGTGTGCGTGTTCGCGCGCGGGCTGCTGCATCACCTGTTCACGCGGATCTACCTGCGGCCCGAGCCGTTCCTCGAGTCCGTGGAGCGGGGCGGGACGCTGCTGGCCGTACCGGAACGAGAGGGTGTGTACCGCTGGGACCTGTGGTTGCAGGGCGAGAAGGAGACGGTCTTCCTTGAGTTCGGCTGATCTGGGGTTGCTGTCGCCCATGCGGGGGGCGGGCGAGGCCACCGGCGACCGGGCGGTGCTGCGGGCGATGCTGGAGGCCGAGGTCGCGCTGGCCAGGATCCAGGCCCCGGCCGAGGCGGTCGCGGCGGTCGAGCGGGCGTGCGCCGAGCTGGACGTGGGCGTGGCCGAGCTGGCCGAGCTGGCGCGTTCCGGCGGCAATCCGGTCATCCCGCTGGTGGAACGGCTGCGCGGCGCGGCGGGTGAGCACGCGCGGTGGGTTCACGCGGGCGCCACCAGCCAGGACATCCTGGACACCGCGCTCATGCTCGTCGCCCGGCGCGTGCTCGGCCAGATCCTCGCCGACCTCGACATCGTGATCGCCGGGCTGACCCGGCTGGCCCGCGCGCACCGCGACACCCCGATGGCCGCGCGCACGCTCACCCAGCAGGCCGTGCCCACCACGTTCGGGCTGAAGGCCGTCGGATGGCGCGAGCTCGCGATCGGCGCGCGCCGCCGGCTGGCGGCGCTCGACCCGCCCGCCCAACTCGGCGGGCCCGCGGGCACGCTCGACCCCGCGCTGTGCGCCGCCTTCGCCCGCGAGCTCGGGCTCGCCGTGCCGCTCCTGCCCTGGCACGTCCTGCGCGCCCCGGTCGCCGACCTGGCGGGCGCGCTGGCGTTCACCTGCGGGGCACTCGGCAAGCTCGCCGCGGACGTGCTCGTCCTGTCCCGCGGCGAGATCGGCGAGCTGTCGGAGGGCGCCGGCGGCGGCTCGTCGTCGATGCCGCACAAGCACAACCCCGTCCGCGCCGTCATGATCGCCGCCGCCGCGCGGCAGCTCCCCGCGCTGGCCGCCATCCTGTACGGCTCGCTCGCCGCCGAGGACGAACGGCCGCCCGGCGCCTGGCACGCCGAGTGGCAACCGCTGCGCGAGGCGCTGCGCCTGGGAGCCGGAGCCGCCAGGGACGCCGCCGAGCTGGTGTCGGACCTGCGCGTACACCCCGGCCGGATGCGCGGCAACCTGTCCGTCCCCGGCTCCACCGGCGCCGCGGCCGACCTGGTCACCCGAGCGCTGGAGGAGACGCCATGAGGCACCGGATCGACGGACCGGCCGGCGGCGAGCCGCTCCTGCTGGGCCCGTCCGTCGGCACCACGGCACGGCTGTGGGAGCCCCAGGTGCCCGCGCTCGCGCGCCGCTTCCTGGTCGTCCGCTACGAGCTGCCCGCGCTCGACTCCGTGGACAAGATGGCCGAGGCGGTCATCGGGCTGGCGGACACGCTGGGGATCGGCGCGTTCCACCACGCGGGCGTCTCGCTCGGCGGCGCGATCGGGGCCCAGCTCGCGCTGGCGCACCCGGGGCGGGTGCGGTCGCTGGCCATGATCTGCTCGTCGGCCCGCTTCGGCGAGCCGGAGGGCTGGCACGAGCGGGCCCGGCTGGTGCGCGCCCACGGCACCGGCCCGCTGCTCGACGCCGCCGCCCGGCGCTGGTTCGCCGCCGGAGCGGACACGCCGCTGGCCCGCGGGCTGCTGGAGGACCTGGCCGTCTTCGACGCCGAGACGTACGCCGCGTGCTGCTCGGCGCTGGCCGCGTACGACCTGCGTGGCTCGCTCGGCGCGATCGCGGCGCCCACGCTCGTCGTCGCCGGTCGCGAGGACCCGGCGACGCCGCCCGCGCACGCCCGGCTGCTGGCCGACGGCATTCCCGGGGCGAGCCTGGTGGAGATCTCCGGGGCCGCCCACCTCGCCACCGCCGACCGTCCCGAGCAGGTCACCGCCGCGCTGCTCGCCCATCTGCCCGCGGCCGACGGCATGCGGGTGCGGCGCGAGGTCCTCGGCGACGCGCACGTGGACCGGGCCAACGCGCGCACCACCGCCTTCACCCGCGACTTCCAGGACTTCATCACCCGGTACGCCTGGGGTGAGATCTGGACGCGTCCCGGGCTCGACCGGCGTACCAGAAGCTGCGTCACGCTGACCGCGCTCGTCGCCAGGGGCCACCTGGAGGAGCTGGCCCTGCACGCCCGCGCCGCGCTCCGCAACGGCCTGTCGCCCGAGGAGATCGGCGAGGTGCTGCTGCAGAGCGCGGTCTACTGCGGGGTCCCGGCGGCCAACGCGGCCTTCGCCGTCGTCCAGCGCGTGCTGGAGGAGGAGTCAGGAGCGTGAGGGCAGCGCGTCCAGGTTCGGCAGGGTGAACGCGGACCTGGCGGCGGGCTGGGCGGCGCCGCACAGGGCGGTGAGGATGTGCCGCACGTGCGCGGCCTCGCCCGGCTCCGCCGGCGGGTGCCAGGTGAGGTTGACGCCGGTCGAGACCTGCCGGTCGAGGTTCTCGGTGGTCAGCGAGTTGGTGGCCATGCCGATCACGCCGCCGTCGTGGCCCCACGCCTTGCCGCCGCAGGGCAGGTCGAGCGTGAAGATGCCCAGCCCGTAGTCGGTCGCCGCCGGCGCCCCCTCGCCCGGCAGCACCGGCACGGTCTGCTTCATCTGCGCCAGCGAGGACGGGCTGACCAGCTTGCCGCCGAGCAGCGCCCGATAGAACCGGTTGAGGTCGGACATCGTGGACACGATCCCCCCGGCGGTCGAGGCCCACGACATGTTGAACACGGTGTAGTCACGCGGCGGGTCGTAGTACCCGAACGCCGACGTGTAGGCCCGGGCGTGCGGGCGCGGCAGGTACGGCGTGCGCGGGAAGGACGTGTCTTCCAGCCCCGCGGCACGGATCACGGACCGGGTGATGTGCTCCTCGGCCTCCTCGCCGGTGACCTTGGTGATCAGCAGCGCGAGGACGATGTAGTTCGTGTTGGAGTACACGCCGGGCACCTGGCCGGGCTCGCCGGTCTTGCCGACGCCGAGCCCGAGCGTGATCAGCTCCCGCTTGGTGAACTGGCGCACGCGCAACGCGTCCAGGTCCTCCGGCTTGGTGATCAGCGCCTCGTCGTAGTCGCCGATGTGGCTGGTGTGGTTGAGCAGCATGCGCACGGTGACGCGGGCGTCGGGCAGCAGGCCCGGCAGATAGGTCTCCACCGGCGTGTCGAGCCCGATCCTGCCCCGCTCGACCAGGCGCATCACGGCGGTGGCGGTGAAGGTCTTGGTGATGCTGCCCACGCGGTGCCGCATGTCCGGCCGCGTCGGCCGCCCGGTGCTCACGTCGGCCTGACCGGCCGCGCCGCGCCAGCTCTGGCGCCGGTGCTGGACGGCGGAGTAGATCCCGTACACCCCGCCCTTGGGGACCTCCGCCAGCGTCTCCCGCAGCGCGCGCCGGTCGAGGTCCTGGCCGGTGGCGGGGGTGGCGGAGGCGGGGGTGGTGGTGACGGTCGCGGCGGCCAGGATCGCCGACCCGGCCACGACTGCGGTCAACAGCTTCCTCGCGAGCATGATGAGCCCTTTCACGGAAGTACTCGGGACACCTCCGACCCTTCCAGCTCTAAGATCATCCCGCTTCGGGCCCAGAGCCGAACCCCGCCTCCTTCTTCAGACGGATCGACAACCCACCGAAGATCGGGTAGACACCCCAGAAGTTCCTTCGGTCCCTAGCGGCACAGGGCCGGGCTGCGGAATGATCGAAGGCATGTCGACGGTGGTGTTCGCCTCGGGCACGGACTATCCGGTCTTCCGCATCCCCGCGATCGTCCGCGCGCAGGACGGGACGCTGGTGGCGTTCGCGGAAGGGCGGCAGGCGGTCGGCGACACCGGCAACATCGACGTGGTGTGCCGCCGCTCCACCGACCAGGGCCAGAGCTGGGGCCCGCTCCAGGTGGTCACCAGCCATGGCGGCGACACCGCGGGCAACCCCGCCCCCGTGGTCCTGCCGTCGGGCCGGATCCTGCTGCTGACCTGCCGCAACGCGGGCGCGGCCACCGAGCACGAGATCATGCGCGGCACCGCCGCCCCCCGCCGCGTCTACCTGCAGCGCTCCGACGACGCCGGGGCCACGTGGAGCGCGCCGGCCGAGATCAGCGCCGCCGTCAGGCAACCGTCCTGGCGCTGGTACGCCACCGGTCCCGGCCACGGCATCGTCACCTCCTCCGGCCGGATCGTCATCGGCGCCAACCACTCCCGCCCGCCCGCCGCGGGCGACACCGGCTCCGAGCCCAAGCACTACGGCGGCCACTGCGTCTACTCCGACGACCAGGGCGAGAGCTGGCGGATCGGCTTCACCTCCTCCAACCCCAACGGCTACGTCAACGAGAACGAGACCACCGTGGCCGAGCTGCCCGACGGCCGCCTCTACTTCAACTGCCGCGACCGCGGCGGCACCGGCCCCGGCAACCGCGCCGACGCCTACAGCCGTGACGGCGGCCAGACGCTCGAGGTCTCCTACCGCGCCCAGGCCACGATCGTCACGGCCGACGTCCAGGCCAGCGTGCTGACGTTGCCGGACGGGCGGCTGTTGTTCTCCGCGCCCGCCCACCTGGCCGACCGGGCCGCGATGGGGCTGCGGGTCAGCTCGGACGCGGGGCAGACGTGGCAGTTCGTCCGCCACCTGTCGGGGTTGCCCGCCGCCTACTCCGACCTGGTGCCGCTCGGCGACGCGGGGGCCGGAGTCCTGTACGAGACGGGGAACTGGTCGCCGTACGACCGCATCACGTTCACCGCCCTGCCCGGCGTCTGAGGCGGAAGGCCGCCGGTCAGGCGGGCGTCTCGGCGGTGGCGGTCAGGACCGCGCGGCCGAGGACATGGCCGGCGATGGTGAAGCCGAGGTAGGCCGGGGTGCCCTCGGCCGGGACGCCGATGGTCTCGACGTCCAGCGCGTGCACCACGACGACGTAGCGGTGCGGGCCGTGCCCGGCCGGCGGGGCCGCGCCGAGGTAGCGGGGCAGTCGGGCGTCGTTGGGGAGCTGGTACGCGCCGCCGGGAAGACCGGAGCCGCTCTCGTCCCCGGCGCCCTCGGGCAGGCCGGTGACGGCGGCGGGGATGTCGGCCACCGCCCAGTGCCAGAACCCGGATCCGGTAGGCGCGTCCGGGTCGTACACGGTCACGGCATAGCTCCTGGTCCCCTCGGGGGCGCCGGTCCAGGAGAGCTGCGGGGAGACGTCCTTGCCGCCCGGGACTCCGGCCGACCACTGCGCGGCGGGCATGGGGCCGCCGTCGGTCAGCGTGGTGCTGGTGACGGTGAAGGACGGCACCTCGGGCAGGCGGGCGAAGGGGTTGTTGGCGTTCGTCGGCATGGTTCCTCTTCCAGATCGCTGATCGGACATAATCGACAGTAACACAGATAATCGATTATCAACTCAATCGTCTATGCTTGGCGGCATGACGGCCGACACCAAGCAGATGCTCTCCGAGCAGGTCCACGCCCGGCTCAGGGACGCGATCATGAGGGGCGAGTTCGCCCCGGGCGAAGCGCTCAAACCACAGGAACTCGCCCGGCGGCACGAGGTCAGCCTGGCCGTCGTCCGCGAGGCGCTGGTGCGGATCGTCGGCGACGGCATCGCGGTACGCCTGCCGAACCGGGGGTTCGCCGTCCCGGACTTCTCCGACCGGCGCTGGGAGGAGATCGCCGAGGCCCGCCGTACCGTCGAGCCCGTCATGCTGCGCCTGGCGATCGCCCGCGGCGACCTCGACTGGGAGGCGCGGGTACGGGCGGCCCACCACCGGCTGACCCGCACCCAGGTGTTCGTGCCCGAGGAGGGCGAGTACTACAGCGGCGCCTGGTCGGAGGCCCACCGGGTCTTCCACCGCACGCTGCTGGAGGCCTGCGACAACGCCGTGCTGCTGGACACGTTCGACCGGCTGTGGACGGCCGGCGAACTGGCCCGCCGCTGGTCGGCCCAGCGCACCCCGGAGCGCGACGGCGTCGCGGAACACCGCCTCCTGGAGGAGACGACGCTGGCCCGCGACGCCGACGCCGCGGCCGACGCGCTGACCAGGCACCTCACGCTGACGGTCGCCGGGCTCGCCGGCGCCTGAGCCGCCGCCTTCAGGCGTGGAGGGCGGCGTAGGGGCCGCCCGCGGCCAGGAGTTCCTCGTGGGTGCCGCGCTCGGCGACGGCGCCGTCGTCCAGCATCAGGATCACGTCGGCCTGGCGGATCGTGCTGAGCCGGTGGGCGATGACGAAGCAGGTGCGGTCGCGGCGGGCCCGGGTCAGCGCCCGCTGGATGAGGAGTTCGGTGCGGCTGTCGACCGAGCTCGTGGCCTCGTCCAGGACGAGGATGACGGGGTCGGCGAGGATGGCCCTGGCGATGGTGATCAACTGGCGTTCGCCCGCGCTCAGGGCGCCGCCGTCCTGGTCGATGACGGTGTCGTAGCCGCGCGACAGGGTGCGGACGAAGTGGTCGGCGTGGGCGGCCCTGGCGGCGGCCTCGACCTCGGCGGCGGTGGCGCCGGCGCGGCCGTAGGCGATGTTGTCGCGGATGGTGCCGTGGAACAGCCAGTTGTCCTGGGGGACCATGCCGGTGGCGGCGCGCAGCGCGTCGCGGCTCATGTCGCGCAGGTCCACCCCGTCGACGGTGATCCGGCCGGCCGTCACGTCGTAGAACCGCATCAGGAGGTTGACCAGCGTGGTCTTGCCCGCGCCCGTGGGGCCGACGACGGCCACGGTGGTGCCCGGCTCTACGACCAGGGAGAGGTCGCGGATGACGGGGGCGGCTTCGCCGTACGCGAAGGAGACCTCGTCGAAGACGACGCGGCCCCGCACCGGCGCGGCGGCCCCGGGCGGGTCGGCGGGCTCCTCCGGCTCGTCGAGGAGCTCCAGGACCCGCGCGCCGGACGCCACCCCGGACTGGATCACCCCGGCGAGGCCGGCGAGCGCCGTCAGCGGCCCGCCGAACTCGCGCGAGTACTGGATGAACGCCTGCACGGCCCCCACCGTCAGCGCCCCGGCGGCCAGTTGGAAGCCGCCCGCGACGGCGACGAGCACGTAGCCGAGGTTGCCCGCGAGGCCGGTCGCCGGGCCGATGACGCCGCTGACGAACTGGGCGCGGGCCGACGAACGGCACAGGCGGGCGTTGTGGTCGCGGAAGGCCGCGGCGGACTCCCGGCGGCGGCCGTAGGCGGTGATCACGGTGTGGCCGGTGTAGGCCTCCTCGACGTGCGCGTTCAGCTCGCCGGTGGCCTGCCACTGCAGGGCGTGCTCCGCCTGCGCCCGCCGCCCCGCCACCCGCGTGAGCAGGACCGACACCGGCACGGTCACCAGCGCCACCACCGCCAGCAGCGGCGAGATCCAGAACATCATCCCCAGCGTGCCCGCGAGCAGGAACGCGGTGTTGGTGATCTGGCCGAGGCACTGCTGCAGGCTCTGCGCGAGGTTGTCGACGTCATTGGTGGTACGGCTGAGCACCTCCCCCCTCGGCTGCCGGTCGAAGTAGGGCACGGGCAGCCGCCCGAGCTTCTCCGCGACCTCCCGCCGCAGGTGGAACACCGCCCGCTGGACGAGCCGGGTGATGAAACGCCGCTGCAGTATCCAGAACGCCGCGGAACCGGCGTAGACCCCCGCCGCGCCCAGCAGCGTCGCCGCCAGCGCCCGGCCGTCGATCCCCTGCTCGGGCCGGGTGAGCGCGCCGGTGACGACCAGGTCGGTGGCGCGGCCGAGCAGCAGCGGCCCGGTGACGTTCAGGACGATGCTGGCCAGGCCGAGCACCGCCACGCCCCACAGCCCGCGCAGCGGGCGCAGGAGCGTGAGCAGGCGCCAGGCCGTCCGCCCGAAGCTCATCCGACCAGTTCCTCGCCGAGCTGGGATCGGACGATCTCCCGGTAGACGGGGCTGTCGCGCAGGAGCGTGTCGTGGGTGCCCGCGCCGGCGACCCTGCCCTCGTCGAGGACGACCACGTGGTCGGCGTCCTGGACGGCGCGGACGCGCTGGGCCACGAGGATGACGGTGGCGCCTGCCGTCGCGGTGGCGAGGGCCTGCCGTACCCGGGACTCCGTGGTGTGGTCGAGGGCGGAGAACGGGTCGTCCAGCAGGTACACCGGCGCGCGGCGGACCAGCGCGCGGGCCAGCGCGAGCCGCTGGCGCTGGCCGCCGGAGAGGTTGGCGCCGCCCTGGGCGACCCGGGCGTCGAGGGTGGTCACGAAGTCGCGGGCCTGGGCGAGGCCGAGGGCGTGCCAGAGCTCGTCGTCGGCGGCGTCGGGGCGGCCCAGGCGGAGGTTGGTGGCGACGGTGCCGGAGAACAGATGCGGACGCTGTTCGACCAGGCTCAGCGACTCGGCGAGGAGCCCGGGGTCGAGCGCGGTGGCGGCTTCGCCGCCCAGGAGCACCGTGCCCTCGGTGGGGTCGCACAGACGGCAGATGAGGCTGAGCAGCGTGCTCTTGCCGCTGCCCGTGGAGCCGACGATCGCCGTCGTCGTGCCGGGCGCCACCACCAGGTCGACACCGTGGAGCACGTCGTCCTGCGCGCCCGGGTAGCGGAAGCGCACGCCGCGCAGCTCGACCCGGCCGGGCTCGCGCATGCGGCGGACCGGGCGCGCGGGCGGCGCCAGGCCGGGCTCGGTGTCCAGCACCTCGGCGACGCGGGCGGCGCAGACCTCGGCTCTGGGCAGGTTCATGACGACGAAGGCGGCGGCGAGCACGGCCGCCTGGATCATGGCCAGGTAGGTGAGGAACGCGGTCAGCTCACCGACCCCCAGCCCGTCGCCGACCCGCCACGCGCCCGCCCACACCACGACGACGCCGCAGACGTTGACCAGGTTCACAACCAGCGGCATCAGCGCGGCCGTGGAGTGGCCGAGGCGGGTGGAGGCGCCGGTCAGCTCCTCGCTGGCCCGGTGGAAGCGCCCGCTCTCCGCGTCCTGCCTGACGAACGCGCGGGTCACCCTGACGCCCGCGATCTGTTCCCTGAGCACCCGGTTCACGCCGTCGATGCGCTCCTGTACGGCCCGCGACCACGGCCGCATCCTGCCCACCAGCACCGCGGTGACGACACCCAGGACCGGCACGAGCGCCACCAGCGGCCACGACAGCGCGACGTCCTGGGCGAAGGCCATGACGATCCCGCCCACCGCCATGACCGGGGCGGCGACGATCGCCGTCAGCAGCGACATCGTGAGCGTCTGGATCTGCTGGACGTCGTTGGTGGTGCGGGTCACCAGCGACGGTACGCCGAGCCCGCCCACCTGCTGCGTGGACAGGCGCTGCACGTGCAGGAACACCGCCTCCCGCAGGTCACGGCCGACCTCCGTGGCGATGCGCGCGCTCAGGTGGACGGCGGCGAGCGTGGCGCCGCCCTGCGCCAGCGACACCGCCGCCATGACCGCGCCCAGGCGCAGGATCAGCCCGGTGTCGCCGGTGAACACGCCGTCGTCGATGATCCCGGCGTTGAGCGCGGGCAGGTAGAGCAGGGCCGCGGTCTGCGCCGCCTGCATGAGGACGACGGCGGCGACGGCGCGGCGACGCGGGCGAAGATGCCTGGCCAGCAGCCGCCACAGTGCCACGTCGCGCCCCCTTTCCCGATCGACTGTAGGCAGGCGCCGTGCGGGGCGGGAAGCGGTTCCGCCCCGGGCGTAGCGGCCCGCCGATGGGGCTCGGCGAGCCGCCCTGACCAGCGGTACTCGCTGGTCAGGGCGGCGCCCAGACGATCAGCCGCACCCGCTGGACGGCGCACGGACGATCGGCCGCGCTCAGATGGCCAGCCGGCTCCCCGACAGCGGACGCATGGCCAGCCGCAGGAGGGCCACCGCGTTGTCGTCGCCGGCGATCCGGTTGGCGCTGAGCCGGCCGCACCGGCGGCACTCGTGGATCAGCAGCCACTCGCCGTCCTCGCGCGCGGTGACGCCCAGCGCCGCCATCCGCCCGCCGCACCCGGCGTCACGGTCGCCGGGCACCCGCCGGTCCAGGTGCAGGCTGGCGAGACAGGACGGGCAGTGGTTGCGGTGCGCCGTGCCCGGCGCGCGCATGGACACGTCCATCCGGCACTCGGCGCAGCGGAACGTCGCCGCCCGCGGCTCCTTGCGCCGCTGCGGCCGCCTGGTACGCCCGCGCATCACAGCCTCCCGAACAGCTCGAACGGGAACGGCGGCGACGCCAGCGGGCGTACCGCCAGGCGCATGAGGATGAGGACGTTGTCGTCACCGCGCGCGGGCGAGGAGACGAGCTGACCACACAGCTCGCACCGGTGCACGACCACCCACTCGCCTTCGGCGGGCACCGCGACCGCGATGGGCGCCATGCGGGCCCCGTCGGTCTGGTGCACGGCCGTCAGGCACTCGGGACAGTGGTCGCGCCGGTCGTCCGAGGTGATCCCGCACCCCGGACAGGAGAAGTATTCGGACACGTTGAAGGTGCTCCTTGCCGAGAAACCACGTGGAACGACAGCAAGGAAGCGCCGAGCGGCCTAGCTCAGCATGCGATGCGGCAGCCCCGGGACAGCATGAAGGCCCGAGACACGGTAGGCGCGCTCGGCGCGGACCGGGGCATACATCACTGCTTCCTGGGGCTCGGGGGCCCGGGTTGGTTCACCATCACGGACACCGCGACGCTACCAGCGCCCCCACCCACCCGACCAGAGGTTTTCCACCTCAAGCCAACCGAACCCCCTCCTCCCCCGTCCTCTCTTCCGCCTCACCTACCCCGAGGGGGTCACCATGCGCGTCCATCTGCTCGTTCCCGCCGCCGCGCTGCTCGCCGTCTCCTCCGGCGTCCCCATGGGCGGCGCCGATGCCGGGGTGATGACCTACGCCTGCGAGACCAAGGCCACCGGGCAGATCCAGGAGATCCGGGTGAACGTGGAGCTGACCGTGCCGCCCACGGCGAAGGTGGGCGAGCAACTGACGATCGGCTGGCTGGGCTCGTACGCGGGTGGCGGCGAGCTGATCGCGCCCTCGGCCGAGCTCAAGCTGTACGCCTATGCGGGCATCAGCAAGATCAAGAGTCTGACCTCCGCCACCGGGGTCGCGACGCTGCCCTCGGTCACGGCCGGACAGCCGATCGTGTTACCCCAGACCGTGGTCGAGCTGAAGACGACCCCGAGGGAGCCGGGCAGCGGCTTTGTTCGCCCGGCCGCCATCAATTTCGGCCCCACGGCCACCGACCCGGTGATCGAGTGTGAGGTAGGCGATCGCGGGACCGGCTCGGTCTACCCGCTCACCGTCGAAGGAACGACATCCACGGAGAGCGAGCGGCCCACGGAAGACGAGCAGCCCACCGGCACCGGGCAGCCCGAGGAAACCGGGTCGCCGCGGGAGCCGGAGAACGACGAGCCCGTGGACGAGGTCAAGACGCCGATCGGCGGGGCGGACACGGGTGGCGGGGGCGACGCGGGGCCGGACGGCAGGATCGTCGCGCTGGCCGGGCTGGTGGTGCTGGCAGGGGCCGGGGCGGGACTGGCGCGGGTGGCGGCTGGACGACGCTAGCCGCGGCGGTTGCGGCGGTCCAGGATGAACCACCAGGCGAGACAGACCAGCCCGAGCACGCACAGGCAGGCGACCAGCAGCGGCGAGTCGACCACGAAGGCCAGGACGATCGCGATGACCGCGATGATGATCGGCAGCGTCGGGGTGTCGGTCATGTGCTGATTATCGGGCTGAGCGGATGGCGTCGGCGACTCGGGTGGCCAGGGCCATGACGGTGAGGGACGGGTTGACGGACAGGGAGGTGGGGATCAGGGAGGCGTCGCCGACGTACAGGCCGGAGACGGCGTGTGCGGCGCCGTCGAGTGAGACGGGGCCGCCCATCGGGACGCTGCCCTGGACGTGTGAGGTGCTCAGGCCGGTCCACACGACCCGCCGCGCCCCCGCGGCGGCCAGCGCCTCGACGGCGAAGGCGAGGCCGTCGGCCAGGCGGCGGCGTTCCACGGGGGCGAGGCGTTTGCGGAAGGTGTCGCCGGGCGCGACGGTCGCGGTGTTGAGGTCGTTGGCCATGACGAGGAGTCCGGCCCAGTGGCGGTAGGAGCGGAGGGTCTGGGTCAGGGGGTCGCCCCACAGAGGGTGGCCGTCGGTGTCGACGAGGCTGGTGGCGAAGGCTACCGGGTCCTGGATGGTGGTGCCCTCGATGACGAAGTCCTCCTGGTAGTCGAGGCAGTGCGCGGTGATCGGGTAGACCATGTGGCAGTCCTGGGGCTCGTCGAACAGGCCGTAGACGAGCCTGGCCGGGTGCAGGCCGAGCGTGCCGGGCAGGGCGGGGAAGCCGGGGCTGCGCTGGAGGATCTGCGGGGTGTTGAGGGCCCCGGCGGCCAGGACGACGACGGGGGCGCGGGCGACGCCGCCCGCGTGGACGACGCCCTTGACCTGGCCGTCCTCGATGAGGACCCGCTCGACCTCGGCCCCGGTGGCCAGCCGGATCTCGCCACGGGCCAGGGCGGGGGCGAGCCAGGTGTTGAGGGTGTTGCGTCCGGCGTTGGTCGGGCAGCCCTGCAGGCAGGAGCCGCACCGGCTGCAGTTGTAGTCGGTGTAGGACTCGACGGGGGTCAGGTCGGCGCCGAGTGCCTGGAAGCCGGGCCGTACCCGGTGGACGCTGGGCGGCCAGTCGGCGCGGACCCGCACGCCGAGCGCGGCCTCCACCCGCTCGTAGTAGGGCGTCAGGTCGAACGGAAGCTCGGCGGCGGGCGCCCGCAGCGCGACCTTGGTGTTGATCACGGTGGTGCCGCCGACGCAGCGTCCGGACAGCAGCGCGAGCGGGCGCTCGCCCTCGATGTCGGCGAAGCGCGGCGGCCACCACAGCCGGTGGTTGGCGCGCAGCTCGAAGCGGGTGTGGTCGGCCGCGCCGCGCAGCTCTCCGGCCTCCAGCACCAGCACGTCCAGCCCGGCGCGGCCGAGCTCGGCCGCGATCAGCCCGCCGCCCGCGCCTGACCCGACGATGATGACGTCCGCCGTGTCGTCCCCCCGGTACGGCTCGCGCCGCTCGTCCAGGAAGTCCCATTCCTTACGCAACCGCGCACCCTGCGGCGGCCGGAACCCGATCGCCTCGTGCCCGGTCGGCCCGGTGTGCCCGGGTGCGGCGTAGTCCCCGTAGTACGCCTCGATCGCGACCGCCCGCACCAGGTCGAAGGCGGGGCTGCCGACCTGTTCCTCAAGGGGCGCGCCGCCGAGCGACTCCAGCGCGGCGCCCAGCCCGGGAGGAGCGGCCCGCTCGGCGTACTCGGTGACGCCGATGCCGGCCGATCCGGGCACGAGCCGGTCGAAGACGTTCACAGGAAGGCCGCCCCTCCGTCGAGGTTGAGGGTCTGCCCGGTGAGGAACCCGCTGGCCGGATCGCACACATAGAGCAAGGTCGAGAGGAGATCGCCGGGTTCCTCCACCCGCGGCACCCGCTGGGTGGCCGCCACGCGCTCGAAGCCGCCGTCCGCCCCGGTGCTGCGCGCCGCCGTCTCGGTCCTGGTCAGGCCGGGTGCGATGACGTTGACGGTGATGTTCTCCGGCCCGAGCAGCGTGGCCAGCGAACGGGTCAGCCCGATGAGCGCGGCCTTGGAGGCGGTGTAGGCGGCGAGGTCGGGCGGGCCGACGAAGACGGCGCCCGAGGCGATGTTGACCACCCGCCCCCAACCGGCCGCGCGCAGGTACGGCAGCGCCGCCTGCGTGACCACGAACGGCCCCTCGACGTTGACCTGGAGGATGCGCCGCAGGTCGTCCAGCGTCGTCTTCTCGAATGGTATGGGCGGATAGATCCCGGCGTTGTTGACCACGATGTGCGGCCCGCCCGCCTCGGCCGCGACCAGCGACATCGCCCGCGCCACCTGCGAGGGCTGCGTCACGTCCACGGTGACGGGCAGGAACGCGTCGCCGATCCGGGCGGCGGTCGCGCTCTGTCCCGCGACGTCGAACCCGGCGACCCGCGCCCCCGCTCCGGCCAGCGCGACGGCGAACTCGGCGCCGAGCCCGCCGGCCGAGCCGGTCACCACCGCGGTACGTCCTGCCAGACGGTCACTCACTGTCGGCTCCATGGGCGAGGTGGAGGATCTCGTGGTCGGTGAGCCGCTGTCCGGCCAGTTCGGCGGCGACGCGGCCCTTGCGGAAGACCAGCACCCGGTCGCAGACCTGGGCCAGCTCGGCCGGGTCGGTGGAGGTGAGCAGCACGATCCTGCCCTCGGCGGCCAGTTCGCGGACGATGGCGTGCATCTCGGCCTTCGCGGCGACGTCGACGCCGCGGGTGGGATCGTCGAGCAGGACGACGCCGGGCGCGGCCTCCAGCCACTTGGCGAAGACGACCTTCTGCTGGTTGCCGCCGGACAGCCGCCCGGCGAGCTGGTCGGGCCCGCTCGCGCGGATCCGCAGCCGCTCGGTGGCCGCGACCGCGCGCTCGCGCAGGCCCTTCGCGCGCACCCACGATCCGGTAAGGCCCAGCGCGACGGTCCGTACCTGGGCGATGTTCTCCCAGAGGGGTTTGTCCAGCATGAGGCCGAGCCTCCTTCGGTCGCTGGGCACGACGGCGACGCCCGCCCTGATGGCCTGGCGCAGGTCACGCGGTCGTGGACCGCCTCCGGGGTAGGCGAGGGTGCCCGCCGAGGGGGTGAGCAGACCGCAGACGACCTCCAGGACGGCCGTCTGGCCCGCGCCCGCGATCCCGGCCAGGCCGACGATCTCGCCCGGCCGCGCCTCCAGATCGACGCCGTCGAGGTGACCGGGCACGTGGACGCCTTCCAGCCGCAGCCCCGCCGTACCCGCGACCTGCGCCGCACCGGCACGCGCGTCGGCGGTGGGGGTCGTGGGGCGGTCGCCGACCATCGCGCGCACGATCTTCTCGATCGTCAGCCCGGCCATCGGGACGGCGCTCAGCGCGTTGCGCCCGTCCCGCAGCACCGTGACCTCGTCGCACAACCGCACCACCTCCTCCAGCACATGCGAGACGTAGGCCACCGCGACCTGCCGCGAGCGCAGGGCGGCGAGGATGCGCAGCAGCCGGGCGGCGGCGTCGGCCTGCAGCGCGGAGGTCGGCTCGTCCAGGATGAGCACCGCCGGATCCTCCAGCAGCGCCCGCGCGATCTCGACGAGCTGGCGCTCGGCCAGGGTGAGCTCGCCGACCCGGGTGGCGGGCGGGCGGGTGAACTCCAGCTCCTCCAGCACCGGCCCCGCCTTGCGCGCCATGGCCTTCCTGTCCAGCAGGAAACCGGCCCGGCGCAGGTCGCAGGCGGGGAAGAGGTTGGCCAGCACGTCCAGGTCGGGGAAGAGGCTGAGCTCCTGGGAGACGACGGCGACGCCGCGCCGTACCGCGTCACGGGTGGTGGAGAAGCGCACGGGCGCACCGTCCAGCAGGAGCTCGCCCTCGTCGGGAGGCAGGGCTCCGGCCAGGATCTTCACCAGCGTGGACTTGCCGGCGCCGTTCTCGCCGAGGAGCGCGTGGACGCTGCCGGGCCGCAGCTCGATGTGGGCGCCGTCGAGGGCGCGTACGCCGCCGAAGCGCTTGCCGATGCCCGTGGCGTGGTACATGGGCTATTTCGCCTCGCTCATCGGCCGCAACCTGCTTTGGATACCGGTGAAGAACTCGTCCGCCCGGCTCTTCAGCCAGTCGCGTTTGGCCTGGTCGGAGGCTTGCCTGGCGGTGATCTCGTCGACGTTGGCCTTGGTGACGAGCAGGTGCCCGGGGTCCACCCAGCCCTCGGGCAGCGGCTTGCCCGCCTTGGCGGCCTCGGCCAGCATGCGGATCGCGACGTAGCCCTTGAAGTAGTGCTCGGGCGACATGGCGGCGAAGCTGGTGCCGTCCTTGACCGCGGCCAGCGTCTTGGGGTCGAGGTCGAAGGCGGCCACCAGGTACGAGCCTCCGGCGGTCTGCTTGGCCTTGGCCAGGTTGTAGGCGTCCTGGTCACCGGTGCCGAGGAAGGCCAGCGCCTTCGGGTGGGCCTTGACCAGGCCGTTCCAGATCTCGAAGTTGGCCGCCGGGTCGTTCTTGGTCTCGAACGGGCCGAGCACCTTCACCCCGGGCAGCTTCTCGGCGAACGCCTCCTTCATGCCGTTGGCCCGCTCGTCCAGGACGGGCACGCCCGGGTTCGGCGTCCCGAGCACCACCTCACCGGAGGCGTCCGGCGGCAGGAGCTTGATCGCTTCGAGCGCGAGCTGCCTGCCCGCGCCGCGGTTGTCGTTGCCGACGTAGAGCCCGACGTTGCTGCCGGGGGCGGGCACGGTGTCCACGCCGACCAGCCGGATCTTCCGCGCGGCCAGGTCGGCCAGTGGCCGGACGAACAGCTCGGGCGCCAGATCCTCGATCGCGATGCCGTCGGGCGCGGTGCGGCCGAGGTCGCCGAAGAGCTTGACCTGGGCCGGAGGGTCGACCGAGTTCGGGGCGCTGATCTGCAGCTCGACCCCGCCGACCGCGTCGGCGCCGAACTTCCCGCCCGCCGCCATCTCCTGTGCGAAGTCGGCGTCGGTGGTGGCCAGCGAGAACCCGATCTTCGGGGCGCCGGATGAGGTGGGGCCGCCGCCGGAGCAGGCCGCGGTCAGGACGAGGACGGCGATGAGGACGCGTTTCACAGTGCCTCCCTAGAGCTGGCGGAGCCGCGGCGGCGCAGGAGCGCGTCGAGCGCGACGGCGAGGAGGATGACGATGCCCGTGGCGAACAGGCTCCAGTTGATGGGGACGCCGAAGTACACCAGGCCGCTGGCCACCGTCCCGAGGATCACGGTGCCGAGGACGGAGCCCCAGACCGTGCCGGAGCCGCCGCGCAGCGGGGTGCCGCCGATGATCGCGGCGGCGATGGCCTGCAGCTCGTAGCCCTGCCCGATGGTGGGCTGGCCGGAGGCGAAGAAGCCGAGCGTCAGCACGCCCGCCACCCCGGCCAGCGCGCCGGACAGCACCAGCACCTGGAGGCGGACGCGCGGAATGGAGATGCCGGAGAAGCGCGCGGCGTCCGGGTTCGAGCCGATCGCGCGCACCCGGTAGCCGAACGGCGTCGCCTTGAAGACCACCGTCAGGAGTACGGCTACCGCCGCCAGCACCCAGATCGAGGTGGGCAACCCGAGCAGGTCGCCGCCGACCACGGTGAAGAAGGCGTCCTCGCGCGGCAGCCCGGCCACCTGGCGGCCCTCGCTCAGCGCCAGGGCCAGGCCGCGGAAGACGGACAGGGTGCCCAGCGTCGCGATGATCGACGGGATGCCGAGCGTGTTGCACAGTGCGCCGTTGACCAGGCCGAGCACGGCGCCGACGGCCACGGCGGCCACCGCGGCCAGCCACGGGTTCACGCCCGAGCGCATCATCATGCTGCCCGCGATGAGGCTGAGGGCGTAGGTGGATCCGACCGAGAGGTCCAGTTCGCGCATGGCCAGCAGGTACGTCATGCCGCAGGCCAGCACGCCGATGAACGACGCCTGCCGTACCACGTCGACGAGTTGCGCGCGGTCGAGGAAGGCGGGATGGAACAGTCCGATGGCCACCACGAGCACGACGAGCACCACGACGACGCCGAACTCGTCCACACCGAAGACACGCTTCACGCCGTCCCCCTAGAACGGGTAGGTCTCGATGGGGCCCTGGACGGTGATCCAGCGGGTCTCTGTGAACGCCTCGACGTTGGCCGCCGCGCCGCCGAAGCGCGAACCGGTGCCCGAGTGGGCCACACCGCCGAACGGCGCGACCGCCTCGTCGTCCACGGTCTGGTCGTTGACGTGCGCGATCCCGGTGGGGATGCGTTCGGCCAGGTCGAGGCCGCGCATGACGTCGCGGGTGAGGACGGACAGCGACAGCCCGTACTCGCTGCCGGTGGCGAGCGAGACCGCCTCCTCCTCGTCGCGGAAGGTGAGCACGGGCGCCACGGGGCCGAAGACCTCCTGGGCGTAGGCGGGGCTGTCCCTGGTGAGGCCGGTCAGGACGGTCGGGCGGTAGAACAGGCCGTCGTAGGTGCCGCCGGTGACCACCTCGCCGCCCGCCGCGACGAGCGCGTGGACCTTGTCGCGCTGGCCCGCGTCGATGAGCGGGCCGAGCGCGACGTCCTGGGTGAAGGGGTCGCCGACGGGCAGCGCGGCGGCCTTGGCGGCCAGCCGTTCGACGTACTCGGCGGCGACGTCCGCGTGGACGAGGTGGCGGCCCGCGGTCATGCAGATCTGGCCCTGGTGGAAGTAGGAGCCCCAGGCACCGGCGGAGACGGCGCGGTCGAGGTCGGCGTCGTCCAGCACGATCAGCGCCGAGTTGCCGCCCAGTTCCAGGTGCGCCCGCTTGAGGTGGCGGGCGGCCGCCTCGCCGACCTTCCTGCCCGCGGCGGTGGAACCGGTGAAGGAGATCACCCTGACGTCGGAGTCGGCGACCAGGGCCGCGCCCACGTCCGGGCCGCCGGGCAGCACGTGCAGCAGTCCCTCGGGCAGGCCCGCCTCCTCGAAGACGCGGGCGATCGCGACGCCGCCGCACACCGCGGTGCGCGGGTCCGGCTTGAGCACGACCGCGTTGCCCAGGGCCAGGGCGGGCGCGACCGAGCGGATGGCCAGGATGAGCGGGGCGTTGAACGGCGCGATCACCCCGACCACGCCCGACGGCACCCGCCTGGCCAGGCTGAGCCGCCGCTTGGCCGTGGGCAGGATCTCGCCGAGCGGCCGCGAGGCCAGCGCGGCGGCCTCGTGGCACTCCTGGGCGGCGATGTGGGTCTCGAAGCCCGCCTTGCCGCGGATGGAGCCGGACTCGCGCATGATCCACTCGTGGAGTTCCGCCGCGTGCTGCTCGAAGGCCAGTCCCGCGCGGCGCAGCACGGCCGCGCGCTCCTCGAAGTTCGTCCGTGCCCATTCCGGCTGTACGGCCCTGCCGCGCCTCGCGGCGGCGGAGACGTCGTCAGGGGTGGCCAGGCCGATGGTGCCGAGGTCGGCGCCGGTGGCGGGTTCGGTGACGGGGGCGGTGGCGGCGGCCTGGGTCCAGGAGCCGCCGAACAGGCGTCCGGTCCAGGTGGACGGGTCGAGCAGGGTCATGGGGGCGTGCCTCCTGCTTGGTGCGGCCTTTCGCGGGGTGTCATGGGTGGTCATGGGTGGTCAGGGGTGTCACGGGTGAAAGTCGGTGTCCGGGGCTACGGCGATGTCGAGCAGCAGTGGCTGGGTACGGTCCAGGAGGCTGGGGATGACGCCGTCGAGGACGTCCAGCAGTTCGTCGTGGCCGGTGATGCGGCGGGCCGGGCAGCCGAACGCGGTGGCCAGGCCGCTCAGGCTGACCTCCTCGAAGGGCGGCCACGGGGGCTTGCCGGAGTCGGCCGCCTCGGCCAGGCGGTCCATGACGGCGTACCTGCCGTTGGCCAGCACCACGAACAGCGCGCCCACCCGGTAGCGGGCGGCGCTCCAGAGTGCCTGGATGCCGTAAATGGCCGAACCGTCGCCGACCACCGCCACCACCGGGCGATCCGGTACGGCCATGCGCAACCCCACCGCGGCGGGCAGCGCGAAGCCCAGCCCGCCCATGGCCGCTGAGACGAACCCGAGGGGGCGCCTGGCGGGGAGCAGCCGGTGCAGCTCCGGCCTGGACGACGGGGTCTCCTCGACCACGATCGTCTCGGGCGCCAGCCGTACCGCGAGGGCGGCGAGCACATGAGCGGCCCGCAGCGGCTCACCCACCCCAGGATCAACCAGCCCACCCACCCCAACCCCAGGATCACCCAGACCACGCGCACCAACCCCGGAGGCGGCCGGGCCGCTATCGACCGAGCCGCGCACGTCGCCGCCACGGTCGGCCAACCCACGCGCGTCCGCGCCGCGCACGTCAGCGCCGCGATCGGCCGACCCATGCGTGTCCGCGCCGCGCGCGTCAGCGCCGCGATCGGCCGGGCCGCGCGTGTGGGTTGAGTCGCGCGTGCCGGTGCCGGGGGCGGCCGGGTCGGGCGCGTCGGATCCCGGCTCGGCCGGGTTGGAGGTGGCTTGGTCGGGTCCGGGGTGGCCGGGGGTTGCCCAGTGTGGTTCCCAGGGCGGCTCGGCGGGTTCGTGCGTGGCCCAGTGGCCGCCGCTGCTCCAGGGCTCGGCTCTGGGCTCCTGGTGTTCCGGTGTGGTGTGCCCTTCCCGGGGGTGGAGGTGGGTGGGGAGGTGTTCGCAGATGGTGGAGGGTGAGGCGAGGATGGCCAGGTCGGCGGGGGCGCGGTGGGCCTCGGACGGGTCGTCGGTGATGACCGCGATCCGGGTGCCGGGGGTGACGAGGTGGCCCGGCTGGTAGGGGTAGTGGCGGAAGACCGGGGCGCCGACCGCCAGCACGAGATCGTGGCCCGACAGGATCGCGCGCTGCTGGGCGCGGCCCGCGGGCAGGACCCCCGCGTACTGCGGATGGTGCTGCGGGAACCCGGCCCTGGCGCCGAAGGACTCCTGCCACACCGGGCAGGCCAGCCGCTCCGCCAGCGTGACCAGGGCGGCCCAGGTACGCGGGTGGTCGGCGCCCGCCCCGGCGACGATCACCGGGGAGGCGGACTCGTTCAGCAGGGCGGCCAGTTCGATGACGGCGTCGAGGGCGGTCGCGCTGGGCCGTAGCAGCGTGCGGGGGGCGGCGACCACCTGGTCGGGCGGCATGACGCTGAGCCAGTCGTCCATCGGCACCACGACCAGGGCGGGCCCTCGGCCGGTGCGCGCCTCGTGCCACGCGCGAGCCACCGCACCCGGCACGTCCTGGGCCCGCGCCGGCTGCGACCGCCACACCGGATAGTCGCCGGCGAGGCCGTCCAGGCTGCCGGTCAGGAACGGCTCCAGCGCCAGGTGCCTGCGGTCCTGCTGGCCGACGATCACGACGAGCGGCGCGCGGTTGACGCGGGCGGTGGCCAGGGCGCCGACGGCGTTGCCGAGCCCGGCGGTGGTGTGCAGGAGTGCCAGCGCCGGGCGGTCGGTGGCGATGGCGTGGCCGGTCGCCATCCCCACCACGGAACCCTCGTGCAGCGCCAGGACGAACGCCAGATCGTCGGGCAGCCCGGTGAGCAGGGGCACCTCGGTCGAACCCGGGTTGGCGAAAAGGGTGGTCATGGCATAGCGGCGGAGCACGTCGAAGGTTGCGTCACGGACCGTCTGCATCATCGCCTCGATGTTCGTATGCCGCACAATCGTTCGCACAGTGCGCGTTTCCGTGGACGCTAGGCGGTGATCGGGGTCACGTCAATGCATTCGCGTTCGCTGACCATACGAATGTACGGATGGCGAACACGCTCTATAGTTACCTCATGGTAAGTAGGGACACCACAGAAAACCGTGCGCCCGAACACGTGCAATCGCTGGCCAGAGGCCTGTCGGTGATCCGCGCGTTCGACTCCGAGCACCCCGCGCTGACGCTCGCCGAGGTCGCCAGGGCCACCGGGCTGACCCGGGCGGCGGCCCGCAGGTTCCTGCTGACGCTGGCCGACCTCGGGTACGTGCGCAGCGACGGGCGCTTCTTCACGCTCACGCCGCGGGTTTTGGAGCTGGGGTACGCGTACCTGTCGAGCATGTCGCTTCCCGAGGTCGCGCAGCCGCACCTGGAGCGGCTGGTGGCGGAGGTGCACGAGTCCGCGTCCGTGGCGGTGCTCGACCAGGAGGACGTGGTCTACGTGGCGCGGGTGGCGACCTCGCGGATCATGCGGGTGACCATCAACATCGGCACCCGCTTCCCCGCCCACGTCACCTCGATGGGCCGGGTGCTGCTGGCCTGGCTGACCCCCGCCGACCTCGACGCCTTCTTCGGCCGCGCCGAGCTGCGGCGCCACACCTCACGCACGCTCACCTCGCCGATCCAGTTGCGCGCCGAGCTCGATCGGGTACGCGCGCAGGGGTGGGCCATGGTGGACCAGGAACTGGAGGAGGGGCTGCGGTCGCTGGCCGCCCCCATCCGCGACCCGGCCGGTCAGGTGGTGGCGGCGGTCAACGTCTCCACCCACGCCAGCCGGACGACCCCGGACTCGGCCCGCCGCGACCTGCTGCCCTCGTTGCTGGCGACGGCGGCCCGCATCGAAGCCGACCTCCACGCCACCGGCACCCCCCGCTTCCACGGCCGCCTCCCCTCCTAACCTCACCCCCCTCCTAACCCCACCCCCCTCCGAGACCACCCACCCTCCCCAGACCACCCACCGCCCCCAGACCACCCAACCCGTGCCGCCTTCCCAGGTCAGCCGGACCCGTGCCCCGGAAAGCGGGACGCCGGTGCCCCCCATGGCGTGCCCAGCGAGGGGAGGCGGAGCAGCCCGCCCTCCCGGGGTTGGGCCGCGCCCCCGCATGACAGGGGAACGCAACGGCGGAGGGCAGCGCGGCGGAACCCGCGAAGGTGCGGGGGCAGAGGCGGACCCCTGCAGCGCCGGGGCCCGCGGCCAGGCCCGGGAGCCTGGGCAGGCCCGGGAGCCTGGGGCGGGGGTGGGCGGAGGCGGGGGCGGGGGTGTGGGCTGAGGCAGGGGTGTAGGTGTGGGCGGGGGTGTGGGCGGGGGTGGGTTAGGTGAGGGGGAAGCGGGGGGTGGTGGGGGTTAGGAGGGCGGAGGCAGGGGTGGTGTGCCAGGTGGTGGTCAGTTCGTCGCTTAGGGCCTGGACCAGTTTGGCCACGTCCACCGATGCCGTCCCGTGCACCGCCTCCGCCACGATCAGCACCGAGGACGTCCCAGGACGCACCGCCGAGTACCCGCTCTGCCGGTTGGTCCACCGCCGCGCGTGCGCCCGTCCCGCCGAATCGGCGAAGACGACCTCTCCCGGCTCCGGGTTCTCCACCTCGCCGGAGAACGTCTCGTAGGTCTCGTCGCCCTCCGCATGGCGTACCGTCAGGTCGCCCGTCACCCGCTCCAGGTCGATCGCGGCCACCGGCACCGCGAAGGCCAGCGAGATCGCGTTGCACAGGTCGATGAGCGGGTGGATGCGCGGCAGTTCCCCCTCTTTCCTGAAGCGCCGCAGCAACGCCTCCGACGCGCACCGGTACTGGGTCGGCTTGAGGCCCATCGCGGCGAACGTGCGCCGCCAGGCCTGGATCTCCGGCAGGTCGGACTCGGTCCGCCCGGTCAGCCGTTCCGCGGCGATCGCGCCGAACCTGGCCACCTGCTCGCCGACCTCGGCCATGGCGCTCACGCCCTCGGCGCGGACGACGCCGGCGACCAGGCCGGGGTGTGCCGCCCACATGGCGGTGGAGTGCTGGAAGTACATGGCAGATCAGCCTGCCGGGCCCGCGCCGCGATCGGCAAGGCCAATCACGAGCGCGTGAGCCGTACCAACAGCTTGAGCCGTAAGAACAGCGTGAGCCGTGCCGTCAGGCGGTCACAGCAGGCCCGCGGCGGCGAGGAGTTTGCCGATACGGCCGGTCTCGTCCGCGTTGAGGGGGATCTGGGGCGGGGCCGTGGTGGGGTGGTCGATGATGCCGCGCAGGCAGAGCGCGGCCTTGAAGGCGCCGAGCCCGGCGGAGCTGCCGCCCATGCGCGCGCCGCCGACGCGCACGATCGCGAACAGCCGCACCAGCCGCTCCTGCTCCTCCCTGGCCGCCGCCGCGTCGCCGCGCGCCGCGGCGGCGGTCAGCCGGACGTAGCCGTGCGGGTCGACGTTCCCCAGTCCCGGTACGACGCCGTCGGCCCCCATGGCGAGGGCGGAGTCCACGGTGATCTCGGAGCCGGTGAGCACGCTGAAGCCGGCCGACCGGCCCAGGATGACCTGCCGCATGGCCCCGTCGTCACCGCTGGAGTCCTTGACCCCGGCCAGCGCGCCCTCGGCGGCCAGGTCGAGCAGCAGGTCGGCGGTGAGCTTGGTGTGGACGGAGACGGGCAGGTCGTAGGCGTAGAGGGGCAGACCGGCGCGCTCGGCGAGGATGCGGAAGTGGGTGCGGATCTCGGCGGGATGGGTGCGGGTGTAGAAGGGCGCGGTGGCGACGAGGGCGTCGGCCCCGGCCGTACGGGCGGCGCGGGCGTGCTCCAGGACCCGCGGCGTGGTCATGTCGATCACCCCGGCCAGCACCGGAACCCGCCCCGCCACGTGGCCCACGACCGTCTCCAGGACGAGCGCGCGCTGGGCGTCGGTCAGGTAGGCCACCTCGGAGGAGGAGCCGAGCACGAACAGCCCGTCCACGCCCCCGTCCAGCAGATGGTCGACCAGCCGGACGAGCGAGGCGGTGTCCACCTCGTGCTCCGGCGTCATCGGGGTACACACCGGCGGAATCACACCGGTCAGCATCATGCGCGCTCCTGGATCAGGTCGAGGTCTGTCGCCCCCGCGGTCACGGGGTGGTGGCAGTGGTAGAGGTGGCGGTCCTCATACCGAACAGCCGGCATCTCCGCCGCGCAGGCGTCGTCGGCCCGCCAGCACCGGGTGCGGAACGGGCAGCCGCTCGGCGGCCTGGTCGCCGACGGCACCGCGCCGACCAGCGGGATCGGGTTGATCGGCGAGATCAGCCCGGGAGTGGCGGAGAACAGCGCCCGCGTGTACGGATGCCGCGCCCCGCCGGGCACGTCGGCGGCCGGAGCCTGCTCGACGATCCTGCCGAGGTACATGGTCACCACCCGGTCGCTCATCCGCCTCACGGTCTGAATGTCATGCGAGACGAACACGAGCGCCAGCCCCAGCCTGGCTTTGAGGTCGAGCAGCAGGTTGAGGATCTGGGCCCGTACCGAGACGTCGAGCGCGCTGGTCGGCTCGTCGGCGACGACCAGTCCGGGCTCCAGCGCGAGCGCCCTGGCCACGGCGACCCGCTGCCGCTGCCCGCCGGACAACTGGCCGGGCAGTGCGTCGGCGGCGCTCTGGGGCAGTCCGACGAGGTCGAGCAGTTCGCGTACGCGCTCGTCGCGCTGGCGCGGGGTGCCGCGGCGGTGCACGTTGAGCGGGTCGCGCAGGACCTGGGCGACGGGCAGGCGGCGGTTGAGCGCGGTGGACGGGTCCTGGAAGATCATGCCGACGCCGGTGCCGATGAGCTCGCGCCGCTCGGACTCCTTCGTGGCCCACAGGTCGCGGCCCTGGACGCGGACGGTGCCCTCGGTGGGCCGCTGGAGCCCGACCAGCACCCTGGCCAGCGTGGACTTGCCGCACCCCGACTCGCCGACGACGCCGACGGTCTCGCCGGGCGCGACGGCCAGGTCGGCGGCGGTCAGGGCGTAGACGCGGTCGCGCGAGAACAGCCCGCCCGAGCGGGCCTTGTGCACGACGTGGACGCCGCTGACCTCGGCCACGGCGCCCGTGGCGGCGGCGGGTTCAGGCATGCTCTTCTCCTCCGACTCCGGCCGGGGTCAGTGCGGGGTGGTGGCAGGCCACGGCGTGGGCGTGCGCGTCGCCCTCCAGCACCGGCCGCGCGGTGTGGCAGAGGTCGTCGGCCATCGGGCAGCGGTCGGCGAAGCGGCATCCCGCGGGGAAGGCCGCCGGTGAGGGCACGACGCCGGGGATCTGGGTGAGGCGCTCGGCTCCCGACTCCAGTGACAGGACCGAGCCGAGCAGGCCGCGGGCGTAGTGGTGGGCGGGCGCCCCGACCAGCGTGGCGGTGGCGCCGGTCTCGACGATCTGCCCGCCGTACATGACGACCACGCGGTCGGTGACGTCGGCGACCAGCGCGAGGTCGTGCGAGACGAGGATGAGCGCGAACCCGAGCTCCTCCCGCAGCCGCAGCAGCAGCTCGATGACCTGAGCCTGCACGGTGACATCGAGCGCGGTGGTGGGCTCGTCGGCGACGATCAGCTTGGGCTCGCGCGAGAGCGCCATGGCGATGAGCACCCGCTGCCGCTGCCCGCCCGACAGCTCGTGCGGGTAGGCGGAGAGCGTGCGGGCGGCGTCGAGGCCGACCATGGCCAGCAGTTGGGCGGGCGGACGCCGGCCGCCGCGCCGGGTGAGCTGCTTGAGCTGGGCGCGGATGGTCATGGCGGGGTTCAGCGAGGACAGCGCGTCCTGGTAGATCATGGCCACCTCGTGGCCGAGCAGCCGCCTGCGGGCGCGGCGCGGCAGAGCGATCAGCTCGCGCTGGTCGAAGCGGATGTGGCCGCGGACCCTGGCCTCGCGCGGCTGCAGTCCCATGACGGTCAGCGCGGTCAGCGACTTGCCGCAGCCCGACTCGCCGACCAGGCCGAGCACCTCGCCCGGCCGCACGTCGAAGGAGATGCCGTCCACGATGTCGACGCCGCCGTGACGCTGGTCGAAGCCGATCGCGAGGTTCTCCACGGCCAGGATCGGCGGCCCCGTGGGCAGCGGGCGGGCACGCTCGGCCAGGCGACGCGCCGCCTCCTCCAGGCCGGGCAGCTCGGTGACCTTGCCGGAGCCGGGCACGGCGCGCTCGAAGGCGTCCTCGTCGCGGGCGGGCGGCGCGGTGCGGGCGGCGGGCGCGGCCCAGGCGTCGGAGATGCCCTCGGACAGGATGTTGAGCGCGAGCACGGTGAGCAGGATCAGCAGGCCGGGGAAGACCGTGGCCCACCAGCCGCCGAGCAGCACCATGTTCTTGCCGTCGGCGATGACGCTGCCCCAGGAGGGGTTCGGCGGGCGTACCCCGGCGCCGATGAACGACAGCGACGCCTCGAACACGATCGCGTCGGCGACCATCACCGTGCAGAAGACCAGCACGGGCGCGGCGGTGTTCACCGCCACATGCCTGATCACGATGTACGGCGTGCGCGCTCCGATGACCCGTTCCGCGGCGACGTAGTCCTCCCCGTACTGGGCCAGCACGTTGGCCCGCACGACACGGGCCACGGACGGCATGTACAGGAACGCCATGGCCATGACCAGCACCGGGACGCTGCCGCCGAAGACGGCCACGAGCACCGCGGCCAGCGCGATGCCGGGGAAGGCCATGACCACGTCGAGCAGGCGCATCAGCGTCTCGTCGACGGCCTTGCGCGAGGTGGCGGCGATCGCGCCCACGACCGCCCCGGCCAGCAGGGCCAGGCCGGTGGCGCCGAGGCCGATGAGCAGCGACCAGCGCGCGCCGTACAGCAGCCTGGACAGGATGTCGCGGTTGGCGCTGTCGAGCCCCATCCAGTGCGCGGCCGACGGGCCGCCGCCCGCGACCTCCTGGAAGTACGGCGAGTGCGGCGCCAGCAGCGGCGCGAACAACGCGGCGAGCACGACCAGCGCGATCACCGCGACGGCCGCCCACGACAGCGGCGGCAGGCGACGGAATCCGATGCCGGGCCGGGCCAGCCGCCCGGCGAGTCCTCGTCTCATGCGGCGCTCCTGAGGCGGGGGTTGACCAGCAGGTACAGGACGTCGACGACCAGGTTCACCAGCATGAAGCCGACCGCGATGGTCAGCACCACGCCCTGCACCACGGCCGGGTCTCCATCGCGAACCGCGTTGATCATGAGCTGGCCCATGCCGGGCAGGCCGTAGATCTGCTCGATCACCACCGCGCCGCCGATGAGGTAGCCGATGCGCAGGCCGAGCACGGTCAGCGGGTTGATCAGGGCGTTGCGCAGCACGTTGCGGCCGACCACGACGACCGGCGGCAGGCCGCTGCCGATGGCGGTGCGGACGTAGTCGCGGTCGAGCTCCTCGACCATCGAGGTGCGGACGATGCGGATGAGCTGGGCGGCGACGGGCAGCGACAGCGACAGGGCGGGCAGCGTCATCGAGCGCAGCCAGCCGGAGGTGGAGTCGGCGGGGTTGATGTAGCCGCCGGTCGGGAAGAGCCCCTCCCCCACGGCCAGCCATTGGATCATCAGCAGGGCCAGCCAGAACGCGGGCGCGGCGACCCCGACCAGCGACACCAGCCGGATCACCTGGTCGGGCCAGCGGTCGCGGAACAGCGCGGCGGTGACGCCGAACACCAGCGCCAGCACCGTCGCGACGGCCAGCCCGAGCAGGGTGAGTTGGAGCGTCAGCGGCAGCGCGGTGAGCACGGAGTCCAGGACCGGCTTCTTGGTGAGCACGCTGGTGCCCATGTCGCCGGTGGCCAGTTCGCCGACGAAGCGTACGTAGCGCACCGGCAGCGGGTCGAGCAGGCCGTTCTCGAGCTGGAACCGCCGGATCTGCTCGGCGGTCGGGTTGGCGCCCTGGAAGTAGGCGTACTCGGGCTTGCTGGAGGAGAAGCGCATCACGACGAAGACGAACGCGATGACGCCCAGCAGCAGCGGGACGAGGATCAGGACGCGGCGCACCAGCATCCGGGCGACGAGGATCATGTCCTCTTGGCCTGCAGGAGGTTGATGCCGGGGTACGCCTGGGCGCGCACGCCGGACAGCTTCTTCGGGTCCCAGGCGGTCATGAGCTCGGTGTGGACGACCGGGTAGAGGACGGCCTGCTCAGCGATCACATCCAGATATTTCTGGACCAGGGCGGTCTTCTGGGCCTTGTCCGGCTCCCGGGTGGCCTCGTCCATCATGCGGAACAGGTCCTTGGCGTCCTTGCTCGCCTCCCAGTGCGAGTACTTCATCCACAGGCCGTCGGGCACGTAGTTGTAGTGCAGGATCAGGTCGGCGTCCATGCCGAACTGGTTGGGGTTGGAGGCCGCCGCGACCACCTGGTAGTCCTGCATCTGGTCCATCTTGGCGAACAGCGCGGCGGTGTCCTGCGGCTCCAGCGTGGTCTTCACCCCGATCGCCTCCCACGAGGCGGCGATCGTGGGCAGGCAGTCGGCCAGCCAGCTCACGTTGACCGCCATGAGGTTGACCGTCAGGTTGGTGACGCCCGCCTCCTTGAGCAGCGCCTTGGCCTTGTCCGGGTCGAAGTCGTAGACGACCGCGGCGCGTTTGTGGTCGGGGTGGCCCTCGTTGAGGAAGGAGCTGGAGGCCGTGCCGTGGCCCTTGAGCGCCACGTCGATCATCTTCCCGCGGTCGATGGCGTAGTGCAGCGCCTGCCGTACGCGCACGTCGTCGAAGGGCTTGGCCTGGGTGTTGAACATGAGGAACAGGTGGTTCATGCCCTTGCCGCCCTCGACGTTCAGCCCCTGCTGCTTGAGGCGGTCGATGTTGGCGTAGGGGATGTTGTCGGCGATCTGGGCCTCGGCGCCGCCGCCGGAGATCTTGGCCACGCGGGCGGCGGCGTCCACGATCGTCAGCCAGTTCATGCGCTTGGCGGTGGCCGGGCGCGGCCCGTTGTAGCCGGCGAAGGCCTCGAAGGAGGTGTTCGACTTGGGGTTGTGCGCGGTCATCCGGTACGGCCCGGAGCCGACCGCCTTGCCGCCCTTGGCCGCGTCCCAGCCTCCGGCGGCGCCGAAGACGTGCATGGGCATGATCTTGGCGATGGTCAGGCGTGGCGCCGCGTCGGGGAAGGGGAAGTTGAAGACCAGCTCGACGCTGCGCTCGCCGGTCTTCCTGACCTCCTTGAGCCACGCCTTGAAGAAGTTGCCGACCAGCACGTTGGCCGCCGGGTCCAGGACCCGCTCGAAGGTGAAGACCACGTCGTCGGCGGTCACGGGCTGCCCGTCGTGCCACTTGGCGCCCTCGCGGAGCGTGAAAGTCCAGCTCGTCGCGTTGAGGTCGGCCGGCAGCGCCGTCGCCAGCGCGGGGTACGGCTCGCGCGTGATCGGATCGGTGTCGAGCAGTCCTTCGTAGATGTGGGTGATGCCGGCCATGGCGAAGGCCGACGCCGTCTGGGTGGGGTCCCAGCTCTGGTCGTTGCCGTAGCCGATGACGGCGGTGATGAGGTCCTTGTCCGATCCGGCGCCGACGGAGCCGGTCGAGGCGGGGCCGCCGCTGCAGGCAGCGACGGAGGCGACGACGAACGCCGAGGCGCTGGTGTAGCGCAGGAAGTCGCGGCGGCTGAACTCAGAGCTCACGGATGCCTCCTGGGGGTAGGTGCGTTCCGCAACTGGCCGGATGTGGCCAGGGGTAGAACGTGGGACATCCCATGTCCTATCTTGTGCGTAACGTGGACGCTAAGCCGGGAGACGGCTTGCGGTCAACGGATGGTTTCCGGAATGTTACGCAGTGATCGCACAGAAGGGGCACTACATGCGTTCACGACCCAGCCGTGCCGTCGAGGCCCAGGAGGCCGTCAAGGAGATGATCCTCGGGCGCGGGCTGGCGGCCGGTGACCCTCTGCCGACCGAGTCCGAGCTCATGGAGGAGCTCGGGATCAGCCGCAACTCGGTCAGGGAGGCGCTCAAGGCGCTCCAGGCGGTCGGGATCGTGGACATCCGTCACGGCTTCGGCATGTTCGTCGGCCGGATGTCGCTGGCCGGGCTCGTGGACGAGCTGACCTTCCACAGCCGCATCACCCTCCAGGACGGCCGCAGCCACATCGCCCACCTGGTCGAGATCCGCGAGATGCTGGAGACCGGGCTGGTCCAGAAGCTCATCGACCTCGGCGCGGAGGCCGACCTGTCGGCCGCCGCCGCGGCCATGGACAGGATGGAGGACGAGGCGGAGCGCGGCGGGGTCTCCCCCGAGATCGACCGGCTCTTCCACGACGTGCTCTACCGCCCGCTCGGCAACCCCCTGGTCAGCCAGTTGCTCGGCGCGTTCTGGGACGTCTACCACCAGTTGCGCGACGAGATCGGCGTCCCCGACGAGACGCCCGCCGACGTCGCGCGCCGCCACCGAGACATCTACGCCGCGGTGACGGCCCGCGACAAGGCCGCCGCGGTGGCCGCCGTCCACGCCCACTTCGAGGGGGTGCGCAACCGGGTCGCCCGGCTAGGCTCCGTGGGATGAGCTTCGATCTGGCCGTGTGGTTCGAGGACGAGCCGATCACGCCGCTGCGCGCCACGGCCAAGTTCCTCGACTGGTGCGAGGCGCCCGGCGAGGACTCCCCGCCGGGCGCAAGGGCCGAGGTGGCGGCCTTCGTCGACGACCTGACCGCCCGCTACCCCGACCTGACCGCGGACAACTACGCCGGCTCGCCCTGGGCCGAGCCGCTGACCGTGGCCGAGGACATCGTGCTGGCCAGCGCGGTGTTCCCGCGCGCCGCCGAGGTGTGCAGGACCGTGTTCGAGCTGGCCGGGCGGCACGGGCTGGTCGTCTTCGACCCCCAGTCGGGCAGTGTGCACGCGCCTCAGAGGTAGACGCGGGGGTCGGCGCGCAGGCCGCGCGTCAGCCGTACCTTGATGAACTCGTTGTCGTCGGCCGCGCCCGCGGTGCGGCCGGAGGAGAACGGGAAGTTGTTGTCGTTCAGGATGCCCAGCGTGCGGTCGTCGAGGATGATGACGTCCTCGATGGTCTGGAACGGGAAGGTGAAGGTGCCGCCGCCGGGCGCCGCGAGGTCGAGCAGGTCGGCGACCTGGGTCTTGTCGAGGGCGCCGTCGCCGTCCCTGTCGCGGGTGTCGGCCAGGTAGACGCGCTTGAAGCGGGCCTCGGCACCCTGGAGGTTGTCCCGCTCGATGATCAGGAAGCGGTGGCGGTCCACGGCGATGGCGTCGCCGATCGCGTGGGAGGGGTCCTCCAGGCGGTAGGTCCAGCGGCGCTCGCCGTACGCGCGCCTGCGCAGGTCGAACTCGTACATGCGCAGCGAGCCCGCGGGGTCGCCGGTCACGGTGCCCTCCAGCAGCGGGTACAGGCGACGCCCGTCCACGGACCTGGCCATGCCCTCGAAGCCCTTGCTGCGGCCGAGGTTCGGCTGGCCGCCGCCGAGGTCGGGGTTCTCCGGGGCCTTGACGCCGGGCAGCGGCACCGGCGCGTCGAGCAGTTCGCCGCGCGCGTTGGTGTGGAGCAGGAACGGGCCGAACTCGTCGCCGAACCAGTAGGTGCCGTCCAGCGAGCGCACGATCGACTCGACGTCGAAGTCGGCGCCGGTCAGCTTGCGGTCGGGGCGGGTGAGGGGGAAGGGGACCAGCTTGCGCGGGTCGGAGAGGTTGAAGCCGCCGTGCAGGCTCAGCTTCTTCGAGCGGAAGTCGGGGCGCACGCGGTGGACGCGCAGCAGGAAGTCGGCGCTGTTGGCCTTGGCGCCGAAGCCGTTGTCCGACAGGACGTCGTAGCCTCCGTCGTGGCGGCGGGCGATGCCGCTGAACCCCTGCACGGGCTGGCCGGGGAAGGGCGGGGTGATCCCGTTGATGGGGGCCGTACCGAGTTGCGCGCCGGACCGCTCGCTGCCCGGCACGTACGTCTGCGCTGGCAGCGAGGCGAACCCGGCCAGGGCGGCCCTGCCGAAGCCGTGCTCGGGCGGGGTCGCGGCGGCCGGGACCGCGGCGCCGCCCAGTGCCAGCGCGCCGGCGCACATCAAGATGGCGATACGTCTCATGGCGGGCACCCTAGGACGGTGAGGTGACGAGATGTTGAACACCGCGCAACCGCTCCGACGCGAGAGCGCTCTCATCGAGGTTGACACGGCGTTAACCGTGTGTTTCCTTCAGGTGTGAGAGCGCTCTCTGCACCCGTCACCCCCCGCTAGGAGCAGTGATGCCGCGCCGCCGTCTCGCCGTCGCCGCCGCCGCCTTGTCGGCCGCCTTCTCCCTCGTCCTGTACGCCGTCGCCGCCTCGGCAGCCGTGCCGCCCCCGCCCTCCGGGTGGTCGCTGGTCTGGGCCGACGACTTCAACGGCCCCGCCGGATCGTCACCCGACCCCGGCAACTGGATCGTCGACACCGGCCACTCCTACCCGGGCGGCCCCGCCAACTGGGGCACCGGAGAGATCCAGAACTACACCGCCAACCCCGCCAACCTCAGCCTCGACGGAACCGGCAACCTGCGCATCACCCCGCACGGCGCCAACCGGGACTGGACCTCGGCCCGCATCGAGACCCGCCGCTCCGACTTCAAGCCCGCCGACGGCCGCATCCTGCGCATCGAAGGCCGCATCCAGATGCCCAACGTGACCGGGCAGGCCGCGCTCGGCTACTGGCCGGCGTTCTGGGCGCTCGGCTCGCCGTACCGGGGGAACTACTGGAACTGGCCGGGCATCGGCGAGTTCGACATCATGGAGAACGTCAACGGGATCAACTCCGTGTGGGCCGTGCTCCACTGCGGGGTCGCGCCCGGCGGGCCGTGCAACGAGTTCAGCGGCCTCGGCGCCAGCCGCGCCTGCCCCGGCGCCTCCTGCCAGTCGGCCTTCCACACCTACCGCTTCGAGTGGGACCGCAGCGTCTCGCCCAACCAGTTGCGCTGGTACGTGGACGGCCAGCAGTACCACTCGGTCAGCCAGTCGCAGTTCGACGCCGCCACCTGGAACAACATGACCGGCCACGCCGGCTACTTCATCCTGCTGAACGTGGCCATGGGCGGCGCCTTCCCCGACGGCGTGGCGGGCTTCTCCACCCCGACGGCGGCGACCGTCTCGGGACGTCCGATGGTCGTCGACTACGTGGCCGTCTGGCAGAGCGGCACCACCGGCCCCACCAACCCGCCGGGCGACGTCGACGCCCGCTCCACCATCCAGGCCGAACGCCACCAGGCCCAGTCGGGCACCATCGTCGAGGCCACCACCGACACCGGCGGCGGCCAGAACGTCGGCGCGATCTCCAACGGCGACTGGCTGCGCTTCGACAAGGTGGCCTTCGGCGCCACCCCCGCCACCCAGTTCCGCGCCCGGGTGGCCTCCGGGGCCGCGGGCGGGGTCAGCGGGCTCGTCCAGGTCAGACTGGGCAGCCCGACCGCGCCGCCGATCGGCGACTTCGCGCTGGCCGGCACCGGCGGCTGGCAGAGCTGGCGCACGATCCCGGCGAACATCTCCCCCGTGACCGGCACCCACACGGTCTACCTGACCTTCAGCAGCGGCCAGCCGGCCGACTTCGTCAACGTCAACTGGTTCACCTTCTCCACTAGCTGACCCGCATGCAGTAGGCGTTGGCGGGCGCGATGAAGTCCCGCAGCCGGTACTGGGCGGCACGGGCGTCGGCGTAGCCGGCGTGCCCGAGCTTGACCAGGAAGTCGCTCCCGCTGGCGCCGATCCTGCTGAAGGCGCGTGCCCACGTCCCGTAGTAGGCGTCCCCGAAGAACGGCTCCAGCGCGGCGTTCGCCACCGATGCGCACGCCGCGCGGGTGCCGACCGTCCCGGGCGGACCAGGCGGAGGTACGGCGGCGCCCGGGTTGTCGACGACCGGGCGATGCGCGAAGTCGATGAAGCCGTACTGGAGCAGCCAGGTCGGAGCCGTCGCGCCGATCCACAGCGCCGACGCCCCCACCGCGGCGATCGCCAGCGTACGGCGCAGCCAGGCACGACCCGGCCGCGCCCCGGACCGCACCGGAGCCGAAGATCCCAGCGCCACGAGGCCCCGCAGGGCGCTCACCGCTCCCGCGGCCAGCAGGCTGACCGGCACCCCGTACCCCATCACGCCGACGCACAGCGCGTTGAACTGGGACAGCAGGAGCGCGGCCGAGCACTGCCCGGCCGAACAGGCCAGCGCCAGCGGCTCCCACACGATCGCCACCGAGCAGCCGAGCCCGACGGCGACCGCGGACAGGACCGCGTGCGAAGGACCGAGCCCGCCGCCGGTCATCGTCGAGACCACGATCGCGATGATCCCCTGCAGCAGCCCCAGGCCGAGGATGAGCCCGACGCCCACCTTCATCATGTCGCCGAGCGAGTCGGTGCGCACGCCCGGGTCCAGCCCGGTGACCACGCTCACCAGCAGCGGCTCCGGCGTGACAAGCTCGGCCCCGAGGACCAGCAGCGTCAGGGCCGCGGCGGGGACGAGGGCCGCGAGCGGCCTGACCCGGGCGGCGGGCAGGGCGAACTCCTGCGGCGTGTCCAGGTACAGCCGCCGCCCCCGCGCCCGCGAGGTGTGCGCCAGCCAGGACCCCAGCGGATACAGCAGCGCCAGGAGCAGCACGGTCAGTTGCCCGGCGTCGAACAACGACGCCAGCAACGCCCAGACGGCCCCGGCCGGCCCAGGCGTCTCCAGCCCGATCCGCGCGGCCATGACCCAGGAGCTGAGGAACAGCCCGAACAGCAGGGTCGCCGGCACCAGGGCGCCCAGGTAGACAGGCAGGAGCGTGCGCGAGCGCGCCACGGGCAGCCACGCGGCCGCGCACGCCGACAGCCAGCGCGCGAACGCCAGGCACAGTCCGAGCAGGATGGCCACCACGAGCGCGGCGACTCCCGGGTCGGCGGCGAAGGACTCCGCCCAGGACAGGCTCATCCGGCTCGGCGCGGCCACCAGGCCCAGCACGATGCCCGCGGCCAGCGCCGCCCCCGCCGCGCCGCCCCTGGGCGCGGGCCGAGCGGCCGCCATGGCCGCAAGCGTCGCGCGGAACGCCCCGGCCAGCAGGATCGCCGCCACGGGCAGCCCGGCGAGCAACGCGCTCACCTGGTAGGCCAGGCGCTCGGCATCGCTGAACCAGAGGCTGACGACCTCCATCACGTACGGCATCGCCAGTCCCGCCGCGATCCCGGCGCCGAGCGCCTCACCCGGCATCCACCGCAGCAGCCGGCCCGGCTGCCTGACCACCTCGGCCCGGTCGGCCGCGCGCGGGTGCAGCCGCAGCAGCCTGACCAGGCTGCCCTTGACGTCTCCCCAGGAGGGGACGGGCGCGCCGCCGGACATGGTCGCCCGCACGTCGGCGTAGTGCTCGCGGGCGCGCAGCACCGACGCCGCCAGCAGGACGACCAGGACGGTGCCGAGCACGGCCCTGATCGACAGGGCGAGTGGCCGTTCCTGGTCGAAGATCGCGGCGTACACCAGCAGCGGCGCGCCGGCCAGCAGCGCGAAGACCCACACGGCCGACAGCGTGAGGTTGGTCAGGTCCACGTCGCGGTTACGCAGGTGGGCGAGCTCGTGCAGGATGATCGCCTTCAGCTCGGTCCGGTCGCCGCGCCGCCTGGCCTCGTGGACGGTCCCGATGTTGAGGCGGAGGCGGTAGCGCGGGTGACGGCCGAACGCGCGGCCGCCCGGCGCGCCGCGATTGGCGTCGAGCAACACCTCGGGTGTACGGCGCAGCCCCTCCTCGGCCGCCAGCCCCGCGACCAGCCCCGACAGCTCCTCCCCCGCCGGCACCAGGTGCTGCCGGGCGATCGTCAGCCGGGGCCTGACCAGGTACAGGGCGAGGATCGCCGCGGCCACGACCAGCAGGGCGCCCAGCACGACCGCGGCCCGCTGCAGGCCGACCTCGCGCAGGCAGCCGAGATAGCCGGCGGCCAGCTCCCGCGCGGTCCCGCCACCGGCCCCCGCCCCGGACCCGGCCGAGGCCCCGGGCACGGCCCCGGCCGCCGACTCGGCGGCGCGGTCGCAGGCCGCGTACGCCGCCTGCCACTGCGAGACGCCGCCCGCGATCAGGTCGAAGGAGGAGGCCGCGGCGGCCGGCACGAACGTGACCAGCAGGAGGAAACGGGAGGTGGTCGCCGCCGGTAACAGGAAGGGGTTGCCAGGACGCTCCCGGCCGTTCACTGGGGAGGCGTCCAGTCGCGGCGGCTCCAGCGCTCCACCGCGCGTTCCGCGATCGCCTGGGCGTGCTCGCACCCGGCGGAGTCCAGTTCCTTGGCGATACGCCGCTCCGCCTCGCCGGCGAACTCGCCGAGCTCCGGCACCGGCGCCCGCGGGTCGCCCGCGGTCCGGCGCTCACGCCAGCGGCGCAGCCTGGACCTGCCGTCGCGCACGCCGACGACCACCATCTCGGTCATGAGGCCGCCGACGACGCCCCAGAGCAGGTTCGTGAGGGTGGGGTCACCCAGGTCGATGCCCGCCGCGCCGGGCTCGTCGCGGGCCCTGCGCGCGCGGCGGGCGGCGGCGGGATCGGCGAAGTACACGCCGGTCATCAGATCGAACTCGGGAAGTTCCTGGGGGGCGAACTCGGCCACCAGTGCGCGTACGAGCGCGCGGCGGTCGCCGACACTGTCCGTCGTCACGTCCGCACTGTAGATCGCCGCGCCGCCTCCGGGAAAGCGTTGACCGGGAGGAGGCAACGGGCGCCACGCAATCGGTCAACAACCCTCGGAGGCGGGGGCCGGCGCGCCGGGGCGGCGGCCGTCGGCGAGGTCACGCGGCCACGGCGCCACCGCGCCCACGCGCCCCTCGTCGCCCGGTCCCGCCCGGTCCAGGGCCAGCTTGGCGCGCCGGTAGACCACGCACCGTTCCTCCCACTCCATCTCGTCGCTCATGACGGACATCGTGACCGCGAAGGGTGATCGTCCGCATGCGCCTTGCCATCAGTTGAGGACTTCCACGCTTCCCCGTTCACCGTCGACGCGCACGCGGTCGCCGTCGTGGATGCGCGCGGTGGCGTTGCCGGTGCCGACGACCGCGGGGATGCCGAGCTCGCGGGCGACGATCGAGGCGTGGGACAGCGGCGCGCCCATGTCGGTGACGACGGCGGCGGCGCGCGGGAACATGGGCGTCCAGCCGATGTTGGTCAGCGTCGTCACCAGGATCTCCCCCGCCTTCAGCCGCTCGCCGTCCTCGGGACCGGTCAGCACGCGGGCCACGCCCTCGACCACGCCGGGCGCCCCGGGGAAGCCGGTCACCGTGTCGGACGGGGGCGCCTGGCCGCCGCGGGCGTCGTAGAGGTCGACCCGCCGGTCGGGCGAGGCGGCCCAGCGGACCGGGTCGAAGGGGCCGACGATGAGCATGGGGTAGATCGGCAGGGCGGCGTACTTGCGGTAGGTGGCCCGCCGTACCGGGATCCTCGCCAGCGGGGCGCGCCCGCCGCGCAGCACGTCGACGATCTCGTCGATCTCCAGGAAGAAGACGTCGTCGCCGAGGCCGGTCAGCTCCCCCGCGCGCAGGACGAACGCGCGCATCGCCCAGAACACGCGCATGTTCTCCGAGCGGGTGTCCTCGCGGTCGCGCACGATGGCGTTCCATCTGGCCACCCGCTCGCGCATCGACGCGCCTTTGCGGGGGTGGCGGTGGTCGAAGCGGGCCCAGGCCGCCGCGCGCGCCTCCTCCTGCCGGGCCAGCAGGTCGCGGGCGTCACCGGAGGCGACCTCGGCGAGCTGCCTGTCGATCCAGCCGGGGTCCTCGCCCGGCCTCGGCACGCTGACCTCGAACTCGTGGGCGCCCCGGTGCCCGTAGACGGCGGCGAACTCCGCGCGGTCGATCTCGCCCCTGGCCAGCTTGCCCAGGCCGATGATCGGGCCCATGCTGGCCAGCTCGCCGTCCGCGTTCGCGCCGGTGAGCATGGCCTCGGCGTCGCTGTCGCCGACCATCTCGCGCAGCTTGTCGCGGGTCATGACGAGCGCGGCGCCGCCCTGGCGCCCCGCCGCCTCCAGCATCCTGCACGTCTCCACCACGTACGGCCGCAGCTCCTCCTCCCAGAAGCGGGCCAGCTCCGCGGGCTCCCCGATCAGCCCGGCGCGCTCGCGCAGCCCCTCGCAGCGCTCGCGGGCGGTGGCCAGGAAGGGCCGCAGCCGCCTCACGTTGGCGGCGACCCGGCGGCGCAGCCTGATCGCCATCGGCAGCATGGCCTTGACCAGCTCCCAGCGGGAGGCGGGCAGCAGCGGCACGTCGAGGCCCGGCGGGATCCTGCCGAAGACCTGCTCGATCGCGCCGAGCCTGCTGCTCATGCCGAACGCCCTGGCGGCGGAGATGGCGATGCTGAGGTTCAGGTAGAAGCGCCCGCCGATGTTGCCGACCAGGCGGTAGCCGGGGATCGCCGAGGCGGACATCGCCTCGCGGATGAACAGCCGCACCAGCGACCAGGTGACCGGGGTCATCACGTCGGGGATGGCCTCGCCGAGGTTGCCGCTGGTCCACAGGTACTGGCCGGTCAGGCTGTCGTTCCACTCCTCCACCTCCTCGGCCAGGCCGGTGATCGGGCGGGCCTGGACGACGAAGAGCTCCTCGCCGCGCCTGGCCCACTCGACGTCCATGGGCGTGCCGTACAGCCGCTGGATCCGCTCGCCCAGCTCGGCCAGGCGCAGGACCTCCTCGTCGGCGAGCACGCGCAGGGAGCGGCGTTCCGGCGGCACGTCCCGCTCGCGCGTGCCCTCCGGCTCGCGCACGGTCATGACGGCCTTCTCTGCGACGATGTACGAGCTCACGCGCCCGTCGGCCACCACGGCGGTGTCCGGCGTGACCTGGCCGCCGACCACGGCCTCGCCGAGGCCCCAGGCGGCGTTGATCACGGTCTGCCCGCGGGCGCCGGTGACGGGGTCGGCGGTGAACATGATCCCGGCGGCGTCGGCGTCCACCATCTCCTGGACGACCACGGCCAGCGCCACGCCGTCGTGCGGCACGCCATTGCGCTCGCGGTAGGCGACGGCACGCGGGTTCCACAGCGAGGCCCAGCAGCGGCGGACGGCGTCGAGCAGGTCGGGGCCGCGCACGTTCAGATAGCTGTCCTGCTGCCCGGCGAAGGACATCTCGGGCAGATCCTCCGCGGTGGCCGACGACCGCACCGCCACCGCCACCTGACCGCCGCCATCGCGCCCGCCGCCGCGCTCGTCAAGGCGGTCGCCGCCGTCGCGTCCGCCCAGGGCGGTGTAGGCGGCGAGGATCTCGGTGGCCAGGTCCTGCGGGATCTTGTGTTCGGTGAACAGTTCCTGCGTGCCGGGAGCGCCGAGGCGGTCGCGGAAGGGCGCGGTGAACGCGCGGTAGGCGTCGGTGGTGATGTGGAAGCCCGGCGGGACCGGCAGCCCGGCGCGGCTCAGGCGGGCCAGCGACGCGCCCTTCCCGCCCGCGACGGCGAGATCGGCGGCCGCGTCATCGAGGGGGAGAACGTTCACAGCGCCTGTCCTTCCAGTGCGGTCTCCAGCTTGTGCCCGGCCAAGTCGGCGGCGTACGCGACGTAGGCGCCGACGGCTTCGGCGATCGCGCGGGCCTCGCGCGGGGACGGCTCGCGCCCCGCTTCGAGCGCGCGGTGCGCGGTGTCGGCCAGCAGCGCGGCCAGCCGTTCCCCGGGCACGCGGTACGGCTCGGGCGTGAGCCGCGCGGCGGTCAGGAACCCGAACACGACCGAGGTGAGCACGCTCACGTGCTCGGCGTCGGTGAGGTCGGGGCGGATCGCGCCGTGCTTCCTCAGCTCGCCGAGCAGCCGGTGCAGCGCCTCGGCCTGGTCGGGGTCGCTGGGCCGCTCGCTCTTCATGGTGGTCAGCCTGCCGAGCACCTCGGTGTCGGACAGCAGCACGGCGCGCATGAGCGGCCTGCGCATGACCTCGGTGGCCACCACCCCGACCAGCTCGCGCAGGGTGGCGGGGGCGGCCCGCCGTACCTCCTCCAGGGTGGCGACGCGCTCGCGGCGCAGCAGCGCGACGAACATCAGCTCGCGCGTCTTCCAGTGCAGGTAGATCGTGCCCTTGGCGACGCCGGCCACGCGGGCGACGTCCCCGATGGTGGTCTTGTCGTAGCCCCAGCGCAGGATCAGCTCGGCGGCGGCGTCGAGCACGCGGTGGGCACGCTCGCGCTGCCGAGCCGGATCGGCGGGCGGCCTGGCCATGCAGCACTCCGTTCTTTGACCGAATAAGCATATGTGGTCAGAAAACCCCTCACAAGGTACGGCCCCGCCCGGACATTCCCGGATCTTCAGCCCCCGAGCCCGCGCCGCGCCGTACGGTAGACCCCATGGCCAAGGCCTTCTGGATCGACCAGGACTTCGACAGGGACCGCCACGGGCGCTACGCCGCGCACGTGGAGAAGAACCTGCCGGAGTTCGAATGGGGCGACATCGCGCCGGTGCGCTTCGCCTGTGCCGCCTGGAGGCTGGCCACGCCGCCCTCGCTCGACCCCGGCTACGTCCGCTGGGACCGGCGCGTGCTCGACGCGACCTGCGCGCGCAACACGTGGGACGGCACGCTGACCGCCCGCGTCAGGATCGTCTCGCCGCTGCCCGAGCCGCTCACCCGCTCGCGCGCGTGGTGGCGCGACCGCGGCTGGCAGGGCTGGCAGGAGCTGTTCGGCCAGTACGTCGAGCCGACCCAGCAGGACCTCGCCAGAAGCCCGTTCCTGCGCGCGACGCTCCTGGTGGAGGCGCCGGTGCCGCTGGCCGGGCTGCCCCCGGAGCCGGAGGGCCCGCACGAGCGCGTCGAGGAGAGCGCTCAGCGGGCCGTGGCCGTCCTGGTGCGCGAGCTCAACGAACTCGTCTCACCGATCCTCGACCAGCTCGGCTAACCCGGCCAGGTTCAGAGTCGACCGGCTCGGCTAACCCGGCCAGGTCCAGAATCGACCAGCTTGGCTAACCCGGCACGGTCCAGAATCGACCGGCTCGGCCGACCCAGGCCGGTCGAGGATCGGGCGGCCCGCTAACCCGGCTCGGGCAACACGCGCAGCTTCTTCGGCTCGCGCAGGTCGCCGGAGCGGTACTCCAGCTCCTCCTCCGCCAGCCGCATCCGGGGGAAGCGGGCAAGCAGTCTCGTCAGCGCCAGCCGCAGCTCGGCCCTGGCCAGCGCGGCACCGAGGCAGAAGTGGTGACCGTAGCCGAAGGCCAGGTGGGCGTTGCCGGGGCGTTCGGGGTCGAAGGCGTCGGGCTCGGCGAAGCGCGCCGGGTCCCGGTTGGCCGCGCCCCACGCGCAGCGCACCACCGCCCGGCCGGGCAGCTCCGCCCCGCACACCCGCACGGCGGCCGTGGTGTGCCGGGGCACGCTCAGCGCGATCGGCGTGACGTAGCGCAGCAGCTCCTCCACCGCGTCGCCGACCATCTCGGGCCGCTCCACCAGCCGCCGCCACAGTCCCGGCTCGCTCAGCAGCAGGGCCAGCCCGTTGGCCAGCAGCGCGGTCACCGCCCGGTGCCCGGCCACCAGCGTGAGCCTGAGCCCCGCCACCAGGTAGGGCTCCGGCAGCCCCTCCCGGTCCGCCTGCCGGATCATGCCGCTGACCAGGTCGTCGGCCGGCTCGCGGCGCCGCTCGGCGATCAGCGCGGCCAGGTGGGCGAGCATCGCGGCGGTCTCGGGGGAGGTCATGTCGGGCCCCGGCGTCATGGCCTCGGGCCGCTCGGGCAGCGCCGCGATCCGGCCGCTCACGTACGCCTGCACGTACGCCCGGTCGGCGTCCGGCGCCCCGATCAGCGCGCACAGCGTCCTGATCGGCAGCGGGCGGGCGAAGGCGGCGACGAAGTCCACGCTCTCGGCAGGCTCGATCGCGTCCAGGAGCTCGTCGGCGATCCGCCGGATCCTGGGCTCCAGCGCGGCCACGCGCCTCGGGGTGAGCTGCCGGGAGATCATCCGGCGCAGGCGCTGATGGTCCTCGCCGGACAGGTCAACCAGGTCCTCCTCGAAGATGACCCGGCCCGCCTTCTCCGCCTCCTCGATCGGGTTGCCCGCCTGGCCGCCGTCGCCCATGAGGCGCTGGTCGGAGAAGCCGGTGACGGCCGCCTCGTAGCCGGTGAGCAGCCATTCCGCGCCGCCCCGGCCCAGGTCGACGTGGTGGACGGGGGCGCTCTCGCGCAGGCTTCGTACCGTGGGGACGTCGTTGAGCTGGGCGGGGGTCAGGCGGGTGGTCATGCGATCCGCTCCTCGAGGTATCCGTCGGCCTGCAGGGTGAACAGCTCGGCGTAGCGGCCGCCCAGCGCCATCAGGTGGCCGTGGGTGCCCTCCTCGACGACGCGGCCGTGGTGCAGGACGTAGATGCGGTCGGCGTGCCGTACGTTGGCCAGGCGGTGGGTGATCAGGACCGTGATCCGGCGCTCGGCGCCGGCGCGCAGGCCCGCGAACAGCGCGTGCTCGGCCTTCGGGTCGAGCGCGGCCGACGGCTCGTCGCAGATGAGCAGGGGCGCGTCGCGGTAGAAGGCGCGGGCGCAGGTCAGCCGCTGCCACTGGCCGCCCGACAGGTCCTGGCCGCCGGCGAAGACCCGCGACAGCAGCGTGTCGTAGCCCTCGGGCAGCTTCTCGATCATCTGGTGTGCGCCCGCCCTGGTCGCGGCGGCGCGCATCCGGGCGGGGTCCTCGTGCTCGGAGCCCAGCGTGATGTTGCGGGCGGCGGTGAACGGCCAGCGCCAGTACTCCTGGCTGACCAGCCCCACGTGCCGCCACAGCTCGTGGCCGTCCACGGCGTCCAGCGGCAGGCCGTCCCAGGTGACCGCGCCGGAGGTGGGGCGGCGTAGCCCCGCCAGGAGCATGGCGAGGCTGGTCTTGCCCGAGCCGTTCTCGCCGACCAGCGCGATCGTCTGGCCGCGCCGGGCGGTCAGGGTGACGCCGTCGAGCGCCGCGGGACCGTCGTGGCCGTAGCTGAGCCCGGCGTGCTTCACCTCGATCGTCTCGGGCGGCGTGATCACGGCGGTGTCGGCGGGCGGCGGCAGGCGGCTCTCGCAGCGCCGCGCGAACTCGGTGAAGTCGCCGTAGTAGAGGCCCTCTTCGTAGATCTTGTTGACGTTGGTGAGCGCGAGCGTGAGCGACTGCCTGGCCGCCTGCAGGGCCAGCACCGCCGTGGCCGCCGCCGCCAGCGGCAGCGCGCCGCCGGCCAGCAGCAGCCCGAGCACCGTGTACAGGCCCGCGGTGGCCGCGCCGGACAGCAGGCCGCCCGCCACCCGCACGCGGGTCTGCGCCGCGACGACCTCCAGCTCCGCCTCGGTCTCCGCGGCGACCATCCGGTCGTACTCGCGCAGCAGGAAGCCGCGCATGGTGAACACGCGCACCTCCGCCGCGGTCAGCCGCTCGGCCATGAGCTCGCCGAGCATCCACATGCGCCGGCGGCGCGAGGTCCTGTTGCGCTCGCTCACGTACGCCAGCCTGGCCACGCGCACCGCCGCCCACGCGCCGGGCAGGCTCGCCAGCACCAGCGCGGCCAGCAGCGACGGGTGCACCACCAGCAGCGCCACCGCGGTGCCGGCCAGCCCGGCCAGGCCCGCGGCCAGGTCGAGGGTGGCGCGCACCAGCGCCTGCAGGGCCATGCCGCCGCGGTTGCGGGCCCGCTTCATCTCGTCGCTGAAACCCGGGTCGTCGAAGGCCGCCAGCTCCACCCGCGTGGTCAGCTCGAACAGCTCCCGCTCCACCAGCGTCAGCACCCTGGGCATGAGCCTGGCCTGCGCCCATCCCGCCCCGATCGACAGCGCCGACCTGGCCGCCACGGCCGCCGCCACGGCCAGCAGGGCGGGCAGCGCCGCCTGGACCCGTCCGAGCGTCGGCCCGGCGGCGAACAGCGCCACGAGCACGTCGCGGGTGGCCAGCAGGCCGTAGGAGGTGGCGACGCCGCCGAGCACGCTCAGCGCGAGGGCGATCGCGGTGTCCCGGCGTCCGGCCCGCCAGGCGACGGCGACCGCGCGGGCGGTGGTGGCGGGCAGCCGGGCGGCGATCCGCAGGAAGCCGGTGCCGGCGAGCGCGGCTGTGTGGGCGTCCCACCAGGCCGTGGCCAGCGACGGCAACTCCCCCGCACCCGCGCCCCGCCTTCGCATCCCCATGTCCCCTCCGCGTGTAGCCCGACGCTCCGCCTGCGCGCCCGCACGCCGCTCCGCGCTTCGGCGGCCGTAGCGTCCGCACGCCGCTCCGCGCTTCGGCGGCCGTAGCGTCCGCACGCCGCTCCGCGCTTGGGCCGGCGCCGCGCCACCGCAGCCACGTGTCGCCCTCCGCGTCACGTCCGACGCCGGTGACCAGCGTAGAAAGGCGGACTTGGAAGTGGCTTGACGACCTCTGGGAGGGCCTTCGTCGGGCCTTTGACCTGCGGGTTCTCCGCCTCCGGGCGGGGCGGGAGGTGGCCGCGTGTTCCGCCCTCCGGGACGGCGCACGGCGCGTCGGGGCGCTGCCGTACACGCTGACCTGCGCGAACACCGTCCCGGGCGGGTTTTGCAGCCGTCTCCCAGGGCGATCCAAGTGCGGCCGTTCATCCTCGGTCTGTCAGGTCGGAAGGCGGAGGGAGCGGTGATGACGGGGACCCTGGTGGTGTTCGGCGCGGGGGCGCCGCCGGTGCGCGAGGGGTGGCGGGTCAGCGTGGCCGAGGCGCCGGACGGCGACTGGCCGCGGGCGGTCGCGGACTTCCTGGCCGCACCCGCGAGCCCCTCCCGCGCGGTCCTCCTAGGCTACGGCCCCGCCGCCGCACCCGTCCTGGATTTCGCCGACCATCACCCGGAGCGCGCGGCGGCCGTCGTCGCCGTGGGCGCCCCCGAGCACCTCGACCCGTCCGGCCTGTGCTGCCCGGCCCTGGTCCTGGCCGAGGACGACCCGAGGAGCGTGAGCTCCTTCCTGGCCGCCCTGGACCCCGGCGGTGAGCCCGGCTGCCCGGTCCGGCTGCCCGCGCTGACCCCGGTCCTGCTCAACGACCCCGACGTGATCCGGCAACTGCGCGTGCTGGGTCCGGTCCACCGGGTCAACGCCCCCGGGGTGTCGACCTCGTGGATCCTCACCGGCCACGCCGCGAGCACCGCCGCCCTCGCGGATCCGGCGCTGGCCGGTGAACTGGAGATCACGGCCGGCTTCCGCCCGCAGGGCGAGCTGGAGCACCGCGGCGAGCAGGACCTGATCACGATCGCCGGCGACGAGCACGCCAGGCTGCGCGCGCTGGTCGGCCCGCACCTGACGCCGCGCAGGATGGACAGGCTGCGCCCGCGCGTGCGGGCGGCGTGCGAGCGCCTGCTGGCCGCGCTGCCCGAGCACGAGCCCGTGGACCTGGTACGCGCCTTCGCCCGCCCGCTGCCGATCATCGTCCTGTGCGACCTGCTCGGCATCGCCGAACAGGACCGCGACGACATCGCCGACTGGCTGCTGGTGCGGATGAACACGGTGCCGCCCGTGGCCCACGCCGACATCGACGAGCGCCTGCGCGCGCTGATCGCCGACCGGCGCGCGCGGCCCCGCGACGACCTGCTGAGCTGGGTGGCGCAGGCCGAGGGCGAGGAGCTGTCCGAGGACGACCTCGTGGCCGCCGCCCGCCTGCTGATGGTCGGCGGGCACCGCGCGCCGACGACGCTGCTGGCCAACGGCCTGGCCGCGCTGCTGCGCGAGCGTGAGCAGTGGAAGCGGCTGGTCGCCGAGCCCGCGCTGGTCGAGAGCGCGGTCGAGGAGCTGCTGCGCTACGTCACGCCGTTCCCCGTCGGCCTGGCCAGGACGGTGTCGTGCCCGGCCGAGGTGGGCGGGCGGGCGATCCCGCCCGGCGACCTCGTGGCCGCCTCCCTGGTGGCCGCCAACCGCGATCCCGCCTTCTTCGCCGACCCCGACACGCTGGACGTCGGCCGCGCCCGTAACCCGCACCTGGCCTTCGGGCACGGCCACCACTTCTGCCTGGGCGCGGCCCTGGCCAGGATGCAGGCGCGGGTCGCCCTGGAGACGCTGGCCGGCCGCTTCCCCGGCCTCGACCTCACACACGACGCCCGCGACCTGCACTACCGGCAGAACCGCGTGCGCTACCTGCTCGAACTCCCCGTCGTCCTCAGCCCGCGCTAGGAGCCCGCCCATGGACGCGACCATCCCCCAGTTGCTCGCCTACTGCCAGGCGGACCCGCTGTTCTTCGAGCCGCCGTGGCGCGTCTCCGACGAGCGGGGCCGCTTCGCCGCCGCGCGCCGCGACCTGCCCGGCGGGTGGCTGCGCAGCGAGCGGGAGCTGTGGGTCGTGCTGCGCCCGCCCGCCGCCGAGCTGCCCGAGCAGGGGTGGAAGATCCACGTCTCCGCCACGCCGGCCGACGCGGAGCGCGTGTGCGACCTCGTCGTGGACCACTGCCTGCAGCGCGGGGTGGCGGTGAAGTTCCTGCGCGGCGCCGCCGCGGTCCGGCTGCTCAACGGCAAGTACGCCGAGCGCGGCAGCAGCGGCAAGCTGCTCACCCTCTACCCGGCCGGCGAGGACGAGCTGAGCCGCCTGCTGCCCGAGCTGGAGGAACTGCTGCGCGGGTACGCCGGGCCGTACGTGCTGACCGATCTGCGCTACGGCGAGGCCCCCGTCTACGTGCGCTACGGCGCGTTCCGCCCGATGACCTTGACCGGCGCGGACGGCGAGACCGTCTACGCGGTGCGCGCGCCGGACGGCGAGCTGGTGCCCGACGACCGCAGCCCGGCCTTCACCGTGCCCGCGTGGGTGCGGGTGCCGGAGGTGCTGCGCGCGTCGCTGGAACGGCGCGGCCAGGGCGGCGCGGAGTCCTTCCCCTACCTGATCGAGCGCCCGCTGCACTTCTCCAACGGCGGCGGCGTGTACCTGGCCCGCGACAGGCAGTCCGGCGGGTACGTGGTGCTGTCGGAGGCGCGCCCGCACGCCGGGCTCGACCGCGACGGCGCCGACGCGGTCGCCCGGCTGACGCGCGAGCGCGAGGTGCTGAGGCGGCTGGAGGGCCTCGACTGCGTGCCCCGCGTCCTGGACCACCTGGTGATCTGGGAGCACCACTTCATGGTCGAGGAGTACGTCGAGGGCAAGACCCTGATGGAGGAGGTCTTCGACCGCTACCCGCTGGCCGGGCCCGATCCGGCGCCCGGGGACCTGGCCGCATACACGCGGTGGGCGATCGACGTGCTGGCCAAGGTCGACCACGCGCTCATGGCCGTGCACTCCCGGGGAGTGCGCTTCACCGACCTGCACCCGGGCAACGTGATCGTGCGGCCCGACGGGCGGGTGGCGCTGGTCGACTTCGAGATCGCCTGCGACCTGGCCGACCCGCACCGGCCGGGGCTGGCGGCGCCCGGCTTCGCCGCGCCGGCGGGGATGAGCGGGCGGGAGGCCGACCAGTACGTGCTGAACTGCCTGCGCCAGTGGGTGTTCCTGCCGATCTCGCCGCTGCAGGACCGCGACCGGGTGAAGCTGTCCAGCCTGACCGGCGTGATCACCGAGCACTTCCCGGTGCCGCCGGGGTTCGGGCCCCGGATGCTCAGGGGGTTCGGGCTGGGCGCGGGGGCGGACGAGCGGGCCGGGATGTTCGACGACCCGTCCTGGCCGGAGATCAGCGACTCGATCACGGCCGGGATCCTGGCCTCCGCCTCCCCGGAGCGGCGGGACCGGCTCTACCCGGGCGACCCGCGCCAGTTCGACACGGGCGGGCACACCGTGGCCCACGGCGCCGCCGGGGTGCTCTGGGCGCTTCATCACACGGGCGGGCCCGTGCCGGAGGAGCACCTGGACTGGCTGGTGACCGCCACCCGGGCGGCGCCGGCGCGGGCCGGGCTGCTCGACGGGCTGCACGGCGTGGCCGTGGTGCTGGACGAGCTGGGCCGCCGCGAGGAGGCCGCGCGGACGCTGGCCCGCGCCAGAGCGGCCGAGGCGGACTGCGTAATCCCCGGGCTCCACGGCGGGCTGGCCGGGGTGGGACTGAGCCTGCTGCACTTCGGGCAGGTCGAGGCGGCCGAGGCGGTGGGCGAGCGAGTGGCCGCCGCGGCCCGCGGCTGCGAACGCGGCGGGCTCCAGCACGGCCTGGCCGGGATCGCCCACCTCTTCCTGCGCCTGCACGCCGCCACCGGCGCGGAACGCCACCTCGACCTGGCGCTGGACGCCCTGCGCCGGGCCGTCGAGCGCGGGCAGGTCCTGCCGGACGGCGGCTTCCAGCTTCTTGAGGACCACCGCTACCACGCCTACCTCGGCACCGGCGGCAGCGGCCTCGCCCTGGTCCTGGCCCAGTACCTCTCCAGGCGGGAGGAGCCCGGCTTCGCCGAGGTGATCGCCGGGGCGCGCAGGTCGTGCCGCGCGCCGTTCGTCAGGCACCCGTTCCTGTTCATGGGCAGGGCCGGCACCATCGCCGCCCTCCACCACCTCGGCCACCCCGAGGACCGGCAGGTGGTCCACGACCACGTGCGCCGGCTCGGCTGGCACGCCCTGTCCTACCGGGGCCACCTGGCCTTCCCGGGAAACCAGTTGCTGCGCCTGTCCATGGATCTGGCCACGGGCACCGCCGGCGTACTGGCCGCCCTAGGCGTCGCGTTCGACCGGAACGCGTCGATCATCCCCGCCGTCGACCTTCGGGTACCCGCGGTCGACGGCGCAGGAAGGAGGTGAAGGAAATGGCATTCGTCCTCGAGCTCCAGGCGCTCAACGCCCCCAAGGCTCTCACGGCACACCCGTGCTACAGCCACGTCACGTCGTACGCAGGCACCTGCTGACCGGCGCCGGTGCCGGGGATCGGGCCGCGGTCCCCGGCACCCGCCCAGGAAAGGGTCTTTCGCATGGAAAGTAGTCTGCCCCTGGTCGGCGTCGAGACGCTGCGCGACATGGACGCGCTGCGCCGGATGCGCGAGGCCGGTCAGGTCCACCACGTCAACATGGGCGGCAGGGAGCAGGGCTGGATCCTGACCAGCCACGAGGCCGCCGCCAAGGCGCTGGTCGACCCCCGGCTGCGCGGCGACGCGCCCCAGGCGCGCGGACCGGAGAAGGAACTCGCCGACGAGGAGGACCTGTTCTTCCTGCCGGGCGAGCAGCACGCCAGGCTGCGCCGGATGATCTCCCGGCAGCTCACCCCGCGCCGCGTGGCCGGGCTGCTGCCGCGCGTCCAGCACGAGGCCGACCTCCTCCTCGACGCGATGCCGACCGGCGAGCCCGCCGACCTCATCGCCGCCTTCTCCCGGCCGTTCCCCGTGGCGGTGCTGTGCGAGCTGCTGGGCGTCCCTCCGGAAGGCCGCCACCACCTGCGCGACTACGTCTTCGGCTGGGTCGCCGAGGCCGGCGTCGGCACCGTGGTCACCGAGAGCGCGGGCGTGGCCATGGCCGGCTACCTCAGGGAGCTGATCGCCTTGCGCGGCGCCGAGCCGCGCGACGACCTCGTCAGCGCGATGGCCGCCGGCGCCGACCCGCGCGACGTCCTGTCCGCGGTACGGCTGCTGCTCGTCGCCGGCCACCGCCCGGTCACCCGCCTGCTGACCGAGGGCGTGGAGATCCTCCTGAGTCGCCGGGGCCTGGCCGAGGCCCGCGCGAACCTCGACGCGACCGTGGAGGAGCTGCTCAGGCTCATCACCCCGACCGCCCTGTCCTCCAGGTACGTCAAGGAGAGCATGGAGATCGGCGGCGTGGAGCTGCCGGAGGGCGGCGGCGTCCACTGCGTGCTGGCGGCGGCCAACCGCGACCCCGACCGCTTCCCCGACCCCGACGCCTTCGCCCCCGGCCGTCCGGCCAACCCGCACCTCTCCTTCGGCCTCGGCCACCGCCACTGCCTGGGCGCCGCCCTGGCCAGGGCGGAGGCCAGGGTCGCGATCGGCACGCTCGCCCGGCGCTTCCCGCGCATGCGGCTCGCCGCCGACCAGGGCCCCGCCCCCACCCGGGCGGGCACCAGGAAGCTGCTCGTCGTCCTCGATCCGGGAGACCCGACGTGACCATCCCCGACCGTCCCCTGGAGATCATCTGGGACATCACCTACGCCTGCCCGCTGCGCTGCGTGCACTGCTACTCGGAGTCCGGCCGGCGGCCCAGCCGCCAGCTCCGCCGCGACGACCTGCTGCGCATGGCCGACGCCATCGTGGCCATGCGCCCCTACGGGATCTCGATCGCCGGCGGCGAGCCGCTGCTGGTGAAGGAGCTGTTCGAGGTCACCGGGCGGATGACGGCGGCGGGCATCCAGGTGGCGCTGTTCACCGGCGGCTGGACGCTGCGGCCCGAGATGGTCCGCGACCTGGCCCGCGCGTTCTTCCGGGTCAGCGTCAGCGTGGACGGGGCCACGGCGGAGGTGCACGACCGCGTGCGCGGCCGGCGCGGCTCCTTCGACCGGGCGCTGCGGGCGCTGGCCATGCTGGAGGGCGCGGGGCCCGTCTTCGGCATCGACTACGTCGTGGTGCGGGGGAACTTCGGGCAGATCGAGCGGGTGTGCACGGAGCTGGTGCCGCGCTTTCCCGGGCTCGGGTTCGTCTCGTTCGGGGCGGTGGTGCCGGAGGGGCTGGCCAGCCGTACCGGATTCGCCGAGCGCGAGCTGCTGACGGACGAGCAGATGGCGGCGATGGGCGAGCCCGCCTTCGGCGAGCGGCTGCGCGCGCTGGTCCCGCCGGGCGTGCGCGTCACCGCCACCGACAACCTCGCCCTGCAGATGCACCCGGACCGGGTCCGCGAGGGCCGGTTCTTCCCCGCGCTGCAGATCGAGCCCGACGGCGCGGTACGGGCGATGCCGGCCTACGAGGGCACCGTCGGTAACCTGCTGACCGACTCCCCCGCCGAGCTGTGGCGGCGCTCGGTCGAGCGGTGGCACGACCCGTTCGTGGTCGCCGCGCTGACCCCGGTGCGGACCGTGCGGGAGTGGGCCGAGGCCACCCGGCGCATCGACTACCACTTCGCCTCCGACGCCGACCGCGCGCGCATCGACCGGCGCCCGGCGTTCGCGCGCCTGTGAGGCGGGTTCCGCGTTGAGCGGACGTTGATCCGGCGTTGGCAGGCCGCGATTAACCTCCCCGGAAGAGATGGGGAGAACGTACCGGGCTCGCAGCGTGGCGGTCGGCGCCGCCACGCTCGCCGTCATGCTCGCGGCGGTGGCGGCGGCCTGCGTCGCCGGCCGGTGGGCGGGTCTCGGGGCCGCGCTGCTCGCCGGCGCGCTCTTCCAGCCCGCCTACCGGCTGGCGCGGCGTCTGGCCGACCGGCTGCTGGACGGCAGGACGGCCGACGTGCGCGCGCTGGCCGCCACCGCCAGGCAGCGCCTGCAGCAGGGCGACCCGCACTCGGGGCTGCGCGCGATCCTCGCGCTGCTGTGCGCCGCGCTGCCGGTGACCGGGGCCGCCGTCGAGGTCGACGGCCGCCTCGTGCGGAGCGGCACGCTGCCCGCCACCGCCACCGCCCTGCCCCTGGACCGGCACGGCGAACCGGTCGGCCGGCTGCTGCTCGGCCCCTGCACCGGGCGGGGCGCGCACGGCCGGGTCACCGCGCGGGTGCTGGCCGCGCTCCTGCCCGCGCTGGCCGACGCCGCGCATGCCGTACGGCTGGCCGGAACGCTCCAGCGCGAGCACGAACGCGCCTCGGCCCTGCGCGCCCAGGAGCGCCGGCGGCTCGGCCGGGACCTGCACGACGGGCTCGGCCAGTCGCTCAGCGGGCTGGCGATGTCCATCCACGCGGCCCGCGTGGCCGCCAGAACCGCCCCGGAACAGGCCGAAGCCTTCTTTACTCGGTTGCTCTCCGCGATGGAGGAGGTGACTATTGAGGTCGGCAGGCTGGTGGACGGCGCGCCCCCGACCCAGCTCGCCGAGCTCGGCCTCCTCAGGGCGATCGAAACGCTCGTCGGTTCCCCGCTCTCCTCGGGGGGCGGTGACCTGGAAGGGCTGCCGCCCGCGGTGGAGCTGGCGGTCTACCGCATCGTCCAGGAGGCGGTGACGAACGCGCATCGGCACGCGGCGGCGACCTCGGTCACCGTCGCACTGGAGCGATGCCAGGACCGGCTGCGAGTGCGGGTCCGCGACGACGGTCGCGGGCTGCCCGCCGAGCCGCCGGCCGGCATCGGTCTGCGGTCCATGCGCGAGCGTGCCGCCGAGCTCGGCGGCTGCTGCGTGATCCGGCACGCGGAGGGAGGCGGGACGGTTGTCGAAGTCGATCTACCCCTGTGAGGTTCCCACGTCCACCCGGCTGAGCTTCCAGATGCTTGGACCGTTCCAGGCCCACCGCGACGGCACCGCCCTCGACCTGGGCGGACTGCGCCAGCTCGCGGTCCTCGCCCGGCTGCTGGTGGCGCGGGGGCGGGCCGTACCCGCGAGCGTGCTCGTGGACGAGATCTGGCCGGGCAGCCCGCCCGCGCAGCCGCTGGCCAGCATCCAGGGGTACGTCTCCCGGCTGCGCCGCGCCCTGGAACCCGACCGGCCGCCGCGCCAGGAGGCCACGGTGCTGGTCAACGCCGCGCCCGGCTACGCCCTGCGGGCCGGCGCCGAGCAGGTGGACGCCTGGCGCTTCGAGTCCGAGGTACGCCGAGCCGCCGGCGAGCCCCGCCAGGTCTGGACGTCGATGGAGGCGGCGCTGGCCCTGTGGCGCGGACCGGCGCTGGCCGAGCTGGCCAACCTGCCATGGGCGGCCACCGAGGCGGCCCGGCTGGAGGAGCTGCGCCTGGTGGCCGTGGAGCGGCACGCCGACGCGGGGATCGGGCTGGGGATGGGCGCCGCGCTCGTACCCGACCTGGAGGCGCACGCGCGCGCCCACCCCCTGCGCGAGGAGTCCTGGCGGCTGCTGGCCAGCGCGCTCTACTCCTGCGGCCGGCTCGGCGACGCGCTCGGCGCGCTGCGCAGGGCCAGGGCCTCGTGGCGGGAGGAGCTGGGCCTGGACCTGTCGGCGGCGCTGCGCGGGCTGGAGGCCGACTTCATCGCCCAGCGCCCGGCCGCGCGCCCGTGGCTGCCCGAGCAGCGGCGCGCGCCCGAGCGTCCGGCGCCGCGGGTGCTGGTCGCCGACGACCAGGCGCTCGTGCGGGCGGGGCTGCGCGTCGTGCTGGACGCCGAGCCGGACGTGCGCTTCGCCGGCGAGGCCGCCGACGGCGAGGAGGCGGTGGCGGCGGTGCGGGCGCTCCGGCCGGACGTGGTGCTGCTCGACATCCAGATGCCGCGTATGGACGGCCTGGCCTCCGCCCGCCGCATCCTGGCCGGTCCGCGACCGCCCAAGGTGATCATGCTGACCACGTTCGGCAGCGACGAGAACCTCTACGCCGCGCTGCGGGCCGGGGTGAGCGGGTTCATCCTGAAGACCTCGCCGCCCGAGCAGCTCGTGGCCGCCGTGCGCGCGGCGGCCGACGGTAACGCGCTCATCGACCCCGCGGTCACCACCCGGCTCATCGCCACCTTCGCCGAGACCGCGGGGCCGGAGACCGACGGGCTCGACGGGCTGCCGCCCGCGCTGCTGACCGTGCTGCGCCTGGTCGCGCGGGGGCTGAGCGACCGGCAGATCGGCCAGGTGATGGACGTCGCCGACGCCGGCGCGCTGGTCGGCGACCTGCTGGCCAGGCTGGGCCTGCGCGACCGCGCCCAGCTCGTCGTGCTCGCCTACGAGTCCGGCCTGGTCACGCCGGGGGGCCGGTGAACCGATGGCCGGCCGTCGCGGCGGCGGCGCTGACGGTCGCGGCGCTGGTGCTGCGGGCGCTGCTGCCCGCCGCGTGGTCGCCCGACGTGCCGCTGCTGCCCGACCACGCGGCCGGGCTGGCCTTCCCCGCGCTGGCGGCGTTCCTGCTGCGCCGCCGTCCCGGTCACCTGCTGGCGCGGCTGATGTGCGCGGGCGGGCTGGCGTGCGCGGTGCGGGTCGGCGCGGAGACGGGCATGCTCACCGCGGCCGCCGCCGGTGACCTCGAACTGGCGGCGCTGCTGCGCTATCCGGCCGCCGTCGGCCGCGTGGTGGGCGGCATGCTTCTGGCCGGGCTGCTGCCCGCGTACTCGCCCGACGGCCGGCTGCCCTCGCCGCGCTGGCGTCCTGTGGTGGCCTTCGCGGTGCTGGTGACGGCGCTGGAGTGTGTGCGGGCGGTGGTGCGGCCGACGCCGGCGGCGCGGCACTGGCCCGCGGCCATACCCAACCCGCTGGCGATCGAGGCGCTGGCGCCGGTCGACGGCCTGCTGCGTGCGGCCACCGAGATCGGCACGCTGGCGGTGGTCGTGGCCGGGCTGTTCTCGCTGGCGCTGCGGGCGCGGGGGGCCGACGCCGCGCTGCGCCGCCAGCTCGCCTGGCCGCTCGGGGCCTTCGCGCTGTATGTCGTCTGCCTGCTGGCCGGGCCGGCGTTCTGGGCGCCGTGCCTGGTCGCGACCGCGCTCGTGCCGATCGCGATCGTCGTCTCGGTGCTGCGCCACCGGTTGTTCGGCATCGAGGTGCTGCTCGGCAAGGCGCTGGTCGGCGCGGGGGTGGCGGGCGTGGTCAGCGGGGCCTACCTGGCCGCGTCCGGCATGGCCAGCCTCGTGGTCTCGGGCCGCGGCCAGCTCTTCGGGCTGGCCGCCGCGCTCCTGGCCGGGGCCGCCTTCCAGCCTCTGCGGGTACGGCTGCGCCGCCTGGTCGACCACGCGATCTACGGCCCCCACGGCGACCCGCAGCGCCTGGCCAGACGCCTGGCCGCCGAGGTCCGCGGCGCCGACCCGGACCAGGCTCTGCGCGCGGCGTTGCGGGTGACGGCCGACGGTCTCGCGGTGCGCGGCCTGGCCGTCCGCATCCGCCGGGGCGCGACGGTGGCGGTGGGCGAGCCGATCATGGTCGGCGACCCCGACACCGGCGGCCGCGACACCGGCGGCCCCGACACCGGCGGCCTGGACACCGGTGGCACGGCCGGGCGGCTCCGGGCGGCGGGCAGGGAACTGCCGCTGGTCTGGTACGGCGAGCCGGTCGGCACACTGGTCATCGGCCCGCCGGGGGCCAGGCAGTTCACGGCCGGCTACACCGAGGAGCTGCTGTGGGCGGCGGCGCCGTACCTGGCCGACTGCGCCCACGCCGTGCGGATGCGCGAGGACCTGCGGCGCTCGCGCGAACGGCTGGCGGCGGCGCGGGAGGAGGAGCGGCGGCGGCTGCGCGACGGGCTGCGCGCCGAACTCGGCCGGGCGCTCGAAGGCGCCCACCGCTCGCTGCGGGAGGCGGGCACGAGCCTGCGCAGTTCGCCCTCGGCGGCCGACCGGCTGCTCGGCGACGTGGGCACCGGCGTGCACGACGCGGCCATGCGGGTGCGCGCGCTTCTGCACGGGCTGACCGAGCGGAGCTGAGCGCCCCTGGTGTCACGGCCCGGCGGTGACGAGGGCGACGATCCGGGCGCCGGGGGCGAAGGCGCCCTGCCGTGCCAGGTCGAGGACGCCGTAGAGCATCTTGGCCACGTAGATCTTCTCGACGTCGTGGCGGGCGGCGAAGGCGTCGAGTTCGGGGGTGGTCCTGGCGTAGCCGCCGAAGTGGTAGCCGGTCTCCAGGCGCCAGTTGCGCCGGACGCGGCCGTAGGCCTCGTGCTGCAGGCGTTCCACCTCGCCGGCCAGGAAGGCGCCGCCCTTGAGGATCGGGAAGCCGATGGCCCGCCGCCCCTCGGGCAGGCCCGCGGAGATGCCGGCGAGCGTGCCGCCGGTGCCGACCGCGCAGCAGATCACGTCGTACGGCTCGGCGATCTCGCCCGGCAGTTCGGCGCAGCCGCGTACCGCCGCGGCGTTGCTGCCGCCCTCGGGCAGGATCGCCACCTCGCCCCACCGCGCGCGCAACATCTCCTGTACGGCCGGCGTGTGCTTGAGCCGGTAGGCGGCCCGGTCGAGGTAGCCGAGGCGCATGCCGCACGCGACCGCGTGGGCCAGGCAGGGGTTGAGCGGCAGGTGCTCCTCGCCGCGGATGATCCCGATCGTCTCGATGCCGCGCTCGCGCCCGGCGGTGGCCACGGCGCGGATGTGGTTGGAGTAGGCGCCGCCGAAGGTGAGGATGCGCGGGTGGCCGAGGTTGTACTTCAGCTTGCGCGGTTTGTTGTCGTCGGCCATCAGCATGACCCGTACCGAGCCCAGCGACGGATCTGCCAGCGTCCGCATGCCGCTAGTCTACGGACGGGCCGTTGTTGAGGAGTGTTGGATTATGCGGGTTACTGAAGCTTTCCGTGCGGCGTTCGGCGCCGACCCCCAGGCGGTCTGGCGCGCGCCCGGCCGGGTCAACCTGATCGGTGAGCACACCGACTACAACGACGGCTTCGTGCTGCCCTTCGCGGTGCCGTGGGGCGTGACGGCCGCGGTCAGCCCGCGCGCGGACGGCGTCGTGCGCCTGCTGTCGCTCCAGGCCGAGGGCGGCCCGGTCACCCGCGCGCGGCTGGAGGACACCCAGGGCTGGGAGCGGTACGCCGCCGGGGTGCTGGCCATCCTCGGCGACCGGGTGCGCGGCGCCGACATCGCGGTGGACGGCGACGTGCCGAAGGGCGCGGGGCTCAGCTCCAGCGCGGCGCTGGAGGTCTCGGTCGGCTCCGCCGTCAACGAGGTGTACGGCCTGGGCCTGACCCCCATGGAGATCGCCCTGATCGGCCAGAAGGCGGAGAACGACTTCGTCGGCATGCCCTGCGGGATCATGGACCAGGCGGCGTCGGCGCTGTCGAAGGAGGGCCACGCGCTCTTCCTCGACTGCCGCTCGCTCGCCTCCCGCAACGTCCCGCTCGACCTGGCCGCCGACGGCCTGGAGATCCTCATCATCGACACCCGCGTCCACCACGAGCTGGCCGACGGGGAGTACGCCAAGCGCAGGGCCGAGTGCGAGTCGGCCGCCCGCGCGCTCGGCGTGCCCGCGCTGCGCGACGTCACCGACCTGGCCGCCGCCCTGGACCGGCTCTCGGGCGACGAGCGCAAGCGGACCATGCACGTCGTGACGGAGAACCACCGGGTCGAGGCGCTCGTCGGCCTCCTGCGGGCGGGCCGGCCGACGGAGATCGGCGCGCTGCTCAACGCCTCCCATCTGTCGCTGCGCGACCAGTTCGAGGTGACCGTACCGGAGCTGGACGTGGCGGCGGAGGCCGCGTTGCGGGGCGGCGCCCGTGGCGCGCGCATGACCGGCGGCGGCTTCGGCGGCTCGGTGATCGCCCTGACGGCCACGGAGCGGGTGGCGGAGGTCCAGCGCTCGGTCGGCGCGGCCTACGCGGAGAAGGGCTGGCGCGAGCCCCGCTTCCTGCGCGCCACTCCGGCTCAGGGTGCCCACGCGCTGACGTAGAGGCCCACGATCACTCTTTGTAGCCATAAGATCACCGAGTTTTCGATTTTGTGGGACAAATGCCTGCCTGTCGGTTAAGGATGTGACTGCTGCGGAAACGGGGCGGTGTGGAAAGGGCGCCGCCACGAGGACGTCAGGGCGGCCCGGAACCGGCCAGGCGATCCGTGTTGTGGAATGCGTTGGTTTCCTGCGTGCGTACCTGGATCAGGTCCCTGCGTCCCTTCGACGCCGTCTCCCTCCACACGATCATCGAGCGGACGGTCGACCTCCGCGAGGCCGAGCGCTTCATCAGGCTCTTCCACGCCGAGAACCCCGGCTCGGGCGACGTGCTGTCCCGCCTACGCCAGGTGGCCGCCGACGTGGCCCGCCACGGCACCTACACCCACACCCCCGAGGAACTGCGGTTCGGCGCCAAGGTCGCCTGGCGCAACAACGACCGCTGCATCGGCCGCCTCTACTGGCGCTCCCTGAAGGTCCGCGACCGCCGCGCGATCTCCAGCGCCGAGGGCGTGGCGCTGGAGTGCGTCGAACACCTACGCCAGGCGACCGGCGACGGCAGGATCCGGCCCATGATCACGGTGTTCGCCCCTGACGCGCCCGCCCGTCCCGGCCCGCGCGTCCTCAACGACCAGCTCATCAGGTACGCCGGGCACCGCGCCCGCGACGGATCGGTGGTCGGCGACCCGCGCTCCGCGGAGCTGACCGCGCTGGCCAGGCGGCTGGGCTGGCGGGGCGGCCGGGGGCGCTTCGACGTGCTGCCACTGGTCGTGCAGCCGGGGTTCGGCGATCCGCTGCTGTGCCATCTGCCCGGGGACGCGGTGCTGGAGGTGCCGATCGAGCATCCGGAGTACCGGTGGTTCGCGGAGCTGGGGCTGCGGTGGCATGCCGTACCGGCGATCTCGAACATGTGCCTGGAGATCGGCGGGATCTGCTACCCGTGCGCGCCCTTCAACGGCTGGTACATGGGCGCGGAGATCGGCGCGCGCAACCTCGCCGACACCACCCGCTACGACCAGCTTCCCGTGGTGGCCGAGCGGCTCGGCCTGGACACCTCGACCGAGCGCTCGCTGTGGCGCGACCACGCGCTGGTGGAGCTGAACGTGGCGGTGCTGCACTCCTTCGACCGGGCGGGGGTGACGATGACCGACCACCACACCGAGTCGCGCCGCTTCCTCACCCACCTGGAGCGGGAGGAGAAGGCGGGGCGGGTGTGCCCGGCGGACTGGTCGTGGATCGTGCCGCCGATCTCCGGCGCGGCCACGCCGGTCTTCCACCGCTACTACGACCGGAGCGTGCTGACGCCCGCCTACGTCCCGCGCCACTGAGCTTGCGCCCACGCCCTAGAACATGGTTCGGTTGTGGCATGCCGGAACTCGTTCTCTCCGCGCTCGACCAGGGCGTGCTCACGCTGACGTTCAACCGTCCCGAGCGCCTCAACGCCTGGACGGACGCGCTCGGCCGCCGCTACTTCGACCTGCTCGAACAGGCCGAGAAGGACCCCGAGGTACGCGCCGTCGTCGTGACCGGGGCGGGCAAGGGCTTCTGCTCCGGCGCCGACTTCCAGACCCTGACCGCGCTGCAGACCGGCGAGTACGACGAGACCCCCGACCCGCGCCCCAACACCTTCCCCACCACGATCCGCAAGCCGATCATCGCCGCGGTGAACGGCGCCTGCGCCGGGCTGGGCATGGTCCACGCGCTCGTCTGCGACCTGGTCTTCACCGCCGCCGAGGCCAAGTGGACCACCGCCTTCCCTCGACGCGGGCTGGTCGCCGAGTACGGGCTGTCATGGGTGCTGCCCCGGCTCATGGGGCAGCAGCGGGCCATGGACGTGCTGCTGTCGGGCCGCGTCTTCACCGGGGCCGAGGCGTACGAGATGGGGCTGGTCAACCGCGTCCTCCCGGCCGCCGGCCTGCTGGAGGGGGCGCGGGCGTACGCGCGGGAGCTGGCCGTGCACAGTTCGCCCGCCTCGATGGCGGTCATCAAGCGCCAGGTGTGGAACGACTGGGACGTCACGCTGGAGGCGTCCGCCAGGACCGCGGTGCAGGAGATGCTCGCCTCGTTCGGCCGCCCCGACTTCGCCGAGGGAGTGGCCAGCTTCCTGGAGCGCCGGAACCCGTCGTTCCCGCCCCTGTAGCCCCCACCTATATCCGGATTTATATCGACACGCCGTTCATATCAATATTGGACGCCCGCGACCGATCTCTGCTCTGCTCTCCGCTATGAGATTCCGGACTTTGCTGAGCGTCGCGGGCGTCGTCACCGCCTCCACCCTGATCGCCACCACCTCCTCCGCCGCGTCGGCCACTTCGTCCAGCCTGGACCAGAAGCTGCGCGCCCTGGAGAAGTCCTACAACGGCCGCATCGGCGCGGTGGCCATGGACCTGGGCACCGGCAAGACCGTCGGTTACCGGGCCAAGGAGCGGTTCCCTTTCAACTCCATGTTCAAGGCGTACGCCTGCGCCGCCGTACTGCGCAAAGCCCGCGACACCGATCCCGGGCTGATGGACCGCGTGCAGCGCTGGAAGCCGGATGAGGTGCTGGACAACTCCCCCGAGACCCGCGAGTACACCGACACCGGCATGACCCCCGCCCAGTTCTGCCGCGCGGCGGTCACCAAGAGCGACGGGTTCGCGGGCAACATGCTGCTCCGCAACATCGGCGGCCCGGCGGCCCTGACCAAGTTCTTCCGTTCCCTGGGCGACCGGGACAGCCGCCTGGACCGCTACGAGCCCCACCTGACCGAATGGAAGCCAGGCTCGGTCCTCGACACCACGACCCCCACTGCCGCCGCGAAGAGCCTGACGGCCATCACCACAGGCAAGGCCCTGCACCCCGACGACAGGAAGCGCCTGATCGACTGGATGCGCGGCGCGGTCACGGGCGACGAGCGCATCAGAGCCGGACTCCCCAAGACCTGGGACATCGGCGACAAGACCGGCACGGGCGGCGCCTCCAACCACGGCACGGCCAACGACATCGCGATCGCCTGGCCGCCCGGCTCCAAGACCCCGATCATCATCTCCATCTTCACCAACCGCAACGTGAACGGCACCCAGCCCGACAACAAGGTGATCGCCACCACCGCCACCGAACTGGCCAAAGCCCTAGGCCACCTCTAACCACCCCGTGGCCTCCCGGCCCACACTCCGGGTCCCCCTCACGCCACACCCCGGGCCTTCCCCGGTTCCGCGCCCTCCGGGCCACGCTCCAGGTTCCACCCTCCCACCCACCGCTCTTCCTGACCGTCCCGTTCTCGCGCCAACCACCTCTCGCCCCCGCTCTCACGGGCGGCCAGGCGGGGGGCCGGACGCGCCGACGCCAAATCGGCCGGGCGGGGCGGTGGCCGGGCGGGGCGGTGGCCGGGCGGGGCGGTGGCCGGGCGTGTGGGGGTGGCCGGGCGTGTGGGGGTGGGGGCGGCGGGGCGTGGGGCCGGGGATGCAGAAGGCCCCCTTCCGTGGTGGAAGGGGGCCTCTGGGTCGCTCCCGCGATAGGACTCGAACCTATAACCTGCCGGTTAACAGCCGGCTGCTCTGCCGGTTGAGCTACACGGGATCGAACTTTGCGCTGGTCCGCAGGGCTTGTGGGCCTGTCCGTCCGGCGCATGAATAGATTAGCGCACTCCGGGAGTGCGTGTCGCATCGATAGCGGGGTAGGCCGGGAGACAGCGGAGGTGCAAGATGCGTTATCGAATGTCATTCGCGGTCGGCCTGGCCGTCGGCTATGTGCTGGGCAGCCGTGCCGGTCGTGAGCGTTACGAGCAGATCAAGCGGGCCGCCCAGCGGGTGGCCGACAGTCCGACGGTCCAGGAGGCCGCGGGGCTGCTCGGGGCCCAGGTCTCCAAGGCCGCCTCGGTCACCAAGGCCAAGGTGGGCGATCGGGTCCCGTTCCTGTCGCGGTACAACCACCACGACACCGGCACCGGCTGGCCCGACGAGGAGCGCAAGCCGGAGGAGACCGGGATTCCGTACTAACCGGGGGGCGGGCCACCCGCCTGCCCCCTAGGAGCCCGGGTCCACGATGCGGGAGAGCCGACGTAGCCCGGTGACCACGTCGGCCCCGGTCGGCGCCTGGGCGGGGTCGGTCAGCCACTGGGTCACCACGCCGGTCAGCAAGGCCAGGTGAACCGCGCCGAGCGTACCCGCCCCCTCTTCCGAAGAGCCGTCGAGTTCTGAAGAGCCGTCGAGCACGGCCGCCAGCCCCCGCCTGCCCTGCTCCTGCCCACCGGCCAGATACCGGCGCAGTTCGTCGGAGTGCTCGGCCTGGACCAGCGCCTCGATCGAGGCCAGCCACAGGGTGCGATGCTCCGCGAAGGACTCGATCACCCGATCCCACATGGCCGCGTAGCGCTCGGCGGGCGTGGCGTCGCCCGCGCCGAAGGCGCCCAGCGTGCGGCCCACCTGCGTGCCCCAGTCGTCGAGCGCCGAGATGAGCGCGGCCGTGAGCAGCGCCTCGCGCGAGCCGAAGTGGTAGCCGATGGCGGCCATGCTGACGCCGGAGGCGGTGGCGATGTCGCGGACCGTGGTGCGGCCCCACCCCTTCTCCTCCAGGCAGCGGCGCGCCCCGGCGAGCAGGTCTTCGCGGTTTCCCATGGCGTGCAGCCTAGTGGATCGCACGCCTAAGACATTTGTCTTGCGCAAATGCGCAAACGCGGGCTAGCGTTACTCCACCCCACACAAGGAGTGACGAAATGATGCGCGCCCACCTGACGATCGACGGCCGCCGCCTGTCCTACCTCGACTTCGGCGGCACCGGCCGCCCGCTGGTCGCCCTGCACGGGCACCTGTCCGAAGGCGCCACCTTCGCCCACCTGGCCGCCGCGCTCGCCCCCGAGTGGCGGGTGATCGCCCCCGACCAGCGCGGCCAGGGCGAGTCCGACCGTGGCGCCGACTACTCGCGCGAGGGCTACCTGGCCGACCTGGAAGCCCTCCTGGACCACCTCAACCTGGGCCGCGTCGTCCTGCTGGGCCACTCGCTCGGGGCGATCAACGCCTACCAGTTCGCCGCCCGCCACCCCGGTCGCGTGTCAGCGCTGGTCAACGCCGAGGGCCCGGTGGTGCTCGACGGCGGGAACCCCTTCGGCTTCCTGCTGGGCCTGCCCTACTCCGCGCCCACCCGCGAAGCACTGGTCGAGGGGCTGGGCCAGGCCGCGCCGTACTTCGCCGACCGGCTGCGGGAGAACCCCGACGGCACCTGGCGCCTGCCGTTCCACCCCAAGGAGATGTACGCGTCGGAGGCGAACGTGCACGGCGACCACTGGGCCGACTGGACCGAAAGCGACTGCCCGGCCCTGCTGGTCCACGCGAGCAAGGGGGTCATCCCGGCCGAGCAGGTGAACGCCATGGTCGAGCGCCGTCCCGGCACGACGTCGGCCCAGGTGGAGGCCGACCACCTCGTGTACACCGCCGCCCCGGAAGAGTTCGCCGCCGCCGTGCGCGCCTTCCTGGCGAACGTCTAGACCGCCGGCCGGCGAAGGTCTAGACGCCCATGCTCCGCCGTACACCCTCAAGGGCCTGTTCGGCCTGGGCGCGCAGGCCCGGGTCGTGGGGGTCGAGGCCCTCGTCGAACACGAGCGTCCATTCCTTGACCTCGCCGCCCGGCGGCCGGCGGGCGACCAGGCGCACGCCACCCCGCCCCGGCAGTTGCACGTGCTTGTTGACCACGATGGTGGCGTTCACCCGCTCGCGGATCGTCTCCGGCAGCCGGCGGGGCTCGCTCACCGGCGCCTGATGGCGCTCGCCCGCGGTGGTGGCGACGTTCAGCACGCCGTCCTCGCTCCACGCCGCCCTGTCGATCGTCTCGTACGGCAGGCGCACCCCACCCGGCAGGAACAAGGCCAGATCGGTGGCGACCACGTACCCCTCGCCGGAGGCGGCGAAGGCGAGCACGCGCTCCCCCGGCTCGGTGGCCAGGGACTTGCGGACGTCGGCGGGCAGGCGGCGCAGAAGGCTCATTCCTCCACGCTATCGGCCAGCAGGTCGAGGGTGAGCGCCGCACTCCAGGAGAAGTCCCTGCACCCGCGCCCGCTGCCGTCGAAGGGGTCGAAGCACTCGCGGAACCCGGCCTGGCGTACCAGGCGGAGCGTTCCCGTGGTGAGCTGGCGGGCGAGCTGGCCGAGGGAGTGGACGGCGGCGGCGCGACGCAGCAGCCAGTTGGTGTTGACCCAGGACGGACCGCGCCAGTACCGGGTGCGGTCGAACTGGGCGGCCCTGATCTCGCAGCTCGGCACGGGGTAGCCGGTGGCGCCCATGAACCTGGCCGACTCCAGCACCTCGATCAGCGCCCGCACGTGTTCGGCGGGCAGCCCGGGGTCGAGCAGGGGGCCGAAGGCGCCGATGGTGCTGACCCTGATGAGGCGGCCGGCGCGCAGGTCGCGGGCGTAGAAGCAGCCGTCCCAGAGGCGGTCGAGCAGCGCCCGCCTGATGCGTTCCGCCTGCTCGCGGTGGGGCGCGGGGTCGGCGCCGGCGACCCGGGCGAGTTCGGCGAGAGCGTGGCAGGAGGCCAGCCAGATGCCGTTGAACAGCGGGTCCTCGACGGCGAAGGGGTGCTCGTCGCGCAGGTATTCGGGGCGGTATCCGGCGTTGCGGTAGCGCAGGGCGAGCCAGACGTAGCGGTCGTGGTCGCTGTCGGGGTGGCGCTCGTCGAGTTCGACGTTGCGGTAGCCGTACCGGATCTCGGGGAGGGCGGCGAGCGGCTCGTCCCAGGACGGGCTGTCGTCCATGCCGGACTCCCACGGATGGATGATCGCGGCGAGTCCCGAGCCGCCGAGGTCGCGGGCGGCGGCCAGGTAGGCGTGCTGGGCGGCGAGCTTCGGGTACAGGTGGCGGGCGAAGGCGGCGTCGCCGCCGTGCCGCCAGATCCACCAGGCGGCGAGCGCGTGCAGGGGCGGCGCGGTGAGGCCGGAGGTGAGCACGCCGCCGGGCGCCGCGGCGTGGTCCTGGGAGCGCCAGACGGACGGCCCGGGGAAGTACGCCTCGGGGGTGTGGAAGACGATGTGCGGCACCATGCCGGTGGACCACTGCCCGGCCAGCAGCCCGGTGAGCTCGGCGTGGGCGCGTTGCGGGCGGTGGCGGGCCAGCCCGATCGCGACGAAGGCGGAGTCCCAGCTCCACTGGTGGGGGTAGAGGCCGGGCGCGGGCACGGTCGCGGTCCCCGTCCAGTTCGCCTCGAGCACGGCCATGGCCTCGCGCCCGAGCGCGGCGTCATCGACCGCGGGCCGCGCTTCCATCAACCCACTATGCGCGCCCCACGTCAAAACCCAAACCCCCAAAAACCTGAGGATCTCGTACGGCTTTCGCCATCAGGCGGACAGTGATGTCCGCCACCCCCGCGGCCTCAGTCGGTGAGCACCTTCTTCACCAGAACCACGCCGAGCGCGACCGCGCCGATGATCAGGGCCCACTTGATCAGCGTGAACACGAGACCGACGAGCGGGCCGAGCAGAAGGAAGGCCGCGACGAGCGCGGCGATGATCAGAAGAATTCGTCCCATGCCCTCGACCGTATGCGCGGATTCAAGCCAAATGCAGGCGTCACAGGGTTGAATCAGGGTCAAGTCAGGGATCCCCCTACCTGGCCTGAACGGGGAGTGTGATGAGCCTGGGTCTGCCCATGAGCCGAGAAGGCGCCGACTACGAGCTCCAAGCCCGCGCGGAGGAACGCGACCGCATCTCCGGCGACCTTCTCGACCTGGATGCCCACGACACCTACCAGTTGCTCAAGGGCGCCACCCTGCGTGGCGTCACCGCGAGCAGGTGGGCCGCCGCGCAGGCGTCGGTGGCCGCGATGTGGGCGCTGTACGACCTCTACCGCGCCGTCCTCCGCCAGGCCGAGGAGGTGCGGGCGCGCCGCGGCAAGCCGGGCACCACCGAGCTGACCGAGATCACCGCGTTGCTGACCGGCCCGTCCGTGGTGCTCAAGGCCGCCGCCAAGCCCGTGGAGCAGCGCACGCTGGGCGAGGCGGAACCGGACGAGCGCCTCACCCTCGACCAGACCGTGGCCAGGATGGACGCGGCGTTCGGCGAGATCACCCAGACCCTTCAGGACGTCGACGCGGTCTGGAACCCCTTCCTGCCCCGCATCGAGCGGGCCGAGGCCGGCGCGCAGACCCTGGCGGCGCTGTCGGCGGAGCTGGGCGAGCGCCTGGACCTGACCGCGGTCGAGTCCGACCTGGCCCGCGTGCGCGCGCAGGTCGTCGAGGACCCCATCGGCGGCCCTCCGCCGGGCCCCGAGCTGGACCGCCTCACCACGCTCCTGGACGCCAGCCGCGCCGACCTGGAGCGCGCCGTGCGCGCCAAGCGCGACTACACCGCCCGCCGCGACCGGCTGCTGGCCGCCATCGACACGGTACGGCAGGCCGAGGCGGAAGCCCGGATCGCCCACGGCAAGGTCGTCGTCAAGATCGTCCTACCGCCCTCGGCGGCGCCCAGGAACCGGCTGCGGAACCTCACCGCCCACCTGGCCGCCCTCGACGCCGCGACCGAGGGCTGGCTGGCCCGCGCCGCCCGCCTCGACGCGCTGGAGAAGTCCGCCGCCGAGGCCGCGGAGCAGGCGCGGGCCACCACGCGGGCGCTGTTCGGCCTCATCGGCCGCCGCGACGAGCTGCGCGGCAGGCTCACCGCCACCCAGGCCAAGGCCGCCAGGGTCGGCCTGGCCGAGAACACCGAGTTCTGCCGTCTGTACGAGCGGGCCCGCCAGATCCTCTGGAGCGCCCCCTGCGACCTGAGGCAGGCGTCCACCGCCGTCGACCTCTACCAGAACGCGATCCATGGAGGCAGCCGATGACCAAGTGTGCCCAGCCGGGCTGCACGGGCACCATCGAGGAGGGCTACTGCGACGTGTGCGGCATGCCGCCCGCCGCGCAGAGCGCCCAGGCGGCGCCCGTCACCGGGCCGATGAGCACACCGATGAGCACGCCGGTCAGCGGCCCGGTCAGCCGCCCGACCGGCGGCCGGCTGGCCGACGCGCTGGAGGACCTGCCGCCGGTGCCCGTCGTCAACCCCGCCGACGTGGTGCTCCAGGACCCGCAGGTGGCCGAGGACAAGCGTTACTGCACCTCGTGCGGCAAGCCGGTGGGCCGGGGCAGGGACGGGCAGCCGGGCCGCGCCGACGGGTTCTGCCCGAACTGCCGCACCCGCTTCTCCTTCAGCCCCAAGCTGAGCGCCGGCGACCTGGTCGGCGGCCAGTACCGGGTCACCGGCGCGATGGCGCACGGCGGGCTCGGCTGGATCTACCTGGCCTCCGACGAGAACCTCGACGGCAAGCCCGTCGTGCTCAAGGGCCTGCTCAACACCAACGACGCCGAGGCCCTGGCCGCGGCCGAGGCCGAGCGGCGCTTCCTCACCACGGTCGACCACCCCAACATCGTCGACATCATCAACTTCCAGCACCACGACGGGCTCAGCTACATCGTCATGGAGTTCGTCGGCGGCCAGTCGCTGCACCAGCTACGCCGCCAGGGCCTGATCCCGCTGCGCGACGCGCTCAAGTACGGCAGGGAGATCCTGCGCGCCTTCGGCTACCTGCACGAGCAGGGCCTGGTCTACTGCGACCTCAAGCCCGCCAACGCCATCCGCGTCGGCAGGCGGCTCAAGCTCATCGACCTGGGCGCGGTGCAGCGGCTCGGCTCGCCGCCCGGCACCTCGTGGGTGACGGTCGGCTACCACGCGCCGGAGCTGGACACCCAGCCCGCCTCCGTGGCCTCCGACCTCTACACCGTGGCCAGGACGCTGGCGGTGCTGGCCGTACCCAACTTCAGCCCGGCGCGCGATCGCAAGGAGAACCCGCTACCCGCCGACTGCGGGCACGAGTCGTTCACCCGGCTCCTGCGCAGGGCGACCGCCCGTGACCCGCTGGCCCGCTTCCAGAGCGCGGCGGAGATGGAGGAGCAGCTCACCGGCGTGCTGAGGGAGATCAGCGCGGCGGCGGAAGGCGTGCCGTACCCGCAGGTGTCGGGGTTGTTCGGCCCCGAACGGCTGGCGGCGGGCGCGGCGCTTTCGCCCGATCCCGCGCGGGTCTTCGCCGAGCTGGATCCGGTAGAGGCCGCGGCGGCGATGCCGGTGCCGCTGGCCGACCCGGCCGACCCCGCGGCCGGCGCGCTGGCGGGGCTCGCGGGCCGCTTCCCCCAGCAACTGCTCGCCCAGGTGGAGGCGATGCCGCAGACGCCGGAGACCGTGCTGACCCGGATCAGGCTGCTGGCCGAGACCGGCAGCCCCGAGGCGGGCAAGGCGCTGAGCCAGGCCGCCGCCACGCTCGGCGGCGACTGGCGCCTGACCTGGTACCAGGGCGTCCACGCGCTGGCCACGGGTCGCGCCGACGACGCCGTGCGCATCTTCGACGAGACCTTCACCATGCTGCCCGGCGAGCCGGCGCCCAAGCTGGGCCTCGCCCTGGCCCTGGAGGCCGCCGGCAAGGACGCGGGCCGCTGGCACGAGACCGTCTGGCGGACCGACCGCTCCTACGTCAGCGCCGCCTTCGGCCTGGCCAGGCGCCATCTGGCCGCGGGCGACACCGCCTCGGCGGTCCGCGTGCTCGACCAGGTTCCCGCCAGCTCCAGCCACCGCGTGGCCGCCCAGCTCGCCTGCGTGGCCATCAGCGCCCGCGCCCAGGCGGGCGGGCCCGACGAGATCGCCGGCGCCGCCGACCGCCTCGACGCGCTGACCGACCTCGACCAGGGCCGCCGCGACGGCATGCTGGCGGAGGTCCTGACCTCGGCGCTCGGCCGGCTCGCCGGTCCCGGCCAGGCGACGGGGCTGACGATCGCCGGCCGGCCGTTCACCGAGGAGAACGTGCGCGGCCAGTTGGAGGCCATCTACCGCCGCCTGGCCCACGCCGCGGGCTCCCGGCGCGAGCGCCACGCCCTGGTCGACCGGGCCAACGCCGTCCGGGTGAGGACGTGGGTATGACCTGTCCCCTCTGCGCGGCCTCGGTGCTGCCGTCGGACTCCTTCTGCGAGGCGTGCGGCCACCCGCTCGACACCCCCTCCTGTACGGCGTGCGGCACCCCGACCGTGGACCCCGAGGGCTACTGCGAACGATGCGGCCTGCGCCAGCCCGCCGGCCGCGACCACGAGGAGGCCGCCCTGTCCGGCGGGGCCGCCGGTGTGACCGACAGGGGGCTGCGCCGTACCCGCAACGAGGACGCGATGGCGCTGCTGGAGGCGGGCGGCACGATCGTCGCCGTGGTCTGCGACGGCGTCGCCTCCTCCCCCAGGGCCGACGAGGCGTCGGCGGCGGCCGTCGGCGCCGCCTGCGCCGCGCTGGCCGGCGGCGCGTCGTCGGAGGAGGCGTTCAAGCTGGCCTTCCGCGCCGTCGCCGAACTGGCCGACGACCTGGACAACCCGCCGGCCTGCACGTACGTGTCGGCCGTGGTGGGCGGCGGGCGGATCACGCTGGCCTGGGCGGGCGACAGCCGCGCGTACTGGCTGCCCGGCTGGACCCAGCTCACCGTGGACGACGCCGCGCCCACCGGCGAGATCACCGCCTGGCTCGGCGCCGACGCCGGCCCGGTCGAACCGCGGGTGCGGACGTTCGCGCCCAGCGAGCCCGGCCTGTTGTGCGTGTGCACCGACGGCCTGTCCGGCTACCTCGGCGAGGGTGTGCCCGACGCGGGCGAGCCCCGCGAGCTCGCCCGCGACCTGCTCAAGCACGCGCTCGACGCGGGCGGGCGGGACAACGTGACCGTCGTTCTGATCCCCGTGAACCCCCTAGGAGGCACTGATGGCTGACTTCACGCTGAATATCGACCAGAACAAGTTCCTGCCGACCGACGGCCGCGAGGTGCACGCCGTCCTGACGATTGAGTCCTCGGGGACGGTCACCAAGGACACGGGTCCGGCCGAGGCCGCCGAGATCATCATCATCGACGTGTCGGGCTCCATGAGCGGGAGCAAGATCAGGGATGCCAGGGACGCCGCCTCCGCGGCGGTGCAGGCGCTGCGCGACGGCGTGCACTTCGCGGTGATCGCCGGCAACCACGATGCCGCGGTCATCTATCCGCAGAGCGGCAGGCCGGTTCCCGCGCACGGCGGCTCGCGCAAGGAGGCGCTGGGCGCGATCAAGCGGCTGGGCGCCGGCGGCGGCACCGAGATCGGCAAGTGGCTCCTGCTCGCCGAGCGCCTGTTCGGCAACCACCCGAACGCCATCAAGCACGCGATCCTCATGACCGACGGGCAGAACAACCAGAGCGCCGACGTCTTCGCCCAAGCGCTGCGCTCGTGCGAGGGGAAGTTCGTCTGCGACAGCCTCGGCATCGGCGAGGACTGGGTCCCGGCCGAGCTGCGCAAGGTGGCCGAGGCGCTGCTGGGCACCTCCGCCTTCGTCAGGAACCAGGGCGACCTGGCCGCGTTCTTCCGCGACCTGACCAAGGAGGCGATGGGCAAGACCGTGGCCGAGCTGGCGCTGCGCCTGTGGACGCCGCAGAACTCGCGGATCAAGTTCGTCAAGCAGGTCAATCCCACGCTCGTGGAGCTCACCGGCAAGCGCGCCGAGGTGAACCCGCTGACCGGCGACTACCCGACCGGCTCCTGGGGCGCCGAGGAACGCGTCTACCACCTGTGCGTCGAGCTGGACCAGCCCGGCCAGATCGGCAGCGAGATCAGGGCGGGCTGGGTGAAGCTCGTGCTGCCCGACACGCAGGAGGTCTTCGCCAGCGGCAACGTGCTGGCCCAGTGGACCGACGACCTGGCCCTGTCCACCCAGCTCAACCCCAAGGTCGCCCACTACAGCGGCCAGGCCGAGATGGCCGTGCTGATCCAGGAGGGGCTCAGCGCCCGCGACGCCGGCGACGTGGACACCGCCACCGCCCGCCTGGCCAAGGCCAGGAAGATCGCGGTCGAGTCGGGCCGAGGCGACACCGCGAAGCTGCTGGACAAGGTGGTCGAGATCGACGCCTCCGGCACCGCGAGGCTGCGCCGTCAGGTGGACAAGGCGGACATGATCGAGCTGGACACGGGCTCCGTGCGTACCAGCAAGCTGCGCAAGGAGGAGGGCTGATGGCCACCTGCCCGAACGGGCATCCGTCGGGCGCCGACGACTACTGCGACGTCTGCGGCACCCAGATGGCCGGCGGCGGGAGCGCGGCCTCCCCGACCCTCCAGCCGCCCACCCAGGTGGCGGCGCGGTCCTCCGCCGCCGAGCCGTGCCCGGTGTGCCAGACGCCGCGGGCGGGGCAGTTCTGCGAGGTCTGCGGCCACGACTTCAACGCGCCCGCGGGCGGGCAGGTCCACGCCGACCTCAGCGTTCCCGCTCCCGGCCCGCCGACGCGCTGGGAGGCGATCGCCGGCGCCGACCGGGCCTACTTCAACGAGGTCATCGCGGAAGGGGGTCCCGACGCCGCCGCCATGGCGTTTCCGCCGTACTGCCCGGAGCGCTCGTTCGCGATGGCCGGGCGGCACGTGCGGATCGGCCGGCACAGCTCCTCGCGCGGCAGCGACCCCGAGATCGACCTCAGCGGCCCGCCCCAGGACCCGGGCGTCTCCCACCTGCACGCCGTCCTGATGCTCAGGGACGACGGCGGCTGGGACGTCGTCGACCCCGGCTCGGCCAACGGCACCCGCGTCAACGGCAGGACGCTCAAGATCAACGTGCCGGTGCCGGTCAAGCCGGGCGACCGCATCCACGTGGGTGCCTGGACCGTGATCACCATCCGCGAGAACACGCCATGACGGTCGTCCAGCCCACCAACGCGCCGCCGCCCGCGCAGACCCAGAGCGCGGTCCCCGCGTCGGTGGTCACGCAGACCGCCGTCTCCCGCCACAGTGTGCCCGGCCGCGTCCGCACCCTCACCGCCGCCGTGCTGCTCGCGCTCGCGCTGCTGTCGGCGCTGCTGGCCGTCGGCAGCGGCAGCGCGCGCGAGGGCCTGCGGGTGATCGGCCACGACTCGGGCCCGCAGGTCGTCGCCACCGCCGGGCTCTATCTCGGGCTGAGCGACATGGACGCGCAGGTCGCCGACGTCCTGCTCATGGGCAGCGAGTACGGCGAGCGCCGCGCCGCCGCCATGACCCAGTACGAGCGCCGCCGCACCGAGGCCAACCAGGCGCTGCTTGACGCGTTCGAGCTGGCCGACGGCGACCCGGCGGAGCGGCTCACCATCCAGTCGGTCCTGGACGGCCTGGGCCGCTACGAACGCCTGGCCGGCGAGGCGCTGCTGCTGAACACCCAGTCCGCCCACGCCGCGGGCGCGCCGCCGGAGCGGGTGCTGCGCGTCTACCGGCAGGCCACCAACCTCATGCGGCTGGAGCTGCTGCCGAAGGCGTACAACCTGACGCTGGAGAGCGGCACGATCGTGCGGCGCACCCACGACGAGGAGAGCGCCGCCGTCCGGGTGCTCATGCTCGGGCTGATCGCCGCGGTGCTCGCCGTCGGCGGCCTGATCGTGGCCCTGCAGGTCTACCTGGCCCGCGCCTACCGCAGGCGGCTGGCGCCCGCGCTGCTCGTCGCGACCGCGCTGGCCGTGATCGCCGGCCTGGTCGGGGTGAGCGTGCTGGGGCAGGCGCTGCAGTCGATCGCGACGGCCAAGCGCGACGGGTTCGACTCGGTGCTGACCACCGCCCGCGCCCGCGCCATCGGCAACAGCCTCCACGCCGACCAGGCGCGCTACCTGCTCGACCCGACCAGGGCCGACACCTACGAGCACGCCTTCCTCGACAAGTCGCAGTCGCTCGTCTACGCCGACGGCGGCAACGTGGAGGCCTACCACGCCACGCTGGCCAAGAACGAGCCGATCAGCCTGGGCCTGCTGGCCCCGGTGCGCGGCAACATCGCCGGGAACTTCGCCGCCTACCGGCGCTTCCAGGAGGCCGACGGGCGGATGCGCGCGCTGGCGACCTCGGGGCAGACGCCGCAGGCCGTCTCGGCCAAGCTCGACGAGCTGGGCAAGAGCTTCACCGAGTTCGACAAGGAGCTGGTGACGGTCGGCGAGCGCTACGAGGCGACGTTCACCAGGACCGTGGCCGCCGGTGACGGCGCGCTGGACGGCCTGTGGCGGCTGGCGCCCTGGGCGCTGGGCGCCGCGGCCGTGCTGATCGTCGCGGGCGTGTGGCCCAGGCTGAGGGAGTACCGATGAGACGGGTTCTGGTCGCGGCCGCACTGGCCCTCCTGGTGACCTCCTGCGGGAACGGCGCGGCCGGGAGCGTGATGGGCAAGGACACGATCAGGATCGGCGTCCGCACCGACCTGCCGGGGATCGGGGTCCGCACGTCCTCCGGCGGGTTCGAGGGCTTCGACGTGGACGTGGCCCGCTACATCGCGGGCAAGCTCGGGGCGCGGCCGGCGTTCGTGCCCGTGCTGGCCGCCGACCGGGAGAAGGTGCTCGCCGACGACCGGGCCGATCTGGTGCTGGCCACGTTCTCCATCACCCAGGAACGCAAGTCGCGGGTGTTGTTCGCCGGTCCCTACCACCTGTCGTACCAGGACATCCTGGTACGGCCCGGCGAGAGCCGGATCAAGAACGTCCGGGACCTGGCCGGACGGCGGATCTGCGAGGTGCAGGGCGCCAACGCCGGCCAGCGGGTGGTCGAGGAGCGCAAGGTGGCCGCCCAGCTCGTCCCTGTGCCCGACTACGGCACCTGCCTGGAACGCCTGAAGGGCGAGCAGGTGGACGCCATCACCACCAACGACATCATCCTCGCGGGGCTGGCCGCCAAGGACGGCTCCGGCCTGCGGCTGCTCAACGCGGGCTTCAACGAGCAGCGGACCGGCGTGGGCCTGCGGGTGGGCGACGTGGAGGGCTGCGAGGCGGTCAACCGCGCGATCACCGACATGTACCAGGACGGCACGGCCAGGTCGCTGCTCAAGAAGTGGTTCGGCACGTCGGGGCTGGACTTCTCGACGGTTGCCGTCCCTCAGTTCGAGGGCTGTTCGTAACACGGACGCGCGGGCCCGGCGGCGTCCGGGCCCGCGTGCGTCGGTGAACTCAGTCCAGGTAGTCCCTCAGCATCTGCGCCCGGGTGGGGTGGCGCAGCTTGGCCAGGGTCTTGGACTCGATCTGCCGGATGCGCTCGCGGGTGACGCCGAACTCGCGTCCGACCTCCTCCAGCGTGCGCGGATGACCGTCCGCGAGGCCGAAGCGTAGCTGGATGATGCGCTGCTCGCGGTCCGACAAGGTCGCCAGGATGTCGTCGAGCTGGTCCTGGAGCATGATGAAGGCGGCGGCTTCCATGGGGACCACCGCGTCCGCGTCCTCGATGAAGTCGCCGAGATCGGAATCCTCCTCACCGATCGGCGACTGCAGCGAGACCGGCTCCTGGGCGATGCGCTGGATCTCCACCACGCGATCGACCGGCAGGTCCATTTCCTTGGCGATCTCTTCGGGGATGGGCTCGCGCCCGAGGTCCTGGTGAAGCTGGCGCTGCACCCGGACGAGTTTGTTGATCGTCTCCACCATGTGCACCGGAATGCGAATGGTGCGGGCCTGATCGGCAATCGCCCGGGTGATCGCCTGACGGATCCACCAGGTGGCGTACGTGGAGAACTTGTAGCCCTTGGTGTAGTCGAACTTCTCGACGGCCCGGATGAGGCCGAGATTGCCTTCCTGGATCAGATCGAGGAAGAGCATTCCGCGGCCCACATAGCGTTTGGCTATCGAGACCACGAGGCGCAGGTTGGCCTCGATGAGGCGCTGTTTGGCCCGGGTTCCCTGCCAGACGAGCTCGCGCAGCTCGGGGAAGGCCAGGCGGGAGACCCCGTTGCCCAGCTTGTCCTCGGCGAACAGGCCGGCCTCTATCGACTTGGCGAGTTCCACCTCCTCCTCAGCGGTCAGCAGCGGCACCCGGCCGATCTCGCGCAGGTAGATGCGGACAAGATCGCTGGTCGGCGCGCGTTTGCCTACGTCTTCCTCGTCGGCGCGAGTGGTCTCGTCGTCGCCCTGAGGCTCGAGGACCTCCACGCCGTTCTCGGCGAGCATGCGGACGACGCGTTCCAGCGCGTCGGACGGCAGCTCGGATCGGTCGAGCGCGGCGGCAACGTCATCGACGGTTACGCTTCCGCGCTCCCTTCCCTTCGCGACGAGGTCCGCCACCTGATCGACCGATGGCGCTCCTGCTGGCAGTACCGATGCACCCACGGGACACAGTCTGCAGTATTGGTTCCATAAAATGGCAGACCCATTTTTGTCACTGAAGGTAAGGCCGGGGCCCTTACCAAATTGAGATCGGTTTAAGGTTTAGCCGGAGTTTGATCAGGAAAGTAAAGTCAATTACGCGATCTGGTTTGGCGCGCCCGGCAACTGTGCGGTGCCGGGCGCACGGCATTCCCTGCCCGGAGTATCGGGAATCAATCCGCTGAATTCACCGGAAATCCTCCACGTGGTCGCGGGCCCAATCGGCGTACGTCCGGCCGGGACGGCCCAGCACCTGCTCCAGATCGGGCCAGGGACGCTCCAGCGCCGACCAGTCCTGGTCGGAGTAGCCGTCCTCGCCGGTGGCGTCGGCACCGCCGTAGTCGACGAACCCGAGCATGAGATCGGCCGCCTCGGCCGCGAACCCGCCCTGCGCCTTCAGCAGCTCCCTGGCCCGCTCGCGCGAGACCTCCTCGTAGCGCACCGGCTCGCCGAGCGCCGCGCCGATGGCCGCCACCTGCTCGCGCACCGTCCACGACGCCGGCCCGGTGATCGTGTACGCACGCCCGTGGTGCCCGTCCTCCAGCAGCGCCTTCACGGCGACGGCGGCGATGTCCGCCTCGTGGACGAGGTTCATCGGCTCGTCGGCGAACGGATAGCGCACCACCCGCTCGGCCCGCACCATCGGGGCCCAGAGCTGCAGCATGTTCGCCATGAACCCGCCCGGCCGCACGTGCGTCCACGTGAGGCCCGACCGCTCGACGACGGTCTCGACCGGGTTGTGGTGCAGTCCCACGCTCACCGAGGCGGCCGACAGGTCGACGATCCGCCGCACCCCCGCCTCCTCGGCCAGCGCCACCACCTGTTCGGCGCGATCCTCGACCGGGAACAGGTAGAGCGCCGCGACCCCCTTCAGCGCCTCGCGCAGGGTCTCCGGCCGTTCGAGATCGGCGCCGACCACCTGGACCTCTTCCGGCAGCCCGTGCGCGCTCCCGGGCCTGCGGGTCGTCGCCCGCGTCTCCACGCCCGCGTCCACGAGCTGCCTCACCACGTTGCGGCCCACGAATCCCGTGGCGCCCGTCACCAGAACCGTCATGCGACCCACGTTAGGAACCATTGCGGCAAGCCTCTTGCCGCAATGGTCTCAGCCGTCCGGGTGAACGGTCCGGTCGACGCCCAGATACGAGTCGGTGGTCCGCACGGCGCCGGTGTCCAGCGAGACCGCCAGCAGCCGGGTACGCCTGCCCGCGGTCACCCGGAACGTCACCTCTCGCGGCCCGGTCCAGAACGCGGCGGCGGGCACGAACCCCCGCGCCAGCGGCACCTCCTCGACCGTCCGGCCGGCCAGGTCGTACAGGGCCACCCGGGGCCGGTTCCCCGGCACGTACACCGCCACCGTCCGCCCGTCCGCCGACAGCGCCCCGGCCTTGTGCTCGTCCCCCGCGATGCCCGTGGGCAGGTTGTAGGCCACCAGTTGCGGCGGCACGTCCTTCACCAGGCGGCGCCCGCCGCGCTCGTGCACGTAGAGCACCGTGCGATGGCCCGCGTACACCATCATCGCCTGGTCGCCGTCCGGGCTGAACCCCCTGAGCTCGCCCACGTCGCCGTCGGGCAGCCTGCCGACCTGCTTGCCGGTCGTCGTGTCGTACACCCTGATCGGGCCGTCGCCCTCCATCGAGGTGTAGCTGAGCGTGCGGCCGTCCCGGCTGAGCGCCAGCCGCGTGGTGTCGGCGCCCACCTTCTCGGTGAACCTCTTCACCCCGACCACCAGGGCCTTGCGCCCCACCCGGTGGACCACCAGCCGCCGATCCCTCGCCCGGAAGAACGCGACGGCGTCCCCGCCGACCGCGATCGGCCCCCACCCCTCCATCACGGGCCGCTCCCCGATCTCCACGGTCCGCCCGTCCCGCAACGCCACCCGAACCTTCCCGCAGGCCCGCTCCCCGCACACCTTCACCGAAACAAACCGAACCACCCCACTCGGCGCCCCCCTCTCCCCCACCGCCGCCGGTCGCACGCCACTTGCCCACGCGCCCATCTCCCCCGCCGCCGCCGGTCGCACGCCATCCCCCCACGCGCCGCTTCCCCGCACAGCCGCCCGTCGCACACCGCCCGCGGCTTCCTCCCCCGCCGCCGCCATTCGCACGCCGCCCGCGGTTTGCTCTCCCGCCTGTCGCACGCCGCTTTCCGGTACGGCCGCGCCCCGCCGTACCTGTGCCATGGCCGGATCGCTCAGCAGCAGCAAGCCCAGCACGCCCGCCAGCACGGCCCTCATCGCGGCACCCCGAACCTGATCATGTACCTGTCCAGTTTCCTGGCCCGGCCCGTGGCGGGGTCGAGCGAGTAGGTGGTGACGACCGAGTCGGCCTCGTCGCCGGACACGTGGGTGAACTCCAGGCGTCCGGCGGAACCCCAGCCGAGTCCTCTGGACCCGCCGCGCACGCTGATCCGCTGGGCCGGACCGACCCAGCCGGGCGAGGCGAGGTCGTAGCGGCGAACGGTCTCGTAGCCGCCGTTCGGGGGCGTGTTGACCACCACCGCCGTACGCCCGTCGCCCTCCAGCGCGAGCTGCGCGTTGTGCGACACCACCGCCTGCGGAGGCACGTCGGACACCTCCGAGCCGTTCGCACCGAGCACGACCACATGGATGGTGTTGTCCGACTGCGGGCGCCGCGCGAGCACCTCGTCCCCGTCGGCGCTGAAGCCGATCACCTCATCCCCGGCGGGGAACGTCCGCACGGTCCTGCCGGTGGTGGCGTCGATCAGCAGACCGGGCCCGTGGCCCTTCTTCTCGGCCAGGCTGTAGTCGACGGCCAGGTAGCGGCCGTCGTGCGAGAGGTTCAGCCTCATGTAGCCGGTGCCGGACGCCTTGCCCAGGGCCGGCAGCACGGTCGCCCTCCCCTTCGGCCAGGGGCGTACGACCACCTTGCCGTCGCAAGCCCTGACATAGGCGAGGTGCCGCCGATCCCCGCTCAGCACGAACGGCGCCGGCCCGTCCTCCACATCCTTGGACAGAGATCCATCAGGCTCAGTGGCGTACCTGGCCGCATCCGGAAATTTCACCTTCTGACCGTTGCTCAGGTACAGCCGCCAGGACGCCCCCTCGCACGGACTGAAGTAGTCACCACCACAGTTCGGCAGGTCCACGGCCCGCACCCACGGGGCCCCGGCCTGCGCGGGCACCGCGGCCAACGCGGCCGTCAGCACCACACCTAACGCGATCTTGATACTCACCCCCGCTTAGACGCCCCCACCCCACCGAAGGTTCAGCCCCTCCCGGCACTCACCGCGCCACAGAGTGCTCGGCGACGCCGTGTCAGACGGCCCGATGGCGCGGCGTGGGGCGGTCCGATGGCACGGCGACGGGCGGCCCGTGGCGCGGGGTGGGCGGTCGGGGGCAGGAGTAGGGCAGGGCGGTGGTGGGGTCAGCTTCCGGCGGCGCGGTCGCGTAGGACGCGGCGCTGCTGTTCCAGGGCGACCAGTTCGCCGAACATCCGGTTGTACTCCTGCTGCTCCTCCACCGGATTGAGCCGCTGGATCCGGGCCTTCACCTGGGCGATGGCCCGGTCGACGGCGACCGCCTCGATGGCGGCCAGCATCGCCGCGCCGTACCTCTCCTCGACGTGCGCGTCGGCCTGGATGACCTCGACGGCGAAGCGCGTCACCAGCCCCCGCGCCGCCTCGTCGGGCGCGTGGTCCAGCAGGCGGTCGACCCACTCGCGCCCGCCGAACCCCGCCGCCGCCATGCCCCCGGACGCGACGATCACGCCGTGGAGCACCACGTGGTCGGCCCCGGTGAACGCCGCCGGGTCGAGCGCGTCGAAGCGCGGGCCGAGCAGGGCGGGGCGCTGGACGGCCAGCTTGAGCAGTTCGCCCTCCACCCGCACGTTGGGGTCGATCGGCGCGGCCCGCGGCGCCCGCTGCGGACGGCCCTGCTGCGCGCCGCCCACCTCGGCGATGCGCTGCATGACGAAGCGCTCGTCCATGAAGCCGAGCCAGCGGTCGAGGTCGATCGCGTAGCGCTTGCGCAGGCCGACGTCCTTGATCCCGGCCACGATCGGCGCCGCCGCGTCGAGTGCCGCGATCTTGCCCTCGTTGCTGCGCAGGTCGTAGCGGCCGATGGTGGAGCGGATCGCGAACTGGAAGAGCGGCTCCCGGCTGGCGACCAGATCCCGCACCGCCGCGTCGCCCTGCTTGATCCGCAGGTCGCAGGGGTCGAGCCCGTCGGGCTGGACGGCCACGTAGGTCTGGGTCACGAACTTCTGCTCGTCGGCGAACGCCCGCAGCGCCGCCTTCTGTCCTGCCGCGTCGCCGTCGAAGGTGAAGATCACCTCACCGGTGGCGGCCGACTGGTCGAGCAGGAAGCGCCGCAGCACCTTGATGTGCTCCTCCCCGAACGCCGTGCCGCAGGTGGCCACGGCCGTGGGCACACCGGCGAGGTGACAGGCCATGACGTCGGTGTAGCCCTCGACGATCACGGCCTGCGAGCGCTTGGAGATCTCCTTCTTGGCCAGGTCGATGCCGTAGAGCACCTGGGACTTCTTGTAGAGCGGGGAATCGGGGGTGTTGAGGTACTTCGGCCCGTCGTCGGCCTCGATCAGCTTGCGCGCCCCGAACCCGATCACGTCGCCCGTGGCGTCCCTGATCGGCCAGATCAGCCGCCCTCGGAACCGGTCGATGGGCCCCCGGCGTCCCTCCTTGGCCAGCCCGCCCTTGACGATCTCGTCCGCCGTGAAGCCCCGGCCCATCAGGTGCCGGGTCAGCGCCTCCCATTCGTTGGGCGCGTAGCCCACCCCGAACAGCTCGGCGTCGGCCCGCTCGAACCCCCGCTCCGACAGGAACTTCCGGCCCGGCGCGGCATCCGGCGACAGCAGCCGGTCGCGGTAGAACTCGGCCGCCGCCCGGTGGGCCTCGATCAGCCGGGCGCGCTCCCCGTGGTCGCGCTTGGGCACGTAGCCGCCCTGCTCGTACTGGAGCGTGATCCCCGCCCGCGCCGCCAGCCGCTCCACGGCCTCGCTGAACGGCAGATGCTCGATCTTCTCCACGAAGGTGATCACATCGCCACCTTCTGAGCAGCCGAAACAGTAGTACATGCCGCGTTCCGGGGTGACGTTGAAGGACGGGCTCTTCTCATCGTGGAAGGGGCACAGGCCCTTCAGGTTGCCGCCGCCGGCGTTGCGCAACTGGATGTGCTCGCCGATCACGTCGGCGATGGGGGAACGCTCACGAACGAGTGCGATGTCGACATCACGGATCCGGCCTGCCACGCGGCAGAGTCTATTGCGATGCACCGACACAATCGCCGCCGCATGCCCAACCCGCCTCGCCGTACGCGGGAAGGTAGCAAGCCCTTTCGGGTAAACAGGTGATGCCGGAGCTCCCGGTCGGCTACAAAGGGAACGGTTGTCGTTGGATACGGTGACACGGGTGGAGAGCATGCGATCGGGGCTTTTGGGGCGTAGTGCCGCCGTGGCGGGGGCATTGCTGGTCAGCGCGGGCTGTGCGCAGGGCGCCGGTGTGGCCGGGGTCAGCGCCAGCGCGCCCGCCACCGTCACCCCCTCCGCCACCCCGATGGTCACCGGCACGATCCCACCCAAGGTGCCGCTCACGCGGCCCACGGGCGACGACCCCGTCAAGGTGCCGCCGCCCAAGATGTCCAAGTACGAGTACGTCTTCCCCGTCAAGGGGTGTAAGACGACCTACCAGCGGCAACTCCTGGTCCTGCCCAAGACGACCATCTGGGCCGCCCAGGGCTGCGCCTTCGTCGCCCCCATCGGCGGGACGATCGACGAGGTCAACACCAAGAACCGCTGGCGTCCCTCGACCGACAAGGGCCCGGACCGCGAGGGCAGGTTCGTGACGCTCATCGGCGACGACGGCGTCCGCTACCTCGGCGGCCATCTCGACAGCGTCACCGAGGGCCTGGCCCCCGGCACCAAGGTCAAGGCGGGCCAGGTGCTCGGCCAGGTCGGCAGATCGGGCAACGCCCGCGACACCGGCTCGAACCTGTACTTCGCCATCTCCTGGAAGACCGGCCCCGCCTACTGGTGGGTACGCCGCGGCATGGTCGAGCCCTGGGCCTTCCTGGACGCCTGGGCCGACGGCAACAAGACCTACTCCCCCCGCGACGCCGCCTTCGACCTGCGCAAGAAGCTGGGCGAGACGCCGCCCTGCCAGGTGCAGTGCAAGTCGAAGAAGGCGCCGCAGCCGACCAACGACACGAAGAAGCCGAAGGAGGACGAGGAGCCGCCGATCGTCATCGGGGACCCGACGACAACTCCTGCGAGTCGACCTTGACCCCTGACCTGATGAGGTCCTGGATGTCGCCGACGACGTCCCAGACGTTGACGTTCATCCCGGCGACGACCCGGCCGTCGCGCATCCAGTAGGCGATGAACTCCAGCGCGTCCACGTCGCCGCGGAAGACGACCTCGTCGTAGCCCTGGATGTCGCCGGAGAACTCCATCCCGATCTCGAACTGGTCGCTGAAGAAGTACGGCACGCGGTCGTACACCACCTCCTGCCCCAGCATGGACCGGGCGGCGGCGGGGCCGCTGTTGAGCGCGTTGGCCCAGTGCTCGACGCGCAGCCTGCGGCCGTACAGCGGGTTGAAGGCCTCGGCCACGTCGCCGGCGGCGTAGACGTCGGGGTCGGAGGTGCGCAGGGCGGCGTCGGTCAGGATGCCGTCGGCGACGTCGAGCCCGGCGTCCACGGCCAGGCCGGTGTCGGGCGCGGCGCCGATGCCGACGACGACGAGGTCGGCTTCGAGCCGTTCGCCGCTGCTGAGCCGTACCCCGGCCTGGGTGATCTCCGCGACGGCGGTGCCGAGGCGCAGGTCGACGCCGTTGCGGCGGTGCACGTCCGCGAAGACCTCGCCGAGTTCGGGGCCGAGCACGCGGTGCAGCGGCGTGGGCTCCGGCTCGACGATCGTCACCTCGCAGCCCGCGCCGCGGGCCGCGGCGCCGGTCTCCAGGCCGATCCAGCCGGCGCCGACGACGAGCACCCGCCCGCCGCGGGCGAAGCGCTCCTTGAGCGCCTCGCTGTCCTGCACGGTGCGCAGGTAGCGCGCGGGCCCCGGCAGGCGTCTGGGACTGGATCCGGTCGCGATGAGCAGCTTGTGGTACGGCTGCCGCGACCCGTCCGACAGCCGGACCGTGCGGCTGCCCACGTCCAGCCGGGTGGCCCGGAGGCCGAGCCGCAGGTCGATATCGTGGTCCGCGTACCAGTCGGCAGCGTGGACGAAGATCTTTTCTCGTTCGCTCTTGCCCTGCAGATAGCCCTTGGACAGGGGCGGGCGTTCGTAGGGTCGTTCGGTTTCCGCGCCGATGAGGATGATTTCGCCGTCGAAGCCCTCTTCGCGCAGCGTCTGCGCCGCCTTGGCCCCAGCAAGCCCGGCACCGACGATCACAAATGTGGCCATGGGGGCAGTATCCGCCCCCTCACGTCATCCGGAAAGTCGCCGGTGCCACGCGACGGCGGAAGTGTCGGTGAGGGAGGCGATCTGGTCGATGACGACACGGACGCGGCCGGCGTCGTCGTCGGCCTTGAGGTAGGCGGGGCGGAAGGCGGGTTCGAGCGTGCGGGGCGCGCCGAGCGTGATCAGGGAGGCCAGTTCGGTGATGAGCTCGCGCTGCCTGGCCTGGTTGGCGTGGTGGTCGTCGCGGGTCATCACGTAGTGGGCGGTGACGCCTTTGAGCAGGGCGCATTCGAGCCGGGTGTCGTCGGGCACGACGAGGTCGGCGCGGTGGCGCGGGCCGTACGCGCCGATGGTGGCGCTCTGCGCGGAGCGGCAGAAGCGTCCGATGAGGCCGCTGGTGAGGGCTTTGAGGCCGGCCAGGTCGGCGATGGTGGCGGCGAACGCGCGGGGCCAGAGCGGGTCGGCGATGAGCTTGGCGAAGACCTCTTCGAGCCGGCCGGGGTCGGCGTCGCGGGCGTACCAGAGCCGGGTGACCTCGCAGACGTCGCGGCGCTCCGCGGCCGACTGGAGGGCCTCGGGGGTGACGTATCCGGCGTGCAGGGCGTCCTCGAGGTCGTGGACGGAGTACGCCACGTCGTCGGCCCAGTCCATGATCTGGGCCTCGAAGCTGACCCGGCCCTCGGGGGCACCGTCGCGGATCCACTCGAAGACCGGCAGATCGTCCTGGTAGACGCCGAACTTGGGGGACTTGTCGCAGGTCCAGGGGTACTTGATGGAGGCGTCCAGGGCGGCCCTGGTCAGGTTGAGCCCGGCGCTCTCGCCGGACTCGGTGAGGACCTTCGCCTCCAGGCGGGTGAGCAGGCGCAGGCTCTGGGCGTTGCCCTCGAAGCCGCCGCACGAGGGGGCGAGCGCGTTGAGCGCGACCTCGCCGTTGTGCCCGAACGGCGGATGCCCGAGGTCGTGCGCCAGGCAGGCGGTCTCCACCAGGTCGGGGTCGACGCCGAGCGTGGCGCCCATCTCCCTGCCGACCTGGGCGCACTCCAGCGAGTGCGTCAGCCGGGTGCGCGGGATGTGCTGGCCGACCCCGAACGTCTCGCCGGGTCCGACGACCTGGGTCTTGGCCGCGAGGCGGCGCAGGGCGGCGCTGTGGAGCACGCGGGCCCGGTCCCGCCCGAACGGGCTGCGCTCGGGGTTGCCGGGTGGTTCCGGCACCCAGCGCTCCTGGTCATGCTGGTCATAGCGGGACATAAGAACGGTGAGTCTACCCCTGTCCACCCAACCCCTCCTGTGCTGGGAGTACTGCCCCGGTGAACACCTCCCTACGCGTCTGGACGGGGCGCCAGGCCGTCCGGCCTGGCGCCGGTGGGGTCAGCGGGTGTCGGAGTCGTCCTGTGTCAGTACGGCCCGGCCCGCCTCCAGCCGCGCGACCGGGATGCGGAAGGGCGAGCAGGAGACGTAGTCGAGCCCCGCCTCGTGGCAGAAGTGGACCGAGTCGGGGTCGCCGCCGTGCTCGCCGCAGATGCCGAGCTTGATGCCGGGCCGGGTGGCCCTGCCCTCCTCGACGGCCAGGCGCACCAGGCGTCCGACGCCGTCGCGGTCGAGGGTCTCGAACGGGGAGACGCCGAAGATGCCGAGCTCCAGGTAGCGGGAGAAGAAGGCGGCCTCGACGTCGTCGCGGGAGAAGCCCCAGGTCATCTGGGTGAGGTCGTTGGTCCCGAAGGAGAAGAACTCGGCGGCCTCGGCGACCTGCCCGGCGGTGAGCGCGGCCCGCGGGGTCTCGATCATGGTGCCGACCAGGGCCTCGACGCCGGCCTCCTGAAGGATCTTGACGGCCTCCTCGCGGACCGCCTCCAGCTCCTGGACGGCGGCCACGAGCGGGATCATGATCTCCGGGCGGGCGCCGGGCACCTCGCGGGCGGCTTCGGCGATGGCCCGCACCTGCATGGCGAACAGGCCGGGGATGACCAGGCCGAGCCGTACCCCGCGCAGGCCGAGCATGGGGTTCTCCTCGTGCAGGCCCTTGACGGCGGCCAGCAGCGCGCGGTCCTTGTCCGTGGCCTCGCCCGTGGCGGCCTTGACGGAGAGGGCGACGAGATCGGGCAGGAACTCGTGCAGGGGCGGGTCGATGAGGCGAATGGTGACAGGAAGACCCTCCATTGCCTGAAAAATCCCGATGAAGTCGGACTTTTGGAGCGGCTCCAGCGCGTCCAGCGCCTTCTGCCGCCCCTCCTTGGAGGAACGTGCCAGCACGAGGTCCTCGACGAGCTGGCGGCGCTCGCCCAGGAACATGTGCTCGGTACGGCACAGCCCGATCCCCTGACCCCCGAAACGCCGCGCCCTGGCCGCGTCCTCCGGGTTGTCGGCGTTGGCCCGGACCCCGAGCCTGCGTACCGAGTCGGCGTGCGACATGATCCGGTCGACCGCCCGCACCAGGTCGTCATCGGGCTCCGCGCCCTCGAAGTACTCCACCACGGCCGAGTCCACGACCGGCACCTCGCCGAGGAACACCTCCCCGGTGCTGCCGTCGATCGAGATGACCTCGCCCTCGCGCACCTCGATCCCGCCCGGCGCGGTGAAGCGCCGCTCCGAGGCGGAGACCTCCAGCTCCTCCGCCCCGCACACGCAGGTCTTGCCCATGCCGCGGGCGACCACTGCCGCGTGGGAGGTCTTGCCACCGCGCGAGGTGAGGACGCCGCGGGCGGCGATCATCCCGGACAGGTCGTCGGGGTTGGTCTCCCTGCGCACGAGAATGACGTCCTCACCCTGCTCGGCCAGCTCGACCGCGCGCTCGGAGGTGAAGACGGCCTTGCCGACGGCGGCGCCCGGCGAGGCGTTCATGCCCTTGGTGATCTTCTCGCGGTCGCCGTCCTTGCCGAAGCGGGGGAACATGAGCTGCGCGAGCTGGTCGCCGCTCACCCGGGTCACGGCCTCGTCGAGCGTGATGAGGCCCTGGTCGACGAGCTGCACGGCGATGCGGAAGGCGGCGGCGGCCGTGCGCTTGCCGACCCGGGTCTGCAGCATCCACAGCTTGCCGCGCTCGATCGTGAACTCGATGTCGCACAGGTCGCGGTAGTGGGTCTCCAGCGTCTCCATGATCGACAGGAGCTCGTCGTAGGAGGTCTTGTCGATGCGCTCCAGGTCCTGCAGCGGGACGGTGTTGCGGATGCCGGCGACGACGTCCTCGCCCTGGGCGTTCTGGAGGTAGTCGCCGTAGATGCCCTGGCGGCCCGAGCCGGGGTCGCGGGTGAAGGCGACGCCGGTGCCGGAGTCGTCGCCGAGGTTGCCGAAGACCATGGCGACGATGTTGACGGCGGTGCCGAGGTCGGCGGGGATGCGTTCCTGGCGGCGGTAGAGGATGGCGCGGGGCGCGTTCCAGGAGTCGAAGACGGCCTTCACAGCCAGGCGCAGTTGCTCGCCGGGGTCGGCGGGGAAGTCCTTGCCGGTCTGCTCGCGCACGATGCCCTTGTAGGTCTCGACGAGGCCCTGGAGTTCGCGCGCGGTGAGGTCGGTGTCCTGGCGGTCCTGCTTGAGCTCCTCCAGCGCGTGCTCGAACAGGTCGCCGTCGATGTCCTGGACGGTCTTGCCGAACATCTGGATGAGCCTGCGGTAGGAGTCCCAGGCGAAGCGGTCGTTGCCGCCCGCCTGCTTGGCCAGGCCGTGGACGGATTCGTCGTTGAGCCCGATGTTGAGGACGGTCTCCATCATGCCGGGCATCGAGAACTTGGCGCCCGAGCGCACGCTGACGAGCAGCGGGTCGTCGGCCTGGCCGAGCTTCTTGCCCATCGCGCTCTCCAGCGCGCTCAGGTGGTCGGCGATCTCCTGCTCCAGCCCCTCGGGGACGGAGCCTTCCGCCAGGTAGTGACGGCACGCCTCGCTGGTGATCGTGAACCCGGGGGGAACCGGCAGCCCGAGGTTGGTCATCTCGGCGAGGTTGGCTCCCTTGCCGCCGAGCAGGTCCTTGAGGTCCCTGTTGCCCTCGGTGAAATCGTAAACGAACTTGGCCACCACAGCTCCAATCAACGCCTCTGCCCTGGACTGTACCGGCGAAAAAGATGATGAAACTGCACAGGTCGGTTAAGTCGCTGTTTTCCCAGGTCAACGGCCAGCATGAGGTCTAATCCAATTAAAACTCCAGTCTCCCGGAAATTGGTTTATACCAATTGGTTTACACCAATTCTTGAGAAAGCTGTGGGGTAGGAGGAGAATCAGAGCACCCCCTGACCGGGAGGCGCCGATGGCCACCCCCACCACCAAGCCGACCCGTCGCGCGCGCCTGACCGCCGGATCGTCACGGGCCGCCACGGGCAGCGCCCGCTACCTGGACGACCGGCTCGGCACAGGCCGCTGGCTCGCGCCCAACCTGCGCAAACTCTTCCCCACCCACTGGTCGTTCCTGCTGGGCGAGTTCGCGCTCTACTCCTTCGTCCTGCTGGTCCTGACCGGCACGTTCCTCACGCTCTTCTACAAGCCGGAGGCCGGCGCGGCGTTCGCGTCGGTGCGCGAGCTGAGCGTGGACGTGCGCGGCGGGCTGCTCATCCGGCAGATGCACCACTGGTCGGCGACGATCTTCGTACTGGCGATCGTGGCCCACATGTTCCGCGTGTTCTTCACCGGGGCGTTCAGGAAGCCGCGGGAGCTGACGTGGGTGCTGGGCGCGCTGCTGTTCGGGCTGGCGTTGTTCGAGTCGTTCCTCGGGGTGACGCTGCCGGCCAACCAGCTCGCCATGTCCGGGCTGCGCGAGGCCCAGGGACTGCTGCTGTCGATCCCGCTGGTCGGCACCTACCTGTCGTCCTTCGTCTTCGACGGCGCCTTCCCCGGCCAGGTGATCCCGCGCGCCTTCGTCACCCACGTGCTGCTGGTGCCCGGCCTCCTGCTGGCGCTGGTGCCGCTGCACGCGCTGGTGCTGACCTGGCGGCAGAAGCACACCGAGCACCGCGGCGAGAGCGGCAAGGTCACCGGGGTGCCGTTCTTCCCCGCCTTCTCCCTCAAGCAGGGCATCACCTCGCTGGGCACGTTCACGGTCGTCGCCGCCCTGGCCACGTTCGTCGTCGTCAACCCGGTCTGGACCGCGCAGCAGACCTACCAGCCCGGCGCCGCGCCGCCGTCGGCGCAGCCGTTCTGGTACTACGGCGTGCTCGAAGGCATGCTGCGCCTGCTGCCGCCGTGGGAGTTCACGATCGCCGGCTTCACCTTCGCGGCCGGGCTCTGGATCCCCATGCTCGTTCTGGGCGGCTTCTTCGCGATCCTGCTGTTCTGGCCGTTCATCGAGCGCCGCTTCACCGGCGACCGCGCCTACCACCAGGTCGTGCAGCGCCCCGCCGCCGCGCCGGTGCGGACCGCGCTGGGCGTCGCGGTCGTGGTCTTCTTCACGGTCATCTGGTCGGCGACGTGGTTCACCACCGACCTCACCGCGGGCCCGCCGCTGCTGGCCGTCCCCGCCGACCTCTACCCCATGCTCCTGAACGGCTTGCGCGTCGCCGTCTTCGTGCTGCCCGGCGTGGCCTACGCGATCACGCTGTGGGTGTGCGGAAGGCGATATCGCGATGTGATCTCCGAATGACACGCTGCCTGGCGTGCGATCCCTGTTAGCCGCCGCCGCGCTGCTGGCGGCCACCGCCTGTTCCGGCTGCTCCGCCTCCTCCGGCGACGCGGCGCCCTCTGCGGCCGCGTCGCCCACCGCGCAGACCTACCACGCCACCGACCTGCGTCCCGGCGACTGCTTCGACGACCTCGCCGCCGACGGCTTCGCGACGCTGGTGACGTGCGAGAAGCCACACGTCTACGAGTTCGCCGGGGTCTGGGTGCTGCCCGACGAGCCTTGGCCCGGCGACGACAAGGTGATCGAGGCGTCCACGAAGGGCTGCGAGGAGAAGGTCAGGATCAAGAAGGAGCTGCGCGACACGGTCACCTGGACGGCCTTCGCGCCGGTGGAGGCGACCTGGCCGAGGCACAGGACCGCCTACTGCGTGGCGCTGTCGGTGGAGGAGGGCGTCAAGCTCAGCGGCCACGTGCTCGCCTAGGGAACGGGCCCGCAAGGGGAACGGGTCCGCAAGGGGAACGGGTCCGCTAGGGGAACGGGTTTTCGCTGGGGACCGGGGCGCTGGTCCCGCCCAGCGGCGGGAACCACAGCACGAACGTCGCCCCCGCGCCGAGCCGGGAGAAGACCGCGACCCTGCCGGCGTGCGACTCCACGATCTGCCGCACGATGGCCAGGCCGAGGCCCGTGTGCCGGTCGCGGCGGCTGCTCTCGCCCCGCCAGAACCGGTCGAAGACCCTCGGCTGGTCCTCCTCCGACAGGCCGGGGCCGTCGTCGGCGACCGCGGTCCAGAGCCAGCCGTCCTCCCGGCCCGCCGCCACCCGGACGCGGCCGTCCGGAGGCGAGAGCCGTACCGCGTTGGACAGGAGGTTGGCCACGGCGCGGCGCAGCGCGTCGTGGTCGCCGCTCATCGCGAGGTCCTGTTCCAGCCGGCGGGTCAGGGTCAGGCCGCGGGCGGCGGCCAGCGCGCCGTACTCCTCGCTGGCCTCCTGCACCACCTTGGCCAGGTCGAGGTCGGCGTCGGCGAAGGCGGAGCCCTGGCGTCTGGCGCTGGCCAGCAGGTCCTCGACCAGGCGGGTCATGCGGGTGGTCGCGCGGTCCACGACGGCCACCGCCCTGGTGCGCTCCTCCTCGCTGGCCTCGGAACTGGCGAGGACGGCGTCCACGTTGGCCCGGATGATCGTCAGCGGGCTGCGCAGCTCGTGCGAGGCGTCGTCGATGAGCCGGCGCTGCGCGCTGAAGGCGGACTCCAGCCGGTCCAGCATGGTGTCGACGGTGTCGGCCAGGTCGCGCAGCTCGTCGCGCGGGCCCTTCAGCCGGATGCGCCGGGTCAGGTCGGTGGCCTGGATCTCCTCGGTCGTGCGGGTGATGGCCCGCACCGGGCGCAGGACGCGGCCGGACAGCACCCACCCGATGCCGAGGCTGGCCAGGAACAGCGCGCCCAGCGTCAGCAGCGAGTAGTCGCGCAGCGTGGCCAGCGTCTTGACGTTGACCGCGTTCTCGACCTCCCCGACGATCACGACCTCCTGCTTGCCCTGGTACTCGCCGCCCCGGTAGGTCTTGGCGAGCTCCGTGGTGTACGGCCGCTGGTCGGTGGTCGTGGACACGCCCCAGTAGATGCCGCCGAGTACCAGCGCGGCCAGCACGAACAGCAGTCCCGAGTACAGCACCGTGAGGCGGAACCTGATCGTGTGGATCATGCCGGCTCCTTCAGCCGGTAGCCCCTGCTGATGACGGTCTCGATGAGCCCGTCCTCCTGGAGCTTGCGGCGCAGGTTGCCGACCGTGACCCGGACGGTGTTGGTGAAGGGGTCGGCGTGCTCGTCCCACACGTGCTCCAGGAGTTCCTCCGAGGAGACCACGTGCCCCGGCCTGGTCATCAGGTAGTGGAGCACGCCGTACTCCTTGGGGGTGAGCGCCAGCGCGCGGCCGCCCAGCGACACCTCCATCCTGGCGGTGTCGATCCGCAGCTGTCCGACTTCCAGGACGGAGGTGCCGCCGGTGTCCCTGCGCAGGAGCGCGCGTACCCTGGCCAGCAGTTCGGGGAAGGCGAAGGGCTTGACCAGGTAGTCGTCGGCGCCTTCGTCGAGCCCGCGCACCCGGTCGTCGAGCCGGTCGCGGGCGGTCACCATGATGACCCGCACGCCGCTGCCCGCCGCGCGGATCTCCCTGCACACCTGGAAGCCGTCGCCGCCGGGCAGGTTCAGGTCGAGCAGCACCAGGTCATAGGTGTTGACCTGGAGCTTCTCGTGCGCGGCGGGCGCGTCCAGAGCCACGTCCACCGCGTATCCGGCACGGGCCAGGCCGACACGCAGCGCGTCGACCAGGTCCTCTTCGTCTTCGACGACCAACAGGCGCATGTGTCCTAGTCTCTGATGATTTGTTCGGCTATGGGGGCCGCGCGGTCGATCGGGATCGCGAAGCCGATGCCGATGTTGCCACCACCCCTGCTCGCCGCGATCGCCGTGTTCACGCCCACGACCTCGCCGCGGGCGTTGACCAGCGGGCCGCCGGAGTTGCCCGGGTTGATGGAGGCGTCGGTCTGCACCGCGCTGCGGGAGGTGCCGCCCAGCCGTACCTGGCGGTCGAGGGCGCTGACGATGCCCGCAGTCACCGTGCCCGACAGGCCCAGCGGCGAACCGATCGCCAGCACCTGGTCACCGACCGCCAGGTCGGCCGAACGGCCCAAGGTGGCGGGCGCGAGCCCAGTGACGCCCGCCACCTCCAGCACCGCCAGATCCTCATCCTGATCAGCACCCAGGACTCTGGCGGAGAACCTGCGACCGTCGTTCAGCACCACGCCCACCGTGCTCGCCTCGCCGACGACGTGGGCGTTGGTGATGACGTGGCCGTCGCCGTCCACGATGAAGCCGGAACCGCCGCCCCTGCCGACGTCGATCGAGACCACGCTGGGCAGCAGCCGCGCCGCCGTACCGGACAGTCCGGCCGTGTTGGGCGCGGCGGGCGCCGCGCGGGGCAGCGTGACCGGTGCGGGGCCGCTCGCCAGCCCCGCGCCCGCGAACCCCGCCACCGCGCCCGTCAGGCTCGCGACGAGCACCGCGCTGAGCAGCAGCGCTCCTCTGCGAGGAGCCCGCCCAGCCGGTACGGCTGCCGCCACCTCCCCGGCAGGCTCACCGAGCACGGAGTGGCCCGGCGGCGGCGCGACGAAGTCGGGCCCACGCGGCGTCCCCAGCCCCCTGCGCGTCCCCGTCATGGCAGCCTCGAGAACCAGATCATGGACCCCACGGCCGCGACCAGCGCCGCCGCCAGGCCCGCGGCCACGAACCACATCCAGATCTCCTGCCGTTCCGTCCGGTAGCCGACCGAGGTGCCGATGTCCTGGTAGACGGCCTGCAACTCGTCGCCGCTGGCCGCCTCGTAGAAGCCGCCGCCCGCGGACTCGGCCAGCTCGCGCAGCGCCGGGCCGTCCACGGGCACCGGCACCCGGCTGCCCTGGAGTTCGACGGTGCCGCCCGGCGTGCCGTACGCGATGGTCGTGACCGGGACACCGCGCGAGGCGGCCTGCGCGGCGGCCTCGCGCACGCTGCGGCCGGTGGTGTTGGAGCCGTCCGACAGCAGGACGATGTGCGCGGGCGGCGTCTCCGCCTCGCGGTCGAGGCCGGCGATGGCCTCCAGCGAGGAGTACACGGCGTCACCGATCGCGGTGCCCGACGCAGTGGTCAGGCGGTCCAGGGCGCTGAAGACGGCCTGCCGGTCGGTGGTCGGCGGCACCGCCACCGACGCCTCCGAGGAGAACGTCACCAGCCCGAGGTTGAAGCGCTCCGGCAGCCCGCGCACGAACTGCGTCGCCGCCGCCCGCGCCGCCGTGAACCGGTCCGGGGCCACGTCCGTGGCGCCCATCGAGGCCGACACGTCGAACGCCACCATGATCGTCGCCCGTTCCCTGGGCACCTGCACCTCCGCCGTCGGACGGGCGAACCCGAGCACGAGCAGGGCGAACATGGCCAGCAGCGCGCCCGCGGGAACGTGCCGCCGCCATCGGGGCCGCTTCGGCGCCACCTTGTCCAGCAGGTCCAGGTTGGTGAAGCGGACGGCGTAGGCGCTGCGCCGTACCGACATCAGGACGTAGGCGAGCGCGAGCAGCGCGACCGGCACGAGCAGCCACAGCCAGACCGGAGAGATCAGCGTCATGCGGCGCCGCCCCCTCCCTGCCACGTGCCGCGCGCGCCCAGCCGCGCCAGCCGCCGCTGGCGCAGCACGTGCTCCACCAGGTCGCGCACCCAGTCGCCGTCGGTGCGCAGCCGCAGGTGCGTGGCGCGGGCCCGGCGCAGCGCCGCCTCGATCCCGTCGCGCTGCTCCGCCGCGGCCTCGGCGTAGCGGCGGCGCAGCCGGGCGCTGGCGGTCGCGTACTCGCGGCGCCGGCCCGTCTCCGGGTCCATCAGCGTGAGCAGCCCCACGTCGGGCAGCGCGAGCTCGCGCGGGTCCAGCACCTCGACCGCGAGCACCTGATGGCGTACGGCCAGCCGCCGCAACTCCCCCTCCCAGGTCTGCGGCGGATCGAGGAAGTCGGAGACCACCACGACCAGCCCGCGGCGCACCACCGTGCGTCCGAGTCGCCCGGCCGCCGCGCCCAGGGCGGCCCCCTTCGTGCCCGGCCGGGAGCGCGGCATCGTGAAGATCTCCTGCAGCAGCGCCATCAGGTGCGGACGGCCGGTCCTGGCCGGCAGCGCCCGCAGGCCGGAACCGTGCAGGAGGTGCGCGCCGATCCGGTTGCCGGTGCGCTGGGTGAGGAAGCCGAGCGCGGCCGTCGCGGCCAGGGCCAGGTCGCGCTTCTCCATGGCGACGGTGCCGAAGTCCATGCTGGCGCTGGCGTCCAGCAGCACCCAGAGCTCCAGCTCGCGGTCGGCGACCACGTCCCGCACGTGCGGCTCGTTGCTGCGCGCGGTCACGTTCCAGTCGATCCGCCGCACGTCGTCGCCCACCTGGTACGGCCGCGCCTCCGCGAGCTCGGTGCCGGGACCGGGCAGCAACCCGAGATGGTCGCCCTGCAGCAGCCCGTCGAGCCGCCGGGTGATCGTCAGCTCCAGGCGGCGCAGCGCGGGCTCGGCCCGTTCGTAACCGTGCAGGTTCATGCCGCCGACTCCCCCCTTCCCATCGCCGCTGTCTGGTGTGGCGCCTGCTGCGGCGCGGGGTAGGGCGCGGGGTGCGGCCCTGACTGCGACGCTGGCTGCTGCGCTGACTGCGCCGCTGGCTGCTGCGCTGGCTGCTGCGCTGACTGCGGCGACGCTGGCTGCGGCGCGATCACCGGTGCCGGCACGGCCGCCAGGACGCGGCCGACCAGCTCGCGGGGCGTGACGCCCTCGGCCAGCGCGTCGAACGACAGCACCAGCCGGTGCGCCATCACGTCGTGCGCCACGTCCCTGACGTCGTCCGGCAGGACGTACTCCCTGCCGCGCAGCAGCGCCAGCGCGCGGGCGGCCGCCAGCAGGCCGAGCGTGGCGCGCGGGCTGGCGCCGAAAGCCAGCATCCGCCCCACGTCCGTTACGGCGTAGCGCTCCGGCTCCCGGGTGGCGTAGACGAGGCGGACGGCGTACTCGGCGACCGCGTGGTGGACGAACACCCGGTCGGCGCGCCCCTGCAGCGCGATCACCCGGGCCGGGTCCAGGATCGGTCGGGCCCGCGGCGGGTCCACGCTCATCCGGTAGACGATCGCCAGCTCCTCCGACTCGCTGGGATAGCCCACGTCGATCTTCATGAGGAAGCGGTCCCGCTGCGCCTCGGGCAGGTGGTAGACGCCTTCCGACTCGATGGGGTTCTGGGTGGCCAGCACCAGGAACGGGGCGGGCACCGGGTGCGTGACGCCGCCGATGCTCACCTGGCGTTCCGCCATGATCTCCAGCAGGGCCGACTGCACCTTGGCCGGTGCGCGGTTGATCTCGTCGGCCAGCAGCAGGTTGGCCATGACCGGGCCGAGCTCGATGTCGAAGCTCTCGGTGGAGGGACGGTAGATCCGGGTGCCGACGATGTCGGACGGGACCAGGTCGGGGGTGAACTGGATCCTGGCGAACGTACCGCCCACCACCGTGGCCATCGTCTCGGCCGCGAGCGTCTTGGCGATGCCCGGCACGCCTTCCAGCAGGCAGTGACCGCGCGCCAGCACCGCCACCATGAGGCGCTCGACCATGTGGTCCTGGCCGACGATCACCCGCTTGACGGCGAAGAGGGCGCTTTCCAGGAGCGCGGTGTCCTCGCGGGCGTCGTGCTGGGTCACGGCTGGACCTTGGCCGGGCAGTCGTCGAGGACGAGCCTGAGCTCCAGGGGCTCAGGGGATTCTGCCTGGCCGGCGTGGGCGGCGCCGGCGGTGGCCAGGACCGCTCCACCGGCCAGCACCAGCGCCGCCAGGCGCGGCAGCCGTACCCGGGGGGCGCCTGACTTGGCGGCCGGGCGGGATATGCGAGGCTTCATGCTGTCCTTCCGCAGGATGGGCGTCGGGGGGACTCCCGATGTCATCGCCCATGTCACCAACCACCCGCGAAAACTGCCGTAACGCACGCCTTTACACGATTTTTCGCCCGACAGGCCCTAAATCCCCGCAACACCCAATCCTTACCAGGGCTAGGCGACTTGCACCGCGTGCGCCCTGCGCGGAGTTTCGCGCGCTTTGTACGAGGCTTCGCGCGCCGTGCGCGAGGTTTGAGGCACGCCTGCGTGAGCCTTGGGGTTTGTGGCTTGACCCGTGTGCGCCCTGTGCCCGGCAGGAGGCATGCCTCCGTGGAACTTCGGGGTCTGCGGTTTGCTCCGCGCGGCCTCTGCCGAGGTTAGGGGGTTTGCCTCGCGTGGTCCTTGCCGGAGGTTGTGTGGCTTGACCCGCGCGGGCCTTGCCGGAGGTTTGGGGGTTGCGCTGCGTGGGCTTTATCCGAGCTTTCGGTGGCCCGGCGTACGGTCCGGGCATGATGTCACCCTTCAAGCGGTATCTCGCGGAAGAGGTGGCCCTCGACCACGCCGAGGGACTCATCCCGCGCCGCGAGGCTCTGAGGCGGCTGGGCCTGCTCGGGCTCACCCTGCCCGCGGCGGGCGCGCTCCTGGCCGCCTGCGGCGCCGACCCGCCCGCTGCCTCGCCCACCACCGGCACACCCGGGACCGGCGCGAACCCGTCCGCCACCGGCGCCAGCCCGTCCGGGACCGGCGCCAGCCCGTCCGGAACAGCCGCGTCAGGCCCGCCCGCCGGCCCCTCCCCGTTGCCCACCGAGGCCATCACCTTCCCCGGCCCGCAGGGCACGGAACTCCAGGGCGCCTGGGCAGCGGCACGCGACCCCAAGGGCGCGGTCCTGGTCATCCACGAGAACCGCGGGCTCAACGACCACACCCGATCGGTCGCCGGTCGCCTGGCCGCCGCCGGCTACTCCGCGCTCGCCCTCGACCTGCTCTCCCGCGACGGCGGCACCGCCGCGTTCACCGACACCGCGCAGGCCACCGCCAAGCTGGGCGAGATCCCGCCGGAACAGTTCGTCGCCGACATGAAGGCCGCCCTGGGCGAACTCCAGAACCGCGCGAAGGGCGCCAAGCTCGGCATGGTCGGCTTCTGCTTCGGCGGCGGCATGACGTGGCTGCTGCTGTCCTCGTCCGAACCGCGCCTGGCCGCCGCGGCCCCCTTCTACGGCCCCCTGCCCGCGGGCGCCGACCTGACCGGCACCAAGGCCGCCGTCCTGGGCGTCTACGCCGAGCAGGACGACCGGGTCAACGCCACCCGCGACGCCGCGCGGGCGGCGCTGGAGAAGGCGGGGCTGACCCACGAGATCGCCACGTTCGCCGGAGCCGGGCACGCGTTCTTCAACGACACCGGCCAGCGCTACAACCCCACGGCCGCGGCACAGGCATGGGACCGGCTGATCGCCTGGTTCGACCGCCACCTGAGCTGAGCCCCATCAGGGCAAAGCCCCATCCGGGCAAAGCCCCACCTGGGCTGAGCCACCACCTGGGCAAAGGCCCCATCTGGGTTGAGCCACCTGGGCTGAAGAGACGTCACCCGGCCCGGTCGAGTAGCCGCCGCCTCCCGCGGCCGGGTGACCAGCACGAAGTCCGAAAACCGCGCCTCATTTCGGGTCTCGGCGGTGTTCTACTCAACATGAGCATCTACACCACCATCGACAGCCCGATCGGCGAGATCGTCCTCACCGGCATCGGCGAGACGCTGACCTCAGTCAAGGTGGGCGTGCCGGTGCCGGAGGGGGCCATCAGGGCCGACGCGCCGTTCGCCGAGGCCGTGCGGCAGTTCGCCGAGTACTTCGCCGGTGAGCGCACCGCCTTCGACCTCGACCTGGGCCCGTCCGGGACCGCGTTCCAGCAGCGGGTCTGGGCCGAGGTCGCGGCGGTGCCGTACGGGAAGACGACCACCTACGGCGAGATCGCCGCGCGCATCGGCGCGCCGCGCGACCGCATCCGGGCGGTCGGCGCCGCGGTGGGGGCCAACCCCCTGCTGATCGTACGGCCGTGCCACCGCGTCATCGGCGCGGGCGGCGCGCTGACCGGCTACGCGGCCGGGATCGAGCGCAAGCGGTTCCTGCTCACCCACGAGGGTGCCCTCCAGCCGGCGCTCATCTGAAGGACCATCATGACCGACATCCAGGACAGAACCCACGACGCCGCGATCCGGGACCGGGTCGCGGCGACCGACTGGCCCGCGCTGGCCCGCGAGGTCGACGCCCACGGCTGCGGCCTCACCGGGCCGCTGCTGACGGCGGCGGAATGCCGGGAGATCGCCGATCTGTACGACGACGTGGCCCGCTTCCGCTCCACCGTCGACATGGCCCGCCACCGCTTCGGTTCCGGGCAGTACCGGTACTTCCGTGAGCCCTTCCCCGAGGTGGTGGCGGCGCTGCGGGAGACGCTCTACCCCCGGCTGCTGCCCATCGCCCGCGACTGGGCGGCCAGGCTGGGCTGGGCGGCGCCTTGGCCGGAGGAGTTCGGCGAGTGGCTGGAGCGCTGCCACGCCGCCGGGCAGGTCAAACCCACACCAATCCTCCTCAAGTACGGCGAAGGCGACTGGAACGCCCTGCACCGGGACCTCTACGGCGACCTGGTGTTCCCGCTCCAGGTGGTCATCGGTCTGGACGTGCCGGGCGCCGACTACACCGGCGGCGAGTTCCTGCTGGTCGAGCAGCGCCCCCGCGCCCAGTCTCGCGGCACGGTGACGATGCTGCCCCAAGGCCACGGCCTGGTGTTCACCACCCGCGACCACCCGGTCCGATCGTCGCGCGGCTGGTCGGCCTCCCCGGTACGCCACGGCGTGAGCACGATCCGCTCCGGCCTCCGCCACACCCTGGGCCTCGTCTTCCACGACGCCACATGACCGGCCCGCATGTGCCGGCCCGACGGACCAGACACGGCACGACTGCCGGTATGCGCCGACCAGGGGCCGGCGGCCGCATGACCGGCGCGCATGTGCCGGCCGGACGGACCACGACTGCCGGTATGCGCCGACCGGGGGCCGGCGGCCGCATGTCCGGCCCGGCTGTGCCGGCCGGGGCAGGCGGCTCGTGACCGGCCCGCATGTGCTGGCCGGGGGAGGCGGCTCGTGACCGGCGTTTATGTGTTGACCGGGGCCGATGGACGTGCGTACCTCAGCCCGTCGCCCGGGGCGCTTGGCGGCCACCGGCGGCAGCGTGTCTACGGGCGGCTGGACTGCCCGTCCGCGCTGCGGGCCATCGCGGCCGGAGGGTACGTCCGTCACCGCGTCTTCTTCGCCGACGAACCGGCCGCCGTGTCGGCGGGTTACCGGCCGTGCGCGGTCTGCCTGCCCGAGAAGTACCGGGAATGGAGGAACAGTGGTTGAGCCAGGTCAGGCCCGGACGGTGGCGGAGCTCGCGGGCCTGCTGAAGTGGCAGGTGCCCGGGGTGGTGACCGTCTCGGTGGGGCACGGCCGCGACCCGGGGTCGGTGGCGGCGGCCGAACGGTTCGTCGCGGAGTGGGAGGCCGGGGGCGGGGTGGTACGGGAGGTGGTGAGCTGGCCGGAGGAGGCCGCCTCGTGGCTGCGACAGGCCCGCCGGTTCGCCTCGGGTGCGCCGGACGCCTGGGTGGTGATCGCGGGGGCGGCGGGGTGGGCGGGCATGCGTTCCCGCCTCCTTCAGCACACCACCTGGGACCCCGCCCGCACCCTGATCGCCCCCGCCACCCCCAACCACCCCAAACCCAAGAGCCACAACCACCCCGAACCCGCGAGCCGTGACCATCCCCGGGTTCCGCGAGGGTGACGTCGCGGCCCGTCGTACCGGAAAGCGCGGCCGTACCGGAAAAGGCGCGGTGAGGGACCACACGCGCGGAAGAACCGAAGGCGCGGGAGGGGCTGAGCGAGCGCGGGTAGCCGGAGAAAGCGCGGGAGGGCGTCCGGCGGGAAGCCGGACGCCCTCGCATGTATGGGGGCCTCAGTCGTTGAGGTGCTGGCGGAGGTAGGAGTCGACCTGGTCGAGTGCGATGCGCTGCTGCGCCATCGAGTCGCGCTCGCGGATCGTCACCGCCTGGTCCTCCAGGGTGTCGAAGTCGACCGTGATGCAGAACGGCGTGCCGATCTCGTCCTGGCGGCGGTAGCGGCGGCCGATCGCCCCGGCGTCGTCGAACTCGACGTTCCAGCGGCGGCGGAGCTGGGCGGCGAGGTCGCGGGCCTTCGGTGACAGGTCGGCGTTGCGCGAGAGCGGCAGCACCGCGGCCTTCACCGGCGCGAGGCGGTGGTCGAGGCGCATGACCGTGCGCTTCTCCATGACGCCCTTGGCGTTGGGCGCCTCGTCCTCGGTGTAGGCGTCGAGCAGGAACGTCAGCGTGGCCCGGTCGACACCGGCCGCGGGCTCGATGACGAAGGGTACGTAACGCTCGCCGGTGTCCTGCTCGAAGAAGGACAGGTCGACGCCGGAGGCCTTGCCGTGGGCGGTGAGGTCGAAGTCGGTGCGGTTGGCGATGCCCTCCAGCTCACCCCACTCCGAGCCGGTGAAGTTGAAGCGGTACTCGATGTCGACGGTGCGCTTGGAATAGTGGGACAGCTTGTCCTTGGGGTGCTCGTACAGGCGCAGGTTGTCCTTGTTGATGCCCAGGTCGGAGTACCAGCGGTAGCGCTCGTCGATCCAGTACTGGTGCCACTCCTCGTCGGTGCCCGGCTTGACGAAGAACTCCATCTCCATCTGCTCGAACTCGCGGGTGCGGAAGATGAAGTTGCCCGGCGTGATCTCGTTGCGGAACGACTTGCCGATCTGGCCGATGCCGAACGGGATCTTCTTGCGCGCCGACTGCTGCACGTTGAGGTAGTTGATGAAGATGCCCTGCGCGGTCTCGGGGCGCAGGTACGCCAGGCCGGACTCGTCCTCGATCGGGCCCAGGTAGGTCTTCAGCAGGCCGCTGAACTGCCGCGGCTCGGTGAAGGCACCCTTGTTGCCGCAGTTGGGGCAGGTGATGTCGGCCAGGCCGTTCTCGGGGGCCTTGCCGTTCTTCTCCTCGTACGCCTCGACGAGGTGGTCGGCCCGGAAGCGCTTGTGGCAGGACTGGCACTCGGTCAGCGGGTCGGTGAAGGTCTCCACGTGGCCGGAGGCCTGCCACACCTCGCGGGCCAGGATGACGCAGGAGTCGAGGCCCACCACGTCGTCGCGGGCCTGCACCATCGACTGCCACCACTGCCGCTTGACGTTGTTCTTCAGCTCCACGCCCAGCGGACCGTAGTCCCATGACGCACGGAGGCCCCCGTAGATCTCGCTCGACGGGTAGACGAGCCCGCGGCGCTTGGCGAGGCTGACGATGGTGTCCATGACGTCTGTACGGCGTGCCATGAGGATGGGTCTCTTTCCGGCTGGAGGTCGGCGAGGAAAAGGATGAGGTCCCAGCTTAGGGGACGTCGGGGCGCCCTCGCGCGCGACTATTCCTCTTGTCCGGATACGTAGATGTCCTCGAAGGCGCTCGGCTCGTTGACCATGAGGATCATCAGCGGATACATCGCCATCCTCGCGGCCGAGAGGGCGCGGCGGTAGTAGCCCGCGCCCTCCCATTCGCTCACCAGCGCCCAGAGGTTCGGCTCGTCGACGGAGCGGGCCAGCCGGCCGCGGAGGAATCCGGGCTGGGCGCGCAGGGTGTCGACGATGTTCTGGCCTTGCTTGAGGAACTCTTGGGACTGAGCTTCCGGAACGGTGTAGCGAATGACGGCGAGCACCTTCTTAGAATGTCAGACGATCTCCCGCAGCCGGGCGATCGCGGCGGACTCCGCGGCATGGATCGCGGTCACGTGCTCGGCGATTGCGGAGAAATCCACCTTTCTCGGCGTGCGATCGGCTTCCGCCCGCAGTCGCCACAGCTCCTCCGCGTCCTCCTCGCGCGCCTCGCCGTCCGACAGCACGGCCTCGCGGACCGCCACCGTCAGCTCCCTGATCCGCCCGAACTCCGCGTACGGCAGGGCCGCCTCGGCCAGCTCATGCCACATCCCGTGAATCCGCCGGAACTCCACCGCCGACTCCCCCAGCTCCTCCCGCCCCAGCAGCCCGGCCGCCGCGTCCAGCCCGTCGGCGAACAGGTCGCGCAGGTTGCCCCCGTCGATGCCCACGGGCTCGACGCCCTCCCAGATCGACAGCAGCGCCCCCGCCAGCCGCGTGCCGTCGGCGAACACCTTCGGCCACCCCTTGGCGTTGCGCTCGTCGGTGAGCAGCCGCCCCCACTTGCGCCAGGCGGGCAGCGAGAACGAGTCGGACGACGACGACAGGTGCTCCACGCAGTCCTTGAGCCCCTCGCCCACGGCCTGCGCGAGATCGCCCGTCGCGGGCCCTCCCAGCACATAAAGGCTGTTCTTGTACGAGGTGACCCGCCCCCTGGCCGCCTCCATCCGCTCCTCCGGCACCAGGATCGGCCCACTGCCCCGGTCGTCGACGTGCACGAAGCCGCCCGACCTGCGGTAGGCGATGACGGGGTGCCCGCCGTACCCGTCGAGCTCCTTCGGCAGCCGCCAGTACCCGATGTGGTAGCGGTCGGGCAGCACCACGCACGGCCGTCCCGCGTCAAGCTCCTCGGCCAGCCGCCGAGCCGCGCCCTTGGCGCCGCCCGTCGAGTGGTTCGTGTACGGCACGCCGAGCCGATCAAGCGTCTTGGTCATCCAGCGGTCGTAGTACTGCCACTGGTTGCGGAAGGCCATGACCAGGGCGGCGCTGTCGTGCCGCTTGAACTCCCACAGGATGTACCCGGCCCCGATCCCGCCTCCGGCCAGGAGCACCAGCGGCTCGGGCACCCCGGTGAGCCGCGAGACGACCGCCGTGTCGGGGTGGTGCCCGCCCCTGAACTCCCAGCCGTGGTCGTCGCGCGGCCGCTGAACGCCGAGGGTGTGCCGTCTGGCGGTGGTGTAGCTCTCGCCGGTCTTCGCCATGCGCGCCCTGATGCGGGCCTTGAGCTGCTTCTTGTCGGTCATAACCGGTGTCCGTGTCCGCGGTCGCGCTGGGGTCCGGTCCACGCCCGCCGACCCCGGCCGCCGCGATGCTGGGCCATGCCGAAGGTTCGTCCCCCGAGGCGCCTGCGTCCCCTTTGCCTCCGTGGTGCGCCGCGGGCAGCGTGGATGCCCGCTGGAAGGAGGTGCGGCGCTGGGAGTCGCCGTGCCGTACATCCTAGGGAGCCCGTGCGCTCCTGTCACGCGACCTGGAGGGACGGGTGGGGTTAGGCTCGGGGCGTGGCCCCAGAAAACGACCGCAGGCACCCGCTGGCACAACCCAGGGCGGCGGCCAAGCCGAAGCGTCCGTTGCCGGCCGGTGAGCGGTTCTTCACGCCCGGCGCGACCGGCCTGCGCAAGGCGGTGGAGCAGCGCAGCGCCGTGCCGATGGCGTATCTGTTCACGCAGGTTCCGCGCTGGATCACGCCCGTGGTCATGGTCGTGCTGCTGCTGGCGGGCTTCGCCGTGCAGAACTGGCTGGGCGGGGTGGCGGTGCTGCCGGTGGTCGCCTTCGTGGGGCTGCTGGCGTACCTGTCGTGGCCGTCGCTCGGCGCCGGCGGCAAGCTGCTGCGGGTGGCCATGGTGACGTTCCTGCTGCTGGTGGTGGCCAGCCGCTTCGGCGCCTTCTGACCCTCGTGTGACGAACGGGGCCGGGGGCGGGACTCGCCCCCGGCCGGTGAGCGGGTTAGCTGGCCAGCAGGGTGTAGGTGGGGAAGTTGCCGGGCAGGCGCTCGCCTTCCGGGCCGGTGGTGACGGCGCGTACCAGGAGGTCGCCGCCGACGAAGGCGCCGCGCCAGGACGCGCCGAGCCCGCCGAACAGCTCGTCCCTGTCCCCGCGCGAGCGCGGCTTGTTGTGGCCGACCTTGAACGCGCGCACCTCGGGCGAGAGCCGGGCGAAGGTCTCCTCGTCGTCGCAGGACAGGGTGGCGACGAGGGCGCCGTTGCTGGCGTTCATGGCGGCCAGCAGCTCGGCCTCGGTGTCCACGAGCACCATGGTGTCCACGGGCCCGAACGGCTCCGCGTGGTACAGGGGTGAGGAACGGGGCGGGTTCAGGATCGCCGTCGGCGCGAAGTAGGCGGAGACATCCTGGTTGGGAAGGAAGTGCCCGTCCGACAGCCGCGCGCGGTAGAGCGGGACCCCGCCCCGCGCGATCGCCTGGTCCACCTGGCCGGACAGCTCGGCCGCCTTCGCCGCGTTGATGAGCGGCCCGAAGTCGAGCTGCGGCAGCGGGTCCTCCGGCGACTCCACCGCCAGCGGGTGCCCGAACCGCAACGATCCCACCGCGTCCAGGTAGGCGGCCAGGAAGTCGGGGAAGAGGTCGCGCTGCACGACGAAGCGCGGGTAGGCGGTGCACCGCTGCTTGGCGTAGTCGAAGGACGCGCGGATCTGCCGCGTGAGCAGCTCCCACCCCGAGTACTCCCACACGCCCCAGCAGTTGAGGCCCTCCTGCTCCAGCACGTGCCGCCGCTCGACGTCGGCCAGCGAGGTCGCCACCTGCGCGCCGGCGTCCCTGCCGCCCACGAACGACACGCATCCCAGCGAACGCCCGCCCACCAGCACCGGCGACAGCGCCGCCCCGCCCCCGCTGACCAGCGTGAACGGCAGCCCCTCCCGTACGGCCAGCGCGCAGGCCAGCGTGAGACAGGCCAGCCCGCCGTCGGTGGGCGTCTTGGCGATCACCGCGTTCCCGGCCAGCGCCTGGACCAGCATGGCGTGCATGAGCACGCTCATCGGGTAGTTCCAGCTCGCGATGTTGCTGACCGGTCCGGGCAGCGGGACGCGCCCGGCGGTCATGCGGTCGATCTCCCCGACGTACCAGCGCACGCCGTCGAGGCAGCGGTCCACGTCGGCGCAGGCCGTCTTCCACGGCTTGCCGATCTCCCACACCAGCAGCAGCGCGAGCAGGTCGCGGTGCTCGGCCATCGCCTCGACGGCCGCCGTGACGCGGGCCTTGCGCTCGGCGGCGGGCACGTGCCGCCACTGCCGGTGCTCGGCCTCGGCGCCGGCCACCGCGCGGCCCGCGCCCGCCCGGTCCAGCCTGGGCGGCACGGCGATGGCGGTGCCGTCGATCGGTGAGAAGACCGCGCTGTCGGGGCGGCCGTCGCGGTGCCAGAAGCCACCCCAGTGGTTGAGCACCCTGTCGTCGTGGAACGCCTCAGGCGCCGCCGTACAGCATCTGTCGTAAGTGTCCTGCCAGGCTGTGCCCGGTTTGATCCGCATCTGGCCTCCTAGTCCGACCAGTCGACGGTGACGAGCTCGGGCAGCGGCTCGAACTCCTTGATCGCGCCGGGCGCGGGGCCCGTGTCGGCCCCCCGCTCGACCATGACCTCCACCAGCGCCGGCAGCCGCGTCCGCGCCATCTCCCGCGACGCCCAGGCGAGCGCGTCGCGCAGGTCCTCCGGCCGCTCGACCCGGCGGGCCGGGCAGCCGGAGGACTCCATGGCCTTCACGTGGTCGACGCGTGCTCCGCCGCGGTGGACGTCGTTCCTCTCGTCCGGAAGCCCGTCGTCGACCAGCAGGATCACGAACGGGATCCGGTGCCGGGCCGCGACCGCGACCTCCTCGGCAGGGAGCCGGCGGGCGACCGCGACGACCTGCCGCTCCGGATGGGCGCACTTGGCCCCCATCGCCGCGGGAACCTCCCAGCCCGCCTGGCCGCAGGCGAGGTGGCGCCGGGGCGGGCAGGCGGCCGGGAACCCGTCCGGCCAGATCCGGTGGAGCCCCGCCGCGGTGACGAAGGTGGTGTCGCGCGGGTAGAAGTCGTCGATCTCCCTGAACGCGCGGGGCGGCTTGATCGGCACGTCGTCGCGGCGTGCCTTCGTGCGGCACAGCTCGCCGGCCCTGCGCACCCACCTGCCGGGTTGCAGGGCCGCCGTACGGCTGCGCGCCTCCGCCACCATCTCAGCCAATACGGGCCGGGCATGCCCGAACACCCCTAAGTCCGGCTCGACGACCCTGCCGAACTGGGTGGGATCGATGTCGACGTGGACGAGGCGGCGGCCCTCGCGGTAGGCGCCCAGATCGCCGGCGTGCCGCCCGTCGAAGCGGACGCCCACGGCCAGCACCAGGTCGCTCTCCAGGAACACGGCGTTGCCCCAGCGGGCCCGCGCCAGGGGCCCAGCCAGGCCGGCGAACAGGGGGTGGTCCTCGGGGAAGGCGCCCCTGCCCATGAGCGTGACCTGGACCGGGATCTGGAGGTGTTCGGCCAGGTCGAGCAGTTCCTCGCCGGCGCCGGCGGTGACGACCCCGCCTCCGGCCAGGATGAGGGGGCGCTTCGCCGTACCGACGAGGTCGACGGCTCTGCGCACGGCCTGCGGCAGCGGGCGCGGGAGCTCGACCGGCAGCGGTGCGTCCAGGGCGCGGTCGTGGTGGCAGGCGCCGCGCTGCACGTCGGCGGGCAGGTCGACGAGGACCGGGCCGGGACGGCCGGAGCGGGCCACGCGGAACGCCTCGCGGAAGATCCAGGGCGCCTGGGCGGGCCGTTCGGGCCGGACCGCCCATTTGGTGACGGGTCCGGCGATCTCCACGATGCCCGGCTCCTGCCCGGTGACGCAGATCATCGGGACCGAGTCGGCCAGCGCGGCGCGCAGGCCGGTGATCACGTCGGTGCCCGCGGACCCCGCCACGCAGACGCCGGCGTTGCCGGTGGCCCTGGCCCAGCCGCCGGCCGCGTGGGCGCCGCCCGCCGCGCGGCCCATCGTGACGTGCCGGACGGAGCTGCGGCGCAGCGCGGCGTACAGGGGAAGGACGGCGGCGCCCGGGAAGCCGAAGACGGTGTCCACGCCCTCCGACTCCAGCACGGCGACCACCGCCTCCATGCAGGGCACCCGGCTCATGCGCCCAGCACCGACCGCATCAGCCGCGCGGTCTCCGAAGGGGTGCGCCCGACCCGTACGCCCGCCGCCTCCAGGGCCTCTTTCTTGGCCTGCGCGGTACCCGACGAACCGGAGACGATCGCGCCCGCGTGGCCCATCGTCTTGCCCTCGGGCGCGGTGAACCCGGCCACGTAGGCGACGACTGGTTTGGTGAGGTTCGCGGCGATGTAGGCGGCGGCCCGCTCCTCGGCGTCGCCGCCGATCTCGCCGATCATCACGATCGCGTCGGTGGCCGGATCCTCCTGGAACGCCTGGAGGCAGTCGATGTGCGTCGTGCCGACGACCGGGTCGCCGCCGATGCCGACCGCGGTGGAGAAGCCCAGGTCGCGCAGCTCGTACATGAGCTGGTAGGTGAGGGTGCCCGACTTGGAGACCAGGCCGACGCGCCCGGCGGAGGTGATGTCGGCGGGGATGATGCCGGCCGACGACTGGCCAGGGCTGATCAGGCCGGGGCAGTTGGGGCCGATGATCCGGGTACGGCCGCGGGCCAGGGCGCGGAACCTGACCGTGTCGTGCACGGGCACGCCCTCGGTGATCACCACGCACAGCGGCATCTCCGCCGCCACCGCCTCCTCCACGGCCGAGCCGGTGAAGCGCGGCGGCACGAAGACCACCGACACGTCGGCGCCGGTCTCGCCCATGGCCTCGGCGACCGAGCCGAACACCGGCACCGTGCGCTCACCGAAGTCGACCGTGCGCCCGCCCTTGCCCGGCGTCACCCCGGCCACCACGTCGGTTCCCGCGGCCAGCATGCGCGCGGTGTGCCGCGCGCCCTCGGCACCGGTCATGCCCTGGACCAGCACCCGGCTGTCCTTGGTCAGGAAGATCGCCATCACGCACCTGCCGCGAGTCTGGCCGCCAGCTCGGCGGCGCCGTCCATGGTGGGAATCTGGCGGACCGCCGGGTGCCGGGCGTCGCTGAGGATGCGCCGGCCGATCTCGGCGTTGTTGCCGTCGAGCCGGACCACGATGGGCCGGGTCCTGCCGCGTTCGCCCAGTTGTTCCAGCGCGGTGACGATGCCCGTGGCCACCGCGTCGCAGGTGGTGATGCCGCCGAAGACGTTGACCAGCACCGAGCGCACGTCGGGGTCGGACAGGATGATCTCCAGCCCGTCCGCCATGACCTGGGCGGAGGCGCCGCCGCCGATGTCGAGGAAGTTCGCGGGATCGGCTCCGGCGCCGGCGACGACGTCGAGCGTGCTCATGACCAGCCCGGCGCCGTTGCCGATCACGCCCACGCGGCCGTCCAGCTTGACGTAGTTGAGCCCCTTCTCCCTGGCGCGGTCCTCCAGGCTGCCGGTCGGCTCCTCGGGTACGCGCTCGTGCCGGAAGGCGGCGTTGTCGTCCAGGGTGACCTTGCCGTCCAGCGCGACGATCCGCTGGTCGGTGGTGAGGATGAGCGGGTTGACCTCGACCAGCAGGGCGTCCTCGGTCACCATGACGTCCCAGAGCCTGCGCAGCGTGGCGGCGGCCGCCTCGGGCAGCCCGGCCTTGGCCACGAGTTGCCGGGCGACGTCGGCGTCCACCCCGACGACCGGGTCTATGGGCAGCCTGACCAGTGCGCCGGGGTCGCGCTCTGCCAGTTCCTCGATCTCCATGCCGCCCTGCGCCGACACCATCGCCAGGAACGACCCGGCCGCCCGGTCGACGAGGAAGGCCGCGTAGTACTCCTCGAAGGGCACGGTGGCCACCTCCACGAGCACGGCGCGGGTGAGGTGTCCCTTGATGTCCATCCCGAGGACGTGCTCCGCCTCCTCCTCGGCCGCCGCCGGTCCCGGCGCGGCCCTGATGCCGCCCGCCTTGCCTCTGCCGCCGGTCTTGACCTGGGCCTTGATGACGACGGGAGCGCCGATCTCGGCTGCGATCGCGCGGGCCTCGGCGGGGGTGCGCGCCACGCTTCCGAGGGGGACCGGGATGCCGTGGCGGCCGAAGAGTTCCTTCGCCTGGTACTCGTACAGGTCCATGCGAGCCTCCTTTGTAGACGGTATACCGTATGGAATAAACCTCGTCCAGAGGCTCGACAAGGATCCGATTGTGTGGATATTCCATACGGTATGGAGAATGCAATTCATGACTGGCGTGGCCGCGCGTACCTGCCCGGCCCCGTCCCCGCCGACCGACCGCGCACGTTCTGGCTGGCCTGGGCCTCGATGGCGGCCATAGCGCCCCTTCAGTACGGCTACGCCGCCCTGCTCACCCGCGACCAGGCCGCGCTCATCCCGCTCGGCGTGTGGATCGTCTGCCAGGCGGCCGGGGCCCTGCTGCGCCGCCGCCTCCCCCTGGCCGCCGGCGCCGCGCTCACCACCGCCGGGCTGCTCGCCCTCGGGCTGGGGGACGGCTGGCCGTACCTCACCGTCTACGCCGTGCTCGGCGGGCTGGGCGCCGGCCTCGTCTACGGCGTGTGCGGCGAGACCGTCGCCGCCTGGCACCCGGAACGGCCCGCCACCCGCGTCGGCCTGGTGACCGGCGCCTTCGGCTACGGGGCGGTGCCGCTGCTGCTGTGGGCGGGCCTGTTCCCCGCCACGCTGCACCAGGCGTTCCTCGTCTCGGGCGTCGTCGCGGCCCTGGTCATCGGCGCCGCTTCCCGGTACGTGCGCATGCCCCCTGCCCTGTGGTGGCCCGACACCGTCGATCCCCGCTCGTACGCGCTGGACGCCGCCGTCCTGCGCAGGACCCCGGCGGCGGTGCGCGAGTTCTCGCTGGCCCAGGCGCTGCGCACCAGGGCGCTGCCGGCGCTGGCCGCCATCCTGGTGTGCGCCGGGGCCGTCTCCATCGCCGACGTGGTCATCGTGGCCGCCTCCGGCGTCTGGGGCGCGGTGGTGGTCCTGGTCGGGCTCAACGGGGCCGGCAGGGCGGTGGCCATGCGGTGCTCGGAGGCGCTGGGCCGTACGGCGGTGCTGGCCGTCGTGCTCACCCTGCTCGCGCTGGGCCAGCTCCTCCTGGCCGCCCACGCGAGCACCGGAACCGTGCTCGGACTCTGGGCCGGGGCCGTGGCTGCGGGACTCGGCGGCGGCGCTTTCTACCCGCTGGTCGCCAGCCTGGTGCGCGACTACTTCGGCGTGGCGGGGACCGGCACCATCCACCCCGTCGTCTACAGCGCCAAGGCCGCGGCCGGGCTGCTGGCGGTCGCGCTGAGCTGGCTGGCGCTGTCCGGGGCGGCCGTGCCCGCGCTGCTGCTCGCCGCCGCGTGCGCCGCGCTGCCCGCGCTGGCCGCCCGGCGGTTGCGCGCGCCGGGCAGGCCGGTCACGATCCCCCTGTGATGAGGCTCACCAGCAAGGTAGTAAACGCAAACTGTATGCTGTAGGCAGTCGACGACAAACCGTTAGTGGAGCCGCGAACATGTTGCTGTCGGATCAGGCCGGTCAGAGCGCGGCCAAGATTCCCCGCCCCGCCACGCTCCGCGAGAGCGTGATCGAGGCCATCCAGGAGCTCATCGTCTCCGGCCAGCTCAAGCCCGGCCAGCACCTGGTCGAGAGCGAGCTGGCCGAGCTGCTCGGAGTCTCCAGGCAGCCCGTGCGCGAGGCGCTCCAGCAGCTCAGCGGCGAGGGCTGGGTCGACCTCTTCCCCGGTCAGGGCGCCTTCGTCCACGTGCCGACCCTCGAAGAGGCCGACCAGCTGCTGGCCGTACGCACGCTGCTGGAGACCGAGTCGGCGCGGCTGGCCGCGCAGAACGCCGGCGAGGACGGCGTGAAGCGGCTGCGCGCCCTGTGCGCGCGCGGTGTCGCGGCGGTGCGCTCGGACGACGTCGACGGCGCGGTCGCCACCAACTCCGAGCTCCACGCGCTCGTGACCGCGCTGTCGGGCAACAAGGTGCTGGCCGAGCTGGCCGCCCAGGTGGCCAGGCGGGTGCGCTGGTACCACACGCCGGTGGCGAGGCGGCGCGGCATGACCTCGTGGGAGGAGCACACCGCGCTCATCGACGCGATCGAGGCCGGCGACGAGGAGACGGCCGCGCGGATCATGCGCGAGCACACCGAGCACACCCGCGCCTCCTACCTGGAGTCACGCGCGGGCGAGCCGGTCGAACCCGCCCCCAAGCCGGTACGGCGCCGCCGCCGCACCGGCTGATTGCCGGCGCGGACCTCGGGTAGAGGATGGAATCCGGACAGGAGGTGACGTGACGATGAAGGCGTTGATCAGCTTTCTCCGCGGTGATCCCATGGGCCAGAGCGGGGACGGACGCTCCTTCGGCATCGGGCTGAGCGCCGCGCTCAGAAAGCAGTACTCGGCCGAGGAGGCCGACCGCTACCTGCGCCTGTGGACAGCCGACCGCGATGTCCACAGATCCCCTCGACCGTGACAGCCCCGCCGGTACCCTGGTTTCCATGCCGTACCTCGAACAACGCATGGACAGCGTTGAAACCGACATCAAGGAGATGCGAAGCGACATCTCCGACCTCAAGTCCGACGTCTCAGTCCTGAAGACTGATGTCGCGGTCCTCAAGTCCGACGTCTCAGTCCTGAAGACTGATGTCGCGGTCCTCAAGACCGACGTCGCGGAGCTGAAGGCAGACATGAAGGTCGTCAAGACCGACATCGTCGACATGAAAGGCGACATCGGCGTTCTGCAACGCTCGGTTGGCAACATCGAGAAGACACTCGGCGTGATGAAGGATCAGCAAGCGCACACGCAAGCGACGATGATCGATCTCAGTAACATGGTGGCCAGACTGCTGGCCAAGTCTGAAGGCCTGTAGCCACGGGCGGACGGCCGCGCCCGCCCGCGGCCGGTTCAGCGCTCGGCAGGCTCCTTGTCCCGAACGGCACGGGACTTCAGCAGGCTGAGCACCGTGGTGACGGCGAGCGTGCCGAGGATGACGCCGAGGGAGACCAGGATCGGGATCTCCGGCGCCCACGACACGCCGTCGTGGTGCAGCGCCTCCAGGATGAGCTTCACCCCGATGAACGCCAGCACCACCGACAGCCCCTTGCTCAGGTAGACCAGCCGGTCCAGCAGTCCGCCGATGAGGAAGAAGAGCTGCCGCAGCCCCATCAGCGCGAAGGCGTTGGCGGTGAACACCAGGTAGGGCTCCTTGGTCAGGCCGAAGATGGCCGGGATGGAGTCCAGGGCGAACAGCAGGTCGGTGGTCCCGATGGCGACCATGACGATGAGCATCGGGGTCACCATGCGGCGGCCGTGGTGCACGGTCAGCCGGGCGCCGTGGTAGGTGTCGGTGGTCGGCAGCACGCGGCGTACCGTCCGCAGCGCGATGTTCTCCGAGAACTCCGCCTCCTCCTCTTCGTGCCCGATCAGCTTCCACGCGGTGTAGACGAGGAAGGCGCCGAAGACGTAGAAGAGCCAGTCGAAGCGGGCCACCGCCTCGGCTCCGGCCGCGATGAAGCCGCCGCGCATGAGCAGCGCCAGCACGATGCCGATGAGCAGCACCTTCTGCCGGTACTGCCGCGGCACCTGGAACCTGCTCATGATCAGCAGGAAGACGAACAGGTTGTCGACGCTGAGAGAGTACTCGGTGATCCATCCGGCGAAGAACTCCCCGCCGTGCGCGGGGCCGGAGAACATCAGCAGGCCGAATCCGAACAGCACGGCCAGGCCGACGTAGAAGGAGACCCAGCCGACGCACTCCCGGAAGGAGGGTTCGCGCGGGTTGCGGGCCACGAGGTAGAAGTCGAGGGCGAGAATGAGGCCGAAGCCGCCGATCGTGGCGAGCCAGACCCACGTGGGCAGGTTCATCGTCTCCTCACGGTCAGGCGTTCGTGCAGCCACACGAAGCCGATGGCGAAGCCGACGCTCACCATCGCCTGGTAGGCCAGGAACAACAGGACGCCGTCCCGCATCCCTATCCCGGCCAGGCTTTCCTGGATGAGCCTGGACAGCGGGAACGCGACCATCCAGAACAGGGCGACGGGGGCGAAGGCCCCGGGCCGGAAGAGCCAGCGTCCGATGAGCAGGCCGTACGCGCCGCCGCACAGCGCCAGGGGTACGGCCAGCGCGAGCGCCGACAGCGCGGCCCGGCCGAGAGGCTGCCCCGCGAGCAGGGTCAGCCCCCCGGCGGCCACGCCGGCGACGGCTCCGATCGCCGCCCCGGGCAGGGCGGGTTCGAGGCTGTGCCGGATCGCCATCAGTCCACGACCACGCCGTACGCGAACAGGCTGTAGAAGAGCATGCCGAGGTAGAACACCGCGCCGAATGCGACGATCACGTTGCTCCACCACCTGGGCCTGATCGGCTTGGGCAGCATGCGGTTGTTGACGAGCAGCAGCGTCACGCAGTACGCGCCCATGGCGAACGTCGACAGGAACGCCAGCGTGTCCAGGATGCCGCTGGGCCCGTCGGCGGGGCCGAAGAGCAGGATCAGGATGCCGAAGATGATGACGCCCCAGAGGAAGCCCGCGTACAGGTGGGACATCTTCCGCTTGCGGGCGCCGGGCACGAAGTTGTAGGTCATGTCGGCCTGCCCGCGCGAGAACGAGTCGAACAGCCCGAGCGTGGCGTTGAGGCCGATCAGCGCGATGAACCCGAGGAAGACCACCCCGAGCACCGAGCTGCCCGCCGAGGAGACGGCGTCCGACATGGCGGTCAGCGCCACCTCGCGGTCGTCGCCCGAGATGACCGTGCGCACTCCGGGGTTCTGCCGGACGGCGGCCTGGGCGATGACCGTGAAGGAGATCGTGACCAGCATCGTCACACCCCAGAACAGCAGCAGCGCGTCGAAGGTGACCCAGCGCCGCCAGCCCTTCCACTTGGCCATCTCCGCCGGGTCGTCGGTGTCGAACATGAAGCCGCGCGTCGGCATGGCCTCTTCCTCGCCGGCGTGGCGCAGGCCGCGGATGCGGGGGATGTGCGCGCCCATGCCGGCGCCAGAGTCGCGCAGGTGCAGCGTGTACCACATCTGCTGCATCCCGGACGGGCCGGCGAACGCGCACGCCCCGACGATGACCGGGAACCACGCCGCCGACAGCGCCTCGGGCGGCAGGTAGCCGAAGGCGAACATGCCGGAGATCGTGGAGACCACGTCACCCCAGGAGCCGACCATCGCCGCGACCACCGCGGTGCCGAGGACGAGGACGCCGATGAGCAGCGACAGCAGGTTCTCCAGCACGTTGTAGATCACCTTGGCCAGGGAGAAGACCACCCCGACCAGGATGAGCCCGATGATCGCGGTGACCATCCACGGGATGCCGGTGATCTCCTCGAAGGCCGCCGCGCCCGCCGACAGGTGGCCCGGCCAGATGTAGACGGCGATGGCCGTCACGAAGAAGAACCACATGATCGGTTTGAACACGCGGGCGGCGCCGGAGAAGATGCTCTCACCCGTCGCCATGGCGTAGCGCGCCATCTCCAGCATGACGACGGCCTGGAGCGTGACGCCGATCAGGAACAACCACCTGATCTCCGGCCCGAACAGCAGGACGAGCCTGGGCCACATGTAGGACTCGCCCATCCCCACGCCCAAGGCGACCAGGAAGACGGTCGGCCCGAGAATGTGCACCGACGGGGGCGCGTCGGGCAGTTTCCTGATGGGCATCGGCTCAAGCCGGCCCGCTTTCCATACGCGTTCGTCCTCAACCGGTGGCGCTGTCGCCGCCGATGGTTTGGATGTGTCCACCTAAGGACCTCCTGGGGGAAAGGTTGGTTCCTATGGGCTGCCCCGATGTGCCCCCTCGCCTGCCGCGTCCGGCTCTTAACGCAGCAGTCCGGCCGCTCGGGCCCAGCGGTACTTGGCGCCGAGCACGGCGACCGGCTTCTCGGTCGTGTACGGGTAGGCGATGACTCCGTGGTCGAACAGGTACGCGCAGGCCTCCTCCACTTCGGTGTCCCCTGCCAGGGACGCGACGACCGGCTTGACGTTGCCCTTCGCCCGCTCCTCGGCCACCACGCGGGCGAGCAGTTCGGCGAAGACCATGGGCGGGGTCACGATCGTGTGCCAGTAGCCGAGGACCAGCGCGTGGACGCGCTCGTCGGACAGCCCGAGCCTGACCGTGTTCTCGTAGGTCGAGGGCGGCTCGCCGCCGGTGATGTCGATGGGGTTGCCCGCGGCCCCGAAGGGCGGGATGTAGGCGCGGAACGCCTCGTCGAGGTCGGGCGGGATCTCCATGAGCGTGAGCCCGGCGTCGACGCAGGCGTCGGACAGCAGCACGCCGGACCCGCCCGCGCCGGTGATGATGACGACGTTCTCCCCCTGCGGGGCGGGCATCAGCGGCAGCGCCCTGGCGTACTCCAGCATGTCGTTGAGACCGGGCGCGCGCACGACTCCGGCCTGGCGCAGGATGTCGTCGTAGACCTTGTCGTCGCCGGCCAGCGCTCCGGTGTGCGAGCCGGCCGCCCGCGCGCCCATCGCGGTGCGCCCGGCCTTGAGCACGATGACGGGCTTCTGCTTCACGACCCTGCGCGCGGCCTCGACGAAGCCGCGCCCGTCCTTGAGGTCCTCCAGGTGCATGGCGACCGCGCGGGTGTTGTCGTCCTGCTCGAAGAAGGTGAGCAGGTCGTCCTCGTCCACGTCGGCCTTGTTGCCGACGCCGACGATCGCCGAGACGCCCATCTTCGTGGTACGGCTGAAGCCCAGGATGGCCATGCCGATGCCGCCGCTCTGCGAGGTCAGCGCGACACTGCCCTTCACGTCGTACGGCGTGCAGAACGTGGCGCAGAGGTTCTCCGGCGTGTAGTAGTAGCCGTAGATGTTGGGCCCGAGCATCCGCACCCCGTGCCGCCGGGCGATGTCGACGATCTCCCGCTGCCCGTCGGTGTTGCCGGTCTCGGCGAACCCCGACGGGATCATGATGGCTCCGGCGACCCCCTTCTTGCCCGCCTCCTCCAGCGCGGGCGCGACGTAGGCGGCGGGGATGGCGAAGACGGCCACGTCCACGTCGTAGGGCACGTCGGCGATGCTCTTGTAGGCGGGCAGGCCCATGATGTCGGCGGCCTTGGGGTTGATCGGGAAGATCTGGCCCTGGTAGCCGCCGTTGATGAGGTTGCGCATGACCGAGTTGCCGATCTTGCCCTGTTCGGCGGAGGCGCCGATGACGGCGATGGCACGCGGCTTGAAGATCCGGGTCATCTGCTCCAGGATGCGCTCCCTCGGCAGCTGTTCGACCGGCGCGGGCGCGGCGCCGACGAGGATGCGCACGTCGGCGGCGACGGCGCCGGAGGCGCTGGCGAAGACGGGGTTGAGGTCGATCTCCACGATCTCGGGGTGCTCGTCGACGAGCCTGCCGACGGCCTCGATGAGCCGGGCGAGCGCCGCGCGGTCCGCAGGCTCCGCCCCGCGCGCCCCACGCAGCACCTCCGCCGCTTTGATGTCGTCGAGCATCGTGAGGGCATCATCACCCGAGACCGGCGCCAGGCGGAAGGTCACGTCCTTGAGCACTTCGACCAGGACCCCGCCCAGCCCGAAGGCGACGACCTTGCCGAAGGTGGGGTCGGTGACGGCGCCGACGATGACCTCGTGGCCGCCGCCGACCAGTTGCTGGACCTGGACGCCGTCGATCTGGGCGTCGGCGTCGTACGCGAGCGCGTTGGCGAGGATTTTCGCGTGGCCTTCGCGTACCTCCTCGGGGGTCTTGAGTCCCACGAGCACGCCACCGGCGTCGGTCTTGTGCAGGATGTCCGGCGAGACGATCTTCAGGACCACCGGGAAGCCGATTTTTGCTGATATTTCGACCGCTTCCTCGGCCGTGGTGGCCAGGCCCTCGCCCGGGGTGGCGATGCCGTACTCCTCGCAGATCGTCCGCCCCTCCGGGGCGGTCAGCGCCGTGCGGCCCTCGGCCAGCGCCTTCTCGATGACTTCCCTCGCGGACATCAGATGACTCCGTTCGTCTTCAGCTCGGCCAGCTCGGCCGCGCTCACGCCGAGCGCGGCGTAGATCTCCTGGTTGTGCTCGCCGAGCAGGGGCGGGGTGACGACGTCGACCGGCGAGTCGGAAAGCTGCAGCGGGCTGCCCACGGTAACGAACTCGCCGCGCTCCGGATGCTCCACCGCCACGACGATGCCCTCCTCGCGCAGGCTCTCGTCCTCGGCCAGCTCCCTGGTCGACAGGATCGGGCCGCACGGGACGTTCTCCGCGTTCAGCCGGTCGAGCACCGTCCATTTGTCGTGGCGGATCGTCCACTCCTCGATGAGCTGGAACATCTTGTCGAGCTTGCCCAGCCGGGCCTCCGGCGTGGCCCACTCGGGGTCGTCGGCCAGCTCGGGACGGCCGATGATGCCCGCGATCGGCCGCCAGCCGACCGGCTGGACGATCACGTAGATGTAGTCGTTGGGCCCGCCGGGCGCGCAGCGCACCGCCCACCCCGGCTGGCCGCCGCCGCTGGCGTTGCCCGAGCGCGGCACCTCGTCGCCGAAGGTCCTGTTCGGGTACTCGCGCAGCGGCCCGTGCGCCAGCCGCTGCTGGTCGCGCAGCTTCACCCGGCACAGATTCAGTACGGCGTGCTGCATCGCCACCTGCACCCGCTGCCCGCGCCCGGTGCTCTCCCGCTGGTACAGGGCGGCCAGGATGCCCGCCACCGCGTGCACGCCGGTGCCCGAGTCGCCGATCTGCGCGCCCGTGGCCAGCGGCGGGCCCTCCTCGAAGCCCGTGGTGGTCATCGAGCCGCCCATGGCCTGGGCGATCACCTCGTACGCCTTGAACTTGGCGTACCTGCCGGCGCCGAAGCCCTTGATCGAGGCGTAGATGAGGCGCGGGTTGAGCTCGCTCAGGCGGTCCCAGGTGAAGCCCATCCGGTCGACGGCGCCGGGGCCGAAGTTCTCGACCAGGATGTCGGCGCCCTTGACCAGTTCGGTGAACAGCTCCTTGCCGCGCTCGGACTTCATGTTGAGGGTGATGCTGCGCTTGTTGCAGTTGAGCATCGTGAAGTAGAGGCTGTCGACGCCGGGTTTGTCGCGCAGTTGCTGGCGGGTGATGTCGCCCGTGGGCGCCTCCAGTTTGACCACGTCGGCGCCGAGCCAGGCGAGTAGCTGGGTGGCCGACGGCCCGGACTGGACGTGGGTCATGTCGAGGACGCGGACGCCTTCCAGAGCCTTCATCTGAGCCTCACTTGTACATCGTCTGGTTCATGGTTCCGGGGGCGTAGACCTCCGGGTCGACCCACACGTTGATCAGCGAGGGCTTGCCGGACTCGCGGGCCCTCTGCAGCGCCGGGCCGATCTCCTCCGGGTCGCGGACCTCCTCGCCGTAGCCGCCGAGCAGCTTGGCGAAGTCGCCGTAGCGGATGTCGCCCAGGGTGTTGCCGACGCGGGCGCGGTCCTCGCCGTACTTGGCGGCCTGGCCGTACCTGATCTGGTTCATCGAGGAGTTGTTGCCGATGACGCCGATGAACGGGAGGTCGAAGCGGATCATGGTCTCGAAGTCCCAGCCGGTCAGGGAGAAGGCACCGTCGCCGAACAGGCAGAGCACCTCCTTGTCACGGCGGGCCTGCTTGGCGGCCATCGCGAACGCCATGCCGACGCCGAGCGTGCCGAGCGGGCCGGGATCCATCCAGTGGCCGGGCGACTTGGGCTGCACGACCTGGCCGGAGAAGGTGACGATGTCGCCGCCGTCGCCGATGTAGATGGTGTCCTCGGTCAGGAACTCGTTGATCTCGTGGACCAGCCGGTACGGGTCGATGGGCGTGCTGCCGGAGAGCTGCCTGGGCAGGCGCTTGTCGTAGGACTGGGTCTCGACCGCGCGCAGCTCCTCGATCCACTCCTTGCGCCGGGCGGCGGCGTCGCTGATCCGGCCGCTCGCGGCCTGGACCGCGGCCGACAGGATGAGGCCGGCGTCGCCGACGATGCCGAGGTCGATGTCGCGGTTCTTGCCGACCGTGCGGTAGTCGAGGTCGATCTGGACCACGGTGGCGGTCGGGGACAGGCGCTTGCCGTACCCCATCCTGAAGTCGAACGGGGTGCCGACGATGATGATGAGGTCGGCCTCGGTGAAGGCGTACCTTCTGGAGAGCTGGAAGTGGTGCGGGTCGCCGGGCGGGAGCGTGCCGCGGCCGGAGCCGTTCATGTAGGCGGGCACGTTCAGGCTTCTGACGAAGTCGATCGCCGCGTCGGTGGCCCGGCAGGTCCAGACCTGGCTGCCGAGCAGGATGCACGGCTTCTCGGCGTGGGCGAGCAGGTCGGCCAGGCGCTCGATCGCCTCCGGGTCGCCGGCCTGGCGGGTGGAGGCCCGGTAGTTCTTGGGGATGCGCGCCTTCTCCAGCGGGATCTTCGCGTCCAGGACGTCACGCGGGATCTCCAGGAACGACGGTCCGGGAGCGCCGTGGTAGCACTCGCGGAAGGCCATCGACACGATGTCGGCCACGCGCTCGGTGCTCGGCACCGTGGCGGCGAACTTCGTGATCGGCGTCATCATGTCCACGTGCGGCAGGTCCTGGAGTGAGCCCATCTTGTGCTGGCTCAGCGCGCCCTGGCCGCCGATGAGGAGCATCGGGCTCTCGGCGCGGAAGGCGTTGGCCACGCCGGTGACCGCGTCGGTCGTGCCCGGTCCCGCGGTGACCACCGCGCAGCCGGGTTTGCCGGTGATGCGCGCGTAACCGTCCGCGGCGTGCGCGGCCACCTGCTCGTGACGAACGTCGATCACCTCGATGCCCTCATCGACGCAACCGTCGTAGATGTCGATGATGTGCCCGCCGCACAGCGTGTAGATCACGTCCACGCCCTCGGCCTTGAGCGCTTTGGCTACCAGATGACCGCCAGAGATCGTTTCCGACATCATGCACCCTTCCCGGCGACTGTCTCCCGCATACTGCATACCGTATGACGCCAATGGTTACTCCCTTGTGAACGGCCTGTCCAGACCTCTAGGGCAACTCGATCAACTCCACGGGCCCGCCGCACCACCCCGGCGGCACCGCCGCCAGGGCCTCGGCCAGCGCCGCTCCCCACAACGAACCCGGCCGATCGTGACCGACCGGAACCGCGCCCTTCCCCGACCGGCGGACCGGGACGAGGCGGGTGTCGCGCGGATGCGCCCGCACCGGTCCCGCCAGCGTGCTGCTCTCTCCCCGGTACGGCCCGCCGAGCAGGGGCACGAGCAGCGTCAGCGCCGCCCCGAGCGCGGCGAACGGGTTGCCCGGCAGGCCCACGAGCATGGCCCCTGACGTGAGGCGGGCCAGCAGTTGCGGATGCCCGGGACGCACGGCCACCCCGTCGACCAGCACCTCGGCGCCCTGGAGCACGCTCCGCAGGTGGTCGGCAGGCCCCTTGGACGAGGCCCCGCACACCACCACGACATCCGCCCTCTCCCCCACTTCCTGCCCCAGACCCCGGCCCATGGAGTGGCCTTCACCAGGGCTCGCGTCTTGATCCACGCCGCGGCCCGCGAGCGCCTCTCGCAGCACGTGTTCGCTGTCGGGCAGTCTGGTGACGCCTAGCAGGCGGCCGCCCGCGTGCTCGACCAGACCCGGCAGCATCGGCCCGATCGCGTCGCGTACCCGGCCCGGCGCCGGGAGCCCGGCGAAGACCACCTCGTCACCCGTCACCAGCACCGACACCGCGGGCTTGCGCAGCACCCTGAGCCGGTCGTGTCCCAGTCCGGCGGCCAGCCCCAGCACGGCCGGGGTCACCACCGTCCCGGCCCCGAGTACGACGGCGTCCTGGGGGACGTCCTCGCCCCGGCGCCTGATGTGCCGGCCCGTCTCGGCCGAGCCCTTGACCCACTGGCCGTCGGCGTCGGCGATTTCGTAGGGCAGCACCGCCATGGCGCCGGCGGGCACCGGGGCTCCGGTGGCGATCTCCACGGCCTCGCCGTCGGCCAGCGACGGGTGGGCCGCTCCCCCGGCCAGCACCCTGCCCACCAGCCGCCAGGGCGGCGGACCGCAGATCGCGTAGCCGTCCATGGCCGACACGTCGGTGCCCGGCACCGGGACCAGGGCGCGGAGGGGTTCGGCGAGGCGGCAGCCGTACACCTCGGGGAGGGGGAGATCGGCCGGTGCGGGCGGGCAGGCGTGGGCCGCGGCGAGGGCGCGCGCCCGCTCCCAGGACAGTGTGCTCATGGGCGGCTCCTTGACCGGCATTTTTCCATACTGTATACCGAATGCAGATTCCGACGCGAGAACGGAGCGCAGCATGAAAGTCGCTGTTCTTGGCGCCGGCGCCATCGGCGCGTACGTGGGAGCCGCCCTGCACAGGGCGGGAGTCGAGGTGCATCTGATCGCGAGAGGCGAGCACCTTGCGGCCATCCGCCGCGAGGGAGTACGGGTGCTCAGCCCCCGGGGCGATTTCGTCGCCCACCCCCATGCCACCGACGATCCGACCCACGTCGGCCAGGTGGACCACGTCTTCCTGGGCCTCAAGGCGAACAGCTACGCCGCCGCGGGCCCCATGATCAAGCCGTTGCTGCACGAGGCCACGAGCATCATCGCCGCGCAGAACGGCATCCCGTGGTGGTACTTCCACGGGCTCAACGGCCCATACCAGGGCTACCGCATCGAGAGCGTCGATCCGGACGGGGCCGTCACCGCGGCGCTGCCGCTGGAGCGCGCGATCGGCTGCGTCGTCTACGCCGCCACCGAGATCGAGGCGCCGGGCGTCATCCGGCACCTGGAGGGAACCCGGTTCTCCATCGGCGAGCCGAGCGGGCAACTGACCCCCCGGTGCGCCGCCTTCAGCCAGGCCGCGGTCGAGGGCGGGCTCAAGTGCCCGGTCGAGGCCGACGTCCGGCGCGATGTGTGGATCAAGCTGATGGGCAACATCGCCTTCAACCCGATCAGCGCCCTGGCCCGCGCCACCATGGCCGGCATCGCCCGCCATCAGGGCACGCGCGAACTGGTCATGGCGATGATGCGGGAGACCGTCGAGGTGGCGGGAAGGGTCGGGTGCGATCCGGGTGTGTCGATCGAACGGCGGCTGCGCGGCGCGGAGAAGGCGGGCGAGCACAAGACCTCCACGCTGCAGGACCTGGAGAAGGGCAAGCCGCTGGAACTGGACGTCCTGCTGGCGGCGGTGGTCGAACTGGCCGATCTGACCGGCGCCGAGGTGCCGGTGCTGCGTGCGATCCACGCGGTGAGCGACCTGCTGAACGAGAACCTTGTCCCTACGGCTTAGCCCGACATACCGTAGGCTGTATACAGAATGGAGGGATCATGAGCTATGACCGCCTGACCCGTCCACTGGTGCGTGAGGACGGCGTGCTGCGCGAGGCCACTTGGGACGAGGCGCTCGACCGCGCCGCCGAGGGCTTCAGGCGTGCCGTCGAGCGGCACGGCCCCGACACCTTCGCGATGTTGTCGTGCGCACGCTCCACCAACGAGATGAACTACATAGGCCAGAAGTTCACCCGTGTGGTCATGGGCACCAACAACGTGGACTCCTGCAACCGCACCTGCCACGCGCCCAGCGTGGCGGGGTTGTCGGCGGTGTTCGGCAGTGGAGGCGGCACCTCCTCCTACCAGGAGGTCGAGGACACCGACGTGATCGTGATGTGGGGTTCGGCTGCCAGGAACGCCCACCCCATCTTCTTCCACCACGTGCTCAAGGGCATCCACAAGGGCGCCCGCATGTTCGCCGTCGACCCGAGGCGCACCGGCACCGCGCAGTGGGCCGACCGCTGGCTCGGCCTGAACGTCGGGACCGACATCCCCCTCGCCCACGCCGTAGCCCGCGAGATCATCCACTCCGGGCTGCACAACCAGGCGTTCATCGAGCGGGCGACGTCGGGGTTCGCGGAGTTCGCCGCCTCGGTCGAGCCGTGGACGCTCACCGCCGCCGAGCAGGTGACCGGCGTACCGGCGGAGGCGATCAAGGAGCTGGCCCACGCCTACGCCCGCGCCGACCGGGCCCAGCTCTGCTGGACGCTCGGCATCACCGAGCACCACAACGCCACCGACAACGTGCGCGCGCTGATCAACCTCGCGCTGCTGACCGGGCACGTCGGCCGCTACGGCTCCGGTCTGTCGCCGCTGCGCGGCCAGAACAACGTGCAGGGCGGCGGGGACATGGGGGCCATCCCCAACCGGCTGCCGGGCTTCCAGGACATCCTGGACCCGGCGGTGCGGCGGCGCTTCGAGTCCGCCTGGAATATCGGGATTCAGCCGAAATATGGGCTTAATCTCACCCAGATGCTGGAGGCGATGGCCGAGGGCGAGGTCACCACCTGCTACCTCATCGGCGAGAACCCCGTCCAGTCCGAGGCCGACTCGCTGGCCTGCGTCAAACGCCTGTCCATGCTCGACCACCTGGTCGTCCAGGACATTTTCCTCACCAAGACCGCCCAGCTCGCCGACGTGGTCCTGCCCGCCAGCGCCGCCTGGTGCGAGAGCGACGGCACCTTCACCAACAGCGAGCGCCGCGTCCAGCGTGTCCGCAAGGCGCTCGACCCGCCCGGCGAGGCCCGCGACGACATCTGGATCATGTGCGAGCTGGCCCGCAGGCTCGGCCACGACTGGCACTACGACGGCGCCGAAGAGGTCTGGAACGAGCTGCGCGCCCTGTCCCCCGCCCACGCCGGTATGACCTACCAGCGGCTGGCCGACCTGCAGGGCATCCAGTGGCCGTGCCCGTCGGAGGACTCCGTCGAACCGCCCTACCTGCACGGGCGGCTCTGGGAGAGCGACCCCGCCCGGCGCGGCGTCCCCGCCCCCTTCGCCGTGCTGCGCCACTCGCCGCCGGTGGACCTGCTCGACGAGGAGTACCCGCTCCGGCTCACGACCGGGCGGCGGCTCGACTCCTACAACACCGGCGTGCAGTCCTCCGGGTTCGCCTCGCCGCTGCGGCGCGGGGAGACCATCGAGCTGTGCCCGGAGGACGCGATCCGGCTCGGGCTCGCCGCCGGGGAGGAGGTGCGGATCACCTCCAGGCGCGGCTCCGTCGTCGCGCCCGTCTTCATCGATCCCGCGCTGCGGCCCGGGCTGGTGTTCATGACGATGCACTTTCCCGACGAGGTGGACACCAACGCCCTCACCATCGAGGCGACCTGTCCCATCGCGGGGACGGCGGAGTTCAAGGCGGCAGCCGTACGGGTCGAGAAGCTTGTGAAGGTGGGCTGATGGACCTGCGCTTCCGCGACGCCGAGCCCACCCCCGAGGAGCGCGCCGCCGTCGACGCGCTCCTCGGCCCGCCCGCCACCGCGTGGGACGGCGGCGACAGAACCGCCGCCGACCTGCGCTTCGCCGCCCGCGCGGAACCGGCCAGGGACCTGTTGCTGCCCGCGCTGCACGCGGTCAACGACCGGGTGGGGTGGATCAGCGAGGGCGCGCTGGACTACATCTGCCGCCGCCTGACCGTGCCGCCGGCCGAGGCGTTCGGGGTGGCGTCGTTCTACTCGCTGTTCTCGCTGTCCGAACGTCCCGCCTCGGTGCTGCACGTCTGCACGGACCTAACCTGTCACGCTCGGGGCGCCTCCCAGGTACGGCAGGCGGTCGAGGACCGGCTCGGGCCGCCGGGGACGGCCTGGCAGGAGAGTCCTTGTCTGGGATTGTGCGAACGGGCACCGGCCTGCCTGACCTTGACGGCAGGCAACCCCCCATCAGCCACCATCCACGCCCCAGCCACCCCAGATCTGACCACCTCCGGTCTGACCGACTCCGGTCCAGCCGGCTCAGGTCTGACATCCCCAGGTCTGACAACCTCAGGTCTGACCGACCCCGGTCCGACATCCCCAGGTCTGACATCCCCTGGTCTGACCGACCCCGGTCTGACCGATTCCGTTGCGGGTGAAACGCCCGTGGCGGCGGCGGTGCCGCAGGCTGGGCGGGGCGGGCTGGTGCTGTTGCGGCGGGCCGGGGTCGTGGACCCGCTGAGCCTGGACGACTACCGGGCCCAGGGCGGCTACCAGGCCCTGCGCCGGGCCTTCCAGCTCGGCCCCACCGGCGTGATCAGGGAGGTCACCGAGTCCGGCCTGGTCGGCAGGGGTGGCGCCGCGTTCCCGACCGGGCGCAAGTGGGAGGCGACGGCCCGCCAGCCCGACCATCCCCACTACCTGGTCTGCAACGCAGACGAGAGCGAGCCGGGCACCTTCAAGGACCGCGTCATCATGGAGGGCGACCCGTACGCGCTGATCGAGGCCATGACGATCGCCGCCTACGCCACCGGCTGCGCCAAGGGCTACCTGTACATCAGGGGCGAATACCCACGGGCAAGGCACGCGCTGGAGAACGCCATGGCCACCGCCCGAGCCCGGGGCCTGCTCGGCGCGGACATCCTGGGCCAGAGATTCTCCTTCGACATCGAGCTCAGGCGGGGCGCGGGCGCGTACATCTGCGGGGAGGAGACGGCGATCTTCAACTCCATCGAGGGGCAGCGTGGCGAGCCGCGCAGCAAGCCGCCGTTCCCGGTGGAGAAGGGCCTGTTCGGCAAGCCGACCGTGGTCAACAACGTGGAGACGCTGGTCAACGTCCTGCCGATTCTGGAGCGGGGTCCTGAGGCGTACAGGGGCGCGGAGCCCAAGCTGTTCTGCGTGTCCGGAAATATCGGGAAACCGGGGGTGTATGAGCTGCCCTTCGGCGGCACGCTCAGGGAACTGCTCGACCTGGCCGAGCCCACCGGCGCGGTCAGGGCGGTGCTGCTGGGCGGCGCGGCCGGGGCGTTCGTCACCGATCTGGACATCCCGCTGACCTTCGAGGGCACCCGGCAGGCCGGAGCCACGCTGGGTTCCGGCGTCGTGCTCGTGCTCGGCGAGGACGTCGACCTCAAGGGCATCCTGCTGCGCATCGCCGAGTTCTTCCGCGACGAGTCGTGCGGCCAGTGCGTGCCGTGCCGGGTCGGAACCGTCCGGCAGGAGGAGGCGCTGCACCGCCTCTCGCGCCGCGTCGACCACGCCGACCTGGTCCTGCTGCGCGAGGTCGGCCAGACCATGCGCGACGCCTCCATCTGCGGCCTCGGCCAGACCGCCTGGAACGCGGTCGAGTCGGCCATCGACCGGTTGGGAGTCTTCAAGTGATCCCGTTGCAACCCCCTCGGCGGCTGATCGACGTCGAGATCGACGGCGAAGCCGTACGGGTGCCCGAAGGAGCGACGCTCCTGGACGCCTGCGCGACGGCGGGAAAGGACATCCCGACGCTCTGCCACGGCGACACCCTCACCCCGAAGAACGCCTGCCGCGTCTGCGTGGTCGAGGTCGAGGGCGCGCGCACGCTGGCCCCGGCCTGCTCGCGCAAGGCGGAGGCCGGGATGAAGGTGGCCACCGGCACCGAGCGCGCCCGCCACAGCCGCAAGGTCGTGCTCGAACTGCTGGCCTCCTCCACCGACCTGTCTACGACCCCGCGGGCCAAGGAGTGGATGGCGGAGTACGGGGCCGACCCGGCCAGGTTCGGCGAGGACGCGGCCACCGTCGAGCAGCCCGCCAAGGTGGACAACGACCTGTACGTGCGCGACTACAGCAAGTGCATCCTGTGCTACAAGTGCGTGGACGCCTGCGGCGAGCAGTGGCAGAACTCCTTCGCCATCACCGCGGCCGGGCGCGGCTTCGACGCCACCATCTCCACCGAGTGGGACGCGCCGCTCACCGACTCGGCCTGCGTCTACTGCGGCAACTGCGTCGAGGTCTGCCCGACCGGGGCGCTGTCGTTCAAGACCGAGTTCGACATGCGCGCCGAGGGCACCTGGGACGAGGAGCGCCAGAGCGAGACCACCACCGTCTGCAGTTACTGCGGCGTCGGCTGCAACCTCACCCTCCACGTCCAGGACAACAAGATCGTCAAGGTGACGTCACCCCACGACAACCCGGTCACCCACGGCAACCTCTGCGTGAAGGGACGTTTCGGGTACGGCTATGTCTAGAGTGACGATCAAACGCCCCATCCTGCGGGTCCGCGACACCACGACCCGCCGCTTCGACTCCCTCGCCGCCGAGGAACCCCTCGAGATCCGCCTCGACGGCACCCCCCTGACCGTCACCATGCGCACGCCGGGCGACGACTTCGACCTGGCCGCCGGGTTCCTGGTCAGCGAGGGCGCGGTGGGGCGCGCCGCCGACGTCGCCGCCATCCGCTACTGCGCGGGGGCCCTGGCCGACGGGACCAACACGTACAACGTCCTCGATGTACGGCTGGCGCCCGGCCTGCCCCGGCCCGAACCCCGCAACTTCTACACCACGTCGTCCTGCGGCGTGTGCGGGAAGGCGTCGCTGGAGGCGGTACGCACCGTGGCCAGGTGGACGCCGCGCGAGGACCAGGTCAGGCTGAGCCACCGGACGATCACCGCCCTGCCCGACCGGTTGCGCTCGGCCCAGCGTGTCTTCGACCGCACCGGGGGGCTGCACGCGGCGGGCCTGTTCACCCCGGCCGGGGACGCGATGTGCGTACGCGAGGACGTGGGCCGGCACAACGCGGTGGACAAGCTCATCGGCTGGGCGCTGCGCGGCGACCTGCTGCCGCTGCGCGAGACCGTCCTGATGGTCTCGGGACGCGCCTCCTTCGAACTGGTGCAGAAGGCGGTCATGGCCGGGATACCGGTGCTGGCCGCGGTGTCGGCGCCCTCCTCCCTGGCCGTGGAACTGGCCGCCGAGGAGGGGATGACGCTGATCGGCTTCCTGCGGGGGGAGTCGATGAACGTCTACACCGGCGAGCACCGCCTCGACGTCACCCCGGCCACCGGCCTCGGCTCTGCCGGTGGACGCAGTCCGGGGTGATGACGGGATGCCGCACGGTGCTCCGGTGCCCCCGACACCGTCCGGCATCCCACCCACCCAGCACGGCCCGCCGTTCAGGACGTGAACCCGTTCGTCCCGGTGACGAGTCACGCCTGCCCGATAGCAGGAAAAGCCGATCTAAAGCGGTGATTGTCATGATTTCTCCCTAGAGAACCCACCCTCGTCAAGGAGAAATCCATGCCCGGAATGGTCAGCAGGCGTACCCGAGAGGTCTCATCGGCCCGCAAGCGCGGCAGGGTGGCGATCGCCGGCCTCAGCGGTCTGGCCACGGTCGCCGCCGGCCTCGTCACGCTGTTCGCCGCCGCCGGACCGGCGCAGGCGGCGACGGATGTATGGGTCAGCGGCATGCTGGATTGCAAGATCACGCGAGTTTCCGATCTGCAGGGCGACATCACCAAGTTCTCGGTCCGCTGCCGGGCCAAGTACACCTCCGTGAACGGGTACTACATCGCGGGCTGGTGCAACGGCAGGTACCAGACCAGCGGGGAGGCCAGTGCCAACATCTGGGGCTACGGCGCCTCCGTGTACCTCAACTGCTCCTCGGGCTTCACCAAACTCCAGGTCTTCAGCACCTGATAAGTCAGCCTCGGCACTGATCGCGCACGCCCCCAGGCACTGACGTCGACCGTCGCGCCGCGGGGGCGTCTGCGTGTTCCGGAGCGGTCAGCGGGTCAGGAGGTCGTTGAGTTCGGCTTCGAAGAGCAGGGCGGGGTCGAAGCGCATGCCGGTGAAGTGGCCGGCGAGTTCCAGGGACAGGACGCCGTGTACGCGGGTCCAGAAGCTCAGTGCCCGGTGCAGGGCCTCGGGCGGGGCGGGGTGGCCGGCGGCCCAGTCACGGTGGTCGGCGAGGTGCAGGTCCAGGGGGGTCGGCTCGGCATGCTGGGGGAGCTTCACGGCGGCGTCCAGAAGGGCCGTCATGATCTCGGATGAGATGAGCGTGATGTCGTCGGGCGCCTGGTAGCCGGGCACGGGAGTGCCGTAGATCAGCAGGTAGCGCTGGGGGTCCGCCAAGGCCCAGTCGCGCATCGCGTGGGCCAGTCCGGCCAGGTCGGCGCCGGCCGTCGCGGCACTCAGGACGGTGTCGGCGAGGCTTCGGTAGGCGTCCCTGATGAGCTCGGTGATCAGGTCGTCGCGGCTGGCGTAGTAGCGGTAGAGGGCAGGGCCGCTCATGCCCATCTGCTTGGCGATCGCGTTCAGGGAGAGCGCGGAGGCGCCAGTGGTGGCGATCTGTTCCCAGGCGTGTTCCTTGATCTCCGCGCGTACCTGGGTGCGGTAGCGCTCGCGGGGGCTCTTCGTCGTCTCCGCCATCTCCTGCCGCCTTCCGCCGCCGCGAACTACATCCTCAAGATTTCGTTAGAAGGTATCACGAAACCTCTTGACGCTTCCTTCCATGCTTCGTTATAACTTCTAACGTAAGCATGAAGCTCTAGCAGCGACCGGAAGGAACCGTCATGACCACCGCCCTCGCCCCCGCCACCAGCCGGCGCATCCCGCTCGCGGTCACCATCTCCGCCTGGGCGGTTCCCGTCATGGTGGTCGGCCAGTTCGCCATGCTGGCGATCATCCCGGTCGTCGTCGCGCTGGTCGGCGCGCTCCGCCTGGTTCGCGACCGGCTGGTGCGCGTGACGGCCGCGATCGTCGCCGCCACGTGGACGATCCCGTTCATCATCTGGCAGGCGCGTCCCGACGGCGCGCCGAGCATGTCCAAGGACATCCACCCCGGCTTCGTCGCCCTGATCGTCGCCGCCTCCGCCGCGCTCATCGTGGCCATCCTCCGCGCCCGCCGCGGCTGAACCACCGAACCGCACCGAAAGGGAAACCTCATGCCCAAGCTCGCCGCCCTCACCCTCTCCCTCGCCGCCGCCGGGGTACTCCTGGCCAACGCCCCGGCCGCACAGGCCGCCACCCGGCCCGGCCCCGACGCCCCGCAGACCGGTGGCCTGACCTGCCGCGGCGTGGGCGTGGACCCCGGCGCCAAGGTCCGCTACCGGAGCGAGATCCTGGTCAAGGCGCCCATGCGGACGATCTGGAAGCTTCAGACCGACGTGGAACGCTGGCCGGACTGGCAGAAGCCCGTCGCCACCATGAAGCGCCTCGACAAGGGGCCGTTCCGCGAGCACTCGCGCTTCCGCTGGACCACCCCGGTGCCCGCCACCCCCGTCACCCCGCCCACCACGCTGGTCATCACCTCCACGGTGAAGCAACTGAAGAAGGACCGGTGCATCCGCTGGACCGGCCCCGCGATCGGCGAGGGACTCCGCATCGACCGGGGCGTCCACGTCTGGACGTTCGAGAAGGTCAAGGGCGGTGTCCTGGTACGCACCGAGGAGACCCACGCCGGCAAGCAGATCGAGTCCAACGCCCCGCTCGCCACCCAGTTCCTGGGCAAGGGCCTGGAGGCATGGCTGCGTGACCTGAAGACCACCGCCGAGGCCGAGCACCGGCGATAGCCGTACCACCGAAGACCAGGCCCGCACCGGCGCGAAACCGCCGGCGCGGGCCTCGGGGTCGTCACGACCTCGGCCGGCGCGGCGTGGAGTGAGGTCAGTGTGGGTTGGTCCAGGTCGGGGTCCAGACGTCGTCGCCGGGCTCCTGCCGGGTGGCGAAGTGGGTGCGGAGGGCGGCCAGGGCCGGGTGGGGGTTGTCGCGGCGCCAGGTCAGGGAGTGCGGATAGACAGGCATGGGATCGGTCACGGCGATGCGGCGCAGGCCGTGGTCGGCGGGCCAGACGAGTCTGGTCTGCTCGCCCACGAAGGTCGCCAGCGAGCGCGAGTCGGCGATCGTGTCCAGGAGCGGCTCTGTGCCGAAGTCGGGGCCGGTGATCTCGATGGTGAGGCCGAACGCGGCGGCCAGGTCGGCGTAGTAGGCGCCCCACTCGGTGCCGGGGACGATGCCGGGCATCCAGATCCGGTGGCCGGCCAGGTCGGCGGGGGTGACCGTGCGGGCGGTGGCGAGGGCGTGGGCGGGGCCGGTGAGGAGCTGGATGGGTTCGTCGTGGACCCGGGCGGCCTCCACGTCGTCGGGGAGCCTTCTGCCGGGCATGGTGACGGCGCGGAAGGACGCGTCGATCGTGCCGGATCCGAGCGCGGCCATGGCGGCGTCGGCGTCGAAGAGGGTCACGACGTCGAGTTCGATCTCGGGGTGGGCGCGGTGGAAGGCGCCCAGGAGGGCGGCGGGGGCCAGCCGCCTGCCGATCACATCCACGCGTAGCGCGCGGCTGCCGGGGCGGACGCTGGCGACCGCTCGCTCCTCCGCCTTCAGCAGGTCGCGGGCATGCGGCAGGAACGCCTGGCCGTCGATGGTGAGCCTGCTCCCTCGCGCGGTGCGCGTGAACAGCGGCACGCCGAGGTCGCGTTCCAGGGCCGCCACCCGCTTGGAGACGGCCTGCTGGGTGATCGACAACTCGTCGGCGGCGTCCTGGAACCGGCCCGCGTCGGCGGCGGCCACGAAGGTCCGCACGGCATCGAGATCCACGCCGACCGATGCTAGTGCCACAACGTTCGGTTGTGTCCGAGGGCCGCGTCGGTTGTTTGATCCGGCCCTCCGCCTGCCGCTTGGATGTGCCCGTGACAGACGGGCTACGGAGGGGTTCGCGCGGATGTGGGTTCGGGTGGTTGTGGGGGGCTTATGCGATCAGCTCGTACGGCACCAGCCTGAGCTTCGGAGCCTTTCCCCTGATCGCGGTCCTCGTGCTGGGATCAGGGCCGGCCGAGGTATCGGCGTTGTCCGCCGCCGGACTCGCCGTCGGGGCGATCGTCGCGATCCCGCTGGGCCCGTGGGTGGAGTTCCGCCGCAAGCGGCCGGTCATGGTCACGACAGACCTGGTCAGGTTCGGGGCACTGGCGAGCGTCCCCGTGGCGTTCGCGCTCGGCCTGCTCAGCTTCGCCCAGCTCCTGGTGGTGGCGATCATCAGCGCCGCGGCCAAGATCGCCTTCACGGCGGCCGGCGGCGCGTACCTGAAGGCGCTGGTTCCGCAGGAGGACCTGCTGGCCGCCAACAGCCGCTTCGAGTCCACGATGTGGTCGGCGACCGTCGTCGGCCCGCCGCTCGGCGGAGCCGCGACCGGGCTGTTCGGGCCGGTGACGACGGTCCTGGCCGACGCGGTGAGCTACCTGCTGTCGGCCCTGTGTGTACGCGCGATCCGCTGGGACGAGCCGCGCCCCACCCGCACCGCTCCCTCACGCCCAAGCGCCGGTGACCTGCTCGAAGGATGGCGCGACATCCTCGGGAACCCAGTGCTGCGCCGCCTGTTCGTCAACACGATCCTGGTCAACGGCCTGATCATGGCGGCCGAGCCGCTGATGGCCGTGCTCATGCTGGGCCATCTCGGGTTCGAACCCTGGGAGTACGGCCTCGCCTTCGCACTCCCCTGCCTCGGCGGCCTGGCCGGGGCCCGGCTGGCCAGGCGGCTGGTGAGACGGTTCGGGCAGCGCGCGATGATGCTCACCACCGGCACGCTGCGCGCGATCTGGCCCGTCGGGCTGGCGTTCGTACAGCCCGGCCTGCCCGGGATCGTGCTCGTGATCGTCGTCCAGTCGGGGCTGGTGACCTGCTTGGCGATGTTCAACCCGGTCCTGGCCACCTACCGGCTCGACCACACCGGGCCCGGCCGGGTCGCCCGCACGTTGTCCGCCTGGTCGATCAGCACCAGCCTCACCATCGCGGCCATGACCGCCCTGTGGGGCCTGCTGGGCGCCCTCGCCGGCACCCGAGCCGCGATCGCGGCGGCGGGGGTGCTGCTCCTGGCCACGCCGCTGCTGCTGCCCCGCAGGGCGACCGGGTGAGGGCGGGGCCGTGGCCCCGCCGTACCGGAGGGATCAGCCCTTGTCGGCCTCGCCGGTGGCCGCTTCCTGGGCCTCCTCGGGGGAGGCCTCGAGGTCCTGCTCGGCGTCGGCGCCCGCCTGGGCGGAGGCCTTGTCCAGCCGGACCCAGGAGGTGACGCTCTCCACCGCGAACAGCACGAACAGGTACGCCGTGAGCACCGCCAGCACCGGCAGCAGGATGCCGAGGGCGGCACCGGCGCCGATGATCAGGAGGCGCACCTCCCAGCCGAGACCCGCGTGGAAGACCCAGGCCGGCGGCCAGATGCTCTGGCGGGTGCGGTAGACGGTGTCGTAGGTGTGGTAGCCGACCACGTAGACCAGCACGAACACCAGCCACTTCGGCGCGTCGGCGGCCAGGCTCACCAGAATCACGGTCAGGAGCTCGGTGCCGCGCAGCAGCGGCGGCGTGAGCCAGTCGAAGCGGCCCAGGTGGTCGCGCGGGGCGGTCGGCAGCACCAGCAGGACCACGATCAGCGGCGCCACGAAGAGCATCGGGCCGGACTTCAGCAGCCCGGCGACACCCAGGGCGATGACGACCAGCAGCGCGGCGAGCGTGGCCGGCACCGGGGGCAGGCCCTTGCCGATCTTGCCGGCGAGGGCGTGGACGAGGGGGCCGTCGTCGCGGTAGGCGAGCAGGCGGGCCGTCTGGATGCGGCGCCGCTCCTCGTCGGGGTCGGGCGTGGTGGCGGCGGCCTGCGGCTGGGTGATCATGCGAGCGACCTCATGAGGCGTCCGGTGAGGGTGTAGGCGGCGGCGACGGTGCCCCAGGCCACCAGGGTGATGAAGGTGACGCGGGCGTCGAAGAGGGCGGCGGTGATCGCGATGGCCGCGAACCGCTCGCCGATGGGGAACACGATCATCTTGCGGGCCCAGTGCACGGCCCGGTAGCGCCCGGCCTTGGTCCACATCTTCAGCAGGCCGCGGATGCCCTGGCTGCGCTCGATCTTGCGCTTCTCCAGGTCCTTGCGGAGCCTGCGGTCGTCGGGGGCGTCCAGCGCCAGCGTGGGCAGCGGGGCGGGCGGCCTGCGGCGGTTGGAGATGCCGAAGGAGAAGTCGAGCAGGTGGCGCACCGACTGCAGGCCGAGCGCGGCCAGCGCGAGGATCCAGATGTCGTCGCCGTTGCCGGAGACCACCCAGCCGACGGCCAGCCCGGCGAAGACCACGTACTCCTTGAACCGGTCGAACGTGGCGTCCAGCCACGCGCCGAGCACGCCGAACTTGCGGGCGTAGCGGGCGACCTGGCCGTCGACGCAGTCGAAGACGAAGGCGAAGTAGATGAGCACGCCGCCGGCGACCATCCACGGACGCTGGCCGGTGGCGAAACAGGCCGCCGCCGCCACGCCGAGCAGGATGGAGATCAGCGTCACCTGGTTGGGCGTGAGGCCGCGGCGGGCCGCCCAGCGGGCGATGAAGCGCGAGTACGTCGAGACGAAGTACGTGGTGAAGAAGCCGTCGGCGCCCTTGACCGCGTTGTCGAGCCTGGCACGGTCCTCGTTCATGCCGGCCATCTCGGCGCCGGCCTCGTTGGCCTCCTCCTGGGTGGTGACCCGGCGGTAGAACAGGTCGCGACGCCCGCGCAGGCCGACGGAGACACCCTTGCGCACCAGGCCGAACACGACGAGCTGCACCAGGTCGTCGTCAGGGCCGAAGCGGTCGGTCATGCCGGCCAGCTCGCGGCAGGTCTCCGCGAGGATCGGCATGTGCTGCGCCTTGATGTGGAGCGGTCCGAGCAGCACCGTGTTGGGCCTGGTCACCGCGATGGTGGCGGTGCCGACGGAGACGATGCGGGACTTGCCGGCGCGGGCCCGGACGGGCAGCCCCTCCAGCGTGCGATCGCCGATCTCGGGGTCGGCCTCGTCGATCGGGACGGTGTCGGGAACGCTGTCCTCCTGCGCCTCCTCACCGTTGTCCGGCCGCGGCTCCTTGGCCACGAGCGCGATCGCGCCGCGCTTGGCCTTGGTGATCTGGTAGATCAGCTCGTCGTGTACGACGGAGTTGGCCGGGAGGATGAGAAGGTTGTCCGTTGCGGATTCTGCGACGTCGGCAAGGGCACGCAGGGCGGCGGCCACGTCGTGGGGCTCGATCGTGGCCGGCTGCGGATCCAGGGAGAGGATCTGACCGCGCAGTCTCTCGCCAACCGTGGGGTTGCCGGGCAGCGCGGCCAGCCGGAGGCCGGTCGGAGCGGTGTCGGGGCCGGGCGAAGAGCCCAGCAGGACCACGCGGGTCATGACTCCCTTTCGAGGCAGTTGCGGGGGGTTGAACAACGGGTAATGCGGGGACAGACGTCAAAGTCTAGTGAGCCTTGGGTAAAGCCGGTCCACCCGTGTGTCCCAATAGGATGTCCTGGTGAGTCTCTATCGTGACGAGGGCGTGGTCCTGCGCACGCAGAAGCTGGGCGAGGCCGACCGCATCATCACGGTGCTCACCAAGCGGACGGGCAAGGTCAGGGCGGTCGCCAAGGGCGTGCGGCGCACCACGAGCAAGTTCGGGGCGCGCCTGGAACCGTTCACTCACGTAGATCTTCAACTGCACGTCGGACGCTCGCTCGACGTGGTCACGCAGGCCGAGACGCTCAGACCGTACGGCGAGGCGCTGGCGATCGACTATCCCAAGTACACCGCGGGCAGCGCGATGCTGGAGACCGCCGACCGGCTCACGCACGGCGAGAAGGAGCCGGCGCTGCGGCAGTTCCTGCTCCTGGTGGGCGGGCTGCGCACGCTGGCCGACGGCGAGCACGAGTCCAGGCTGGTCCTCGACGCGTATTTCCTGCGCTCGCTGGCCGTCGCCGGGTACGCTCCGGCGCTGGAGGCGTGCGCCAAGTGCCGTGCCCCGGCGATCAGGGCGTTCGCGATCGTGGCCGGTGGCGTGGTGTGCGGCGGCTGCAAGCCGGCGGGCTCCGCCGTACCGTCGATCGAGACCATCGGGCTCATGACGGCGCTGCTGCGGGGCGACTGGACGGCGGCCGACGCGTCCGAGCCGCGCCATCGCAGCGAGTGCAGCGGGCTGGTTGCCGCCTACCTGCAGTGGCACCTGGAGCACGGCATCCGCTCGCTCCGACACGTAGAAAGAGAGCCGGTTTGAACGTCCGTCCGCCAGCGCCCCACCCTTCAGGCGCGACGCCGCCGCCGATCCCGCGCGACCTGGTGCCCAGGCATGTGGCGATCGTCATGGACGGCAACGGCCGCTGGGCCAAGCAGCGCGGGCTGCCGCGCACGGAGGGGCACAAGGCGGGCGAGGCGTCGCTGTTCGACGTGATCGAGGGCGCGATCGAGCTCGGCGTGCCCTATCTGTCGGCCTACGCCTTCTCCACGGAGAACTGGAAGCGCTCGCCCGAGGAGGTGCGCTTCCTCATGGGCTTCAACCGCGACGTGATCCGCCGCCGCCGCGACGAGCTCAACGCCATGGGCGTGCGGGTGCGCTGGGCGGGCAGGCCGGGGCGGCTGTGGAAGAGCGTGATCTCCGAGCTGGAGACGGCGCAGGAGATGACGGCGCTCAACCGGACGCTGACGTTGCAGTTCTGCGTCAACTACGGCGGGCAGGCCGAGATCGTCGACGCCGCGGTGAAGCTGGCCGCCGACATCGCCGCGGGCCGGGTGAAGCCGGGCAAGGTCAACGAGAAGGTCTTCGCCCGCTACCTTGACGAGCCGGACGTTCCCGAGGTCGACCTGTTCGTACGCTCGTCGGGCGAGCAGCGCTTCTCCAACTTCCTCCTGTGGCAGTCGGCCTACGCGGAGATGGTCTTCCTGAACCGCCTCTGGCCGGACTTCGACCGCCGCGACCTGTGGGAGGCGTGCGAGGTCTTCGCCAAGCGCGACAGACGGTACGGCGGTGCCGTGCCCAACGAGATCCCCCGATGACCCGTCAGGCCCGCCGGCGGGCCCGGTAGGCGGCGACGTGCATGCGGTTCCCGCAGGTACGGCTGTCGCAGTAGACCCGTGAGCGATTGCGGGACTCGTCCACGAACACGCGCTCGCAGTCGGGCGCGGAGCAGGTGCGCAGCCGCTCCCACTCGCCCTCGACGAGCAGTTGGGCGAGCGCGACCCCGCAGTCGGCCGCCACGTGCTCGGACAGCACGGCGTCCTGCGCGAAGTAGTGGATGTGCAGCGGATGCCCGTCGTGCTCGGCCAGCCGGGGCGTGATCCGGGTCTCGGCCAGCAGCGAGTTGAGCAGCCGGACCGCGACGGTCTGGTCGGCGGCGACGAACACCCGGTGGAAGGCCTCCCGCAGCATGCGCACCTGCCCCAGGTCGCGGGGGGTGAGCACGCCGATGCCGCTGATCTGCCGCGACTCGACGAAGGCCTGCAAGTCGCCCAGATCGGCCAGGCCGTCGTCGCCCCCGGTCGAGGGTGAGGTGTTCACAAGCTCGACGACGGTGGCCAGCGAGTGCACCATGTCATGGCCAAACGGCATATTGACTCCTGTCTACGCCTGCTCATAGCGTGGACGAAGCGTATCTCTACAACGGGCGGGCGGGGGTCCTCGGTGAGTGCACATCGCCGTATCGTGCTGATCGCCGTGGTGGGCGCGCTCGTCATCTCCACGTCGGGGCCGCTCGTGCGGCTGTCCGAGGTGTCCCCGGCCACGTCGGCGTTCTGGCGGCTGGCGTACGCGGTGCCGCCCCTGCTCGTGCTGGCCTGGCTGGAGCGGCGCCGGCTCGGCCCGCTGCCGGCAAGGGGGCGCTACCTGTCCTGGGCGGCGGGCTTCGTCTTCGCCCTCGACCTGCTGTTCTGGCACACCGCGATCGAGTACGTCGGCGCCGGGCTGGCCACCGTGCTCGGCAACCTTCAGGTCTTCCTGGTGGCGTTCGCCGCCTGGGCCGTCTTCCGCGAGCGTCCCTCCACCCGGCTCATGATCGGCACGCCGGTGGTGTTCGCCGGCGTAGTCCTGATCTCCGGGCTCTTCGACAGCGCCGCCTATGGCACCGATCCCCGGCTCGGCGTGGTGTTCGGGCTGGCCACCTCGGTCGCCTACGCCGCGTACCTGCTGCTGATGAAGGCCGCGGGCCCGCACGCCATGGCGCCCCTGGCGCACACCGTCGTGGTCGCCACGCTCTCGGTCGCCGCGCTGAGCCCGCTGTTCGGCGGCGCGGGGTTCGTGCCGACCTGGCCCGCCCACGGCTGGCTGCTCGCCCTGGCCCTGGGGCCCCAGGTGCTCGGCTGGGCGCTCATCACCTGGGCCCTCCCCCGCCAGCCCGCCGCGCTCACCGCGCTGCTGCTGCTCATCCAGCCGATGACGACGGTCGCGCTGTCGGCGCTGGCGCTGGGCGAACGGCCGTCGCCGTTGCAGCTCGCCGGCTGCGTGGTGGTCATCCTGGGAGTCCTGTACGGCTCCCGCGGCTCCGCGCCCCCGCCGCCGGCCCCCCGTGAACCGGCCGAGGCGCTGGGCTCCTCCTCCCGGCGAGCCTGAGGGGCGGCTCCTGGGCCCCTCCAACTTTGCGACCGCATATCCCCAAGGCCGCAACCACCGGCCGGGCGGCCGCGAACACTGACGGCATGGAGACCGTGATCGTCCTGTTCAACCGGGACCTGCGCGTGCACGACCACCCCGCGCTGGCCGCCGCCTGCGAGCAAGCCCGCAGCGTGGTCCCGTTGTTCGTGCTCGACCCCGCCATACCGGCGGGCCGCCGCACGGGGTTCCTGCTGGACTGCCTCGCCGACCTGCGCGAGGCCCTGCGTGCCAAGGGCGGCGACCTCGTCGTACGGCACGGCGACACCGTCACCGAGACCATGCGGCTGGCCAGGCAGGTGAAGGCGGCGGCGGTCTTCGCCTCGGCCGACGTCAGTGCCCTGGCCCACCGCAGGCAGCGGCGCCTGGAGGCCGAGCGGATCGACCTGCGGCTCTTCCCCGGCGTCACCGTCGTCCCGCCGGGCGAGCTCGAGCCCGCCGGAGGCGACCACTACCGGGTCTTCACCCCGTACTGGCGCGCGTGGACCAAGGCGCCCAGACGCGACCTCGCGCCCACGCCGGCGAAGATCCGCGTCCCGGAGGGCCTGGACCCGGGCGCCCTGCCGGAGGCCCAGCGCTGGGGCGCGATCCGCGGCGGGGAGACCCGTGCCAGGACCCGCATGCGCACCTGGATCGACCGGCATCTGGACGACTACGACGACGGCCACGACGACCTGGCCGGGGACCGTACCTCCAGGCTGAGCCCCTATCTGCGCTTCGGCTGCCTGTCACCGCTGGAGCTGTCCACCCGGGGCAACGAGCCGTTCACCAGGCAACTGTGCTGGCGCGACTTCCACCACCAGGTCGCCCAGGTCTTCCCCGACCTCCCGCGCGCCGACTACCGGCCGCGCGGCCACGACTGGCGCGACGACCCGGAGGCCGCGCAGGCGTGGGCGGCCGGGCAGACCGGGGTCCCGATCGTGGACGCGGGCATGCGCCAGTTGGCCGCCGAGGGGTGGATGCACAACAGGGCCCGCATGATCACCGCCGCCTATCTGGTGAAACACCTGCGCGTCGACTGGCGGACGGGCGCGGCGCACTTCTTCGAGCTGCTGCTGGACGGCGAGGTGGCCAACAACTCGGGCAACTGGCAGTGGGTGGCCGGGACCGGCAACGACACCCGTCCCAACCGCGGCTTCAACCCGATCCGCCAGGCCAGGCGCTTCGACCCGGACGGCGCGTACGTGCGGCGGCACGTCCCGGAACTGGCCGACGTTCCCGCGCCGCTGATCCACGAGCCGTGGCTGGCGGACCGGCCGATCCCCGGCTACCCGCCGCCCTACGAGACGCCGGACTGAGCGCAGGCGGCCATCGAGCAGCCGGCGCAGGTGCCGAACACCTCGACGGTGTGGGTGATCTCCGTGAACCCGTGGTCGCGGCCGACCGCCTCGGCCCACCGCTCCACGGCGGGCCCGGCCACCTCGACCGTCCGCCCGCACCTGCGGCACACCAGGTGGTGGTGATGGTCGTCGGTCGCGCAGGCCCGGTAGACGGACTCGCCCTCGTCGGTGCGCAACACGTCGACCTTGCCGCCGTCGGCCAGCGCCTGGAGGGCACGGTAGACGGTGGTGAGGCCGATCTTGGCCCCGTCCTGCCGCATCTCCGCGTAGACGTCCTGCGCGCTGCGGAACCCCTCGCTGCGGCGCAGCGTGTCGTGGACGGCATCGCGCCTGGTCGTCATGTGATCTCCTGTGGTCGGCCTCGCCGTACGAATTTACCGACCCCGAGGGCCAGTACGAAGCCGGCGAGCGCGAGCAGGACGATCGACGCGCCCGGCGGCACCTTGGGCGAGACGGTGGACACGAGCAGCCCGCCGACCGCCGCCACCATCCCGAACACCGTCGCCAGCCCCATCGTCGCCTTGAACCCCCTGGTCAGCTGCTGGCTCGTGGCGACCGGGATCACCATGAGCGCGCTGACGAGCAGCAGCCCCACCACCCGCATGGCGATGACGACGGTCAGCGCCGCCGTCACGGCGATCAGCAGGCTGAGGAAGCGCACCGGCAGCCCGCTCGCCTTCGCCACCTCCTCATCCTGGCAGAGCACGAACAACTCTCTCCCGAAGAAGCCCACAACCGCCAGCACCGCGACCGCGAGCGCGCCGATGATCCAGATGTCCTGGCGGGTGACGCTGGCGATGGCGCCGAACAGGAAGGAGTTGAGCTTGGCGTTGCTGCCGCCGGGCGCGATGGCCATGAGCATGACGCCGCCGGCGATGCCGCCGTAGAACAGCAGCGCGAGCGCGACGTCCCCGCTGGTACGCCCGCGCGCCCGCACCAGCTCGATGGCGACCGCGCCGGCGACCGAGACGAGCACGGCGGTGAGCACCGGCGCGGTGTCGGTCAGGAACCCGAGGGCGACGCCGGTCAGCGCCACGTGGCCGATGCCGTCGCCGAGCAGGGCCAGGCGGCGCTGCACGATGAACGTGCCGACGGCGGGCGCGCACAGCCCCACCAGCAGGGCGGCGACGAGGGCGAGCTGGAAGAACTCCCTCTGCAGAAGATCGCTCACGGATGCACTTGCCAATCGGGTCGGGTGGCTACGGTTTGACGCGGAGGTCGGTCAGCGGGCCGGCGACGGCCTCCTCGGCGTGCGGGTGGACGTGCTCGTGTCCCGGCCGGGCGCACTCCCCTTCGGGCTGCGGCGGCCGTCCGTCGTGCTCGATGCGTCCGGCGCGGACCAGGACGCCGCGCGAGATGACGGGTTCGAGCGGGCCGAGCTCGTGCGCGACGAGCACGACCGTGCGTCCCTCGCGCACGAGCGTGGCGAGCGTGCCGGCGAGCAGGCTCTGGCTGTCGGCGTCGACGCCGGCGGTGGGCTCGTCCATCACGAACGTGTCGGGCTCGCCGGCCAGCGCCCGCGCGATGAGCACGCGCTGCTGCTGGCCGCCGGACAACGACTGCACGGGGTCGCCGGCCCGCCCGGCCAGGTCGACCGCCTCAAGCGCGCGCGCCACCGCCGCGTGGTCCTCCTTGCTGGTACGGCGGAGCCTGCTCTGCCTGGCGATGCGCCCGGAGGCGACGATCTCCCTGACGGTCGCGGGCACGCCGCCGCCGACGGCCAGGCGCTGGGGCACGTAGCCGATGCGCCGCCAGTCGCGGAACCTGCCGGGCGGCACGCCGTACAGGAGGGTCTGGCCGCCCGACAGCGGGGTGAGGCCGAGCAGGGCGCGCACGAGCGTGGACTTGCCCGAGCCGTTGGCGCCCATGATGGCCACGACCTCGCCGGCGCGGACGGTGAGGTCGACGCCGCGCAGGATCGGGCGGCCGTCCAGGGTGACCTGGCCGCCGGTCATCTGGAAGACGGTGCTCATGCGCAGCCCAGGGCGGTCTGGAGCGTCTTGAGGTTCTGCCGCATCTGCGTAAGGTAGTCCCCGCTGCCCGGCTTGCCCTCCAGCGGGTCCAGCACCGCGGTCTTGGCGTGGACCTCCTGGGCGAGCACTTCGGCGACCTTCGGGCTGACCAGGGCCTCGGTGAAGATGGTGGTCACCTTCTCGGCGTTGGCGAGCTTGGCGACCTCGGCGATGCGCGCGGGCGACGGCTCGCTCTCCGGGTCGAGCGTGATGCCGACCTGCTTGAGCTTGTAGCGGTCGGCGAGGTAGCCGAACGCCTCGTGGCTGGTCACCATGGTCTTGCTGGTGCAGTTGGTCAGGCCCTTGGTCATCTCCTGGTCGAGCGCGGAGAGGTCGGCCGCCGTCTTGGCGGCGCGGTCCTTGTACGCCTGGGCGTGGGCGGGGTCGGCCTGGGCCATGCGCTCGCCCAGCTTCCCCGCGACGGTGGCGAACCTGGACGGGTCCAGCCACAGGTGCGGGTCGTAGGAGACCTCGTGCTCGTGCTCGTGCGCCTCCTCCCCCGCGTGCTCGGCGGCGGGCAGCGTCGGTACGGCGGTCGCCGCGTCGAAGGCCCGGTCCGCCTGCTGGGCCAGCGCGTCGTCCACGGCCGGCTGGACGCCCTTGATGTAGACGGCCAGGGTGGCGTCCTCGAGGTCGGCGATCTGCTGGGCGCCGAGTTCGAGGTCGTGCGGCTCGACGCCGGGAGCGGTGAGCACGGACACGTCGATGTCAGCGCCGCCGACCCGCTCGGCCAGCCATTGCAGCGGGTAGAAGGCCGTGACCACGCGGGGCTTCTCGCCCGGGGCGGCGGTGGAGGAGGCGGCGGTCTCGGCGGCGCCCGAACCGCAGGCGGCGGTGGCGAGGAGCCCGGCGCCCGCGAGCAAACCCGCCGCGCGCACCCGGAAATGTCCTGACATCATGGGAGTCATTATGCGGCAAAATGAAAATGGTTGTCAAAATCAGGCGTGATCACGGCCCACTGCGGGCACCTAGCGGCAGGGCGGCTCGAAGGGCAGTCCGGGGAAGTGGCGCTGCCACTCGGCGGCGGTGATCCGGGGCGTGGCCAGCGCGCAGAGCCGCCGCGCGACCCGTTCGGGATCCATGTCCCACATCCTGACCGTGCTGTCGCTGCTGCCGGTGACCAGGCCGCCGGGGGCGAAGACGACGGAGTTCACCCGGTCGGTATGGCCCGTCAGCGGCACCGGCGGGCCGGGGCTGCCGGGGCGCGTGATGTCCCAGACGCGGGCCGTACCGTCGAAGCCCGCCGTGGCGAGCGTGCGGCCGTCGGGGCTGAAGGCGAGGCCGTTGACGCTGTTGCTGTGGCCAGAAAGGACCGACAGCGACCTCGGCGCGCGCGGGTCGGACAGGTCCCACAGGCGCGCGGTGTGGTCGTAGCCCGCGCTGGCCAGGACGCGACCGGAGGGGGCGAACGCGACGGCCGCCACCGTGTTGGCGTGCCCGCCGATCGTCGCCAGCGCGGCCGGGCGGCGCGGGTCGGACAGGTCCCACAGCCGGACCATGCGGTCGGCGCTCGCGCTGGCCAGCGTGCGGCCGTCGGGGCTGAAGGCCAGCCCCAGCACGCGGTCGGTGTGGGCGCGCAGCACGCGTAGCTCGACCGGGGCGCGCGGGTCGGACAGGTCCCACACGCGCACGACGCCGCCGTCCTCCCCCACCGCCAGGACCCGGGCGTCGGGGCGCAGCGCCAGCGTGAACGTGTTGGCCGGTGCGCTCGTCGTGCCCAGCCGGACGGGGCGGCGGGGGTCGCGCACGTCCCACAGTCGCGCGGTGCGGTCGAGGGAGACGGTGGCCAGCCGGGCGCCGTCCGGCGTGAAAGCGGCGGTCAGGATGTTGTCGGTGTGCTCCTTCAGCATGACCAGAGGCGCCGGCCGGTCGGGGTCGGACAGGTCCCACAGGTGCGCGCGGCGGTAGCTGTTGGCCACGAGCAGCCGCCCGCCCGGACCGGGCACCGCCGAGTGCACCGGGCCCGCGTGGCCGTAGAGCACCGGGCCCGTGACCTCCCACAGCCGGGCCGTGGTGTCGCGGCCGCCGCTGGCCAGCGTGCGACCGTCGGGGCTGAAGGCGACCGCGTAGACGGTGTCGGTGTGCCCGGTCAGCGCGACGGGGACGGCGGCGAAGGCGGGTTCCGTGATGTCCCACAGGCGCACGGTGAGGTCGTAGCTGCCGGTCGCGACGGTGCGCCCGTCGGGGCTGAAGGCGACCGCGACGATGCCGCTGACGTGGCCGGTCAGGGCGGCCAGCTCGACCGGCGCGGCGGGCTCACGCACGTCCCACAGGCGCAGGGTGTTGTCGAAGCCGCCGGTCGCCAGCGTGCGGCCGTCCGGGCTGTAGGCGGCGGCGAGGACCCGGTCGGTGTGGCGTACCTGGGCCACCTGCCGCGGCTTGCGCGGGTCCGCCACGTCCCACAGGCGCACGGTCGCGTCCCCGCTGGTGCCGGCGAGCGTACGCCCGTCCGGAGCGAACACCGCGGCCGAGACCCCGTCGCCGTACCCGCCCAGCTCGGCGAGCTGCCTGGCCAGGGCCGGGGTCGTGACGTCCCAGAGCCGGACGGTGCGGTCGGCGCCGGCCGAGGCCAGCGTGCGGCCGTCCGGGCTGAACGACACCCGCCTGATCTCGCCCTCGTGCCCTCTGAGCGTGGCCACCTCGGCCGGGCGGGCGGGGTCGACGAGGTCCCACAGCCGCGCGGCGCCGTCCTGCCCCGCGGTGGCCAGCAACCGCCCGTCACCGCGGATCGCCGCTCCGAGCAGCCCGCCGGAGCCCGGCACCACGGCCAGCGGCCGGGGCGCGTGCCGCGCGCCGACGTCCCACAACCGGACCGTTCCGTCCGTGCCCGTGGTGACCAGCCGCCGCCCGTCCGGGGTGAACTCGGCCGCGTAGACCGCCCCGGTGTGCCCGGTGATCCTCGTCGAGTACGGCGTCGCAAACGTGCTGAGCAACGCCCCTCTGGCCTCCGCCGTGGGCGCCAGCCGGTAGGCGGCCAGGCCGATCTGCGCGGCCAGCGCGGGATTCGTGCCGCGCAGCGCCACCGCCTCGTTGGCCGCCTTGCCGGACAGCGCCTGGTTGCGCTGGTCGCTGACGGTGTCCAGGCTGCGCACGCTGACCACGGTCGCCGCCACGGTGAGCAGCAGCATCGCCGCCAGCCCCGCCACGAGCTGGTAGAGCCGCCGGGTACGCCGGCGGGCGGCGGCCAGCTCACCGGCCTCGCGATCGACCGAGGCGTCGAGGAAGGCCCGGTCCGAGGGCTGGGTCGCGCCCAGTTCCCTGGCGGCGGCCAGCCGGGCGCCCCGGTAGAGCAGCGCGGGGTCGCGGTGCTCGCGTTCCCAGGCGGCCGCGGCGTCGGCGAGCTGCCTGCGGATCACCAGCTCCGCCCGGTCCTCCTCCAGCCACTGCCGCAGCAGCGGCCAGGCGGTCAGCAGCGCCTCGTGGCTGATCTCCACCGCGTCGGTGTCGGCGGTGATCAGCCGCTGCGCCACGAACCGGTCGAGCACCTCCTCCATCTCCTCCGGCAACCGCTCGGCCGAGACGCGCCGCCGGGTGTCGGCGGTGTCGGCGGCCACGTGGACCAGATCGACGAACAGCCGCCTGGCCAGCTCCCGCTGCGGGCCGCTGAGCGCCGCGTAGACCTGGGTGGCGCTGGCCGCGACCGCGCCCTCGATGCCGCCCACCGCCCGGTAGTCGGCGATGGTCAGGCGCCGCCCGCCACCCTGCCGCCAAGTGGCGTACAGGGCGTGCGACAGCAGCGGCAGCACCCCCGCCTCGTGGGCGCCCGCGCGCGGGGCGACCTCGCGCAGCAGCAGGTCGACCAGTCCCTCGCCCAGCTCGACGCGGGCCTTGCGGGCCGGTTCCACGATGGCTTCGCGCAGCTCCGCCTCGTTCATCGGGCCCACCGCGAACTGGCCGTTCCTGGCGGCGGCCAGCAGCGGCGGGTGGCGCAGGGCGTGGGCGTAGAAGTCGGCGCGCAGGCCCAGGACGACCGTCGCGCCGTCGGCCGCCGCCTCGGCCAGCTCAGCGATGAGCGCCTGGCCGGGCGAGCTCGTGGTGAAGACCTCCTCGAACTGGTCCACGACGACGAAGCCGCCCAGCTCGCCGGGCGGGCGCGTGCTGGGCGTGAACAGCCGCACCGGCCGCTCCCCCAGCTCCGGGATGAGGCCGGCGCGCAGCAGCGAGGACTTGCCCGAGCCGGACGCGCCGACCACCAGGTGCAGGCCGTGGCCGGAACCGTTGGTGAGGCGGTCGAGGAGCTCCTCGGTCAGCGCGCGGCGGCCGAAGAACCACTCGGCGTCCTCGACCTGGAATCCGGCCAGGCCCCGGTAGGGTTCCGGTCCGGCCGGGCGGGGGCCGGGGGCGCGCCGTACCCTCAGCCAGGCTTCCCGCCACCGCTCCCGCTCGGCGGGGTCGTCGACCCCGCACGCCCGCAGGACGCGGTCGAGCAGGTCGCGCGAGCCGGTGGAGGGCAGCCCGCGGCCGGCGAACCAGTCGCCGATCGTGCTGTGCGCGCCCTGCACGCCCGTGGCCGCGGCCACCTGGCGCACGGTGAGGCCCGCGCGCTCGCGCGCCGCGGTCAGCTCACGGGCGAAGTCCTGGCGGGTGTGGATCAGGTCGATCGCGTGCGAGCTCTCGGACATTCATGTCTCGATTCGACACGTGCGACGTCGGGTCACCGCGATGGTACGGCCTCGCCCGGATCTCCGGACTCCCCGGCGGCGTCGGCACAATGAGGTCATGCGATTTCCCGATGGCTTCGTGTGGGGCGTCTCCACGTCGGCCTACCAGATCGAGGGCGCGGCGGGCGAGGACGGCAGGGGCCCGTCGATCTGGGACACCTTCTCCCATGCCCCCGGCCGGATCGCCGACGGCGCCGACGGCGACGTGGCCTGCGACCACTACCACCGCCACGCCGAGGACGTCGGGCTGATGAAGGGGCTCGGGGTGCGGGCCTACCGGTTCTCGGTGAGCTGGTCGCGGGTGCTGCCCGAGGGCGCGGGCAAGGTCAACGCGGCCGGGCTCGACTTCTACGAGCGGCTGGTCGACGAGTTGCTCGGCAACGGCATCGCCCCCTACGCCACCCTCTACCACTGGGACCTGCCCCAGGCGCTGGAGGACCGCGGCGGCTGGCCCGCCAGGGAGACCGCGGAGCGGTTCGCCGACTACGCGGCAGCCGTACACGAGAGGCTGGGTGACCGGGTCGACACCTGGTTCACGATCAACGAGCCGTGGGTGGCGGCCTTCCTCGGGTACGCGGCGGGCACGCACGCGCCGGGGCGGCGCTCGGCGGCCGAGGCGTTCCGGAGCGCGCACCACATGCTGCTGGCCCACGGACTGGCGACCGGCGTGCTGCGGGCGGCGGGGGCGCGGCGGATCGGCGTGGCGCTCAACCTGTCGCCCGTGCTCACGCCCGGCCAGCTCGGCGACCAGGAGCAGGAGCTGACGCCCGAGGACGCGGCGGCGGTGTCGCGGATCGACACGCTGCTCAACCGCCAGTTCCTGGACCCGCTGCTGCGCGGCTCCCACCCGCCGGAGCTGCTTGAGGTGGTCGGCGCGCACGCCGGGCTCGGTCACGTGCGCGACGGCGACCTCGACGTCATCGCCCGGCCGATCGACGTGCTCGGCGTCAACTACTACGCGCCGCACGTCGTCCAGGCGCAGCCGAGCCTGCCGGGCGAGCCCGCCTTCCCCGGCAGCGAGGGCGTGCTGTTCGCCGGCACGCCGGGCCCCGCCACCGCGATGGGCTGGCCGATCGTGCCGAGCGGGCTGACCGTCCTGCTGCGCAGGCTGGCCGCCGACCATCCCGATCTCGACCTCATGGTGACCGAGAACGGCGCCGACTTCGGCGACGGGCCGCGTGACGGCGACCGGGTGGCGTTCATCGAGGCGCACGTGCGCGCCGCCCACGCCGCGATCTCCGACGGGGTACGGCTGCGCGGCTTCCTGGCCTGGACGCTGATGGACAACTTCGAGTGGGCCGACGGCTACCGGCGCAAGTTCGGCCTGGTCCACGTGGACTTCGCCACCCAGCGGCGGACCGAGAGGGACAGCGCGCGCTGGCTTCGCGAGGTGATCGCCCGCAACGGCCTGCCCGCCGCGCCCCGGCCGACGCTGGAGACCGTCGCGGCGCGGGCCGGAGTCTCCAGGGCGACGGTCTCGCGGGTGGTGAACGGCGAGGCGTCGGTCCGTCCCGAGGTCAGGGCCAGGGTCCAGGCGGCGGTCGAGGAGCTCGGCTACGTGCCGAACCAGGCCGCCCGCAGCCTGGTCACGCGGCGCACGGGCACGGTGGCGCTGGTGCTGTCCGGGCCGCGCCACGACAACGCGGAGCTGGTCTCGGCGGTCGTCCAGTACGTGACCAGCGTCCTGGAGGCGAGCGGGCGGCAGGTGCGGCTCATGCTGGCCGACTCCGAGCAGAGCCACCGCCGCGTCCTGGCCCAGGCGGAGGGACGGCACGTGGACGGCGTCATCCTGCTCCCTCCGGACCTGGCGGAGGAGCGGCCGACGACCGGGCCTTCACCGGCCGCGCGGCCGGCGGCCGGGCCTTCAGCGGCCGCGCGGCCGGTGACCGGGGGCCCACTGGCGGAGCGGCTGGCGACGAGCGGCGTGCCTTTGGTACTGCTCGGCGGGCCTGACGTGGGCGTGGACGACGCGGGCGGCGGCGCGGCGGTCGCCCGTCACCTGCGCGATCACGGCTGCACGCGACCGGCCGTCCTGACCGGGCCGGGCGCGGCGGCGGCCGCACGGATGCGGGGCTTCCTGGAGGTCTTCCCGGAGGCGGAGGTCGCCACCGACCCCCGGCGGCCGCTCTCCGGCCATGACGCGGTCTTCGCCGTCTCCGACCCCCTGGCGCTGGCGGTGCTCGGGGCGGCGCGGGAGGCGGGTCTGCGGGTTCCCGGGGACCTGGCGGTGGCCGGGTTCGGGGACGGCGAGGCCGGGCGGCACACGCGGCCCACGCTCACGACGGTCTCCGTCCCCGTGACCGAGCTGGCGCTGGCCCTCGCCCGGTCGATGCTGTCCGCGCTGGACGGCCAGCGGGCCGCGCCGAGCATCCTGCCCGTGCACCTGGTCGTCAGGGAGAGCACGGTCAGCGGCGGGCGATGATGCGCTCCGCCCAGCTCGCCGCCTCCGGATCCTTCAGCCCCTCCACCACGCCGCCCAGATAGGCCGTGGCCAGGCTGTGGAAGCCGTTGTCGAGCTGGCGGATCCGTCCGGCCCGCCGCCGGTCGGCGCCCTGGAGGTGCTGGCCGATGCTCTCGGCGTACCCGGCGTCGTGCTGGTAGGCGGCCTGGGCCCGCGCGCAGGCGGCCGCGTCGTGGTCGCGCTTGGCGCGCAGCTCGCGCAGCCGCCGGTCGTTCGGGTTGTGCATGCGGCGGCCGAGGTCGGCGGCGATGAGCGCGGTGGCGATCAGCAGCGCGAGCAGGAGCACCATCGTGGGCAGCTCGCCGACGCCCTGGGAGGTGGGGCCGATCTCCTGGCCGTCCACGACCAGTGGCTTGACCAGGGCGTCGCGGCGCAGCACGGCCACGGCGACGATCAGGCCCAGCCACACCAGCGCCACCCCGGCCAGCAGCCAGCGACCGCGGGCCGGGCTGCCGTTCTCCTGCCAGGCGCGGAACGCCCTGCCGTACATGTGGGGCGCGACCAGCATGATCAGCGCGGCGCCGGTGGCGAGCAGGGCGGTCATGGCGACGCTGTCGCCCCAGTTCAGGATGACCTGGTAGAGGATGGGCACCTCGACGATCAGCAGGAGCAGCAGCAGGAGCGCGCCGGGCAGCCAGCGCCTGACCGCGAGCCAGCGGCTGCCGGACACGGCGATCGAGCTGGGCCGCCCGTCGCCGGGGCGCCTGCTGGGCTGTTCCAGCTCGGCGACCAGCCGCTGGGAGTCGTCGAGCGTCCTGCGCAGGTCGGAGAAGGTGCGCTGCGACTCGGCCAGCCGGATCTTCTGCGCCTCGAACTCGGCCCTGGCCTGCTGCGCCTCGCGTTCGGCGCACTCCTCGACGCGGGCCAGCTCGGCCAGCCGTTCGTCCTCCAGCTCGTGGAAGCGCGGGACGCTGCCGGTCTCCAGCGTGAGCGTGTCGATCTGCCCCTCGGCGGCGTGGCCGCGGCCCAGCTCGCGCTCCTCCGCGCGGCGGGTGCGCCAGTCGGGCAGGTGGTACAGGTCCCCGTCGTAGGCGATCGCGGGGGTGATCCGTGCGACCTGCGCGGGCTCGTCGGGAAGGTTTTCGTGCCGTCTGCGTAAACGCATCGCCCCTCCAGCTTCTGGTTCGATGCTAATCGCCGAAATTCACGGAGAATGGCTGGCGTGAGCGAATTGCCGGTTATCGATATCGCGCCCCTTCTCTCCGGTACGGCCGGCGACGTGCCCGGCCGGATCGGGGCGGCCTGCCGTACCAGCGGCTTCTTCTACATCACCGGGCACGGCGTGCCGCCCGCGCTGATCGAGCGGCTGGACGCGGCGGCGCGCGCGTTCTTCGAGCTGCCGCTGGAGGTCAAGAACGAGATCTCCATGGAGCGCGGCGGCCGGGCCTGGCGCGGATTCTTCCCCGTCGGCGGCGAGCTCACCTCGGGGCGGCCCGACCTGAAGGAGGGCGTCTACTTCGGCGCCGAGCGCCCGCCCAGCCGCACGCCCCTGCACGGGCCGAACCTCTTCCCCGCCCAGGTCCCGGACCTGCGCGAGGCGGTGCTCGCCTACATCGAGGCGATGACCGGGCTCGGCCAGGCCGTCATGCGCGCGATCGCGCTCAGCCTGGGACTGCCCGGCGACTACTTCAGCGCCGGGTACACCGCCGACCCGACCGTATTGTTCCGCGTCTTCCACTACCCGCCGTCCGAGCCGGACACGGACGGCTGGGGCGTCGGCGAGCACACCGACTACGGGCTGCTCACGCTGCTGCTCCAGGACGCCAACGGCGGGCTCCAAGTCCACACGCCGGGCGGCTGGATCTCCGCGCCGCCCATCCCCGGCACGTTCGTGTGCAACATCGGGGACATGCTGGACAAGCTGACCGGCGGGCTGTACCGCTCGACGCCGCACCGGGTGCGCAACCTCAGCGGGAACGAGCGGCTCAGCTTCCCGTTCTTCTTCGATCCGGGGTGGGACAGCGAGGTGCCGCCGCTGCCGTACAAGGAGGGCGGGCGGGCCCGCTGGGACGGGCAGGACCTGCGGGCCTTCTCGGGGACCTACGGCGAGTACCTGCTCGGCAAGGTCTCCAAGGTCTTCCCCCACCTGCGCGCGGACGTCCTCGACTAGAGCAGGTCGGCCGAGACGGCGCCGGACGCCTCGAACGCCTCACGCCAGAAGGCCTCCAGCAGCGGGAAGCGGTCCGGGTTCGAGGTCTTGGCGCGCAGGAAGCCGTGTACGACCACCTCGTAGCCGGTCAGGTCGGGCAGGAGGCGGGCCTGTCGCAGTTCCTCGATCTTCCGCTTCCTTCCGGCGTCGCTGAGGTCGAGCTTGTTGACGTCGAGGTCGCCCCGGTTGTTGATCAGGTCGCTGAAGACGGCGATCCGGTGCGCGCTGTCCGGGCTGCGCTGCGCGGTCATCTGCTTGGCCAGGTAGCGCAGGGCGCCGATCACGTCGGAACCCTTGCCCTCCTCCGGGCAGTCGAACAGCTTGAGCGCCTTCGGCAGCACCTGTCCCAGACGGTGCTTCCTGATGCGCTCGTCGACCACGGGGTTGTCGTTCGGGTTCTCCCGCTGGGTGGCGGCGATCCTGACCGGGGTCTCGCGGCACGTGCTGCTCTCCGAGGCGCCGGTGACGGCGGCGAAGCCCATCCAGTCGCAGCCGCCGGTGAACTCGGGCAGCTTGGCCGACACGTCGTTCCTGGAGGTTGCGGGTTCGGCGTAGGAGGTGGAGTCCACGATGGTGCCGCAGAGGGCACGCGCGTCGGCCCCACACCCACTCACCCCCGCCCCGACCAGCACCACCACCACAACCCCCACCAGCCCCCTCACCCTTCCCCCTTCCCCGACCCGCCCTCAGCCCCTCCGGCCTCCCCCCATTCCGAACCAGCCCTCCCGGCATCACCCCTTACCGGGTCGGCCGTTCCTGGGTCGACTCTTCCTGGCTCGGCGCGTTCCCGATCGACGCCCCCGCCGGGGTTGCCCCACCCGTACCCGCTCCTCCCGGAACCGCCCTGCTCGGCACCTCCGGCGTCAGCCCGGCCTCGGTCGCCCCACCCGTACCCGGCCTTCCCGTAACCGGCCTGCTCAGCGCCCTCGGGGTCGGCTCTTCCTGGGTCGGCCCACCCGTACCCGGCTTTTCCGGAATCGGTCTGGTCGGTGCCTTCGGGGTCGGCTCTTCCGGGGTCGGCTGGTTGGTCTTTGGCGGGGTGGGAGGTGGGTGGTGCGGTGAGTTCGGGGGTGTGGGTGGTGGGCAGTTCGTGTCGCCCGGTCACCTCGGCCTGCCAGAGCTCGACCCGCCGCTCCACCTCCTCCAGCAGCCCGCCCAGCTCCTCATCCCCGGCCACCGGGGCGGCGGTGTCCATGGCGGTCACCTCGCCCTTCCACAGCGGCGGGATCTCCTCCCGGCGCGGATGCGCCCGCATCACCCCGCTCCGGTAGGCGGCGATCATCCGCTGGGCCCAGGCGTGCACCTGCTCGACGTCGTGGTTGCGCCGCAGCACCGCGCCGTCCCACTCGCGCGCCAGCCGTTCCATCTCCGCCCGAGCCGCATAGACCTGCTCGGCGGCGTCCTCGACCTCGGCGGCCCGCCGACGTTCCGCCCGCCGCCGCCGGGCCTCGGCGATCGTGATGAACTCGTCGTCCCCCCGCCCGTTGGCGGCGCGCGTCCCGTTCGGCGGCGCGGGCGGCGCACCACCCACCGTCATCCGCAGTACGGCCTGCCGCGCCGCACCCGCCTCCCGTAACAGCCCGGTACGGACGTCGGCCAGTTCCCTGTCCAGCCGGGCGATCCGCTCGCGGGCCATGGCCCGTACCTCGCCCAGGTAGGCGGGCTGGCAGTCGGGGTCGGTGAACTCGTGCAGCGCGTGCTGGCGGGCATCGCGTACACCTTGCTGGTGAGCGTCCTCCCGCTCCTGGTCCAGCCCCGTGCTCCGCCTGAACAGCCGCGCCAAGAACGCCATCCGCGTCTCCCGAGTGTCCCTGGATTCTCCACACTAATCGCCCATTCCGGAGACGGGCGGGAAGAGCGACCGGGAGGTATCGGGCAGACGACAGCCGAGGACGGACCCGGGACGTGGTTGCCAAGAGGTGCCGGGCCGGACCGAGAGGGTCACGGGTGACCGGGCCGGGTGGCCGGGCGGGGTTGGGCGGTGCGGGGTGAGGCCGTGCGGGGTGAGGCCGTGCGGGATGGGCGGTGCGGGGTGAGGCCGTGCGGGATGGGCGGTGCGGGGTGGGGGCGGGCTCCGTCGGTGGGGAGGCGGTATACAGGTCGCGTGGAACTGGATCGGCTGGACCGCGAGATCATCGGTGCGCTCATGGAGGACGCCCGGGCGACATACGCGGAAATAGGCCAGCAAGTGGGTCTGTCCGCCTCGGCGGTCAAGCGGCGCGTGGATCGGTTGCGTGAGGCGGGCACGATCACGGGGTTCAGCGCCGTCGTCGCCCCGCAGGCACTGGGATGGACGACCGAGGCGTACGTGGAGCTCTTCTGCCAGGGCAAGACGAAACCCTCCGACATCGCGCTGGCCGTGGCGCGTTTCCCCGAGGTGGTGGCGGCTGCGACGATCACCGGCGAGGCCGACGCCCTGCTGCACATCCGGGCGACCGACGTGGGCCACGTGGAGCGGGTGATCGAGCGCATCGCGGCCATGCCGTTCGTGGTGCGGACCAAGAGTTCGATCGTGCTGTCGAGGCTGGTCGACACGGCGGTCCCGACCGCACGCAACGGATCGCCCATCACCGGCTGAGACTCGCAACAGACCCGCGCCAACACGCAATATCGGCCGCTTGGCCTGCATAATCATGCATTCTTAGGCTGTCTCCGTCCCCCGAGACGCCCATGTCGGCCCGGAGGGGATCCCCCGACGACGATGACGGAGACCTGGCATGCCCAAGCACTTCCTGATGTGCCGCCCCGAGCACTTCACGGTGGCGTACGCGATCAACCCCTGGATGGACCCGGCGGCGGGCGCCGATCGTGACGTCGCCGTGCGGCAGTGGGAGGGGCTGAAGGCCGCCTATGAGGCCCTGGGCCACCAGGTGAGCCTGATCGACCCGATCGAGGGCCTGCCGGACATGGTGTTCGCCGCCAACGGCGCCACGGTGGTCGGCGGCCGGGTGTACGGCGCGCGTTTCGCCTTCCCGCAGCGCGGCCCGGAGGGCCCCGCGTACCTGCGCTGGTTCGAGGAGCGCGGCTACCAGGTGAAGAACCCCGAGCACGTGAACGAGGGCGAGGGCGACTTCCTGACCCTGGACGAGGTCGTCCTCGCCGGTACGGGCTTCCGCACCGATGTGCGCGCGCACCAGGAGGCGCAGGAGTTCCTGGGGCGCCCGGTGATCTCGTTGTCGCTGGTGGACCCGCGTTTCTACCACCTCGACACGGCGCTATTCTCACTCGACGGACGCAACGTCGCCTACTACCCCGGCGCCTTCTCCCAGGGCAGCCAGGAGGTGCTGAAGCGGTTGTTTCCCGAAGCGGTCCTGGCCACGGCGGCCGACGCCGAGGTCCTCGGCCTCAACGCGGTCAGCGACGGCGAGCACATCGTCATCAACTCCGAGGCCGGAGAGCTCCAGCTCGAGCTCAAGCGGCGCGGTTACGAGGTGATCCCCGTCGAGCTGGCCGAACTCCGCAAGGCGGGCGGCGGGCCCAAGTGCTGCACGCTGGAAATCCGGGCATAAAGTGATATAGGGGGAGATAATGACCAGCACCACACAAGAGCTGATCGAGATCAGCGAGCGGCGCAGCGCGCACAACTACCACCCGCTGCCCATCGTGATCCACGAGGCGCACGGCGCCTGGGTGACCGACGTCGAAGGCAGGCGCTACCTGGACTTCCTGTCCGGCTACTCCAGCCTGAACTTCGGCCACGGCAACCCGAAGATCATCGAGGCCGCCCAGACCCAGCTCAAGAACCTCACGCTGACCAGCCGTGCGTTCTACCACGACCAGTTCGCCGCGTTCTGTACCGGACTGGGCGACCTGACCGGCAAGGACATGATCCTGCCGATGAACACCGGCGCCGAAGCGGTCGAGACCGCCATCAAGGTCTCCCGCAAGTGGGGCTACGAGGTCAAGGGCGTCGCGCCGGAGCAGGCCAACATCATCGTGATGGAGGACAACTTCCACGGGCGTACCACCACGATCATCAGCTTCTCCACGGATCCGGACGCGCGCGACAACTTCGGCCCGTACACCCCCGGCTTCAAGATCGTCAAGTACGGCTCCGCCGAAGCCGTCCGCGAGGCCATCGACGCCAACACCGTGGCCGTCCTGGTCGAGCCCATCCAGGGCGAGGCCGGAGTCCTGGTGCCGCCGGACGGCTACCTCACCCAGATCCGCGAGATCTGCACCGAGAACAACGTCCTCATGATCGCCGACGAGATCCAGTCCGGCCTCGGCCGTACCGGAAAGACGTTCGCCTGCGACCACGAAGGCGTCGTGCCCGACATCTACATCATGGGCAAGGCCCTCGGCGGCGGCGTCGTCCCGGTCAGCGCCATCGCGGCCGACGAGGACGTCCTCGGCGTGATCAAGCCGGGCCAGCACGGCTCCACGTTCGGCGGCAACCCGCTGGCCTGCGCCGTCGGCAACGCCGTCATCGAGATCCTCAACACCGGCGAGTTCCAGGCCCGGGCCACCCAGCTCGGCGAGGTCCTGCACGCCCGCCTGGACGAGCTGGTCGGCAACGGCGTCGTCACGGTACGCGGACGCGGGCTGTGGGCGGGCGTGGACATCGACCCGTCGCTGGCCACCGGCCGCGAGGTCTCCAAGGCCCTGATGGCCCGCGGCGTCCTGGCCAAGGACACGCACGGCTCGACGATCCGGCTCGCGCCGCCGATCGTCATCTCGGAGGAGGACCTCCTCTGGGCCGTCGACCAGCTCGCCGACGCCATCGCCTCCTTCCGCTGACCTCACCGGAAGACCCTCCCGGGCGGACCCAGCCTTTCTGGCAGGCCGCCCGGGTCAAGGCCGAACCCGCCGGGAGACCGCTCCAGCCCGGGTCCTGTCAGCTCCCCGGTGGGATCGGGGTCGGCTCCAGGCTCGCCTCAAGGTCCACGCTGGGCCGGTCCGGCATCGGGGTGAACGTCACCACCGTCTCCGGGGTGGGAGTGACCTTCTCCGCATCGCCCTTCTCCGGAGTCGGGGAGACGGACTCCGGAGTGGGCCGAGCCGGGGTGGCCGTCTCGACGTCGGCCGGAGTCGGGGTGACCTTCTCCACCGTGGCCGCCGGAGTCGGGACGGCGGTGGGGTTCGCCGGGCAGGGGGCGATCTCGTGGCCGTCGATCTTGGGCAGCGCGTCGGCCACCCGCATGCCGAGCTGCGCCGTCAGCGCCACCACGCTGCCCTCGGGCGCCCCCGCCGCCTTCTCGTCCACGACCGTGTCGCGCAGGCCCATGTACTGGCCGGTCTCGGGGTCGAAGATGAGCTGCTGGAGGACCCCGTCGTACACGAGCCCGATGCCCGTCCCCAGGCGCCCGAGGTCGTCGGCGACGTCGTCGGCCACCCGCACGCCCGGGACCGCCTTGAGCGCAGCGATCACGGCGTCCAGTTGCTCCTCTGTCAGGTACCGCTCGGCCACCATCCCCCGCGCCCGGTCGAAGGCGACGGCGGCGGGGTCCCTGCCCGGCTCGGCGGGCTCGGCGGGGTTGGGACGCAGCGCCGCCTCGTCCGAGGGCACCACGGGCGCACCCAAGGGACATTCGGCCAGCCGCAGCCACTCCGTGCGCGGCGGCTCGGGCGTCTCCCCCGCCCGCGGCTCGGACGGCAGCGTCTCGCTGCGCACGTACACCGGCTCCGTACCCGACGCCGTCAGCCACACCTGCCTCTTGACCCGCTGCGGAACCCGCCCCTCCGCGCCGTCGCGGCCGAGGATCGGGCGGCCCTCGGTGCCCTGCGACTCGATCACGATGTACTGGCCCGGCTGAGGATCGAGCCCACCCGGCGAGGCCACCGTCCCCGGTCCCCCGCGGGTCAGCGCCCCCGCCACCCCGCCGACCAGCAGCACCGTCACCGCGAACGCCGCCACCGCCTGCCAGCCCAGGCGCGGGAGCCTGAGCCCGCGCCGCCCCCGCGCCGCACGCAGCAGTCCCTCCCGCGCCCGCGAGCGAGTCTCTTCCGGGTACGGCGGCGCCGCCGGACGCCCTTCTGCGAAGATCCTGATCTCGTCATCCACGGTGGGCCTCCTCGGCAGCGAACGGATCGGCACCGCCGAGAGCCCTGCGCACCTTGGCCCGCAGCCGGTGCAGCCGCGAACGCACGGTGCCGACCGGGATGCCCAGCGCCAGCGCCGCGTCCTCGTAGGTGAGGTCGGCCCAGGCGAGCAGGAGCAGAAGGTCGCGTTCGGCCGCGGTCAGCTTGGTGAGCGCCCGCGCCAGCCTGGGCTGGAGCAGTTCGGCGCTGACCCGGTCCGCGCTGCGCTCGTCGAAGCCGTCGGGGCGCTCCACGCTCACCTTGGCCATGGCCTGGTTGCGGCGGCGCTCGGCCCTGCGGTGCTGGGCCACGACGTTGGTCGCGATGCCGTACAGCCAGGGTCTGGCGTCGGGGCGGGCCAGGTCGTAGCGGGTGCGGGCGCGGAAGGCGACCAGGAACACCTCGGCGGTCACGTCCTCGGCGAGTTCGGCGCCCAGCCTGCGGGCGGCGTACCGGTGGACCTCCTCGGCGTGGCGGTCGAACAGCGCGGCGAAGCTCTCGGGGTCGCTCAGGGAGCGCCCGATCAGCGCCGCGTCGTCCAGCCGTTCTTGAACACCCACCACGTTCCGGTCCTCTCGTGTGCGGTCACCCTGTTGTTGACCGCACCGGAACCAGCGGTTCCCCCTTTTTCTTCACCGCCCCCACCCAACACCCCAGCCACCCCACCCAGAAACCCGCTGACCGCCCCCTCCCGGGGCCTTCGGGAACCCGGAGGCAGGCTCCAGCAGCGCAGTTGCCGGGGCAGAGTCACGGCACAAACCCCGAGCCCAAGCCCAAGCCCGAGCCCCGGGCAGGATCCCGGGCACGAGCCCGCGCGGAGGTCACGGGCGGGAGCGCTGGGGCGGGGTTCCGGGGGCGGTTCCGGAGGCGGGTTCCGGGGGTGGGGCGCGCGAGGTGTCGGGCAGGCGGGATGCCGGGGTGGGGTTAGGGGTGGTGCCAGGTTAGGAGGCCGTCGGGGGATGGGGCGGGGGTGAAGCCTGCGGCGGTCAGCTCCTTGGTCAGGTCTTCGAGGGAGGGGCGGTAGCCGTCGCTCTCCACGACGTCCTCGCTGATGACCACCCCGCGCTGCAGGATTCGGTAGGAGAAGCGCGACCTGGCCACCTCCTCCGTAGCCGACACGACCTGGCCGAGGATCTCGTAGGTGTGCCGCCCCACCCGGTACGACCCCATGACCTCGGACGGCCCCGGCACCGCGACGGGCCGCCGGCGCCAGTTGAAGATCAGGCGGCCGCCGGGCCGGAGCTGTCTGGCCAGCGTGTCCCACAGTTGCTCGCGTGCCGGCGGCGCGAAGCCGTACAGGACGGAGATCATCACGACGGCCTCCACGGGCTCGTCGAGGTCGGTGTCGAGCGCGCCGTAGGGCAGGACGGTCACCCGCTCCCGCAGGTCTGGCCGGTCGGACAGGCGGGACAGCAGGACGGCGCGCATGCCCAGCGACGGCTCGACCGCGAAGATCTCGCCGGGCACGCTGTCGCCGATGACCTGGGTGATGAGGCCGGTGCCCGCGCCGATCTCCAGGACGCCGCCGGTGACGCCGTCCAGGAGCGGCGGCAGGAGCCGTCTGATCTCGGGGACGTGCCCGTCCTCATGCCAAAGGTCGTAGAAGGGTGCGGTGCGGGTGTAAGCGTCCAAGGTCACAGATCATGTTAGGTGCACGGTGTCGATGGGCTTGACCGAGTCGTCGGTGGCCTGGTACCAGGTCACGGAGTTCGGAAAGGTCAGTACGGCCAGCGCGTTCTGGAACCACGGCCCATGCGTCACCCGCCAGCGGATGGGCGGCCGGGGGATGCGGGCGAGCCTGGCCAGCGTCCCCCCGATGAGCGTGGCGATGCCGAACTGGGTGAACACGTTGGCAAGCCGCAGCACCCTGCTGAGCGGGTTGCGGATGGGCGAGCAGACCAGTTGGGTGATGTTCCGAGATTTCGCGACATAGGAGTAGTGGACGTCCCCGGACAGGATCATGACCGGCACACCGGTCTTCAGCAGCAGCTTGGCCAGCGAGTCGAAAGAACGCCGGAACGCCGCCCAATGCTCAAGGTCGAACGCCTGCCGGAGGACCTCGGACAGCCTGGCCACCACCTTGCCCCACTTGCCGTCGCACAGGGCCTCGTTCCAATTCTGGACCGAGTGCACGCCCTCGGGCAGCATGAACGGGATCGACGAGCCGATGATCAGCCGCTCGGCCGGCAGCGCGACCTGCTCCTCCAGCCAGGACCACTCGACCGCGTCGAGCATGCGCCGGTTGCCAGGGGTGAGCTGGCGGGCGCAGCGGGTGTCGACGATGAGCAGCCGCGTGTGGCCGAGGTCGCGGGCGTAGCTCCACCGGTTGCTGCTCGGCTCGACGTCGGCCTGCTCGGCGAAGGCGTCGAGGCGCTCGGAGCCCGCGCCCTTGATGAGGTCCTGCAGCAGCGGGTCGACGGCCCGCTCGGCCGGAGACAGGTTGCCGAGGTGCTGGTAGACCCAGTAGGCGCCGAGCCCGGAGATCACCCGGTGCTTCCACCAGGGCACCTTGGCCATGGTCTCGCGCCAGGTCTGGGAGGTGTTCCAGTCGTCGCGCACGTCGTGGTCGTCGAAGATCATGGCGGTCGGCACGGTGGACAGCAGCCAGCGCAGCTCCGGTTCCGTCCAGGCCTGCCGGTAGAGCTCGGCGTACTCCTCGAAGTCGGCGATCTCGTCCTGCGGCTCGGTGGTGCGCCGGGAGCGGATGTAGTCGAGCATCTCGGGCGAGGGGTTGTCGGCGTAGACCTGGTCGCCGAGAAGCAGCAGCAGATCCGGCCAGTCGGGGTCGGCCGCGGTCTCGAGGTGGTCGCCGTAGGCGCGCAGCACGTCGGGGCCGTGGGTGCGGACGTGCGCCGCGTCATGGGGCACGCTGGTACGGCAGGAGCCGAACGCCAGCCGGCGCGGCCCCTCGGGCGGGATCAGCCGGATCCTGCTGGGCTCGCGGCCCTCCAGGGGCCAGACGGACGTGCCGTCCAGCTCGACCCGGTACTCCGGCACGTCCCGCGTCAGCTCGGTGAGATCGACGATGGCGTAATGGTGGCCGTGCACGGTGAACGTCGGGGCGGCGTAGTCGCCGTCCGGCGTCGTGACCGTGACCTGGCATGGCTCGTCGGTTTCCACCCATATGGAGGCGCTCGTCTCGTCGACGTAGCGCAGCATGGGACCGATCACCAACCCGGGCATCCCACCTCCTCTTGTGACAGTTCGGCGAAGACCTTCTACCCAGCCTGCCAGTGTGGCACGTTCCCTGAGTGACGATCACACGCTTGGATTTGTAGACAACGGATCGGCTGCGAATCGGACAGAATCCCTACGCAATTCAAAACCACTCGATATAGGCTGATCACGACAATAGCGTCCAAATGGATCGGGCAACGGCGCCCAATCCACTGATTTGGGCGTACTTCACAGGAGGATTTTCTTCCATGACCGTCATGGTGCCGTCAACGACGCCGGCCCTGATCACCCCTGGACAACAGGCTCTCGACTCCGCTCTCCACCAGCTCGGCCACGCCGCCGAGCACCTGGGCCTCGACGACGGGCTGCGCACGATGCTGGCCACGCCCCGCCGTTCGCTGACCGTCTCCGTGCCGGTCCGCCGCGAGGACGGCCGCATGGACGTGGTCCAGGGCTTCCGCGTCCAGCACAACGTCTCGCGCGGCCCCGCCAAGGGCGGCATCCGGTTTCATCCCAGCACCGACATCCACGAGGTCACCGCGCTGGCGATGTGGATGACGTGGAAGTGCGCGCTGGTCGGCATCCCGTACGGCGGCGCCAAGGGCGGCGTCTCCGTCGACCCGACCGTGCTGACCACCCGCGAGCTGGAGCGGCTCACCCGCCGCTACGTCAACGAGATCCTGCCGCTCATCGGCCCGGAGAAGGACATCCCCGCCCCTGACGTCGGCACCGACGAGCAGACCATGGCGTGGATCATGGACACCTACAGCGTCAACGCCGGCTACTCGGTGCCCGGCGTCGTCACCGGCAAGCCGATGACGCTCGGCGGCTCCCTGGGCCGCGCCGGTGCGACCTCGCGCGGCGTGCAGATCGCGGCGCTGGCCGCGCTCGGCCGCTCGCCCGAGGGCGTCACCGTGGCCGTGCAGGGCTTCGGCAAGGTGGGCGCGCTGGCCGCGCAGTACCTCGCCGACGCCGGCTGCAAGGTCGTGGCCGTCTCCGACGTGCGGGGCGCGGTCCACGCGCCGTCCGGCCTGGACGTCGCCGACCTGCGCGCCCACAGCGCCGAGACCGGCAGCGTGTACGGCTACCGCCACGCCGACGCCATGGACCACGCCGAGCTGTTCGAGCTGGACGTGGACCTGCTGGTCCCGGCGGCGCTGGAGGGCGTGATCACCGGGGAGAACGCGCCGAGGATCCGCGCCCGCCTCATCGTCGAGGGGGCCAACGGCCCGACCACACCGGAGGCCGACGAGATCCTCGCCGCCTCCGGCACCACCGTCGTGCCGGACATCCTGGCCAACGCGGGCGGCGTGATCGTGTCGTACCTGGAGTGGGTGCAGAACATGCAGGCCTTCTCCTGGAGCGCCGCCGAGGTCGAGATGAAGCTGCGCGACCTGATGCGGGGCGCGTACGGCGAGGTGAAGTCGCTGGCCGCGGAGAAGGACCTGACGCTGCGCCAGGCCGCCCACGTGATCGGCGTGGGCCGGGTGGCCGAGGCGCACACGATGCGCGGCCTCTACCCGTGAGCGCGACTTAAGTAGGTGACGTGACCGTCCTGGGACCGATGCACCGGCCCCGGGGCGGTTGCGAGGCTGACCCCATGAGAGAAATCGTGGGGTTCATCCTTCTCCTCCAAGGGGTGGCCGGCTTCGTCGGCCTCACGTTCTTCGACGCCAAGTGGGGTGTGCTGCACCGCGTCGCGGAGGTCCCGAACTGGGGCTACCTGGGCATCGCGCTGGCCGGCGCCGGCCTGATCATGTGGGGCGAGTCGGCCAAGAAGAAGAGCTAGCCCGTACGCTCTGACCATGACCTATCCCGATCCGATCTACCACGGTGACCAGGGCGAGAAGAGCGCGCTGTACCGTCCGGCCGCCCACGCGCCAGAGCTGGTCTACCCCAACGGCAACGAGGTCCACTACATCGCCACCGGCGCCTCGACCGGCGGGCTGTTCGGCCTCTACCGGTGGGTCATGGGGCCGACGCCCAGCGGGCCCGGCCCCCACTTCCACAAGACGATCACCGAGTCGTTCTACGTGCTGCGCGGCACGATCCGCATCTTCAACGGCGACGAGTGGCTCGAGACCGAGCCGGGCGACTGGGTGCACGTCCCGGCGGGCGGCATCCACGGCTTCAGGAACGAGTCGGGCGAACCCGCCGAGATGCTCCTGCACTTCTCGCCGGGCGCGCCCCGCGAGGGGTACTTCGAGGGCCTGGTGGAGTCCGCGGACATGACCGACGAGGAGCGTGCGGCCTTCTATCTGCGCCACGACAACTACTGGCTGTAGCGCTCAGGCGTAGGGCGCGGTGATGACCTCCATGTTGTGGCCGTCGGGGTCGTCGAAGTAGACGCCGCGCCCGCCGTACAGGTGGTTGATCTCGCCGGGGGTGTGGTGTCCCGGGTCGGCCCAATACTCCACGCCGGCCTCCTCGATCCGCGCGAAGATCTCGTCGAACTCCGGCTCGCTGACGATGAAGCAGTAGTGGTTCGGCTGGATCGAGGTGGCCTCCATGTAGTCGAGCGTGACGCCGTTGGCGGTCTCCAGGGGCGTGAACGGCCCCCAGTCCTTGCCCACCCGGAGCCCGAGGATCCTGCCCAGGAACTCGGCCGAGGCGCGCTTGTTCCGGCTCTGCACGATCGTGTGGTTCAAGTCGACTGCCATACCAGCCAAGCTATGCCCGCCCCACGCCCGATGCCAGGACCATGGGCCCGAATTGCCCCTTTCGCGGGGGTGTGTCGCCGTTGGATACTCGCGATCATGGCCCCCACAGGGGCTCGATGAGAGGACCGGCAACATGTCCACACCCCCCAAGACAGTGGAGCGGTTCGGCTACCGCCAAGAGCTCCAGCGATCCCTGGGCTTCGCGGATCTGATGATCTACGGGCTCGTCTTCATGGTGCCGATCGCCCCGTTCGGCATCTTCGGCACCGTCTTCTCCACCTCCGGCGGCATGGTCGCGCTGGCCTACGTCGTCGGCCTGGTCGCCATGGCCTTCACCGCGCTGTCGTACGCCCAGATGGCACGGGCCTTCCCGATGGCCGGATCGGTCTACACCTACGCCGGCCGCGGCATCGGCGCCCCCGTCGGGTTCGTCGCCGGCTGGGCGATCCTGCTCGACTACCTGCTCGTGCCGGGGCTGCTGTACCTGGTCGCCGGCGTCGCCATGAACTCCTTCGTGCCCGCCGTACCGGTCTGGGCGTGGGTGGTGGCCTTCGTGGCGCTCAATACCGTGGTCAACTACCTGGGCATCCAGATGACCGTGCGCATCACCCGCATCATGCTGGTCGCCGAGCTGGTCGTGCTCGCGATCTTCCTCGTCGTCGGTGTGGTCGCGCTGGCCCAGGGCAAGGCGCAGACGGGCGCGCTGACCCCGCTCTTCGACTCCTCGACGTTCACCCTGCCGCTGGTGTTCGGCGCCGCGTCGGTGGCGGTGCTGTCGTTCCTCGGCTTCGACGGCATCTCGACGCTCGCCGAGGAGAGCCGCGAGGACGCCAGGCGGCTGGGCCGTTCCATGGTGGCCGCGCTCGCGCTGGCGGCGGTGCTATTCGTGGCGCAGACCTGGGTGGCCGCGCTGCTCACGCCCAACCGGGCCACGCTGCTGGAGAAGGGCGACCCGGCCGGCAGCGCCTTCTACGACACCGCCGCCTTCGCCGGCGGCCCCTGGCTGGCCACGCTCACCGCCGTCGCCACCGCGATCGCCTGGGGCTTCGCCAACTCCCTGGTCGCCCAGGCGGCCACGTCCCGGCTGCTGTTCGCGATGGCCCGCGACCGGCAGTTGCCCGCGTTCCTGGCCCGCGTCCACCCCCGCCACAAGGTCCCGGTCAACGCCACGCTCGTGGTCGCGGCGCTCTCGCTGGCGCTGGGCGTCTACATGAGCACCCGCGCCGACGGCATCCCGCTGATGAGCTCGCTGGTCAACTTCGGTGCGATGACCGCCTTCCTGCTGCTGCACGTCGCAGTGGTGGTCCACTTCCTGGTACGGCGGCGCAGCGGCAACCTGGTCGCCCACCTCCTGGTCCCGCTGCTGGGATTCGGCATCCTGGTCTTCGTCGTGATCAACGCGAACGTGGCCGCGCAACTGCTGGGGTTCGCCTGGCTCGGACTGGGCCTGGTGGTCCTCGGTGTCATCCATCTCGTGGGCCGCCGCCCGCGCCTGCCGGAAGAGGTCATGTGAACATCCACTCCCACCGCCCAGCCCCGGACGAGCTGAGCTACACCTTCGGCGGCCGCGCCCCGGTCGCCGAGGTAGGGCCGGGCACGCTCCTGGAGCTCTACACCGAGGACTGCTTCGGCGGCCGGGTGCGGACCGTGGACGACCTTCCCTCCCAGGTGTGCGAGTTCCCGTACCTCAACCCGGTCACCGGCCCCTTCCACGTGACCGGCGCCGAGCCGGGCGACACGATCGCGCTGCACTTCGTCTCGATCACCCCAGCCCGCGACTGGGCGATGTCCACGACGTTCCCGCACTTCGGGGCCCTGACGGCCACCCACACCACCGCGATGCTGCACCCGGCGCTGGAGGAGCGGGTCTGGCGCTACGACCTGGACCTGGCGCGCGGCGTGGCCGTCTACCGGGCCAGGAAGAGCGACTTCACCGTCGAGCTGCCCCTGGACCCCATGCACGGCACCGTCGGCGTGGCCCCCGCGGCCGGCGAGGTCAAGATGACGATCACGCCCGACGCACATGGCGGCAACATGGACACCCCGGAGCTGCGCGCCGGCGTCACCGTCTACCTGGGCGTCAACGTCGAGGGCGGGCTGTTCGCGCTCGGCGACGGGCACGGCCGCCAGGGCCACGGCGAGGTGTGCGGCACCGCGCTGGAGACCGCGATGAACACCGTCGTCGCGGTCGACCTGATCAAGGGCGTGCCCACGCCGTGGCCGCGCATGGAGGACGACCTGCACCTCATGTCCACGGGCTCGGCCCGGCCGCTGGAGGACGCCTACCGCGTCAGCCAGCACGACCTGGTCACCTGGTCGGCCGAGCTGACCGGCCTCGAGACGCTCGACGCCTACCAGCTCATCAGCCAGGCGGGCCAGGCGCCGGTCGGCAACGTGTGCGACACCAACTACACGATGGTCGCCAAGGTCGCCAAGGCCCACCTCAGGGACCCGTCCGCCTACGGCTCCGCCCACGCCCGGCTGCGCGCCCTCGGCGCGGAGTATCTTTCTTCCCGCTGAAAAGGCGGGTGTCGCAGGTCAGGTTAATGATCACCTTCGCTCTACAGTGGAGGCGTGCTCCGGCTGCTGCTGTCCATGACCCTGCTCAACCCGACGGCCGAGCCACCCCTCGACGCCGTTCCCGCCGCCCGCGTGCTCACGCCCGGCGGCGACCGGCTGGGGTACGCCCCCGCCGCCCGCCCCCGGCCCGACACCGGCGTGCTGATCGGCCACGACCCGGTGGCGGGGACGGCCGTGATGTGCGGCGGCGCCGTGCTCAGGTCGCGCAGCAGGAGCCTGGTCCTGACCGCGGCGCACTGCCTCTACCACCGGGGCAGGCCGCTGCGCGGGCTGGTGTTCATGCCGGGCTACGAGGGCGGGCGGGCGCCGATGGGCGTCTGGCCCGCCGTGCGGAGCTGGGTGCCGGCGGGTTGGCGCAACCGGCCGGACTCCCCCGCCCGGCTGCCCTACGACCTCGCGCTGGTCGGCGTCGCCGGGAAGGGGCGCTCGGCGCTGGAGTCGGTGACCGGGCGCGGGCTGCGGCCGGTGGAACGCGGGACGCTGTCGCGCCGCCGGGCGCTGGACCTGCTCGGCTACCCGGCCGGCCGGCACTACCCGGGCACGCGGCTCTACCACTGCCTGGGGGAGGCGGCGCCGTACCGGGGGGTGCTGGTGACGCACAACTGCCACGCGTCGGGCGGCGGGAGCGGCGGCCCAGCCCTGTACGGCGGGGCCGTGGCGGGCGTGGTCTCCTCCTCCAGCCCGCTGTCGGACCCGGCCGGGTTCACGGTGCTGGCGCCGCTGGACTCGCGCCCCTTCACCCGCATGCTGGCCAAGGCCGACCGCGTCATGAGGCGTGGCTGACGATCTCCTCGCAGATCGCGTGGGTGGCCAGCGCGTCACCGGCGTCCAGGACGCGGCCCTCGCGCACGGCGGCGAGGAACTCCAGCGTGACCTGCTCGATGCCGCGCTGCCGCGCGACCGGCACCCAGTCGGGACGGCGGCGCAGCACCTCTCCGGCGCCGGTGTAGTCGACGACGTCGCCGAGGTTGACCACGCGGCGCTTGACGCCGTCGCCCATGACCTCGCAGCTCTCCTCCGAGGCGCCGCTGACGCGGTTCATGACGCCGAGGGCGGTGAAGCCGTCGCCGGACAGCTCCAGCACCAGGTGCTCGACCCGGCCGGCGCGGACCCGGGTGCGGACGCGGGTCTCGCGCACCTCGCCGGGCGCCAGGAAGCGCAGGGTGTCCACGACGTGGATGAAGTCGTCGAAAACGACCGGGCGGGGCGCGTCGGGGTGGTTCTCGCGGTTCTTCTCCATGATCACCAGGTGCCTGGGCAGCTCGGCCAGGGCCGCGTAACCGGGGGCGTACCTGCGGTTGAAGCCCGTCATCAGCGAGCGACCCGACGCGCGGGCGAGGCCGACCAGCCGCTCGCACTCAGGGAGGCTGTCGGCGATGGGCTTGTCCACGTAGACGTGCACTCCCGCGTTCAGCAGCGCCCCCACGATCTCGGGGTGGGCGCCGGTGGCGGCGTGGACGAACGCCGCGTCGAGCCCTTCCTCGATCACCTGCTCGACCGCGGTGAAGCGCTTGGCGATCCGGTGCGCGGCGCCCACGCGTTCGAGCGTCGCGCCGTTGCGGGTGCACAGGTGGAGGTCGAGGCCGGGCTGGGCGGCCAATACCGGGAGGTACGCCTTCTCCGCGATGTCGCCCAGGCCGATCATGGCAATCTTCATCCGGCCAGGCTAGCCTCAAGCGCCTCGTCGACCGGCGTGGGCGCGGCGCCGAAGGTGCGCTGGAAGGCGCTGGAGTCGAGCACGAACGGCGCGACGAACTGGTAGCGGATGTGGGGCAGCTCGCCGATCATCGGGTTGAACAGGCCGACCGCGCGCACGACCGGCCACGGCAACCGGCTCATCCTGGGCGCGGGACGGCCGAGGAGGGCGGCCATGCGCTCGCCGATCTGCCGGAAGGTCATCGGCTCGTTCGTGGGCACGTGCCACGGCCGGCCCCAGGCCCGCTCGTCGGCGGCTGCGGTGACGAGCGCGTCGGCGACGTCGGGCAGGTAGGTCCAGCTATGGGGCACGTCGGCCGGCCAGACGAGCTGGATCGTCCTGCCCGCCTTGAGCGGCTCGACGAAACGCGCGCCCAGGTACGACTGGTCGGTGGCCCCGGGCCCGAAGAAGTCGGAGGCGCGCACCTCGGTCGCCCGGATGCGGCCGGCCTCGTGCAGGGCCAGCGCGTCCTGCCAGATCTTGGCCCTGACCATGGCCTTGGGGCTGCGCGAGGCCAGCGGCAGGTCCTCGGTCATGGGGCGGGTGACCGGGCCGTAGGGATAAAGGTTGCCGAGGATGGTCAGCACCGCGCCGGAGGACTCGGCGGCGGCCAGGAACGCGGCGGCCATCGGCGGCCAGTCGGTGAGCCAGCGGTGGTACTTCGGGTTGACGCAGTTGTAGAGGGCGTCGGCGCCCTTGGCGACCTCGCTCAGCCGGGCGGCGTCGGCCACGTCCGCGGCGACCTTGGCAACGCCGTCCGGCCCGCCGCCCGAGCGGGTGACGACCGTGACCTCGTGGCCGAGGTCGCGGAGCTTGACGGCGAGGTGGCTTCCGACCTGCCCGGAACCGACGATGACGTGCTTACCCATGATCAGGCCTGCTTCCAGATGAGGCGGAGGACCGCGTTGACGGCGAAGGCGATCGCGAAGGCGGCGGCCGGTACGGCGGCGCCCGCGGCGTAGAGGGCGGCGGCCCCGCCGCCGAACCAGAGGATCTCCAGGACCCCACGCCAGATCCCGGTGGCCGGGAAGGTGGCGTTGGCCCCGCCACCGGCGCCGAACAGCGCCCAGGCGGCGATGAAGAGGGCCGGCCCGCCGAGTCCGGCGAGCACGTTGATGATCCAGTTCGAGCTTACGGTGAAACCCCAGTATCCGACGGCGGCGATGACGCCGAGTTCCAGGAGGAACATCAGCAGCATATTCGCGTTCTTCATCATCGCGGAGTTCCGCCCTTCGTGACTGCCGTTCGCTTACGAGAGCAATGCTCTCCCAAAAGAGCACCCATCGTCAAGAGCGGTGCTCTCGTTTTTTGTCACCGCTCTGATAGCGTGCTGGCATGACCGCTAGCAGGACCGCGCGAGAACGCGTCAGAGCCGAGCTCACCAAGGAGATCGCCGACATCGCCCGGCGGCAGCTCGCCACCGAGGGGGCGAACGGGCTGTCGCTGCGCGCCGTGGCCCGCGAGATGGGGATGGTCTCCTCGGCCATCTACCGCTACTTCCCCAGCAGGGACGACCTGCTGACCACCCTGATCATCGACGGCTACAACGCGATCGGGGAGCGCGTGGAGCAGGCCGACGCCGCCGTCTCACGCGAGGACCACCTGGGCCGCTGGCTGGCGGTCTGCCACGCCGTACGCGGGTGGGCGCTGGCCCACCCCCACGAGTACGCCCTGCTGTACGGCTCCCCCGTCCCCGGCTACCAGGCCCCGCAGGACACCATCGAGGCCAGGATCCGCGACACCGTCGTCTTCGGCCGCATCCTCGCCGACGCCTATGAGGCGGGTGCCCTCAATCCGCCGGCCATCGCCCCCGCTCCCCCGGCCGTGCTGTCCGAGGACGCCGCGCTGGTCCGCGACGTCATGCCCGGCGTCCCCGACCTGGTCGTCTTCCTCGCCATCAACGCCTGGACCGGCCTGTTCGGCTGGGTCAGCTTCGAGGTGTTCGGCCAGTTCAACAACACGCTGAACCACCTCGACACCGCCTTCGAGCACTCCATGCGCACCAACGCCGCCCTCATCGGGCTGGACGGCCCAGCAGGGGCACGATGACCTCGTCGACCACCTCGACGATGAGCGCGTCGGGGATCGGCGGCCCGTGGAACAGGAAGTACTGCCTGATCATCGCCTGGCCTACGTCCAGCCGGCACGGGGTGACCGCGCCCGCCTCGACCTCGCCGCGCTCGACCGCACGCCCGACCACCACGTGCATCATCCTGCGGCCCGCGCCCTGCGAGCTCTCACGCAGCGTCGCGGCCCGCCCGCGGTCGCCGAGCGCCTCGCTCAGCAGCCCGCGCATGGCCTCGCCCGGCGCCCCGTCCAGCGCCGCCGAGGTACGGCGGAGCAGGGCCAGCAGGTCGCCGCGCAGGCTGCCGGTGTCGGGCACGTCGGAGGGATCGGGCAGCAGGGAGTAGACCGCCGCCATCACCAGCTCGATCCGCGTCGGCCAGCGGCGATACAGCGACGCCTTGCCGGTCCTGGCCCGCTCGGCGACCCGTTCCATGGTCAGCCTGGCGTAGCCGACCTCGGCCAGCTCGTCCAGCGTGGCCTGGAAGATGGCGGCGTGCAGCGCCTCGCCCCGCCTGCGGGGTCGCTTGCGGTGGTCGGTGACCATGGATGCATCCTACGAACCACCTGGAACCCGTGGCGGCGGCCAGGAAGTGGGCGGCGCGCGCAGGCGCCGCCCGACCGGCCCTAGCGGGAGGCCCGGTTGACCGCGGAGATGATCGCCTTGAGCGAGGCCGTGGTGGTGTTGGCGTCGATGCCCACACCCCACAGGATCCGCCCGTCCACCTCGCACTCCAGGTAGGAGGCGGCCTTGGCGTCGGTGCCCGCGCTCATCGCGTGCTCCACGTAGTCGAGCACGCGCACCTGGATGCCGACCCCGGCGATCGCGTCGATGAAGGCCGAGATGGGCCCGTTGCCCGCGCCCTCGATCTCGCGGATCTCCCCGTCGAGGCGGACGTCGGCGCCGATGCGGTCGTTGCCGTCCACGGTCGACTCGTGGCGGTGGGCCATGAGGCTGAGCCGGCCCCAGCGGTTGCCCGGCGTGGGCAGGTACTCGTCCTGGAAGATCTCGAACATCTCCGCCGGCGTGACCTCGCCCCCCTGGGCGTCCGTGCGGGCCTGCACGACCTTGGAGAACTCGATCTGCAGGCGGCGCGGCAGGTCGAGCTGGTGGTCGGCCTTCATGATGAAGGCCACGCCGCCCTTGCCCGACTGGCTGTTGACCCGGATGACCGCCTCGTAGCTGCGCCCGATGTCCTTGGGGTCGATCGGCAGGTACGGCACCGCCCACGCGAAGGAGTCGACCGGCACGCCCGCCGCGCCCGCGTCGGCGGCCAGGTGCTCGAACCCCTTCTTGATGGCGTCCTGGTGGGAGCCGGAGAAGGCGGTGTAGACCAGCTCGCCGCCCCACGGGTGGCGCGGGTGCACGGGAAGCTGGTTGCAGTACTCGGTGACCCGGCGGATCTCGTCGATGTCACTGAAGTCGATCTCGGGGTCGACGCCCTGCGAGAACAGGTTCATGCCCAGGGTCACCAGGCAGACGTTCCCGGTGCGCTCGCCGTTGCCGAACAGGCAGCCTTCGATGCGGTCGGCGCCGGCCATGTAGCCCAGCTCGGCGGCGGCCACGGCGGTGCCGCGGTCGTTGTGCGGGTGCAGCGACAGCACGATCGCCTCGCGGTTGCGCAGGTTGCGGTGCATCCACTCGATCTGGTCGGCGTAGACGTTGGGCGTGGCCATCTCGACCGTGGCGGGCAGGTTGATGATCACCTTGCGGTCGGGGGTGGGCTGCCACACCTCGTTGACCGCGTCGCACACCTCGACCGCGTAGTCCAGCTCGGTCCCGGTGAAGGACTCGGGCGAGTACTGGTAGTAGACGTCCACGTCGCTCGCCTCGGCGAGCTTGCGTACGAGCTTGGCGCCCTCGACGGCGATGGCGGTGATGCCCTCGCGGTCCTGGCCGAACACGACGCGGCGCTGGAGCGTGGAGGTCGAGTTGTACAGGTGGACGATGGCCTGCCTGGCGCCCTGGATGGACTCGAAGGTGCGCTCGATCAGCTCGGGCCTGGCCTGGGTCAGCACCTGGATCACCACGTCGTCGGGGATGCGTCCCTCGTCAATGATCTGGCGGACGAAGTCGAAGTCGGTCTGGCTGGCGGCCGGGAAGCCGACCTCGATCTCCTTGTAGCCCATCTTGACCAGCAGGTCGAACATCTGCAGCTTGCGGTGGGAGTCCATCGGGTCGATCAGCGCCTGGTTGCCGTCGCGCAGGTCTACCGCGCACCATCGGGGCGCCTTGGTGATCACCTTGCCGGGCCAGGTGCGGTCGGCGAGCCGGACGGGCTCGAACGGCTGGTAACGCTGGTAAGGCATGGACGTGGGCTGCTGAGCGGTCATCTGAGGTGTCCTCAAAGTCGGTCCTGACGGCCGACGCGCATGGCTCGCTCCGCGACGAGGGAGCCGGCCTGCTTCTAGAGGCCCTCGCCGCGGCAGCTAAGAAGCAGCCCGCGCAGCATGCGATTCACGGTAGCAGACGTCTCGCCGTGAGCCCGCCCCGATCTCACCTGATGAGAACCGAGAGGCAGGTGACGCAGCCCTCCAGCTTCTCGAACTCCGAGATGTCCACGCTCAGGACGGTAAGTCCCCTGTTTCGGAGCATGTCGGCCGTGTGCGGAGCGGAGGCCGCCATCAGCACGGTGTCCTCGTCCAGGACGACCACGTGCGAGCCCGCCTCCTCCGGGGGCGCGAGCAGGTCCGGCAGGTCCACCAGGGACGGGTCGCCGATCAGCGTGCCGTCCGGCAGCGCGGTGACCGCCGACTTCAGGTGCAGCACCCCGCGCAGCTCCACCGGGACCACGCGCCGGTCGGGGAGGTGCCTGGCGAGCTGGGCGATGCCCTCGTCGTTGGTGCGGGCCGAGCGTCCGGCGTACACGGTCGCGCCGACCTGGAGGACGTCGCCGCCGTCGAGCGTGCCGGGCGCCTCCACGGTCACGGCACGCAGCCCCCGGTCCCGCACCAGCCGCGCCACGGCCGCCACCTCGGGCCGCCGCCGCGGCGCCCCGGGACGCGCGAGTATGGCCAGCCCGCCGCACACCACCACGGTGTCCTCCACGAACACCGCGTCCGGCAGGTCGTCGGCCCGCGGCACGCGCACCGGCTCCCAGCCCGCCTCGGAAAGCGCCCGGACGTAGGCCGCGTGCTGTTCCAGGGCGCGGCCGTGGTCGACCGCCCGCCGTTCGAGATGGGTGACGATGCCCTCGGACAGACGCGGACCAGGTTCCCTTACCAGCGCGATACCCCGCATGGAGCGTGTTCTATCACGCGCCGGTTAGAGTCAGGATCATGCAGGATAACGAGATTCTCACCAGGATCAGCGCCCTCGTCGCGGAGGAGCACGAGCTGCGCAACCGGCTCGGCGCCGGCGAGGTGACCTCCGAGGAGGAAAACGCGCGGGTCAAGGAGCTTGAGGTCGCCCTGGACCAGTGCTGGGACCTGCTCAGGCAGCGCCGGGCCCGCCGCGGCGCCGGGGAGAACCCGGACGAGGCCGCCGCCCGCCCGGTCAGCGAAGTTGAGAGCTATCAGCAGTAAACCGGTGGCGGGAAGGGGCGCGGGTACGCTTGCCTGACGGCATGACGATCCAGCGGATAGATCTCGCCGCCCCTCTGGACGAGGTGTACACCGCCTACCGCGCGGCCACCGCCGACCGGCCGGGCCCCGCCATGTCGCGGCCCCACTACGAGTGGATTCTGCGCAAGGGCGACTCCGGCGCACTCACCGAGGCCTGGGCCGTGATCGAGGACGGCCAGGTCGCCGGCGCCGTCGGCCTGCAGTACCCGACGCGCGACAACACCCACCTCGTGGAGGTGTTCGAGCTGTTCGTGGTGCCCGGTCACCGGCGCCGCGGCCTCGCTACGGCGTTGTTCGAGCATGTCAAGAAACGGTCCAGAGCCGAGGGCAGAAGACTGCTGGTCGGCGAGACCGAGAAGACGGGCAGCGGGGCCGCGTTCATCGCCGCCATGGGCGGGCAGGTCGTGCTGCCCGAGGCCCGCCGTACGCTGGACCTGCGCAAGGTCGACTGGGAGGCGGTCGGCGACCTGATGCGGCCCACCGAGGACTACGTCATCGAGCGCTTCACCGGCCCCGCGCCCGAGCGGCTGCTGCCCGACATGGCACACCTCATGGGCGGCATGAACGACGCGCCGCGCGGCGAGGACATCGAGGAGCTGCGCTTCGACGTCGAGCGGATGCGCGAGTTCGAGGCGGCGATGGTGCCCAGCGGCAGCGATGCCTACACCCTGATCGCCCGGCGCGCCTCCGACTCCGCGCCCGCCGGCTACACGCGCATCTACCTCGAGGCCGACCGCTCCGACGGCTGGGCCCGCCAGGCCGACACCACCGTGCTGGCCGAGCACCGCGGCCACGGGCTCGGGATGCTGCTGAAGGCCGCCAACCTGCAGTGGCTGCGCTCGGCCGAGCCGCACCTGGAGCAGGTCATCACCTGGAACGCGACCTCCAACCGGCACATGCTGGCGATCAACGAGGCCCTGGGCTTCGAGCTGCTCGACGAGTGGAGCACGTGGCAGGCGGACGCCTGACGTTGCGCCGATGTTAAGCGCACGTTAGATCTGCGCACGCTCCCCTTGTCCGGGAAACCTCCGGCGGAGAGGCTCTGGCCAGCACAGACTCCCCCCTGGAGGTTTCCCGTTGAGCAAGGCACGCATGCCGTGGAAGAACGTCATCGGCGGTTCCGTCGGCAACCTCGTCGAGTGGTATGACTGGTTCGTCTACGCGAGCTTCGCCACCTACTTCGCGGCCTCCTTCTTCCCCAAGGGAGATCCGACCGCCCAGTTGCTGAACACCTTCGGCATCTTCGCCGTCGGCTTCTTCATGCGCCCGATCGGCGGCTGGCTGCTCGGCCGCTACGCCGACCGCAAGGGCCGCAAGGCCGCCATGACCATGACGGTCACGCTGATGTCGGCCAGCGCCCTGCTGATCGCGATCGCGCCCACCTACGACACGATCGGCGGCGCCGCCGCGGTGGTCCTGCTCGTGGCCCGCCTGCTCCAGGGCATCTCGGTCGGCGGCGAGTACGCGGCCAGCGCCACCTACCTCACCGAGGCCACCCCGCCGGGCCGGCGCGGGTTCGCCTCCAGCTTCCAGTACGTCTCGATGACCGCCGGCCAGCTCGTCGGGCTCGGCCTGCAGATCATCCTGCAGAACACCATGTCCGAGCAGGCCCTCAACTCCTGGGGCTGGCGCATCCCGTTCATCATCGGCGCCCTGGCCGCCGCGGTCGTGTTCTACCTGCGGCGCAGCCTGATGGAGACGGAGGCGTACGGCGAGGAGTCCGCCGACGGGCGCGCCGCCGAGGAGCGCGGCACGCTCAAGGCGCTCCTCACGCACAAGAAGGAGTTTCTGCTGGTCATCGCCCTGACCATGGGCGGCACCGTCGCGTACTACACCTACACGACGTACCTGACCACGTACCTGTCGAACACCGCGGGGCTGACGAAGTCGACCGCCTCCGCCGTGAGCTTCTGCGCGCTGTTCATCTTCATGTGCGTCCAGCCCGCCGCCGGAGCGCTGTCCGACCGGATCGGCCGCCGCCCGCTGCTCATCACCTTCGGCGTCGGCTCGACCCTCGGCACCGTGCCGCTCATGTACGCGCTGTCGTCGGTCGGCGGCTTCTGGAGCGCCCTGCTGCTCTCGCTCACCGGCCTGCTCATCATCACCGGCTACACCTCGATCAACGCCGTGGTGAAGGCCGAGCTGTTCCCGACCAACGTCAGGGCGCTCGGGGTGGCGCTGCCGTACGCGATCGCCAACGCGCTGTTCGGCGGCACCGCCCAGTACGTGGCGCTGTGGTTCAAGGACGCGGGCATGGAGCCCGGCTTCTACTGGTACGTGGCCGGGTGCGCGGCCGTCTCCCTCGTCGTGTACTTCTCGATGCGCGAGACCCGCGACGCGGCCCTGACACGCAGCGAGCGCGGCGTGGCCGAGCCGGTCCCCGCGCGCGTCTAACCTGGTCGGCATGCGGGTTCTCCTGGTCGAGGACGACGACCGGCTCGCTGCGGCACTGACCACGGCACTGTCGCGGCACGGACACGAGGTCGTCCGCGCCGCGCTGGCCGTCGACGCCCTCCGCCTGGCGGGGGGCGTCGGCTTCGTCCTGCTCGACCTCACCCTGCCGGACATGGACGGGCTGGAGGTGCTGCGCCGGTTGCGGCGCAGCTCGGCCGTGCCGCTGATCGTGGTGACGGCGCGGGTGGAGGAGCGCGAGGTGCTGCGCGGGCTGCGGTCCGGCGCCGACGACTACCTCGTCAAGCCGTTCCGCACGGCGGAGCTGATGGCGCGCATGGACGCCGTCCTGCGCCGCGGCACCCGCCCGCTGCCGGTGCGCGACGAGGTCGTGACCGTCGGGGACGTGCGGATCGACCTGGACGCCCGGCAGATCCACGTGGCCGGTGAGCGGATCACGCTGACCCGGCGCGAGTTCGACGTGCTGGCGCTGCTGGCCCGCAGCCCCGGCGTGGTGCGCAGCCGCGAGGAGATCCTCGACGAGGTCTGGGGCGACCCCCTGCTGTCGGCCTCCCGCTCGCTCGACGTGCACGTGGCGGGGCTGCGCGCCAAGACCGGCCGCCCCGGTCTGGTCGAGACCCTGCGCGGCACCGGCTACCGCCTGGGCTCGACGGCGTGAACTTCCGGCTGGTGGTGACGTTCACCACCCTGATCGTCTTCCTCATCGCGGCGCTGGCCGTACCGCTGGGGCTCTTCTACGCCTCGCACCGCACCAACAGGCTGCTGCTCGACCGCCGCGCCGACGCCACCCGCTTCGCCGAGCTCGCCGACCAGTCGGCGCGCGACGCCGACCACTCCGCGCTGAGCGCGGAGATCGAGCGCTACAGCGAGCTGTACGGCGCGGCCGTCCGCGTCCTGGGCCGCGACAGGACGGTGCTGGCCGAGGCCGGCCGGATGAGCGGCGACACCGCGGCGGCGACCAGGCTCGCGCTGTCCGGCCGCACCACCGAGGAACTGCCGGTCATCGGCCCGCTGGGCCCCGAGACGGTGCTGCTGGCCGAACCCGCGGGCCGCGACGCCCAGTTGTCCGGCGTGGTGCTGTTGCGGGCCCGCACCGACGCCGCCCGCGCCGACGTCACGCTCGTCTGGGGCGCGCTGGCGGCCGGAGCCCTGGTCGCGCTGGCCTACGCGGTGCTGGCCGCGCGCCGCCTGGCCCGCTGGGTCCTGCGCCCGGTCACCGAGCTCGACCGCACCACGCGCGCGATCGCCGAGGGCCAGCTCGACGCCCGCGCCAGTCCGGGCAACGGCCCGTCGGAGCTGCGCCGCCTGGAGGAGCGCTTCAACGCGATGGCCGACGCCGTGTCCGGGGCGCTGGAGCGGCAGCGGGCGTTCGTGGCCGACGCCTCGCACGAATTGCGCACCCCGCTGACCGTGCTGTCGCTGCGGCTGGAGAACCTGGAACCGCACCTGCGCGAGGCGGGCTCGGCCGAGTACGAGGAGGCGCTGGCCGAGCTCGACCGGCTGGCGCTGCTGGTCGAGGACCTGCTGGCGCTGGCCAGGGTCGAGGCGGGCGCCGTCGCGGTCACCACGCGCACCGCCCTGGCGCCGAGGCTGGCGGGCTGGCGCGAGGTCTACGCCGCGCGCGGGCTGACCCTCGACGCGGCGGTCCCCGAGACGGCGGCGGTGCCGGAGCCGGTGGCCAGGATCGCCGACATCGCGCTGGACAACGCCCAGAAGTTCGTGCCCGCCGGCGGCACGGTCACCGTGACCCTCGACGACGGGGTCCTGAGGGTCGCCGACGACGGCCCCGGGCTCGGCGAGGAGGAGCGGGCCGAGGCGCGGGGACGGTTCTGGCGCTCCGGCTCCCACGCCAACGTGCCGGGCAGCGGCCTGGGCCTGGCCATCGCCACCGAGCTGGCCAGGGCGTGCGGCGCGACGCTCAGCCTGCTGCCCGCCGACCCGCGCGGACTCGTCGTCGAGGTGCGTCCAGGCCGATCCGCCGGTCAGCCGTAGACCGAACGGTAGTAGCGGGCGGCGCCGGGGTGCAGGGGGACGGCGCCGGTGCCGATGGCGTAGCGGCGGTCGAGGCGGCCGCCGGGGGCGTCGGGGGCCTGGAGGCGGTCGCGGCTGGCGAACAGGGTCGCGGTCAGCTCCCTGGCCATCTCCGCGTCCAGGTCGCGGCGGCAGACCAGGTAGCTGGGGGTGCCGATGGTGGCCACCGGTTCCGCCGCGCCGTACGTGCCGGCGGGGAAGGCGGCGTGCTCGTACAGCGGGCCGTGCGCGCGGCGCAGGACCGGGACCATCGTGTCCAGCGCGAGCAGCCGCACGTCGTCGAGGACGGCCAGCGCGGGCGTGGGCACGCCGCCCGACCAGAAGAAGGCGTCGACCCTGCCGTCGCGCAGCGCCTTGATCGACTCGTCCAGCCCCAGCTTGAGCGGCCGGGCGCCGGTCAGCCCCGCCGCCCGCAGCACCCGCTCGGCGGTGACGGCCGTGCCCGACCCCTCCGCGCCGAGCGAGACCGACCGCCCGGCCAGGTCCCGCGGCGCCATGACCGCCGAGCCCGCGCGCACGACCAGGTGCACGTAGTTCATGTACATGCGGGCCAGCGCGGCCACCGGCTGCCCGCGCACGCGCACCGCGTGGTCGGCGCTGTCGGCGAGCGCGAAGGCGGCGTCGGCCCGCCCGTCGCTGAGCATCGCCAGGTTCTCGACGCTGGCCGCCGTCCGCAGCACGACGACGTCGAAGCCGACCCGCCGCAGCTCCGCCGCGAACCGGTCCCCCAGTTGCTCGTACGGCCCGCCCGCCGCCCCGGTCGCCAGCCGGATCCGCCCGCCCCGCACCTCGCCCGCGGCGCAGCCCGCCAGCGCCAGCCCGGCGAGGGCGAGGAAGGAACGGCGCGGCAGGCTCACCCCACCAAGGTATCCGCCCCGCTGAAATGGGGTGATCCCCCGACGGCCCCCGTGACATCCTGACCGTGTGGACGAGACGGACGTACGCCTGCGCATCGCCCCCGAACTGCGGTTCTTCCTGCCCGCGAGCCGCCGTCAGGAGTGGCAGCAGGCGCCGGCGGACCGCACGTCCACGCTGGGCCACGTCGTGGAGTCGCTGGGCATCCCGCTGACCGAGGTCGGCCCGATGACGGTGGCGGGCGCCGGAGTGGGCCCCGCCTACCTGCCGCGCGGCGGCGACGTGGTGGAGGTCGCGCCCGTTCCCAGGCCCCAGCCGCTGGCGGCCGAGCCGCGCTTCCTGCTCGACGTCCACCTGGGCACGCTGGCCAGGCGGCTGCGGCTGCTGGGCATCGACACCGCGTACCACAACGACATGGACGACCCGGCGCTGGTGGTCCAGGCCAACGCCGAGCGCCGGGTCCTGCTCACGCAGGATCGCGGGCTGCTGCGCCGCCGTGCCCTGTGGATGGGGGCGTACGTGCGGGGGGCCAAGGCCGACCTCCAGCTCAGCGACCTGCTGGACCGCTTCGCGCCGCCGCTACGGCCCTGGACCCGGTGCACCGCGTGCAACGGCGTCCTGGCCGAGGTGAGCAAGAGCGAGGTGGCCGCCGCCCTGCGCGACGGCACCCGGCGCAGCTACGACGCGTACGGCAGGTGCCGCGAGTGCGGCCAGGTGTACTGGCGCGGCGCGCACAGCGACCACCTGGAGAAGATCGTCGAGTCGGCCTACGCGCACACGGCGAAGGGCTCCACCCCGGCCAGGTGAAGCCGCCACTCCTGCGAGGTGAGCGCACGGCCGGCCCGCGCGCAGACGGCGCGGGCGACGCGCTCTGCGTCCAGGGGATGGCTGCGCAGGACCCCGTCGGCGCCCGCGCTGTAGAGCGTGTGCCCGTCGGCGGCGAACGCGACCGCGCCGGCCGACTCGGGTCCCGGCCTGCCGCTGTTGTGGACGATGCCCGCGGGGCGGCGGCCACGCACGTCCCACAGCCTGATCAGGCCGCCGCTCTCCTGGGTGGCGATCGTCGTGCCGTCCGGCGACCAGGTCGCCGTCATCGGGACGGGGTCCTCCTCCTGGGCGACCGGCCCGCCGCCCACGCCGAACACCCTGGTGCGCCACTCCCTGATGAAGGCCGCGCCCTCGGTGCGGGTGAGCGCGCCGTCCCACAGGCGCAGTTGGGTCGCGGCGTCCACACCCGAGGCCAGGTCGCCGCGCGGGCTGAAGGCGATCGGCGACTGCGCGGCGCCGGCGGGCTTGGCCAGGACCCGTCCGGCGACCGGGTCGATGAGCGACGAACCGGCCACGAGCAGCCGCCCGTCGGGCCGGTAGACGCCGGCGACGCCGCCCGGCTCCGCACGGACCCGCCGCACGGTGCGTGACGCGAGGTCCCACAGGTCCACGGTGGACTCGCCGGTGACGGCCAGCGTGCGGCCGTCCGGGCTGAAGACCAGGCCCCACGCCGCCTCCTTCAGCGCCAGCCTGAGCAGCACCGCCCCGGTGCCCGCGTCGGCGACCACGGCCCGCTTGCCCCGGGCGGCGGCGATCCTGCCGCCGTCGCGGTCGAAGGCCAGCACCGGCTGCTGCCCCCCGTTCCCGCCGGGTGGCACCGGCACCGGGCCGCCCGCGGGGCGTCGCGCCGCCACGTCCCAGATCCGCACCGCCTCTCCGGCCAGTACGGCCAGCCGCCGCCCTCGGGCGTCGAACGCGGCGGCGCCCTCGGTGTCGCCGGGCAGCACGGCGGGGGCGGTCAGCGTGGCGGCGTCGAGGGTGAACACCTCGCCACCGTCACCCAGCAGGCGCAGCGCGCGGGCGCCGGGGTCGAACCGGAGGTCCGCGATCGGCACCGTCAGGTACCGCTGCGTCATGAGCTCCCTGTCGCTCAGCCGCACCACGGTCAGCACGCGCGCGTCCCACAGCGCGGCGAACCGGTCGTCGTCGAAAAGGGTGATCTGCCCCTGCGCCGGCCCCAGTCCGTCGGCGGTCAGCGGCTGGCCCGACGGCACCCGTACCGCCTTGAGGCCGATGCCGCCGAGGTCGGGCAGCCGGTGGGTGAGGAGGAGGCCGCGCCCGTCCGCGGTGAAGGCGGCCGACCTGATGTGGCGTCCGGCCGGGAGCCAGGGGGCGGGCAGCCGCCTGCCGCGCGCCAGGTCCCACAGCTCGGCCCGGCCCTTGGAGTAGGCCAGGCCGTGGCGGCGGTCGGCGCTGACCACGTCGAGCCGGGGGCGGAGCGGACGCCGGGTGACGGGGTCCCACCAGGTGAACGCCCCGTTGGAAGGCACCGCCCCTTGTGGGAGCCCCGCATCGTCCGTGGGGACCGCGAGCAGGCCGCTTGGGTCGAAGGCGAGCTTTCCCGGGCCGTCCGGCAGTGGCCCGGCGTCGAGATCAGGTCCCGTGGGCGTGCCCCTGGCCACGTCCCAGAGGCGCAGCCGCCCGCCGTCCCTGGCCGCGAGCAGGCGGCCGTCGGGGCTCAGGGCGATGCCGTCCCGGCCGCCCGCGCCGGTGAGGCGGGCGGTGACCCGCCCGGCCCGCAGGTCGCAGACCACGGCGTCGCCGCCCTGCGCGACGACCAGCAGGTTTCCCTCCCCGCCCAGCGCTGACGCCGCGTCCGGGAGGGTTCCCGGGCAGGTGAAGGCGTCGCCGAGCGGCTCGGAGAGCGCGTCGTTGAGCGCGGCGCGCGTGTCCGGCACCTCCGGGGCCAGCCGCCAGGCCGCGACGCTCAGCAGCATGGCCAGCTTCGGGTCGGTGTCCCTGAGGTCGGCCGCGCGCAACGCCCAGGCCCTGGCGGTGGCGGCGCGCCGCTCGGTCTCCGCCTCCGCCCTGCGGAACTCGGCCAGGGCCAGGCCGCCCAGGGCCAGGACGAGGAGGACCGCCATCGCGCCGGCCAGCATCGCGCGCAGCCGTACCTGGCGGCGGGAGCGGGCGGTGGCGGCGTCGAGGAACTCGCGCTCCAGCCGTACCAGCGTGAGGTCCTTGCGCTCGGCCGCCGCCCAGCGCAGGGTGCGGTCCAGGTGGGAGCCCTGGAGGAGGTCGGCGGGCTTCCTGCCGTGGCCGTCCCAGAAGCGCGCCGCCTCGGCCAGGCGGCGCTGCACGGGCAGGCCGTCGCGGTTGTCGGCCAGCCACGCGCGCAGCCTCGGCCAGGCCTGGACCAGGCCGGGACTGGCCAGCGAGTAGGTGTCCGCGCCGGGCGCGGACAGCAGTCCCGACGCGGTGAACAACGTCAGCAGCCCGTCGACGGCCTCCTCGTCGGGCAGTTCCGCGCGGGTGACCTCCCTGAGGTTCTCGCCGTCGGTCAGGCGCAGGAACACCTCGGGGGCGGCGGCCCGCTCGCGTTCCGACAGCTCGCCGTACAGTTCCTCGGCGACGGCGCCCAGACCGGGCTCGTCGTCGGCCCCGCCGAGCGTGGCGGCGAGCGCGCCGCCACGAGCGAGCGCCGCGTCGGCGTCCGTCGGGTCGGCGTCTGTGGGGTCGCTGTCTGTGAGGTCGGGCAGTCCCAGCAGAGCCAGCAGTACGGCCCGCGCCTCCGGCCGCCCTCCGGGCTCCTGGGCCAGCGCGGCGGCCACCAGCGGCCCGAGCGGCTCGGCCAGCCCGTCCACGTCCGGCCGGAACCCGAGCACCTCCGTCAGAACGGCGACCGGTTCGCCCGCCTCGACCGCGTCGGCCCCCCGCGCCGCGAACAGCACGACGAGCCCCCACGACCACAGGTCGGCCGCCGCCCCCGCCCCACGCCCGGTGAACACCTCGGGCGCCATGTAGTTCGGCGTCCCCATGACCGGTCCGGTCGTCGTGGGCCCGGCCTCCCGCGCCACCCCGAAGTCGATCACCCTCGGCCCGTCCGGCCCCATGATGATGTTGTCCGGCTTGAGGTCGCGGTGCACGACCCCGGCCCGGTGGATGGCGGTCAGCGCGGTCGCCACCCCGACCGCCAGCCGGTGCAGCGCCTCCCCCCGGTACGGCCCGTCCCGCCCGACCACCTCCCGCAAGGTCCGGCCTGGGACGAACTCACTCACGACGTACGGCACGCCGAGATCCACCTCGACCACCCGGGCGGTGCAGAAGGCCGCCACCCGGCGGGCCGCGTCCGCCTCCTTGGCCAGCCGCCGCCGCGACTCGGCCGAGTCCGCCCGCGGCACCTTGATCGCGACCCGTTCCCCGTCGGGCCCGTAGGCGTCGTAGACCACCCCTTGCCCGCCCGCGCCGAGCCGCCCCGCCAGCCAGTAGCCGCCGAGACGGTGTGGGTCAGAAGGAGTGAGCGCCGCCATCAGATATGAAATTCTGTGCCCATAGAAGATCACAGACGCGTGGATTGCGGGAAATAGCGTGGACTTTCGGATCATGGGGCCGCTGGAAGTGTGCTGCCAGGGGGAGGACCGGACCCCCACCGCGCCCAAGCATCGCGACCTGCTGACCATGTTCGTGCTGAACGCCCGCCGCCCGCTGAGCGTCGGACGGCTGCGCGACCTGTTATGGCCCCGCGAGGGCGGCGACCGCTCCGACTCGCTGGTGCGCGGCTACATCGGCCAGTTGCGCCAGCTCCTCGGCAAGGACGTGATCACCACGGTCTCCGGCACCTACACGCTGGCCGTGGAGGAGGAGCAGCTCGACGTCAACCGGTTCAGGAGCCTGGTCGAGAAGGGCGGCTACGACGAGGCGCTGGCGCTGTGGCGCGGCCAGGCGCTGGAGGACGTCGACCCCGACGGCTCGCGCTGGCTGGAGACCGGGCGGCTGCGCGAGGAGCTGGACGAGCTGCGCCTGCTGGCCATCGAGCGTCGCAACCAGCGGGCCCTGGACGCGGGCCGGCACCGGGAGATCCTCGCCGAGCTGCGCGGCCTGGTCGCCAGGCACCCGCTCTGGCAGCGCTTCCGCGGGCAGTACATGCTGGCCCTGTACCGCAGCGGCCGGCGCGTGGACGCCCTGGCCGCCTACGCCGCGCTGCGCGAGGAACTGGACGGCGGCCACGCCATCGAGCCCGACCCCGACCTGCAGCTCCTCTACCACCGCATGCTCCACGACGACGTCTCCCTGCACGTCTCCGCCGGGCCGCCAATCCTGCTGCCGCGCGACGTGGCCGACTTCACCGGCCGGGGCGAGCTGCTGGAGGAGGTGATCGGGGACCAGGTGGTGGTCCACGGCCAGGCGGGGACGGGCAAGTCGGCGCTGGCCGTACACGCGGCGTGGCAGCAGCGCGCGAGCTTCCCCGACGGCATCCTCTACGCCGACCTGCGCGAGAACGGCGACCCCGCCGCGGTCCTGGAGGACTTCCTGCGCTGGCTCGGCTGCCCCGCCCAGGCCGTCCCCGGCACCACGGAGGGCCGCGAGCGGCTGCTGCGCTCCTACGCGGCCGGCCGCCGCCTGCTCATCCTGCTCGACAACGCCACCGACGAGGAGCAGGTACGCCCGCTGCTGACCTCCTCCCCCACGGTCGTCACCAGCCGCTCCGCCCTGGCCGGGCTGCCCGGCGCCCGGCGGCTGCCCGTCGGCGTCCTCGGCCCGCGGGAGTCGCTGGAACTCCTGACCAGAAGCTCCGGCCGCGAGCCCGGCGAGGCGCTGGTCCGGCTGGCCCGCTTCTGCGGCGGCCTGCCGATCGCGCTGCGCGTGGCCGGGTCGCGGCTGGCCGCGCGGCCAGCCTGGACCACCGAATACCTCGTCGGCCTGCTGGAGGACGAGCACCGCCGCCTCGACGGCCTGCACGCCGGCGACCAGACCGTGCGCAGCGCGTTCGCCATCGGCTACGACGGGCTGCCGGAGCCGGCGGCGCGGACGCTGCGCGGGCTCGGCGCGCTGTCGGCGCCCGACGTCGGCGACTGGGTGGCCGGGGTCTTCGGCGGCCAGGCCGAGGCGCTGGTCGAGGCGGGCCTGCTGGAGGCGTACACGGTGGACGTGGCCGGGCAGGTCCGCTACCGCGTGCACGAGCTGGTCCGGCTGTTCGCCCGCGAGCAGCCGGATCCGCCGGGCCTGTCGGAGCTGGCCACGCTGGTGCTGGCCAGGGTCCGTGTCTCCCGCTTCCCGCTGGTCTCCGGCGACCCCGCGGCCACGTTCGCCACCCGCGAGATCAAGGAGTCGGTGCAGTGGCTGGCCGCCGAGCGCGGCTTCCTCGTCGCCCTGATCGCCGACCTGCGCGCCGCCGGTCACGACGCCGCGTGCTGGCAGCTCGCGCACCTGCTCACGCCGTTCCTGGAGCGCCACCGCCTGCTCGACGACTGGCGTGCCGTCCTGGCCCACGCCCTGCCCGCCGCCCGCGCCACCGGCGAGCCGAAGGCCGAGGCCCTGGTCCTGCGCGACGAGGGCGACCTGCTCCTCGCCGAGCACCGCTGGCAGGAGGCGCACGAACGCCTGCGCCTGGCTCTCGGCCTGTTCCTCCGCGACGGCTCCGCGCGCGAGGCCCACCACACCCGCCGCCGCCTCGGCCGCGCCCACCTGGAGCTGGGCCGCCTGTCGGACGCCGAACGCCTGCTGACCGCCTGCCTGGGCGCCACCACGAGCGAACGCGAGAGCGCCGACACCCTGCTCGTGCTGGGCGAGGTCCTGCGTCGCGCCGCCCGCCCCGAGGAGGCCGCCGCACACCTGACCGCCGCCGCCGAACACCTCGCCGACCTCGGCGACCGCCACCGCCGCACCGACGCCCTGCTCGCCCTGTCCAAGGTACGGCTGGCGCAGAACGACGTGCCCGCCGCCCGCGACGCCGCCGAACAGGCGAGAAGCATCGCCCTGCGGCTCGGCGACCGGCTGCTCGACGCCGCGGCGCTGACCGCCCTGGCCGAGGTCAACGCCGCGGAGGGCGCCACCGGCCGCGCGGCCGAGCTGACCGCCCAGGCCCGCAGCCTTCTCCGCGAGCTTGTCTAGACATCTGCGCCACTTGTCCACTCTTGACCAGGGTTGATACTAGTCAGGCTGCGTACATCTGGGCTTTACTTTGCCAGTGGATGCTCTCTTCGGACAGCCAGCCACTAGGAGCCCCGATGCGCCTAATCCTCCTGTTAGCCGCCGCACTCCTCGCCACGACCACCGTGACCCTCCCCGCCCCGGACGGCACGCTCACCCTCCAGTCGAGCGCCGTCAGGGCCGGTGACCCGATCAGGCTCTCCTACTCCACGCCCCGCCCCCACGCCACGAACTGGGTCGGCCTCTACACCGAGCCCGGCAACGGCCCCGTCGCCGAGCAGTTCGTGGGCCCGTCGCTCAAATGGGTCTACACCCCCGACGCCGCGGGCACCGCCACCCTGCCCACGCAAGGACTGGAGCCCGGCGACTACATCGTCTACTTCCTCGCCCAGGACGGCTACGCCTGGCTGGCCCAGCCCGCCCGGCTCAAGCTCGTCAGCTCCACGCCGCTGCACTTCGTCACCTCGCCCTTCACGTTGCGCAACGGGCGGGCGGGCACGCCGTACAGTGCGAGCGTCACCGGACTGGTGAAGGGCGACACGAGCGGACTGACCTTCACCAAGCGGGCGGGCGCGGCCTGGATCGGCGTCGCCCCCGATGGCCGCGTCACCGGCACCCCCACCGCGTCCGGCACCTCGACGCTCACGGTCGAAGCACGCAACGCGGCAGGCCAGACCAGCACCGCAGCGATCTCCATCAGAGTCCGCGCCGCGACGGACATCCTGGTGCCGAAGCTGAAGGCGATGAGCTGGAACCTCTGGCACGGCGGCAGCCAGGTCTCCGGCGGACGCGAGAAGCAGCTCCGCTTCCTGCTCGACCGGGACGTGGACGTGGTCGGGCTGCAGGAGACGTCCTCGACCGCGGCGCAGGAGCTCGCCCAGGCGCTCGGCTGGGACCACTTCCAGGCCGGCGCCAGCCTGGGCATCATCAGCCGCTACCCGATCACCGCCCGCGGCCCGCTCCCCTCCCAGTCCGGCCTGGCCGGGGCGTACTCGCGCATCCGCCTGGACGAGCGCACCGGCCGCGAACTGGTCCTGTGGACCGCTCACCTCGGCTACACGCCTTATGGCCCGTACGACGCCTGCTTCTCCAACCGCAACACCCAGCAGTTGCTGAGCCGGGAGGCCAGCGCCGGCCGCACCGCCCAGATCCAGGCGATAGTCCAGGCCATGGACGCCCACCTACGCGCCGCCGGCACCCACCCGGTGCTGCTGACCGGCGACTTCAACGCCCCCTCCCACCTCGACTACACCGCCGCCGCGGCGCCCTCCCACTGCGGCCGCTCCGGCATCCCGTGGCCGACCTCGAAGACCCCCGAACAGGCGGGCTTGAGGGACTCCTACCGAGTGGCCCACCCCAACCCCGTCACCCACCCCGGCAACACCTGGTCACCCGTGTACAAGACCTTCACCGGCGGTTACGGCTACGACCACCGCACCGGCGACCCGGAACCACAGGACCGAATCGACTTCGTCCACTACGCCGGAACCCTGACCGTCGACTCCTCCGACACCCTCGTAACCGGCACCCCGACCCCGTACCCGGGCCACGGCAACAACGAGTGGACCTCCGACCACGCCGCCGTCCTGACCACCTTCACCGTCAACTAGCTCTACCCCCGGCAGCGGCACCCCCGCCGCTGCCGGCCCCACCCACCCGAAACCAACCCGCCCCGGGAGCACCGCGCCACGCGGCACGCGAGCAACGCCACGTGAGACCGATACGCGACACGCGAGCAACGCGCTGCGCGCGAGCAACACCCGCGGGACGGACGCGCGAGGCGCAAGCTTCGCCGCGCAGGACCGACGCGCAGCGCGAGACCAACTCGCAGCGCGCGAGCAGCGGCGCACGGGGAGGACGCGCGACGCGCGAGCTACGCGCCCCGCGCGAGCAACAAGACACGAGACCGACGCCCCCGCGCGAGCAACGCCACGCGCGACCGACGTCGTAACGCGCGAGCAAGGCGGCGCGGGAGTTACGGGCGGCGGGGAAGCAGGGACAGGATGGCGAGGACCACGACGGCCAGTGCGCTGCCAAGTGCCGCGAACCAGCCGTACTGGAGCACCGGCTCGATGGCCAGGAAGCCGCCCAGGTCGACTGAGATGCGGTCGCCGGCGCCGCGCGGGTCGGTCACGAACAGGACGAGGACGGCTGCCGCCACCCCGCCGGGAAGGGCCGCGAGGCCGGCCCATGGGCGGCGGCCCGTCAGCAGTCCGGCCACTCCGAAACCGGCCGCCACCAGCCCGGCGATCAAGGTGTAGACACCGAAGGCGTCGTCGATGCCGCGTACCGTCCTGACGACGCCCGCGCCGATCAGGTCGCTGCGCGCCGAGAGCCCCGCCCACGGCAGGATCGCGCAGACCACCAGCAACGCCCCAGCCGCGACGACGGCGAGCGCGTAGCCCCTGCGTGTCCTGCGTTCCGGCCTGCCCGACACCCGCGGCGAAAGGTAGTCGCCCACCCGATCACCATAAGCCCGCCCGGCCGCCGGCACCACAACCCGGGCTCAGTCGAAGAAACCCAGCCTGCGCAGTTGCTTCGGGTCGCGCTGCCAGTCCTTGGCGACGCTGATCCGCAGGTCGAGGTAGACGCGGGTGCCGAGCAGCGCCTCGATCTGCTTGCGTGCCCTGGTGCCGACGTCGCGCAGCCGTTCGCCCTTGTGCCCGATGATGATGGCCTTCTGCGAGGGACGCTCCACGAACAGGTGCGCGTAGATGTCGAGCAGGTCGTCGCGGCCCTCGCGGGGCAGCATCTCGTCGACGACCACGGCGATCGAGTGGGGCAACTCGTCGCGCACCCCTTCCAGCGCCGCCTCCCTGATCAGCTCGCCGACCAGCACCTGCTCGGGCTCGTCGGTGAGGCGGCCGTCCTCGTACAGCGGCGGGGACTCGGGCATGTGCCCGACGAGCACGTCGGCCAGCGCGTCGAGGTTGTCCCCCGAGGTGGCGGAGACCGGGACGATGTCAGCGAACTCCCCCAGCTCGGACACCGCCAGCAACTGCTCGGCGATCTGCTCTCTGGAGGCCAGGTCGCACTTGGTCACCACGGCCACGACCGGCGTCTTCTTCACCGCGGCGAGCTTCTCGGCGATGAAGCGGTCACCCTTGCCGATCGGGTCTCCGGCGGGCACGCAGAAGCCGATGACGTCCACCTCGGTGAGCGTGGACAGCACGAGGCTGTCGAGGCGCTCGCCGAGCAGGGTGCGCGGGCGGTGCAGGCCCGGCGTGTCGACGATGATCAACTGGGCGTCGGGGCGGTGGACGATGCCGCGGATGACGCGCCGGGTGGTCTGCGGCTTGGAGGAGGTGATGGCCACCTTGGTGCCGACCAGGGCGTTCATCAGCGTGGACTTGCCGACGTTCGGCCTCCCCACGAAGCAGGCGAAACCGGCGCGATGATTGTCTGGCGAAGTCACATAGTCGATTGTGGCCCATCAGCCACCGTGCTGCCGCCACCAGGTGAACGCGTCGGGCAGCACGTGCGGCGACCACGAGGTCAGGTCGAGCCCGGCGAGGTCGCCGGGAACCGCCCAGGTGAAGGCGTTGATCTCCTCGCCGTCCGGGGTGGGCGTCGCGGTTCCGGTGAGCACGCAGGCGTAGGCGGTGATCACGTACGCGACCTGGTGGCCGTTGGGGTAGTGGGTGCGGAAGTCCGGCCCGCCGTACACGCCGATCAGGCCGCGCACCGAGACCTCCACGGACAGCTCCTCGCGCAGCTCGCGCACGACGGCGTCCTGGGGACGCTCGTCGGGGTCGATGCCGCCGCCGGGCGTCGCCCACTTGCCGACGTCGCCGTGGCGGGCCAGCAGCAGCCGTCCCTCCGCGTCGAACACGCACCCGGTCACCGAGGGCAGCACCAGCAACCGGCCGCCCACCACGGCCCTGAGCTCGGCCAGGAACGGCGACATCGCCATGTCAGCCCCTCACCTGCCCGTCGGGACCGGCCACGAGCAGCTTGCCGCCCAGCTCGCCGACCACCGCGGCGTCGGCCTCGCTCGGGCCCTCGCCCTCGGTGACCAGCGCGGCGGCCTCCAGGCCGCGCGCGCCGCTGGAGATCGCCATGGCGGCGGCGACCTGAACGGCCGAGAGCGTGAGCGCGTCGAGCGCGACGTTCGTGGCCGCGTAGGTGCGTCCGGTCTCATCGCGTACGGCGGCGCCCTCCCGCGAGCCGTTGCGCGCCCTGGCCGACCGGGCCAGCGTGATGATCTTGCTGTCTTCGGGATCGAGAGTCACGGAAGACTAGGTTAGGCCCTGGCCATCCCGAGCACCGACTGCGCGAGTTGCTCGGTTCGCTTGGGATCGACCCGCTTGAGCCCGGTGTGCACCAGCGACAGCAGTGTGTCCCCCTGGCGCACGAGCAACACGTTCAGCGCGTACGGGTACCCGTTCAGCCGCCCGGCCAGCTCAGCGGCCACCGCCTCGTCGCCCACGCCACCGACCGGCAGCGAACGCAGCCGCAGATCGGTCCCGGCTCCGGCGTTGACCGCGTGGCACTCCCGCAGCGCCTTGCCGAGGTCGTCGAGGTGCCACTCGGCCTCGGCGCCCGCGTACCGCGCCAGCGCCACACCGGCCGTCTCCCCCAGCGCGTTGCCGGGATAGCTGGCCGCCGCCTGCGCGGTGAGCGCCCGCCGCGGCGCCTGTCCCGCCACGGGCTCCAGTACGGCACGGCAGTTCCGGTCACGGGCGGCGAACGGCACCTTCCACGCCTCCTGCGGGCGTACCGAGAACCCGTCGGGCAGCTTGGGATCCTTGTTCAGGATCTCCTTGAGCCGTTCCTGCGCCCCCGCGTCGAACTGCGCGTCGACACCTGCGCCCCCGCACGCGGTCAGCCCCGCCATGAGCAGCGCGCCGACGATGATCCACACTCCGCGTTCCATGGTTTCCCCCCGGAGTGCGATCTCCCCAGAACGCGAATGCGGCAATCCACCAGAGCCGCCAACAACCGGTCAGATACGCTTAAGGGTGCTCTCGCCCGGGTTAATCGGACGAGAACACCCTTTACGCCGAGCAACGTCGCGATCGGCTAGCTGACCGAGACGTTGCCGTCCCCCCAGAGGCTCACCTCGCGCCGCGAACCCCACCCGGCGTCCGGATCACCCCTTCTGCGACACCCACCGCACTGGGCGTCTGTGAACAGACTGGGGGATGACGCTTGCATTTCGCTTGTAGAACACTTAATACGGTTTTGTACGACCTCCCACCCACCCCCACCTGCACAAACCCACCCCAACCCCGGCCGACCCGCCCGCGCCAAGCCGAGCCGCCAAGAAGCGCTCCGGACCCCGCAACGCCAGGGCCGAAGCTCCGGGGACGGGACGCGTGACACCGGGTCACGGGAACACCGGGACGCGGGCGCCCGATCGCGGGACGTCGGGGTCGGGGGTGGGTCAGTCCTGTTCGGCGGAGGCGGGGATGGGTTCGTCGGATTCCGGCGACACGCGGCGTACCACCACCGTGCTGATGCGGTTGCGGCGCCCGGCCAGGCTCTCGGCGGTCAGTTCAAGCCCCGCCACCCGAGCCTGCGACCCCGCGATCGGCACCCGCCCCAGCGCGTGCGCCAGCAGCCCGCCCACCGTCTCGACGTCGTCCACCTCGATCTCGGTGTCGAACAGCTCGCCCAGCTCGTCCACCGGCATCCGGGCCGTCACCCGCATCGCGCCGTCGGACATGGGCTCGACCCGGGGCGCCTCCTGGTCGTACTCGTCGGTGATCTCGCCGACGATCTCCTCCAGGACGTCCTCGATGGTGACCAGCCCGGCGGTCCCGCCGTACTCGTCGATGACGATCGCCAGGTGGATCTGCCGCGCCTGCATCTCGCGCAGCAACTGGTCGATCGGCTTGCTCTCCGGCACGTACGTGGCCGGCCGCATGATGGACTCGACCTTCTCCGTGCCCTCGCCGCTCTCGTGCACGCGCCGCGTGATGTCCTTGAGGTACGCGATGCCGATCACGTCGTCCTCGTTCTCCCCCACGACCGGGATGCGCGAGAACCCGCTGCGCAGGTGCAGGGAGAGCGCCTGGTCGAGCGTCTTGCCGCGTTCGATGAAGACCATGTCGGTACGCGGCACCATGACCTCGCGCACCAGCGTGTCCCCGAGCTCGAAGACCGAGTGGATCATCTCGCGCTCGTCCGGCTCGATGACCCGCCGTTCCTCGGCCAGGTCGACGAGGTCACGCAGCTCCGCCTCCGAGGTGAACGGACCCTCGCGGAAGCCCTTGCCGGGTGTGAGCGCGTTGCCGAGCAGGATCAGCAGCTTGGGCAGCGGACCGAAGATCTTGGTCAGCCCGTAGACGACCGGGGCGCCGGCCAGCGCGATCGGCTCCGCGTGCTGGCGGCCCAGCGTACGGGGAGAGACTCCGACGATCACGTAGCTGACCACGATCATGACGGCGGCGGCGCTCACGTACGCCCAGCCCTGATCGCCCTGGACGTCGATGAACAGCAGCGTGACGATCACCGTCGCGACCAGCTCGCAGCTCAGCCTGAGCAGGAGCAGCAGATTGAGCGAGCCGGACGGGTCGGTGACGATGTCCTGCAGCCGCTTGGCGCCCCTCCTGCCCTCGCGCACGAACTCCTCCGCCCGCACCCGGGAGATGCGGGTCAGCGCCGTCTCCGCGCTGGCGATCAGGCCGGCGATCACCACGAGGAGGATGGCCAGAGGCAACCAGGCGTTCACCGCGGGGAGCGCACCTCTTTCCACGACGCGAGAAGCTGGGCCTGCAGCCCGAACATCTCCTTGTGCTCCTCAGGCTCGGCGTGGTCGTAGCCGAGCAGGTGGAGGATGCCGTGGGTGCACAGCAGCTCCAGTTCGTCGGCGGCACTGTGGCCGGCCTCGGCGGCCTGTCTGGCCGCGACGGGCGGGCACAGCACGACGTCGCCGAGCAGTCCGGGCTCGGCCGGGCTCTCGGAGTCGCCGCGGGCGCCGCCGCCCGGACGCAGTTCGTCCATCGGGAAGGCGAGCACGTCGGTGGGGCCGGGTTCGCCCATCCACTTCTCGTGGAGGTCGGCCATGGTGTTCTCGTCCACGATGAGGAGGGACAGCTCGGCGAGCGGGTGGATGCCCATCTCGCCGAGCACGTGGGTGGCGAGGGCGACGAGTGTCTCCTCGTCGACCTCGTCACCCGACTCGTTGTTGATCTCGATGCTCATCGCCTGGGCCCTCGCTGCTGCTTGACGGACTTCAGCTCCTGCTGCTTCTGCGCGTCGTAGCGGCCGTAGGCGTCGACGATGTCGCTGACGAGCCGGTGGCGCACCACGTCGACGCTGGTCAGCGTCGCGAAGTGGATGTCACGGATGTCCGAGAGGATGCCCTGCACGACGCGCAGGCCGCTCTCGGTGCCGGAGGGGAGGTCGACCTGGGTGATGTCGCCCGTCACCACGATCTTGGAGCCGAAGCCCAGCCGGGTGAGGAACATCTTCATCTGCTCGGGCGAGGTGTTCTGCGCCTCGTCGAGGATGATGAAGGCGTCGTTGAGCGTACGGCCGCGCATGTACGCCAGCGGCGCGACCTCGATCGTGCCCGCGGCCATGAGCTTGGGGATCGTCTCGGGGTCGAGCATGTCGTGCAGCGCGTCGTAGAGCGGCCGGAGATAGGGGTCGATCTTCTCGTAGAGCGTGCCGGGCAGGAAGCCCAGCCGCTCCCCCGCCTCGACCGCCGGCCGGGTGAGGATGATCCGGTTGACCTTCTTCTCCTGAAGCGCGCGCACCGCCTTGGCCATGGCCAGGTAGGTCTTGCCGGTGCCGGCGGGACCGATGCCGAACACGACCGTGTGCTTGTCGATGGCGTCGACGTAGCGCTTCTGGTTGGCCGTCTTGGGGCGGATGGTCCGCCCCCTGGAGGACAGGATGTCGAGCGAGAGCACCTCGGCGGGCCGCTCTGAGGTCATCTTCATCATGGCGATGCTGCGCTCGACGGCGTCGGGCGACAACTCGCCGCCGTTGCGCAGGACCTCGACCAGCTCCTCGAACAGGCGCACGACGGCGCCGCTCTCGTCGGGGGTGCCGGTGATGGTGATCTCGTTGCCGCGGACGTGGATGTCGGCCCGGAAGGCGCCCTCGATGACACGCAGCAGCTCGTCACGGGAGCCCAGGAGGCTGACCATCGGGTATTCGTCCGGGATCAGCACCTTGGCCTGAGTGCGCGAGGGAGGTGCCGCTCGTCGGGATTCGTGTAGTTCGGACATGGGTCAGGCCCTCGGGCCTGATGCCTCCCGGTCTTAATTCGGGTGTACTTCTCTGGCCCCATCGTAGCCGGGAGCGGCCCGCGCGCTCGCGTCAATATCAGCCGGGAGGCCAGGTCAGGTTGCGCCCGCCGAGAACATGCGCGTGCACGTGGAAGACGGTCTGCCCCGCGCCCGCCCCGGTATTGAACACCACGCGGTAGCCGGTTTCGGCCACCCCTTCCTGTACGGCCACGGCGTGGGCGGCCTTCAGCACGTCGTCGGCCAGCCCGTCGTCGGCCACGGCCAGGGCGGCGGCGTTGGGGTGGTGCTCCTTGGGGATCACGAGCACGTGGGTCGGCGCCTGCGGGTTGATGTCACGGAAGGCGAGAGTGCGGTCGCTCTCGTGGACCACGTCGGCCGGAATCTCCTTGGCCACGATCTTGCAGAAGAGGCAGTCGGTCACAGGAGTACCCTATCGAGGCGACCCGTTGCCAATCGGTAATCCTGCGTACCGTGCGCTGGAAGATCCGCGCGGTTAGGGTGTGTGTGCGACACTTCAGCACAAAAGACGATTCAGGCTCAGGCGAGGCCACCTGGCGAGGACACGACTGGGTAATGCACCCCAAGGAACCGGGAAAACCTCAAGAACCGGAAGAGCGTAAACCCGCAGGGAAGGCCGAGCGTCCCATTGATGTGACCACCGAAACCCTTCTGGCCGACAGGTCGCTGGGGGCGGTGCCGGTCGGATGGGACGCCGACATGGCCGTTACCGCGCTGTACAGCGCGCACTTCCGGTCATTGGTTCGTCTCGCCGTGTTGCTCGTGCGCGACATAGCAACAGCGGAGGAAGTCGTGCAGGACGCGTTCGTCGCCATCCATGGCGCCTGGCGCAGACTGCGTGACCCCGACAAGGCACTCGCCTACCTGCGGCAGTCTGTCGTCAACCGGTCCCGTTCCGTTCTGCGTCACCGAGCCGTCGTCGAGAAATACGCACCCAAGGGCCTGCCCGACGCCCCCAGCGCCGAGAACGGCGCCATCGGCGAACTGGAGCGGTCCGCCGTCATCGAGGCTTTACGCGCGCTGCCGACCCGGCAGAGAGAGGCCCTTGTCCTTCGCTACTACGGGGATCTGTCCGAGGCTGAGATCGCCCATGCCATGGGCATCAGCAAGGGCGCGGTCAAGAGCCACACCGCCCGTGGCATGGCCGCCTTGCGATCCGTCCTGGAGAAGATGTCATGACCCAGCCGCCCGACGAGTACGGCGACATTCTGCGCCGCGTGCTCCGCGCGGAGGCGGACGCGGTCGTGCCGTCTCCGGAAGGTCTGGAGATCATCCGCGGCCGCATCGAGCGGCGGGGCGTGCGCAGTGTGTTGTGGTGGCGCATCGGCGCCGCCACGGTCAGTGCCGTACTGGTCGCGGGCACCGTCGTCATGGTGGTCCCCTCTCTGCGGGAAAGGGTCATCACGCCGACCGAGGTCGAGCACGTCCGCGAGACCGAGGCGCCGCCGGACAACTCCTCCACCAACCGCCCCCAGGACAAGCCCAGCCCCAGCAGGTCCGAGCCGGCGATTCTGCCGCCCGACCCGACGCCCACGCCGACCGCGCCGGGACAGGCCACCGAGTCGGCCAAGTCGACCGCGAAGCCGTCCCCGAGCCCGAGTTCGGCCAAGCCCACGCCGTGCCCGTCCACCGCGGAGGAGGAGGCCGCGCCGGAGGAGGACTGCCCGACGGCCTCCGCCAGCCCCACGGCCACGCCGGGCCCCAGTGACACGCCCATCCCGTCCGGAAGCTGCCCGCCCGAGGAATGCCCTCCGGACGACCCGCCGGCGCCGCCCACCGACCTGACGACGCCGCTGACCTCCAACCAGGTGGGCTGAGGTCTCACCAGCGCCCGGTGCGCGCCATCAGCACCGCCGCCGCGGCCACTCCCGCCGTGGAGGTGCGCAGCACCGTGGACCCCAGCAGCGCCGGTACGGCTCCCGCCGCCACGAACCCGGCCAGCTCGCCCTCGGAGATCCCGCCCTCCGGCCCGACCACGAGCACGATCTCCCCGTCCGTGGGCAGGCCGACCCGCGACAGCGGCTCCACCGCCTCCTCGTGCAGCACGAGCGCCAGCGCCGCCTGGCCGAGCAGTTCCTCCACCTGGGCCGTGGAGGCCAGGTCGGCGACCTGCGCGTGGTGGAAGCGCCGCGCCTGCTTGCCCGCCTCCCTGGCGGTGGAGCGCCACTTGCCGAGCGCCTTGGCGACCTTGTCGCCCTTCCACTGGGTGACGCTGCGCGCGGCCGCCCAGGGCACGATGCGGTCGACCCCGGCCTCGGTCATCATCTCGACAGCCAGCTCGCCCCTGTCGCCCTTGGGCAGCCCCTGGACGACGACCAGCCGCGGCGCGGGCGCCGGGACCTCGTAGCGCTTGACGACGTCGAGCAGCAGCCGGTCCTTCAGCGCCGCGCGCACGACGCACTCGGCCACCGCGCCCGCGCCGTCGGTCAGGTCGACCCGCTCGCCGGCCCGCAGCCGCCTGACGGCCGCCGCGTGGCGGCCCTCGGGGCCGTCGAGCACCGTCTCATCGCCGCCGAACGCCTCGCGCTCGGCCAGGAACACCGGAACGCTCATGGCCGCCCCCGCTCGCCGTACAAGGAAGTCAGCGGCCGTTGAACGCGTCCCGCAGGCGGGAGAAGAAGCCCTGCTGGCCCGGCGCGAACTTGCCCGGCGGGCGCTCCTCCCCGCGCAGCTTCGCCAGCTCGCGCAGCAGCTCCTCCTGGGCCGGATCGAGGCGGCCCGGCGTCTCCACGTTGACGTGGATGAGCAGGTCGCCGCGGCCGGAGTCGTTGAGCCGCTGCACGCCGCGGCCGAACATGGAGATCACCTGACCGGACTGCGTGCCGGGGCGGACGTCGACCTCCTCGGCGCCGTCGAGCGTCTCCACCGTCAGCACCGTGCCGAGCGCGGCGGCGGTCATCGGGATCTGGACGGTGCAGTGGAGGTCGTCACCGCGCCGTTCGAAGATCTCGTGCGGCCGCTCGACGATCTCCAGGAAGAGGTCTCCGGGCGGGCCGCCGCCGGGGCCGACCTCGCCCTCGCCGGCGAGCTGGATGTGGGTGCCGTCCTCGACGCCCGCGGGGATGCGGACCTTGATGGTACGGCGGGTGCGCACCCGCCCGTCGCCCGAGCACTCCTGGCAGGGGTTGCGGATGATGGAGCCGAAGCCCTGGCACTGGGGGCACGGCCGCGAGGTCATGACCTGGCCCAGGAAGGACCTGGTGACCTGGGAGACCTCGCCCCGGCCGCCGCACATGTCGCAGGTGTCGGGATGCGTGCCGGGAGCCGCGCCCGCGCCCTGGCAGACCTCGCAGACGACGGCCGTGTCGACGACCAGTTCGCGCGTGGTGCCGAACGCGGTCTCGCGCAGGTCCAGCTCGACGCGGATGGTGGCGTTGCGGCCCCTTCTGGCCCGGGAGCGCGGGCCTCGGCCGCCGCCCGCCGTACCGAAGAAGGCGTCCATGATGTCGCTGAAGGGGAAGCCCGCGCCGAAGCCGGCCGCTCCGGCGCCCGCGCCGGCGGTGGCGAAGGGGTCGGCGCCCAGGTCGTACATCTGGCGCTTCTGCGGGTCCGACAGCACCTCGTACGCCTGCGTGATCTCCTTGAAACGCTCCTGCGTCGCGGGATCGGGGTTCACGTCCGGGTGCAGCTCACGGGCCAGCCGCCGATAGGCCTTCTTGACCTCGTCGGGACTGGCGTCACGGCGCACCCCGAGGGTGCTGTAGTAATCGCTGTTTGCCACTTATCGACCTCTTAAGAAGCAGCCAGGATCTGGCTGACGTAGCGTGCCACTGCGCGCACGGCGCCCATGGTCACCGGGTAATCCATCCTCGTGGGGCCGAGGACGCCCAGCCGGGCCAGTTGCTTGTCGCCAGAACCGTATCCGGTGGCGACGATGGACGTGCCGTGGAGATAGGGGTTTTCCGCTCCGATGCGCACGGTGAGCGCGGTCGGGGTGTCCGTTGTCGTCTCGCCGAGCAGGCGCATGAGCACGACCTGCTCCTCCAGCGCCTCGAGGACGTCGCGCAGGCCGATGGTGAAGTCGGCGCCCGCCAGGTTGGCCGCGCCGGCGAAGACGATCTTCTCGTCGTGCCGTTCGACGAGCGTCTCCAGCAGGACCGACAGGATCGTCGCGACGACCGGGCGGTCCTCCACCGGAAGCCGTTCCGGCAGATCGGCCACCAGGCCGGGCACCTCGGCCAGCCCGCACCCGTCGAGACAGGCGTTGAGCACGGCGCGCAGGTGCGCGATCCGGTGGTCCTCGATGACCTCGGGCAGCTCGACGACGCGCTGCTCGACCCGGCCCGTGTTGGTGATCAGGACGAGCATGATCCGCCGCTCGCTCAGCGGCACCAGCTCGACGTGCCGCACGCTGGAGCGCGTCAGCGTCGGGTACTGCACCACCGCGACCTGCCTGGTGAGCTGCGCCAGCAGCCGCACCGTGCGGGTGACCACGTCGTCGAGGTCGACCGCGCCGGCCAGGAACGTCTCGATGGCCCTGCGCTCGGCGCCGGACATCGGCTTGATCTGCGAGAGCCGGTCGACGAAGAGCCGGTAGCCCTTGTCGGTCGGCACCCGGCCCGCGCTGGTGTGCGGCTGGGTGATGTACCCCTCCTCCTCCAGCGCGGCCATGTCGTTGCGCACCGTCGCCGGGGAGACCTTGAGGTTGTGGCGCTCGGCCAGCGCCTTGGAGCCCACCGGTTCGTTGGTGGACACGTAGTCCTCGACTATCGCGCGGAGGACCGCGAGCTTCCTGTCGTCGAGCACGTGTGCACCTCCTACCTCTTTCCCTTGGGAAACGCCAGGTCTAGCACTCTGTGTTCCCGAGTGCCAAGTGTACGGCTCTCGCCCACAAGGTGCGATAACCCACGTGCTAGCGGACGGCAAGCAGGTACAGCCACACTTGCGGGTATGAGTGATGATTTCCGGCAGGGTGGAGGATGGCAGCCTCCGCAGCAGCCTCCGTACGAGCCTCCGCCGCAGGGCGGACCCCAGTACGGCCCCCCGCCGCAGAGCGGTCCCCAGCACGGGCCCCCGGGCGGCCCGCCGTACGGCCAGCCGCCGTCGGGACCGCAGTACGGCCAGCCACCCCAGCACGGCCAGCCCCCCTCAGGCCCCCAATACGGCCAGCCACCGTCGGGCCCCCAGTACGGACAGCCGCCCTCGGGCCCCCAGTACGGCCAGCCACCCCAGTACGGCCAGCCGTCCGGCCCCCAGTACGGCCAGCAGCCGTTCGGCCAGCCGCAGTACGGCGGCGCGCCCCAGTTCCCCCCGCCCGTCGACAACAAGCGGCTGCGCCCGCCCCTGTGGCACCTCGCCGTGGCCTGGGGCGTGGCGGTGGTGTTCGTGATCGCCGGGATCGCCCTGTTCGCGGGCGGCGTGGTCGGCGGGGTGAGCGGGGCGGCCCCGGGCAAGTCGTTCCAGCCAGGCCAGCCCGCCACGGTCACCATCGACCCGGCCGACCGCCCGGCCCTCTACCTGACGCGCGGCACGCAGGTGAGCTGGGAGTGCCAGATCAACGGCAACGCCAAGCTCGTCACCACCCCCGTGAACCAGACCGTCGAGCTCAACGGCACGAGCTGGGAGCTGATCGCGCTGATCAACGCCCCGGCCCAGGGCGACTACCAGATCAGTTGCACGATCGAGCCCGACGCGCAGACCCGCTTCGGGGTCGGCAAGGACCTGGCCTCGGCGGCCGGAGGCGTCATGGGCGGGGTGGCGGCGCTGTTCGTGCTGCCCGCGCTGGGTGTGCTCATCGGGGTGGTGTGGACGGTCGTCGTGCTGGTGCGCCGCAGCAGCCACCGCAAGCGCCTCGCGATGGGCGGGTGATTTGCTACGGTCCCCGTGTGTACGACGGTGATGTGCTCGCGGGGAACTGGCGGCGTCCGGGCAAGGGCAAGATCCCTCAGGTCCCGGCGGAGCTCGACCTGGTCGTGGAGGACGCCGACAGCGGCTTCTGCGGCGCCGTGGTGGCCTGCGACAAGGAGGCCGTCACGCTGGAGGACCGCTTCGGCAAGCGCCGGTTGTTCCCGCTCGCGCCCGCGGCGTTCCTGCTGGAGGGCAGGGCGGTGACGCTGGTGCGGCCGGTGGCCGCGGCGGCGGGCGGCCCCAGGCGCAGCGCGTCCGGCTCGATCGCCGTCGAGGGACTGAAGGCCCGCGTGGCCCGCGAGAGCCGCATCTACGTCGAGGGCGTGCACGACGCCGCGCTCGTGGAGAAGATCTGGGGCCACGACCTGCGGGTCGAGGGCGTGGTCGTGGAGTACCTGGAGGGCGTGGACGACCTGCCCGCGATCGTCGAGGAGTTCGGCCCGTCCACGGGCCGGCGGCTCGGGGTCCTGGTCGACCACCTGGTGCAGGGGTCCAAGGAGAGCCGGATCGCCGCCCAGGTCACCTCGCCCGACGTGCTGATCGTCGGGCACCCGTACATCGACATCTGGCAGGCGGTCAAACCGTCCGTCCTGCGCATCCCGGCCTGGCCCGACGTGCCGCGCGGGGTGCCGTGGAAGGAAGGCGTGATCGCCGCTCTGGGCTGGCGCATGGAGCCCGCCGAGGCGTGGCGGCGCATCCTGGGCGCCGTCTCGACCTATTCCGACCTCGAGCCCGAGCTTCTCGGCCGGGTCGAGGAGCTGATCGACTTCGTCACGGAGGCATCATGAGCCAGGACCATCCCCAGCCCGACGACGACTCCACCCGCCGCGTGGAGCGCTCCGACATCCCCGGGTACGGCCAGCCGCCCTCGGGAGGCCAGCCCCAGCCCGGCTACGGCCAGGGCCAGCCCTCGGACGGCTACGCCCAGCCCCAGCCCGGCTACGGCCAGCCGTCGGGATACGGCCAGCCCTCCGGTTACGGCCAGCCGTCGGGTTACGGCCAGCCCTCGGGCGCGTACGGCGACCCCTCGGGCGGTTACGGCCAGCCCTCCGGCGCCCAGTACCCCTACGGCCAGCAGCCCTCGGGCCCGCAGGGCTACGGCTACCCCCAGCAGCAGGTCCCCCCGCCCGGCTACGGCTACGCGGCGGCCCCCCAGCCCCACGTCCCCGGCGTGTACGGCCCGCGCCCCGGCACCGACGACACCACGATGGCCATGCTGTCCCACCTGCTGGGCCTGCTGGTCTCCTGGATCGGCCCGCTCATCATCTACCTGATGAAGAAAGACGAGTCGCCCTACGTCCGCGACCAGTCGGCCGAGGCGCTGAACTTCCAGATCACCATGTTCATCGGCTACCTGGTGTCCTTCGTCCTGACGATCGTCATCATCGGCTTCCTGCTGCTGCCGGTGGTCTGGGTCATCTCGCTGATCTTCCACATCCAGGCGGCCATCGCCACCAACAAGGGCGAGAACTACCGCTACCCGATCAGCATCCGCATGATCAAGTAACACGGAGAATCACGGTTCGATCACTCTCCGGAATGTTCGCAGCTCCCCGGGTGACGATGGACGGGTCACCCATGGGGAGGTCATGGTGCACGAGCGCCTGCGCAACACCACCAGATACCTGGCCGCCGCGGCATACCTGGATCCCGGCTTCCGCGACCGGGCGCTGTACGCGCTGATCGAGCGCCGCCACCACGCGGTGGCCCCGTCGGTCGGCGGGTTCGACCTGGGCCCGGTGCTGCGGCACTGCCTCTACGCGCGGTCGATGCTGACCGTCAGGGAGGCCGCGGTCACGGTGATGCTGGCGCTGGCCCTGCTGTTCGACTTCGAGGCCGCGATGCCGTGGCTCATGGTGCTGGGCGTGCTGGCGGCCTTCGCCTCCGGCGGCTTCGGCGGCCAGGGGCAGCGCAAACGGCTGAGCCCCGTCGTCGTGGCCGGCGTGGTGGTCGGCGTCTTCGCCCTGCTGGTCGTGCCCGCGATGCTGCTGACCCGCTATCTGGGCGCGGACAGCTCGGGCTACTCGGGGTACGAGGAGGACGGCGGGGCGGGCTGGATGGCGCCTCTGATGCTCCTGGCCGCCGTCGTCACCGTGCTGGCCTACCGGGTGCGCGTCTACCGGATCCTGTCGGAGCGGCTGCGGCCGGGCGCCGGCCGTACCGGGCAGGAGGCGGGCCCGCGCATGACGGAGGTGAAGCTCGCGCAGCACGGCAACCTGACGCTCTACTCCGGCGAGAACCCGTTCGTCGGCGCGGGCGAGCTCGTGCGGGCCTGGACGATCGCGGCCGAGCTCGACCGGCGCACCGGCGAGGCGGGCCGCGCGCCCGCCCTGGTGGACGCGGTGGACCTGCACGAGTTCGTGGGCGAGCGGCTCGGCGAGATGCGCGACTCCGCCGAGCCTGGCATGCCCGTCCACCTGGACGTCCTCGACCACGTGATCGCGCAGGGCCGCCTCAACCAGCTCCACGGCGACCATCCGCTCCTGTACGGCACCCGCCCCCGCTACCAGCTCAGCGACCGGGAACTCCAGGCGGTGATCCGCAACCCACAGTCCGGCGCCCGCCACTACCGGTGGATCGTGGTCGGCACCAGCGGCGCGGCCGTCACCGATGCCGAGGGCGAGGAGGTGCTGCCCGCCGAGGACCGCGACACCACCGTGTCGATCTTCATCCATCTGGCCGTCGAGGGCCGGATGCTCTACACCGAGTTCATCGTCACCGCGCTGCCGCCGGTACGCGGCGTCTACCGGGTCGTGGACGAGTTGCCCAGGCAGGCGGGGCCGGGGCTGGTGCTGGCGGCGCTCACCCGCGCGCCGCTCTCGCTGGCCCGCGACGTCGTCGGCGCGCCCGCCCGGCTGCTGCGGCGGATCTTCGTGGCGATGCGTTTCCCGGAGGACCCGGACAAGTACGTCGTCTACGACTACGGAGCCAGGATCAGCCTGCGCGAGGCGGCCGCCGAGCCGCGCATCAACACCTTCCTCGAAGGGCTCGACGCGTTCAAGTACGCCAAGCTCGTCGAGGAGCGGCTGAACAACGCGGTGCTGGACTTCCTGGAACGGCGTGGCGTGGACACCGCCGCCTACCGGCAGCAGATCGCCGCGGTCATCAACAACGGCACGGTGGTCAACGGCGGCACCTTCACCGGGACCAGCATCGGCGGGCAGGGCGCCCAGTTCGCCGCCCCCGCGGCCAAGGGGACACCATGAGCACGCCCGACCCGTCCGCGCCCAACTACGGGACCGTGATCAGCGGCGGCACCTTCACCGGGAGCAACATCGGCGGCCAGGGCGCGGTCTTCCAGCCCGGCCAGGCGCCACCCGCCGGACGGGAGGAGCTGGAGCGGCTGCGCGCACAGGTGGCGGCATTGCTGGCCCTCGTGGAGCAGCACGCGGCCGAACTGCCGCAGGCCCGGCAGGCGCGGCGCGACCTGGAGGAGGTGCTCGCCGAGGCGGAGGCGGCGCCCGGGGAGCGCGACCCGGCCAGGGTGACGGCCGCCCTCGACCGTCTCGCCACCCGCCTGTCCCCCGTCACCGCCCTGGCCACCGCACTGGGCCCGATCGCCGACCTGGCCTCAGCTCTGCTCTGACCCGCCCATCCGTCCCCGCGCTGTCGCGCTCTGATCTGCCCTGTCGCGCTCTGATCTGCCCTGTCGCGGACTTGTCGGCCTTCGGGCCGCGGGTCACAGGGTGAGGTCGCGGATCAGGGCGTCGGCGAGCAGCCGGCCGCGCAGGGTCAGCACCATGCGGCCCGCCTTGAACGCCTCCTGCTCCAGCAGCCCGTCCCCCACGGCCCTGGCCACGGCGAGCCGGGCGTCCGGCGCCACGTCGGCCAGCGGGTAGCCGGTGACCAGCCGCAGCTCCAGCATCAGCCGCTCCACCTCGCGGTCGGCGTCCTCCAGCACCTCCCTGGCGTGCGCGGGGGAAAGCCCCTGGGCCAGCCGCTGCGCGTAGGGGGCGGGGTGCTTGACGTTCCACCAGCGGGTGCCGCCGACGTGGCTGTGCGCGCCGGGCCCGACGGCCCACCAGTCGCCGCCGGTCCAGTAGAGCAGGTTGTGGCGGCACCGGCCCGCCTCCGAGGTGGCCCAGTTCGACACCTCGTACCAGGAGAAGCCCGCCTTGGCCAGCAGTTCGTCGGCGATGAGGTAGCGGTCGGCGGCCACGTCGTCGTCGGGCATCGGCAGCTCGCCGCGCCTGATCCGGGCCGCCAGCCGCGTGCCGTCCTCGACGATGAGCGAGTACGCCGAGACATGGTCGGGCCCGGCGGCGATCGCCGCCTCCAGCGACGCCCGCCAGTCGTCGTCGGTCTCTCCGGGAGTGCTGTAGATGAGGTCGAGGTTGACGTGCGCGAACCCGGCCCCCCGAGCCTCCTGTACGGCTTGCGCCGCCCGCCCCGGCGTGTGGTGGCGGTCGAGCACCTTCAGCACGTGCTCCCTGGCCGACTGCATGCCGAAGCTGATCCGGTTGAAGCCGCCCGCGCGCAGCTCTGCCAGGTAGGCCGGGTCCACGGACTCGGGGTTGGCCTCGGTCGTGACCTCCGCGCCGGGGCGCAGGCCGAACTCCTCGTCGATCGCCGCGAGGATGCGGGCCAGGTCGCGGGCGGGCAGCAGGGTCGGCGTGCCGCCGCCGAAGAACACGGTCTCGACGGGCAGATCGGCGTCACCGAGTACGCGGCGGGCCAGCCGTACCTCCTCGATGGCGGTGTCGGCGTAGTCCCGGTGCGAAGCGCCGGGGCCCAGCTCGGCGGCGGTGTAGGTGTTGAAGTCGCAGTAGCCGCAGCGCGTCACGCAGAACGGGACGTGCACGTAGAAGCCGAACGGACGCTCGCCCAGGCCACGCAGGGCGCTGGCGGGCAGTTCGCCCGTCGTGGGCGCGGGATCGCCGTCGGGCAGAGTGGATGGCACCCTTCCAGTCTGCCGTCTGCCATTGACTGCCCGATCACACCGTCCTACTGTCGGGACGACTTAAAGGAAAGTTTCCTATCAATTCAGGAGACGCCGCGTGAAGAAAGTCCTGCTCGCTCTCACCCTCTTACTCGGCATGACCGTGGTGTCGGCGCCCGCCGAGGCCCACGGCACCGACTACAAGAGAGTCGCCTACTTCGTCCAGTGGGGCGTCTACGGGCGCAACTACCACATCAAGGACATGGAGACCAGCGGGGCAGCCCGCAAGCTCACCCACATCAACTACGCCTTCGGCTTCGTGAACCAGCAGGCCGAGTGCTACTCCTCCGACCCCTGGGCCGACTGGCAGCGGCCCGTCCCCGCCGAGCAGAGCGTGGACGGCGTGGCCGACGCCCCCGGCCAGGCGCTCAACGGCAACTTCAACCAGCTCAAGAAGCTCAAGGCCAAGTACCCCAAGCTCAAGGTCCTGATCTCGCTCGGCGGCTGGACCGGCTCCAAGTACTTCTCCGACGCCGTCCTCACCCCCGAGTCGCGCAGCAAGCTCGCCAAGTCCTGCATCGACCTGTGGCTGCGCGGCAACCTGCCCGGCCTGGCCGACGGCACGGGCTCCGGCGTCTTCGACGGCATCGACCTCGACTGGGAGTGGCCCGGTTACCCCGGAGCCCCCGGCAACGTCGTGCGTCCCGAGGACAAGCAGAACTTCACCGCCTTCGTCGCCGAGCTCAGGTCGCAGATGAACGCTTACAAGCGTTCCGGCCTGATCACCGCGTTCCTGCCCGCCGCCACGCGCGTCATCGACGCGGGCATCGAGGTGCGCAAGGTCTTCCGCAACCTGGACTACGCCACCATCCAGGGCTACGACCTGCACGGTCCGTGGGACAAGATCACCGGTCACCACTCCAACCTCTTCAACGACCGCCGCGACCCCAACGAGATCCGCGAGAGCCTCGACCAGACCGTCAACTACTACCTGGAGCGCGGCGCACCCCTGCGCAAGCTCGTGGCAGGCGTTCCGGCCTATGGCAAGGGCTGGACCGGCGTCCCCGCGGGCCCGGCCGGTGACGGCGTCTACCAGCCCGCCACCGGCGCCGCGCCCGGCAAGTGGGAGGCCGGCTCCGAGGACTACAAGGACATCCTCGCCAAGCCCGGCAAGCGCTACCGCGACCTGCGGACCGGCGCCGTGTGGCTGTACGACGGCAACGAGTTCTGGACCTACGACGACCCGATCGTGATGCTGCAGAAGGCCGCCTACATCCGGCACAAGGGGCTGGGCGGCTACATGATGTGGTCCATCGACGGTGACGACGCCAAGGCCTCGCTCACCTCGGCCCTGTACAAGGTCCTGCGCTAGAAAACGGACGGCGCACGGGCCGCACCAGCGGGGGGCTGCCCGTGCGCCACCCCCCGCCCCAACCCCGCCCCACGTCCTGAGGCATACATCCCCACCACGCGGCCCAGCGCGCGGTGCCGCCACGCCCCCGGGCACGAGCGGGCCGTCAGCGGAGGAGGCGTTCCGCTCGGCGGTCCCAGAAGGAGGCGTGGCCGGGGAAGGTGAGGATGCGGGTGAGGATGTCCTTGTCACCGTGGTAGGCCAGCACGGACTCGGCGATCGTGACGCTCGCCTCCGGCCGGGCCACGATCTCGACCTCGTCGCCCACCCCCAGTTCGCCGGTCTCGACCACGCTCAGGTACGCGCCCACCCGCCCGGCCGCGGTGAAGCGCTTGACCCAGCCCGGCTCGTCCATCCAGTTGCGGAACACCACGCACGGAATGCGCGGCCCGCTCACCTCCAGCAGCGCGGTGCCGACCCGCCAGCGCTCGCCCAGCACCGCCCCCGACACGTCCACCCCCGACGTGGTGAGGTTCTCGCCGAACAGCCCGTCGCGCAGCGGCCGCCCCAGCTCCCCCTCCCACCAGTCGTAGTCCTCCCGGGCATACGAGTAGACGGCGTGCGTGGGCGCGCCGTGGTTGGACCGGTCGGCCCGCTCGTCGCCGTCGAGCCCGTTCTGCCGCACGCCGACGCGGCGCGTGACCGCCGTCTTGTCGATGGCGGTACGCCCCAGCTTGCCCGCCCACTCCGCGTCGACCGCACGGCCCACGTTCACTGAGATCAGCCGCATGGCTCCGACGGTAGCCGACCGCACGCGGTGCGACCGCACGAGGTCACCGGTGCAGCCGCAGGTCGGCAAGCTGTAACAACGTCGACAGCGCCGCCTCCCTGGCCTCCTCCTCCCCGCCCTCCTCACCGAAGCACTCGGCGGCCACGTCGAGCACCGCCCGGACCACGGCCGCGTCCGGATAGGGCACCTCCACCCCGACCGTCCCGTCGGCGGCCACCTCGGCCGGGCGCAGGTGCAGGCGGAGCAGCCGCCGCGTCTCCTCCGCGATCGCGACCCCCAGCAGGGCCGCCCTCTCATACCGCTCGGCAGCGATCACCACACGCCTCCTGTCGTACTCATGTTCGAGATTGTGAAAGGCTAGAGGGCGGCACCGACAGAATCGGGCCGCCGGGTAGGGTCGAACGGTGCGCGATCCCCTCCTGACCACCTCCCGCCTGACCGTCGAGCTCGGCGGCAACCCCGTCCTCACCGAGGTCGACCTGGTCGTCCGACCGGGTGAACTGGTCGCCGTCGTGGGCGAGAACGGGTCGGGCAAGTCCACGCTCCTGCGCTGCCTGTCCGGCCTTCAGCCGCCGACGAGCGGGCAGGTCACGGTCTTCGGGGCGCCTCCGGCCGACGCGGCGGCGTTCTGGCGCCGGGTGGCGGTGACGGGTGACGAACCGGCCTGGTATCCGGGCCTGACCGCCCGGGAGCACCTTGAGCTGGTGCTGGCCGTACACGATGAGGGGCGCATGAGCGTGGAGCGGGCGCTGGAGCTGTTCGACCTCGGCCCGCGCGCGGACGCGGTCCCGCTCAACCTCTCGACGGGCCAGCGCCAGCGCCTCACGCTGGCCACAGCTCTGGTACGGCCCAGCCGCCTCCTTCTCCTGGACGAGCCGGAACGCGGCCTGGACGCCGCCTTCCGCGACCGCCTGGGCGCCCTCCTCCTCGAGTACACGACCGGCGGCGGCACCGTCGTCATGGCCACCCACGACGGCGACCTCGCCACCCGCGCCCGCCGCGTGCCCCTCGCCACCCGGGTGGCGGGCCGATGACCGGCGTGCGGGAGGTCAGGGCGCTGGCCAGGGGCAAGGCGGGGCGCGCCAGGAGCCTGAGCGACCGTTATGCCGCGTTGTTCGGGCTGGCGATGGTCTGCGCGATGCTGGCCCAGCCCGTCTCGTCCGCGTTCCAGGCCATGGCGGCGCCCCCACGGCCCGAGCAGGCGGGCGCGGGGCTGGCGCTCGTGGTGCTGGTGCTGGCGGGCCTGCTGTGGGCGGCGCGCGCGATCGGTCCCGTCGTGCTGTCGGCGGCGAACGCGACCTGGCTGCTGCTGTCCCCGCTGGACCGCCGCGGCGTGCTCGGACGCTCCGCGCGGACGTTGCTGCTGGTCAGCCTCGTGGCCGGGGTGGGTCTCGGGCTGGCGGCGCTGGCCGTGACGGGCGCGCCCGACCACCTGGTGTGGCGACTGGTCGGCGCGCTCGTGGCGGGCGTGTCGGTGAGCGCGGGCGGGATGGCCATCGCCGTGCTCGCCCAGACCTCCGACCCGTGGGACCTCGCGCTGAAGGCGGTGATCGCCGCGCTGGTTGCGGCGGCGGCCGTCCTGATGCTGCTCGCCGACCGTAACGTACTGGCCACCCTGCCCGCGCCCGCCTGGTCGGCGGTCCCAGCGGTGCTCTCCGCCCTCCTGGTACGGCAGGCCTGGTCGGCCCTGGGCCGCCTGCCCGCCCGCCGCCTGCTGTCGTCGTCGGCCAGAGCCGGGCACCTGGCCAACGCCACCGTGAGCCTCGATCCGAGCCTCCTGAGCTGGATGGCCGAGGACAACCACTGGCGTGGCGCCCGCCTGCGCAGCCGTAGGTGGCCGGGGCTGCCCGCGGTGTTCGCGCCCGCCTGGCAGGAGGTGCTGCGGCTGGCGCGGCGGCCGGGCCGGCTCGCCGTACTCGCGGGCTCGACGGCCGCTCCCCTGCTGCTGACCCAGGCCACCGCGGGTACGGCGGGGCCTGCTGTGGCGGCGCTCGTGCTGGGCGGCGGGCTGGCCGCGGCGGCGTCCGCGGTGTCGGGAGCGCGCTGGGACGCCGACAACCCCGCGCTGGCCCGCCTGCTGGCGCTGCCGGAGCGCGGGGTGACGGCGGCACGGGCCGTCCTGCCCGCGCTGCTGGCCGCCGCGTGGATGAGCGCGGCGCTGATCCTGCTACCGGGTACGGCGGGGCCCCTGCTGTGGTTCGCGCCACTGGCGGCGCCCGCGCTGGCCGCGGCGGCGCTGCGGATGGCCAGGCGGGCTCCGGTGAACCACGCGATGCCGGTCCTCGACACCGGAACGGGGGCGATTCCGACCGGGCCGCTCCTGTGGGCGCTGACCGGCCTCGATCTGGCGCTCGTCGGGTGCTTCCCGATGGCGCTGGCCCTGGTGAGCGGGTTCTCCGGGGTGCTGCTGGCCGTACAGGCGATCGCGGGTGTGGCGGTGCTCGCCGCCTACGTGAGCAGGCGGCGAGCCTAGGGCTACTTCTTGGGCTTGTCCGTGCTGGAGTCGGTCGACAGGGCGGCCACGAACGCCTCCTGCGGCACCTCGACCCGGCCGACCATCTTCATCCGCTTCTTGCCTTCCTTCTGCTTCTCCAGCAGCTTGCGCTTACGGCTGATGTCACCGCCGTAGCACTTGGCGAGGACGTCCTTGCGGATGGCGCGGATGTTCTCGCGGGCGATCACCCGGGCGCCGATGGCGGCCTGGATCGGCACCTCGAACTGCTGCCTCGGGATCAGCTCGCGCAGCTTCTTGGCCATGTCGACGCCGTAGCCGTACGCCTTGTCCTTGTGGACGATCGCGCTGAAGGCGTCGACCGGCTCGCCCTGCAGCAGGATGTCGACCTTGACCAGGTCCGCCTCCTGCTCGCCTGCGGGCTCGTAGTCGAGCGAGGCGTAGCCGCGGGTGCGGGACTTGAGCTGGTCGAAGAAGTCGAAGATGATCTCGCCGAGCGGCAGCGTGTAGCGGATCTCGACGCGGTCCTCGGACAGGTAGTCCATGCCCAGGAGGTTGCCGCGGCGTCCCTGGCAGATCTCCATGATCGCGCCGATGAACTCGGCCGGCGCCAGGATCGTCGACTTCGTCACCGGCTCGAAGACCTTGTCGATCTTGCCGCCGGTCGGGAACTCCGACGGGTTGGTGACGGTCAGCTCCTTGCCGTCCTCCATGACCACCCGGTAGACGACGTTGGGCGCCGTGGAGATCAGCGACAGGCCGAACTCGCGCTCCAGCCGTTCACGGATGATCTCCATGTGGAGCAGGCCGAGGAAGCCGACGCGGAAGCCGAAGCCCAGCGCCGCCGACGTCTCCGGCTCGTAGATCAGGGAGGCGTCGTTGAGCTGCAGCTTGTCGAGCGCCTCGCGCAGCTCCGGGTACTCGTCGCCGTCGATCGGGTAGAGCCCGGAGAACACCATCGGCCGGGGGTGGTCGTATCCGGCCAGCATCTCCTTCGCGCCGTGCACGGCCGAGGTGACCGTGTCGCCGACCCGCGACTGGCGCACGTCCTTCACACCGGTGATCAGGTAGCCGACCTCGCCGACGCCAAGGCCCAGGTCGGCGACCTTGGGCTCGGGCGAGATGACGCCGATCTCCAGCGTCTCGTGGGTGGCCTGCGTGGACATCATGGTGATGCGCTCGCGCTTGCCGAGGTGGCCGTCGAAGACGCGTACATAGGTGACGACGCCCCGGTAGGTGTCGTACACCGAGTCGAAGATCAGCGCGCGGGCGGGCGCGTCGGCGGCGCCCACGGGCGGCGGGACGGTCGAGACGACGTGGTCGAGCAGCTCGCGCACGCCCGCGCCCGTCTTGCCGGAGACCCGCAGCACGTCGGAGGGGTCGCAGCCGATCAGGCCCGCGATCTCGTCGGCGAACTTCTCCGGCTGGGCGGCCGGAAGGTCGATCTTGTTGAGCACCGGGATGATGTGCAGATCGTTGTTCATCGCGAGATAGAGGTTCGCGAGCGTCTGCGCCTCGATGCCCTGGGCGGCGTCGACCAGCAGGATCGCGCCCTCGCACGCCTGCAGCGACCGGGACACCTCGTAGGTGAAGTCGACGTGGCCGGGCGTGTCGATCATGTTGAGCACGTGCCCGTCCCAGGGCAGCCGGACCGCCTGGGACTTGATCGTGATGCCGCGTTCGCGCTCGATGTCCATCCTGTCGAGGTACTGCGCCCGCATGGAACGGTCGTCGACCACGCCGGTGATCTGCAGCATGCGATCGGCAAGCGTCGACTTGCCGTGGTCGATGTGCGCGATGATGCAGAAGTTGCGGATCAACGCGGGGTCGGTCTGGCCAGGCTGATTGCGCACCGAAGTCCGTTTCGACAGGGTTGAGGTCAAGCGTCTTTCATGGTGACATGCCCGGGTGATTGCCCGAACCGTCATCCGCCGCGGCCTGCGCCTGCTCGCGCTTGCCTTGGCCATCGTGGTCGTGCTGGTCGGCGTGGTCGCCGCAGCCTTCCGAGTCCAGTTTACCGGCGAGCCCGCGGACTGGGCCAAGAGCACCGGCAACGACGCCCTGTGGATGGGCCACATGTGGGTGGACGGCCGCCGTACAGAGCAGGACGTCAAGGATCTGGCGGTACGGCTCCGCAGTACCGGCATCAAGGACATCTACGTCCACAGCGGCCCGTTCAAACGGGACGGAACCCTCGACATGGGCGCCATCTCCACCGCGGAAAGCTTCGTCGCCTGGGCCCACAAATACCTCCCCGACGTACGCGTCTCGGCCTGGCTGGGCCAGAAGGTGGACGGTTTCCTCGACCTGGCCTCCCCCGCGACCAGGCAGAACATCCTCACCAGCGTCACCGCGATCACCGCGCTCGGCTACGACGGCATCCACTACAACTTCGAGCCGATCAGCTCCGACGACCGCCACTTCCTCGACCTGCTCGACCGGACCAGGCCGCTGACCGAACTGCTGTCCACCTCCACGCCGCAGATCGAGCCCTACCCCCTGATGCGGCCGGTGGCCAGGGCCGTCATCGACCACGACAAGTACTGGGCACAGGGCTACTTCGGCGAGGTGGCCCAGCGCGTCGACCAGGTGGCCGTCATGTCCTACGACTCGGGCATGCCCCTCACCTCCCTGTACGGCGGGCATGCCGTACGGCAGGCCAAACTCGCCCTCGACCTGGTGCCCGACTCCAAGACCGTGCTGCTGGGCGCACCCGCGTACCACGACCACGGCGTCCCCTGGAGCGACTCCGCCGAGAGCGTGGCCGACGCGGCGCTGGCCGCCCGCCTGGCCATCACCGACAGGGGACCCCGCGAACGCTACGGTCTGGCCATGTACGTAGACTTCGCGGCGACGGAGGAGGACTGGCGCGAGTACACCACGCAATGGCTACGCTCGGAGTCGTCGATTTGAGCGGCGACCTGGGTTCTTGGTAGCCTGTTCAACTGCGTGTGGCGCGCCCTCTCTCGAGCCCGCGCGCCCCATCCATCACCAGATTCTCACCGAGGCTTCTTCGTGGCGAACATCAAGTCCCAGATCAAGCGCAACAAGCAGAACGAGAAGGCTCGTCTGCGCAACAAGGCCGTCAAGTCGTCCCTGAAGACCGCGGTCCGCAAGTTCCGCGAGGCCGCTGAGCAGGGCAACGTCGAGGAGGCCGTGGCAGCGCAGCGCGTGGCCGCCCGCCAGCTCGACAAGGCCGTGAGCAAGGGCGTCATCCACAAGAACCAGGCCGCGAACCGCAAGTCGGCGATCGCCAAGCAGGCCGCCGCGCTGGCCGCCAAGTAGCCTGACGCCTTCCTGGACGCCGTGCCCCCGGTAGGGGTGCGGCGTTTCCGCATGCCCGGAAGGGCAAGGTGCTTCGCACGTCCTTCCAGTCGGGGCACGGCCCCGACCCCTGCTGGTCCTCCCTCCGGTCGGGCGTCCTTTCAGGCCCCGCCCGTTGCCCAGCCAAGTGGCAGGCCAGTGGGACCCCATCCCGCTATCGCCACCCGGAAGGCTGCCAAGCCGCGCTGTGGGCGGCCATCCGAGTGCGCACCAGAAGCCCATGCCTGCGCGACATCGACGGCTACACCGTGTGATCGACGCCCAGCCGTGACGGTGTGTCGCCGGACCGGTGTGTCCGTTGGCAGGGGCGGAGGGCGGTTCTAGGTTCGGTGCGTGCGTGCAGTGATTCTCCCCGGAGTGGCTTGGGGGGCTCGGGGCCGCGTTGTTCGATGAGCTTCATCCGGCCCAGTTCCCCGGGACGGTGGAGGTGACCGCGTTCCTGGACGGTGCGCAGGAGGCGGTGCTGGTGCACAACGCGGGCGTCGTCGAACCGCTGAGGGCCATCGGCACGCTGGACGCCGGCATGGTGATGTCCGCGGTGCAGGTCAACCTGCTCGCCCCGATGCGCGATCGGCGAGGCTGGGTGGTGCACAGCGTCAATCCCGGCTGCATGGACACCGGCATGCGGGAGGTCATGCGGCGTACGCCTGGGGAGGTGTGGTTTCCCGCTCGCGGTCGCTACAGCCGGCTGGCCGCCGATGGTGACCTGCCCGCGCCGGATGACGTCGCCCGCCGGATCATCGCCTACCGGCTGCCGTGAACTCCATGACCCGCCGCCTTGCTTCCGTGCGGGCGGCTGCGCCGGTTGGAGCCGCGCTATCGCCGTACGTACAGCTCCAGGGGGTTGGGGCTGGCAGGCGCCTTCCCGCGCGGAGGGACGTGGTGGAAGCCGGCGCGGCGCAGGGTGTCACGGACGCGGGCGCCGTCGATGTACTTGTCGTGGATCTCCATGACGACGCGCTCGACGCGCTCCATCCAGCCGCGGACGCCGTCGAAGATTTCGATCTCGCCGCCTTCGATGTCGACTTTCAGCAGGTCTACGCGGTCGATGCGGCGGCGGGTGAGCAGGTCGTCCATGGTCACGGTGCGGACGGTGACGCTGGGGCGTTCCAGGCGGTTTTCCAGCCGGTAGGGGCGGCTCTTGCGGAGTTTCGCCACCTCCGGGATGCAGGTGCAGTTGCACCACATCCCGGACACCGCGAACTCGCGCTCGCCGGCGTGCGCGGCGATGGCGGCGTCCTCGATGGTCCAGGGGGTGGGTGAGAGGGCGGCGTTGCGGCGCAGCATCGTCAGGTTCTGCGGGATCGGCTCGACCGCGACCAGGGTGGCGGGCCGGTAGCGGGCGGTCAGGTACGCGGCGGCCAGCCCGGTGTTGGCGCCCAGGTCGACGATGGTGTCGAGGCGGCCGATCGGAGCGCAGGCGTAGACGCGGTCGAGTTCGTACACCCGCTGCAGCAACATCTGCCAGGCGATCAGCACGTCGCTCTGGTTCTTGCGCACGCAGACCTGGACGTCGCCGCCCGGCGTGCGCAGGTTCCAGACGCCGTGGTCCTGGCCGTCCAGCGGCTGGCCACCGGCACCGACGAAGGCGCGCAGCATCCAGTACGGCACGGCGATCTTGCTCAGGCCGCGGCCGTAACGGGCGCCGTCGATCAGCGTCCGGGCACAGCCAAGCCCTTCGCGCACCACGATGCGCCCCATCGGCGTGCCCGTGACGCGGTCGGTGTCGTCGCGGAGATAGTCAAGGCCCATGTCGCATTCCTCCCTGCGTTATGAAGGCGTCCGGCAGATCAGGCCCGAAGGGCGGACAGGACGACACTCCACAACCAATCACGACATAGTGTAGTTGACTGACCACTATCAGTATTCAAGCGGGCATTACCGGGCGCCATCGGCATGTCCGGGTGGGCGGCGGCTCTCAACACAAGGATGGTGACGTGATGCGCTTCGAGGGCGACACCGTGGCGGTGACCGGCGCGGCCGGTGGCATCGGCCAGGCGATCTGCGCGGCCCTGGCCGACGAGGGCGCGAGCGTGTTCGTGCTCGACCGCTGCTCGTCGACGGCGGTTACAGCCTCCGGTGATACGGCCCAGGGGACCTGCCGCTGTCCCTCGCGGCCATCTGCGAGCCAATGCGCCCTCAGCCCGGAAAGCGTCCCTGCCAGGGAGGGGCCCGGTGGTGTGACACGACCGGGCCGCACATAAGGGGACATGTCGCACTATCGTCGGCCTTGAGGGACAACGAACCGCCGGCCGACTGTAAGGACACCCCTGTATGACCACCACCGCGCTCATCGTCGGCGACCTCCAGGCGGGCATCGTGGACAACTATCCGTTCGCCGCCGGTGTGCTTCCCGTGATGGAGAAGGTGATCCCGGCGGCCAGGGCGGCCGGGGTACCGGTGGTGTTCGTGCGGTTCGGGCTGCGGGCCTCGGGGCTGGACATCGGGGTGGGGAACGGGGTGGTCGGCGGGCTGCACGGGGTGGGGACGCTGTTCCACGAGGAGTCGCCGGAGACGCAGGTCCACGCGCGCATCGAGCCGCTGCCCGGCGAGGCCGTGGTGCTCAAGCGGCGTGCCTCGGCCTTCTCGGGTACCGATCTCGATCGGCTCCTGCGTGCCCAGGGGGTCGGCTCGATCGTGCTGACGGGGGTCGCGACCGGGGCGATGGTCGCCGCCACGTTCTTTGACGCCGCCGACCGCGACTACCGCCTGACCGTGCTCAGCGACGGGTGCGCCGACGGCGAACCGGACGTGCACGACTTCCTGGTCAGCCGCCTCTTCCCGGCGAGGGGCGCGGAGGTCGTCACGGGTGAGGAGTGGATCGCCCGGCTGTGAGCTACCGTCCGCGCCAGGAGATCGGCTAACGATCTTCTGCTGAGAGCGCGGCCAGTTCGGCGGCTCGCCGCAGGTCCTTGGGACGGCCGATGGCGCGGCGCATCCGGATCAGGTCGGCCGACGAGACGTAGTGGACCTCCAGACCGTCCGGGCCGGCCGCGGTGAGCGCGCGGTCCAGGCACTCCCGCACCTCGAGCCCACCCCACGGCAGCGCCGGAGTGCAGCAGTCGCCGCCGGCCCCCGGCGAGGTGAAGGGCACCTTGGGGTGAAGGAAGGACTCGGGTACGGGCTCCCCGCCGTCGGCCAGCCGGGCACCAACGGCGGCGAAGGCGGCGGCCAGGGCGGGGGCGTGTCCGGGCGAGCCGTCCCAGAGCAGGTCGAGATCACCGGTCAGTTCGGTGGAACCGTGCATGATCCCGGCGACCTGCCCGATCACCACGGCCCGGACACCGTGCCGGTGCAGGGACTCCAGGAGCGGGAAGGGGTCGAAGCCGAGGGCGCCGTCCGTGCCGATCGTGCCGACCTCGTCGTCGGCGTCCTGGTGGGCGAGGCCGGTGCCGCCCCGGTCAAGCGCCAGTTCCCGGGTACGGCGGGCGGCCGCGCGCAGCCGTACCAGAGGCGCGTCGATCTTCTGGGTCATCCAGAGATCATCGGCGAATGTCACGATTTCCGCATCACACGGGAATCTCGGCTGGATCACCATTGAGCCCCCGGCCATTGTCCGGCCCCGCGCGCTGCGCTGATCGTGGAACCCATGCGGGGGCTGTTTGTCATCAGACGGGCGTTGAGCGAGCCCCTGCTGCTGCTTGCCGCCTTCTTCTCGATCCTCCTGGCGACCGCGACGCTGGTGGCTTTGACCACGTACGCCGCGACGATCACGGAGGCGGGCGTGCGGCGCACCATGGCGACCGCCGCGATACCGGACAAGGCGACGATCCTGTCGGCCGCGGTGACGAAGGACGGCTTCGCCCCCACCGACGCCATGATGCGCGAGCAGGTCAAGCGGGCCTACCAGGGCCTGCCGGTGGCGGTGACGGCCACGGCCAGGTCGGCGACCTACGTGGCGCCCGGGCAGCTCGGCCGTAAGACGCCGGAACTGTTCACGTTCGGCCTGTACGAGGATCTTGACCGGCACGCCAAGCTGGTCGCGGGGTCCTGGCCGCGGCATGGGTCGGTGGTGGAGGCGGCGCTGTCGCAGCCGGTGGCCACGGCGCTGGGGCTGGCTCCCGGGCGAACGTTCACCACGCGGGGGCGGGTGGACAAGAAGCCCGCGACCGTGCGGGTCTCGGGGATCTTCCAGCTTGACGACCCGTTCGGGGAGCGGTGGTTCGCCGAGCCGCTGCTGGTGCGCGGGGCCGAGGTGGGCAACTACACGACGTACGGGCCGCTGGTCGTGGCCCGCGAGACGTTCCTGGAGCGCTTCGCCGACCACGTGACGGTCACCTGGCTCGCCGTCCCCGACCTGCGCGGGCTCCAGCCCGACCGGCTCGGGCAGCTCGCGGGCGACGTCACGGGGACCAAGGAACGGCTGGCCCAGGCGGGCTGCGTCAACTGCGGCGCCACCTCCCGGCTGCCCGAGGTCATCGCCCAGCTCGACACCGCGGCGCTGGTGGCGCGTTCGACCATGCTGATCCCGGTCCTGCAGCTCGTGCTGCTCGCGGGGTACGCACTGCTGCTGACCGCCCGCCTGCTGGCCGACCACCGGCGCATGGAGGTGGCGCTGCTGCGGGCCCGTGGCGCGGGCAGCACGCGGCTGGCCTTGCTCACGGGCGCGGAGGCGTTGCTGGTGGCGGTGCCGTGCGCGCTCGCGGCCCCGTTCCTGGCACCACTCCTGCTGTCCGCGACGGGCGCCGAAGTGAACACGACGGGCACGGGGGCGAGCGCGACAGGCTCAGCAGCGGACGCGACGGGCGCGGGGGCGTTCTGGGTGGCGGCGTTTGTCGCGGCCGCCTGCGCGGTGCTGCTGGCGCTGCCCGCCCTCTCCGGCGCCCGCCGTACCTATGTGGAGACGCAGACCGCCCGCGTTCGCAGAGGGCTGGTGCAGCGGGCCGGGGCCGATCTGGTGCTGGTCGGGGTGGCGGCGCTGGCGATCTGGCAGCTCCGCCACTACGGCGCACCGGTCACCGCGACCGCCGCGGGCGGCCTGGGCGTGGATCCGCTGATCGTCTCCGGCCCGGCGCTGGCGTTGCTCACGGGCGGCCTGCTGAGCCTGCGCCTCGTGCCGCTGGTCTCCGGCGTGGCGGAACGGCTCACGACGCGACGAACCAGCCTGGCCCCGGCACTGGGCGCGATGCAGGTGAGCCGCAGACCGCTGAGGTACGCGGGCCCCGCCCTCCTGCTGACCATGGCCGTGGCGATAGGCGGGCTGTCCCTGGCCACCGAGGCGACCTGGCGGACCTCCCAGGACGACCAGGCCGCCCACCAGACAGGCGCGGACCTGCGCATCTCCGACCCGCCCGAGAACAACGAGCTCGGCGTCCTGGGCCGCGGCACCGCGTTCGCCGCGTTGCCGGGCGTGAGCGCGTTCAGCCCCGTCTACCGGGGCGGCGCCGACGTCGGCGGCAAGGACGTCACGCTGCTCGGCGTGGACGCGGCCCGGATCGGCGCCATCATGCGGCTGCGCGCGGACCTGTCGCCCGACAGCATGCCGGACATGGCCGCCCGCCTGCTGGCCGGTCGCCCCAGCCTCCAGACGATCCCCCTGACGGGCGACAAGCTGCGCCTGGGCATCAGGCTGGAGGCGAGCGCACCGGTGGAGGTCAAGGCCAGCCTGGTGGACGGGCTGGGCGTCTGGCGCGAACTGGCCCTCGGCCCGCTGGAGCCGGGCGCGCGCACGCTGGAGGCCGACCTGCGCCCCCTCTACGGCCGCTCCGGTACGGCAGGCCGCCTGAACCTGCGCGGGCTCACCTTCGACCTCCCGATCCCCACCCGAGCCGCCCAAGACGCGGACAACCCGGCCCCCGCCCAGAGCGCCCCCACCCGCATCGCCGTCACCGGCCTGACCGTCCCGCCCGGCGCCACCTGGACCCACGCCATCCAACGCCCCGGCCGGCTGCGCGGCGAGCGGCTCAAGGCGGCGCGGGACGGCTTCACCGTGGAGGTGCCCGCGGCCAAGCCCGCCTCGGCCCCCGCCGACCCGCAGCCACTGGTCGTGACCCTCGGCCCGGCCGAGCTGATGGCCGCCCCGAGCGATCGCCGCCACCCCCTGCCCGTCGTGGTGTCGCGGGACCTGGCCGAGGTCATGAAGGCGCGCGAGGGCCAGGTCACCGCGGTGGCGATCGAGGGCCGCAACACCGCGGTGCGCGTCGCGGGCATCGTGGAGTCGCTGCCCTCGACGGCCGCGGGACGGCCCGCCGTACTGCTGGACCTGCCCACGGCGCAGGCCCGCGACCAGGCGTGGGCGCTGCCGCCGAAACCCGTCACCGAGTGGTGGGCGGCGGTGCGCGGCGGCGACACCGCGCCCGCGGTGGAGCGGCTGCGGAGCACGCCCGCGTGGGGCGCGAGCGTCGTGGACCTGCCCGCGCAGGCGGCGAAGCTGCGTGACGACCCGCTGGCGGCGGGGCTGGAGGGTGCGCTGACGCTGGGGTTCGCGGCGGCGCTGGCCTTCGCGGTGCTCGGGTTCCTGGTGAGCGCGGCGGTGGCGGCCCGCGAGCGGGCCGGTGAGCTGGCGATCCTACGGGCGCTGGGGATGAGCGGGCGGCAACTGTTCCGGTTGCTGGCGGTGGAGCAGGCGTTCGTGATCGGGCTGGCGATGGCGGCGGGGATCGGGCTGGCGGTGGTGGTCGGGTACCTGGTGGTGCCGCACATCGTGCTGACCGGGCAGGCGGCGGCCGTGGTGCCCGCGGTGGAGCCGGTGTTCCCGTGGGCGGCCACGCTGGGGATGGCGGCGGCGGTCTGCGTGGTGTTGTTCGGCGTGGTGGCGGGGCTGGCGGGGAGTCTGCGCCGCCGTGCGCCGCTGGTCAGGGAGGACCTGTGAACGCGCTGCGCCTGGCCAGGACCTGCACCGGGGCGCTGGCCGTGCTCGCCGCCCTGGTGGCCGCGGCGGCGTTGCTGGCGGCGGCGCTGCCGAAGACGATGGAGGCCGCCTACGACCGGGCGTTCGCGCACTCGGTGGGCTCGGCGTCCGCGGACTGGACCGACCTGACCGTCGAGTACTTCTCCCAGAGCGACCCGCCCGAGCACCGCACCGCCGGGGACTTCGCGCGGCGCGACGCGCGGCTGCGCGAGATCCTGTCGCCCGCCCTGCGCGCCGTGGTGGGCCCGGGGCACCAGCGGGCCTCCACGTTCAACCTGCCGGTGATGAAGGGGCCGGTGGCGAGCGGCCCGCTGTTCGTGGACCCGACCTGGGTCTCCGGCGTCGAGGAACGCATCAGGTACGTGGCGGGACGCCCGCCCGGCCGGTCGGACGGCACGCGCTTCGAGCTGGCGATCGTCAGGTCGGCCGCCGAGGCCATGAACATCCGGGTCGGCACCCGGCTGGAGATCGGCACCGTCGGCGTCGTCGACGCGACCGTCACCGGCCTGTTCGACGTCGTGGACGCCGGTGACCGCTTCTGGGACCACAACCGCGCCGTACGCGCGGTCAACCGGGTCCCGATCCCCGGCACGGACCTGCACGAACTGCACGTGGACGCGCTCGTCTCGCCCGAGAGCCTGCCCGTGCTCGGCGGCGCCGAGCGGCAGCTCCGCTACGCGTGGGTGATCCCCGTGGACACCGCCAGAGTGAGCGCGCGCGAGGCGCCCGCGCTGCCCGCGGCGATCGCCGAGTACGAGCGGGAGGCCGGGGTCGAGGCCGCCGACCCGTGGAACCGCTACGTCCTCGACACCCGGCTGCCGGAACTTCTCACCCGGTTCCTGGGCGAACTGGCCACCGCGCAGACCGTGATGACCGTCGTACTGGGCGGGCTGCTGGCGGTCGCGCTGTGTGTGGTGCTGCTGGCCGTACAGGTCGTGGTGGAGCGTACCGACCGGGCGCTGGCGCTCGCGCGGGCGCGCGGCGGGTCGCTGCGGCAGGTCGCGGGCGCGGGGACGGGCCTGGTGGCGCTGGCCGCGCTGCCCGCCGCCCTGGCGGGCTACGCGCTGTCCTATGCCGTGCGGGGCCCGCTCACGCCGATCGTGCACGCCGGTCCCGCGCTGATCGCCGTGGCCGTGGTGGCGGGCGCGGCGGCGCTGCTCGCGCTCAGGCACCGCGCGCCCCTGCACGAGCGGCGGGCGGACGTGGTGGCGGCCCGGCTCTCGCCCGCCCGGATCACCGTGGAGGCCGCGGTGGTGGCGCTGGCGCTCGGCGGCGCCTTCCTGCTGCGCCTGCGCGGGCTGGGCGTCGGGGACCCGTTCCTGATGCTGGTGCCGTTCGGGCTGACGGTGGCGGTCGCGGTGATCACCGTGCGCTGCTATCCCTTCCCCCTGCGCCTCCTGGTACGGCTGGCCGCGCGCGGACGCCGGGCGGTGCCGTTCCTGGGACTGACGCTGGCGGCCAGGGCGCGCTCGTTCTCGGTGCTGCCGGTGCTGGTGCTGCTCCCCGCGCTGGCCGTCTCGGTCTTCTCCGCGGTGGTCGCCTCCGGTATCTCGACGGCCCAGGCGCAGGTGGCGTGGAACGAGGTCGGCGCCCACGCCCGCCTCCAGGCAACCAGCATGTTCTCCCCCGAGGCCGTCGAACGGGTGCGTAAGGTCCCCGGGGTGCGCCGGGTGGTGCCCGCGCAGATCGCGACCGTGCGGATCGGCGAGCGCCACCCGACGCTGGTGGCCCTCGACCTGGACGCCTACCGCGCGATCGTGGCGGACACGCCGCTCAGGCCGCCCGGCCCGCTGCGCGACGGTCCCGGCATCCCCGCGCTGGTGCCGCCCGACCAGGTGGGCGCCGAGGTCACGATGACGTGGAACGTGCAGGCCACGCTGCGTCCCCAGGGCTCCGTGACGTCCTTCCCGGGGCTGGGCGGGCCGCGGGAGTTCGTGGTGACGCCGCTGGACGTGCGGGCACGGATGGGCCGCCAGGTGGAGGTCAACACGTTGTTCGTGGCGGGTGAGGGCGTGGCGGCGGCGGACCTGGAGGCGGCGGCGGGCGCGGGGACGCGGGTGCGCACGTTCGGCGACGCGCTGCGGGCGATCGAGGACGAGCCGCTGACGGCGACGGTCCAGGTGGTCTTCCGCGTGGTGACGCTGGCGCTGGGCGGCTACGCGCTGGCCGCGGTGGTGCTGGCGCTCGTGGTGGGGGCGGGGGAACGGGCGCGGGCGCTGTCGTTTCTGCGCACGCTCGGGCTGTCGGCGGGGCAGGCGCGGCGGCTGACGGTGCTGGAGGTCACGCCGTTGATCCTGCTGACGGCGCTGGCGGGGCTGGGGCTGGGTCTCGGGCTCGGTCCCGCGCTGGGTCCGGCGATCGACCTGTCGGCGTACGCGGGTGGGGCCGCGGTGGCGGGGTCGGAGGTGGGGTGGCCGCTGGTGCTGGCGGCAACCCTGGCCCTCGTGTCGGTTTTAGGGGTATATATCCATATTTGGCTAGGGCGCCGAGCCGCAGTGGGCGCGATACTTCGCGTGAATGAGTAAGAGCGTCCAGGTCCTGTGCGATTTGTGTCACAGTTTCGATATCACACGCGCATCGCCGCAGCGTATCGGGTGCGCATCCCTTGAGAAGATCACCTTGCCCTCGACTTGGCCGATCCTCAAAAGTTCACTAAACGGGTGAAGGGGGTCATATGCGGGGGCCGTTGATCGTCAAGCGGGCGTTCAGTGAACCGCTCCTCCTGCTCGCCGCCCTCGGCTCCATCCTCCTGGCCACCACCACGCTCGTGGCGCTGACCATGTACGCCTCGACCATCGCCGACGTCGGCGTCCGACGCACCATGGAGACCGCCTCCTTCGGCAACACCGCCGTCACCGTCACCGCGCCGGTCAAGGGCGAGACGTTCCCGAAGCTGGACCAGGCCATCCGCCGGCAGGTGGACGAGCTCTTCACCGGCGTCCCGACCGCGATCGGCGCCAGCTTCCACTCCGACTCCTTCGCCATGCCCGGCCAGGAGCGCAAGGAACGCCCCGAACTGCTCAGGTTCGGCAGCTACGACGGCCTCGACCAGCACGCCAAGCTCGTCTCCGGCACCTGGCCGCGCGAGGACGCGCAGCCCATGGAGGCCGCCGTCTCCCTGCCCGCCGCCTCCGCCACCTCGTTCAAGATCGGCCAGGTCATCAGCACCCAGGGCCGCGTGGACAAGAAGACCCGCCAGGTGAAGATCGTCGGCATCTTCCAGCTCGACGACCCCTTCGGCGACCGCTGGAACGGCGAAGCCCTGCTCAGCCGCGGCGTCGAGAGCGGCTCCTACACCACCTACGGCCCGCTCATGGTCGGCAGGAACACCTTCCTCACCCACTTCGCCACCACCGTCAGCACCACCTGGACCGCGCTGCCCGACCTGCGCCAGGTCTCCCCCGAACAGCTCCGCCCGCTGGCCGAGGGCGTCACCGGCCTGCGCGAGCGGCTGCGCGCGAACGGCTGCTCCGAGTGCACCGCCGTCAGCCGCCTCAACGGCGTGCTCACCCAGCTCGACACCGCCGCCCTGGTCTCCCGCTCGACCATGCTCATCCCGGTGCTGCAACTGCTGCTCCTGGCCGCGTACGCGCTGATGCTCACCGCCCGCCTGCTGGCCGACCACCGGCGCATGGAGGTCGCGCTGCTGCGCTCGCGCGGCGCGGGAACCTGGCGCCTGGCCTCCCTGGCCGGGGGTGAGGCGTTGCTGGTGGCCGTCCCGTGCGCGGTCGTCGCGCCGTTCCTCGGGCCGCCGCTGCTGGCCGCGGTCAACACGCTGCCCTGGATCGAGGCCTCGGGCGTACGGCTGGCGCCGGTCGCCGACCTCGGCACCTTCCTGGTCTCCACCTCGGTGGCGCTCGTGTCGGCCGTGCTGCTGGCGCTGCCCGCCCTCGCCGGGGCCCGCCGTACCTATGTGGAGGAACAGTCGGCCCGCGGGCGCAGCGGCGCGCGCGGCCTGATCGAGCGGGCGGGCGCGGACCTGGCGCTGCTGGTCGTGGCCGGGCTGGCGATCTGGCAGCTCCAGCACTACGGCGCGCCAGTCACCTCGACCACCAGCGGAGAGCTGGGCATCGACCCGCTGATCATCTCCGGTCCCGCGCTGGCGCTGCTCACCGGCGGCATGCTGGGCCTGCGCCTGGTCCCGCGCATCTCCAAGGTCGCCGAGCGGTTCACCACGAAGCGGGCGAGCCTCGCGCCCGCGCTGGGCGCCTGGCAGGTGGCCAGGCGGCCGCTGCGCTACTCCGGGCCCGCGCTGCTGCTGACCATGGCGATCGCCATCGGCATCGTCTCGATGGCCACCGCCTCCACCTGGCGCGCCTCGCAGAGCGACCAGGCCCGCCACCAGGCCGGCACGGACCTGCGGCTGACCGGGCCGCCCGACGGCGGCGACCTCGGCACCCTCGGCAGGGGCACCGCCTTCAGCACGCTGCCCGGCGTGCGGGCCGCCGCCCCCGCCTACCGGGGCCGCGCCGACGTCGACAACACCTTCGTCAACCTGCTCGCCATCGACGCCGCCAAGCTCGGCCAGGTCTTCCAGCTACGCCCCGACCTGTCGGTCAGCACGGTCGCCGAGCTCGGCGCCGCGCTCACGGCAGGCCGGCCCAAGACCGCGCCGGTCGCGCTGCCCGGCACCCCGCGCACGCTCACCGTGGACGTCGCGGCGCCCTTCGGCGCCGTCCCCCTGCAGGTCGTGATCTCCGACGCGCTCGGCGTGCGCCACGCCCTGCCGGTCGAGGCGACCTCCAAGACGGTACGGCAGGCCGCCCTCGACCTCACCGCCCTGACCGGCCGCAGCGGCGAGATCAGCTACCCGCTCGCCGTCGAGGGCTTCGTCGCCGGAGCCAGCGAGACCGACCGCGAGGCCCGCGTGCTCGCGCTGCGCGCCGACGGCCAGGAGGTGGACGTGCCCGCCGACCGGCGCTGGGCGGGCGGCGGACAGGCCGCGGAAGGGCTGTTCACCATCGAGTCGGGCCGCGAGGGCGCGGTCGTGATGCCCGCGCCCCCGGGCGTGGACGCGGCCAAGATGCTGCTGCGCCCACGCGAGGCCGGCGCCACGGTCAACGCGCCGCTGCCCGTCGTGCTCACCGCCGACCTGGCCGCCGCGCTCAAGCTGTCGGTCGGCCAGGTCGCGCCGATCACCTTCGAGCGGAAGGTCATCGAGGTCAAACTGGCCGGGGTCGTGGAGCGCATGCCGACGACCACGCCGGAGCAGCCGGCCGTACTCGTGGATCTGCGGACGCTGCAGGACCGCACGCTGAGCGCGGGCGAGCTCCCGCTGCCGGCGACCGAGTGGTGGCTGAACACCGGCGGCTCCTCCGACGCGGCCTACGAGAAGATCAGGACCAACCCGGTCTGGAACGTCACCGCGCTCGACCAGCGGCGCCTGGCCACGGAAATGCGCGACGACCCGCTGGGCAGCGGCCTGCAGGGGGCGCTGATCCTCGGCTTCCTCGCGGCGCTGGTCTTCGCGGCGCTCGGCTTCCTGGTCAACGCGGCGGTCGCGGCCCGCGAGCGGATGTCGGAGTTCACCATCCTGCGCGCGCTCGGCGTGAGCTTCCGCCAGGTGTTCGGGCTGCTGGCCATCGAGCAGACGTTCGTCATCGGGCTGTCGCTGGCGGCCGGGACCGGGCTCGCGGTCGCGGTCGGCTACCTGGTCGTGCCGCACATCGTGCTCACCGGCCAGGCCGCCGCGGTCACGCCCGACGTGCGGCTGGACATCCCGTGGCCGGCCACGGCGGCCATGCTCGTCGCGGTGGCCGCGGTGTTGTTCGCCATCGTCGCCGGGCTGGCCCGCAGCATGCGGCGGCAGGGTCTCGGTCAAGTGCTGCGCATCGGGGAGGACCAATGAAGACCCTGCGGCTGGCTCGGGTGCACCCCGGCGCCCTCGCCATGCTCGCCGTCCTCACCCTGAGCGCCTGCCTGCTCATCGCCGGCATGCCGAGGATGATGCAGGGGGCCTTCAACCGGGCGATGGCGCAGGACCTCGACTCCGCTCCCGCGCAGCAGGCCGACCTGACCGCGCTCGCCTCCTCCAACGGGTACGAGCAGGACATCGGCTCCCCCGAGCAGTTCGCGCGCTGGGACGCGGAGCTGCGCAAGCTCGTCCCCGCCGGCCTGCGCACGGTCGTGCGCCCGCCCGGCGCCGGCACCTCCCACATGAGCGCCAAGACCGCGCGCACCCCGGTGCACAACAGCGGCGGCATGCGCTACATCAACCTGGCCTGGCTGTCCGACGCCGACCGGCACGTACGGTGGATCGAGGGCCGCGAACCCGGCAAGCCGTCCAGCAGGCGGTTCCAGAACGACGACATCCCCCTGTTCGAGGTCGGCGTCGTCGCCGACGCGGCGAAGAAGATGGGGCTCACCGTCGGCGCCGAGCAGATCATCGGCGAGAGCGACTACGCCGCGATCAGGGTCGTGGGCATCTTCCAGGCGGTCGACCCGAACGAGCGCTGGTGGAGCCACAACGGCGACGCGCTCCACGTCAACGAGGTGCAGCCGCCCGGCAAGCTCGACCTCGAACAGCACATCACCGCGCTCATCCCCGGCGCGGCCCTGTCCGTGCTGAGCGGGCAGGCCCGCCAGCTCGACTACCGCTGGGTCATGTCCGTCGACACCGCCGCCATCAGCCGCCTCGACCCCGTCGAGGTGCGGGCCTCGGTCAACGCCTTCGACAAGGCGCTTGCGCTCAACGCCAAGTACGACCTCAGCCACCGCCTCGACACCCAGCTCGGCAACCTCATCGCCGCCTTCCTCACCAAGCTCGCCACCGCGCAGACGATCATGTACCTGGCGCTGGGCGGCCTGCTCGTGGTCGCGCTCGGCGTCATCGTGCTCGGCGTGCAGCTCGTGCTGGACCGCATCGACCAGGCGCTCGGGCTGATGCGGGCGCGCGGCGGCGCGCTGTCCCAGATCGTCGCGACCGCGGGCGGCCTCACCGCAGCCGCGCTCCTGCCCGCGGTCCTTCTCGGGTACGGCCTGGCCTACCTCGTACCGGGACCCGCCGTCGCGCTCGTCCACGTCGGCCCGGCGCTGCTGCTGCTCACCGGCATCGGCTATGCCTGCGCCCGTGCCGCCCTGGAGCACCGCGCCCCGCTGAACGAGCGGCGCGGCGACGTGGCCACCGCCAAGCCGTCGGCCAAGCGGATCACGCTGGAAGTGCTGGTCATCGGGCTCGCCCTGGTCGGCGCGTACCTGATCCGCACCCGCGGCCTCACCACCGACGTGGCCGCCCAGGGGCAGGACCCGTTCCTGCTGTTCGTGCCGATCGCGCTCACGCTGGCCGCCGCGCTGATCACCCTGCGCTGCTACCCCTACCCCCTGCGCCTCATCGTACGGCTGGCCGCGCGGGCCAGGCCCGCCGTACCCTTCCTGGGCCTGACCAGGGCGGCCCGCGCCCGCGCCTTCAGCGTGCTGCCGGTCCTGATCCTGCTGCCCGCGCTGGCCGTGTCGGTGTTCGCCTCGCTGATCTCCAGCGGCATCGTCCGCACCCAGGAGGTCGCCATCTGGCAGAAGGCCGGCGCGCCGGTCCGCGTCGAGTACGCCGGCATCCTCACCGACGAGGCCGTCGCCCAGATCGGCAGGACGCCCGGCGTCGACCAGGTCGTCCCCGCGCAACTGGGCACCGTGCAGGTCGGGTTCACCGCCGAGCGGGCCGGCATCCTCGCCGTGGACCTGGCCGCCTGGAACAAGCTCGTCGCCGGCTCGCCCATCACCCTGCCCGCCCAGCCCGGCGGCGACGGCATCCCCGCGCTCGTCTCGCCGGGGCTCAAGGGCCGCGGCACCATCGACATCGGCTGGCAGAACCGGATGAAGGTCCGCGAGGCCGGCGTCATCGACAAGGTGCCCGGCTTCTTCAGCCAGGGCCGCTTCCTCGTCGTGCCGCTGGACACCAACCAGCGGGCCGGCACCCGGGTCAACGTCAACACCCTGCTCATCGGCGGCAGCGCCGACCCGGCCCGGGTCCGGGACGAGGCGGTCAAGGCGGTCTCGGCCGCGGTCAACGGCGGGGACGGCGCCAAGCTCGTCACCGTCTCCGGAGTGGCCGAGGCCCGCGCGGCCATCACCGGCGACGCCCTGACCGGGACCGTCCTGTCGATCCTGCGCATCGTCACCGTGGCACTGGCGGCGTACGCGCTGGTCGCGGTCGTGGTGACCCTCGTGATCAGCGCGGCGGAGCGGGCCTCGGCCCTGTCGTTCCTGCGTACGCTGGGGCTGTCGGCACGCCAGGCACAGGGGCTCACCGTCCTGGAGATCTCCCCGATGATCGTGCTGACCTCGCTGGCCGGGCTCGCGCTCGGCCTCGTCCTGCCCACCGCGCTCGGACCCGGTGTCGACCTGTCCGCCTACACCGGCGACCTCGACGTCCAGAGCTACGACCTCGACCTGTTGACCCCGACGCTTCTGGCCGCCGGGCTGACCGGCGTCGCCGTACTGGGCGCCTACGCGCACACCGCCATCAGCCGTCGCCGCAGCCTCGGCTCCGTACTCCGAGTGGGTGAGTGAACGTGAACCCGACCCTGTCCGAGCTGGAAGCCCAGGCGAGCCAGGAGAAGGCCGCCTTCGGCGGTGACGCGCACATCGTCTGCGACAACCTCGTGCGCATCTACAAGACCGAGGGCGTCGAGGTGGTCGCGCTCCAGGGCCTGGACCTGCTGGTGCAGAAGGGCGAGCTGGTCGCCATCGTCGGCGCGTCGGGCTCCGGCAAGTCGACGCTGCTCAACGTGCTGTCCGGCCTCGACGTCCCCACGGCGGGCCTGGCCAAGGTGGCCGGGACCGACCTGCTGTCCATGGCCGCCAAGGACCGGCTGCGCTACCGGCGCGAGGTGGTCGGCTTCATCTGGCAGCAGACGGCGCGCAACCTGCTGCCGTACCTGACCGCGCAGGAGAACGTCGAGCTGCCCATGAAGCTCGCCGGCAAGGCGCGTAAGGGCCGGGCGGCGGAGCTGCTGACGCTGCTCGGCGTCGGCTACTGCGCCGACCGGCGGCCGTCGGAGATGTCCGGCGGCGAGCAGCAGCGCGTCGCCATCGCCGTGGCGCTGGCCAACTCCCCGCAGCTCATCCTGGCCGACGAACCCACCGGCGAACTCGACAGCGACACCTCCGAGGAGGTCTTCGACGCGTTGCGCAAGGCCAACCGCGAGCTCGGCGTCACCGTCGTCATCGTCACCCACGACCCGCTGGTCTCCGAACAGGTGGACCGCACCATCGGCATCCGCGACGGCCGTACCTCCAGCGAGACGCTGCGCCGCGAGGGCGCCGAGGGACAGATCGTCGCCGAGGAGTACGCCGTCCTCGACCGCGTCGGCCGCCTCCAGCTTCCCCGGGACTTCATGAACGCCCTGGAGATGGAGCGGCGCGTACGTCTCGAACTCGAGGCCGACCACATCGGCGTATGGCCCGCGCGAGAGGAGAGCAACGGTGAGTGAGCCCCTGGTCGTCGTCGACGGGCTGCGCAAGGTCTACCGGACGGGCCCCAAGGAGGTCGTGGCCCTGCGGGAGGTGTCGTTCCAGGCGTTCCCCGGCGAGCTGATCGCCATCCGCGGCCGCTCGGGATCCGGCAAGACCACGCTCCTGAACCAGATCGGCGGCCTCGACCGTCCCGACGCCGGCCGGGTCGTCGTGGCGGGCGAGGAGGTCACCGCGATGAGCGAGGACGCCCTGCTCGCGCTGCGGCGCGACACCGTCGGCTTCGTCTTCCAGTCCTTCGGCCTCATCCCGGTGCTGTCGGCCGCCGAGAACGTCGGCGTGCCCATGCGCCTGGCGCGCACGCCCGTGGAGGAGCGCGAGAAGCGGGTACGCATGCTGCTGGCCCTCGTCGGCCTCGAACAACACGTCAACCAGCGCCCCTACGAGCTGTCCGGCGGCCAGCGCCAGCGCGTGGCCATCGCCCGCTCGCTGGCCAACCGGCCGAGGCTGCTCATCGCCGACGAGCCCACGGGCCAGCTCGACTCGCAGACCGGCCGGCAGATCATGCAGCTCATCCGGGCGCTGGTGCGCAGCGAGGGCGTGACGGCGCTGGTCGCCACCCACGACCCGAGCCTGATCACGCTGGCCGACCGGGTGCTGGAGATCAGCGACGGCGTGGTTCAGGAGTCGGTGCTGCAGGAATCCTGACTCCGGCGGCCAGGTCGGTCGGCACATCGGGAATCCTGATCACGGCGCTCAGACCGGCCGCCACCCCGGGAATCCTGATCACGGCGGCCAGGTCGGCCACCGTCCTCGGGTATTCGGATCACGGCGGCGAGGTTGGCCGCCGCCACCAGGACCCCCGCCACCAGCAGCAGCCCGGTCTCGCCCGCCACGCCCGCCAGCGGCACCGCGACCGCGAGCCCGAACGGCCGCGACGCGAACGAGATCAACTGGTCGAACGCCCGCACCCGCCCCAGCGCCTCCTGCGGGATCTCCTGGGCCACGACCGTCTCCCACAACGGGCTCAGCAGCCCCAGCCCGAACATCGCCACCAGGTAGGCCCCCGCCAGCACCCACACCGGGGCGGAGAACGCCAGCGCGGCCATCGGCAGCACGTAGAGCGCCGCGCTCGCCTGGACCGCGACCATCGGGCGGCGGATGGGCAGCCTGGGGGCGGCGAACACGCCCGCGACCAGGCCGGCCGTACCGCACTGCACGATCAGCACCCACCCGGCCTCGCCCGCCGCGGCGGTGACGGCCAGCGGGCCCAGGGTCAGGAACAGTCCGGCGGCGAAGTGCCAGACGCCGTGGCCGAGCACGCTGGTCAGGAACCAGGGGCGGCGCCTGACCTCCTGCCAGCCCTCACGCAGGTCGGCGCCGAAGGAGCGATGGGCCGGGCGGGGGCGGCCGGCCGTACGGACGGAGCCGAGGGTCAGGGCCGCGCACGCGAACAGCAGCCCGGTCAGCAGCGCCGCCCAGCCTGGACCCGCCACGAGCACCACCCCGCCCGCGAGCGCGGGCGCCGCGACCGCCGACAGGCTCGTCGCCACGCCGATGCGCGCGTTGACGCGCAACCGGTCCTGCTCTGGCACGACCGCCGCCACCAGCCGTGGTACGGCGGGCATGCCGAACGCGATCGCCACCCCCGCGGCGGCCGACAGCAGGACCAGGTCGAGGATCCTGCCCACGCCGAGCAGGAGTTCCGCGCCGATGCCGAGCTGGGTGAGACAACGGGCAAGGTCCGCGCCCAGCGCCACCCGCTCGGGCCGCAGCCGGTCGGCGAGCACGCCGCCGACCGGCAGGAACACGAGCAGCGGGACGAGCTCCGCGGCCAGCACGAGGCCGAGGTCGGTGCCGGAGCCGGTGGTGCGCAGGACGGCGAGGGTGAGGGTGGTGGGGATCAAGGCGGTGGCCAGAGCGGACAGCGCGCGCCCGGCGAGGAGGCGGGTCGTCATGGGCTGGAATGGTATTTCGCTGGCGAATGTTTCGTCAACTAAATACTTGGCGGCGTATGATCCGATCGTGGAAGACTCCGTCGACCGTCACCTCGCCCGCTGGCGCGGCAAGGCTCCCTACGACGAGCTCGTCGAGGGGGTGGTGACGCGGATGCAGATGCTGGTCAAGCACCTCAGCCAGACGAAGGCGGCGGCGCTGGCCGAGGTGGGGATGCAGGACTTCGAGTTCGAGACGCTGCATCGGCTGGAGGCGCACGGGGGGAGCGCCACGCCTTCCGTGTTGGCGGGGGAGCTGATGTTGTCGCCGGCGGGGATGACGGGGCGGCTCGACACGCTCGAACGGTCCGGGCTGATCAGGCGGGTGCGGAGCAGTGATGACCGGCGGCGGGTGGATGTGGAGTTGACGGGGCGGGGGCACGAGTTGTGGATGGAGGCCATGGAGATTCGGGCTGAGGTGGAGTCGGGGATGATCGCGGCGCTTTCGCCGGGGGACCGGGTAACGCTGGACGGCCTCCTGAAACAACTCCTCCACAACGTCGAATCCACCCGCTAACCCCTTCCCCACCTACAGCCCAACTCCGCCCTTTCCCCACTCACCCCTCTCGCGCCCATTCAGCCGCTCCCGCTCCGCCCCCCTTCCACCCGCTCCGCCCCCCTTCCACCCGCTCCGCCCCCTTCCACCCGCTCCGCCCCCTTCCACCCGCTCCGCCCCCTTCCACCCGCTCCGCCCCCTTCCACCCGCTCCGCCCGCTCCGCCCGCGTCGCCCCCCTCCGCCCCCTTCCGCCCCGTCCGCGCTCACTCAGCCCTTTCCGCGCCTGTAAGCGCCCTTCCTACGACCGTGGGCCGCTCTGGGCGCCCATCCCTGCCACGCCCCCATCGCCCGCGCCGTCCCCTCCCCCGGCCACTTGGCCGCCCATTTCCTGCAGCTCTCTGGCCGGTCAGCCCAGCATCCTGGCGTGCTCTTCCCGCGGCGGAGGTTGTCCACAGCCCCCGCCCCGTCCCCAGAACCCCGTTCGCCCCACCCCCCTCACCCCGCCCCGCCGTACCGTCACTGCCGTGCGCTCCCCCGACCCCACCACCGAGCAGGCCATAGCCGAGGCGAGGCTGCGATCGATCACCCACCCAGGGACGGGCGAGCGCACCCCAGGCCTCCCACCCACCTTCCAGGCATTCCGCGCAGCAGTAGCCACCCAGGCCCCCACCCGCACAGGCGTACGCGTCCTCATAGCCATAGGCGTCCTGGCAGCCGCGATAGCCGCGTTCACCTTCTGGCGCTCAACCCCCACCCCCGCACCACTCCCCCCACCCCCGGCCGCCCCCACCACCCCACGCCCAACAGCCTCGGTCACCATCCACATCACCGGCAAAGTACGCACCCCAGGCGTCTACCGCCTCCCCACCGGATCGAGGGTCACCGACGCCCTGGCGGCAGCCGGGGGCCTGCGCAAGGGCATCGACCCCAGCCCCCTGAACCTGGCCCGCCGCCTGATCGACGGCGAGCAGATAGCGGTGGGCGCCCCCGAGGCGATGGCAGCCCTGGCCGCCGACCCCGCAACGTCGATCATCGACCTCAACACCGCCACCCCCACCCAGTTGGAACAGTTACCGGGCGTAGGCGAGGTCCTGGCCACCCGCATAGCCGAGTTCCGCGACACCAACGGCGGTTTCACCAGCGTCGACCAGCTCAAGGAGGTGACAGGCATAGGCCCCCGCAAGTATGAAGACCTCAAAGACCGAGTCCGCGTATAGCGCCGCCGTCTTCCCCGCCCTGGCCACCTGGGCCACCGCCCTGATCCTCCTGGCAGCCCCGCCCAAGGCCGCGTTCGTCTGCGCAGCGATAGCCATAGCACTAACGGCGATCCTCTACAAAACAGGCGAGTGGCGAGGAACAGCCGTAGCCACAGCCGCCTGCACCGCCGCAGCAGCGGCAACAGTGGCCTTCCACACCCAAGCGATAACAACAGGCCCGATACCAGCCCTGGCCAAGAGAGGCATCACAGCGACAGCAGAAGTGGTCCTCACAGACGACCCCCGAATCCGCAGGAACCCCCGCTTCCCCGGCGAAAGCGTGGTGGCAGAAGCCCGCCTAGAACGCCTGCAAACCCCCACAACCCACCTAACCCTGAACACCCCGGTAACCCTCTTCGCCACCGGAGGCTCCTGGCGCGCCCTCCTCCCCAGCCAACGCCTGAAGATCACCGCAAAACTGACCCCCGCCAGCCCCTCCGACCTGACAGCAGCCCGCCTCCTGGTGAAGGGCACCCCCGCCCCCATAGGAACCCCGTCAACCCTCCAAACCGCAGCAGGAGCCCTACGCTCCGGCCTGAGAGCAGCAGCCACCCCGTTCCCTCAGGACCAACGCGGCCTACTCCCAGCCCTGGTGGTAGGCGACACCTCCCGCATGGACCCCCAGGTAACCGCCGACTTCAAAGAAGCAGGCCTAACCCACCTAACCGCCGTATCCGGCGCCAACCTGGCCATCATCGCCGGCGCCACACTGGCCATATCCCGCCTGACGCCCCTCCCCCTCCCCGCAAGAGCAGCCCTGGCCGCAACAGCCATGATCGCCTTCGCCGTGGTAGCCCGCCCCTCCCCCAGCGTCCTACGCGCCCTGGTCATGGGCCTGGCAGCAGCCCTGGCACTGGCCACCGGACGCCCCCGCGACGGCGTAGCCGCCCTCTCCGTCTCCGTCCTACTACTGATCCTCTTCTCCCCAGACTTGGCCCGCTCGTACGGCTTCGCCCTCTCCGTAACCGCCACCGCCGGCATCCTCCTCCTGGCCCCTCGCTGGCGCGACCACCTATTAACCCTCCAACGGCCACCCCAGCCACCCCTCCACACCCCAGCCCAACCTCCGCCCCACACCCAAGCTCATCCCCCGCTCCACACGCCAGGCCAACCGCCGCCGCCAGCCTCCGTCGCCCCAGCTCAGCTCCCGCCCCCAACCCCGTACACCCCAGCCCAACCTTCGCCAGCAACGCCACCCGCCCAAGCCCGCATGACCGCCCCAGCGGATCCCACGCCCGTAAACCCCACCCCTGGTGACCCCACCCCCGAACCCGTCACGGCGGGACCCTTCACCACCGAAGCCCTCGCCACCGAACCCCTTACGGCCGGACCCCTCACCACGGGACGCCCTACCACCGGACCCCTCACCACGGGACGCCCTACCACCGGCCCCCTCACCACGGGACGCCCTACCACCGGCCCCCTCACCACGGGACCCCCTACGACCAGACGCTCCACGACGGCACGCCCGGCCGCCTACCTCACCCGCACCAAGGGAGCCCTCCAGACCCGAAGCACTGGCAATCGAAACCGCTCACACCCCAGACCCCCCATGGCCAAGGCGGCGGCGAACCTCCTGCGGCCCCGGCGAGCCATGCCCAGGTGGCTGGCGGAGGCGATCGCCGTACCGGCTGCCGCGCAGCTCGCCGTGACGCCGGTGCTGATCCTGATGTCCGGCCAGATCACCCCGGTAGCGGTGATCGCCAACCTCCTGGCCGGTCCCGCGGTCGCCCCGGCGACAATCCTGGGCTTCGCCGCCGCAGTTGTGGCCCCGATCAGTGTGGAGGCGGCCCAAATCCTGCTGATCCCAGCCGGATACGCGGTCGGCTGGATCATCACGGTCGCGCGGTGGGCGGCGAACCTGCCGTTCGCCACCATCCCGTGGCCAGGCGGCCTGCTCGGCCTGGCATTGCTGGCGATGGCGGTGGCGGTAGCCGTACCTCTGCTCCGAAACCAACGATGCCGAGCGATCACCCTGGCGGTAGTAGCGGGCGTACTGGTGGCATCCATAACCCTCCCACCAGCCCTGTCCCCATGGCCCCCGCGCAGATGGCTGATGGTGATGTGCGACGTAGGCCAGGGCGACGGCATAGCCATAGCCGCAGGCCCAGGCAGGGCGGTAGTGGTCGACACAGGCCCGGACCCCACCCCCATGGACCGCTGCCTAAGCGACCTAGGCATCCAGGAGATCCCCTTGATCATCCTGACCCACCCCCACGCCGACCACACAGGCGGCCTCCCCGGAGCCCTAAAGAACCGCAGAACAGGCGCAGCCCTCCTAACCAGCCACCCCACCCCGCCCCCCATCACCCAAACCCTGACAACCCACAAGATCCCCCAATGGACCGCCACCCCCGGATCCCAATGGACCTTCGGCCCCTCGGAGCTAACAGTCCTAGCCCCACCCACAGCACCCCCAACCACCCACACCACCACCGAAGGCACCGAGATCAACAACACCAGCGTCGTACTCCGCGTCCGCTGGCGAGCAGGCTCCATCCTGCTGAGCGGCGACATAGAAACCGAAGCCCAAGCCGCCCTCCTGACCACCGCCTCCCCAGCCGCCGACATCCTGAAGGTCCCCCACCACGGCTCCGCCCGCCAGGACCCCGCGTTCATCACCGCGGTGGGCGCCAGAGCAGCCCTGATCAGCGTCGGCTCCGACAACAGTTACGGCCACCCCGCCCCCGCCACCCTCTCCCTCCTCCACCGCTCAGGCGCCCGCATCTACCGCACCGACCAGTCCGGCGACCTAGCCATAACCGACCACAACACCACCCTGGCCATCACCCCCCGCAACTAACCCCGGCCAACACAGGGCCTCCCCTTCAGCCGTCCAACCGCGCGCCCCCTCTCACCCCCTGCCGTCTTCCGCACCCCCACTCACGACCACCCCGCGACTTCGAGGCCACGCCGTCCGCCTCCCGGCTCCCGACCGTCCAGACCCGGTCCGTGGCGCGGCGGCGCTCGCCTAACCCAGGGCCCTGTCGGCGCCAGCCCGAAACCCAGGTCCCCAGCCGAGACCCGCTCCTCCAGTGCCGGTCCGTAAGCCAGGTCTCAGGCTTGGCTGCGGGCCGGGTGGGTGGGTCGTGGATTGAGTTCCTGGTTGTCGGTGTGACGTGGCATGCTGCTCGACATGGCCGCAACCGATCCACCACTCGTGACCCTGGTCGTCGGCGACGAGGAACTGCTGGCTGAGCGGGCCGTTGGCGAGGTTGTCGCCATCGCGCGTGCTGCCGATGCCGGGGCGGAGGTGCACGATCTGGTCGGGTCCAAGGTGGCGCAGGGGGAGCTGACGCAGTTGGCCTCGCCGTCCCTGTTCGGCGACCGGTCGGTGGTGGTGATCCGGTCGGCGCAGGATCTGGGCAAGGATGTGATTGCCGAGGTGCTGGCCTATGCGGGGCAGCCTTCCGACGACACGGTGCTGCTGCTGGTGCATCCCGGCGGGGTCAAGGGGAAGGCGCTGGTCGACGGGCTGAAGAAGGCTCGGGTCAACGTCGTCACCGTCAGCAAGCTCACCAAGCCCGCCGAACGGCTCGACTTCATCAAGAACGAGGTGAAACGGGCCAAGCGCGCCATCGCCGGTGACGCGGCCCAGGCGCTGCTGGAAGCCGTAGGCAACGATCTTCGTGAGCTGGCGGCGGCGTGTAGTCAGCTCGCGTTCGACACGCAGGAGAAGACGATCACGCTGGCGGCGGTCGCGCGCTATCACAAGGGGCGGGCCGAGGTCACGGGGTTCAACGTGGCGGACTCCGCCGTCGAGGGGCGGCTGGCGGACGCGCTGGAGCAGTTGCGCTGGGCGCTGGGCACGGGGGTGGCGCCCGTGCTGCTGGTCAGCGCGATGGCGGGCGGCCTGCGGTCGCTGGCCAAGGTGGGCGGCGCGCCGCGCAACCTTCGCGGCGGTCAACTGGCCGGCCACCTGGGGATGCCGCCGTGGAAGGTCGATCGGGTACGCCGCCAGCTCAACGGCTGGGGACCGGAAGGCTTGTCCCGGGCGCTCCAGGCAGTGGCGGTGGCCGACGAGCAGGTCAAGGGCGGCGGCGCCGACCCGGGCTACGCCCTCGAACGCGCAGTCCAGACGATCGTCTCCAACCGCACCGGCCGCTGAGCCCAGCTCCAGCACACGGGCAAGAAGGTCGGCCCAATCTCGACATACGCCCTGGACTCGGGGTGCATGGCCAGGAAACCCCATGTGCCGCCCGGGGTGAGGGGCGGAGCGGGTCATGAGGGGCCGGACGAGTGAAGGCGGCGGGCGCGTGGTGAGGGGCCGGGCGGGTCGTGAGCGGCCGGGCGAGTGGTGAGGGGCGGCCCGGGAGACGAGCGGCGGAGCGGGGCATGAAGGGCCGTGCGGGTGGTGAGCGGGCGGGCGCGTGGTAAGCGCGGGGCAAGCCGTGGGGTCGGGCGGGTCGTCAGGGGGCGGGGGTGGTTAGGTGGGGGTGAGGGTTATGCCGAGGGTGCCGGGGCCTACGTGTGCGCCTACCACGGCGCCTATCTCGACCAAGGTGAGGTCGCGGAGTTGAGGTAGGCGTTTGCGGAGGCGGTCGGCCAGAGATTGGGCTCGGTCGGGGGCGGACAGGTGTTGGACAGCCACGTCCACCGGAGATGAGGCGGCGGCCTCCACGGCCAGGTCTTCCATGCGGGCCACCGCCCGAGCAGCCGTGCGGACCTTTTCCAGGGGCTGGATGGTGCCGTCCTTGATGTGCAGCAGGGGTTTGATCATGAGGGCGGAGCCGAACAGCGTGGCGGCCGCGCTGACCCGGCCGCTGCGGCGGAGCTGGTCCAGGGTGTCGACGTAGAAGAACGTACGGGTGGCGGCGGCGCTGGCACGCGCGGCCGAGGCCACCGAGGCGAGGTCGGCGCCCTGGGCGGCGGCGCGGGCGGCGGCCAGGACCGGGTATCCGAGGCCCATGGCAAGCGACCGGCTGTCCACGACCTCGACCGGTAATGATGCTGACGAGGCGGCCAGTTCGGCCACGCCGACGGTTCCGGACAGTTCGGCCGACAGGTGGATGGAGACGATCGCGGTGTGCCCGGCCGAGGCGAGCGTACGGTAGCAGGCGGCGAAACGTTCGGGTGCCGGCTGCGACGTCGTCGCCGTGGCCAGGTCGCCGGTGAAGTCGGGCTCGTCGTACGCCGTCCCGCCCGCCACCACGGAGAGGGGAACGACGGAGACGCCATCGACGGCGGGCAGGTAGGCGGTGGAGTCCGTGACGACGGCGACCGAAGGCGGCATACCCCGAGATTAACTACTGAACGGGGGTGCCACCCCGCCAGACCCGGCGCGGCTTGAGGCCGAAGGACCAGGCGAAGGCGCCCTCGTGGTCGGCGTCCCACTGGACGATGTCGGCCAGGCGGCCGGGTGCGAGCACGCCGCGGTCGGGCGCGCCCAGGACGGTGGCGCCACCGAGTGTGGCGGCGCGCAGCGCGTCGTTGACGCTCATGCCGAAGGCGGCCACGGCCATCGCGATGACCTGGGACATCGAGGTGATGCCGCAGTAGCCGGGGTTGTGGTCGCTGCCGAGGGCGACGATCACGCCGTGCTTGATCATCTTTCGCACCGGCGGGAGGTTGCCGCGCTGGAGCGCGGTGGCCGGGCAGACGACGGCGGGCACGCCGTACCTGGAGAGGATGGCGAGGTCCTCGTCGGAGGTGTGGTGGAGTCCGTCGGCGGAGGCGCAGCCGAGTTCGGCGGCCAGTTGGACGGCGCCGCGGCGGCTGAACAGGCCGGCGTGGATGCGCGGCAGCAGGCCGACGTTGCGGCCGGAGGCGAGGACCCAGCGGGATTCCTCGGTGGTGAAGTGGCCCTCGTCGCAGTAGACGTCGACGCTGTCGGCTCCGGCGGCGGCCGCGTCGGCGCACCAGGCGCCCACGGCCTCGACGTACTCGCGCTGGCGGCCGAAGTACTCGGGCGGGACCACGTGTGCCGCGAGGAAGGTGACGTGCACCCGCGGCATCATCGGCTCCTTCTCCAGCTCGCGCAGGAGCCGCACGTCGGCCAGTTCGCCGTCGCGCGTCAGGTGGTAGCCGGTCTTGGCCTCGACGGTGGTCGTGCCGCTGAGCAGCCAGGCGCGAAGGCGCTCGCGCACGCCGTTGCACAGCGTCCACGGGTCGGTGCCGCGGGTCACGGTGACGGTGGAGCCCACGCCGCCGCCCGCCGCGGTGATCGCCGAGGAGGTGGAGCCGCCGGTGCGGATGGCCAGTTCGGCGTAGCGGTTGCCGGCGTAGACCGGGTGGGTGTGCGCGTCGATGAGGCCGGGCGTGACGAGGGCGCCGCCGAGGTTCTCCACGTGGTCGACGTCGACGATGTCGTCGACGACGCCGGGCACGCTCTGCGGCAGGTCCGGCGCGCGGCCGACCCAGGCGATGCGGTCGTTGTGCACGAGGATGGCCGCGTTGCTCAGGACCTCGTTGCCGGTCCAGAGGCGGCCGATGTTGGTCAGCAGGCGAACGGTCACCGCATCACCGCCACGCACGGACGCGAAACACAGCGCACGGCTTCCGCCGCGCCCACTGAGTCCGCTCCGGGTCCGGACGACATGGGGTCTCCTGCTCTCATCCGCCAATGATGTGCGGTGACCGTTTCGCCGGACACATGATCCGGCGATTTCAGTTCAGTTACGTTATTTCACAGGTCGGCCGACTGTACAGGGTTATTCGGAAGAAATCACAATCGTCACAGCGCCCCCTGCATGCGTCTCGTCCCGCAGCAGCCATCATCCGCAACCCGTGCCCTTTGCTCTCCTGAGGCTTGGCCAATGGTAGCAATCCCAAGCACATCAAGGCCACTGTCGCATTTGTCAGGATTTAAGATGTACGGCTACCGCCATACGCTGGGCATTCACCCAATCGAGATAGCGGCAGCCGTACCGTGAAAATGGAGATCAGACCCGTTCGACCGGCTTGGCGACCTTCTCCAGCTCGTGGAACAGGCTCGACAGGACCCAGGCGTGCAGGATCGTGCCCTCCTCCACGTGCTCGACGGAGACGACCTCGCCCTCCTCGTGGGCCCGCGAGACCAGGTCTCCCCTGTCGTAGGGGACCAGCAGGCGCACCTCGTGGTCCAGGCGGGGCAACTGCCGTTCGATGAGCTCCATGAGCTCGGGCAGGCCCGCGCCGGTCCGCGCGGAGACGACGATGCTGTTGCGCTCGCGCCGCATGACGCGGTCGATCACTTCCTGGTCGGCGGCGTCGGCCTTGTTGATCACCACGAGCTCGGGCACGTCGAGCGCGCCGTCGATGGTGGAGAAGACCTCGCGGACCGCCGCGATCTGCCCCTCGGGGTCGGGGTGTGAGCCGTCCACCACGTGGAGGATCAGGTCCGCGTCGGCGACCTCCTCCAGCGTGGACCGGAACGCCTCCACCAACTGGTGCGGCAGGTGGCGCACGAAGCCGACGGTGTCGGCGATCGTGAACAGCCGCCCGTCCGGCGTGCGCGACCTGCGCACGGTCGGGTCCAGGGTGGCGAACAATGCGTCCTCGACCAGCACGCCCGCACCGGTGATGCGGTTGAGCAGCGAGGACTTGCCCGCGTTGGTGTAGCCGGCGATGGCCACGGCCGGCACCTCGCGGCGCTGGCGCTGGTGGCGCATGACCTCGCGCGAGGTGGACATACCGGAGATCTGCTTGCGCAGCTTCGACATGCGCTCGCGGATGCGCCGCCGGTCGAGCTCGATCTTGGTCTCACCGGGTCCGCGCCCGCCGACGCCGACGCCGTTGGAGGAGCGGCCGCCGACCTGTCGCGACAGGTTGCCACCCCAGCCACGCAGGCGCGGCATGAGGTACTGCAACTGGGCGAGCTCGACCTGGGCCTTGCCCTCGCGGCTCTGCGCGTGCTGGGCGAAGATGTCGAGGATCAGCATCGTCCGGTCGACGACCTTCACCTTGACGACCTCTTCGAGCTCGCGCAGTTGCGCCGGGGTCAGCTCGCCGTCGCAGATCACCGTGTCCGCGCCGGAGGCGTCGACGATGTCGCGCAGCTCCAGCGCCTTGCCGGAGCCGATGTAGGTTGCCGGGTCGGGCTTCTGGCGCCGCTGGATGAGGCCTTCGAGCACCTCGGATCCCGCTGTCTCGGCCAGGAGCTTGAGCTCCAGCAGGGAGTTTTCCGCATCGCTCGAAGACCCGGAGGTCCAGACGCCCACGAGGACCACCCGCTCGAGTCGGAGCTGGCGGTATTCGACCTCGGTGACGTCCTGGAGTTCCGTGGACAGGCCTGCCACGCGGCGCAGCGCGTGGCGCTCTTCGAGGTCCATCTCGCCGGTCTCGATCTGGTCGAGCGTGGAGTAATTCTGCATTCGTGTCATCTCTAATAGGGAACGTCCGGACACCGTGGTGTCTTCCCCAGATGGTGGCACGACATCCCCGCCGCCAACACCTGGTTATCCGGGCACCACGCTGATGTTGCCCGATCCGGCCTCGATGTTCACGCGGTTGGCGGCGCCCGGGTCGTTGGTGACCTCGACCTTGGAGTCTCCGGAGTCGGCGTTGGCCCTGACGTTGTAGGAGCCGCCGGGCAGGGTCAGTGTGACGTCGCCGGATCCGGCTTCGAGGCTGACGTCGCTGGGGGCGCTGGCGTACTTGAGGTCGATGCTGCCGGAACCCGCGTCGGCCAGGACCTTCTTGCCGCCGAGGGAGGAGGCCTCGATGTCGCCGGAGCCCGCGGAGGCTTCGAGCTCGCCGGTGAGGTTGCGCAGCGTGATGGTGCCGGAGCCGGCGTCGGCCTTGACCTTCAGGCCCTTGGGCACCTCGATCTTGTAGCTGACGCTGCAGGAGCCGAAGCCGCCCTTGCAGTCATAGGTGACGCGCAGCGTGTCACCCTCGACCTTGTGCTCGGCCTGGGGTTTGTTGTTGCGCCACTGGAGGGTTTCCGTGACGCGGATGCCCGCGCGCTCGCTCTCGGTGATCACGATGTCGCCGGATCCCGAGTTGACGTCCAGGGCCGCGACCTTGTCGTTCACGTCGTAGCTGACGACGCTCTCCTCGGTGGGGCCCCCAATGCTCGCCAGCCCGCAGCCGGTGAGGACGGCCGTGGAGGCCAGCAGAGCCCCCGCGAACACGATTGTTTTCATGTCTCAAATCTGCCCCGGCGAGGCGGGGGCCCACATCCGGGATACCCCCTACTCCACCCCCGTCTTTGACCCTCGACCCCTCATGAAGTAGCTTCACTTCCATAATCCAGAACATGTTTTCCACGCCATGGAAAGGGGTTTCGGCCCATGGAGATCACCGGCCCGATGCTCGACCGGTTCGACGAGGTCCTTACCCCGGAGGCGCTCGAGTTCGTGGCAGCGCTCCATCGGCGTTTCGACGCCCGCCGCCTGGAACTCCTGCAGGCCAGGCAGGCGCGGCAGGCGGAGCTGTCGGCCGGTGGCACGCTCGACTTCCTGCCCGAGACGAAGGCGGTCAGGGAGGGCGAGTGGCAGGTGGCCGCCCCCGCGCCTGGGCTTGAGGACCGCCGGGTCGAGATCACCGGCCCGGTCGACCGGAAGATGACCATCAACGCGCTCAACTCCGGCGCCAAGGTCTGGCTGGCCGACTTCGAGGACGCCAACTCGCCGCTGTGGGAGAACTGCGTCGCCGGCCAGCTCAACCTGCGCAGCGCCCTGGAGCGCGCCATCGACTTCGAGACCGGTGGCAAGAGCTACACGCTGGGGCCCGACGAGGAACTGGCCACGGTCGTGGTCCGCCCGCGCGGCTGGCACCTCAACGAGAAGCACGCTCTGGTCGACGGCCAGGAGGTCGCCGCCTCGCTGTTCGACTTCGGCCTCTACTTCTTCCACTGCGCGCGCCTCCAGCTCGACAAGGGCAAGGGCCCGTACTTCTATCTGCCCAAGATGGAGTCCCACCTCGAGGCGCGCCTGTGGAACGACGTCTTCGTCCACGCGCAGGACGCGCTCGGCATCCCCCAGGGCACGATCCGGGCGACCGTCCTGATCGAGACGTACCCGGCCGCGTTCGAGATGGAGGAGATCCTGTACGAGCTGCGCGAGCACTCGGCCGGTCTCAACGCGGGCCGCTGGGACTACCTCTTCAGCGTGATCAAGAAGTTCCGCACGCGGGGCAGGGAGTTCCTGCTGCCCGAGCGCAACGCGGTGACGATGACCGCCCCGTTCATGCGCGCGTACACCGAACTGCTGGTCCGCACCTGCCACAAGCGGGGCGCGCACGCGATCGGCGGCATGGCCGCGTTCATCCCGAGCCGCCGCGACCCCGAGGTCAACGCGGTCGCACTGGAGAAGGTGCGCGCGGACAAGACCCGCGAGTCGGGCGACGGCTTCGACGGCTCGTGGGTGGCGCACCCCGACCTGGTGCCGATCTGCCGCGAGGTCTTCGACGGCGTGCTCGGCGCGCGTCCCAACCAGCTCGACCGCACCCGCGAGGACGTCCAGGTCAGCGCCGAGGACCTGCTCAACGTCTCGGCCACCCCCGGCGGCATCACCGAGACCGGGCTGCGCAACAACGTGGACGTCGCCCTGCGCTATCTGGCCGCCTGGATGGGCGGGCTCGGCGCGGTCGCGATCCACAACCTCATGGAGGACGCCGCCACCGCCGAGATCTCCCGCTCGCAGATCTGGCAGTGGATCCACAACGGCATCGCGCTGGCCGACACCGGCGAGACGGTCACGAAGGAACTGGTCGAGCGGATCATCGCCGACGAGCTGGCCAAGATCGCGAAGGAGCCCGGCTACGACGCCGAGCGCTACGCCCAGGCCGAGGCGCTCTTCAAGGAGGTCGCGCTCGACGATGATTTCGCGGAGTTCCTCACCCTTCCGGCTTATGCTCGCATGCCATGACCCCTCTGGCTGAGCTCATCACGGCGCTTCAGGGGGTGGCCTCGGGTGAAGGCGAGGTCATCACCGACCCGGTACGCCTGCGCACCTACGAGTGCGACGGCCTGACCTACCACCGGGCCACCCCGGGCGTCGTGGTGCTCGCCGACTCCGCGGCACAGATCGCCGCGATCGTCAGACTCTGCAACAGGTACGGCGTGCCGTTCGTCGCCAGGGGATCGGGCACGGGCCTGTCCGGCGGCGCGCTGCCCAGGACCGACGGCGTGCTCATCGTCACCTCGAAGATGCGGCGCGTCCTGGAGATCGACCTGCCCAACCGGCGCGCGGTCGTCGAGCCGGGCGTCACCAACCTGGCGATCACCGAGGCGGTACGCGACCAGGGCTACTACTACGCCCCCGACCCCTCCAGCCAGCAGATCTGCTCCATCGGCGGCAACGTGGCCGAGAACTCCGGCGGCGCCCACTGCCTCAAGTACGGCTTCACCGTCAACCACGTCGAGGCCCTGGAGATCGTCACCCCCGACGGGGACATCGTGACGCTTGACCGGATGGATCCGGGTTACGACCTGCTCGGGGCGTTCGTGGGCTCGGAGGGCACGCTGGGCATCGCCACCAAGGTCACGGTACGGCTCAGCCGTACCCCTGAGGCCGTGACGACGGTGCTGGCCGCCTTCGCGAGCATCGAGCAGGGCGGCCAGGCGGTGTCGGCGATCATCGGCGCGGGGATCGTGCCGGCGGCCATCGAGATGATGGACGCGCTGTCGATCGAGGCGGCCGAGGCCGCGGTGGCCTGCGCCTACCCCGAGGGGGCCGGGGCGGTGCTGATCGTGGAGCTGGACGGGCCGGCCGAGGCGGTCGAGCGGCAGTTCGCGCAGCTCAAGGAGTTGTGCGCGGGGGCGTTCGAGCTGCGGGTGGCGGCCGATCCGGCCGAGCGGGCGGCGATCTGGAAGGGCCGCAAGTCGGCGTTCGCGGCGGTGGGGCGGATCAGCCCGGCATACATCGTGCAGGACGGCGTGGTGCCGCGCACCAGCCTACCCGCGGTGCTGGCGAGCATCGACCGGCTCTCCGCCGAGTACGGGATCAAGGTGGCGAACGTCTTCCACGCGGGCGACGGGAACCTGCACCCGCTGGTGCTGTTCGACGACGCGGAGCCGGGGGCGGGCGAGCGGGCGGAGACGGTGTCGGGCAAGATCCTCGATCTGTGCATCGAGAACGGCGGATCGATCACGGGTGAGCACGGGGTCGGGGTGGACAAGTCCCGATATATGCCGAGGATGTTCTCCGACGACGATCTCGACACCATGCAACTCGTCCGCTGTGCCTTCGACCCCTCGAACCTGTCCAACCCCGGCAAGGTCTTCCCCACGCCGCGGCTGTGCGGCGAGGTGCCCGGCGTGCGCAGGGGCGTGCATCCCCTGGTCGAGTCGGGGAAGGCGGAGCAGTTCTGATGGCGGACGTGGCGGCGCGGGCGCTGGCCGGGAGCGGCGTGGCCGTACGCGAGGCCGGTCCGCTCGACGCGGTCGGCGGCGTGCGGCCCGGTCTGGTCGCGCTGCCGGAGTCGGTGGAGGAGATCTCCGCGCTGCTGCGCGCCTGCGCCGCGGCGGACCTCGCCACGGTGACCGTCGGGGGCGGCACCAAGCTCGACTGGGGCGCGCCGCCCGAGCGCTGCGACGTGCTGATCGACACCTGCTGCATGAACGAGATCATCGAGCACGCCGCCGGCGACCTCGTGGTCCGCGCGCAGGCGGGCGTCACGCTGGCGGCGCTCGCCGCCCACCTCGCGGCGCAGGGCCAGGAACTCGTCTACGACGGCCCGTTCCGCGACGAGGCCACCGTCGGCGGCCTGCTCGCCACCGGCGCCACCGGCCCCCGCTCCTTCCGGTACGGCACGCCGCGCGACCTCCTCATCGGCATCACCGTCGTCCTGGCCGACGGCACCATCGCCAAATCCGGGGGCAAGGTCGTCAAGAACGTCGCCGGCTACGACCTGGGCAAGCTGTTCACCGGCTCGTTCGGGACGCTCGGGGTGATCGCGGAAGCCACTTTCCGTCTGCATCCGCTGGCGGCCGAGCGGGTGTGGGTGCGCACGCGCGTGGCTCCCCCGCAGGTCCAGGAGTTCGCGGTACGGCTGGCCGCGGCGCAGGCCGAGCCTGCGGCGGTTGAGCTGGACTGGCCTGGAACCTCCGGTCCTGTCACGATCGCGGCCTTGGTGGAGGGCGCGGCCGCGGAACGTCGTGCGCGGGCGCTCTTGGACAGCGAGGGCGACGGCGGTGGCCTTGTCGGTGAGGGCGGTCGCGGTGATGGTGAGGGCGACGCCGACGGCGGTGAGGTCGCCCTGATGGGTGGGCATGGTGGCATGCCCGCCTGGTGGGGCGAGGTGGGGGACGGCGAGTGGCTGGCCGAGGTGCGCTGCCTGCCCGATCGGGTCTCAGGGGTTCTGGGTGCCTTGGAGGGCTCTGGGCTGGCTTTGCGGGGTTCGCCGGTCTCCGGGCGGTTCTTCCTCTGGGGGGACGGGTCCGAGGCCGGGGCCGGGGCCGGGGCCGGGTTCGGGTTCGGGAAGGCGGTGGACGGGCTGCGGGGGGCGGGGGCCCGGGTCAGCGTGCTGGCCTCGCCGTACGCGGTGGACAGGTGGGGTGAGGTGTCCGCGCTGCCGCTGATGCGGCGGGTGAAGGAGCGGTTCGATCCCGGGCGCAGGATGTCCCCCGGCCGGTTCGTGGGAGGGATCTGACGGTGGATCCGAAGCTGATCAAGGACTGCGTGCACTGCGGGTTCTGCCTGCCCACCTGCCCGACCTACGTGCTGTGGGGCGAGGAGATGGATTCCCCTCGCGGGCGGATCCACCTCATGAAACAGCACACCGAGGGCACACCGGTCACTCCCCAGATGGCCGGGCATTTCGACGCCTGCCTCGGGTGCATGGCGTGCGTGACGGCGTGCCCGTCCGGGGTGCAGTACGACCGGCTGATCGAGCAGACGCGGGCCGAGGTCGAACGGGTGCACGTGCGCGATCCGCTGGAGCGGGCGGTGCGCGGGATCGTGTTCAGCCTGTTCCCCTATCCCCGGCGGCTTCGGGCGTTGCGTCCTGGTATCGGGCTGGCCGAGCGGATGGCGCCGTTCCTGGAACGGGTGCATCCGAGCCTGGGCGCGATGGCCGCCCTCGCACCGCCGGTCGCCCCTCGCAGGCAGCGCCTGCCCCGCCGGGTACGGGCGCGCGGGCCGCGCCGGGCCGTGGTCGGCATGCTCACCGGGTGCGTGCAGGGGGAGTTCTTTCCCCAGGTCAACGCCGCGACCGCGCGGGTGCTCGCGCTGGAGGGGTGCGAGGTCGTGATCCCTCCCGGCCAGGGTTGCTGCGGCGCCCTCAGCGTGCACTCCGGCCGCGAGGACCAGGCCCGCCGCTTCGCGCGGCGCACCATCCGCACCTTCGAACGCGCCGGAGTCACCACCGTCGTCGTCAACGCCGCCGGGTGTGGCTCGTCCATGAAGGAGTACGGCGAGCTGCTCGCCGGCCAGCCGGACTGGGCGGCGAGGGCCCGTGCCATCAGGACCGTCGATCTGGCCGAATGGCTCGCCGAACTCGGCCCCGCCGCCACCCGCCACCCCCTGCCCCTGACCGTCGCCTACCACGACGCCTGCCACCTGGCCCACGCCCAGGGCATCCGGGCCCAGCCGCGTGCACTGCTGTCGGCCATTCCCGGGTTGTCGGTGCGTGAGGTGCCGGAGGCGGCGATCTGTTGCGGGTCGGCGGGGACGTACAACATCTTCCAGCCGGATGCGGCACGTGAGCTGGGTGAACGGAAGGCCAGGTCGGTGGCGTCGACCGGGGCGGAGGTGCTGGTGTCGGCGAACCCGGGGTGCACGATGCAGATCGCCTCGGCTGTGGGGCGGGCGGGGGGCTCGATCCGCGTGGCCCACACGGCCGAGATCCTCGACGCCTCGCTACGTGGTGTCTCCCTACGCGACGTCTCACCGTGAGGGACGCAATGACCCACCGACACGCCACCCCAGCCCGGTCCCTCACCCCTGCGGCCGTCAGACCGCAGACCGTCATCCCCCAGACCGTCAGACCGCAGACCATCAGACCAAGGGCCGTCGGACCCCAGGCCGTCGGACCCCAGGCCGTCAGACCCCGGACCGTCAGACCCGGGACCGTCAGACCTGGGACCGTCAGACCCCAGGTTGTCCGGCCGCAGGCCATCGACCCCGAGGCTGACAGACCCCAGGCCGTCAGACCGCAGACCGTCAGACCCGAGGCTGTTGGACCCGAGTGGGTTGGGTCGTGGGGGTTGGGTTGGTCTGGAGGTGGGTGGATCGGGAGTAGGTTTCCCGGGGGAACGGGTGGGGAGCGAGCGGGGGTGAGCGGGTGAGCGTGCAGTCGGTTGATCGGGCGCTCGACGTGCTGGAGGCGCTGGCCGAGCATGGCGGCGAAGCGGGGCTGTCGGAGATCGCGGCCAGGACGGGCCTGCCGTACGGGACGATCCACCGGTTGCTCCAGACCCTGCTGTCACGCGGGTATGTACGCCAGGAGTCGGACCGGCGCTATGCCCTCGGGGGCGGGCTGGTACGGCTGGGCGGTATCGCCGAGCGGATGGTCGGGGTGTGGGCGCAGCCGTACCTGACCAGGATGGTCGAGTTGTCCGGCGAGACGGCCAACCTGGCCGTGCTGGAGGGTGACTTCATCGTCTACGTGGCGCAGGTGCCGTCGCCGCGCAGGTTGCGGATGTTCGCCGAGGTGGGGCGGCGGGTGCTGCCGCACAGTACGGCCGTGGGCAAGGTGCTGCTCGCCGACCGGACCACCGACGAGGCCCTGAGCCTGTTCGAACGCACCGGCATGCCCCGCAAGACCGCCAACACCATCACCGACCCGCAGTCCATGCTCGCCGAACTGGACCGGGTCCGCGTTCGCGGCTACGCGATGGACCTGGGCGAGGAGGAACTGGGCGTCCACTGCCTGGCGGTACCGGTCCAGGACGGCAACCGCGTGGTGGCCGCCATGTCCGTCTCCGGCCCCGCCGAACGCATAGACGCCCTGGACCGGGACGAACTCGCCACCGGCATGCGCAAAATCGCCACCGCCTTCGGCACCGAACTCAGCCCCGCCCCCTGACCCACCCTCCACACGCTCCGCCACCCCTCCAACGAAACCCATCCCACCTGCCCACCCCTGCCCCGCGGCGCGGCCTCCGGACTGAACAAGACGCGGGACAACCCCAACCCGGGAGCCACCGCGCAAGGCGGGTGCCCTCCGAAAACGAGCGCGCATGCCACGAGCCGAGGTGGGCCACATGAGCAGGACCTTCCCGGGCAGACGATGCCGGAGCCAGGTACCGGTGCGGCGGTGGCCGGTCGGACCGGGGCGGGTGGTGTTGGCTGAGCGGGTCGGGGTGGTGGGGTGTGGGGTTAGGTGGGGGTGGGGGTGATGGTGGTGAAGGGGATGCCGGAGGGGTCGCCGATGATGGCCAGGCGGCCTTGGGGGGAGTCCACGGGGCCGTGGCCCACTGTGCCGCCCAGCCTTTCCGCCAGCGAAGCCGTAGCCTCCACGTCCTCCACCGCGAAGTACGTCATCCAGTGCTCAGGGATCCCCGCCCACTCCTCGTCGGACATCTCCAGCCGCCCCGCCACCGCGCGCCCACCGGCGTGCCACAGCGAGTAGTCCGCGGACGCCGGACGCACGTCGTAGGAGAAGACAGCCGAGTAGAAGGCGTCGATCCGCGAGCCATCGCGGGTGTTGAGGTCGAGCCAGTGCAGTCCGCCGCCGGCGAACTCACCCGCCTGCCACAACGCGAACGGCGTCCCGGCGGGGTCGGCGGCGCGGGCGTAGCGGCCGTGGCCGGGTACGTCGAAGGGTTTCTCCAGCAGGGTGCCCCCGGCCTCGGGGACCCGGGCGGCCGCGGCGGTGACGTCGGGGGTGGCCAGGTAGACCTCCCACGCCTCTCCCGGCGCCTGCGTGATCTGGGCCGCGGGCCTGGTGCCGTCGAAGCACATGGTGAAGGCGCCGCGATCGTCGAAGGTCCAGCCGAACAGGCCGCCGTAGAAGCGCTTGGCCGCCTCGGCGTCGGGTGTCAGCAGTTGTGCCCAGCAGGGCGCGCCTTCTGAGAACGTCATGGTGGAGAGCTTCCCACTCGGCACTGACAGAAAAGCCGGCAGAAAATCAGTAGTGTTGCGCCATGAGCAACAGCTCGGTGCAGTCCGTGGATCGGGCGATCGCGATCCTGGAGATCCTCGCCAAAAAGGGCGCCACCCGGGTCACCGATCTGGCGGTGGAGCTGGACGTGCACAAGTCGACCGCGTTCCGGCTGCTCAACGCCCTCGAACAGGGCGGCCTGGTCGAGCAGAGCGGCGACCGCGGGCGCTACCGGCTCGGGTTCGGCGTGGTACGGCTGGCCGGGGCGGCCACGGCGCAGCTCGATCTGTCCAAGGAGAGCCGGGAGGTGTGCCGCCGCCTGGCCGAGGAGGTCGGCGAGACGGTCAACCTCGCGGTCCCCCAGGACGGCCACGCCGTCAACATCAGCCAGGTACGCGGCCCGGCGGCCATCAGCGGACACAACTGGGTGGGCCAGCGCACCCCCTCCCACGCCACCTCCAGCGGCAAGGTTCTGCTGGCCTTCGGCGCGCTGCCGATCCCCCGCGAGCTGGAGCGCTACACGCCCGCCACGATCGTCACGGTCGAGGGCCTTGGCCTGCCCGAGATCAGGGAACGCGGCTGGGCGGCCACGGTCGAGGAGCTCGAGATGGGGCTGAACGCGGTCGCGGCCCCGGTGCGCGGTTCGGACGGCTCGGTGGTGGCGGCGGTGAGCGCGTCGGGGCCGTCGTACCGGCTGACGCGCGAGCGCCTGCCCGAGGCCGGGGCCGTCGTGGCCGCCGGTGCCCGGGAGATCAGCCAGCGCATCGGCTATTACCGTTGAGGCATGTGTAGAAGCATCAAGACGCTGCGCCCGCCGTACACCGAAGACGTGACCGAGGAGGACGTGCGGGCCGCGGCGCTGCAGTTCGTGCGCAAGATCTCGGGGTTCCGCGCGCCCGCCGCGCACAACGCGGAGGCCTTCGACCGCGCCGTGGAGGCGATCACCCACGCCTCCGAGGAACTCCTCAGCTCCCTCCAGGTCCGCGGCGCTCGCTGAAACGGCCTGTTGACAGGCTCCCTCGGCGAGGGGAACGTCCCCGGTGTAACCCCCATCGGGAGGGAGCCCCCCAATGATCAGCGGGCTGTACCAGGGTCAGAACGGCGACGCGCGGCTGGAGCTCAGGGTCGACGTCGACGGAGCGCGTCCCACCGGACGGGTCAGCGGCGACCTGTTCTCGGTGGCGGGGGCGACCACCTCGTACGTGGGCTCCTTCCGCGTCGACCAGCCGAACGTTCAGGCGGAGGGCGACACGGCGCGCGTCTGGGGCTCGGGCCGGTTCACCTACAGCGTTCCCACCAGGAGCGTCAGCATCACGATCACCCATGAGGGCGCGAGCGCGCACGTGGGCGGTGACGACTTCCAGCTCGCCTACGTCTCGCCGTACTTCCGCACGGTCCTGCTGGAGCAGGATTCGGTGGTGGGCGCGGTGCCGTTCGTGTCGTACCACACGGGCTCGCTGCCGGGCCCGGCCGCCTCGCCCGCGCGCGAGCTCAACGTGCCCGCCGCCTACGCGGAGGCCGGGATCGAGCTGCGCGTGACCGAGCCGGGCGTGGTGGCCACCGGGGGCGAGGGCGCCGACCTGGCCTGGGACGACGCGGAGCTGCACCACGCGATGACGACCCAGTTCAGCAGGTACGGCGACGCCGCAGCCTGGCGGGTCTGGCTGCTGGTGGCCAGCAAGCACGTGGGCGGCTACCGGGGCATCATGTTCGACTACAACGACGGCTTCCAGCGCCAGGGCGCGGCCGTCTTCTACGACGCGATCCAGGGCCAGAGCCCGCAGGCGCAGCGCGCCCAGCTCCGCACGTACGTCCACGAGCTGGGCCACGCCTTCAACCTGCTGCACTCCTGGCAGAAGAACCTGGCCACCCCGCCCCAGCCGCTCGGCCCGAACGGCGGCTTCGGCGACCTGTCGTGGATGAACTACGTGCAGAACTACCGTCCGGGCGGCGAGCAGGGCTACTGGGCGGCGTTCCCGTTCCAGTTCACGGACGTGGAGCTGGTCCACCTGCGCCACGGCTTCTTCCGCGACGTGGCGATGGGCGCCAACGCGTTCGGCACCGGGGCCGCCGAGATCGACCCGTTCGAGCACCCGGTCATGGACCAGTCGGGGCTGCGGCTGGAGCTGCGGGCCAAGGAGTCGTTCGGCTTCGGCGAGCCGGTCGTGGTGGAGCTGAAGCTCGGGGTGACCGGCGAGCCGCGTACCACGCACAGCCATCTGCACCCGGACACGGAGTTCACGCAGGTGTGCATCACGCAGCCCGGCGGCCGCACGGTCGTCTACCGGCCGATGATGCGCCACTGCGTGGACACCTCGCCGGACATCCGCCTGGACGACAACAACCCGGCCGTCTACCGCAGCGCCTACATCGGCCACGGCCGCGACGGCCACTACTTCCAGCAGCCGGGCGAGTACCAGGTGCGCGCCCAGTACATCGCGGGCGACGGCTCGCGGATCGTCTCCAACGTCTGCGCGATCAGGGTCGGCTACCCGGTCTCGGCCGACGACCACCGGGTGGCCGAGCTGATGCTGGGCGAGGAGCAGGGCAAGCTGTTCTCGCTGCTCGGCTCGGACTCCCCGGCGCTGCGCTCGGGCAACGACGCCCTCGACGAGGTCATCTCCCGGTACGGCTCGCACCCCCTGTCCGTCTACGCCCGGATGGTCAAGGGACTCAACGCCGAGCGGGAGTTCAAGGACCTGACCCCGGCCAGGAACCTGCGCATCCGCCCGCCGGACACCAAGGAGAGCATCGAGCAGCTCGGCGTGGTGGCCAGGAACCCCTCGATCGACAACATCACGCTCAACATGGTCATGCGCCGCCTGGCCCGCGCCGAGGCCCGCCAGGGCGACCTAGCCCAGGCCCACGCGGTCATGGACGGCATGGTCGCCACGTTCGAGGCCAAGGGGCTGAACCCGGTCGTGATGCGCCAGATCCGCCGCCAGGCCGACCTGACGAAGGCGGCACTGGCCGCGGAAGGCTAGACGAAGGGGCGGCACTGGCCGCGGAAGGGCGGGCGAAGGCTAGATAACGGGCCGGCCGTTCTGGCAGCGGACCACCACCTCGACGTCCTCGCCCTCCTCCCGGTCGAACTCGATCTTCAGGGAGGAGGCGGGGCCGGGCGAGGGGTCGTCGACGGAGTAGCCCTGGAAGGGGCTCCAGTTGCGCAGGCTGACCTGACCGGCCGGGGAGCAGGTGGCGATGACGGTGCCGCCCGCCGTCCTGATCACCTTGCCGCCGGTCGAGGCGGGAGAGGCGCCCGAGGTGGCGGTTCCGGGCGGCAGCGTGGCGAGCGCGGAACGAGCCTCCGCCTGTGTCATGACATTTCCAGACTGGCCGGTGAGCACGCCGCCCAGCAGGCCCAGCACCGCCACCGCCGCCCCCGCGGCGGCCAGCGCCGTCACCGCCCATGCCAGCATCAGTCTCTTCACGGCCCAACACTCCCCCAACCAGGTCTAACGCCAGGTTAACGTGGAGTTATATGGCCTCCATCCTCCTCATCGAGGACGACGCGACCATCCGCACCGCCCTCACCAGGGGCCTGCGGGAGCTGGGTCACGCCGTCTCCTCCTCGCCCACCGCCCTCGACGGCCTGCGCCTGGCCGTGCAGGACCGGCCCGACCTGGTCGTGCTCGACCTCGGCCTCCCCGACCTCGACGGCCGCGAGCTGCTGCGCATGCTGCGCTCGGTCAGCCAGGTCCCGGTGATCGTGGCCACGGCGCGCGACGGCGACGCCGAGATGGTCCCGGTCCTGGACGCGGGGGCGGACGACTACGTGGTCAAGCCGTTCAGCGCCGCCCAGCTCAACGCCAGGATCAAGGCGGTGCTGCGCCGTACCGCCGAGGACCGCCCCGACGCGTCGGTGCGGGTGGGCGGGCTGAGCCTCGACCCGCGCTCGCGGGTGGCCGCGCTCGACGGGACGACGCTGGACCTGACGCCGCGGGAGTTCGACGTGCTGCACTACCTGGCGGCCCGCGCGGGCGAGGTAGTCTCGAAGCGCGAGCTGCTCACGGAGGTCTGGCAGATCCCGTACGGCGGCGCCGACAAGACCGTCGACGTCCACCTGTCGTGGCTGCGCAGGAAGCTCGGCGAGACCGCCTCGGAACCCCGCTACCTGCACACCGTCCGCGGCGTCGGCGTCAAGCTGGTCGGTCCCGCGTGAGGCGCTGGCTGGGGCTGCTCGTAGCGGCGACGACGTCGGTGGTGCTGATCGCGCTGCTGGTGCCGATGGCGCTGCTGATCCGCTCGGTGGCCGAGAACGGCGCGATGGCGCGGGCGACCAGCGCGGCCGAGTCGGTGGTCGTGGCGGTGGGCACCCCCGACCTGGAGCTGGCCGTGGAGCGGGTGCCCGCGCCCGTGTCGGTGTTCCTGCCGGACGGGCGGGTCATGGGCAGGCAGGCGAAGGAGTCGGACGCGGTACGGCTGGCGCGCGCCGGGCGCAGCGTCACCGCGGAGACCGCGGGCGGCAGGGAGGTCCTGGTCTCGGTGCGCTCCGCGCAGGGCCCGGTGGTGATCCGGGTGTTCGTGAGCGACGCCGAGCTGTTCGCGGGCGTGCGGGAGGCGTGGCTGGCGCTGCTGCTGCTCGGCCTGGCGCTGGTGGTGCTGGGGATCGTGCTGGCCGACCGGCTGGCGTTGCGGGTGACGCGGCCGGTGGACGAGCTGGCCCGGGTCTCCCACCGGCTGGCGGGCGGCGACCTGGACGCGCGGGCGGAGCCGGGCGGTCCGCCCGAGGTGGAGTCGGTGGGCCTGGCGCTCAACCACCTGGCCGGCCGGATCGGCGACCTGCTGGCGAGCGAGCGCGAGTCGGTGGCGGACCTATCGCACCGCCTGCGCACGCCCCTGACCGGCCTGCGCCTGGACGCCGAGTCGCTGCGCGACCCGGAGGAGGCGGCTCGCGTGGGCGCGCGTGCCGACGCGCTGGAACGCGCGGTGAGCGCCCTCATCACCGAGGCGCGGGGCCGCGCGGGCGGTCGCCCGCCGAGCGCCTCGTGCGACGCGACGGCCGTGGTGGGCGACCGAGTGCGGTTCTGGGCGGTGCTGGCCGAGGACCAGGAGCGCGCGCTCACGGTCGAGCTGCCCGACCGGCCGCTGGAGGTCGCGGTGGGCGCGGCCGAGCTGGCCGCGTGCGTGGACGCGCTGCTGGGCAACGTCTTCGCCCACACGCCCGAGGGGGTCGCCTTCTCGGTACGGCTGGCGCCGCACGAGAAGGGCGCCGCCCTGACCGTCGCGGACGAGGGCCCCGGCTTCCCGCCCGAACTGCGCGAACGCGGCTCCAGCGCGGCCGGTTCCACCGGACTGGGCCTGGACATCGCCCGCCGTACCGCGGAGTCGTCGGGCGGGTCGATGACGGTGTCGAGGGCCGCGGTCGAGCTGGTCCTCGGGTTAACCCAGCCTTAGGGTTGCCACAGCGCGGCTTTACCCTTGATCGCGCTTTTCTTGACCCATGAACATCACCAAGAAGATCGTCATCGCCGGTGCCGGCGCCGTGGTCCTGCTCGCCGGCGGCGGCGTCGCCTACGCCTCCGTCAACGCCCCCGTCGCCCCGAAGGTCACGGTCGAGCAGGCCATCGACCTCGCCAAGAAGCAGGTGCCCGGCGCCTGGGTGAGTGGCGTCGACCACGACGACGACGGCACCTGGGACGTCGACCTGGTCAAGGGCGACGTCGAGCACGAGCTGAAGCTCGACGCGAACACCGGCAAGGTGCTCACGAACGCCCCCGAGAAGGCCGACGCCGAGACTGAGACCGACGACGACGACTGAGCCTCAGCACCCGTCGAGTACGCGCTCCATGGCCTCCTTCTCGGCGGCCGTGACCCAGAGCGCGTACTTGACCTTCACGTCGATCTGCCGCGCGATGTAGGCGCACCGGTAGCCCTTGCGCGGCGGCAGCCAGGTGGCCGCGTCGGAGTCGCTCTTCTGGTTGTTGAGCGGCCCGTCGACGGCCATGAGGTTGAGCGGGTCGTTGGCGAACTCCTTGCGCTTGCCCGCCGCCCACTGCTGGGCGCCCTTCTGCCACGCGTCCGACAGCGGGATCACGTGGTCGATCTGCACGTCCATGCTGGTGTCGTTGCCCCGCCTGAACTTGATCGTCTTGCCGCTGTAGGGATCGTCGAGCACGCCGGTGAGCACGATGCAGTCGTGCGTGCCCTTCCTGAACGTCTCCTCGCGCATGTCCCGCTTGAGGATGTCGTTGCGCGTGTCGCAGCCGTTGCGGTCGACGTCGGCCCAGGCGGGCCCGAACTTCTCGCGCTCGAAGCCGGTACGCGGCGCCCGCCCCTTGACCGAGAGCTTGTCCAGCTTCTTGCGGGCCTCGCCCGCCTTGACCGGGGTCGTGGCCTTGTCGGCGACCTCCGGTTCGACGCCGGCCTGCAACCCTCCGCACCCGGCGGCCAGCGCCGCGACGACGACCAGCCCGCCCGCGAGACGACGTACGCGCACCACAACCTCCACGTCAAGAAAAGGTCAAGCCATTCCCCCCAGAGTCTAAACAGGGCAAATATCTTCATATCCTGATTTGGGGCGTTCAAAAGATCTTGGGAACCGATCCGCCGGTGCGGGGGAGAACGGGGTGAAGGGCGCGAACGCGCCCTACGGAAGGAAAGCCCCAACATGGAAAGACTCACGCTGTGGTGAGCGCCGCGCTGTCCGGCCGCCCGACGGCCGACGCCGACGCCGCAGTCATCGCGGAGTCACTGGCCGAGCCCGATCGTTTCGCCCGCATCTTCGACCTGCACGCGGACGAGATCCACCGCTACGCCGCCCGCAGGCTCGGCGCCGACCAGGTGAGCCTGGCCGACGACGTGACCGCCGAGACGTTCCTGGTCGCCTTCCGCAAGCGCCGGCGCTACGACCTCACGCGCCCCGACTCCCGGCCCTGGCTGTACGGCATCGCCGCCAACCTGATCGCCAAGCACCGCCGTACCGAGATCAGGAAGCTGCGGGCGCTCGCGCGCACCGCCGAGCCGGAGGGCGAGGCGTTCGAGCAGCGCAGCGTCGACCGCATGGACGCCGAACGGCTCGGCCCCAGCCTGGCCGCCGCCCTGGCGGGGCTCGCCACGGCGGAGCGGGAACTGCTGTTCCTCGTCACCTGGGCCGAGTTGTCCTACGAGCAGGCGGCGGAGGCGCTGGGCATCCCGGTGGGCACCGTGCGCTCGCGCCTGTCACGCACCCGAGCCAAGATCCGCAGCGCCCTGGAAGGCACCCGATGAACGAGTTCGACCTGGTGAACCAGGCACGTCCCGACGTCCCCCCGTACGATCCCGGCACCAAGGCCATGGCCAGGGATCGACTGGTCGCGGCGGGCAGGAGGCGCCTGGCGTGGCGCAAGCCGTACACCTTCGCCGTGGCGGGAGCGCTCGTGCTCGCCGTCGGCGCGGGCGCGGCCGTGTTCCTGCCCGCCGAGACCACCTCCGCGCGGCCGGGCGGCCCGGTGGTGGCCCAGCCGAAGATGGCGCTCATGTCGGCCGAGCAGGTCTTCGACCGTGCGGCGGGGGCCGCTGTCGAGGAGCTGGAGCCGCGCGACGACCAGTACGTGGTCACCGAGTCCCAGACCATGTACACCTCGGAGTCCATCGGCGAGGGCACGGTGGAGCGCTGGCTGTACCGGACGAAGCGGAAGATCTGGCTCAGGGCCGATGGCAAGGAGGACCCTCAGGGCCGCGAGGGCGTGCTCCGGATCGAGACCATCGACCCCGTCGCCTACCCGGGCTGGACGATCCCGGAGAAGGCGTACGCGGAGAAGGGCACCGAGGTGATGCCGCTGGTGTACTGCGGAGCGCCGGGCCCGTGGAGCAAGGACTACACGACGCTCAAGGGGCTGCCGACCGAGCCCGAGGCGATGAAGGCGTGGCTGTACAAGTCGTTCCCCGCCAACGGCGACAAGCAGGTCGCGCCCGAGTTGACGGTCTGGGACGGCGCCAGTGAGCTGCTGCGCGAGTCGTACATGCCGCCGCGGCAGCGGGCCGCGCTGTTCAAGGCGCTGGGCACGCTGCCCGGCATCACCGTCGCCGAGGACGCCGAGGACGCCGCCGGGCGCAAGGGGCTCGGCGTCGGCGGCGTCTGGAACGGCCGGCGCTCCGAGCTGATCATCGACAGGGAGAGCTACGCCCTGCTCGGCGAGCGCAGCGTCGTCGTCGAGGAGAAGGCGGGCGGGGCGCCGGTCGGCAGCCTGCTCGCCTCCACCGCGCAGCTCAAGGTCTCGGTCTCCGACACCGCGCCCGACGCGCCGGTCACCGAGAAGGAGTCCTGCTCGCCGCAGCAGGGTGGCTGAGCGCGTCCAGCAGCCACTCGGCCAGGTAGCCGGTGAACGACGAGCGCACGTAGACGCGGAAGGTGCCGGGGGCGGTCCGCTCCAGGATCACCCCGGCCTTTCCGAGCAGCGTCTGCGCGTAGCCGGGGAAGGCCGCGGGGTGCAGGTCGATCGGACAACCGGTGACCAGCACCTCGACGGCGTCCGGGCCGGACAGCTCCAGCACGGTCCGCTGGCCGGAGACGTCCGTCCAGCCCTCCCGGCCGTCGTCGCCGGTCACCAGCCACCAGGCCGGGCCCAGGCGCAGCCCCTGCCCGGGGTCCTGGCCGCGTACCTCCCACATGCGCACGAACGGCAGCTCGCGCAGCCGTACCCGATCGGAGCTCGCGGCCAGGAAGCGGTGGGCGTAACGCGCGGCCGGGCTCTCCGGCCGCCACTCCCCCACCGTTCCGGCCGGCTCGGCGGGCTCGCCCTCGCGGCGGGTGTTGTCCGGGTCGTAGAAGACCGGCTCGACCACGGTGACCGGCACCGTCCGCCCGTCGCAGACCGCCTCCAGCCGGTCGCCCGGCGCGACGTCGCGGGCCATCGCCAGCACCGCGCCGGTGTAGCTGGAGGTCACGTGCCCCAGCATCGCGCCGCCGCCGGGCGCGAGCAGTTGCGCCCCCTCCTCCACGAACGCCTCGGGCAGTAGCCCGACCAGCCGCTTGCGGCCCGCGCGGACGGTGTCGGGGCGGGCGTGCGAGCGCCTGCCCACGTAGTCGGGCTTGCGGCGCGAGACGATCCACTCCATGCCGAGGTCCTGCGGGGTGACGGTCCCGTCGGTCTCCTGCCCGACGATCGCGAAGCCCTTCTCGGCGCGCAGCACGTGCATGGTCTCGGTCCCGTACGGCACCGCCCCCAGGGCCAGCACGCTCTCCCACAACGCCGCGCCGTACCACCAGGGCACGTTCACCTCGTAGGCCAGCTCGCCGGAGAAGCTGATCCTGAACACGCGCCCGTCCACCCCGGCGACCTTCGTCTCCACGCAGCGCATGAACGCCAGCTCCGCCGCCTCGGGCGCGAGCGCCGCCACGATCCCGCGCGCCTTCGGACCGGCGATCGCCACGGTCGCCCAGTGGTCGGTGACCGAGGTGAACCGCACGTCCAGCTCGGGCCACTCGGTCTGGTGCCACTCCTCCAGCCAGTCGAGCACGGCGGCGGCGTTGCCGGTGGTGGTGGTCATGAGGAAGTGCTCGGGCCCGAGCCTGGCCGTGGTGCCGTCGTCGAAGACCATGCCGTCGGCCTTGCACATCAGCCCGTAGCGGCAGGCGCCCACGGCCAGCGTCGAGTACATGTTGGTGTAGATCCGGTCCAGGAACTCCCCGGCTCCGGCGCCCCTGATGTCGATCTTGCCGAGGGTGGAGGCGTCCATGGCGGCCACCGCCGTACGCGCCGCCCGGCATTCGCGCCGCACCGCCGCCGCCATGTCCTCCTCGCCGAGGGGGAAGTAGCGCGGGCGCTTCCACTGGCCGACGTCCTCGAAGACCGCGCCCCTGGCGAGGTGCGCGTCGTGCATCGCGGTGGTCCGCACGGGGTCCGACAGCGCGCCGCGGTCGCGCCCCGCCAGCGTCGCGAAGGACACCGGCGTGTACGGCGGGCGGAACGTCGTCGTCCCCATCTGCCCCGGCGCCGCCCCGAGCAGCGCGGACATGACGCCCACGACCACCGCTCCGGCCGTCTTGCCCTGGTCGGCGCCGGTGCCCGCGGTGGTGTAGCGCTTGACGTGCTCCACCGAGCGCATCCCGGTGCCCGCCGCGCGCCGCAGGTCGGCCACGGTGACGTCGCGGTGCAGGTCGGCGAAGGAAGTGGCGGGGTCGTCGCCCATCGTCCAGAGCGCGGCCGGGGGCCTGAGCGGCGGCTCGTCACTGTCCGGGATGCGATGGTTGGTCCGCTCGGCGAACCCGGTCAGCCCGGCCGCCTGCGCGCCGGCGGCGAAGCCGTCCGCGATCGCCTCGGCGGTGCCGTACAGACCTCTGCACGCCCCCGCCGAGCGCTCGGCCTGCGCCGACAGGTGCGGGACGAACGCCTGCAGCTCCTCGTCGAAGCGCAGCCTGCCCTGCGACTGGCTGAACAGGTTGACCACCGGGTTCCACCCACCCGCCACGGCCAGCAGGTCGGCGTCGACGTGCTCCCCGCCCCGCCTGCGCACGCCCGTCAGCAGCCCTTCCGCATCCGCGGTGGTGCCGGTGATCTCCGCGCCGTCGCGGGCGTCGAGCACGGCGACCACCTCGACCCCGGCCGCCGCCAGGTCGCGGGCCGCCTCGTGGCCGGAGTCAGCGCAGGTGAAGACCACCGCTCTGGTGCCAGGCCGCACGCCGTACCTGTTGGCATAGGTACGCGCGGCCGAGGCGAGCATCACCCCGGGACGGTCGTTGTCAGGGAAGGCGAGCGAGCGCTCCTGCGCGCCCGTCGCCAGCACCACGCGGCGGGCCCGCAGATGCCACAGCCGCTCGCCCGAGCCGCGCCGCTCGACCGCGGTCACGTAGTTGCCGTCGTAGTAGCCGATCGCGGTGGTCCTGGTCAGCACCCGCACCTCGGGCAGCACCGCGAGCAGGCGCGCGGTCCCGCGGGCCCAGTCGAGGGCGGGCGCGCCGTCCAGCCTGACCCGGCTGCCGAGCAGGTCGCCGCCCAGCTCCGGCTGGTCGTCCACCAGGATGACGCGCGCGCCCGACTCCCCCGCCGCCATCGCCGCGGCCAGCCCCGCCGGGCCGCCGCCGACCACCAGCACGTCGCAGTGCAGGTAGCCCTTGTCGCAGCGGCGCTCGTCCGGCTCGGAGAGGTCCACGCGGCCCTTGCCGCGCAGGCTCCACGCGGCCAGGCCCTCGCGCAGTTCGACCGTCGTGGCCGCGAGCATGGGGTCGGCGCCCACGCGGACCAGGGCGTTCGGCTCCTCGGGACCGGCGGTGAACACGCCGCGCGGGCGGCCCAGGCCGACGCTGCGCCCGACCACCCGCACGCCGTTGCGCAGCAGCGCCGCCGCGAGCGTGTCGCCCATCCGGCCCTCGTAGGGCCGATCGTCGAAGGTGAACCTCACGGGTGCGGCCTCATCTCGTGCGTGACGGTGTGGCGGTGCAGGGAGAACCAGGTCCGGCAGCCGTGCGCGTGGAACCAGCGCTCGTGGAACCAGCCCTTGGGGTTGTCGCGCATGAACAGGTATCCGGCCCACGCCTCGTCGTCGACGTCCGGGGTGTAGGCGATGCCCGCCTGGCCGCCGTAGGTGAACTCGTTCTCGTCGCGTGGCCCGCAGTGCGGGCAGTCGATCAGCATCATCAGTGCGCCACCGCCGCGGCTCCGTGCTCGTCGATGAGGACGCCGGTGGTGAACCGCTCCAGCGCGAAGGGTACGGCCAGCGGGTGCGGCTCGTCGTTCGCGATCGTGTGCGCGTACACCCAGCCGGAGCCCGGCGTCGCCTTGAACCCGCCGGTGCCCCAGCCCGCGTTGACGAACAGGCCCTCGACCGGGGTGCGGCCGATGATCGGGGAGGCGTCGGGCGAGACGTCCACGATGCCGCCCCAGGTGCGCAGCACCCGGACCCGGCTGAAGATCGGGAAAAGTTCGAGTGCCGCGGCCATCTGGGCTTCGATGACGTGGAAGGCGCCGCGCTGGCCGTAGGAGTTGTAGGCGTCGATTCCGGCGCCCATGACCAGTTCGCCCTTGTGGGCCTGGCTGACGTAGACGTGGACGGCGTTGGACATCACGACACAGTCCAGGACGGGTTCCAGCAGTTCGGACACCAGGGCTTGGAGGGGGTGGGACTGCAGGGGCAGCCGGAATCCGGCCTTCTCCGCGAGGACCGAGGTGTGCCCGGCGGCGGCGAGCGCCACTTTCCCGGCGGCGATGCGTCCCCGAGTGGTCTGGACGCCCGTGACCCGATTTTTCACCATTTCAAAGCCTGTGACCTCTATGTTCTGGATGAGGTCGATGCCGTAGGCGTCCGCTTTGCGGGCCAGGGCCCAGGCGACGTGGTCGTGCTTGGCGATCCCGCCCCTGCGCTGCAGCGTGGCGCCGAGGACCGGATAGCGGGCGGAGTCGGAGACGTTGATGATCGGGCAGAACTTCTTGACCTCGTCCGCCTCCAGCCACTCGGCGTCGACGCCGTTGAGCCGGTTGGCGTTGACCCGGCGCCTGCCCTCGCGGACGTCGCCCAGGTTGTGGGCGAGATTGAGCACGCCTCGCTGGCTGAACTGCAGGTCGTAGTCGAGGTCCTCGCTCAGTCCCTCCCAGAGTTTGAGCGAGTGCTCGTAGATGGCGGCGCTCTCGTCCCACAGGTAGTTGGAGCGGATGATCGTGGTGTTCCTGGCCATGTTGCCCCCGGCCAGCCACCCCTTCTCCAGGACGGCCACGTTGGTGATCCCGTGGTTCTCGGCCAGGTAGTAGGCGGTGGCCAGCCCATGGCCACCGGCGCCGACGATGACCACGTCGTAGGCGGGCTTGGGATCCGGATTCCGCCACAAAACCTCAGGATGACTCACGCCGCCGCCCTCCACTCTCCCTCAACCCACACTTTCTAGCCAACGCCACCACAGGCCGCCCCTCAGGTCCGACAGCCCCAGGTCTGACCAACCACGGCCCGACATACCCCCGTCCAACGACCCACCACGGACCGACCAACCACGGGCCGACATGCCCCGGTCTGACAACCCCAGGTCTGACCGACCACAAACCGACCGACCACAGACCGACCGACCACAGACCGACCGACCACAGGCCGACCGACCACAGGCCGACGCACCACGGGCTGACCCACCGAGGGTTGACCACCTCCGGCATGACCGAGCCCCGGGCGGGTCATCGGCGGATCTTCTCCATCTTGGCGTCGAACAGGGGCTCGGCGGCCACCTCGGCCGGGATCGGGCGGCCGAAGTAGGCGACCTCCACGGCGGTGCCCGGGGCGGTGAGGTCGATCGGTAGCCAGACGTAGGCGATCGGGCGGCCGATGGTGTGGCCGTAGGCGGCGCTGGTGGTGTAGCCGACCGTGGCGCCGCCGTGCCGTACCGGCTCCTTGCCCATCACGACCTCGGCCGTCAGCAGCGGCACCAGCTTGCGCGTGATCTCCTTGGACAGCGCGTCACGGCCGAGGAAGTCCTTGTCCTCCCGGACGGCGAAGGCCAGCCCGGCCTCGTACGGATTGTGCTCGGGCGTCATGTCCACGCCCCACAACCGGTACCCCTTCTCCAGCCGCAGACTGTTGAACGCCGCCCGCCCACCGGCGATCGGCAGCCCCGTGGCCCAGAGCGTGTCCCAGAGCTTGAGCCCCAGGTCGGCGCTCGTGTACAGCTCCCAGCCCAGCTCCCCCACATACGACACCCGCATGGCGATCACCGGCACCTGCCCGACATATCCCTGCTTGCAGGTGAAATACCGGAACCCTTCATGCGACATGTCCAGATCCGTGAGCGGCTGCACCAGCTCGCGAGCCCGCGGCCCCCACACGCCCACACAACACGTCCCAGGCGTGATGTCCCGAACGTGCACGTCACCCGGCGCATGCCGCTGCAGCCAGTCGAGGTCGAGATTCCCGTTGGCCCCGACCTGGAAGCGGTCCTCGGCCAACCGCGCGACCGTCAGATCGGACCGCACCCCGCCCCCGGCGTCCAGCAGCAGCGTGTACGTCACGGACCCGGGCTTCTTGTCGACATGGTTCGTCGTCATGCGCTGCAAGAACCCCGCCGCCCCGGCCCCCGACACCTCGATCCGCTTGAGCGGCGTCATGTCGTAGAGGGCGACCTGCTCACGGGTGTAGTACGACTCGGCAGCGGCGATCGGCGACCAGTACCGCGCCGCCCAAGCATCCCGCTCCCGCACCCCACCCAGACCAGAAGAGGCCAACTCACCTCGCCGGAACGCCTCCGGGTCAGCGTGGCCGGGCGCCGGGTCGGCCGGGGCGGAGACTGCCGAGTCAGCTTGCCCAGGCAGCCTCGGGCTGGCCGGACCGGAGAGTGTCGGGGCAGGTTGGGCGGGGAGCGTCGGGGCGGCGGTGTGTGGTGGCGCTTGGTCGGGTTGGGCTGGCCGTACTGGATCTTCGGGCAGTTGCGCGTTGGCGGTGAACCAATGGGGGCGTTCCCAGCCGGCGCCCTCCAGGAAGTAAGCCCCCAGCTCCTGTTGCCGCAGGTAGAAGGGGCTGGTCCGCATGGGGCGGGGGGAGTCCATGGGCTGGAGCGGGTGGATGATGTCGTAGACCTCGATGAAGTTCTGCTTGCCGCGTTCCTCGATGAAGGCGGGCGCGAGGTGGACGGGCTCGAAGCGGTTCAGCTCGCACTCGTGCAGGTCGAAGCTGGAACGCCCGTCGACCAGCACCTCGGCCAGCGCCTTGGCCACCCCGGCCGAGTGCGTCACCCACACCGCCTCCGCCAGCCAGAACCCGTCGAGCTGCGGCGCCTCCCCGATCAGCGGGAACCCGTCCGGTGTGAAGGAGAAGATCCCGTTGATCCCGTCCGTGTAGGCGGACTCCTTGAGCGCGGGGAGCAGATCGACCGCGTCCTGCCAGGCGGGTTCGAAGTCGGTGTCGGTGAACGCCTGTACCGACGGCATGGTGGTGCCGTTGGGGCCGATCTCGTCCTGGCGCACGGGCATCGGCCGGTGTGCGTAGGATCCGACGCCGATCTGATCCCCGTGTTCCCGGAAATACAGGTCTTTGTCCTGGTGCCGCAGGATGGGGCGTACCGCTTCAGGATTTCCCGCCAGTACGGCCAGCGCCTCCGACCGCGCGTATTGATGAGCCAGCGGCAGCAACGGCACGCTCACGCCCGCCATCGCCCCGATGCTCGGCCCCCAGAACCCCGCCGCGCTCACCACCACATCAGCCGGAATGACCCGATACTCGGGCCCCACCTCGACCGCGACCCCGGTGACGCGCCCGCCCTGCTGCTCGATCCCGACGACGGTGTGGTGCGCCAGGAACCGCGCCCCGCGCTCGATCGCCCGCCGCGCCTGCGCCTCGCCGCAGCGCAGGGCGTTGGCCAGCCCGTCCGTGGGCACGAAGTAGCCGCCGAGGACGCGCGCGGGGTCGAGCAGCGGCCACAGTTCGAGGCAGCGCTCGGGGCTGATGACCTCGCCGTGCACCCCCCATGCCTCGGCCCAGCCCTGGCGCCGCCGCAGGTCCGCGACCCGTTCCTGGGTGGTGGCCACCTCCAGGCCGCCGACCTGCTTGAAGCACCACTGCCCGTCGAGCGAGAGCCCGCTGTACTTGTTGACCGTGTAGGTGGCGAACTCCGTCATCGTCTTGGACGGATTGGTCTGGAACACCAGCCCCGGCGCATGGGAACTCGACCCTCCGGCGGCGAACAGAGGCCCCTGCTCGACCACGGTGACGTCGGTCCACCCCCGCCCGGTCAGCTCGTCGGCCAGGGCACAGCCCACAATGCCGGCTCCAATGATCACTAACCGCGGCCGGGACACCATGCGCCCTCCGGTTGTTCCCTAATACGCAACACGTACCGGACTACGCAACGAACATAGAGCCCACCCGACCCCCCAAACAAGAGCCCCCACCCCACCAACCCCCTCAGGCAAGAGGTCCCCCGGCCCGGATTCCATGCAAGACAAACGACTCCAAGACAGCCAAGAAGGGGACAGGACAGGCCGGGACAAGGTGGGGCGCGGTGGCCGGCCAAGGGGGCCGTTGCGGTGGGGACCACGTCCGACGTGAGAAGCGATCCCCCCGATCGGCGTCAACCAGCGACGGCGGGTGGCGTCAGGCTGGCTTGCCGTAACAGAAAAGGGGGACGCCCCGTAGCAGAAAGGGGGACGCAGCGTAGCAGAAAAGAGGGGCGCCGTAACAGAACAGACCGCAGCCGAAAAGAAGGGCGCGCCGTAAAAGATACTGGCGCGCCGTAAAGCCGCAAAAGAGACGGGCGCGCCACAAGAGATGGGCGCGCCGCGGACGAAAGGAACGATCAAGAACGCCCGTAGGCGTCCTCCAGGCGTTCGATGTCGTCTTCGTCGAAGTGGCCGAAGGCGATTTCGAGGATGCGGGTCGCCGGGCCGGAGCTGCTGAGGCGGTGGGTCTGGCCGGCGCGGATCAGCGTCCGGTCCCCCACCTCCGGCTCCGTACGCTCGCCGTCGATCTCGAACACACACCCCGGGTCCAGCGCCACCCACAGCTCATCCCGCGACTTGTGCCGCTGAAGGCTGAGCCGCTGCCCAGGAGCCACGTCGATGATCTTGACAGTCGACATCTCATTCAGGGTGAACCGCTCAAACCCACCCCAAGGCCGCTCGTCCCGGATAACTGCCGCCAGACGGTCGATGTCGCCCATAAATCCCCTTAAAACCTCTCCGAAAGCGAAAGATCAGAGAGCAAGCTATCAGGTCAGCAGAATCCCGCCGTCCACCGGAAGCGTCACGCCCGTGATGTACGACGAAGCGTCGCTCGCCAGAAACACAGCCGCCGCCACGAGTTCATCGGCCTCGCCCACCCGGCCCATCACCACCCGCTGCTCCAGCATGCGCTCCAGGTACCCGGGACTGTACTCCTGCGTCATCTCCGAGGCGAAGAACCCGGGCTCCAGGCAGTTGACCCGGATCCCGCGCCGCCCCGTCCACTGTTGCGCCAGGTCACGCGTCAGCCCGGCGACCCCGGCCTTCGACGCGCTGTAGGCCGCCTGCGGCAGCCCCGCCGTCGTCTCGCCGAGGATGCTGCCGATGTTGACGATCGACGAGCCGGGCCGCATGACCCGCGCACACGCCTGCGCCATCCAGTAGGTCCCGTGCAGGTTGATGTCGACCACCCGCCGGAACTCCTCCGGACTCTCCCGCAACGCCGGTACGGCAGTGCCCACCCCGGCATTGTTCACCAGCACATCGACCCGCCCGAACTCCGCCACGGCCGCCTCGACCAGCGCCTGGCACTGCTCGACCACGGCCACGTCGGTGGCCAGGGCCACGCAGCGCCGCCCGGACTCCTCGACCAGCTTGCGGGTCTCGTCGAGCCGGTCCGCGCGCCGGGCGCCGATCACGATGTCGGCGCCCGCCTGGGCCAGCCCGCGGGCGAAGGCCACGCCCAGGCCCGACGAGGCCCCGGTGACGATCGCCACCTTCCCGTCGAGCCTGAACCTGTCGATCATCAGAGGCCGTACTCCTTGACGATGCGCTCGTGCCGCTCGACCTCGACGTCGATCTCGCGGGCCAGGTCGAGCCAGGCCAGCGGGTGCGACCAGCGCTCGGTGGCGTCGTCGAGCAGGGCGTCGACCTCGTTGGCGCTGACGTCCGGCGGAACGGCGACCCAGCCGTAGACGCCAGGCAGCGTCTCGCCGGAGGTCGGGTGGGTGACGGTGTAGTTTTCCTCGGAGTAGACCCACATCGGCCAGCCGCGCTCGGCCATGACCTCGGTGAACTCCGACCAGTCGCTCTCGGACGGCGCGGCGCCGTCGAAGAAGTAGCTGACGTAGCCGCCGGGACGCAGGATGCTCACGGCCGCGAACGGCGGCACGAAGTTCTCCTGCTCCTTCGGGTCGTCGGGGATGGGCTCCAGCAGTTGCGGGTCGAAGACGACCAGGTCGCCCGCGTTGTACTCCATGCCACGTGGCTGCGGCAGCGCCAGCCGCGCCGTGGCGGGGCCGGTGCGGATGGACAGCACCTGCCGCTGACCGCCGTCGGGCGCCGGGAGGATGACCCGGATCAGGCCCATCTCCTCCTCGATCGGGCCCTCGGTGGACTGGATCGGCATCCCGATCTTGGCCGCGCCCTTGCGTACCGTGTCCCAGTCCTCGGCGGCGGTGGCCATCACGACCATGCGCCAGACGTCCTCGTCGTTGAGCTCGTCGAGCACCTCCAGCAGCACCTGGGCGCCGCGGGCGTTGTCGTCGAGCTGCTGCGCGGCGCCCGAGACCAGGCGGCGCGCCTCGGTGCCGGCGCCGGCGGCGATGGCGTGCTCGCCCTCGGCGACGGTCTCGGCCCAGCGCTCGCGGGCGCTGTGCAGGCGGGCGAGCGTGAGGTGCTGCGCGGCGTGCGGCAGCATCGCGGCCATCTGCTCCAGCCGCTCGTCCTGGCGGGCCTCGATGAGCAGCGTGGTCAGGTACGCCACGTCGTCGGCGTCGGCGGTGGCGATGTCACCGGAGTCGACGAGCATCTTCCAGTAGATGTCGGCGCCGGTGGACGGGTAGCCGAGGAAGCCGAGCGTGGTGGTGTGGCGGCGGGTGGCCTCCAGGTCGGTGCCGGAGATCGGGGCCAGCCAGCCCACCCACTTCTCGGGGTCGGCGTTGAAGCCGTCCGCGGCGTCGAAGTAGGCGACCCGCTCCTCCTCGGGACCGGGCGCCTCGGGCTCGCCGGTGGCGTCGGCGGCGGCGCGCAGGGCGGCGATGCGGCCCGCGGCGCTCTCCGCGTCGCGCAGCTCGCCGGAGAACTGCTCGGCGAGGTCGGCCAGCAGCCGCGCCTGCCACACGCCCTGGCGGGCGATGGCCAGGTCGCCGGCGACCAGGGCCAGCTCGACGCGGGCCTGGTAGCCGCCCATCATGCTGAAGTAGTCGATCCACTGGCGCAGGACGCGGCCGAGCTGCCAGGTGTTGGTGATCTGCGAGGAGCCGGCCAGCTTGAGCACGACCTGCGACCACTCGACGAAGTCGCGCGGGTGGTTGCCCACGACGTCGAGGTCGGGCAGCGCGTCCACGGCCTCGGCGGTGCGGCCGAGCTCGGCCAGGATGCGCGCGCGGCGCACGCCGTCGCGGTGGGGCTTGGCGGGCGGGTCGTCGGCCGGGAAGTCGGTGGCGGCCTGCAGTGCGGTCAGCGCGGCGTCGGCGCGGCCCACGGCCAGCAGTGCGCGGGTGCTCTCGGCGCCGAGCTCCCAGCTCGCCGCCTTGTCGGCGGCGCGCAGCCGCTCGACGGCGGACTCGGCGTAGGTGACGGCCTCCTCGGCGCGCCCGGCGTCGATCAGCGCCGCGACGTACTGCGTCACCAGACCGGAGTACGCGGGCTGGTCGGCCTGCACCCCTTCGATGGCCGCGCCCAGCTTCTCCAGGCGCTGCTCGGCGTAGCCGGGGCCGTCGGCGTTGGCCCAGGCCAGGGCGAGCGCCTCGACGGCGGCGGGAGCCGCGGGGCAGTCACGCACGTCTTCGCGCTCGGCGAACGCGAGCAACTCCTCCGCGTCGTCGATCGCCACCGCGCCCTGGGCCCGGTCGCCGACCCGGCCGATGAGGTGCCAATAGCGGGCGTAGAACTCCAGCCAGGGCAGCCCGAGCGCCTCCGCCTGCTGGGCGATGGCCGGGGCCATCACGTCGAGCTGGGGATAGCGGCCCTCGTAGGCCTGTGCGGGGAGGTCTCCCAGCGCCATGGCGAGGCCCACGTTGCCCGCCTCGGAAAGCTGCTGCTGGGTGTCGCCGACCCAGGCCCAGATGTCCACGTCCATGGGGAGTCAGTCTGCCAGGTCAATGGGCGTGCCCCAAACGGAGAAGCCCTATCAGCTCATCCGATTCAGCCGCGTTCAGGACAGAAAATACCGGAGCCATGAGCCGGTCGGTCGTCTCCTCGATCTCCGCCCTGCGCGCGACCACCTCGGCGGACGGCCGCTCATAGGGCTCCGGCCAGGTGAAGAACCGCGCGATCGCCTCGCCCGCCGCGTCGCCGAACGGTGTTCCCTCGTGCTTCGCCGCGAGCACGGCCTCCAGCGGATGCATCCCCGCCGCGATCACCGCATTGGCGTGCAGACCGCCCCGTAGCTCCCGCACGACGTGCATGAGCTGGGTGGCCCGCGCGGGCGCGTCATCCGGCAGGGGTACGGCCCGCCACCCGGCGAACAACGGAGCCCCGACCGCAGACGCCTTCTCGACGACCGGTTCGAGCAGCTCGGCGATCCTGGCGCAGCCGTCGAAGCCGCCGAGCCTGCGGCGCCCCCACGCGTGGCAGGCGCCGGCGTAGAGCTCGACCGCCTGCTCAGTGGGCAGCTTTCGGCCGCCGTCCCAGTTCTGCGCGACGTGCTCGGCCGGGTAGAAGGCGACCACGGAGGTGACCACGTCCGCGTCGCACTCGCCGAGCACGCCGCAGCGCCCGCGGAAGTACATCTCGCGCGGGCCGAGCGCGTACTCCTCGCAGAGCGCCTTGACCTCGCGGGAGATCATGAAGTTGCCGCCGAGCACGCCTATGGGCGTCTTGACGTCGATCGCGGTGGTCAGTGGATCAGCCATGCGCCCAGCATCGCTCAGGAGAACATTATTCTGCAAGCGTGAGGTCGCCGGAGGCGATGATCACCGCGGGGCCGCTCAGGTAGCTGGTCTCCTCGTCCAGGGTGACGGTGAGACGCCCGCCGGCCACCTCCACGATCCACTCGCCGGTGGTCTCCCCGCTCAGGTGCGCGGCGGCGACGGCGGTGGCCACCGCCCCGGTGCCGCAGGAGCGGGTCTCGCCCGAGCCGCGCTCGAAGACGCGCATGACCGCGCGGCGCGGGCCCACGGCGTTGAACAGCTCGATGTTGACGCCGCTCGGGAAGACGCCCGGGTCGAAGGCGGGCTGGTGGGTGAGGTCGAGCTGGACGACGGGGTCGCCGATGGCGCAGGCCAGGTGGGGGTTGCCCATGTCGACGTGGAGGCCGGTGTAGTCCTGGCCGGCGACGGTGGTGACGCTCTCGCCGTACACGGTGGGCCTGCCCATGTCGATCGTCACGTCGCCCTGCTCGCCCAGGCGGACCCTGCGGATGCCGCCGCGGGTGGCGATGCCGAACTCGCCCGGCGCGGCCAGGCCGGCGTCGACGAGGTAGCGGGCGAAGACACGCACGCCGTTGCCGCACATCTCGGCCATGCTGCCGTCGGCGTTGCGGTAGTCCATGAACCACTCGGTCTGCCCGGCCTGCTCGGAGACCTCCTGGCTGACCTTGGTGCGGACCACGCGCAGCACGCCGTCGGCGCCGAGGCCGGTGCGGCGGTCGCAGATCTCGGCCACCAGCGCGGCCGACAGGTCGATCTCGCCATCCGGGTCGGGGATGATGACGAAGTCGTTCTCAGTACCGTGGCCCTTCAGAAACTTCATGAGACCAGCCTATCGACCGCAAGGCCCAGTAGATCGGGCGCGTCGTAGGGCAGCCAGACCACGCGGGGGTCGCGGCGGAACCACGATTCCTGGCGGCGGGCGAAGCGCCGGGTGGCGCGGACGGTCTCGGCGAACGCCTCCTCCTCGGTCCACTCCCCTGCCAGATATTTCATGACCTGGGCGTAGCCGAGCGCGCGGCCGGCCGTACGGCCATCTGCCAGGCCCTGCCCGAGCAGGTCCCGCACCTCCTCGACCAGGCCCGCCTCCCACATCCGCCCCACCCGCAGCTCGATGCGGGCGTCGAGCTCGGGCCGCGGCACGTCGAGGCCGATCTGGACGCTCGGATAAAGCGCCTCGTACGAGGGCATCGTCGCCGAGAAGGGGCGCCCGGAGAACTCGATGACCTCCAGCGCGCGCACGATCCTCCTGCCGTTGCTCGGCAGGATCGCCTCGGCGGCCTTCGGGTCGCTCGCCTGGAGCCGGGCATACAGGACGGCGGGCCCCGACTCGGCCAGCTCCGCCTCCAGCCGGGCGCGTACCGCCGGGTCGGTGCCGGGGAAGTCGAGGTCGTCGAGGGCGGCGCGCACGTACAGGCCGCTGCCGCCGACGAGGATCGGCACGTCCAGCTTGTCCAGCAGGGGCCGGACCAGCCGCTGGTACTCGGCCACGCTGGCCGTGACGGTCACGTCCCAGATGTCGAGCAGATGGTGGGGCACACCTCGCTGTTCGGTTTGGGAGAGTTTCGCCGTTCCAATGTTCATTCCTCGGTAAAGCTGCATGGAGTCGGCATTGATGCATTCGCCCCCCAGCCGGAGGGCCAGATCTACGGCGAGATCGGACTTTCCGGCCGCGGTGGGCCCTACGACGGCGATGACTGGCTGCTTGCGCACACCGATAAGTGTGACAACACAAGGGGTATGAAGGAGACGACGGCTCGGGGGGGCCGTCAATGAGACATCGGGGGAAAGACATGTCGATTTTCGACAAGGTCAAGGAGATGTTCGGCGGCCACGACGAGAAGCTGAAGAACATCCCCGAACAGTCCAAGGACACCGCCGGTCAGACTCAGGACTCGGCGGGCGGCATGATGGACGGCCTGCGTGAGAAGGCGGAGGACGCCGCCAACCAGGGCATCGACAAGGCCTCCACGGCCGCGAGCGATGCCACCGGCGGCAAGTATGACGAGCACATCGCCAGGGGCACCGACAGGGCCAAGGACGCCGCCGACAAGATCGACGGCAAGGAAGGCTAGAGATCCAGCAGCGTGGGCTGCAGGTAGCCCTCGTGGGTGAGCAGCCAGCGTTTGGTCTCCACACCGACACCGCCGCTGAAGCCGCCCAGGCCCGCCGCCGCGAGCACGCGGTGGCAGGGCACCACGATCGGGATCGGGTTCGAGCCCATGATCGACCCGATCCCGCGTGCGGGCACGCTCGTGCCGCTGAGCCGCGCGAGCTCGCCGTAGGTGACGACCTTCCCGTACGGCACGCCGTGCAGAGCCCGTAGCACCGCCCGCCGGGACCCGGCCATGAGACTCCAGTCGACGGGCGTCCGGAACTCCTTGAGCTCACCGGCGAAATATTGCTTCAGCTCATCGAGCACGAAAGTCGTACGATCCGGGTCATGAACCTCGTCGAGGCCCACCTGGAGCGGTCGCCAGCCCGTCGCGACCAGCCCGTCCTCGGTGACGGCCACATGGAAGGCGCCGACGGGGGTCGGAAGCTGAGCGTAGGCGACGGTGAGCATCGTGTCCTCTCGTGAACTGGTCGTGCTGGGCACCTCAAGCGCGGTCCCTACCCGACACCGTAATCACAATGGCTATGTTTTGCGGTGGGATGGCCAGGGCTACCTCTTCGATCCCGGCGAGGGCAGCCAGCGCCAGCTCCTGCACGCCGGGCTGAGTTCCAATCGCCTGCACTGGATCTGCGTCACCCACTTCCACGGCGACCACTGCCTCGGCGTGCCCGGCATCGTCCAGCGCATCGCCCGCGACGGCGTCCAGCACGAGGTCAAGGCCGTCTACCCGGCCAGCGGGCAGCAGTACTGGAACCGCCTGCGCCACGCCGCCGTCTTCACCGACACCACCGTCATCACCGAACACCCCGTCTCCGGCGAAAGCGCCGCACTCCCCCCGCTCACCGCGCGCCGCCTGTCCCACCCCGTCGAGTCGTACGGCTACCGCCTCCAGGAACCCGACGGCCGCCGCATGCTGCCGGACCGCCTGAGAAGACACGGCATCACCGGCCCCGCCGTACGCACGCTGCAGCAGGAAGGCGTCCTGAACGGCGTCACCCTGGAGATGTGCAGCGAGCCCAGGAAGGGCCAGTCGGCCGCCTTCATCATGGACACGCGCCTGTGCGACAACGTCTTCGCCCTGGCCGACCGCGTGGACCTGCTGGTGATCGAGTCCACTTTCCTGGCGGCCGAGTCCGCCCTGGCCAGGGAGTACGGTCACCTGACCGCGCAGGAGGCCGCCCTGGTGGCCAAGGAGTCGGGCGTACGCCGCCTGGTCCTCACCCATTTCTCCGAGCGCTACGGCCTCGACGCCGAGCCGGCCTTCCTGGAGGAGGCCCGCGCGGTCTTCGACGGTGACGTCGTCGTGGCCCGCGACCTCATGACCGTCCCGGTCCCGTCCCGCGCCTAGCTCCAGACGGCAACGGCGTACCCCACGCCGTAGGGCGCGCACTCCAGCACCAGCTCGGGCCGCAGTTCCGCCCCCGCCGCCGCACCGGCCAGCACCTGCAGGGGCGCCCGCCCGGCCGCCCAGAGGGCGTCCGCCTCGCCGGGGTCGAGCACCGCGAGCGCCGCGAGGTCCGCTTCGGCGAGCGCCTTGACCAGCCCTCTCTGGTACGGCTCCGCCGCCGGGTCGAGGTACCCCGGCGACTTGCCGGTCAGCTTGGCCGACCCGTCGGCCATGACCAGCAGCGCCAGCCGCACCCCGGCGGCCAGCCGTTCGCCCAGCTCCCGGCACTCCTCTGGACCGGCTTCGGTGGCCACCGCCTGGAACCCGTCCGGCTCCCCGCCCAGCAGCCATCGGCCGATCGTCAGGGACAACGGCAGGACCGGATCGCCCTCCCCCACCCTCACGTCCACGCCCCAGGGGGCCAGCGAACCGGCCGCGCGCGGGCCGTACACCTGCGTGGTCTCGGCGCCACCGACGACGAGCAGCAGGTCGGGGGCGGCGGCACGCAGGGCGGCCACGGCGTCCGCGCACGCGGCACGCAGACCGTCGAGCTCAGGGGCGGCGGCGCCGGCGAGCTCGGGCACGATCAGCGGAGGATGCGGGCAGACGGCCGCGGCGACAAGCACGCCGCCAGGGTATGCGACCCCCGCCTCACCCGCTCTGAGCGCCCTCGTGGACACGGGCGAGCAGATCATGCAGGGTACGCCGTTCCGGCTCCGACAGCGGCGCGAGCAGTGCGTCCTGAACTCCCCGCAACCGCCGCACCTGCTCCTCCAGCGCCCCGCCACCCGCCGCGGTGATGGTCACCAGAACCCTGCGCCGGTCACCCGCGTCCCTGACCCGCTGAACCCGCCCGGCGGCGGCCAGCTCGTCCAGCACCTTGACCACGTCACTCGGGTCGATGGACAGCCGCGCCGCCAGGTCACGCTGGGCATGCGGCCCGAAGTCGGCAAGGGCCGCGAGCACCGCCAGATGCCACATCCGCCACCCACCGGCCGCCAGCTCACCCGCGAGCCCGTCCCGCGCCGCCTTCCCCGTCCTGGACAGGAGATAGGCGGTCAGCCCGAGCAACGTAGGCGGCAAGTCCCCCATACCCCCACATTTTAGGTCAAGCCCAATAATAGGCAACCACCCACGAACCTGCTCTGTGGAGCGGCGCAGGCCGCCTACGCCACGGTCCCGGCCGTCGACGGGGACGAGGTGCGGGCCGGATGGGACACGGTTCGCCGCATGGGGATCACTGGTAGGGGTTGCGGCCCTCGCGGACGCGGGTGAACAGGTCGACCGCGTACGTGTGGGCGGCGGCGTGCAGGCCGTGGCCGAAGCTCACCCTGGCCACGCCCATCGCGGCCAGCTCTGACAGCGGCGGGGAGTCCGGGAGGTAAATCACGTTCATCGGGCCGTCGATCGCGGCGGCCAGCGGGGCGGGGTCGGGGGCGAGGATCGGGTAGACGCAGTCGGCGCCGGCCGCCAGGTAGCGGTGGGCTCGGGCGACCGCGTCCTCCTGGGTCCTGGGGCCGTAGACGAAGGTGTCCACGCGGGCGTTGATCACCAGGTCACCGGCCGCGGCGGCGCGTACCTCGGCCAGGTAGGCGGCCTGCTCGTCCGGGTCGACCATCCGGCCGGTTCGCGGGTCGGAGTCCTCCAGGTTGCAGCCGACCGCGCCGGTCGCCAGCAGGCGCTCCACCAGCTCGGACGCCTTGAGCCCGTAGCCGCGCTCGACATCCGCGGTCACCGGGACGTCCACGACCCGTGCGATCCTGGCCACCGCGGCCAGCATCTCGGCCACCGGCGCCGCCTCGCCGTCCTCGTACCCGAGCACCCGCGCGATCGCCGCGCTCCCCGTCGCCACCACCGCGAACCCCGCCTCCTGTACGGCTCGCGCCGACACGGCGTCCCAGACGTTCGGCAGGACCAGGGGGTCGCCCGGGACGTGCAGGGCGCGCAGGGCAGCGGCTTTCGGACTCGTCATACCCGCAGCCTACGGTCGCACCAGCCACCCCCGCAGGCCCACTCACCCCTGAGACCGCGCGACCACTTCCATGCTGCCGCGGAGCAGAGACGGACCTCGCCTCGGGCCTCTCCCAGAAGCCCGTGACCCCCGGCCGAACCGCGCGACCCCAGGCCGGACGAGGCCCCGGGGCCGGATCACCGACCCGACGAGCACCACACGGGCCCGGGTCAGCGCACCGTGCCCGGTCGGCCCCACCCCGCGCGGGCCCGGGGCCGAAGCGTCCGGGGCGGGTGGGGTGTCAGGGGTGGGTGGGGGTTAGCAGCCGGACTTGGCGCACTGGCCGGTCATCTCGCCGGCGGGGCCGTCGGCCGGGTTGTCCGGGGCGGTGGTGTCGTTGCCTGCCGAGCCCGGCTTGTCCGTGGCGGGGGTGCTTGGCTTGCCGGTCGCGGGCTTCGGGTTGGCCGTGTTGGGCTTGGCGGGAACCTGGGGGTTGGGGTTCTGGGGGACGGCGTCCTGGGGGAGGTTCTCGTCGGCGGCGTCGCCGTCCTTGGGCGCGTCGGTGCTGACGTCGCCCACCGAAGCGTCCTCCTCCTCGGCCAGTCGCGGATCCGGCTGTCGCGGCTGCGTGCCGGTCTGCGTCTGCGTGCCGGTCTGGGGCTGGGCGCCTCCGGCCGGGGAATCGCCGCCGTTGGCCAGGAAGAAGCCGGCGCCTCCGGCCGCGAGCGCGACCACCAGGGCCGACGCGGCGAGGATGGCCGTTCTGTTCTTCTTGGAGGGGGTACGGCGTGCGCGCCGAGGTTCCTCGCCCGGTCCGGTGAGGATCTCAGGCTTGTCCGGCTCGGTCGGGTGATGCATGGGGGACAGCTCCCTGCGGTCGTATCGGGAAAGCTCGCCGGCTTCCGCGGGTGATGGACCACACTAGCCGCAGCAGTCGAATGCTCGCGCAACAATCACAAAGGAATCACGACTTGTCACGCTTTGGAGCCATTCGCCCAGGTGGGCGCGGCCGGCTGGCGTCCGCCATATCCGTAGTGATCGTCTTGGCCATAGCCGGGTTCGGCATTCTGCTGGCATTCGCACCCACCGAACCTTCAGCCGATCTTCAGAATCGGATAACGCCTCTTTCCCCAACTCCCAGCGTCAACGCCGCCCCCGCCGCCTGGATCCAGTTGCTCCCCGCCCCAGGGACACCGGCCCCGGCGTCGCGACCACCCGAACCGCCCGCCGGCCTCCTCCCAAGCCTGGGCCCACCACCGGCCGACGGCTTCCCGCCCACCCTGCACGCGGCCACCCCGAAGACGACCACCTCCGGGACCACCCCACCCAGAAAAGCCCCAAGCTCACCGCCGGCAGCAGTTCAAACCACCCCGGCCGGCACAGGCACCCCACCCCCACCGACAAGGCGACCCAGCGACCAGGCACCGGCCCCGAAGCCGGGACACAACCCATGCGCCACGTTCCCGGACTTCCGCAGGGACTACTGCGACCGCCTGCTCAACAAGCGCGGCTGAGCCAACGCAAAGAGGCAACAAGGCCGGCTCAGCCGGTCTGCGTGCGTTGTCACGGCGAGAACCACGTCCGGCTGCCGGCCACCGGACGAGGCCGCCCGCCGGAGTCGGCGGGCGGCGTGGGCGGCGGCTTGCCGTAACGGAAAAGGCCCGAAAGCGACGGCCTGCCGTAACGGAAAAGGCCCGAAACAGACGGCCCGCCGTAACGGAAAAGGCGCGAAAGAGACGACCCCGCCGCAACAGAGCAGGCCGGTAAAAGCACTAAAGAGCGGAACAAGACGGCGCGGGCAGCGGCGCCGGACGCCCGATGGTGGGCATGCCGAGGGAAACTCCCTTGGACGGCACAGAAGAACCCCCCTGCCGGGACTGCCAGGAGTCGCCGGCGCGGGTGCGGCGAAGTGACACGACAGCGCCATCCGCGACCAGGTGATGGGGCGCCGCGTAGGTGACCTCGACCGTCACCATGTCGCCGGGCCGCGGCGTCTCGCTGTCGCCCACCGCGAAGTGCACCAGCCGGTTGTCCCCCGCGCGCCCGCTGAGCCGCAGCGTGGCCGCGTCCTTGCGGCCCTCGCCCTCCGCGACCAGCACCTCCAGCGTCCGCCCGACCTGCTTCTTGTTCTCCGCCCAGGAGATCTCCTCCTGCAGCGCCACCAGCCGCTCGTACCGCTCCTGCACGACCTCCTTGGGCAGTTGGTCCGGCATGGTCGCCGCGGGCGTGCCGGGCCGGATGGAGTACTGGAAGGTGAAGGCGTTGGCGAAGCGCGACTCGCGCACCACGTCCAGCGTGGCCTGGAAGTCCTCCTCGGTCTCGCCGGGGAAGCCCACGATGATGTCGGTGGAGATCGCCGCGTCGGGCATCGCCTCCCGGACCCGCGAGATGATCCCGAGATAACGCTCGGCCCGGTACGAACGGCGCATGGCCTTCAGCACCCGGTCGGATCCCGACTGCAACGGCATGTGCAACTGGTGCATCACGTTGGGCGTCTCGGCCATGGCGGCGATCACGTCGTCGGTGAACGCGGCCGGGTGCGGCGAGGTGAAGCGGACCCGCTCCAGCCCCTCGACCGTCCCGCAGGCGCGCAGCAGCTTGCCGAAGGCGAGCCGGTCGCCGAACTCCACGCCGTAGGTGTTGACGTTCTGGCCCAGCAGCGTCACCTCGAGGACGCCCTGGTCGACCAGCGTCTGGACCTCGGCCAGCACGTCGCCGGGCCGCCGGTCCTTCTCCTTGCCGCGCAACGACGGCACGATGCAGAACGTGCAGGTGTTGTTGCAGCCGACCGAGATCGCCACCCACGCCGCGTAGGCCGACTCGCGCTTGGTCGGCAGCGTCGACGGGAAGACCTCCAGCGACTCCTTGAGCTCGACCTGCGCCTCACCGGCGATCCGCGCGCGCTCCAGCAGCACCGGCAGTGATCCGATGTTGTGGGTGCCGAACACGACGTCCACCCACGGCGCCTTGCGGACGATCTCGCCCTGGTCCTTCTGCGCCAGGCAGCCGCCGACGGCGATCTGCATGCCGGGGTTGCCGACCTTGGCGGGACGCAGGTGGCCGAGGTTGCCGTAGAGGCGGTTGTCGGCGTTCTCCCTGACGGCGCAGGTGTTGAAGACGACCACGTCGGCGGTCTGTCCGTCCGGCGCGGCCACGTAGCCCGCGTCCTCCAGCAGGCCCGACAGCCGCTCGGAGTCGTGCACGTTCATCTGGCACCCGTATGTGCGCACTTCGTAGGTGCGGGCGCTCTCCTGGGTAACAGTCATCGCACGTTCAAGGGTAGTCGTTGTACGGCTTGCGCCGTCCCCCTCGCCGGCTAAAACTCCAGCTTGGTGGCGTGATGTGATCGGATCGGTACCGCCCGGTTAGTGACCAGCGTCCTTACGCCCCTTAGGTTGCATCCATGACGGAGAACGGGCACGCGTCTCCACTAGTACAAATGGAGAACGTCAACAAGCACTTCGGGGCGCTGCACGTCCTGAGGGACATCAACCTGACCGTCTCCCGTGGCGAGGTCCTGGTCGTGATCGGCCCTTCGGGTGGAGGGAAGTCCACGCTCTGCCGTACCATCAACCGGCTTGAGACCATCGACGACGGGAAGATCGTCTTCGACGGACAGGTGCTCCCGGACGAGGGCAAGGCGCTGGCCAAGCTCCGGTCCGAGGTCGGGATGGTGTTCCAGTCGTTCAACCTCTTCGCCCACAAGACGATCCGCGAGAACGTCACCCTGGGTCCCACGAAGGTGCGCGGCACGGCGAAGGACCAGGCCGACAAGCGGGCCATGGAGCTGCTGGAACGGGTGGGCATCGCGACCCAGGCGGACAAGTATCCCGCGCAGCTCTCGGGTGGGCAGCAGCAGCGCGTCGCGATCGCCAGGGCGCTGGCGATGGATCCGAAGATGATCCTCTTCGACGAGCCCACCTCGGCCCTGGACCCGGAGATGGTCCAGGAGGTTCTCGACGTCATGATCGGGCTCGCGCGCGACGGGATGACCATGATGGTCGTCACGCACGAGATGGGGTTCGCACGCAGGGCGGCAAACCGGGTCGTGTTCATGGCCGACGGCCAGATCGTCGAGGAGAACACCCCTGACGAGTTCTTCACCAACGCCCAGACCGACCGGGCGCGGGACTTCCTGTCGAAGATCCTCACGCACTGAAGATTGAGGTAGAGACTCATGTACAAGCGTCGAATCGGCGTCGCGGGCGCCGTGGCCGCACTCGCGGTCGGACTGGCGGCCTGTGGCGGCGGCGGGGGCGGCAGCTACTCGACCGTGGTCGACAAGGTGACGGGTGCCAGCGAGGTCATCGTCGGCACCAAGTGGGACCAGCCCAGCCTGGGGCTGAAGACCGGCAACGAGCCCGTCGGCTACGACGTCGACATGGCCAAGGCCGTCATCAAGGAGCTGGCCGGCGGCAAGGATGTCAAGATCACCTGGAAGGAGGCGCCCTCCAAGAACCGCGAGGCGCTGCTCCAGAACGGCACCGTTGACATCATCTTCGCCACCTACTCCATCACCGAGGAGCGCAAGGGCAAGGTCTCCTTCGCCGGGCCGTACATCGTCGCCCACCAGGACACCATGGTGCGCGCGGACGACGCGGCGATCGCCAAGGCGATGGACCTCAAGGACAAGCGCATCTGCCAGGCCGCCGGCTCCAACTCCTACAAGCGCATCACCGACCCGCCGCCGGACGGCAAGCTGGGCCTGCCGGCCAAGCTGGTCGGCGCGAGCAACTACTCGGAGTGCGTGCAGAAGCTGAGCGGCTCGAACCTCGACGCGGTCACCACCGACGACCTGATCCTGGCGGGCTTCGCCAAGCAGGCCGGCGGCAACTTCAAGATCCTCGGTGACCCGTTCACCGACGAGAAGTACGGCATCGGCCTGAAGAAGGGCGACACCAAGACCTGCGAGGCGGTCAACAAGGCCGTCACCGCGCTGTACCAGAAGGGCGAGGCCCAGAAGATCTGGACCACGTGGTTCGGCGACGCCAAGGGGCTGACGGCGCCCACCGCCGCGCCGCCCTTCGAGGGTTGCGCGTAAGGACACGCCCATGTCGCGGCGGCCGGTGAACCGGCCGCCGCTGCTATATGCGGTGGAGCACAATGGACGAACTCATTGAATACGGGCCGGACCTTCTCAAGGGCTTCCTGGTCAACCTTCAACTGTCGGCGATCTGCACGGTCCTCGCACTGGTCCTGGGCACGATCCTGGTGGCGATGCGCGTCTCCCCGATCCCGGTCCTGCGGGCCGCGGGCACGACCGTCGTCAACGTCGTCAGGAACACGCCGCTGACGCTGCTGCTGGCGTTCAGCGCGCTGGGCCTGAGCGACACGCTCGGGCTGACGTTCTCGCAGGAGCCCTACGACAACGCGTTCTGGCTGGTCGTGATGGCCATGTCCGTCTACGCCTCGACGTTCGTGTGCGAGGCGCTGCGCTCGGGCATCAACACGGTCCCGATGGGCCAGGCGGAGGCGGCCCGCGCGGTCGGGCTGACGTTCCTGCAGACGCTGCGGCTGATCATCCTCCCGCAGGCCTTCCGCGCCGTCATCGCCCCGCTGGGCAGCGTGATCATCGCGTTGATCAAGAACACCACGGTGGCCCAGGCCGGCGGTCTGCTGGCCGACGCGGCGTTCGTGATGTACGACACCTTCGACACCACGGGTGTCTCCATCCCGATCTTCATCGGGCTCGTCATCGCCTTCATGGCGGTCACCCTCCCGATCGGCTGGTTCACCGGCTGGCTGGCCAAGCGACTGGCGGTGGCGCGATGACCCAGCAGCAGGCAACCGTCCTCTACGACGCGCCCGGACCCAAGGCGCGCCTGCGCAACAACCTCTACACGCTGATCACGGTGGTCGCCCTGCTGGGCATCGCCGCGTACGTGGTGTTCAAGCTCAACGAGAAGGGCCAGTTCGCCGGCAACATCTGGGCGCCGTTCTTCGAGTGGGAGACCTGGAACCAGTACCTGATCCCCGGTGTGCAGGGCACGCTGACGGCGGCGGTGCTGGCCTCGATCTTCGCGCTGGTCTTCGGCGCCGTGTTCGGCCTGGCCAGGCTCTCCGACCACAAGTGGATCAGGATCCCGGCCGGCTGGGTGGTGGAGGTCTTCCGCGCCATCCCGCTGCTGCTGCTGATCTTCTTCATCTGGTTCCTGGCGCCCGAGCTGATGGGCGGCGGCGACTACGGCCTGCTGGCGCTGGTGATCGGCCTGACCCTGTACAACGGGTCGGTGCTGGCCGAGGTCGTGCGGGCCGGCGTGCTCGCCGTGCCGAGGGGCCAGTCGGAGGCGGCGTACGCGATCGGCATGCGCAAGAGCGGCGTCATGCGGCTGATCCTGCTCCCGCAGGCGCTCACCGCGATGATGCCCGCGGTGGTGAGCCAGCTCGTCGTCCTGCTCAAGGACACCGCGCTCGGCTACATCATCACCTACATCGACCTGCTGAACATGGGCTTCAAGATCCTGCCTTCGGTGCATTTCGGCACGAAGCTGGTCGCGGCCATCTTCATCGGTGTCTTCTACATCGGGCTCAACATGCTGCTGAGCTGGTTCGCCACCTGGCTGGAGCGGCGCAGCCGCCGCAGCCGCAAGACCGCGGCCAAGCCGGTGGCCCTGACCACCGACATGGGCAACATGGCCTGAGTTCGTGAGGGGTGGTTCCGCCGGACCACCCCTCACGAGCGGCCTTTTTCCGGCAGGATGCGGGCTATGCCGTGGCCTTCCCCCATCTCCACCACCGACGTCGCGCGCGCGGGTCTGCGACTGGGCTGGCCCAGCGCCCAGTCAGGGCAGGTGTGGTGGACAGAGGACCGTCCCGACGAGGGCGGCCGCACGACGATCATGCACAGGGCCGCCGACGGCTCACGGCGCGAGCTGCTGCCCGCCCCGTGGAACGCCCGCACCCGCGTCCACGAGTACGGCGGGCGTCCCTACGCCGTCACCCCCGACGACCGGATCGTCTTCACCCACCTGGCCGACCAGCGCCTCCACCTCCTCGACGGCGAGCCACGGCCGCTCACCCCCGACGACGGCGCCCGCTACGCCGACCTGCTGGTCCGCGACGACCAGGTCTGGTGCGTGCGCGAGCGCCACACCGGTGAAGGCAAGGTCGTGCGCGCGATCGTCTCGGTCCCGTTGGAGGGCGGCGACGCGCGCGAATGGGTGACCGGCGCCGACTTCTACGCCGCGCCCGCCCTGTCCCCCGACGGCCGCCACCTGGCCTACATCTGCTGGAACCACCCGCGCATGCCCTGGAACGGCACCGAACTGCGGGTGCTCCGCCTCGAGGACGGCTCCTCCTGGACGGTCAAGGGCGGCACCTCGGAGTCGGTCCTGTCGCCGCAGTGGAAGGACGACCAGACGCTCTACCTGGTCTCCGACTGGTCGGGCTGGTGGAACCTCTACCAGATCACCATGTACGGCACTTCCTCCCAGGCACTGTTCCCCGCCGAGGAGGAGTTCGCGTGGCCGCTGTGGGTGCTGGGCGGCCGGCCGTACCTGCCGCTCGACGACGGGCGGCTCGCGGTCGTGCACGGCCGCGGCGACCTGCGCCTGGCGCTGCTCGACCCCGACTCGGGCGAGCTCGCCGACCTCGACGTCCCCTATGACGGGTGGGAGCCCAAGCTCGCCGCCGACGGCACGTCTCTGGTCGGGCTCGGGTACGGCGGCGCCGTCCCCCGCTCGGTGGTCAGGATCGACACGGTCACCGGCCGGGTGGAGGCGCTGCGGCGCGGCATCGACGAACTGCCCGACGTCGCCTACCTGCCCACGCCGCGCGCGGTGGAGTTCCAGGGCAGGTTCGGACGGCACGTGCACGGCTTCCTCTACCCGCCCGCGAACCCGGAGGCCGAGCGGGAGGGCCGCCCGCCGTACGTGGTGTTCGTGCACGGCGGCCCCACCGGGCACGCGCAGTCGGAGCTCGACCTGGAGAAGGCGTTCTTCACCTCGCGCGGCATCGGGGTGCTCGACGTCAACTACGGGGGCTCCAGCGCGTACGGCAGGGCCTACCGCGACCGGCTCAAAGGCCAGTGGGGCGTCGTCGACGTCGAGGACACGGTCGCCGCGGCCGAATGGCTGGCCGCCGAGGGCCACGCCGACCCCGCCAGGATCGCGGTGCGCGGCGGCAGCGCGGGCGGCTGGACGGTGATGGCCGCGTGCTGCCGTTCCGACGTGTTCGCCGGAGGCGTCTCCTACTACGGCGTCAGCGCCCTGGCCCCGCTCATCGCGCACACCCACGACTTCGAGTCGCGCTACATGGAGTGGCTGGTCGGCGCCGACGAGTCCGTCTACGCCGAGCGCGAGCCGCTGGCGCTGGTGTCCGGGGTGTCCTGCCCGATGCTGCTGCTCCAGGGGCTCGACGACCCGATCGTGCCGCCGGACCAGTCGAGCGCGTTCGCCGACGCGCTGTCCGAGCGGGGCATCGCGTGCACGTACCTGGCGTTCGAGGGCGAGTCCCACGGCTTCCGGCGGGCGGAGACCCGCACCACCGCGCTGGCCGCGGAACTCGCCTTCTACCAGCAGATCTTCGGCTAGCTCTGGCCGATGACCAGCGGCGGCCGCCCGCCCACCCGCTCGATCACGTCGGTGACACGGAAGAGCGGGTGGTCGGTGGTGCCGAGGAACCGGAAGATCCCCCACAGATGGGTCAGATGCTCCACCGTGTACGGGTCCCCGTACCGCTCCATCGCCCGCTCTTCCCAGACCTCCGGTGCGACGTCCACGTACTCCAGGCCGAGCGCCGCCGCGGCCTGCCCGATCGTCGTCATCTGCCCGGTGAGCGGCACGACCGGGTCGACCGGCCCCGGTTCCTCCAGGAACCCGGCGGCGACCCTGGCCACGTCCTCGGCGGCGATGAGCGGGATCCTCGTGTCCGGCGCTCCCAGCGGCAGGCCCAGCTCGCGCTCGTCCGCCGCCACCTGGAGGTTCTCGAAGAAGACCGCGGCCCGCAAATGCACCGCACCGACTCCGGCCCAGTCGAAGACCTGCTCCGAGAGCCAGTGGCGGCGCATGCGCGGGGTGAACGCCTCCGGTGAGGCGTCGAGCTGCGACACCTCCACGACCCGTTCGACCCCGGCCCGCTGGGCCGCGGCGGCGAACGCGGCGGTGGCGTCGAGCAGCCCGGCGGTGACCGGGTAGGTGAAGTAGGCCCGCGAGACGCCCTCGAAGGCCGGGATCACCTGGGAGATCTCCCGCAGGTCCCCGACCGCCACCTCGGCGCCGCGTTTGCGTAGCTCCTCGGCCCGGTGGTCGTCCTGGCGGACGAACGCCCGCACCTGGTGCCCGCGGTCGAGCAGCAGCTCGGCGACCATGCGTCCGGTCGCGCCCTGGGAACCGCCCGCGGCTCCGGTGACCAAGATCATCGTTACGCCCTTCGGTGATCAGGAGGAGGTGGGAGGTTCGGGCAGGGTCAGGGTGAACAGGCCGAGCCGTTCCAGATCCCGCAGGAACGGACCGGCGGCGAACGCCTGCGCCGGGCCGTAAACGCCCGGACCCCCGGGACCGCGCCCGTCGGCCAGCCGGACAGCGGCCTCCACCGAGGCGACCGCGCTCTCCTTCCACAGGTCCCGGCCGCTGGCCTGACCTGCCCGGTTGCCGTCGGCGGTCACCGCCTGGACGGCCACGGTGAAGCGCGATCCGGCGCGGGTGCCGGCGTCGACGTGCTCGTTGGTGAAGGCCCGCTCGTCGCTGAAGGTGTCGGCCGTGAGCTGCGCCTCCACCCTCCTGGCGCGCACGTGGCGGGGGATGGTCACGACGTCCGAGGACGGGAGTGGGGCGATCATGGTACGCGGGCCCAGCGGCGGCGGGAAGGGATAGACGGCGTTGCGCGGTTCGAGATCGCCGACGTGGAAGGCGCCGTCGGTGTAGGTGATCCGCCGGGTGTCGGCGAACAGCAGCTCGGCGGTCCCCTTCGCGCCGGTCGTCAGCATCCAGTCGCTCACGGCGTAGCCGACCGTGATCCGCTCGAACTCCCCCATACCATCCGCGACCGCGCCCGCGAGCAGGTCACCAAGCCCGCCGTAGAAGCTCATCGCGGTGACCATGGTGATGCCCGCGGCCTGGGCGCGGGCGTCCATCTCCGCGAACATCCAGGCGGTGTGGTGCTGTTCCAGCGCGTGGTCGACGTAGTGGCAGCCGCCGTCGGCGGCGGCCCGCGCGAGCGGCTTTCCGGTGTGGGTGAACGGCCCCGCGCACTGGATCAGCACGTCCGCCTCGGCGGCCAGCTCCCGCAGGGCCGCCGAGTCGTCCAGCGCTGCCTGACGCACCCGGACCCCGCCGCCGAGCTCGTCGGCCATGGCCTTGAGCCTGCCGTCGTCGCGGCCGGCCAGGATGACGTCCGCGCCCCGGGCGCGTAACTCGGCGGTGGCCAGGCGGCCGGTGTGGCCGGTGGCTCCGTAGACGGCGATGTTCACGGGCTAGCCTCCATGTTCCATACTGGCGGTAGGTAACTTGCCTCCGAAGTTACGTACCGCGAGTATGGAAGTCAATGGGGAGCACGAAGATGACGCGCCGCACCCAGGCGGAGCGCTCGGACACGACCACGTCGCAGCTCATCGGCGCGGCGCGAAAGCTGTTCGGCGAGTACGGCTACGCCGCCACCTCCATCGACGCCGTCGCCGCCACGGCCGGGGTCACCAAGGGCGCCGCCTACCACCACTTCGAGGGCAAGCTCGGGCTGTTCCGCGCCACGTTCACCCGTGCACAGGAAGAGCTCGCCACCCACCTGGAAGAGGTCGGCGCCGCCTCGCCCGACACGTGGACGGCGTTGCGGCGCGGGTGCCGCACGTTCCTGGAACACTGCCTGGACCCGGGCTTCCGCCGCATCGTCCTGCTGGACGCGCCTTCGGTGCTGGGCTGGGAGGAGGTACGCCAGATCCAGCATGCGAGCGTCCTTCGCGTCTTGCTGAACGCGATGCGGGCCACCGACGCGCATCTGGCGTCGGAGACCCTGACGATCCGGGGGCAGTTGATGTTCGGCGCCCTGTGTGAGGCGGGCATGCTGCTGGCCCGCTCCCCCGACCCCAAGGCCGCCCTGGGCCCCATAACCACCCAGGCCGACATCCTCCTGACCGCCCTCCACAACCCCTGACCCCACCCTTCTCTGGCCTCTGCCCATGAGCTCCTGGATTGCCGGGCCGCGGGAAAGGGCTGGCGAAGGGCCGTTGCGGTGGGGACCACGTCCGACGTGAGAGGCGATCCCCCCGACCTGCGCCGGCGCACGTCGGCGGGTGGGGGGTGCGGTGGCTGGGCCGTACGGGGCCATTGAAGGACTTACCGGGCGAACTCCGTGGCGCGGGACTCGCGGACGACGGTGATGCGGATCTGGCCCGGGTAGGTGAGCTCTTCTTCGACCTGTTTGGCCACGTCGCGGGCGATCACCTGGGCCTGGATGTCGTCGATCGCGTCCGGCTTCACCATCACGCGGATCTCGCGCCCGGCCTGCATGGCGAACACCTTTTCCACGCCGTCGTACGACTGCGCGATCTCCTCCAGCCGCTCCAGCCGCTTCACATACGCCTCCAGCGACTCCCGGCGCGCGCCCGGCCTGCTGCCGGAGATGGCGTCGGCCGCCTGGGTCAGCACGGCCTCGACCGTGCGGACCTCGACCTCGTTGTGGTGGGCCTCGATGGCGTGCACCACGTCCTCGGCCTCGCCGTAGCGCCGGGCGATCTCCGCGCCGATCAGCGCGTGCGAGCCCTCAACCTCGTGCGTGAGCGCCTTGCCGATGTCGTGGAGCAGAGCGCAGCGCTTCATGAGCGCCTGGTCCATCTTGAGCTCGGCGGCCATGATGCCGGCGATGTGGGCGGACTCGATGAGGTGCTTGAGAACGTTCTGCCCATAGGAGGTGCGGTATCGGAGCTGCCCGAGCAGCAGGGTGAGTTCGGGGTGCATGTCCGTGATGCCCAGCTCGACCAGGGCGTCCTCGCCGGCCCGCGCGCACAGGTCCGCCACCTCCTGGCGGCTGCGGTCGTGCGCCTCTTCGATGCGTTGCGGGTGGATACGCCCGTCGAGCACGAGCTTTTCCAGGGTCAGCCTGGCAGTCTCCCGGCGTACCGGGTCGAAACACGACAGCAGCACCGCTTCGGGGGTGTCGTCGATGATCAGATTCACGCCCGTCGTGGACTCGAACGCGCGGATGTTGCGCCCCTCGCGGCCGATGATGCGGCCCTTCATCTCATCGCCCGGCAGGTGCAGCACGCTGACCACCGACTCGGCCGTCTGCTCGGCCGCGACACGCTGAACGGCCAGCGTCACGATCTTGGTGGCCCGCTTCTCGCCCTCCTTGCGCGCGGCGCCCTCGATCTCCCGGATGATCAGCGCCGCCTCGCGCTTGGCCTGGTTCTCGATCTCCTTGACCAGCTCGGACTTGGCCTGGTCCGCGCTCAGCCCGGAGACCCGCTCCAGGATGGCCCGGCGTTCGTCCTCGACCTGCAGAAGCTCCTCGCGCCGCCCGGCCAGCTCCGTCTCGGTCTCGGCCAGCTTGCGGTCGCGCTCGCTCTGCCGCCGCGCCTCCTCGTCCAGCCGCTGCTCACGCTCGGCCAGCCGGCCCTCCCGGCGTTCGAGGTCGGTGCGCAGCTCCTTGAGCTCGGACTTCAGGATGCGGCTCTCCTCCTCGACCTCCCGCCGCATCTGGGTCGCGCTCGCCGCCGCCTGCTCAGACCTGCGCAGAATGTCCTCGGCGTCGATCTCCGCCTTGGCGCGGATCTCCCCGGCCTCGGCGCGCGCGAGATCCAGTTCCCCCTGAACCGCCGCCTCCTGCTCGGGGGACGGCTTCGCCGTACCCGGTCCGTGTCCTGACGTACGCCGCAGCACGACCACCAGCGTCGCCATCGTCACGAACACCATCAGGAGCACAGCCACCAGCAACACCACGACCAGCGGATCCATGTGCTCCCCGCCCTCCTCGCGTCAAAAGACTTTCCAAACGCGGCCTAAAAACGGGAGGGGTCACGTGCGCGGCACAGACAGCCCGATCGGCGTGTGGTCCGATATCAAGCCAAGACCGACCGGGCGTCGGCCCACGTGGCCAACACCTCGCCTGTCTCGGTCAATCGAGCTCGCTCGTACGTCGTTCACCGGTATGGCAATCCGCGCTGCGCGGAGTAACTCCTCACTGCCGTCGAGGTTATGCGTCGAACAAGTCACGAGCAAGCAAACGCATCATCAAGCGTGTCTTACCGGCCACTTCTTACCAATTCAGACACTTATCCCACCCAACACCCCAAACACCCCCAATGTCCCAACCCCACCCACCACCAACCCCAGAACCCGCCCCTCCCAAGCAACCTCAACCCCCTTGAGAAGCCCCCTCACGAGATGCACCAAGGCTTCCGCCACCCCACAACCGGCCCGCCACAACCGGTCTGCCACAGCCGGTGCGCTGGATGGCCGGTGCGCTGGATAGCCGGTGCGCTGGATAGTCGGTTTGCCGGATGGCGGTTTGCCGGAGAACCGCTGCGCCGGGATGCCCATCTGCTGAGGAGGGCCGGTGCTGAGGAGGGGCCGGTACCAGGGGGCCGGTGCCAGGAGGGCCAGTGTGCCGGGAACCCGTGGGCCGGACGGCGGGTGTGCCGGACAGCGCGCCTCACGGCTGGGCACTGAGCGGACACAACCCGGGCACGTGTCACAGCGGCCGGGCAGGGTGGCTCGACGGGCGGCGGGTGTGCCGGGGAGTTCGTGGGCCGGTCACCGAGCGGGCGTTCTCCCCAGGCACTCGGCTCGCAGGGGCCGGGCGGCGTGGCTGGGTGCTGACCCCCGCGAGAGGTGGGGCGGAGCGGGGGCCGCATCGCGGGGGTGCCGGCTCAGGCAGGTGGTGTGAGGTGGTTAGGGAAAGTCGTCCTCTATTTCCACGCCCTCCTGCTCCAACGCCTCCCGGATGACCCGGAACGCCAGCCCGCCCGAGTACCCCTTGCGCGCCAGCATCCCGGCGAGTCGGCGTGTTCTGACCTGAGGGTCGAGCCCCCGGGTGGAGGACAGTTTGCGGTCCACCAGTCGCCGGGCGGTCTCTGCCTCCTGGTCGGAGTCGAGGCGTTCGACCGCGTCCTTGACCGTGTCATTGTCGACGCCCCGGTGCCGGAGTTCGGCGGCCAGGGCGCGCCGGGCCAGGCCGCGGCCGTGGTGGCGGGAGTCGACCCACGCCTCCGCGAACGCCTCGTCGTTGATCAGCCCCAGCTCGGTGAACCGATCGAGTACGGCGTTGGCCGCCTCCTCCGGCACCTCCCGCTTACGCAGGGCCTCGGCCAACTGCGCCCGGGTCTTGGGCGCCAGCGTGAGCATCCTCAGAACGACACCCCGCGCCACCGCCTCGGGATCAGCCGGTGGCCCAGAGCCCGCCGTACTCCCCTCGTCCGGCCCGTCCGGCAGCCAACCCCCCGAACCACTCCTACGACCTGAACCGCCCCAGCGGCCCGAACCACCCGAGCGACCTGAACCACCCGAACGGCCCGAACCACCCGAACCACCCGAGCCATCCGAACGGGTGGAACCTCCAAAGCCGCCCGATCCGTCCGATCCGTCCGACGACCGGCGCCGGGAACCACGGCCCGAGCCTCTGCTGCCCTTGGCCCCACGCCCAGACCGTCCACCACTCCGCGAGCCCCGCTGCTCACCCCGCGCAGCCTCTCCTGCGGGCTCCCCGAAAAGCCCCCCACCAGCCGCCGGCGGCCCCGGCTCATCAAAGAGCCCCCGATCGGGCAGCGGCTCGTCGAAGAGCCCCCGGTCGAGCACAGGCTCCTCAAAAAGCCCCTGGTCAGGCACCGACGGCACGGGCTCGTCCACGAGCCCTCGATCGGGCACCCCCTGCGCGGGCTCGTCGCTGAGCCGCCGATCGGGCACCCCCTGCGCGGGGTCAGCAAAGAACCCTTGGTCAGGCTCGGCCGAGGTGTCGGAGTCACCCCAACCGGTCCAGGGAGCGGGACCAGTCGAAGCTTGGAACGCCTCGGGCTCACGCTCGGCAGCCGGAGTCGGTGGCTGCCGGGTGGCGCGTACCTCCTCCAGCGAGGACGGCCAGCCGTCCACAGCCCCGCCACCGCGACGCGAGCCACCATCCGCCGCCCCGCCACCGCGGCGAGAGTCGCCACGACTGGAGCCGCCCGTGAAGCCACCGTCGCGACCGGAACCGCCCGCAGTACCACCTCGGCGCCGGGAGCCGTCTGTGAGACCGCCGCCATGACCGGATCCGCCCGTCGAACCGCCACCGCGCCCAGAGCCGTCCGTGGAGTCGCCGTCGCGGGCGGAGCCGGGTGTGGGGCCGGTGCGGCGGCGGCCACTCTTGTCTCGGCGTGGGCTGTCCGGCCAGGCGCCCCAGTCGTTGGGGTGAGGCGCCTGTGCCGGGTCGTCGTCGCTCATGTGCCGACCGATCAGACGTCACCGGGCTTCGGCGCGGCAGCGGCCTTGGCGGCGCGGCCCGTCGGAGCGGCGGGCGCCGTCGGTGCGGCGGCGGCCGCGGCAGCCGGGGCGGAGTCGGCCGGGGCGTCCAGGCGCGGGCCGACACCCAGCTTGTCCTTGATCTTCTTCTCGAGCTCGTTGGCCATGTCGGGGTGGTTCTTCAGGAAGTTGCGGGCGTTCTCCTTGCCCTGGCCGAGCTGGTCGCCCTCGTAGGTGTACCAGGCGCCGGACTTGCGCACGAAGCCGTTCTCCACACCCATGTCGATCAGGCCGCCCTCGCGCGAGACGCCCACGCCGTAAAGGATGTCGAAGTCGGCCACGCGGAACGGCGGAGCCATCTTGTTCTTCACGACCTTGACCCGGGTACGGTTGCCGACCGCCTCCGTGCCGTCCTTCAGGGTCTCGATGCGGCGGATGTCGAGGCGGACCGAGGCGTAGAACTTCAGCGCCTTGCCGCCGGTCGTGGTCTCGGGCGAGCCGAACATGACGCCGATCTTCTCGCGGAGCTGGTTGATGAAGATGGCGGTGGTGCCGGTGCTGTTGAGGGCGCCGGCGACCTTGCGCAGCGCCTGGGACATGAGGCGGGCCTGCAGACCCACGTGGCTGTCGCCCATCTCGCCCTCGATCTCCGCCTTGGGGACCAGGGCGGCGACCGAGTCGATGACGATGATGTCGACGGCGCCCGACCTGATCAGCATGTCGGCGATCTCCAGCGCCTGCTCACCGGTGTCGGGCTGGGAGACCAGGAGGGCGTCGGTGTCGACGCCGAGCTTCTTCGCGTACTCGGGGTCGAGGGCGTGCTCGGCGTCGATGAAGGCGGCGATGCCGCCCGCGCGCTGGGCGTTGGCCACGGCGTGCAGGGCGACCGTCGTCTTACCCGAGGACTCGGGGCCGTAGATCTCGACGATCCTGCCCCGGGGGAGCCCGCCGATGCCGAGGGCCACGTCGAGCGCGATCGAACCCGTCGGGATCACCTCGATCGGCGCGCGGGCGTCGTCGCCGAGGCGCATGACGGAGCCCTTGCCGAACTGCCGCTCGATTTGCGCGAGGGCAGTCTCAAGGGCCTTCTCGCGGTCGTTGATAGCCATGGGAACTCCCCTGAAGGGTCGTGGTCCGGTCGGTCGAGTGAAAGCTACGGGCTGCCACCGACAATTTCCCGCCGTTGCCACGAAGTCGCGGTCCGGCGTGTTCATAGTAGCCGAACGACTGTTCGATCAACGCCCGAACACGCTACAACGAACCACGCCGCCAGGGGCCGGTGATGGCGAAGGTGATGCCCGGGGTCTGAATGTTGGCGAACAGCCACTTCCCGCTCGGGTCGAAGACCGATCCGCACCACTCCGAGCCTCGATAGTCGCCGGGCGGAACGCTCTTGCCGCGCACGCCGCCCTCCGGGATCACCACCGCGTTCTCCGCGAACGGGAAGATCTCGCCGTCCGAGGTGAGCCCGTGCAGGAACTCCGCGCCGCTCCCGTCCTCGCACAGCACGATCCCGCCGCGCGGGCTCACGCAGATGTTGTCGGGGTTGTTCAGCACGGAGGCGTCCGGCGAGGCGAACAGCACCCGCATCTTGTCGCGCCGCAGGTCGTACTCGAACACCTGGCCCTGGCCAGCGGGCCCGCCGCTGGTGCTGACGATGTAGACCTTGCGCCGGTGGTACCAGGCGCCTTCGAGCCTGCGGAAGGACGCGCCGCCCTTGGCGATGCCCTGCTCCACCACGGAGGTCTCGCCGGGCCCCGGGTCGGGCTCGTCGATGACGACCCATCCGATCTCCGGATAAACCGTCCCCGTCCCGTCGGCGTAGGTCGTGTAGGGGCCGTCGCCGATGGTCAGCATCTCCAGCGTGCCGCCCTTGCCCAGCTTGCCGCGCACGCGCGGGCGGAAGCGGTAGAGGCCGCTGGGAGTGGCGTCCTCGGTCTCGTACACGTACCCGGTCGCGGGGTCCACCGCGACGGCCTCGTGCGAGAACCTCCCCATCTCCTTGTACGGCACCGCGTCCGAGACCCCGTCATGGGGCACCTCGAAGATGTACCCGTGCCGCACCTCGCCGTTGACCAGCGTGGTCTCCTCGCACGACAGCCAGCTCCCCCACGGCGTGGGCCCGCCGGCGCAGTTGCGCACCGTTCCCGACAGCGAGGCCCACGACGCCAGCCAGGCGCCCCTGCGGGTGTCGAAGGCGAGGTTGGTGGTGCCGCCGCCGGCCTGGGGGTCGTAGTTGGGCGAGAAGTAGGCGCCGGTCAGGTCGCCGACCTCGTGGTTGCGGACCAGGACGGTCACGTGCGGCCCGCCGTACCGGAAGCCCCATCGCGGGCGGAAGGCGGCCATTCCGTCGTGCAGGGCGGGGGTGGGGCGGCCGTCGGTCATGCGGTCGCCGGTCCAGCCGTGGGAGATGTAGGAGAAGCCTTCTGGCAGTTTGAGCAGTTCGAGGCCGGTCGTGCGGTCGCGTACCGGACGCAGAGGACCGTAGTCGACGCTGAACGGGTGTTTCACCATCGTCGCGGCGTCGGCCGTGCGCGCCGAGAGCGCGGCGAGCGGCCCGCCGGCGGCCGCGCCGATCGCCGCGGTGCGTAAGAAGCGGCGCCTGTCGATGCTTGTCATGTTTGCACCCTCCTCGCCGCCAGTGTCCTTCCGGCGACGCGAGGGTGTCACGCGACTTAACCGAAAGGACATTCCCGGGCATTGCGCCAGCCCTGTTGCCATGCCCCGTGAGCTGGGGAGATCCTGAGGAGAACGGTCGAAGGGCGGCGACGTGGCGAGCACGTACACCGGGGAACGGCGCACCCATCTGGAGGCTCTGGCCGACCTGCTGCCCGCGCACGGGCTGGTGGGTCGCATGGTCGGCGGCGACGATCCGGTGCTGTGGGCATGGCATCCGCGCAGCGGCAAGCAGACCATCATCTTCGCCACGCCCGCGCACCGGGGGTGGCTGTTCCTGTGGTCGCCCGGCGGGCAGGGCAGCGCCGACGACCTGGACCAGACGGCCAGGTCGCTCAGGGACACGCTGTCAGTGGAGCCTGGGTGAGACGCTCTCGACCTGGCAGACCGCCCGCCAGACGGATTTGGCGCTCTCGCCGTCGGCCAGCGCCTGCACGACCGTGCGCCCGCCGAGCGGGGCCAGCACGTAGTCGCGGGCCCACGAGTCGGCGTACGCGTCACCGAAGTGCACGCGCATCCTTCTCCAGAATTCGGTCAGGCGCATGCACCAAGTATCGACGAGCTGAGGCATGGGTAAGACACCCGCATGCCAAAGGCCTCCAAGTCTTCATCGACTAAACCCCCCACATCCCCCAGGAAGCGGGCCAATCGCGCTAAGCGTCGCCATGTGCTCGTTTTACTCCGCACCGCCGTACTGCAGGAGAAGGCCGATCGTTCGGAACGGCATGCGGGAATCCGCCCCGAGCCCCGCACGGGAAGGCCGCGCACCCGGCGGGCGTCGCGGCGCTGACCCTCACATCACGCGCGAGCCGTACATCTCTCCCAGATGGTCGGCGAGCAGCTCCAGCCTGGCGCCGTCGGGGTCTTTGAAGTAGATGGAGGCGCCGCTCTCGATCTGGTGCGGCACGCCGGCCATCTCCAGCTTCCCGCGCAGCCGTTCCCACGTGGCGGGGTCGACGGAGATCGCGATGTGGTGCAGCCCGCCGAGCACTTCCTGGTACGGTCCGAGATCGAGGCCGGGGAAGTCGAAGAAGGCCAGCAGGTTGCCGTTGCCGATGTCGAAGAAGAAGTGGTTGGAGCCGCGGTAGTCGCGGTTCTCGAAGATCTCGGTGAGCGGAAACTCCAGAAGCTCCTGGTAGAAGCGGATCGTCCGCTCGACGTCCGAGGAGATGAGCGCGAAGTGGTGCAGCCCGCGGGCGCTGCTGGACGGCCGGTGCGGTAAGAGGTATTTCTCCCTCAGCCGCACCCGTTGCGCGTCGATGGCCGCGTGGTCGGTGGTCACAGTCGGTGTATGTCCGTTCGTGCGTCACTCAACCACCCCCAGCCGCGGCAATGCGTTTTCTGTCGGTACGGCGAGGCAGTATGTGCACGTGAGCTCGCTTGCCCATTTCAGCCCGCTGACCAGCCAATGGTTCACCGGCGCCTTCGTCGCGCCCACCGCCGCCCAGGAGGGGGCGTGGGCGTCCATCGCCCGCGGCGACAACACGCTCGTCGTGGCGCCCACCGGCTCGGGCAAGACGCTCGCCGCCTTCCTGTGGTCGCTCGACCGCCTGGCCACGAGCGAGCGGGAGGCCAAGGGCACCAAGGTCCTCTACGTCTCGCCGCTCAAGGCGCTGGCCGTCGACGTCGAGCGCAACCTGCGCGCGCCACTGGCGGGCATGAAGCAGACCGCGCGGCGGCTGGGCCTGCCGGTGCCGGAGATCTCCGTCTCGATCAGGTCGGGCGACACGCCCGCCGACGAGCGGCGCAGGTTCGCGACCAGGCCCTCCGACATCCTCATCACCACGCCCGAGTCGCTGTTCCTGCTGCTGACCAGCCAGGCGCGCGAGGCGCTGCGCGGCGTCGAGACGGTGATCGTCGACGAGGTGCACGCGGTGGCGGCGACCAAGCGCGGCGCGCACCTGGCGCTCAGCCTCGAACGCCTCGACGCTCTGCTGGAGCGGCCCGCGCAGCGCATCGGGCTGTCGGCGACCGTGCGCCCGGTGAGCGAGGTGGCCGCCTTCCTGGGCGGCGCCCGCCCCGCCGCGGTGGTCCAGCCGCCCTCCGACAAGCGGATCGAGGTCGAGGTCGTCGTCCCCGTCGAGGACATGACGGAGATGGAGGCGCGCCCCGGCGAGCCGCAGGACGACTTCGCCGAGCCGGTCAACCGCTCGATCTGGCCGCATGTCGAGGACAAGCTGTTCGACCTGATCGAGGCCCACAGCTCCACGATCGTCTTCGCCAACTCGCGGCGGCTGGCCGAGCGCCTGTGCACCCGGCTCAACGAGCTGGCCTTCGAGCGCGAGCAGGGGCCGGAGGCGCTCGACCTGACCGGGTTCGACCAGCCCGCGCAGATGATGGCGCAGGCCGGGGCGAGCAAGGGCGCGGTGCCGGAGATCGTCCGCGCCCACCACGGCTCGGTCTCCAAGGAGGAGCGCGCGCAGATCGAGGAGGCGCTGAAGTCGGGCCGGCTGCCCGCCGTGGTCGCCACCTCCAGCCTGGAGCTGGGCATCGACATGGGCGCCGTCGACCTGGTCGCCTGCGTGGAGGCGCCGCCGAGCGTGGCCAGCGGGCTGCAGCGCATCGGCCGCGCCGGGCACCAGGTGGGCGCGGTCTCCAGAGGCGTCATCTTCCCGAAGTACCGCGGCGATCTGGTGCAGACCGCCGTCGTGGCCGAGCGCATGAAGGCCGGCCAGATCGAGGAGCTGCGCTATCCGCGCAACCCGCTCGACGTGCTGGCCCAGCAGATCGTGGCGATGACCGCGCTCGACGAGTGGACGGTCGACGAGCTCGAAGCTCTGGTACGGCGGGCCGCGCCGTACTCCACCCTCCCCAGGACCGCGCTGGAGGCGACGCTCGACATGCTCGCCGGCCGCTACCCGAGCGAGGAGTTCGCCGAGCTGCGCCCGCGCGTCGTGTGGGACCGCGTGACCGGCACCCTGCAGGGACGGCCCGGCGCGCAGCGGCTGGCCGTCACCAACGGCGGCACGATCCCCGACCGCGGCCTGTTCGGCGTCTTCCTCGTCGGCGAGAAGGCCTCGCGGGTGGGCGAGCTGGACGAGGAGATGGTCTACGAGTCGCGCGTCGGCGACGTGTTCGTGCTGGGCGCGACCTCCTGGCGGATCGAGGACATCACCGCCGACCGCGTGCTGGTCTCCCCCGCGCCCGGGCAGCCGGGCAAGCTGCCGTTCTGGCACGGCGACACCGCGGGGCGCCCGGCCGAGCTGGGCAGGGCGATCGGCGAGTTCCTGCGCAAGCCGGAGGAGGAGCGGATGCGCGCGGCCGGGCTCGACGCCTACGCCTCGGGCAACCTGCTGTCCTACCTGGCCGAGCAGCGCGAGGCCACCGGCTACGTCCCCGACGACCGCACGCTGCTGGTGGAGCGTTTCCACGACGAGCTGGGCGACTGGCGCGTGGTGATCCACTCCCCCTACGGCGCGCGGGTGCACGCGCCCTGGGCGCTGGCGATCAACCGGCGGCTGCGCGAGCGCTACGGCGTCGACGTGCAGGCGGTCCATTCCGACGACGGCATCGTGCTGCGCATCCCCGACACGCTGGCCGAGCCGCCCACCGACGTGGCCGCCTTCGACGCCGAGGAGATCGAGCAGCTCGTCACCGAGGAGCTGGGCGGCTCGGCGCTGTTCGCCGCGCGCTTCCGCGAGTGCGCGGGCCGGGCGCTGCTGCTGCCGCGACGGGTCCCGGGACGGCGCAGCCCGCTGTGGCAGCAGCGCCAGCGTGCCGCCCATCTGCTGGGCGTGGCCAGCCAGTACGCCTCGTTCCCGATCGTGCTGGAGACCATGCGCGAGTGCCTCCAGGACGTCTTCGACGTGCCCGGCCTGGTGGCGCTCATGCGCGACATCGCCGCCAGGAAGGTGCGGGTCGTGGAGGTGGAGACCTCGCAGGCCTCGCCGTTCGCGGCCTCGCTGCTCTTCCACTACATCGGCGCGTTCATGTACGAAGGCGACGCCCCGCTGGCCGAGCGCCGCGCCCAGGCGCTGGCCCTCGACACCTCGCTGCTGGCCGAGCTGCTGGGCCAGGCCGACCTGCGCGAGCTGCTCGACCCCGACGTGATCGCCGACACCGAGCGGGAGCTGGCCCGGCTCGACCGGCCGCTGCGTGACCAGGAGGACCTCGCCGACCTGCTGCGTTCCCACGGTCCGCTGCTCGCCGCCGACGTCAGCGTGCGCGGCGGCGACCCCGCCTGGCTGGCCGGGCTTGCCAGCGCGCGCCGCGCGCTGGCGGTGCGGATCGCCGGCGAGGAGCAGTGGGTCGCGATCGAGGACGCCGCCCGGGTGCGCGACGCGCTCGGCGCGCCGCTGCCGGTGGGCGTCCCGCACGCCTTCCTCGAACCGGTCGCCGACCCCCTGGCCGACCTCGTGGCCAGGCACGCCCGCACCCGCGGCCCCTTCCACTCCGGTACGGCTGCCGCCCGCTTCGGCCTCGGCGTCGCCGTGGTCACCGACGCGCTGCGGCGGCTGGCGACGACCGGGCGGGTGGTCAGCGGCGAGTTCCGTCCCGGCGGGCGGGGCGAGGAGTGGTGCGACTCCGGCGTGCTGCGGATGCTGCGGCGCAGGTCGCTGGCCCGGCTGCGCAAGGAGGTGGAGCCGGTCTCGCCCGAGACGCTGGCGCGCTTCCTGCCCGCCTGGCACGGCATCACGGCCCCCGATCCGGCAGGCGGGAGCGCCGGTCTCGGCGGGATCGCCGGACGCGACGGTGACGGCGGTCACGGCGGAAGCGCCGGACGCGACGGTGGCGGCGCTGGGCGCGACGGCGGTTGGGCGCGGGGTGGCGGGGCGGCGCGGGCCATGGACTCCCTGGTCGGGGCGCTCGACCAGTTGCAGGGGGCGGCGGTGCCCGCCTCGGCGCTGGAGACGCTCGTGCTTCCCGCCCGGGTCCCCGGCTACCATCCCGGGCTGCTCGACGAGCTGACGGCGGCGGGCGAGGTCATCTGGTCCGGCCAGGGATCGCTGCCCGGCGGCGACGGCTGGATCTCCCTCTACTTCGCCGACACCGCTCCCCTGCTCATGCCGGAACCCGCCGAGATCACCCTGACGCCGCTGCACGAGCAGATCCTCGGGGTGCTCGGCGGAGGCGGGGCGCTGTTCTTCCGCGGATTGTCCGACCAACTCGGCTCGCTCGACGACGGGGCCCTGACGACGGCCCTGTGGGACCTGGTGTGGGCCGGGCGGGTGTCCGGTGACACGCTGGCGCCGCTGCGTGCGGCGCTGGGCACGGGCCGGCCCGCGCACCGACCGGCGACCAACCGGAGGCGGCGGGCCGTACTGCCCAGCCGCAGCGGCCCGCCCACGGTCGCCGGACGCTGGTGGCTGCTGCCCGCCCCCGCCGACCAGCCGGCCCAGCGTGCCCAGGCACAGGCCGAGGTCATGCTCGAACGCCACGGCGTCGTCACCAGGGGCGCGGTCACCTCCGAGCGCCTGCCAGGCGGGTTCACGCCGATCTACCAGGTGCTGCGGGCGTACGAGGAGAGCGGGCGCTGCCGCCGCGGCTACTTCGTGGAGGGGCTGGGCGGCGCCCAGTTCGCCCTGCCGGGCGCGGTCGACCGGATGCGCGCCATGTCCACGGAACCCGAGCCCCGCCCCCTTCCCGAGTCCCACCCCGGCACGCACCAGGCTTCCGCGTCACGTCCCGGTACCGGCACGCACCCGGCTTCCGCGTCACGTCCCGGCGCCGGCCCGCAGCGTGGTTCCGAGGCTGATCGGGCCCGGCGCGCGGTGGTGCTGGCCGCCGCCGATCCGGCCAGCCCGTTCGGCGCCGCCCTACCCTGGCCCGCGCATCCCGGCGGGCACAAGCCGGGCAGGAAGGCGGGTGCCCTGGTGGTGCTGGTCGACGGGCACCTGGTGCTCTACGTGGAGCGGGGCGGCAAGACGCTGCTCTCCTTCTCGGACGACCTCCGGCTGCAGCCCGCGGTGGACGCGCTGGCACTGGCGGTCCGTGACGGGGCGCTGGGGAAGCTGACGGTGGAACGGGCCGACGGCGGCCACATCAACGACTCGCCACTGGCTGCCGCCCTGGAGTCGGCCGGGTTCCATCCGACGCCCCGGGGGTTGCGCCTGCGCGCGTGACGGCGGCCTGCCGGCCTCGGCGACGCAGGGCCGGTGGCTCGCAAGTCCGAGTGGGGCCAGTGGCTTGCAAGTCCGAGCGTGGCCGGGAAGCAGCGCATGCCCAGGAACGGCGCGTAGCCAGGAAGCAGGGCGTGGCCAGGAACGGCGCCTGGCCAGGAACGGCGCGTAGCCGGGCCGCAGTGCATGCCCAGGAACGCGGCGTGCCCAGGAACGGCGCGGGGCCGGGCAGCGGTGCATGGCCGGGCAGCGGTGCGGGGCCGGGAACGGCGCGTGAGTGGGGCCTGTCCGGGAAGCTCGGGTGAACGGGGGCTTACGACCCCGAGCTCCGCGCGCGTGTCCGGGCGAGGGACGTGCCGTCCGGGTTGGGGCTGGTCAGGTGGGGTGGGGACGGGATCATGATGGTGACGTTGCCGTAAGGGTTGAAATGGGTATAAACCACTCGTGACTCCCCTCATCGGGATCGAGGAGGAGTACCTAATCGTCGATCCCCACACACGACATGTGGCACCCCGGGCGGCGGATGTTCTGGCCGCAGCGACGAACGTCATGGGTGAGGACATCACCCAGGAGATCAGCAGGTTCCAGATCGAAGCCCGCACCGCACCGTCGGGCGACCTGTCCGAGTTGGGGGCGAGACTGCGCGCCGCCCGCACGGAGGTCGCGAAGGCGGCGCAGGAATGCGGGCTGGCGCTGGTCGCCAGCGCCATGCCGGTACTGGGCCAGCCGGGGCCGATTCCGCTGAGCGACGATCCGCGCTACGAGAACGGGCAGGTGCGCTATCGGGCCCTTCAGGACGAGCTGTGCATCTGCGCCCTCCACGTGCACGTGGACGTGCCGGACGAGGAGCTTGCCGTCTACGTCGGCAACCACCTGCGCCCCTGGCTGCCCACGCTCATCGCGCTCGCGGCCAACTCGCCGTTCTTCGTCGGCCGGGACACCGGCTACGCCTCGTGGCGGGTGATCAGTTGGAGCCGGTGGCCGGTTTCGGGGGCTCCGCCGTACTTTGCCAGCTTTGAGGACTATGAGCGGGCGGTCGGCACGCTGTCGGACTCCGGCGCGCTCATGGACGCCAAGACGCTCTACTGGGACGCCCGCCCCTCCTCCACCCTGCCCACGGTCGAGGTGCGCGTCGCCGACGTGCCGCTCGACATCAACGACAGCCTCACGATCATCGGGCTGATCCGGGGGCTGGTGGTCACCGCGCTGGGTGACGTGGCTCGGGGCGATCGGGGGCTGCCGATCGGGACGGAGGTGATGCGCGCCGCGTACTGGCGGGCGGCACGCGACGGGCTTGACGGCGACTGCTTCGACCTGCGGGCGGGCGAGCTGGCGCCCGCGCCGGTGATGGCGCGCCGCCTGCTCGGCCACGTACGGCAGGCGGTCGGCGACGCCGGCGACCTCCCGTTCGTCGAGGAGGGCCTGGACCGGCTGATCCGCCGCGGCTCGGGCGCGATCCGCCAGCGCAGCGTCCACCGGCGCGACCACGACCTCGCGGACGTGGTGGACGACCTCATCGTCGCCACCGTCGCCTGACACCCGCGAGCACCGCGTCACCAGATCACGGGAAGGCTGGCCGGCCCGTCGTCGAGGGGGTTGCCGGTCCATGGGACGTCCTCGGGCGCGCAGGCCAGCCGCAGGCCGGGCACCTGCTCGGCCAGCGCGGTGACGGCGGCGACCAGCTCCATGCGGCCGAGCGCGGCGCCGATGCAGTGGTGGGGTCCGTGGCCGAAGGCCAGGTGCGGGTTCGGCGTGCGTGCCGGGTCGAAGCGGGCGGGGTCGGGGACGAGGTCCGGGTCGTGGTTGGCGGCTTCCAGGCGGACGAGGACCCGGTCGCCGGCGGCCAGCCGTACCCCGGCGAGCTCGACGTCGGTCTGCGCGTAGCGCGCGAACGCCTCGCCGTGCAGGCCCGCGGAGTGGCGCAGCATCTCCTCGACCGCGGTGGGGACGTCCTCGATCCGGCCGAGGCCGCCCGCCTGGCCGAGGTGGACGATGCCGATCGACAGCGTGTTGGCCACGGTGAGGTAGCCGCCGAAGACGAGGGAGATGGCGGTGGTGAGCAGTTCGTGCTCGTTCAGGCGGCCGTCGTCGGCATCACGGACCGCGATGATCTCGCTGAGCAGGTCGGGGCCGGGGTCGGCGCGCTTGGCGGCGATCAGGGCGGGGAAGTAGGCGTTGAGCTCGTCCCATGCCTGCTCGAAGCCCACGCCGCCGCCGGTGATGCCGGAGGCGGCGTCGGCCCAGGTGTAGAAGCGTTCGCGGTCGGTGACGCTGATGCCGAGCATCCGGCTGGTCACCCCCAGCGGCAGCGGGCGGCCCACGAGGGCGACCAGGTCGGCGCCCGGCCCGGCCGCGCGCAGGTCGGAGACGAGCTCGCCGGCCAGTTCCGTGATGGCCGGGCGCAGCCGTTCCACGGCGCGGGGGGTGAAGGCGCGCGAGATCAGGCGGCGCAGGCGCGCGTGCGGCGCGCCGTCGCTGAGCAGCGAGGCCGGTCCCTCGGGCGCGCCGGGCGGGGCCATGGTGAAGCGCGCGTCGGACAGCACCTGCCTGGCCAGCGCCGCGCCGACAACCGCCCACGCGGGCTGACCGTCCGCCGTCACGACTCTCGCGATGGGCGAGGTACGGCGCAGCTCGTCGTGCACCGGCGTCGGACTGAAGGGGCCGGGGCGGTCAAATGGTAGATTCCGCATATCGTGAAGCTAGCATATAGTGAAGGTGCATCACTACATGACCATTGAGGCATTCGAGCGCACGCTGGAGCTGGCCGTACTGCTGCGCGAGGAGATGGAGCGCAGGCTCGCGGCGGACGGCCTGACGCCGGCCCGCGCGCAGGTGCTGCGGGAGCTCGGCGGGCGCGGACCGCTGCAGCAACGCGAGCTGGCGGCCACGCTGGAGGTGAGCGCGCGCAACATCACCGGCCTGGTCGACGGCCTCGCGGCCACGGGTTTCGTGACCCGCGAGCCGCACCCCGACGACCGGCGGGCCACGCTCGTCACGCTGACGGCGCGGGGCACGGCGGCGGTGCGGGCCATGGCGGACGGGCGGGCGGAAGCCGCGGCGGCGCTGTTCGCGGGGCTGGCGCCGCAGCGGCTGGCCGCCTACACCGCCGACCTGGACGTCCTGCTGGGAAACCTCAGAAAGGCGTAGGCCCGTAGTGGGCGAAGGAGGCGCCGGTGGTGAAGGCCCAGTAGCGGTCGCCGTAGGACCAGTGCCACCACTCGGTCGGGTAGTTGATCAGGCCGACCTCTTCGAGCGCCTCGCCCAGGATGGCGCGGTGCTCGCGGGCCCGCGGGCCGATGTTGGCGGCGCCGGTGTAGCAGGCGCCGTCGCTCTGCTCGGGGTTGTCGTTGACGGCCGTGCCCATGTCGTACTCGACGCCCTCCGGCGAGCACAGCGTGAGGTCCACGGCGGCGCCCGCGGTGTGCGGCGCGACCTCGACCGGCGAGACGTAGCGGCTGGCCGCGACGTGCGCCTCGGCCGGCGACATCTCGGGGAAGGAGGCCAGGAGCTGGTCGCGGTACTCCTCGAAGTAGTGCCGCTGCGTCGGGATCGGGCGATAGCCCTCGACGATCATCAGGTGGTAGCCGGCGGGCAGCAGCCGCTCGGCCTTCTCCAGCCGGGCCAGCAGCCCGGCGCGCAGGTGCGCGTAGGCCCCGATCGCGTCGGCCAGGCGGTCGTCCACGCGTAGCCGCCCGCGTACGTCGGCGAGTGGCTCCCCGTTTTCGCGTACCGGAATCGCCGCCACCCGAGGGTCCGAAATCAGCACGATGTCAGCCGCCATGGGCACAAATTCTCACACAGTGTCGGAGAAGACCTGTTCACGGGCCTGCTCAAGCGCGGCCACGAGCGCCCCGCGCAGCACCGGATTGCCGGCCACGCCGGTGGTCACGACCCGGGAGGGCGAGGGGCAGACGCGGGCCACGGCCTGTTCCACCTTGGCCGCCAGGCGTGCCCCGCCGGCGCGGCCGATGTCGCCGCTGAGCACGATCAGGCCGGGGTCGAGCACGACCGCGATGGCGGCGCAGCCGACCGCGAGCCGCGCGGCCACCTCGTCGAGGTAGCGGTCGCCGCCGTTGCGTACCTGGTCGGCGACGGACAGGCCGCTCACCTTGTGCCGCTTGGCCAGGCCCTCCAGCGCCTCGTGGCCGACCAGCCGCTGGAAGGAGCCGGACTGCGGGTGGTGGACGTCGGTGGGCAGGGGTTCGCCGGGCACGGGCAGCCAGCCGATCTCGCCCGCGCCGCCGGTGAGGCCGCGGTGCAGCCGGCCGCCGAGCATGACGCCGAGGCCCTGGCCGATTCCTGCCCAGATGACCGCGAAGTCCTCGTGGCCGGCGGCGGCGCCGTACCTGTGCTCGGCCAGCGCGACGAGGTTGACGTCGTTCTCTATGGTCACCGAGGCGCCGAGGGTGTCGCGCAGGCTCGCCAGCACGCCGACGTGCCAGTCGGGCAGGTCGTGGGAGAAGCGCACGTCGCCGGAGCGGGGGTCGACGACGCCGCGGGTGCCGATGACGAACGAGCGCAGTTGCGACTGGCCGATGTTGGCGGAAGCACACGCCCGTTGTACGGCTGAGTGCACCGCTTTGACCGGATCTTTGGTGCCCCGCGGATTGACCGTCACCTCGACGACGATTTTACCTGTGATGTCGGCCACACCGACGGTCAGGCTGTCGGGCAGGACCTCGAGTCCGGCGACATAGGCGCTCGACGGAACCACGGCGTACAGGGCGGCGTGCGGCCCCCTCCCGCCGGCCCGCTCGCCGACGACCTCGACCAGCCCGCGATCTTCCAGGCGAGCGAGAAGCTGGCCTGCGGTTACCTTGGAGAGCCCGGTTCGTTCCCCCAGCTCGGCACGGGTCAACGGTCCTTGGTAAAGGAGCAGTTCGAGTGCCGATCTGTCGTTCAGCCGGCGCAGCAGCCGCGGGGTTCCCGGGCTTCGGCTCATGAATGCGCCCCCTCTCGTCACGATCGGCTAACGGACCGTTTCTTTTAATAAAGTTTCTTGTTAGTTTAGCAGCAATCGTTCGGACTGACGATCAGCCAGCCTGGTGCGGACCGTAGGCCAGCACCATGGAAGGGAGAACCCTGTGAGGATCGCGAAGATCACAGCCACTACGGTCACCACAGCCGCTCTGGCTCTTGGCGTGGCCGCCTGTGGAGGCTCCGAGACGCCCACCTCCTCCGCGGCACCGTCCGCAGGCGCCTCCAGCGCCGCCCCCGGCCAGAAGTTCGCGGGCCAGACGCTCACCATGTGGCGTCTCGGCACCCCGAAGGACGTCTCGACCAAGCTCATGAACGACATCAACACGAAGTTCAAGGAGCTCACCGGCGCTGACGTCAAGGTCGAGTTCGTGCCGTGGCCCGACGCCCAGAAGAAGTGGACGACCGCTCTCGCCGCCGGTGAGGGCCCGGACGTCACCGAGTTCGGCAACGACCAGGTCGCCGCCTGGGTCAAGCAGGACGCGCTGCAGGACATCACCGATGTCGCCAAGTCGACCCCCGACTTCCAGTCGATCCCGCAGAACCTGTGGAGCTACGAGACGATCGACGGGAAGATCTACGGCGTTCCGTGGGGCGGCGGTACCCGCGCCGTGCTCTACCGCAAGGACTGGTTCGACGAGCTCAAGATCGAGACTCCGAAGACCTGGGAAGACCTGGTGGCCGCGGCCAAGACGATCCAGGAGAAGAAGGGCAAGGACGTCGACGGCTTCGCCTTCAACGGCGGCTCCGACGCCAACATGTCCCTCTCCCCCTTCGTCTGGTCGGCCGGCGGCGACTTCGCCGCCAACGAGGGCGGCAAGTGGACGGGCAAGCTCACCGAGCCCGGCTTCAAGGAGGGCTTCCAGTTCTACACGGACCTCGTCGCCAAGAACGGCGTGTCCGGCAAGGCCCGCCTGAACCTGAACTCCATCGAGATCTCGCAGCGCTTCGCCGCCGGCAAGGTCGGCATGTACGTCACGGGCGGCTGGGACATCTCCCAGGTGAAGGAACAGAGCAAGGGCAAGATCGACGAGTCGAAGATGGCCTTCTTCTCCCTGCCCAACAAGGACGGCAGCGGACCGGCCCCGGCCTTCCAGGGCGGCAACGACATCGCCATCTGGAAGGACAGCAAGAACCCCGAGCTCGCGGCCGAGTACATCAAGGTCGCGGCCGGCAAGGAGTTCGGCACCCTCTACGCCACCTCGGAGGGCCTGCTCCCGCTCTACCCCGAGGCCCTGGCCAAGCTCGGCGAGGACCCGATGCAGAAGGCGTTCACCGACACCTTCGCCGTCGCCAAGGGCTTCCCTGCCAGCCCCAACTGGGCTGAGGCCAACGACACCAAGGCCGTGCTTCAGAACGCGGCGCGCAAGGTGATCAAGGGCGAGGCGACCGTCGACGAGGCTCTGGCCGCCGCCAACACCGAGCTCGAGTCCATCCTCAACCAGCAGTAACGATGAGTGATACGTCAACCATCGCCCGAGGCGGAGGCCACCGTGCCCCCGCCTCGGCGCGGCGTGCGAAAGCGCCGCGCCGGCCCAGCGGACTGCCTCCGCGGTTTGTCCCGTACGCCCTGCTGCTGCCCGGCCTATTGGTCATCGCGGTGTTGTTGCTCTATCCGCTGTACCAGATGGTCGACATGTCCTTCCACAAGGTCGGGCTGCGGCAGATCCGGCCGAAGAACCCGCTGCCCGCGGAGTTCGTCGGCACCGACAACTACACCGCGGCGTTGCAGTCCGACCTGTTCGGCGTCGCCGTACGCAACACGCTGATCTTCGCCGTCGTCACGGTCGCGCTGACGCTGATCCTCGGCACGCTCGTCGGGCTGCTGCTGCACAAGCTCGGCCCGAAGATGTCCACGACGGTCATCGTCGGCACCATGGCCGCCTGGGCGGTCCCGCCCACCTCGGCCGCCGTCGTGTGGAAGTGGCTGTTCGACGCCGACTCCGGCGTGGTCAACTGGGTGCTCAACCTCCTGCCCGACTGGTTCTCCCAGTTGCTCTTCGGCCGCGCCGACTGGAGCGGCGTGCCGTGGCTGAACGACCCGTCCGACATCTACTTCGTGCTCATCCTGACCGTCGTCTGGGCCTCGTTCCCCTTCATCGGGGTCTCGATCCTGGCCGGGCTGAAGAGCATCCCGAGCGAGCTGTACGAGGCGGCGCGGGTGGACGGCTCCACGGCCTTCCAGACGTTCAGGAAGATCACCTTTCCGCTGCTGCGGCCGGTCTTCTCGGTCCTGGTCGTGCTCTCCATCATCTGGGACTTCAAGGTCTTCACCCAGCTCTTCATCCTGGCCGGCGGCAGCAACATGCCCCGGGAGGCCTTCAACTTCTCGGTGTGGAGCTACATCGAGGCCTTCAACCCGCCGCCTGACATGGGCCTGGGCTCGGCCATCGCCGTCGTGCTGACCGTGATCCTGCTGCTGATCACGTTCGTGTACGTACGGCAGATCGTGAAGACGGAGGACGTCCGATGAATCCCGTGACCCGCAAGAGGCTCGGCAAGATCGGCCTCAACACGGCCGGGATCGCCGTCTTCCTTTTCGCGATCTTCCCCGTGTACTGGATGGTCTCCGCGGCCTTCAAGCCCAACGACCAGATCTACACGACGGAGTTCATCCCGTTCCCGATGCCGCCCACCCTCGAACACGTCGAGCGGGCCTTCACCAAGGGCATCAACGGCAACTCCATCTGGATCTACATGATGAACAGCGCCATCGTGTCGCTGAGCACCATCATCATCGGCGCCGTGTTCGCGCTGCTGGCCGCCACCGCGGTCGCGCGCTTCCGGTTCCGCTTCCGGACGAGCTTCCTCATCCTGCTGCTGATCGTGCAGATGGTGCCGTCCGAGGCGCTGCTCATCCCGCTGTTCCTGAACGTGCGGCAGATGGGCCTCTACAACGAGCTGCTCGGCCTGATCGTCATCAACGTGGGCCTGACGCTGCCGTTCTCCGTGTGGATGCTGCGCACCTTCGTGGCCGCCGTCCCGAAGGAACTGGAAGAGGCCTCCTGGATCGACGGCGCCAGCCGTTTCACCACCTTCTGGCGGGTCCTGTTCCCGCTGGTCGCGCCGGGCCTGGTGGCCACGAGCATCTTCTCGTTCATCACGGCCTGGAACGAGTTCGTCTTCGCGCTCACGCTCATCGAGGACTCCAGCAAGTTCACGATGCCCAGGGCACTGTCGTTCTTCGTCGGGCAGCGCTCGACGGACTGGGGCGGCATCATGGCCGCGTCGACGCTGATGACGATCCCGGTCCTGATCTTCTTCCTGCTGGTGCAGCGCCGCATGGTCTCCGGCCTGGTGGCCGGGGCCGTCAAGGGCTAGCACCCCGCAAGCGGCTCGCGCCGCCCGCCGTCAAGGCCGCGGCGCGAGCTACCAACCTCCGTGATGAGGAGTTATGAGTCAGAGTGATCGGGGGCTGCGCCGCCTGGCGGCCGGCACACTGCTCGTCGCCTTCCAGGGCACCACGGCGCCCGACTGGGTGCTGAGAGAACTGGAGCAGGGCCTCGGCGGAGTCACGCTCTTCGGTTTCAACGTCGACAACCCCGCCCAGGTGGCGGAGCTGACCGGTAGCCTGCGGGCGGCCGGCGAGCCCGTCATCTCGCTGGACGAGGAAGGCGGCGACGTGACCCGTCTCGCCTACCACGTCGGCAGCCCCTACCCGGGCAACGCCGCTCTGGGCGCGGTGGACGACGTCGAGCTGACGCACCGGGTCTACCGGGCGATCGGCTCGGAACTCGCCGCGTGCGGGATCAACCTGGACATGGCCCCCGACGCCGACGTCAACACCGCCGACGACAACCCCGTCATCGGCACGCGTTCGTTCGGCAGCGACACCGCGCTCGTGGCCCGCCACACCGTGGCCGCCGTCCGCGGCCTGCAGTCGGTGAACGTGGCCGCGTGCGTCAAGCACTTCCCCGGCCACGGCGCCACCCAGATGGACTCGCACCTGGCCATCCCCGTCGTGGACGTCACCCTCGACGTCCTGCACGAACGCGAGCTCGCCCCCTTCCAGGCGGCCATCCAGGCGGGCGCCAAGTCCATCATGACCGCGCACGTCGCCGTGCCCGCCCTCACGGGCGACACCCCCGCCACCCTGTCCGCCGCCGCGCTGAGCGTGCTGCTCCGTCAGGAGCTCGGGTACGACGGCGTCGTCGTCTCCGACGCCCTCGACATGCACGCGATCACCAAGAGCGTGGGACTGGCCGGTGGCGCGGCGCGGTCGCTGGTGGCCGGCGCGGACATGCTCTGCCTCGGCCCGACCCCCAGCTACGCCGACGTCCAGCACGTCATCGCCGAGATCGCCGCCACCGTGCCGGTGGAGCGGCTGGAGGAGTCGGCGGCCCGGGTGGCCGCGCTGCGCGAGTGGTTCGGCTCCGGTGGGGTTCCCACCGCCGAGCTGAACGTGATCGGCCTGGCCGCGGCGCGGCGGGCCGTACGCCTGACCGGTTCCGCCAATCCCCTGTCCGACCCCCTCGTGGTCGAACTCGACACGCCGCCGACGATCGCGGTCGGTGACGTGCCGTGGGGTCTGGAACTGCCCGAGGCGGAAACGATCAGATTGAAGCCCGAGGACGCGGATCCCAGAGGGCTCTTGGAACGCGCCACGGGCCGCTCGCTCATCGTCGTCGTCAAGGACGCCCACCGGCACTCGGCCAGCCGGCACCTGGTCACGATGCTGGTGACGGCCCGTCCTGACACCACGGTGATCGAGATGGGCCTGCCTGTGTGGCGGCCGGAAAGCGCCGCCTACATCGCCACCTACGGCGCCGCTCGCGCCAACGCGATGGCCGCGGTAGAACTCCTCACCGTCTGACGCCCCTCCGTTCTTCCAGACCCGAGGCTGACAACCCGTGGCATGACGGTCCGGGGGCTGACGACCCGTGGCACGACGTTCTGGCGGCTGACAGCCCGTGGCATTACAGCCTGTGGGCTGACGGCCCCTGGTATGACAGCCCAGAGGTTGATGGACCAGAGGTTGATGGACCGGAGGCTGACAGCCCGTGGCATGACGTCCTGGAGGCGGACAGTCCGTGGCGTTACAGCCTGTGGACTGACGGACCCTGGTTTGACGTTCTGAGGGGTGAACAGGGCGGCCGGGGCGGGGTGTCAGGGTTGGCGTTCAGGCGGCGGTTCTGTGCGCACCGCCTGAACGCCTGCCCTCCGGGCCCGAACCCCTGGGCCCGGGGATCTCGGCCCGCTAGGCGAGCGTTCCGCCCGTCCAGCCGGTCACGGCCGTTCGCAGGGCGGCGAGGAACAGCGAGGCGTCCCGGCCGTTGATCAACCGGTGGTCGTAGGCCAGGCCGATCAGGGCGGGAGCGCCGCCGGGTGGCGAGGTCACGGCCAGGGCGCAGGCCGTACCCGGGAAGACGAAGGGGATGGCCATCTCGACGTCGCCCTCGGTGTGCAGGGTGACCACGAAGTTGGCGCCGGTGAGGTCCGCCTCCTTGAAGTCGCCGGTCGTGGCGGCCAGGCGGTGCTTCATCAGCGTGCCCGCGACGTCCTTGAGCGTACGGCCGGCCGCGTCGTGCACCACCGGCACGTACAGGCCCTCACCCAGGTCCACTGTCACGCCGATGTCCGGCGTGGCCGACAGGACCGCGTGGTTGCCCTCCGGCCTCGCGAAGAACAGCGGGAACTCGGTGTGCAGGCTCGCGACCGTCTGGACGAAGATCTCGGCCACCCCCACGGGGCGGCGGACCTCCTTGGTGAGGGCCCGGGTGCGCTCCAGCGCGGGTGTCAGGTCCATGCGCACCGCGACGTAGGCCGCCGGGATGGTCTGGTGGGACAACTCCACGGCCCTGGCGACGGCGCGTTGCACTCGGGGGAGTTCGTGGCGGTCGGCTGCGGTCAGCAGGCGTTCGACGTCTGCCCGCCGTACCAGATGGACGCCGAGGCTCGCGACCTGCTCTGGGGTGATGCCGTGCTGGTCGATGAGGGCCTGGGCGGGCGCGGTCACCAACGGCCCGTCCCCCGCACCCCCTCCGGCCGACCCAGCAGACGCGCCAGCGGTGGCCGACGTGGGAGCAGAGCTGGCAGCCCCGGTGGTGGAAGCCGCGGAGCTGGTGGTGCCCAAGGCTGTGATGCCGGGTGTGGTGGCACTCAGGGCGGCGGCGTCCGTGGCGGCGGTGGCGCCGGTGGTGGCGCCGGGGGTGGTGGTGCCCGTGGCGGCTGTGGTGGCCGTCGTGGGAGCAGGGCTGGCGGGCCCGGTGACAGAGGCCGCGGAGCTGGTGGTGCTGGGGGTGGGTTCGGGTGGGCCGATGGTGGCGATGACCTCGTCGGGGTGACACCACGTGCCGGCCTTCAAGGCGTGGCGGAGGACTCCGGTGGTGTCGGCGGGGAGTTCCTCGGTCGCCTTGGAGGTCTCCACGAGTACGACGGCGTCGTCCTCGTGCACCTCGGCCCCGTCCGGAACCAGCCACTCCACGATCATGTACTCGGTGTCGTTGTTGTTCAGCTTGGGCACGCGCAGCTCAGCCACGGACGACCTCCCTGATGGCGCGGTGGATCACGGCCTCGTCCACGACCACCTCGCGCTCCAGATGGGCGGCGGTGGGGATGACGGAGTCCGCGGAGTGGACGAGCGTCACCGGGCCGGCGAGCCGGTCCCAGTGCCGCCGGTGGACGGCGTGGGCGACCTCGGCCCCCCAGGTGCCACCCGCGGTGCTCTCCTCCACGACGAAGACGTACGGCGCGGCCGGCACGTCAAGGTCGAACGGGTAGAGGCGCGAGGGAACCAGCAGGGTGCAGGAGATCTCCTCTTCCATCAGCAGCGAGTACATGGCGGCCACCGCCCGGTGGGCCATCCCGCCCGGCGCGACGATCACGCAGTCGGGCCGGTCGTCGAGGAAGACGCGGGCGACGCCGCCCGTGTTCTCGACGGTGAAGGGCGGCTGGACGGTGTGCATGGGCCGGGTGTAGAGGACCTTGTCCTCGAACAGGACGCAGGGTTCCTCGCGGGCCAGCATCTCCTCGAACACGGCGAGGTTGTCGTGCAGGTGCGACATCTCGTACAGGGCGAGGCCGGGGATGCCGACGAAGTGTTTCTGGAGGCTCTGGCTGTGGGTGGGGCCGTAGCCTCGGCCGCCGCCGACGGGGCAGCGGACGATCATGCGCATGGGGACGCGGGAGCCGTACATGGAGACGGACTTGGAGGCGAAGTTGAGGAGCTGGTCGAAGGCGAGTGCGGCGAAGTCGCCGAACATGATCTCCACGATGGCGCTGTCGCCGCACAGGGCGAGTCCGGCGGCGACGCCGGTGATCGCGCTCTCGCTGATGGGGGTGGTCAGGACGCGGCCGGGGTGGCGGGTGGACAGGCCGCGGGTGACCTTGAAGGCGCCGCCGTAGGGGTCGAGGACGTCCTCGCCGAGCAGGTACAGGTCCTGGCGGGTGTCCATGAGGGTGTGGAGGGCGGTGTTGAGGTTCTCGGCTACTCTCATGGCCGCGCCCATCGGGACGGCGGGCGGGCGACGACGTCGGCGGCCACGGCCTCGACGCGAGCGCGGGCGGCCTGGTCGAGGCGTTCGGACTGCTCGGGGTGGGCGGCGGCGTAGAGGGCGTGCCAGTCGCGCAGTTCGCGCATGACCTCGGGCGGGCGGGTGTCGTCGCCCTTGCTGTGCGGGCCGATCCTGTGGGTGACGAACTCGGCGATCAGCGGGTGGCCCTGCCGTACCTCTGCCACGAGGGGCTCCAGCGCGGTGCGGATGCCGGGCAGGTCGAAGCCCTCGACCAGGTGGTGGGCGAGGCCGAAGGCGGCGGCGCGGCCGGCGATCGTGCCGGACAGGTTCGCGGCGATCGGGGTGGACTGGGCGATGCCGTTGTTCTCGACCACGACGAGGACGGGCAGCCGCCACAGCGCGATGAGGTTGAGCGCCTCGTAGACGGCGCCTTCGCCGAAGGTGCCGTCGCCGATGTAGACGAGCGCGAGCGCGCCCGTCCCCGCCCTGGAGAGGTGCAGGGCGACGCCGGCGGCGACGGGCAGGCTCTCGCCCTGTACGCCGGTGGACAGGTAGCCGTCGCGGCGGATGTGCTGGCTGCCGCCGACCCCGGCGCAGACCGCGCCCTCGCGGCCCATGATCTCGGCCAGCAGCCCTTCGAGGTCGCCGAAGCGGGCCAGGTAGTGGCCGTGGCCGCGGTGGTTGCTGAAGACGTGGTCGGCGGGGGTGAGCAGGGGCCGTAGCGCGACGGGCACGTACTCCTGGCCGAGACAGGTGTGCGTGGTGCCGTTGAGCAGCCCGCGGGCGAACAGGTCGAGCAGCTTCAGCTCGAACGCCCTGATCTCCAGCATGAGCGAGAGGTCGGCGTCGTCGAGCTTCGGCACCAGCGCCCGGTCGAGCGTGGTCGTCATCGGCGCATCACCTCGACGAGCCCGGCGATGGTCGGGCTGTCGAAGAAGTCGTCCAGCTCGATCTCGACGCCGAGGCGCTTGCGGATGCGGGCGATGATCTGGGTGATGGTCAGCGAGTGCCCGCCGAGGTCGAAGATGTCGTCGTGCGGCTCCACCGGCGAGAACTTGAGCACCTCCTCCCAGATCGCGGTGATCTCCGCGAGCAGCGGGTCGTCGGGCGCGGCCTCGGCGGCGGCCTGCCTGGACGCCTCCGGCGCGGCGGCGGCGAGGTCGTGGAAGGCGGCCAGTTCCTTCAGCGGGCGGTCCGCCTCGACGCGGGCCAGCAGCGCCTGGAGGTCGGCGGCGACGCGGCCGGGGTCGGGCAGTTCCAGCGGGTCGTGGCGCAGGCTCGCGACGAGCCCGGCGGGGCCGTCGAGGAGCTGGAGCTGCAGGGCGCCGCGCACGGCCTGGTTGAACGCCAGCCACTCGACCTGCCAGCCGGGGATCTCGGGTCCGGCCTTGCGGTAGCTGACACTGACGGGGGCCAGCGCCGCGTGGGGCCTGGTCCCGGGTACGGCACGCGCCACCGGCACCTCGCGGAAGCCGTACACGAGCCGCAGCTCGGCACGCAGACCGGCGGCGAAGTCCTGGAACGACGCGTCCGGCGAGGGCGTGCTGAAGACGGGCACCTCGTTGACGAACGCCCCGATCCTGCCGCTCTCGGCGGGGGTGCGGGTGGACAGGTCGACCGCGGTGACGACGTGCTCGTTGCCGTAGGAGCGCAGCAGGGTGTGCAGCGCCGCCAGCACGACCTCGAACCTGGTCAGGCCGGGCAGTTCCGGCGGCTCCAGCGTGAACTCCAGCACGCCGCCCTCGCCGGCGCGGCGCGAGCGCAGCCGCGACCCGGGCACCGCCACCTCGCCCGGCTCGCGCCAGCGCGCCGCCCAGAACGCCTTGGCGTCCTCCAGCTTGGCCGCCACCCGCTCCACCTGGGTGTCCTCGTGGTCGGGCAGCGGGCCGGGCTCGCGGCCCTCGTAGAAGGCGGCGAGGTCGGCGACCAGCACGTCCTTGGACTGCCCGTCGAAGACCAGGTGGTGGGCGAGGACCTGGAGGCGGTCGCCGGCCAGCGTGAAGCGGATCAGCGGCCCCTTCTCCAGGTCGAAGGGCCCGTCGACGGGCTGCGCGTCCAGCGCGGGACGAAGGGCCGCGGGGATCAGGTGCGGCACGCCGGCGCGTTCCTCGACGGCGCGGGCGAGCAGCGGGTGCCGCTCGACGAGCCTGGTCACGGCGGCGGCCAGGCGCTCGCGGTCCGGCGGTGTGGCGAAGCGGACGGTCAGCGGCATGTGGTAAGCCGACCCGGCGCCCATGGTTTCCATGATCCACATGCCGTGCTGGGTGAAGGTCGCTTCGGTCATCTAACAACCTCTCGAAGTGCGTGTTTGTCCACTTTGCCGTTGTGGTTGCGCGGCAGAGCGTCGAGGGAGATGAGGCGGACGGGCTGCTCGTGGGGAGCCAGGCGCTCCTTGAGGAAGATGCGCAGGTCCTCGTGGGCGACCGGGCCGACGACGGCGACCGCGACGGCCTTGCCGAGCGTCGTGTGCGCCACGTCGAAGGCGGCGGCCTCGGTGACGTCGGGGTGCTGGTAGACGGCGTCCTCGACGTGGAGGGTGGAGACCTTGTAGGCGCCGGACTTGATGACGTCGCTCTCGCGGTCCACGAGGTAGAGGTAGCCGTCCTCGTCGAGGTAGCCGAGGTCGCCCATGCGGACCCAGCCGGCGCGGAAGACCTCGCCGGTGGCCGCGTCGTCGCCGTAGTAGGCGCGGACCGCGGCGGGCGAGCGCATCCAGACCTCGCCCGTGGTGCCGTCCGGCAGGGGTTCGCCCCGCTCGGTGGCGATCTTCACCGCGCCGCCGGAGGCCGGTCGGCCCACGCTGGACGGACGGTCGGGGTCGAAGATCATGACGGTCTGGGCGGGGGCGGCCTCGGTGGAGGTGTAGTAGTTGGTGATCGTGGCGCTGGGGAAGGCGTCCCCGAGCCCGGTGGCGATCTTTGCGGGCAGCGGCGCGGCGGCCGAGCCGAGCAGCAGCACGCTCGACAGGTCGTGGCGCTCGTGCACGCGGGCGGCGAGCATCTCGATGGCCATGGCCGGGACCAGGAAGACCGTTCCGGCCTGGTAGTGCTCGACGAGCTGGGCGAAGCGGCCGGGCGTGAAGCGGGGCAGCGTCACCGTCTCCGGGTGCGCGTCCACCGCGTTGACCAGCATCCACTGGCCGGCGTTGGTGCCGATCGGGAAGGCGTGGGCCAGGTGCTTGCTGTGGGCGAAGGGGCGGCGTCTGCCGCCGCAGCCGTGGGCGAGGTTGGCGTGGGTGGCGGAGACGCCCTTGGGGCGTCCTGTGGTGCCTGAGGTGTAGAGGATCTGGGCGAGGGAGCCGGGCGCGGGTAGCGCCGGACCGGCCGCGGCGGCCGGTGCGTGCGGGACCTCGCCCGGGCGTAAGACCAGGCTCGCGCCGCAGTGCGCGAGCATCGCGTCGACGTCGGCGCGGGCGAGCCGGTCCGACAGCGGTACGGCCACGCCGCCCGCCTTCACCGCCCCGAAGAAGGCGACGGCATAGTCGAGCCAGTCGCCGTTTCCATAGACCAGCCCCACCCGGTCACCCTCGCGCACACCCCGTTCGACCAGCGCGGCGGCCAGGTCGGTCGACCTGGTCTCCCACTCACCGAAGGTCAGCGAGCCCGTGCCGTGGACGGTCATCGCCACGCGGCCGGGGTCCGCGGCTGCACGCGCGCGGAGCAGGGATGGAAGCGTCACGCTCACGATCGCCCCCAGGCTCGAACGCTTCTATTAGGAAAGTTTCCTTTTATTTCGACGAGCGCCAGTCTCGCACGCTGCCGCGACAGAGACAAGCCCCGAACCCTTGCGCTGCTGGCCTTGCGGTCTTCCAAAGATCCGTGGAACACTCGCAACAGTAAAGAATCTTTCCAGTAAGGTGCTCTCTCCATCCGGGAGGCCAAGCTAGTGATGATCAAGGAAAGGCTCGCCGAGCTCGTCGCGGAGTCGTCCGACGGCGAGATCAGCGCCCACGAGGCGCTGACGGCGGGAGTACCGCTCAGCGCGCTGGGTTTCACCTCCATCGCGCAGTTACGCCTCATCGACGCGATCGAGTCGGAGTTCGGCGTCGAGATCGACCTCACCGACGAGGGGGTCGCCCTGCTCGACGACCTCGACGCGCTGGCCGGGCGCCTGGCCGCGCGGTGAACGCCGACTTCGCCGCGCGCGACTCGGGCACGGCGCCGCTGACCTGGGGGCAGCGGGCGATCTGGGAGGCGATCCGGCGAACGGCCCCCGACGACCACTACTTCAACTTCGGCCGGGTGCTCAAGGTGCCCGGCCGCCGCTCCGCCGCCGAGGTCACGCGCGCCCTGGCGGCCCTGGTGGAGCGGCACGGGGCACTGCGCACCCGCCTCGGAGACCAGGCCGAGCAGCGGCTGTCGGCCAAGGGCACCCTGCCCGTCGAGATCGTCTCCGGAGACCCGGACAAGATCGTGGACGAGCTGGCCGCGACCCGGTTCGACTACGCCGGCGAGTGGCCGCTGCGGGTCGCGCTCGTGGCCGACGGCCACGCCGTCACCCACGTGGCGCTCGTCTTCTGCCACCTCGCCGCCGACGGCGTCGGCGCCGAGATCGCCGTGCGGGACCTGCGCGCGCTGATCCTGCGCGGCCGGGTGGCCGGTCCCGCCGCCCCGCAGCCGCTCGAACTGGCCCGCTGGCAGGCCGGCGCGGAGGGCCGCCGGGTGGCCGGCGCCGCCGCCGCGCACTGGGAGCGCGAGCACCGCCGCGTGCCGGCCACGATGTTCGCCGAGCCGGGCGGCGAGGAGAGCAGGCCGCCCATCTGGCGGGCGATGCTCCGCTCCCCCGCGCTGGGCCTGGCCGTACGCGCGATCGCGCACGCCTGGCGCACCTCGACCTCGACCGTCCTGCTGGCCGCGACGGCCCAGCTCGCCGGCCGGCACTCCGGGCACGACACCTGCGTGATGCTGCCCATCGTCGCCAACCGCTTCCGCCGCGACAGCCTCGGCATCGTCAGCACGCTCTCCCAGGAGGGCCTGTTCACGCTGGACGTGCGCGGCGAGTTCGCCGACGTGCTGCGCGCCGCCGGGCCCGCCGCGATGCGCGCCTACCGCTCCGCCTACCACGACCCGGCCGACCGGGCGCGCGTGGTCGCCGACGAGAGCGCGCGCAGGGGCGAGCCCGTCCACCCCAACTGCTGCTTCAACGACATGCGCCTGGCCGACCCGGGTCCCGCGCCCTGCGCGCCGGCCGAGCTCGACAAGGCGCTGGAGGACAGCGCGCTGGAGTGGCCCATGAGCCAGGACATGCTCAACTGCAGGTTCTGCGTGCACGTGACCGGCGAGGGCGTCTCGCTGACGGCCGACACGCGCTACCTGCCGCGCCCCGCCATGGAGCGCTACCTGCGCGACCTGGAGTCGATGCTCGTCGAGACGGCCCGCCGATGAGCGTCAGCGCCTACGCCGCCGCCACCTCCTGCGCGCAGGGGTCCTCGCTGCGGTTCACCCTCTCCGCGCCCGCCGACGTCGAGGTCGCCGACGTCGCCGACGAGCGCGTCGTCTTCTCCGGTACGGCCACGCGCGACTGGAAGCTGGAGATCGGCGCCGACTGGCCCAGTTCCCTCTACCGGGCCCGGTTCGGCCAGGAGATCCCCTGGCCGCAGAGCCTGCCGGGCCGGCACCCCTGCCCCGACAACGAGGTCTACTTCGTCGTACGGCAGGCCGTGGCCACCGCCCCGATCCTGGTCAGCCTGCCGTTCACGACCTGGCAGGCGTACAACAGGGCGGGCGTGCCCGGCGAGGGCGTCTACTGGACCGAGTCCCCGCAGCGGGCGGCCAGGGTCAGCTTCGACCGTCCGGGCGGCGGCCCCTCCCCCGAGCGCTGGGAGCAGGGCATGCTGAGCTGGCTGCGCCCGGCCGGCTACGACGTCGCGTTCTGCTCCAACCTCGACCTGCACGACGGGCTCGACCTGCTGACCCGCCACCGCATGCTCATCGTGAACGGCCACGACGAGTACTGGAGCGCGGGCATGCGCGACGCCGTCGAGGAGTTCGTCCGCCTGGGCGGCAACGTCGCCTTCTTCGCCGGCAACACCGCCTGGTGGCAGATCCGGCTGGAGGACGGCGGGCGGACCATGGTCTGCCACCGCGACGCCGTCGCCGACCCGGTCGCCGATCCTCGCCTGGCGACGGTGGAGTGGTCGGCCGCGGGCCGTCCGGAGAACTCGCTGACCGGTGTCAGCTTCCGCGCGGGGGCGGGCACGTGGGGTCCGTACATGCCGCTCATGCTGGAGGAGCCCTACAGGGCGCGCTTCGCCTCCCACTGGGTCTTCGAGGGGACCGGGCTGGCCGACGGGGACGCGTTCGGGCGGGGCTGCCTCGGCTACGAGACCGACGCGGCCGAGTTCGAGGAGGTGGGCGGCGTGCCGCGGGCGACCTCCCGCGACGGCACGCCCGCCTCGTTCGTCGTGCTGGCCACCGCGGACCTGCGCCACTGGGCCGCCTACGGCCAGGGCGGTATGGCCACGATGGGCGTCTTCACCAGCGGCCTCGGCCAGGTCTTCACCGCGGCCACCGTCAACTGGGGCAACACGCTGCACGACCCGGCGGTGGAGCGCATCACCAGGAACGTCATCGACCGCTTCTCGGCCGGGCCCGCCGAGCGGTGGGAGGTCATCGGGCCGGGCGCCGACGTGCGGGCGATGGCCGTCTTCGGCCGCACCCTGTACGCGGCGGGCACCGACGGCACGCTCCTGAGCCGCGAGCTGTGCGGCCAGAACCTGCCCTGGACCCGCACGGCGGCCACCGGCGACCTGCGCGGCCTGGCGGTGCCCAGAGAGGCCGCGGGCGGCCGGGGAGTCGCCCTGTACGGCATCAGCGCCACAGGCCGCCTGCTCCAGCTCGACGCCCTACAGCTCGACACGCTGAAACTCGACGCTCAAGAGCCGGACACCCCACAACCCGACGCCCAAGGGCCTGACACCCCACAACCCGACGTCCCAAAGCCCGGCACCCCAAAGCACCACGCCCCAAAACCTGATCAGCCAGACATTCCCACCACGGTCTGGCGTGACCTGGGCCCCGCGCCGGAGGACGCCGTGGGCCTGGCCATCGCCGACTGCACGTTCTACGTGGCCACCGCCTCGGGCGAGCTGTGGAGCCAGGTCTTCGGATCCTCCGGATGGGAACCGGCCGGTTCCTCGGCGGGCGCGGTCAGCCTGGGCGGGATGAACGGCCGCCTGTTCGCCGTGGACGAGCGCGGCAGCCTGCTGACCATGCTGCCCGGCGGCACGTGGCAGGTGCACGGGGCGCAGGTCCCGGGCACCGTCCTGACCGCCCACGCCGGACTGCTCGTCGCGGCCGGCCCCGGCCTGCCGCTGCGCTGGCGCCCGCTGAGAGGCGCTGCGGAGAAGAAAGCCGGCAGGGGCGGCGCCGTGGCGTGAAGAGAGCCGGCGGGGATGGCCCCGCCGGCTCTCAGGTGAGGTGGCGGTTTACCACCAACCGCCCCAGCCCCACCATCCTCTACGGCAGCCGCCACCCCAGCGGCGCCATCTACGGTTACGCCTCCGCCTGTGGCGGCGACGGCGGTGGCCATGGCCCCAGCCATCCCAGGAATCTGCTGGGAAGCCGACATTCGCCATGATTCCCCTCCTCATGAGCAAGCTCCCATAACGGGAGCTCCCATATGCCGACAAATCGACGCTAACACCGCATAAGTCGCATATAAGGAGATAAAGGGAGTATTGGCGCGTTCTTGGAGTCAGGGCCCGCCAGCCCAAGACCTCATGGGGACGATCGGTGGAAAGTATCTTGCGGTCTTGGCGTTAGCCAGATCAGAAGCGGGCCGCCCATACCAACTCGTGCATGAGCGGCCCCGGCATCGCCAGCACCTCCCCGAAGTCGGTGGCCAGCGGCGCGAGCTGGGAGGCGTAGGCCAGCACCGCCCGGCGTTTGGCCACCCACGCCTCCCCCCTCAGCGACGGGGCACGGCAGGGCGCGATCGCGCAGGACAGCGCCCTGATCGGTGCCCCGGCCCGAGGATGGTCGGCCAGCGCGCCCGCCGCCGCCTCGGTCCCCCACTGGGGCACGACCGAGGCGTACGGCAGGTCGGCGTAGATCCAGGGCGCGGGCAGCCCCGCCTCGGCCAGGGCGTCGAGGGCCTGGTCCCGTACCTGGGCGTGGTCGGTGTTGCCGATGCCCATGGGGATCAGGACCCGGGTGGCGGCGCCGGCGTGGGCGCGCAGGAACTCGGCCAGGCCCGCCAGTCGTACACCGTTGGCGGGCGCGTCGGGGTTGTCCAGGACGAGCTGCTCCACGCCGAGCAGCTCGCACGCCCGCGCGTCCTCGGCCCGCCGCTCGCGGGCCGCCTCCGCGGCCGAGGTGAACCCGCACAGCCGCTCCCACGCCGACGGCGCGCGCCCGGCCGGCGGCGTGCCGCCGAACACGGTCACGAACACCGCCGGTCGCGGCAGCGCGCTGAGCAGCCCCGACACCGACAACGCCGCGTCGTCGAAGTGCGGCGACAGCACGATCGTGCGGAAGCTCACTGCCCGGCTCCGTTCCGCGCCAGCGCCAGCCCGCGGCTGCCGCGTTTGCGGACGTAGGCCAGGCCGTCGCAGACCGTCTCCAGGGCGGGCGCGGCCAGTTCGACGCGTTCCGCCACCTGCCAGACGTCCTGCTCGCGCACCCATGGCCAGATCGTGTCGGCCATGCGCTCCTCGGCCAGGGAGATCAGCAGGACCTCGGCGGGCAGGTCGTGCAGCACGTCGAGGTCCTGGCCGTAGTAGAGCATCTCGCCCAGCAGGTAGACCTTGGCCGGCCAGCGGCGGTGCGCGGCCAGGTCCTCCAGGCTGTCGGGCAGCGCCGCCACGCCGTGCTCGTGTTCGAGCCGGTCGCGGAAGAGCGGGTTGGGCTCGGCCGCGCGCACCGCGTACCCCTTGGCGAGCAGCCGCGAGGTCAGCGCCCCCTGGCAGGCGCCGACCTCGACCACGGGACCGTCCCCGGGCGCGCACCAGCGCGCCACCCACGCCGCCGTCGCGTCCAGCCGCCCCATCTCGTACGGCGAGCCGCGAAACTCCCACGGATCGTCGGCCAGCGCCGCGTCGTCCCCGAGGCTGGCCGTGAGCGCGTAGAGACGGTCCGCCTGGCCCGCCTCCACCTGGAAGAACCGCTCCACCGAGGGCACCCGCTCGGTGGTGACCAGCCGGTCGGCCACCCGGCTGGCCAGCAGGGCGGCGCCGTGCCGTACCACGAACCCGATCTTCGCCGCGGCCTCGGCGGAGGTGAGCGCGGCGGCCTGGCCGGCGAGCACCTGAAGGTGCGCGCTGTCACCGGCCGAGCAGACCGCCGCGCCCGCGGTGCGCGCGACGGTCCAGCCGTGCCGCGCCCGCCGCATGCGGTGGTCGGCGGGCGAGTGCGTCCACACCACCGGCGCGGACCCGGTCGCGGGCAGGCCGCCCAGGGCGGCCGACACCTGCTCGGGACCGGGTGGCGGGGCGGTGTTGCGGCCGGGCTCGACGTACGGCGCGAGCAGGTCCAGCCGCTCGCGCAACGGCAGCCCGCCGGGCAGCACGATCGCCGCGGCGGGCACCCCGACCAGCACGTGAACGTCGTCGTCCGCATGCCGGGTCAGGACGGAGACGAACTCCAGGGCGACGTCCTCGGCATGCAGGACGGCTAAGACAGGCAGCATGTGGTTTCCCCCGTGATGTCGGTGTCAGCGCGGGCGGACCGCGGCGATCGCCTCGCGCAGCGCCGCCGGCGGACGGTCGCCGAAGCGCTCCAGGTAGGCGGTCGTCTGCTCTGGATCGTCCTTGAGGAACGGGAAGTCGCTGGCGACCATGTGCCGGATCGCGAGCAGCGGGACCGGGCTGCCGAGCGGGCGGAAGTCGGGGTTCCAGAGTCCGGCCTTGGGCGGCGGCCCAGGGTAGAACTCCCCGATCATCAGCCCGGCCTCGACGTACTCCGGCTTGAGCTGGAGCTGCGCGGCGTCGATCAGCTCGGCCGCGCGCGCGTCCGACAGGTCGGGCACCAGCACCAGGATCGTGCGGAACTGCGGCGAGACGCCGGCGGGCGCCACCAGCCGCTGGAACCAGGAGCGGTATCCGGCCAGCAGGTCGGACAGCTCCTCCACGGTCGGCTCGCCGGGGCAGACGGCCAGGTAGAAGGTGCCCCGGTCGAGGGAGGTCTGGGCGTAGGGGCAGACGGGTCCTTTCCTGCCGAGGGACGGATGGGGCCGGGTCAGGTACGCGCGCGCCCAGTCGACGATGGCGCGCAGCGGCTTGCCGTACATCTTGACCAGGTCGGAGTCCCCGTCGAGGTCGGCCACTTCGATGAGCACGCGAGTGGGGTCGGTGGGATCCGTGAGCATGGTTTAGCGGACCTTCCTGGCGAGCATGGCGACGGCGGCGAGCCCGGCTGCGCCCACGGCGGCCCAGCGCAGGACGGCGTCCTGCCGCTTCGCCTTGGCGAGCGCGTCGGCGTAGGGCGTGGTGGTGTGGGAGACCATGGTGTAGAGCGGAACCCAGCGACCGGGGAAGATCCTCGCCAACGTCAGATCGGCGCGCTTGCGCGCGTGGTGGAGCGGCGAGCGCACGCGCTCGCGCAACTCGACGAAGTTCTGCCTGGACAGCTCGTCCAGGACGTCGGTGTGCGGCCGGCGGCGTCGCTCGAACGCGGCGAACGCGGCGGCCAGGTCGTCGGGATGCTCGTCAAGACAGGCGTCGAGCACGGTGCAGTCTTCGAGGGCGGAGTTCATGCCCTGGCCGTAGAAGGGGTAGACGGCATGGGCGGCGTCGCCGATCAGCACGACCTGGCCCTCGTGGTGCCAGGGGGCGGTGCGGATCGAGACGAGGTGGCCGACGGGCCGCTCGGCGAACTCCTTGGCCAGGTCGGGGATGAGCGCGAGCGCGTCGGGGAAGCGGTCGGCGAAGAACGCCTCCGGGTCGGTGATGGCGGCGAGCTTGTCGTAGGGCAGGAAGAGGGTGGCGGTGGCGGAGCCGTCCAGGTTCGGGTGGGTGACGATGAGACCGTCGTCGCCGCCCGGCCAGACGTGCAGCGCCTCGTGGTGGCTGGGCATCCTGGGGATGGTCAGCTCCTTGTACCCCCAGGGCAGGTACTCCTGGCGGAAGTCGGCGCGGGCGCCGCGGTGCATGAGCGTCCTGACCGTGGAGAACGCCCCGTCGGCGCCCACGACCGCGTCCGCCTCCGGCAGGGCGGCCAGGGCGGTGTCGAAGTGGAAGGCGGCGCCGGCCGCGTCGGCCTGGTTGATCAGGCTGATGACCAGGTCGCGGCGGCGGATCGAGTGCAGGATCTCGGTCTGGCGGTTGCCGTAGGGGTGGAAGGCCACCTTGCCGTCGGGCGCGTGTACGGCCCGGCCCCGCATGGGCACGGTCAGCGGCCGGATCTCGGCCATGAGCCCCACGTCGGTGAGCGCCCGCATGCCGCGGGCCGACAGGCCGAGGTTGATCGAGCGGCCCTCCTCGTCGTCGTAGCGGCGCGGGTCGGGCCGCCGCTCGTAGACCTCGACCCGGTGGCCGCGCCTGACCAGGTAACAGGCGAGCAGGCTGCCCGCGGGCCCCGCCCCCACGATCGCGATCTTCACTGCGCCTCCCGCCGCGCCACGAGCAGTTCGTCGGTGCCGGGGGCCGACAGCGCCAGCCGCTCGATGCCGCCCAGCCCGGCCGCCGCCGCCCAGCCGGCGATCTCGTCGAAGGTGTACAGGCGGCCGCCCTGGGTCGCGGCGAGGTTGAGGCTGAAGCCGCCCAGGAAGGCGGCGTCGTGCGCCCCCGTGCCTTCCGGCGGGTCGGCGAAGGGCTCCAGCACGAGCAGCACGCCGCCGGGCCGCAGGGCGCGGGCGGTGCGGGCGACCAGGTCGGCCGCCGCCTCGGGGTCGAGGCCGTGTACGACGTTGAACAGCAGCGCGGCGTCGTGGCGACCGTCGATGTGGTCGGCCAGGTCGCCGGGGACGAGCTGGATGCGCTCGGCCAGCCCGGCCTCCTCCACGTGGGCGCGGCCCTGGGACAGCGCGCCGGGCAGGTCGATGACGGTCGCGGTCAGCTCGGGCGCGGCGCGGCAGAAGGCGATGCTGTAGATCGCGTGCCCGCCGCCGACGTCGAGGAGGCTGCCGCCGCCGATCTTCGGCGCAGCCTCGACCACCGCAGGGGCCAGCATCCAGGCCAGGCCCGCGAGCATGGCCTGGAAGTCGCGTACCCGGTCGGGGTCGCGCTCCAGCCACGGGTAGAACGGCTCGGGCGGGCGGCCGGCGCGTACCGACTCCTCCAGCCCTTGCCACAGCTCGCCCAGCAGTTCGTGCCAGACGGCCAGGGCGGGCGCGAACCCGCCGCCGGCGTTGCGGTCCAGCCAGGGGCTGGCCGCGGGGCCGGCGGTGTAGAGGTCCCCGGCCTTGCGCAGGTAGCCGAAGCTCACGAGCGCGTCGAGCAGCACGGTCAGCGTCCCGGCCGGCAGGCCGAGCTTGGCCGCCACGCCGGCGGCGCTCTGCGGGCCGGCGCCCAGGACCTCGAAGAGGCCGAGCCGCTGGGCGGTCCCGGCCGTGCGGAAGGCCATGGCGCCGATCAGGTCGAGCATGGCGCCAGGGCCTTGGTTCAGATCACGAAAGGAATGTAATGCGTCAGGATCTAGATAGAGCGGCATCCGAGGGCTCCTCGATGTCGGGCAGTTCCGTCTCCACCCGGCGCAGGCGCGGCTGGAGGTAGGCCAGAGGCGCGAGCACGAGCAGCCCGGCCCCGGCGAGCAAGAAGATGAAGGCGATCCCGCGGCCGGGACCGGTTCCGATCAGCGCCCCCACGCTGTCGGCCAGCGCCCCTCCTGGCGCCAGCATCGGTTCGAAGACCCGGTCGGCCAGCGGCCCCGCGGCCAGATAGGTGAGCACGGTGGCGGCCTGGGTGACCATGCGGACCGCGCTGAGCACGCGGCCCAGCTCGTTCGGCGCGGTCTTGAGCTGGATGACGGTGATCCCGGTCCCCTGCACGAACGGCAGCGTGAACAGGAACACGGGCGCGACCACGGCGATCAGCCAGGGCGATGGGCTCAGGCTGTGGGCGGCCAGCAGCACGCCGCCCGCGGCCATGAACGCGAGCATGCCGCGCACCCGCCGCTTCGGCCCGCCCCAGGCGCTCATCAGCAGCCCACCGGCGAAGATCCCCCCGCCGCCCGCGGCCATGAGCACGCCGAGCACGGCGGCCGAGCCGAACGACAGGATGAGCGGCTGGACGAGCACTCCGGCGATGCCGAAGAACAGGTTGTAGGCGGCGAGCAGTGCGACCAGCCAGAACAGTCCTTGCCTGGTTCGCAGGTAGGACAGGCCGAAGGCCAGGTCACGCAGCCACGGCTCGGGCGGTCTGCCCTCTCCGGGCCGGGTCACGGCCCGCGACAGGGGCACCAGGTGGAGCACCACCCGGGAGATCAGGAAGGCCGCCAGGTCGATGACGACCACTCCGGTGAGTCCGACGCCGACCAGCAGCGTGCCGGCCAGCAGCGGCGAGGCGATGCGCACGGCGTCGGCCACCTGCATCATGCCGTTGGCCCTGCCGAGCTGCTCCTGCGGCACCAGCAGGGGCATCATCGAGTGGTAGGCGGCCATCTGCGCGGTGCCGAAGACCGCGCCGACGGCGGTGACGACGTAGATGTGCCAGACCTGCAGCCCGCCGGTGGCCAGCAGCAGCGCCAGCGCGCCGGTGGTCAGCGCGGCGCCGAGGTCGGCGCCCATCATGAGCTTGCGCCGGTCCCAGCGGTCGGCCAGCGAGCCGACCAGCGGCGCGAACAGCACCTCCGGCAGGATCGCGCAGAGCGTGATCGTCACGAACTGCGTGGCCGAGCCGGTCTGCTGGAAGACCCAGACACCGAGCACGAAGCCGGTGATGCTGGAGGTGATGATCGACAGCAGTTGCGACGACCAGATGATGACGAAGGTCCTAGGCACGACATCCTCCCGGCAGGATTCCGGAGTCGATCAGGTCGTCGAGGTAGGCGTCGAGCAGCGTGGGCGCGGGCGGGCAGACCAGGCCCGCCTGGGCCAGCCTGGCCTCGGTGACCGAGCAGTCGAAGCGCGGGCCGCGCTCGTCGCCGTACTCGGCGAAGTAGGCGGGGAAGGCGGCGATCGGCAGCTCCTCACCCTTGTCCAGCCGCTCGCGCACCTCCGCCCGCCACTCCGCCGCGGGCGACAGGGCCACGGCAACGCCGTGCGCGGCCATGCCGTCCGCGAGCTGGGCGGAGCTGAGCGTGCCCGGGTTGTGGTAGTGGAAGTCGCCCTCCGCGCCGCTCCTGGCGAGGTGGCCGATGGCGGCGGCGACGTGGTCCACGGGCGCCATGTCCAGGTGCTCGCCGTCGGGCACCGTGCCGAGCAGCGCGCACGTGGACAGGAACCTGGCCAGGAAGTCGTTCCTGGGCACCTTCCCGGTACGGCTGTCGCCCGAGATCCGCGCCGGCCGGTGGATCGCCACCGGCAGCCCCGCCTCCCTGGCCGCGGCGGCCAGCCGGTCGGCCACCCACTTGCTCTGGTCGTAGCCCAGGTGCAGGTGCTCGGGGTCGGGCAGCAGGTCGCCCTCGCGCACCACCCGCTCCCCCGGCGCCAGGTAGACGCCGAGCGTGGAGACCAGGTGCACGGGCGTGGCGGTGCGGGCGGCCAGGCGCAGGATGGCCAGCGTGCCGTCCACGTTGGCGGGCTTGAGCCGGGCGTAGGGGCGGGTGAAGTCGACGGCGCCGCCGTTGTGGACGATCAGGTCCATCTCGCGGGCCGGGGCGATCGGGCCGGCGGCCAGGTCGCCGGGCTCCGGGACGATCCGGTCGGCGAACTCCTCGCGCCACAGGCCCTGCGCCTCGAGGTTGCGGCGCAGGCGGCCTGCCGGGTCGGCGCCTCTGACCAGGCAGTGCACGGTCGCCGCCGAGCGGGTCAGCAGGTCGGCGAGGAGGTGGGCGCCCAGGAAGCCGGTGGCGCCGGTCAGCAGGACCCGTCCCGGCTCGCGGCGGGGGCGGGCGGGGACCACGGCGTAGTCGGCGGGCAGGACGGCGTCGCCGTACAGGCCGGGCGGGGCGGTGGCGGGGGCGTGGCCGTCGAGGGCGGCGGCGAGCTCGGCCAGGTCGGCGCAGGCGAAGAAGACGGACAGCTCGACGCGGACGCCGGTGGCGTCGGCGAGGCGGGTCACGGTGCGGGGGGTGAGCAGGGAGTGGCCGCCGAGGTCGAAGAAGTTGTCGCGGCGCCCGGCCCGCACGCCGAGCACCTCCTCCCAGACGGCGGCGACGGTCTCCTCGGTGGGGGTGCGCGGGCGCTCGTAGGCGACGGCGGCGATCTCGGGCTGGGGCAGGGCGCGGAAGTCGACCTTGCCGTGGGCGGTGAGCGGCAGCACCTCCAGCGCGACCGAGGCGGCGGGCACCATGGCGGGCGGCAGCCGGTCGGCGAGGAAGGCGCGTAAGTCGGCGGTGGCGGGCGGGTTGCCGGTCAGGTAGGCGACCAGGCGGCCGGCCGAGGAGGTCACCACCGCCTCGCGGACGCCGGGATGGGCGAGGCACGCGCTCTCGACCTCGCCCGGCTCGATCCGGACGCCGTTGATCTTGAGCTGCCGGTCGGTGCGGCCGAGGAAGTCGAGCGTGCCGTCGGCGTTGCGGCGGACGAGGTCGCCGGTGGCGTACATCGTGGCGCCGGGCAGGAACGGGTCGGGCTGGAAGCGGGCGGCGGTCTGCTCGGGGCGGCCGAGGTAGCCGCGGGCGACGCACTCGCCGCCCAGGTGCAGCTCGCCCGGCACGCCGACGGGCGTGGGGTGTCCGTGCCGGTCCAGCACGTACGCGCGCACGTGCGGCAGGGCCGTGCCGATCGGCAGATGGGTGCGCCCGGTGAGCTCGCCGCCGTCGACGGTCCGGTAGACGGTGGCGCAGACCGTGGCCTCGGTGGGCCCGTAGTGGTTGTAGAAGGCGACGCGGCCGCCGGTGAGCGTGGCCCAGGCGCGCAGCCGGTCCAGGGGCACGCTCTCGCCGCCGACCATCATCGTGGTCAGCGGGCCGGTGTCCACGGGGCCGTGGCCGGACAGGTCCTCGACCCACTGCTGCCACAGGGCGCTGGCGGTGTCGACCATGGTGATGCCGAGCCGTTCGCACAGGGCCAGCAGCTCGGGGCCGCCGAGCGCGGCGGGCTCGGGGTGCAGGACCAGCGCGGCGCCGCTGAACAGCGCGGGGAAGATGTCGCCGACCGAGGCGTCGAAGCTCAGCGGCGGCACCATAAGCACCCGCTGGCCGGGGCCGAAGCCGTGCGCGTCGCGGAAGGACATGGCCAGGCGCGCGGCGGTGCGGTGCTCGACGACGACGCCCTTGGGCGTGCCGGTCGAGCCCGAGGTGTAGATCACGTAGGCGGCGCCGGGTTCGCTCGCGCCGCCCGGCAGCCGCTCCACGCCCGCCTCGGAGATCACCGCGGCGCAGCCGTCCAGCATGAGCCGAATCCTGGCCTCCGGCTGGGCCGGGTCGACCGGCACGTACGCGCCCCCCGCTTTGAGCACGGCCAGCAGCGCGACGATCGCCTCCGGGCAGGCGCGCATCCTGATCCCGACGAGTGAGCCGGGCGCGACGTCGAGTTCCTCGGCCAGCAGGGCGGCCCGCCGGTCGAGTTCGGCGTAGGAGAGCAGGCCCGCCTCGGTGACCACGGCCGGGGCGTCGGGGGTGCGGGCGGCCTGCTGGGCGACGAGCCCGTCGAGCCGGTCCGGCAGCACCAGCGCGAGTTCGGCGGCGGTGAGCATGCGCAGCTCGCTCAGCCGCTCGCCGGGCCGCTCGACCATCTCCTCCAGCAGCCGCCGCAGGTGCACGGCCATCCGCTCGACGGTGGCGGGCTCGAACAGCTCGCTGCTGTAGGTGAGCATGAACTGCAGGTGGGTCTCGTAGACGACCACGTCCACGGCCAGGTCGAACTTGGCGGGGGCCAGCCCGGACACGACGGGGGTGCGCTCCAGCCCGGCGAGCGTGAGGCTGCCGGTGCCGTCGGTCCGCCCTTCCTCCGGGTTGTCGAGGTTGAGCATGGCCTGGATGAGGACGCCGTCCTCGCCGCGCCGCCGTAACGCGGCCACCACCTCGTCGAAGGGCACCTCGCGGTGCGCGAACGACTTCAGCACCCGGCGCCGCACCCGCTTGACCAGGTCGCGCACGGTCGGGTCGCCGGCCAGGTCGGCGCGGAGCGCGAGCGTGTTCACGAACGGGCCGAAGACCTGCTCGAAGTCGACGTCCTCGCGCCCGGCGACGGGGATGCCGACGCAGAAGTCCTCCTGCCCGGAGTAGCGGGCGAGCAGCGTCTGGAAGGCGGCCAGCAGCACCATGAACGGCGTGCACCGCTCGGCCCTGGCCAGGGCGGTCACCCGCGTCCAGAGCGCGGCGGGCATGCGGTGGATGACCAGGTCGCCGGCGCCGGTGGGCGCGGCCGGGCGCGGGTGGTCGGCGGGCAGGTCGAGGGCGGGCACGCCGCCGAGGTCGGCGGTCCAGAAGTCGAGGTGCGCGCCGTGGTCCTGCTCGCGCTGTCGCCGGGCGTAGTCCGAGTACGGCGGCGCCGCCGGCAGCTCGGGAGCCGGTCCCCCGGCGGCGTGGGCCGCGTACAGGGCCGACAGCTCGGGGAACAGGATGCGCTCCAGCGACCAGGCGTCGCCGATGATGTGGTGCAGCACGAACACCAGCACGTGCTCCCGCGCGCCCACGCGCAGCAGGCTGACCCTGGCCAGCGGCCCGTTGGCCAGGTCGAAGGGGCGGTTGGAACGTTCGGCCAGCAGGGCGGGCAGGTCTGCCTCGGTGGTGTCGAGGAGCTCGACGGGGACCGGCGCGGCCGGGCTGACCAGGGCGGACGGTACGCCGCCGGCCTCGGGGAAGACGGTCCGCAGGGCCTCGTGGCGGGCGGCCAGGTCGGTGAAGGCGCGTTCCAGGGCGGCGACGTCGAGGGGCCCGGTCAGCCGCTCGGCGACCGCGATGTTGTAGGAGGAACCTCCGCTGGAGAGGCGGTCGAGGAACCACAGGCGCTCCTGCGCCCTCGACATGACCGCACTGTGCATGACGACCTCTCCTTGAGGACCATTTGGGAGGTTCACAAACTCTTAGGAAACTTTCCTATTTATTAGCCGAGTTTGATGCTATACACAGGTGATGACCACAGACAAGGACTTGGCATGACGTCATGGGTGAGCTCGCGGAACACCGAGAGTTCCACGCTGGCCGGGCTTGCCGACGCCGTGCTGCAACCCGGATTCAAGGGCACGACCCTGCCCGATTGGGTCCGTAAACGCCTTGCGACCGGCTTAGGCGGCATCGCCCTCTATTCGCGAAATTTGGTTGAAAACGGACAGATAGCGGCACTTACGGCGGCAATCCGGGCGGAGAACCCGGATGTGATCCTCGCGCTCGACGAGGAGGGCGGTGACGTCACCCGCCTGGAGGCGTTCACCGGCAGCTCGCGGCCCGGCAACCTGGCGCTCGGCGCCGCCGACGACCCCGTGCTGACCCAGGGGGTCGCCAACGGCATCGGACGCGACCTCGCGCGCGCGGGCGTGAACCTCAACTACGCGCCCGTCGTGGACATCGACGCCGGCCTCGACAACCCCGTGGTCGGCACCCGCGCGTTCGGCGCCGACCCCGAACTCGTCGCCCGGCACGCCGCGGCCTGGGTCACCGGCCTGCAGGCGGCGGGCGTGGCCGGATGCGCCAAGCACTTCCCCGGCCACGGCGCCACGGCCGTCGACTCCCACGACGCGCTGCCGACCGTCGAGCTGTCCGCCGAGGAGCTCGCCGTCACCGCCCTGGTGCCCTACCGCTCCGTCATCGCCGCGGGCGTCAAGGCGATCATGACGGGACACCTGCTGGTGCCCGCCTACGACGCCGACGCCCCCGCCACGGTCAGCGGGCCCATCATGATGCGGCTGCTGCGCGAGGAGCTGGGCTTCGACGGACTGATCGTCACCGACGGGATCGAGATGCCCGCCGTCTCGGCCGAGTACGGGCTCGGGGGCACCGCCGTACGGGCCCTGGCGGCCGGAGCCGACGCGCTCTGCGTGGGCGGAGAGAACGCCACGCCCGGCGTGGTCGGGCTGCTGCGCAACAGCATCATGGCCGCCGTCGCCGACGGCACGCTGCCCGAGGAGCGGCTGGCCGAGGCCGCCGCACGTGTCCGTGCCGTCTCGGCGTGGGCCGCCCGCCACCGCGACCCGTTCCCCCGGCTGCCCGGCGACGACGGCGCGGAGGCCGCCGCGCGGCGCGCGCTGCGCCTGACCGTCCGGCGTCCGCCCTCGGGCTCGGGACCGCCGCACGTGATCGAGCTGGACGCCCCCACCAACCTCGCCGTCGACCCGGTCACCCCCTGGGGGATCGGCCTCCCGCTGTCGCGCCTGCTGCCCGGCGCCACCGCGGTACGGCTGAGCGCCCCGGACACCGGCGAACTGGACGCGGCGGTCGAAGCGGGCGCCGGGCGCCCCTTGGTGATCGTCCTCAGGACCGCCTACCGGCACGCCCACCTGACCGGCGCGGTCGACCGCGTGCTGGCCCGCGTCCCCGACGCCGTCGTGGCCGAGCTCGGCGTGCCCGGCGAGCAGGTGCCCGGCGCGGCCCATCTGGCGACCTTCGGCGGCACCACGCTGTGCTGCGAGATCGCGGCGGAGGCGCTGGCGAAGCTGCTCAGGAGCTGAGCAGCTCCTCCCTGGCCTGGTCGAGCGCGGCCAGCACGGCGCCGCGCAGCACCGGGTTCTGCTCCATCGTGCTGGTGACCACCTGCGGGCGGACGGGGCAGATGCGCGCCACCGCCTCCTCCACCCGCGAGGTCAGGGCCGCGCCGCCCGCGTGGCCCACCTCGCCGGCCAGGACCACCAGCCCCGGGTCGAGGATCACGCACACGGCCGCCACGCCGAGGGCCAGGCGGTGGGCCAGTTCGTCGAGCAGGGCGTCGCCGCGCTCCCCCGCCGCCACGGCCACCTTGACCGCCTCGCCGGCCGAGGCAGCGGCGAAGCCGTACCCCTGGGCGAGCTCGGCGACCACCTCGGCGCTGACGAGCGACTGCAGGCCGCCCGCGAGCGTCGGCAGGCGGCCGGGCACGGCGCGGATGTCCTGGGGCAGCGGCACGCCGGGCACGGCGAGGTAGCCGATCTCGCCCGCGCTGCCCGAGCGGCCGCGGTGGAGCTTGCCGCCGAGCATGACCGCGAGGCCGAGGCCGCGGCTGGCCCACAGCAGCACGAAGTCGTCGATGCCCTGCGCGGCGCCGTCGGAGCGCTCGGCGATGGCGGCGAGGTTGACGTCGTTCTCGATCGTCACCTCGCGCCTGAGGTCGCCGGCCAGCGCCTCGTGGATGCCTTCGTGCCAGCCGGGCAGGTCGAAGGAGAAGCGCACGTCGCCGCTGCGCGGGTCGACCACGCCGGGGGTGCCGATCACGACGCCGCGCAGCCTGGCCAGGCTGACCTTCGCGCTGCGGCAGGCCTTGACGATCGCGCCGTGCACGACCGGCACGGGGTCGTCGTGGCCGTTGGGGTCGACGCTGACCTCCGCCACCGTGCGCCCGTGGATGTCGGCGATCACCGTGGAGATGAGCTCGGGCCCGACCTCCAGCCCCGCCACGAACGCACTGGAGGAGACCACCGAGTAAAGGGCGGCGTTGGGCCCGCGCCCGCCACCCTGCGTGCCGACGACCTCGACCAGCCCACGCTCCTCCAGCCTGGAGAGCGTCTGTGAGGCCGTCACCTTGGACAGGCCCGTCAGATCGCCGATCTGGCCCCGCGTCATGGGACCGGTGGCCAGCAACAGGTCGAGAGCGGCCCGGTCGTTGATCTCTCGCAGCAACCTGGGCACACCAGGACGTCGCTCCACGCTGTATCCCACCGTCATTCAGTCAAGGTTGTTGGAAGTTTAGCGCTCCAGCTCTTGCGAATCATCGCAGGCGAACACGAGGATGCCTCATGCCCCTCCCCCGCGGCCCGCTCCTCCTCGCGCTCGGCGTCACTTTGCTGTTCGATGTCCTGCGTGTCTTCCTGCCCTCGCTGATCACGCTTTTCGGCCGCGCGGGCGAGACGCCACCCGAGCTGATGGGCCTCTACGCGGCCGCATGGTTCATTCTGCCCTTCCTCGCCGCTCTGGTCAGGCCGCGATGGGCGCTCGCGGGCGGCGCGCTCGCGCTCGTGCTGGCCCGCTTGCTGCTGCAGGCGGAGTTCTCGCAGCTCTACGTCGCCTCCGCGGGCGTCAGCGCCGGCCTCGTCTTCCTGTACGGCAGCGCCCGCACCATGCCCAGGACCTGGGCCGCCCCCGGGATCATGGGCGGCCTCGCGCTGTCGTTCACCGTCCACTTCCTGCTGGACGGCGTGGACCTGGTCTGGCGCGAGGGCCCGCTCCCCTGGCTGGCGAGCGCCACGCTGTGCGCCGTCTTCCTGGCCCTGACCTGGGGCTTCCGCCCACCGCCCGAGGCCGATCCCGCCCCGTGGTCGGTGTGGTTCCTGGCGGGTCCCGTGATGCTGGTCGCCGGCATGTCGGCCACCGCGCAGCGCACCGACGCCGGGCCGGGCGCGGGCTGGCTGTGGGTGGTGCCGGTGGTGCTGGCGTTCGTCTTCTCCCCCTACCTGGCCACCCGGCCGCCCCGCTCCACATCGAGCGCGATCGGGTTCGGCGTGTTGTGCGCGGCGGGCGCGGCGTTCCTGCAGCCGTGGGCGGTCGTGGTCGGCGCCGCCGTCCTGATGGCGGTGCCCGGCGGGGCCGCCAGACGGCCAGGCGCGGCGTTGCTGGGCGGCGGGCTGGTGTTCTTCCTGGGGCTGTTCGCCTACTACGCCGCCTATGACATGAACCTGGGCTTCCCCAACCGGCTCGTGCCGGTCGCGGCGGGACTGCTGATCGCCGGGGTGGGCCTGTCGGCGTACTTCCGCCACCGGCCGCCCTCCTACGACCTGGGCCGGATCTGGCCGCTGACGGCCGGCGCGCTCGTGGTGGCGCTGCTGGTCGGTGCGGCGGCCTACCAACCGGCGGCAGCCGTACGGGCGAAGGAAGGCGACACGTTCACGCTCATCGCCTACAACATCCGCATGGGCTTCGACCTCGACGGCCGGCTCTCGCTCGACCGGATCGCCGCGTGGGCCGGCGCGCAGGAGCCCGACGTGGTCCTGCTCAGCGAGGTGGACCGGGGCTGGCTGCTCAACGGCGGCCACGACGACCTGGCCCGCATCGCCCGCCGCCTCGGCATGAACTACTACTTCGCCCCGGCCGCCGACGAACTGTGGGGCGACGCCGTTCTGACCAGCCTCCCGATCCAGCCGCCGGTCTCGCACCGGCTCGGCCGGCACGACTACCCCACCGGCGCCCAGGCCCAGACGTTCGTGGTCGAGGTGGGCGGCAAGGAGGTGGGCATCGTCAACACCCACCTGCAGGCGCCGGAGGGCCAGGCGCCCGAGGTGGCGGCGATCGTGCGCGACCTGCGCGCGGGCGGGCGGCCAGTGGTGCTGGCCGGGGATCTCAACCTCCGGCACGGCGACCCCGGCCTGCGCGTGCTGGAGTCGGCCGGCCTGTCCGACCCGCTGGTCGCGCTCGGCGACCCGCCCACCTCGCCGGCCGACGCACCCAAGGAACGCATCGACCACGTGCTCGTCAGCGAGGGTGTCACGGTCGTCTCAGCCACGGTGCCGCGCCTGCGCTACTCCGACCACCTGCCCGTTTTGGCGCTCCTGCGCATAACCAGTGTTGACCACCAGGGATAATCGACAACATGCGCCTTTCCGCTCGTGTCGACTACGCCCTCCGTGCCGCCGCCGAACTCGCCGCGGCCGGCGCCGGCCCCACCACCGTGGGCGAGCTCGCCAAGGAGCAGGACATGCCGCCCAAGTACCTGGAGAACATCCTGCTCCAGATGCGGCGCGCCGGGCTGGTGCGCGGCCAGCGCGGCCCTGAGGGCGGCTACGTCCTGGCTCGTCCGGCGGGTGAGATCAGCCTCGCCGACGTCATCAGGGCCGTCGACGGCCCGCTCGCCAACGTGCGGGGCGAGCGCCCCGAGCACGTCGGCTACCGCGGGCCCGCCGAGTCGCTGCAGGCCGTCTGGATCGCGCTGCGCGCCACCGAGCGCGCGATCCTCGAAGAGGTGACGCTCGACCACGTAGCCACCGGCGCGCTGCCCGAGCGGGTGCGCCAGCTAGCCGCCGACCCCGCCGCCTGGGACTGATCCGGGGACCGGCTGACCGCCGCGGGCCGCCGCCCACAGCAGGAGCAGCGCGGCCACCTCGACGACCGCCGCGGCCGCGGGGAGCACGGCGGTGCCCCACGCCTCCAGCAGCAGGCCGCCGAGCGCGCCGCCGCCGGACACGCCCACGTAGACCGCGCTGCTGTTGAGCGCGAGCGCCTGGGGGCCGGCCGTACCGGCCAGGGCCAGCAGCCGCGTCTGGGCCGGTGGCGGGATCCACCACGACACGCCCGCCCAGACCGCCAGCAGCGGCAGCAGCGCGAGCAGCGGCACCGGCCGCACGAACCAGCAGGCGGTGAAGGCCGCCATCACGGCCGTGAAGCCGCCGACGCCCGCCAGCAGAGCCCGGTCGGCGCCCCATTTGTCGGCCGCCCGGCCGCCGAGCTGACCGCCGGCGAGCCCGGCCACCCCGGCCAGTACGAAGATCCAGCCCAGCTCCGCCGCCGACACCCCGGCGAGGTCGCGCAGGTAGGGGGCCAGGTAGGTGAGCACCATCATGCTGCCCATGACGATCGCGACGATGCCCAGCACCCCGAGCAGCACCGGCCGCCGGGCCAGCGGGCGCAGCCGCTCGCCGATCGGCATCGCCGCCACCGGCGGCAGTTCGGGCAGCGTCCAGCGTACGGCCAGCAGCGCGACGACGCCGAGCGCGCCGCCGAGCCCGAACGTGGCCTGCCAGCCGAAGGCGCCGCCGACCCAGGTCCCGATCGGCACGCCCAGCGCGAGCGAGCCGGTCAGCCCGCCCATGACCAGGGCCAGGTACCGCCCGCGGCGTCCCTCGGGCGCGAGCGCGGTGGCGATCGCGTAGGCGGCGGGCACGACCGCGGCGGCGGCCAGCGCGGCCAGCACCCGCCAGCCCATGAGCAGCGCATAGGAGTCGGTGAACGCCGCGGCCCAGTTGGCGGCGACGAACACCAGCAGCGCCCCGGTGACCAGGCCCCTGCGCGGCCAGCGCGCGGTCACCACCGAGGCCACCGGCGCCCCGATCGCGAAGGCCAGCGAGAACACGGTCACCAACTGTCCGGCCGCCGCCTCACTGACCCCGAGGTCGGCGGCGATGGCGGGCAGCACACCGGCGATGACGTAGTCGTCGGTGGCGAAGGCGAACGTGGTGAACATCAGCGCGAACAACCACGCGGGCATGACTCTCCCCTCGATAAAGGTAACACTCGTTACCCATATAAGGTAACGAGTGTCACCCCACCGCCGTCAAAGGGAAATCCGGATGGCCAGGACGCCCGACCCGCAGCGCCGCTCCGAGCTGCTCGACCAGATCGTCGACTACCTCGCCGACCACGGCCTGTCCACGCTGTCCATGCGGCCGCTGGCCGAGCACCTCGGCAAGTCCACCCGGGTGCTCACCCACCACTTCTCCGGCAAGGAGGAACTCCTGTCGGCCACCATGCGCCGCCTCGACGAGCGCCACCGGGCCTGGCTGCGCTCCCTGCCCGGCTGGCAGGGCGGCGAGAGCGTCGGCACGATCGTCCGCCGCACCTGGGACTGGCAGCTACGCGAGGAGAACCTGCCCGTCGCCCGCCTCATCCACGAGATCGAGGGCCTGGTCGCGGGCGGGCGCCTGGCCGGGCACGTGCCGGAACTGCTATCGGACCGCTCCGCCTTCGTGGCCGACCTGCTGCGCGAGCGGGGCGTACCGGAGAAGGACGCGCGGCGCATCTCCACGCTGGTCAACTCCGCCTACACCGGCCTGCAGATCGACTTCCTGACCACCGGCGAGCGCGAGCGCGTGGAGGGCGCGCTCGACCAGCTCACCGCGATGCTGGACGAGTGGGTGGCCGAGCATGCCCGAGGGTGACGCCGTCTACCGCACCGCCACGCGGCTGCGCGCCGCGCTCGACGGGCGCGTGCTGACCCGCACGGACTTCCGCGTGCCACGCCACGCCACCGCGGACCTGTCCGGCCGCACGGTCCTCACCACGGCCTCGTACGGCAAGCACCTGCTCACCAGGATCGAAGGCGGCCTGACCGTCCACACGCACCTGCGCATGGACGGGAGCTGGCGGATCATGGAGCCGGGCCGCCGCCTGCCACCCGGCGACCAGGTACGCCTCGTGCTGGCCAACGCAGAACACCAGGCCGTGGGCCTCAAGCTGGGCATGGTGGACCTGGTCAAGGACGAGCGCGAGGTCATCGGGCACCTGGGCCCCGACCTGCTCGGAGAGGGATGGGACGCCGCGGAGGCGGTCCGCCGGCTGCGCGCGGACCCGGGCAGGAGCATCGGCGAGGCGCTGCTGGACCAGCGCAACCTCGCGGGCATCGGGACGATCTACCGGGCCGAGACGCTCTTCCTGCGCGGCGTGTGGCCCTGGCGGAAGGTCGGCGAGATCGAGAATCTGGACAGCCTGGTCTCGCTGGCGCAGCGCCTGCTGGACGCCAACAAGGTGCACGCGGGCACGGTGACCACAGGCGACCGCCGTCCGGGCAACCAGACGTGGGTCTACGGCAGGGCAGGGCGGCCCTGTCGCCGATGCGGCACCCGCATCAGCCGCGGGGAGATGGGGGCACAGCCACAGGAACGCCTGATCCTGTGGTGTGGGAACTGCCAGCCGCGCTAGGCGGCCACCATGTCCTTCACCTCGGGGAACACCGAATCGGAGATGGAACCGGGAACCGACTCGGAAAGCGGCAGACGCTCGTGCTCGGGCGCGTCGGCGAGAACCGGAGCGGCCTGGAGCTCGGCCAGCGCGAACTGGTCGGACACCTCACGCAGCACCTGCGACAACGGCACCCCGAGGGCGCCGCAGATCGAGGCGAGCAGCTCCGACGACGCTTCCTTCTGCCCACGCTCGACCTCGGACAGGTATCCGAGCGAGACACGCGCGAGCGTCGACACCTCACGAAGGGTGCGACCCTGCCGCACCCGCAGCCGCCGCAGCACGTCACCGAGCAGCTGACGCAGCAGAATCATCTGTCGCTCCCTCCCCGGCGTGGATGTCGGCACCACGCCTCGCGCGATCGGACTCTTCTTCTTGGCTTCGTACATACTCCTCGCCGTCATCATCGGGCGTCGCCGCCGCGTCGCACGTGGTTCGTCAGGCCCGCCGGCCGGGCGCTCAATGCTTGCTGATGGCTCACGGACCTCACTCACAGCTCCACCGTACCCGTATCCACCGACACCGCGTCAGACCGTGCTTGGCATGTTCGCTGGGGACGTAACACGGTAATCACCCGGAATGTTCCCCATTGCTCCGCTTCAGCACACCTGCGAGGAGATCGACAGCCTCGTCCACCGTCCTTACCCGGATCTCCTCACGCGACCCTCCTCGCCCCAGATTTCGCCGCCAAACCTGGTCACCAGGTCCGCTCACGGCGATGTGCACGGTGCCCACGGGCTTGCCGTCCTGCGGATCGGGTCCGGCCACTCCGGTGACGGCCAGGCCGTAGGTGGCACCGCACAGCTTCGCCGCCCCCCGCGCCATCGCCGCCGCCACCTCGGGGTGCACCGCCCCCTCCCGCCGCAGCAGATCCTCCGGTACGGCCAGCAGCGCGTGCTTCAGATCCGTGGCATACGCGATCACCCCGCCACGGAACGCCCTGGAGGCCCCCGGCACACCGGTGAACGCGGAACCCAGCAGCCCGCCGGTCAGCGACTCGGCCACGGCCAGGGTCGCCGAGCGGCGTACCAGGAGATCGAGAGCCTCCGCCGCGCGCGCACTGCTCACTCGCCGCGCACCTGCCTGGCCACGCGCCGCAGCCGGACCGCGCGGAAGACGTAGTCGACGCCCGTGCCCACGGTGACCAGCACCGCCGCCCCCATGACCACCCAGCGCACCGGGTCGGAACCCCACGGCAGGATGTACAGGACGATCGCGGCGATCTGCAGGACCGTCTTGACCTTGCCGCCGTAGCTGGCCGGGATGACCGCGTGGCGCAGCAGCACCAGCCGCAACAGCGTGACGCCGAGCTCGCGGCCGAGGATCACGATCGTGACCCACCAGCCCAGCTCGCCCAGCACCGACAGGCTCACCAGCGCCGCCCCGGTCAGCGCCTTGTCGGCGATCGGGTCGGCGATCTTGCCGAAGTCGGTGATCAGGCCGTAGCGCCTGGCCAGCTCGCCGTCGAGATGGTCGGTGATCGAGGCCACCGCGAACACCCCGAGCGCGGCCAGCCGCCAGCCCGTGCCGGGCAGGAAGAGGCAGACGACGAAGAAGGGGACGAGCACCATCCGGACGACCGTGAGAACGTTGGCGATGTTCCAGGGGCTGACCACCCGGCGCTCGTCCTTCGTCACGACCCGGCCTCCGGTGCGGGGAACGCCGGATGTTCTGGACGCCAGAGGCCGGCGGGCCGCACGCTCATGGACCGGCCTTGATCCGCGCGATCAGGTCGACCCCCTCGGCGTCGACCGCGACCGCGCGCACGATCTGGCCCGGCACCAGGCCGATGCCCTGCACGGTCACCGAGCCGTCCACCTCGGGGCCCTGGTGCGCCGCGCGGCCCTCGTAGCCGCCGTCGCCGAGGTCCTCCTCGATGAGCACGTCGAGCTCGGTGCCGATGCGCTCCTCCGCGCGCTGCGCGGTCAGCTCCTCGGCCAGCTCGGTCAGCATCCGCACCCGCTCGTCGACGACGTCCTGGCCGAGCTTGCCCGGCAGCGAGGCGGCCTCGGTGCCGTCCTCGTCGGAGTAGCCGAAGACGCCGATCACGTCGAGCCTGGCCGCCTCCAGGAAGCCGACCAGCTCGCCGAACTCCTCCTCGGTCTCGCCGGGGAAGCCCACGATGAAGTTGGAGCGCACGCCCGCCTCCGGCGCCTTGGCGCGCACGGCGTCCAGCAGCTCCAGGAAGCGCTTGGGGTCGCCGAAGCGGCGCATCCTGCGCAGCACCGAGCCGCTGGCGTGCTGGAAGGACAGGTCGAAGTAGGGCGCGACGCCCTCGGTGCCGGCGAGCACGTCGATCAGGCCGGGACGCAGCTCGGCAGGCTGCAGGTAGCTGGCCCGCACCCGCTCGATGCCCTCGGTCGCGGCCAGCTTGGGCAGCAGCTTCTCCAGCGCCCGCAGGTCGCCGAGGTCCTTGCCGTAGGACGTGGAGTTCTCGCTCACGAGCACCAGCTCGCGCACTCCGCGATGGGCCAGCCAGTCGGCCTCGGCCAGCAGCTCCTCCGGGTCGCGCGAGACGTAGGCGCCGCGGAAGGCCGGGATCGCGCAGAACGTGCAGCGGCGGTCGCAGCCGGAGGCGAGCTTCAGCGAGGCGACCGGGCTCTCGTCGAGCCGCCTGCGCAGCACCCTCGGCCCGCTGGCCGGAGCCAGCCCCTCGGGCAGGTCGCCGTGACCGGGAATGGCGGACTTGGGCGCGCTGGCACGATCTACCGGCGAGATGGGCAGCAGGGTACGGCGGTCGCGTGGCGTGTGCGGCGTCAGCGGCCGGCCGTCGAGCACGTCGTCGAGGCGCTCCCCGATCTCGGCGTAGTCGTCGAAGGAGATGACCGCGCTCGCCTCGGGCAGCGCCTCGGCCAGCTCCTTGCCATAGCGCTCGGCCATGCACCCGGCCGCGACCACCTTCGCGCCGGAGTCGGCGGCGGCCAGCAGCGTGTCGATCGAGTCCTTCTTCGCAGAATCGATGAAGCCGCACGTGTTGACGACGACGACGTCGGGGTCGTCGTCACCGAGCTGCCAACCGGCAGCCTCGATGCGCGCGGCGAGCTCCTCGGAGTCGACCTCGTTGCGCGCGCAGCCCAGGGTGATCAGCGATACGGACTTTGACATGGTGAACACTACGGTATCGGGAGTTGGCCACTACCTTCACCGTGGCCGGGGTGCTGATGGCCCGAACGAGCGCCGCACCCTCTCCCCGCTGCCGCCCGGCTGGCCCAGATCCTTGCCGTTGACCTGCAGCAAGACCGCTCCGGCATCGCCGAAGAGCAGCTTCATCTGAGTCGGCGCCCGCCACGTCGAGCTCTTGCCCGCCGCCAGCGTCCCGGCGAACAGCTTGCGTCCCTTCGCGTCCCGCACGTTCAGATAGGACGAACGCTTGGCCTGCACCCGCACCACGACGAGATCCTTCATCACCGGCGCCGCCTTCTTCGGCGCCGGCGGCGGCGGCTCGGTGAACGGCGTGTTGGGCGGCACGCTGGGCACGGCCGAGACCGGTGTGACGTCGGCCACCCTGGTCTCCCCCGAGCCACCCATCACCCGCACGACCCCGAACACCACCACGATCGCCAGCGCCACCCCCAGCGCCATCGTCCAGTTGGGCCCGCGCCGCTCGCGCAGCTTCACCCGGCGGTCGGCCTGGAAGATCGTGGCCGCCCGCACCGGCATCGGCACGCCGCCATGGTGCTCGTCGTAGAGATGGACCATGGCCTCCGGGTCGAGGCCGACCGCCCTGGAGATCGCCTTGATGTGCCCCCTGGCATAGAAGTCGCCCCCGCACAGGGAGAAGTCATCGCGTTCTATCGCGTAGATCAGGGCCTCGCGCACGCGCGTGGTCGCGCTGAGCTGGCCGACCGTCAGTCCCGATTGCCGCCTGGCCGCAGCCAGCGCGGACCCGATGCTCTGCTCCTGCACGGCAAACGCCTCCCCGCCCCCGACGTTGCGTAGTGGTCCATATTCAACCAGTAATCGCCGGGCGGGGAAGCATCGGGGTCACTCGCCGCGCAGGTCGGCCAGCAAACCGGCGAGTTCGTCGGGTTTCACCATGACCTCGCGGGCCTTGGAACCCTCGCTCGGGCCGACCACGTTGCGGCTTTCGAGCAGGTCCATGAGCCGCCCGGCCTTGGCGAAGCCGACACGCAGCTTGCGCTGCAGCATCGAGGTCGAGCCGAACTGCGTGGTGACGATCAGCTCGGCCGCCTGCAGCAGCAGGTCGAGGTCGTCGCCGATGTCCTCGTCGATCTCCTTCTTGACCGCCACCGCGGCCACGTCGTCGCGGTACTCCGCCTGCATCTGCCCCTTGCAGTGCTCGACGATCTCCGCGATCTCCTTCTCGGAGACGAACGCGTTCTGGATGCGGATCGGCTTGCTGGCGCCCATCGGCAGGAACAGCGCGTCACCCTGGCCGACGAGCTTGTCGGCGCCCGGCTGGTCGAGGATGACCCGCGAGTCGGTGAGGCTGGAGACGGCGAAGGCGAGCCTGGAGGGCACGTTGGCCTTGATCAGACCGGTCACGACGTCCACCGAGGGCCGCTGGGTGGCGATCACCAGGTGGATCCCGGCCGCGCGGGCGAGCTGGGTGATGCGGACGATGGAGTCCTCGACGTCGCGCGGGGCGACCATCATGAGGTCGGCCAGCTCGTCCACGATCACCAGCAGGTACGGGTAGGGCTGGTAGACGCGCTCGCTGCCCGGCGGCGGCTGCAGCTTGCCCGCCCGCACCGCCTTGTTGAACTCGTCCACGTGCCGGAAGCCGCTGGCCGCCAGGTCGTCGTAGCGGCGGTCCATCTCGCCCACGACCCATTCGAGGGCCTCCGCGGCCTTCTTGGGGTTCGTGATGATCGGGGTGATCAGGTGGGGGATGCCCTCGTAGACGCTCAGCTCCACCCGCTTGGGGTCCACGAGCACCATGCGGACCTCGTCCGGGGTGGCGCGCATGAGGATGCTCGTGATCAGCCCGTTCACGCAGACGGACTTGCCCGCGCCGGTCGCGCCCGCGATGAGCAGGTGCGGCATCTTGGCGAGGTTGGCCACGATCGTGCGGCCCTCGACGTCCTTGCCCAGTCCCACGATCATCGGGTGGTGGTCGGCCTGCGCCACCTGGGCCCGCAGGACGTCGCCGAGCGCGACGAGGTCCTTGTCCGCGTTGGGAATCTCGACCCCGATCGCCGACTTACCCGGGATCGGCGACAAGATCCTGACATCCGCCGATTTAACGGCATAAGCGATGTTTTTGGTGAGGGCGGTGACTTTTTCCACCTTCACCGCGGGCCCGAGCTCGATCTCGTACCGCGTCACCGTCGGACCCCGCGTGAAGCCCATCACCTGCGCGTCGATCGTGAACTGCTCCAGCACGCTGGTCAGCGCGTTGACCACGACGGTGTTCGCCTTGGTCTGCGGCTTGGGCGCCGAGCCCGGCTTGAGGCTCTGAAGATCGGGAAGCTGGTACGGCCCGGCCTGCGGCGACAGGACCAGTTGCTCCACCTTGCGCGGGGCGGGACTCGGCTCCGGCGGCTCCGGCCTGCGGGCCTCCGGCGCGGGCGTCGGCTCCTCCTCGTCGGTGAGCCCCGGCACGATCTCCGGCGAATGGTCGCCGCGGCCCTCCTTCTCCTTCTCCTTGAGCACCGGCGTGTCGTAGGGCTTGACCAGGTCGCCGCCCTCCGGCTCGCCCGGCTTCTTCGCCCTGGTCCGCTTCTTGCCCGCCTCGCCGGGCTGCGCGGGGCCGTGCCGTTCGAAAAGAAGGTGTTTGAGCTCGGCCAGCCGTTCGGGAATGCGGTGGACCGGCGTGGCCGTGATCACCAGCACGCCGAACCCCGACAGGATCAGCAGCAGCGGGATCGTGATGAACGGCGGCAGGATGCTGTGCGGCGGCGCCGACACGATGAACCCGATGATGCCGCCCGCCTCCGACACCTTGTCCATGCCGTCGGTCTTGGTCCCCGAGGGGTACGGCACGCCGTTCGCGACGTGGATGACGCCCAGGATGCCGATGAGCAGCGCGCTCCACCCGATCACCATGCGGCCGGTGTCGGCGTTCTGGTCGGGGTGGCGCAGGAACCGCCAGGCCAGCAGCCCGAGCAGCAACGGCAGCGCCCAGGCCAGCGACCCGAACACCCCGTGGACCACCGCGTTCACCACGTCGGAGACCGCGCCCCTGGCGTCGCGCCACGTCATGGCGGCCAGCACGATCGCCCCGGCCAGCACCGCCAGCCCCACGCCGTCGCGCCGATGGGCCGGATCGAGCTCACGGGCACTGGAGCCGAGCGCGCGGGCGGCACTGCCGATGCCGTTGGCCAGCAACATCCACAGCCCGACGATCAGCTTGCCGATCATCGTGAAGACCCAGCTGATGGGGTCCTGGTGGGTCACGGACGACTTGCGGGCCGAGCCCGTCCCCTTCGCCTTGGGGCGTCCCGCCGACGCGGACGTCCGCTTGGCGGGGGTCGCCCGGGACGAGTTCGACCGCTTCGCCGGCCCCTTCGGTGCGCTTTTCGGCGTACGGGTGGCCATGATGCCAAAGCTACGTCCCCAACCCCCGCCATGGCACACAGGCTCGCCGACACCGCCCCAAATATCCCCACCCCCACCCGTCCCACCCCTTACATCCCCCACCCCCGCCCGCTCCGGTCCGGCCCACCCCCGCCGCCCCACCCACCCCCGCCGCCCCACCCCATTTCCACCGCCGCCTTGACCCACCCGCACCGCCGCCCTGGCCCCCCTGCACCGCCACCCTGACCCACCCGCACCGCCACCCCAGTCCCTCGGCCTCCGGCGCTCCCACCCCGGCCGACATCGCGGGCGACCTCGCAGGGCGACTGACCCGGGATAGCTCTTCTCCCGGAGCGAGGACAGGCCGGGGTGCCCTTGCGCCCGGCCAGCCGGAGACCGGGATCCGGGCGGAAACCCGGGGTTGAGGGGTCAGGGGGTGGGGTGGAGGGTGTCGAAGGCGGATTGCATGGCGTTGACGCGGTCGGCCAGGTCCTTGATGGCGGCTCGGAGGCCGTCGTCGTCCGGGGCCTCGGTGGTCAGGGCTGACAGGCGGTCCTCCACCGCCCTCAGCCGTTCGGCGAACGTGGTCACGGCGTCGGCGTCGCGGGCCGCCTCCGGGTCGCCGCGGAGCAGGTCACGCAGCAACGCCGCCTGCTCACGCAGCATGTGGCTCTTGCGGGACAGTTCGATGAAGACGGTCACCTTGCTCCGCAGCACCCAGGGGTCGAAGGGCTTGGTGATGTAGTCCACGGCCCCGACGGCGTAACCGCGGAAGGCGGCGCCGGAGCCGGTGTCGGTCCCGGTGAGGAAGATGATGGGGACGTCACGGGTCTGGTCGAGGCGTTTGATGTGGGCGGCGGTCTCGAAGCCGTCCATGCCGGGCATCAGCACGTCCAGCAGCACCACGGCGAAGTCGTGGCGCAGCATGAGCTTCATGGCCTCCTGCCCCGACCTGGCCTTGAACAACTGCTGCTGCAACGGCCGCAGCACCGCCTCCAGCGCGACCAGGCTCTCGTCCTTGTCGTCGACCAGGAGGATCTTGACCTGGCGGATCATCGCGCCCCCTCCCCCGCCTCGGCGCCGCGCTCGCCGTCGAGCCAGCCGCGCATGACCTCCAGCAGGTGGTCGAGGTCCACGGGTTTGGGCACGTAGTCGGAGGCCCCGCAGGCGATGGTCTTCTCCCGGTCGCCGGGCATCGCCTTGGCCGTCAGCGCGATGATCGGCAGGTCGGTGAAGCGGGGCATCTGCCGTACGACGCCGAGGGTCTCGTAGCCATCCATCTCGGGCATCATCACGTCCATGAGCACCAGGGCGATCTTCTCCTCACGTTCGAGCGCCTCGATGCCCTCGCGGCCGTTCTCGGCGTAGATGACCTCCATGCCGAGGCGGCCGAGGACGTGGGTGAGGGCGTAGACGTTGCGGATGTCGTCGTCGACGATCAGCACCCGCCTGCCGGCGAACGCGGCCCCGACCGGCCCGTCGACGAGGGCGCTGAGCTGGGCCGCCGACTCCCACAGCTCGTCGCCGCTGTCGACGACCGGCCATTCGGCCTGGGCCGGGGCGGCGCGGGTGTCCACGGCCCTGCGCAACGGCTCGGTGGGCAGCCAGGCGGGCACGGTCGCCACGGCCTCGCCGCCGCCGGACTCGACGGTGACGCTGGTCGCGGGGCACACGGCGGGCACGAACAGCGTGAACGTGCTGCCGCGCCCCGGTTCGCTGACGGCGTGGATCTGGCCGCCGAGCAGCCGGGCGATCTCGCTGCTGATCGACAGCCCGAGCCCGGTGCCGCCGAACTTGCGGCTGGTGGTGCCGTCGGCCTGCTGGAAGGCGCCGAAGATGGCGGGCAGCTTGTCGGCGGCGATGCCGATGCCGGTGTCGGAGACGGCGAAGGCGATCACGTCGCCCGGCCGCGTGGGACCGTCCTGATCCTCGGTGGTGACGGCGCCCACGTTGGACACGGCCAGGCGTACCTCGCCGCTGCTGGTGAACTTGACCGCGTTCGACAGCAGGTTGCGCAGGATCTGCTGCAGCCGCCGCTCGTCGTTGAACAGCTCGCGCGGTACGCCCGGGCGGACCTCGATCTCGAACGTGAGACCCCGGTCCACGGTGAGCGGGCGGAAGGTGGCGTCCACGTAGTCGAGAAGCTTGCTGAGCGGCAGGTTCTCCGGGCGCACGTCCATCCGGCCGGCCTCGATCTTGGACAGGTCGAGGATGTCGTTGATGAGCTGGAGCAGGTCGCTTCCGGCGTTGTGGATCGTGGAGGCGAACTCGACCTCCTGCGCGGACAGGTTGTTCTCGGGGTTGTCGGCCAGCAGCCTGGCCAGGATGAGCAGGCTGTTGAGCGGTGTACGCAGCTCGTGCGACATGTTGGCCAGGAACTCCGACTTGTAGCGCGAGGAGGTGGCCAGCAGGTGCGCCTTCTCCTCCAGGGCCGCGTTGGACCTGCGCAGCTCGGCCTGCTGGCGCTGGAGCTCGTCGGAACGGCCCTGCAACTGCTGGGCCAGCCGCTGCGACTCCGACAGCAGCGACTCGGTCCTGGCGTTGGCGATGATCGTGTTGATGGCCACGCCGATCGTGACCACGAACTGGTCGAAGAAGGCCAGGTGGACCTCGCTGAAGCGGCTGAAGGAGGCCAGTTCGACGACGCCGAGCACCTTGTCCTCGAACAGGATCGGCAGCACGACCACGCTGGCCGGCGCGGCCTCGCCGAGTCCGGTGTGGACCTTGATGTAGTCGGTGGGCACGTCTTCGAGCAGGATGCGCTTCTTCTCCAGCGCGGCCTGGCGGATCAGGCCGGGGCCCTCGGTGCCCGGGTCGGGGAGCACGTCCCTGTCGTGGGCGGCGCCGTAGCCGGCGATGAAGGCGAGGGAGCCGTCGCGCGCGTCGAGGTCGGCGAGGTAGAACGCGCCGAACTGCGCGCTGACCAGCGGCGTGAGCTCGCGCAGGATGAGGTCGGCGACCTCGACGAGGTCGCGGTGGCCCTGCATGAGCCCGGCGATGCGCGCGAGGTTGGACTCCAGCCAGTCCTTGGCGCGGGTGGTCTCGCGCAGGTTGGCGACCATGAGGTTGACGTTGTTCTTGAGCTCGGCGACCTCGCCCTTGGCCTCCAGGCTGATGCTGCGGCTGAGGTCGCCCTGGGCGACGGCGCTGGCCACCTCGGCGATCGCGCGTACCTGGGTGGTGAGGTTTCCGGCGAGCTCGTTGACGTTCTTGGTGAGGCGCTCCCAGGTGCCGTAGACGCCCTCGACCTCGGCCTGGCCGCCGAGCCTGCCCTCCGAGCCGACCTCGCGGGCCACGCGGGTGACCTCGGCGGAGAAGGAGGAGAGCGTGTCGACCATGGTGTTGATCGTGGTCTTGAGCTCCAGGATCTCGCCGCGGGCGTCCACGTCGATCTTCTTGGACAGGTCGCCGTTGGCGACGGCGGTGGCGACCTGCGCGATGTTGCGTACCTGGGAGGTGAGGTTGGAGGCCATGAAGTTGACGTTGTCGGTCAGGTCCTTCCAGACGCCGGACACGCCGCGCACCTGCGCCTGACCGCCCAGGCTGCCTTCCGTGCCGACCTCGCGGGCCACGCGGGTGACCTCGTCGGCGAAGGCGGAGAGCTGGTCGACGGTGGTGTTGATGGTGTCCTTGAGCTGCAGGATCTCGCCCCGGGCATCGACGGTGATCTTCTTGGACAGGTCGCCGTTGGCGATGGCCGTGGTGACGACGGCGATGCTGCGTACCTGGGAGGTGAGGTTGGACGCCATGAAGTTGACGTTGTCCGTGAGGTCCTTCCAGACGCCGGACACGCCGCGCACCTGCGCCTGACCGCCCAGGCGGCCCTCGGTGCCGACCTCCCGGGCCACGCGCGTGACCTCGTCGGCGAAGGCCGAGAGCTGGTCGACCATCGTGTTGATGGTGTCCTTGAGCTGCAGGATCTCGCCCCGGGCATCGACAGTGATCTTCTTGGACAGGTCTCCCTCGGCGATGCCGGTGGTGACCTGGGCGATGTTGCGTACCTGGGAGGTGAGGTTGTCGGCCATGAAGTTGACGTTGTCGGTCAGGTCTTTCCAGACGCCGGACACGCCCTTCACCACCGCACGGCCGCCGAGCTGGCCCTCCGTGCCGACCTCGCGGGCGACGCGGGTGACCTCGTCGGCGAAGGAGGAGAGCTGGTCGACCATCGTGTTGATGGTGTTGGTCAGCTCCAGGATCTCGCCCTTGACCTCGACCGTGATCTTCCGGGACAGGTCGCCCTGGGCGACGGCGGTGGCCACCTGGGCGATCGAGCGCACCTGGGTGGTCAGGTTGTCGGCCATGAAGTTGACGTTGTCGGTGAGGTCCTTCCAGACGCCGGAGACGCCGCGTACCTGCGCCTGACCGCCCAGGCGACCCTCGGTGCCGACCTCGCGCGCCACCCGGGTGACCTCGGCGGCGAAGGCGGACAGTTGGTCCACCATCGTGTTGACGGTGTCCTTGAGCTCCAGGATCTCGCCCTTGACCTCGACCGTGATCTTCCGCGACAGGTCGCCCTGGGCCACGGCGGTGGCGACGGTGGCGATGTCGCGTACCTGGGTGGTCAGGTTCGAGGCCATGAAGTTGACGTTGTCCGTCAGGTCCTTCCAGACGCCGGACACGCCCTTCACCACCGCCCGGCCGCCGAGCTGACCCTCCGTGCCGACCTCGCGGGCCACGCGGGTCACCTCGTCGGCGAAGGCGGAGAGCTGGTCCACCATCGTGTTGATGGTGTCCTTCATCTGCAGGATCTCGCCGCGCGCGTCCACCGTGATCTTCTTGGACAGGTCGCCGTTGGCCACGGCCGTGGTGATCTGGGCGATCGAGCGCACCTGGGAGGTGAGGTTGTCGGCCATGAAGTTGACGTTGTCGGTGAGGTCCTTCCAGGTGCCGGAGACCCCGCGCACGTCGGCCCGGCCGCCGAGCTGGCCTTCCGTGCCGACCTCGCGCGCCACGCGGGTCACCTCGCTGGCGAAGGCCGACAACTGATCGACCATCGTGTTGATGGTGTCCTTGAGCTGCAGGATCTCGCCCCGGGCATCAACCGTGATCTTGCGTGACAGGTCGCCCTGCGCGACCGCGGTCGTCACCTGCGCGATCGAACGCACCTGCGTGGTCAGGTTGGACGCCATGAAGTTGACGTTGTCGGTGAGGTCCTTCCAGGTGCCCGAGACGCCCTTCACCTCGGCCCGGCCGCCGAGCTGCCCTTCCGTGCCGACCTCCCGGGCCACCCGAGTGACCTCGTCGGCGAAGGCGGAGAGCTGGTCGACCATCGTGTTGATGGTGTCCTTGAGCTGCAGGATCTCGCCCCGGGCGTCCACGGTGATCTTCTTCGACAGGTCGCCGTTGGCCACCGCCGTGGTCACCTGCGCGATCGAACGCACCTGCGTGGTCAGGTTGGACGCCATGAAGTTGACGTTGTCGGTGAGGTCCTTCCACACCCCGCTCATCCCGCGCACCTGCGCCTGACCGCCCAGGCGGCCCTCGGTGCCGACCTCGCGGGCCACGCGGGTCACCTCGTCGGCGAACGCCGACAACTGGTCGACCATCGTGTTCACGGTCAGCTTGAGCTCCAGCAGTTCGCCGGTGGCCTCGACCGTCACCTGCCTGGTCAGGTCGCCCCTGGCCACGGCGGTGGTGACCACCGCGATGTCGCGCACCTGCGCGGTGAGCCGCCCGGCCATGGCGTTGACCGCCTCGGTCACGTCACGCCAGCTCCCCTGCATGCCCTGCACCTTGGCCCGGCCGCCGAGCCGTCCCTCGGTGCCGACCTCGCGGGCCACGCGGGTCACCTCGCCGGAGAACAGCGCGAGCTGGTCGACCATGCGGTTGACCGCCTTGCCCATCAGCCGCAGCCCGCCGCGCAGCGGCCGGCTGTCCTCCTGGAGGTCGACCCGCTGCGACAGGTCGCCGTCGGCGACGGCGTTGAGCACGCGGGTGGCCTTGGCCGCCGGAATCACCAGGGCGTCTATGAGCGAGTTGACCGCGGTCACGTTCGCCGCCCACGAGCCGGCGCCCTGGCTGGGGCTGATCCGCTCGTCGAGGTGGCCCTGCCTGGCGACCTCGGTGCGGACTCGGGTCAGCTCCCTGGACATGTGCTCGTTGCGCTCGACCACCTGGTTGAAGGCGACCGCGAGCTCGGCCAGGACGGGGTCGTCGGGCACCGGCAGCCTGGCGCGGAAGTTGCCGTCGCGCAGGCCGTGAAGGGCGACGAGTAACGGACGCAGGTCGGCGGATTGGAGCGCTCCAGGAGCCGGCGAAGTGACCATGGCCGCCTTCTTCACAACCGGAGGTATCAGTGGCTTCAGTCTGCCACTCTGAGTGTGACCGAACTGCCACATCGAGTGATGTTCTAGGAAGTCGCGTGGACGCCACCCGGGTTACGAGCACGGCCTTGGACGGCACGCCCCATGCCCCGGCCGCGGCCCGCCGCTTCGTCCGCGACGCCCTCGCCGAATGGCAGCTGAGCCACGTCGAGGCGGACGCGGTGCTGCTGACCAGCGAACTCGTCACCAACGCCGTCGTCCACGCGGGCACGGCGATCGAGCTGACCTGCCGCCTCGACGCGGCCGCCACCCCGCCGCGGCTGGAGATCGAGGTGGACGACCACCACCCCTCGCGCCTGGTCCTGGCCGCCGGCGCCCCGCCCACCACCTCCGGCAGGGGGCTGGCGCTGGCCGGGATGCTGGCCGACGCGTGGGGCGTCACCTACTCCCGCTCGGCCAAGCGGGTGTGGGTGCGCCTCGACCTCATGGCGGACGACGGTACGCACGAGCCGGGCGGGCCACCGGCCGCCGCCCCCGCGACCGCCGCGGCGCCGGTGGAGTCGCTGCACGTGGCGGTGATCGTGGCCGACGCCCAGGGCCGCGTGCTGCTGTGGAACCCGGAGGCCGAGGCGCTGCTCGGCCGCCCGGCCGCCGAGGCCGTCGGGATGACGCTGGCGGAGCTGGTCGCCTGGCGCGGCCACGGCCGCTACGCGCTGACGCTGGAGGACACGCTCGGCCTGGGCCGCTGGCGCGGGGCGTCGTGGATGTGGCACCGCGAGGGTCATCTGGTGCCGGTGTACGTCTCCCACCTGCGCACCGGCGGCCGGGTGGGCGATCGCCGGGTGGTGTGGATGGTCGTGGCGGAGGACCATCGTTACGTGCTGGCGCCGCCGCCCACGCCGCTCAGGCGCGAGGCCGGCGAGCGGATCATGGAGGTGCTCGGGCACACCCGCCCGCTGTCGGAGCGCCTGCAGGCCACGGCCCAGGTGATCCAGGCGTCTTCCGGGGCGGACGCGGCGTACGTGCTGGTCAGGAGCGAGGACGACGAGGGCTTCGCGGTCGCGGGCGGCGCGGGCGCGACGGCGGGGCTGGTGGGGGTGCTGGGCGCGGGCGTGTTCTCGCGCTCGGCCGCGAGCCCGAGCATGGTGGACGACCTGCTGAAGACGGACGTGGAGCTGGCCGAGCAACTGAACGCCAGGTCGCTGGCGTGCGCCCCCCTGCGTACGGCCGGCGAGGTCCACGGCTACCTCGTGGTGACCTCCGCCGAGCCGGGCCGCTTCGACAGCGCGCTGGCCGCCGGGCTCCAGCACGTCGCCGACCAGGTGGCCCTGCACGTGGAGCGGGAACGGCTGGCCGAGCGCGACCGCGCGCACCGGGGCCGGCTGTCGTTCCTGGCCGAGGCGGGCGAGCTGCTGGCCGGCGTGCACGACGAGGAACTGCTCGCGGCGCTCGCGGCCCAGCTCGTCGTCCCCAAGATCGCGCAGTGGGCGGCGGTGTACCTGACCGACCTGTCGGGTGCGACCCGCCTGGCGCACGTCTGGCACAGCGAGGAGCGCCACAACGCCGAGCTGCGCCGCGTGCTGCCGGCCAGCCCGTCGCAGGAGCTGGGCAAGGCCGAGTGGCCGCCGGGCGCGGCGACGGTGCTGTCGTTCCCGCTGCTGACCGGCGACCGGTCGCTCGGGGCGCTGGTGCTGGGCCGGGCCGAGCCGCTGCTTTCGCACGAACTGGCCGACCTGCTCGCGGACCTGTGCCGGCTGGTGGCGCTCAACCTGCACACCGCCATGCTCTACGCCCGCCAGGAGACCACCTCGCGGGTCCTGCAACGCAGCCTGCTGCCGGTGACCACGTCCTCGATGCCTGGCCTGGAGTCGGCGGTGGTCTACGAGCCGGCCGAGGAGGGCGCGGACGTGGGCGGCGACTTCTACGACCTGTTCGCCGTCGGCGACCGGTGGTACTTCGCGCTGGGCGACGTCTGCGGCAGCGGTCCCGAGGCGGCTGCGGTGACCGGGCTGGCCCGCCACGCCGTACGCCTGCTGGCCAAGGAGAGCTACCCGGTGGCGGCGATCCTCGACCGGCTCAACGCGACGTTGATCGACGAGACGGAGGAGGGCCGGTTCCTGAGCCTGCTGTGCGGGGAGCTGACGCCGCTGCCGAAGGGCGGCGCGCGCTGCGCGATCGCCTCGGCCGGGCATCCGCCGCCGCTGGTGCTGCGGGCGGACGGCGTGGTGGAGACGGTCGCCGTGCCGCAGTTGCTGCTGGGCATCGAGGGTTCGGCGGAGTTCTTCGACGAGATCTTCGAGCTGGAGCCCGGCGACGTGCTGCTCTGCGTGACCGACGGGGTGACCGAGCGGCGCGCGGGCAGCCGGTTGCTGGACGACGACGACGGGCTGGCCAGGCTGCTGGCGGCGTGCGCGGGGCTGAGCGCGCACGCGGTCGCCGAGCGGGTACGGCACGCCGTCGACACCTTCGCCGCCGAGCCGTCCCGCGACGACCTCGCGATGCTGGTGCTGAAGGCGGTCAGGCCGTGAAGCGGTAGGTGGTGCTGGACTCCATGCGCTCGCCGGGCCTCAGCACGGTCGAGGGGAAGTGCGGCTGGTTGGGCGAGTCGGGGAAGTGCTGGGTCTCCAGGCAGAACCCGGAGAACGGCCCGTACGGCGTGGCCGTGGGGTCGAGCATGCCGCCGGCGTAGAACTGCACTCCTGGCTCGGTGGTGGCGACCTCCATGGCCAGGCCCGAGACGGGTTCGACGACCCGGATGCCGCCGTCGAGCACGAAGCAGTGATCGTAGGCGGCGCCGTACCGCTGCCCGATGACCGTCGGGGAGGTGAAGTCGAACGGGGTACCGCGCACGGGCGCGAGCTCGCCCGTGGGGATCTTGCCATCGTCGACCGGCAGGTAGCGTCCGGCCTCGATGCGCAGGAGGTGGCCGCGGACGTCGCCGCCGCCGGCGAGGTTGAAGTAGGTGTGGTTGGTGAGGTTGACGACGGTGGGCGCGTCGGTGACGGCGGTGTAGTCGAGGCGGAGCGCGTCGCCGTCGAGGGTGTAGGTGACGGTGGCGGTGAGCTCGCCCGGGTAGCCCTGGTCGCCGTCGGGGCTGGTGAGGCTGAGGGTGACGGACTTCGGCGAGGACTCGGTGACGGTCCAGTCGTGCTTGTCGAAGCCCTTGACGCCGCCGTGGAGGCTGTTGGCGCCGTTGTTGACGGGCAGGGTGTGCTCGACGCCGTCGAGGGTGAACCTGCCGCCGGCGACGCGGTTGGCGTAGCGGCCGACGACGGCGCCGAAGTAGCGGCTGCGGGTGAGGTAGTCGGCGGGGTCGTCCAGGCCGAGCACGACGTTGACGCCGCCGACCTCCAGCGACTGCAGGACGGCGCCGTAGGGCAGCACGCGGGCGCGCAGCGCGCCGGACGTCAGCTCGATCATCTGGGGGCCTCCCCGGTGGATTCGCGGACGATGAGCGCGGTGGGCAGCCTGACGGGTCCGGTCCGCGCGCCCAGGAGCAGGTCGACGGCGGCGCGGCCGGCGGCTTCCGTGGGCATGGCGACGGTGGTGAGCTTGGGCCGGTTGAGTCGTCCGGGCAGGATGTCGTCGACGCCGACCACGCTCACGTCCGCGGGCACGCGTACGCCGAGGTCGGCCAGGCCCTCGATGAGGCCGAGCGCGACCAGGTCGTTGTAGGCGAGCACGCCGGTGGCGCCGGAGTCGGCGACGGCGCGGGCGGCGGCGATGCCGCCCTGCTCGGTGGGCTGGTTGGGCCCGATGACGGGCACGCCTCTGGCGGCGACGCGCATCTCCTCGCTGGTCCAGGAGCCGGCCGGGCCCCTGACGTAGGCCAGGCGGCTGTGGCCGAGCCGGCGCAGGTGCTCCAGGGCGAGCGCGGCGCCCTGGGCGACGTCCATGAGGACCCAGGGCAGGCCCTCGACCTGGCGGTTGACCACGACGAACGGCACGTCCTCCGCGAGCCGGACGATCTGCTCGTTGGCCAGCCGGGGGCTGCACAGGATGACGCCGTCGACCTGCTTGGCGAGGGTGCGGATCAGCTCCTCCTCGGCCCTGGGGTCCTCGTCGGTGTCGGCGACGAAGACGTGGTGGTCGTTGGTCCTCGCGTGGCTCTGGGCGGCCTTGATCAGCGGCGGGAAGAACGGGTTGGCGATGTCGGCGACGATCAGGCCGAGGTTCATGGTGCGCCCGGTGGTGAGGGCGCGCGCGGCCCGGTTGGGCCGGTAGCCGAGCTGGTCGGCGGCGGCGAGGACGCGGTCGCGGGTGGCCGGGTTCACCAGGTGCGGAGCGGAGAAGCTGCGGGAGACCGTCGAGACGTGCACTCCGGTGGCCCTGGCCACGTCCCTGATCGTCACCGTCATCGGCGCTCCCCCCTGCAAACGGTTGCCCACAAACCTTGACGGTTGCGCTTGCGGCCGTCAAGGTCGATGCAACCGTTTGCTTTAAGGAGAGACGATGACGCGTACGCTCGTGACCGGGAGCGCGGGCAGGCTCGGCCGCAGCGTGGTGACGGCCCTGGCCGAGGCGGGGCACGAGGTGATCGGCATCGACCAGGCGCCGGGCACGCCCGCGCAGGCCGCCGCCACGATGCCGGCGGACCTGACCGATCTGGGCGAGGCGTTCGAGGTCATGACCCGCTTCCGGCCCGACGCGGTGGTGCATCTGGCCGCGATCGCGGTGCCGTTCAGCAGGAGTGACGCGGTCACGTTCAGGGTCAACAGCCAGCTCGCCTTCAACGTCTGCGAGAGCGCGGTCCGCTCCGGCGTCGGGCGCGTCGCCGTCGCCTCCAGCCCCACGGTGATCGGGTACGGCACGCCCGGCTGGACCCCGTCGTACCTGCCGATCGACGAGGTTCATCCACTGGCCCCCTGGAACGCCTACGGCCTGTCCAAGCAGGTCGCGGAGGAGGTCGTCAGGAGCTTCGCGCGCACCGCGCAGACCCGGCTGGCCGTCTTCCGCCCCTGCTACGTCGTGGCGCCCGAGGAGTGGGAGGGCGCGCCCACGCAGCAGGGTCACACGATGGCCGAGCGCCTCGACCGGCCGGAGCTGGCCGGGGTCTCCCTGTTCAACTACATCGACGCGCGCGACGCGGCCGACTTCGTGCGCACGCTGCTGGAGAAGCTGCCGGACATCCCGAACGGGGAGGTGTTTTTCGCCGGGGCCGCCGACGCGCTCACCCGCGAGCCGCTGCCGGAGGTGCTGCCCAAGGTGGTGCCGAGCACGGCCGGGCTGGCCGACACCGTGGGCGAGACGGTCTTCTCCTGCGCGAAGGCCGAGCGCCTGCTCGGGTGGCGGGCCGCGCGGAGCTGGCGGACGGAGCTGGGCTCGTGATCGCCGACCTCGTGGTGACGCCGCGCACCGTCCCGCTGCGCCGTCCGTGGGGCGCCGACGTGCCCGCCAACCACCTGCTCAAGGTCGAGGTACGGCTGGCCGACGGCCGCGTCGGCACCGGGTTCTCCTGGACGCCGCAGATCGGGGCGCGAGCCGTCCAGGCGTTGCTGGAGAACGAGGTGCGCGCGTTCGCCCTCGGCCGCGAGCCCGACCCCGGCGTGCTGTGGGACCTGCTGTGGCGGCACCTGCGCGAGGCGGGCGGCGGCGGGCTGACCACGATCGCGATGGCCGGTCTCGACCTCGCGCTGTGGGACCTGCGCTGCGGCGGCGCGAGCCTGGCCGACGCCCTGGGCAGGCGGCGCGCGTCGGTGCCCGTCTACGGCAGCGGCGTCAACCTCCACTACGACATGGACGAGCTCGTCGCGCAGGCCGGGCGGTGGAAGGCCGCCGGCTATCCGGGCGTCAAGGTCAAGGTCGGGCGGCCCTCGCTGGCCGAGGACGTGCGGCGGGTGGCGGCGGTCCGCGAGGTCGTCGGGCCGGACGTGCTGCTCATGGTCGACGCCAACCAGCGCTGGGACCTGCCGTCGGCGCGGCGGGCGATCGCGGCGCTGGCGGAGTTCGGGTTGTACTGGGTGGAGGAGCCGCTGCCCGCCGACGACATCGGCGCGCAGGCCCGGCTGCGGGAGTCGGTCCCGGTGCCGATCGCGGTGGGCGAGAGCGCGTACACCGTGTATGACTTCCGTGACCTGCTGGTGGCCGGGGCCTGCGACGTCGTGCAGCCGAACGTGGTGCGGGTGGGCGGGGTGACGCCGTTGCTGCGGATCGCGGAGCTGGCCAGGACCTTCGGTGTCCCGACCTTTCCGCATCTGCTGCCGGAGGTGTCAGGGCAGGTGGCCATGGCGTTGCCGCTGGCGTGCATGGTCGAGGAGGTCGAGGACGCCTCGTTCGCGGCGCTGGGGGTGCTGGCGGAGCCGTACCCGGTGGAGATCTCGGACGGGGAGCTGACCACGGCCGGGAACCCGGGGCTGGGGCTGCGCTGGCGCTGAGCTCACCAGGCTTCGCCCAGGGGCCTGATCGTGAACATGCCGCCCGCCCGGTCGTGGACCGGGTCGGTGAGGTCGGGCTCGCCCTCGGCGGCGAGGACGGGAGCGGCGTGGGCCTCGGAGTCGTCGTGGGAGACGTAGCCGATGGCCTGGGCCTCCTCCAGCGACCACCAGCGGCGGGCGTTGTCGGAGACGCCCCACACCACGTGGTAGCCGGGCGCGGTCAGCGCGGCCTCGACCAGGCGGGTCAGGTCGTCGGGCGAGATCCAGGTGGCCAGGCCGCGGGTGTCGCCTGAGGCGTCGTTGCAGGTGCCGAGCCTGATCACGGTGACGTTCATGCCGAAGCGGTCGTGGTAGAGGCTGCCCAGGGCCTCCATGACGACCTTGCTCACGCCGTAGAGGGTGTCGGGGCGGGGGAAGGCGTAGTCGGGCAGGTCCTCGCCGGTGACCGGGCGCGTGTGGAACCCGGCCGCGTGGTGGCTGCCGACCAGGACGACGTGCTCGACGCCCTCCTTCCTGGCCGCCTCCAGCAGGGCGTGGGTGCCGTTGATGTTGGCCTGGACGATGTCGGCCCATGGGTGCTCGCGGCTCTGGCCGCCCAGGTGCAGGACGGCGTCCACGCCCTTCATGGCCGCGGCCAGCGCGGGCTCGTCGTTGAGGTCGGCCTGCGCGAACTCCTCGCCGGGGCCCAGCTCACCGGGCGGCAGCGGATGCAGGTCGGACAGGCGGACGGTCCTGGACGGGCGGGCGAGGCGGGGCCGCAGAAGGGTGGCGACCTTCCCGGCGGCTCCCGTGACGAGGATGCGCATGAGGACTGTTGTACACAAGTCTGATCGAAATTCACATCCTTGAATATTGACCGTGACATAGGTGCGTCGTTACGTTCACATGAACCAGCTCCACATTTGGAGAACACGTCCACATACGTGAACAGGAGGCGGTCTGATGTCACGCAACCTGATCGGGGCCGGCGTTGCCATGGCTCTGGCCGTAACAGTGGTGGGTTGTGGATCGCAGTCAGGCTCCGGCGGCGGCACCGACGCCCTGGAGATCTGGATCCGTCAGGTGCCCAACTCCCCGTCGCACAAGACCGCCCAGAAGTTCGTGGCGGAGTTCGAGAAGGCCAGCGGCGTCAAGACCAAGCTCGTCTCGCTGTTCGACGACTTCGAGACCAAGCTGCAGCAGCAGGCCCAGGCCAAGGACCTGCCCGACGTGGTCATCAACGACACCGCCCGGCTGGGAAACATGCAGCACCAGGGCTGGCTGCGCGAGGTCGACAAGGCCAAGCTGGCCGGCCAGGACAAGGTGACCGAACTGGCCTGGAAGGCGGCCGCGGCGGGTGACGGCAAGCATTACGCGGCGCCGTTCTCCGCGCAGTCGTTCGCGCTGATCATCCGCAAGGACTGGCGCGAGAAGCTCAAGCTGGAACCGCCCAAGACCTGGGAAGACCTGGCCGCGCTGGCCAAGGCGTTCACCGAGAAGGACCCCGACGGCGACGGCACCGCCAACACCTACGGCTTCGTCGCCCCGGCCGGCACCAAGCGGGGCTACGCCTCGTGGTACGTCTCCTCGCTCGTCTACGCCAACGGCGGCGACTTCATCAAGGCCAACGGCGGCGGCAAGTTCAGCTCCACCGTCAGCGACCCGAAGACGGTCGAGGCGGTCAAGTGGATGCAGGACCAGTTCTGCACCGCCAAGACCGTCAACCCCGGCGCCGTCAGCAACGACACGACCGTCACCCACACGGTCTTCGAGAAGGGCCAGGGCGGCATCTACCTGGTCGGCCCCTACGTGCTCGCCCGCTTCGTCAAGAGCGTGGGCGACGACAAGATCGAGGTCGTCCAGGTGCCCAAGGGCCCGTCCGGCGGCCCCGGCACCCTCGGCGAGGGTGAGAACGTCTACCTGATGGCCGGCTCCAAGATGGAGCCCGCGCAGCAGAAGTTCGCCGAGTACGCCATCTCCGCCGCCGGCCAGCGGATCGGCATGAACGGCGACAACGAGGGACCGATCGTCCGCCTGCCCGTCAACCAGGAGGTGGACCTCGGGGCCGAGCGCAAGGACCCGCGCTGGAAGGTCTTCGCCGAGGCGTACCCGACGGCCGTCTACACGCCGCCGGTGCCGGACTGGACGCCGTTCCGACAGAAGGCCGCCGACGCGATCAACGCCGCCTGGGCCGACTGCGGCAAGGACGTCAAGGCCACCCTCGACGAGCTCAACACCACCTTCACCACGGAACTGACGACCCAGAAAGCGTCATGACCACCACGCTGTCGCCCCCGCACACGGGGACCGCTCCGCGCCGCCGCCACAAGCGGATCCGGCGGCGCGGCGCGCTGGTCCCCTGGTTGTTCCTCGCCCCCGCCCTCCTGCTGTTCCTGTACTTCAAGTTCATCCCGATCTTCGTGATGATGAAGGACAGCTTCTTCGAGGTCCGGCCCTTCCTCGGCAACCGCTGGGTCGGGCTGGAGAACTACGAGACCGCCCTCACCGACGGCGCCTTCACCTCGGCCATGTGGCACAGCGCGGTGCTGGCCCTGCTGACCACGGTCGGCTCGATCGTGCTCGGCCTGGTGCTGGCGCTGCTGGTCGAGGGCCCGGCGCGCTACCTGTGGTTCGTCAGGACCGCGGCGTTCCTGCCGGTCGTGACCACGATCGCGGCGGTCGCCGAGGTCTGGCGGATCATGTACCACCCCGGTCCCGACGGGCTGCTCAACACCGTGGCCGGCTGGGTCGGGCTCGGGCCCATGTCATTCCTGTCCAGCGAGGACAGCTCGCTCTGGTCGATCATGGGGATGATGATCTGGCGCGGCGCGCCGTACGACATGATGATCTTCGTCGCGGGGCTGGTCGGCGTGGACCGCACGCTCTACGAGGCGGCGGCCGTGGACGGCGCGACGGTGTGGCAGCGCTTCTGGCGGGTGACGCTGCCCGCGCTGCGGCCGGTCTTCTGGATCCTGTTCACTCTGGCGGCCATCCGCGGACTGCGCGTCTTCGTCGAGGTCTACGTGCTCACGAACGGCGGGCCCAACGGCTCCTCCGAGGTGCTCATGACGCTGATCTACAAGGAAGGGCTGCAGAACAACCGCTTCGGGCTCGCCTCGGCCGCCTCCGTCGTGCTGTTCCTGGCGACGCTGCTGCTGACGGTGATCGTCCAGGTGCTGCGGAGGAGGCAGGCGCGATGAGGTTCGACAGCACACTCGGACTGGAGAGCAAGCGCGGCCCGCTCGCGGTCACGCTCAAGACCATCCTGTACGCCGCCATCGTCGTCGTCTTCCTCGGGCCACTGGTCGGCCTGCTGATCAACGCCTTCGGCGCGGTGCCCGACCCGACCCGCTTCTCCCTGCCCGACAGCTTCTCCCTCGACAACTTCATCCAGGCGGGCAACCGCAAGGTCTTCCTCTACCTGCTGAACTCCTTCGTCGTCGTCGGGTTCGGACTGCTGCTGCAAATGATCGTCAGCGTCTTCGCGGCATACGCGCTGGCCCGCAAGAAGTTCCGCGGGATGACGGTCGTGCTGCTGCTCATGCTGGTGACGATGATGATCCCGGAGGAGGTCATCATCCTGCCGCTGTCGGCGGTGCTCGGCGAGCTGCCCCTGATCGGGACCCGGCTCATCGGCACCTACGCGGGCATGATCCTTCCGATCGGCGCCTGGGGCTTCTCCATCCTGGTCATGACCGAGTTCATGAAGGAGGTCCCGGTCGAGCTGGAGGAGGCGGCCAGGATCGACGGCGCGGGCGAGATGCGGACGTTCTTCACGATCATCCTGCCGCTGTGCCGGCCCGCGATCGGCGTGATCGGGGTGTTCGGCTTCACCATGATCTGGGACCAGTACGTGCTGCCGCTGATCGTGGCCACGGACTCCGACCAGTGGACCCTGCCCATCGCGCTGCGCTCGCTGCGTTCCGACGAGGAGGTCGGGATCGGCGTGCTGCTGGCGGCGTCGCTGCTGGCGCTGCTGCCGTCGATCATCGCGTTCCTGGCCTTCCAGCGGCAGTTCATGCGCGGTCTGACCAGCGGCGCCATCAAGGGTTAAGTGTCCATGTATATGAACGCCATCCAATATCCTGGACCCTATGGAGTCCTCGATGGTCAAGTCAGCCGAGCGAACGGTTCGCATCCTGGAGACGCTCGCCGCGTCCCCGGACCGCCTCTCCCTGTCGGAACTGCAGGCCCAGACCGGCTTTCCGCGCAGCAGCCTGCACGCGCTGATGCGTACCCTGGTCGAGCTGAAGTGGGTGGAGACGGACGGGGCCAAGTCGGCCTTCGGCATCGGCCCGCACGCCCTGCTCACGGGGACGGCGTACCTGGACAAGGACCAGGCCCTGCCCTTCGCGCTGGAGACCCTGGACGACCTGCGCGACGAGATCGGGCACACCGTGCACTTCGCCCGGCGCGACGGGGCGCACGTGCTCTACCTGGCCACGCGCGAGGGCCGCAGGACCCACAACGTGATACCGCGCGTCGGCCGCCGGCTGCCCGCCCACGTGACCGCGCTCGGCCAGGCGCTGCTCGCCCAGCTCACCTACGACGAGGTCACCGGCCTGCTGCCGGACAAGCTGGTCGGCTACACGCCGCACACGCTGACCGACCACGCGAAGCTGGCCAAGGAGCTGGAGCAGGTCCGCACCCGCGGCTGGGCGCTGGAGAGCGAGCAGGGGACCCCCGGAGTCAAGTGTGTCGCGGTCGCGGTCGACTACCGCATCCCCGCGACCGATGCCATCAGCTGCTCGATGCCCGCCGACCTGGACGACGACAAGCTCGACAAGGTCATCGACGCCGTGACCCGGCACACCCGCAAACTGATTGCCACCCTGCGCAGGGAGGGCATTCGCTAGAAAGGACCGTACATGCGTCTTGATGGTGTTCTCTTCTTCCCGGTGACCCCCTTCGGAGCCGACGGCGACGTGGCGGAGACGGTGCTCGCCGAGCACGTCGCCCGAGGGGTCGCGGCCGGGGCGGGAGGAGTGTTCACCGCGTGCGGCACCGGCGAGTTCAACGCACTCGACCTGGCCGGATACACGCGGGTCGTCAAGGCGAGCGTCGCGGCGACAGCCGGGAACGTGCCCGTCTTCTCCGGCGCGGGCGGTGTCGCCGGGCGCGCCTACGCGCGGGCCGCCGCCGAGAACGGCGCCGACGGGCTGCTGCTCTTCCCGCCCTACCTCGTCTCGTCCCCCACGCAGGGCCTCGTCCGGTACGTCAAGGACGTGGCGGCCGAGACCGACCTTCCGCTCATCGTCTACCAGCGGGGGAACGCCCGGTTCACCCCCGAGGCCGTGGCCGAGCTGGCGGAGCTGCCGAACGTGATCGGGTTCAAGGACGGGCTCGGGGATCTTGACCTGTTGCAGCGGATCATCCTGACGGTGCGGCAGGGCAGTGACCGGGAGTTCACGTTCTTCAACGGAATGCCGACGGCGGAGCTGACCGTGCCTGCTTACCGGGGGCTCGGCGTCACGCTCTATTCCAGTGCGGTGTTCGCGTTCGCGCCCGAGATCGCCTTGGCCTTCTACAAGGCCGTCACGGGTGGGGACGAGGAGTTGACCCGGGCTCTGCTGACCCGGTTCTATCTGCCGCTGGTGCGGTTGCGGGATGTTCAGCCTGGGTATGCGGTTTCGCTGGTCAAGGCGGGCGTGCGGCTGCGGGGGCTGGAGGTGGGCGGTGTACGGCTGCCGCTGCTTGACCCCGCTCCTCAGCATGTGGCGGAGCTTGAGCGGATCATCGCGGCAGGCTTGGAACTGGCCGGAGCCTGAGACTGCCGCGCCAGGATGGCCCCCTCACCACGGCCGTTCCTCACCACGGCCCGAGGGGGACCCTCCGCCCTGCCACGACCGTTCCTCACCACGGCCGTTCCCCGCCACGGCCCGAGGGGGACCCTCCGCCCCGCCACGACCGACCCTCACCACGGCCGACCCCCACCACGGCCATTCCTCGCCACGGGCCGAGGGGGACCCTCCCCCTCACCACGGCCGTTCCTCGCCACGGCATGAGGGGACTCTCCGCCCCGCCACTCTCGTCGGGCACACACCACTTCGCCACGACCTGAGGGGCACGCACCGCTTCTCCCTTGGCCTGACGGCCTGGAGGGAACGCACCGCTTCTCCCTCGGCCTGATGGGCACACGCTGCCTGGCCACCTCGCGCTTTTGCCGTCAGCCTTTCATGCCCTGTGGACATCAAGGGGCCTTGGCAGGGGTGGGCCGCCGCCGGGGTGGAGGTGCCCGGCGGCGGATGGCTCACACGCGTTGCCAGAGCGCCGGGACGTTGGGCGGTTCCCAGCCGGCCTGCGAGGTGTGGGACTGCAGGCACCGGTAACTGGAGCCCCCATAGGTCACCTGCGCACCGGCCGCGTACCCGACGCCCGCAGCCCAGGTGCCGCCGGGCGGCGGACTGGTGGGCGGGGGGCTCGTGGGGGGTGGGCTCGTGGGCGGAGTGCCCGGCACCCGCAGCACGAAGTCGAAGGTCGCCTCCCGACGCCCGCCGACCGTGCGCACCGTCATCAGCAGCGCCGGGTTGAAGATGGTGTCCGTGTTGTTGCGCGGCTCACCGGGGAAGTAGAGCTGCGTCGTGAGCACGGGCCGGTTGGGCGCCTGCGCCTTGACGTGGATGTGCCGGGTACGTCCCGGATAGAGACCGGGCACGATCGTGGTGAGCTGGAAGGCGCCGTTCGCGTCGGTGAACTGGTGGCCGCGGAAGTTGAACCCGACGTTGTCGTAGTTGCCGTTGGTGTCGCACTGCCAGAAGTCCAGCAGGACGTTGGGGAGTGGCTGGCAGGCGAGTCCGAAGACGTATCCGCTGACGGTGAGCGGGGTGCCCGATCCGGGGAGCGTGCTGCGCCGGGGCGAGTTGGGTTTGAAGTAGGGGCCTTCCGTCTGCGCCGGCGTGGGGTCGTCGCCGTCGTCGCAGAAGGGCGTCGGGGTGAGCGGCCCGCCCTCGGCCCAAACGGTGCGGGCCAACGCGGGCGCCCCCGCCGCGAGCAGCGGCACCGGTGTGGCGATGAGTGCTGCTTTCAGAAGGGTTTTGCGGGAGATTGCGGGGGTGGTTCCCTCTTCTTCCATGGGGGTCCTTCTCCTTGTCAGAGTTGGCCCCAAGTTCGCATCGTGGACATGACTGGAGAACCCTTCAGATCTCCATAACGTGGCCCTATGTCAATGTTCAAATCTGAACAACACCGGCATATGGCAACACCTGCCAGAAAGGAACGCTCGCATGCCGTACCCCCTTGAACCTACTCCCGAGGACGCGCGTGCGATGGGAATGGCCGCCCTGGAGTTCGTCCAGACCTATGTGAACGGCCTCGCCGACGCGCCGGCCGGCGACTTCGACGGCGCCGCCAAGCTCGCCGCCGAACTCCGTGAACCCGCGCCCGAGGAGGGCCGGCCCTTCGCCGCGCTGCTCGACGTCGTGGCCAGAGGCGCCGCCGCCGGCGTCACCACGGCCGGCCCCGGATACCTCGCCTACATCCCCGGCGGCGGCCTCTACGCCTCGGTGCTCGCCGACTTCGTAGCCGCCGCAGCCAACAAGTACGTGACTGTATGGAACCTCGCCCCCGGCTTCGCCCAGATTGAGGCGACGGTGCTGCGCTGGTTGTGCGACCTGTTCGGCTACCCGGCCGCCGCCCGCGGCGTCCTGACCTCCGGTGGCTCCCTGGCCAACTTCTCGGCCATCGTCACCGCCCGAACCGCGCTCCTGCCCGAGAACTTCCTCGACGGCGTCATCTACGCCACCGGCCAGACGCACGCCTCCTGCGCCAAGTCGGCGATGCTCGCCGGGTTCCCGCGGGCGAACGTGCGGGCCGTACCCACGCTCGACACCCTCGCCATGGACCCGCAGGCCCTGGAGAAGATGATCGACGAAGACCGCCAAGCGGGCCGCCGGCCGTTCCTGGTGATCGGCAACGCCGGCACCACCAACACCGGCGCCGTGGACCCCCTCGACGAGCTCGGCGCGACCGCACGCAGGCACGGACTGTGGTTCCACGTGGACGCCGCCTACGGCGGCCCCTTCCAGTTGACCGAACGCGGCCGGGCGGCCTTCCGCGGCATCGAGACAGCCGACTCGATCACCCTCGACCCGCACAAGGCCATGTTCCTCCCGTACGGCACCGGCGCCCTCCTCGTCCGCGACGGCGCCCGCCTACGCGCCGCCCACCACGTGGGCGCCGACTACCTCCAGGACCTGAGCGCCGAAGAAGAGATCCCGAACTTCACCGAATACTCCCCCGAACTGACCCGCCGCTTCCGCGGCCTCGCCCTGTGGCTCCCGATCAAACTCCACGGCCTGTCCGCCTTCCGCACCGCACTGGACGAGAAGCTGGATCTGGCCAGGTTCGCCTACGAGGAACTGGTCTCGGCGGGCTTCGAAGTCCCCTGGGAACCCCGCCTGAGCACGGTCGCGTTTCGCATACCGGGCGACGACGACCGCCCCAGCCAGGAACTGCTGCGACGAGTGAACGCCGGCGGCCGAGTCTTCCTGTCCAGCACCCTGGTAAACGGCCGCTTCTTCGTCCGCCTGGCAGTGGTCAGCTTCCGCACCCACCAAGACCGCGTAAGAGAAGCCCTAGAAACCATCGGCCACCCCTAACCACCCCACCCCGACCCATCGCCCCGCGCCAGAACCCCGGACCCCATCCCCCCGCGCCACCCCCGGCCCTCACCCCGCGCCACGCTCACCTGCGCCACCCTCGCCCCGCGCCGCCACCCCGATCCATTACCCAGCGCCACCCCCCGACGACCCACCTACCCCGACATCCGGCCCCTCCTGCCGCCCCTCCTCTTCACGCCCGCGCCACCCCCGTCCTTCCCACCCGGCCCTCCTACCGCAGTGCCCGCCTCCTCCCCTCGCCCCACTTCCTTCCCGCCCCGCCCTTCCCCGCCCGAAGCCCTCGCCCTCGCCCCAAAGGCATAACCAGTTGCTCCACCCCGAGCCGCCCCACCACATGGGTGTAGGGCCACTCCCCCACCCGGCCGACTGGCAGCCCAACAAACCGGCCCTGCCCTCCTTGGGCAGGCGCAGAGCCGGTCCTTCAACCCCAGCGCGTAGGCCGGGTCAGGCGTTCAGCCGGCCATCCACCCGCTGAGGCACACCCAGCGGGTTGTCATCCCGCAGCTCAGGCGGCAGCAGCTCACCTGGCCAGTCCTGATAGGCAGTGGGCACCAGCCACCGATCAATGGCAGTCGCCCCCACAGAGGTGTGCGCGGCGTTGGTGGAAGCAGGCCAGGGCCCGCCATGGTGCATCGCCCAGCAGACCGCCACGCCGGTCGGCCAGCCGTTCCAGATCAGCCGCCCAGCCTTGCGCCCGAGCACCTCCGCGACAGCAGCCCCCTCCTCAGGCACGGTGCCATGCACGGTTGCCGTCAACGACCCTTCCAACCGCTCAAGTACGCCCAGCAGCTCCGACACCTCCCGGTAGGTCACCACAACCGAGGCCGGCCCGAAGCACTCCTCAGCGATCCGAGGCAACTTGTCCGCGAACTCCCCGATCCCGGTGACGAACACCTTGGGCGTAACCGCCCAGGCCCCCTCCCCCGCCTTCCCCTCCGCCAGCAAGGGCAGCTCGGACAGCCGCCCAAGCCCGTCCAGATACCCGTCCCTGATCCGCTCGGCCAGCATCGGCCCGCCCGTGGTCTCCCGAACCGCCGCCGCCAGCCGTTCCAGAAGCGCGGGATCCTCCGGCACAAACAGAAGCCCCGGATTGGTACAGAACTGCCCGACCCCCAACGTCAGCGACCCCGCGAACCCACCGGCCACGTCCTCCGCCCGAGCCGAAGGCAGCACCACGACCGGATTGACGCTCCCCAGCTCCCCGAAGAACGGAATGGGCGTCTCCCGCTCGTCGATCAGCGCCTGAATGGCCTTGCCTCCGGCGACCGACCCGGTGAACCCCACCGCCACCACAGCCGGATGCCGTACGAGCTCCGCCCCGGCCTCCATTCCATGCACCAGCCCGAGCAGATCAGGCGAAGGCAGGGCAGACCGCACCACCTCCGCCACCAGCTCGGAGGTATGCGGATGCCCAGGATGCGCCTTGACCACGACCGGACACCCAGCCGCCAGCGCCGAAGCCGTATCCCCTCCCGCCACCGAGAACGCGAAAGGAAAATTGCTGGCCGCAAAAACGGCGACCACACCGGCCCGCGCCCGCTTCATCCTCCGCACATCCGGACGAGGAGGCGTCAACGACGAATCCGCATGGTCGATGATCGCCTCGACATACCCCCCATCCCTGATCACCTGCGCGAAAAGCCGGAACTGCCCGGCAGTCCGCGCGATCTCCCCCCGCAACCGCACCTCACCCAGCGCGGTCTCCCGCTCGGCGACCACCCAGAGATCGTCCGCCCGCGCCATCAACGCATCGGCCACCGCCTCAAGCACCTGAGCCCGCTCTGCAACCGACACATCTCGCCACCCACCCCCCACGTCCCCCGCAGCGGCCCCCTGGGCACCGCCGGCACCGGGACTCCCCGCACTTCCAGCACCCCCGATGCCATGACCGACTCCGCCTCCATGGTCGGCTCCGACGCCATGCCTGGTTCCAGTAGCCGCTGCGACGGCGGCGGTGACGATTGTGTTGACGCGGGCGCTGTCGGTTTCGGGCAGTGCGGCGCCCACGGTCTCGCCGGTCCTAGGGTCATGTCCGTAGATCATCTTTTGGCCTCCCAGTGCAATATCACACTTCACAACGTATCGCTTGACACCCCTACAGGGCGATTCTTACAGTTGCGACACCTGTCCACAAACCTGTCTTTCGTTCACATATATGGACGGCGGTTCTATGATCATCCAGGAGATCCGTGTCACGCCTGTCGCGTTCCGAGACCCGCCGCTGCTGAACGCCGCCGGCGTCCACGAGCCCTGGGCACTGCGCACGATCATCGAGGTGATCACCGAAGACGGCCTGTCCGGCCTCGGCGAGACCTACGGCGACCTCGACCACCTGACGAAGATGCGCGAATGCGCGCCCGCCCTCATCGGCGTGGACGTGCACCACACCAACGAGATCTACACCCGCATCAGCGCCATCGTCGGCGACGTCGTCAGCGACCTGCACGGTCTGACCGGCACCTCCACCAAGGAGAAGAGCATCGATCGCGTCTTCTCCCCCTTCGAGGTGGCATTGCTGGACATCCGGGGCAAGGCGGCCGGAGTCCCGGTCTGCGACCTGCTGGGTGGCCGGGTGCGGGAGGCGGTGCCGTACAGCGCCTATCTCTTCTACAAGTGGGACAGTCACCCGGGCGGCACCCCCGATCGCTTCGGCGCCGCGCTCGACCCCGCCGGGCTGGTGCAGCAGGCCGCACTACTGATCAAGGAGTACGGCTTCCGCTCCATCAAGCTCAAGGGCGGCGTGCTCCCACCCGACGAGGAGATCGCCGCGATCCGGGCGCTGCATGAGGCGTTCCCCGGCGTACCGCTGCGGCTGGACCCCAACACCGCCTGGACCCCGGAGACGTCCATCCGCGTCGCCCACGAGCTGAACGACGTGCTCCAGTATCTCGAGGACCCCTGCCCCGAGATTTCCGGCATGGCAGACGTGGCGAGAAACATCACGACAAAGCTCGCCACCAACATGTGCGTCGTCACGCCCGAACACCTCCCTCCGGCCATCGCCTCCGACGCCATCCAGGTACTCCTGCTCGACCACCACTATTGGGGCGGCCTGAACCGTTCCGCCCAGGTCGCGGCCCTGTGCGGAACCTTCGGTCTCGAACTGTCCATGCACTCCAACTCGCATCTCGGCATCAGTCTGGCCGCGATGACCCACCTCGCCGCCGCCACCCCCAACCTCACCTACGCCTGCGACACCCACACGCCGTGGCAGGACGGCCAGGACGTCGTCGCCCCCGGAGCCCTGCGCTTCGTGGACGGCTCGGTGCCGGTGCCCCACGGCCCCGGCCTGGGAGTGGAACTGGACCGCGAGGCGCTGGCCAGCATGCACGAGCAGTACCTGACCTGCGGGCTCACCTCCCGGGACGACACCGGCTACATGCGACGTTTCGACCCCGAGTTCGTGGTCAAGCGAGGCCACTGGTGACGATGAGAAGGCAGCCGACGAAAGGGACCGCCCGGTGAACATCGCCTACCTCTACCCCTGGGACGTCGTAGGCGACCCCACCGCCCCCGGCCGCATCGCCGACCTGGGCGTCGAGGCAGTCGCCCTGGCCGCCTCCTACCACTCCACCAGAGCCGCCACTCCTTACCACCCGAACCACCGCGTACTGGACGTAGCCCACTCAGCCTTCTACTTGCCCGTTCGCCAGGACGCTTGGGGCCCCGTGGTCCCCGCCTCCCCCACCTGGACGCCTCCCGACGCCTACCTAACGGCCCGCGACGCACTGAAGGCAGTCGGCTTGAAGGTCCTGGCCTGGACCGTGCTCACCCACAACTCCTACTTGGGCAGCAAGCACCCGGGCCTCGCGACCCGCAACGCCTTCGGCGACCTCTACGCCCACGCCCTCTGTCCCGCCCACCCCGAAGTCATCGACTACTGCGAACGCCTAACCCGCGAAATCCTCACCGTCGCCGAACCCGACGGCCTCATCCTCGAATCCTGCGGCCCCATGGGCTTCGGCCACCAGAACATGCACGAGAAGACCGCCGGAGCCGACTGGAATGGCCCCCTCGGCGACCTTCTCTCCCTCTGCTTCTGCACCGCCTGCGCCCCCCGGTACCCCGAAGGCACCCGAGAGCACGTAAAACGCATCATCGACACCCAGGCCCCCAGCTCCACCACGACGGCAGCAGCCCTGGCCGACCGCGCACAAGCCGTCCAAGAAGTACGCCTGAGCCTCTCCACCCACCTACGCCAGCGCCTGATCTCCGTAGCCCGAGAACTCTCCCCAGAAACCCCGATCACCCTCCACGCCAACCCCGACCCGTGGGCGGCAGGCGCCTTCGCAGCCCTCCCGAACGGCGAACCCGACGCGGACGTCCTGGTCGGCAACTGCTGGGGCGACCCCACCGCGGACGCAGACCGCCTCACCACCCTCGCCAACATAGCCAATAGAGCCAACACGGCCGACACGCCCACCAGTGCCGCCAAGCCCTCACCAGCAGCGGCCCGCCCCACCCCTCAGCGGATCGGCGCCTACGTCCTGGCCCTCCCACCCCGCCCGGCCGACGCCACAGTCCTAGCCGACCAGATGGCGACCTACGCGAAGGCCGGAGCCACCGAGCTTCACCTCTACCACGCGGGCCTCGCCTCCCCCGCCCGCCTGTCCGCCCTCCGCGCAGCCATCAACCGCTAACCGACGCCCCCAGGCACCACCCCGCCGCACCACACCACCGCACCGCCCCGTCGCGCCCCACCACCAGGCACCAACCCCGCAACCAGGCACCATCCCGCCACGCCCCACCACCAATGCTGCCCGCTACCAGGTACCTACTCGGCAGGTCAGAACCAGCGCCCCGGCAACCCCTCAGTCGATGACCTGGCTCAACCACCGCTCGTGCGCCCCGCCGAACGGCCCCTGGCCTTCCGTGACGGCCTTGAACACCCACCGAGCCGACTCCTCAGCCGCGGCGATCACCTCAGCCGGATATCCGAACCGCACCTGATGCGCGGCGAATTCGTCCTCATCATCCAAGTAGATAACCCCGGTCCGCTTCTTCACCACGTCCAGATCGAGATCCACCATCGTCACCAGTTCGTCCCGCCATTCGGGCACCGTCGTGACGTCCACGTAGATGGCGGTTCGGTGCGGTTCGGCGTTGAACAGCGCCACCCACCACTGATCCCGCGGGAACAACATCACGAACGGCTCTTCCCACATCACCGGCGGCTCGTGTCCCTTGGCCCCGATGGTCCCGGCTCCGGCACCCACCCACACGCCGTGGGCGTCTTCCCCGAGCCGCCGGGCGGCATGGTGCCAGTGGAGCGAACCATCAAATTTCCGGAATTCCACCCTCATGTCAGGTGACGCTATCGTGTCGCGCCCACGAGCCCGCTCTCGTAGGCGGCGATCACGAGTTGTGCCCGGTCGCGAGCGTCCAGCTTGGTGAGCAGGCGACCGATGTGAGTCTTGACCGTGGCCAGGCTGAGGTGCAGATACTCGGCGATCTCATGGTTGGACAGCCCACGCGCGATCAGCGTGAGCACCTCGCGTTCGCGCTCGGTCAGCCCGTCGAGCCCCCGGAACGCGGGCACGGCAGGCGTACGGGCGAACTCCTCGATCAGCCGACGCGTGACGGTCGGCGCGAGCAACGCCTCCCCCGCCGCCACCACGCGGATCGCCGACAGCAGATCTGCCGGAGGCGTGTCCTTGAGCAAGAACCCGCTGGCCCCGGCCCGCAGAGCCGCATATACATACGCATCAAGGTCGAACATCGTCACGATCAGAACCCTGGTCCCGCCGCCAAGTCGACGGGTGGCCTCGATGCCATCCATTTCCGGCATCCGCACATCCATGAGCACGACGTCGGGCCGCACCACCGCGGCCAGCGTCACCGCCTCGACCCCCGTGGCCGCCTCTCCCACGACCTCCAGGCCGGGCTCGGAGTCCACGAGCAGCCGAAAGCTCCCCCTGAGCAACGCCTGATCGTCGGCCACCAGCACCCGGATCACGGACTCGCCCCGCTCACCAGCCTCGAACTCAGCTGTCTCCACCCCGGCAGCCCGTCTCCCTTCTCCAACGTCACGTGCTGCGCGTCCAACGTCAGGCGCCGGTCCTCCGTCGTCACCCGCCGGTTCTCCACCAGCACGTGCTCGTTCTCCACCATCACGTGCTGGTTCTCCAACGTCATGTGGTGGACGACTCGTCTCCTCTACGTCCCCTTCGGAAATACTGAGCTCCCCGTCAGACGACCCGCCTTCGTTCGCATTCTCGCCATACTCCGCAGTGCCGCGTGACAGCACCCCGTCCGCATCGAACTCCCCGTCAGACAGCCCGCCTTCAGCCTCGTCCTCGCCGTGCTCCGCAGGGCCGCGTGACTGCGACCCGTCCGCCCCGCTCATGACGCCTTCCCGTACGGCAGCGCCGCCCGCACCCGAAAGCCCTTGGCCCCGGGCCCGGCCTCGAAGGCCCCGCCGTACATCATGACCCGCTCCCTCATCCCGACCAGACCGTGCCCAGGGCCCGTCCCCGGCAGCACACGCCTGCCGGGTCCGTCGTCGGTGACCTCGATGCGCACGACCTGTCCGTCGGTGGCCACCGACACGCGGGAGCGGGCGGGTGCGGCGTGTTTGACCACGTTGGTGAGCGCTTCCTGGACGATCCGGTACGCCGACAGACTCACCCCTTCCGGTACTTCACTGACATCACCGACGTCGAGTTCGACCTCGATCCCGGCGAGCCTGGCCCGGTCGACGAGTGCGGGCAGACCGTCCAGTCCGGGCACCGGCCCCAGATCGGGCGCCTCGGGAGAACGCAGCACGCCCAGCAGGTGACGCATCTCGCCCATGGCGTTTCTACTGGCCGTCTCGATCACGCCCAGCGCATCGCGCGCCTCCTCGGGCCGGGTAGAGAAGACGTGGCTGGCCACGCCCGCCTTGACCGCGATCAGCCCCACGCTGTGAGCGACGACGTCGTGCAACTCGCGGGCGATGCGGAGCCGTTCCTCGGCGACGGCCTGCTCGGCCTTGCGCGCCGCGTCACGCGCGGCGAAGGCGCGGCGCTCGCGGACGGCCAGGCCGAAGCTGAACGCGACGCAGAGCGCGGCGAGGGTCGACGCGGTCTCTCCCATGACCCAGGTGATATCGCCTGGCACCCCCGCGACGAGCAGCGTGATCAGGGCCAGGACGCTGAAGATCGCGATGGAGCTGACCGGCAGCCTGCGCGATGAGGCGGAGGCGACTAGATATGCGGCGAAGGCGGGCGCGGCGAACGCCAGTGAGGGGAAGTTCGTGACGATGGCGACCACGGTCGCGGCCATCACCACTGCGAAGACGGCGACCGGCCACAACCGGCGTACCGCCAGCGGCACGGCGAGCGCGAGCGGCAACGTGAGCCGGAACCAGCCGGGAGCGTCGACGTCCGCGGCGTCCGCCAGGAAATACAGCCCGAACGCCCACGCGAACACGCAGTCGAGCGCGATGAGCTGAGCGCGGCTGAGCCGCCTGGCGAACAGGTCCACGCGAAGAAAGGTATCCGGAGGTCGGGCGGGGCGCGTCATCCCACGGTCTGACTGTGCGGGCCTCGAATGACACCGTGGTCTGACGGATCACAGTCCGATGTGCGAACGACCCGCCGTACCGCACCCTTGATCGCGTGATCGAACTCAGACAACTGACCAAACGATACGGGGACACGCTCGCCGTGGACGGGCTGAGCTTCCGCGTGGAGCCCGGGCACGTGACCGGCTTCCTCGGGCCCAATGGTGCCGGAAAATCGACGACCATGCGCGTGGTGCTCGGCCTCGACGCGCCCACCTCCGGCCACGCGCTGGTCAACGGCGGCCGTTACGCCGACCTGCGGCGCCCGCTCCACGAGGTGGGTGCGCTGCTCGACGCCGACGCCGTCCATCCCGGCCGGAGCGCCTACAACCATCTGATGTGCCTGGCGCTGAGCAATGACATAGGTGCGAGCAGAGTCGCGCAGGTCCTGGAGCTGGTGGGCCTGAGCGGCGTGGCGCGCAGGAAGGCGGGCGGATTCTCGCTCGGCATGAAACAGAGGCTCGGCATCGCGGCGGCGATGCTGGGCGATCCGGGGGTGCTGATGTTCGACGAGCCGGTCAACGGCCTCGACCCCGACGGCGTGCGCTGGATCCGGGGCCTCATGCGCGGGCTGGCGGCGGAGGGCAGGACGGTGCTGCTGTCCAGCCATCTCATGAGCGAGATGGCGCTGACCGCCGACCGTATCGTCATCGTCGGCCGCGGCCGGTTGGTGGCCGACGCGTCCGTGGCCGAACTCACCGACGGATACCCCTCTTTGGAGGAGGCGTACATGGCGCTGACCGCCTCCAGCGTCGAGTACGGAGCCGTGCGATGAGAGCGGTCCTGGCCTCGGAGTGGCTGAAGCTGCGCTCGGTCGGCTCCACGGGCTACGCGGTCGGCGCGGCCTCGCTCGTGACCGTGCTCGGAATCGGCTGGACCCTGTATGTCGCGAGCCTGGCCGACGAACACGGCTCGGTCACCGCCGCCGCCCCTGAGGTGGGGTTCCTGCCGTTGGCGCAGATCAGCCTGGCTGTCCTGGGCGTGCTGGCGATCACCTCCGAGCAGGCGAGCGGCATGCTCAGAACCAGCCTGGCCGCCGTGCCGCGGCGCGGGCGCCTCCTGTTCGCGAAGGCCGTGGTGGTCGGCGGCGTGACGCTCGCCGCGGGCACAGCCATCCTCATCTCCACCTACACGATCAGCCGCCTCATCGCCGGCGACCGTGCCCTGGGCTTCAACCAAACCGGCCTGCTCGACGGCCTGCCGACCGTGCTGGCATCCAGTCTGTCGGTCGCGGTGCTGGCGCTGGTCGGCCTCGGGCTGGGCGCCGCCACCCGCTCGACCGCCGCGGGCATCGTCTCGGTGGTTTCGCTGCTGTTCGTGCTCCCCGGTGTCGCCAACTACCTGCCCGCGCCGTGGAACACGCGGATCGCCTCGATCATGCTTCCCAACCTGACGTCACAGATCGCCGGCGAGCGCCTGTCCCGCCGCCTCGGCGACGGAGTCCTGCCGCCGTGGGCGGCACTGCTCGTCCTCATCGCGTACGGCGCCGCCGCGCTGCTGGCCGGATACCTCCTGTTGAGGAGGCGTGATGCGTGAACAACCACTCCCGCGCGAGCGGAGCCGGACATCCCCGCCCGAAACGGCGGACCGGATGCGCCTGGCGGAAAAGTGGCGGACATGAGTGTGCTGACCGCCGAATGGCTCAAGGTCAGGTCGGTCCGCTCCAGCCACCTGACCGTCGGCATCGGACTGTGCTCCGTGCTGCTCGCCGCCGGGCTGGCCTGGATGGCGATCGGGATGTACGACAATGCGTCGCCGTCCATGCGTGCCAGTGCCCGCATCGCGGAGTTGGAGGAGGTGGTGGTGATCGTTCCGCAGCTGTGCCTGGGCATCATGGGCGTGCTGTCGTGGACGTCGGACCGTGTGCTCCAGACCAGCCTGACCATCGTGCCGCGTCGCTGGCCCGTCCTGGTGTCGAAGGCGGCGGTGACGGGCGGGCTCGGGCTCGTGGTGGGTGTGGTCAGCGTCTTCGGGACGTTCTTCCTGTCCCGCGGGATGCTCGCCGGGCGCTATCCGGTGAGCGGTTTCGCCGAGTCCTGGTCGATCCTCGTGCCGACCAGCATCTCCGTGGCGGTCTTCGCCCTGCTCGGGCTGGGGCTGGGCGTGATCATGAGGTCCACGGCCGGGGCGGTGGCGATCCTCGTCGGACTCGTCTACGTCATTCCGATGGTCTGCGGCAACCTGCCGGAGCCGTGGAGCGAGCGGCTGGGCTCGGTGATGATTGGCGCGCTGCCCCGAGAGATCGCCGGGGCTTCCCTCGCCTCGTCGGTCTACGGGGAACTGCTGTCTCCCGTGGCCGCCGCGATCGTCCTAGCTGCCTATGCCGGGGTGCCCCTGCTCGCGGGGGTCTGGTTGTTAAGGCGTCGCGACGCCTGACCGGCGTCACCCAAGCAGCCTGACCAGATCGGAACACGGGCAGAAAGGCACGGAAATGACCCGAGGAGCCGGGCAGGGGTACGGCGTGGCCGTACCCCTGGAGAGGGTGTCAGACCTCCACCACGACCGGGATGATCATCGGACGGCGGCGGTAGGTGTCGCTCACCCAGCGACCGACCGTGCGGCGGACCACGCGGCGGATCTCCTGCATGTCGACGACCCCGTCGGCCGCTTTGGCCTCAAGGGCACGTTCTATCTGCGGGATGAACTGGTCGAACTGCATCGGGTCGATGCCGGAGCCCCTGGCGTGGATCTCCGGGCCGGCGGTCAGCTTGCCGGTCTGCGAGTCGACGACCACGACCACCGAGATGAAGCCCTCGTCGCCGAGGATCCTGCGGTCCTTGAGCGAGGTGTCGGTGATCTCGCCGACCGACGAACCGTCCACGTAGACGTAGCCGGCGTGGACCGCACCGACGATCTTCGCTCGGCCGTCCACCAGGTCCACGACCACGCCGTCCTCGGCGATCACGATGTGATCGTCGGGCACGCCGGTGAGCGAGGCCAACCGGGCGTGGGCCCGCAGGTGACGCCATTCACCGTGAACCGGCATGAAGTTGGAGGGCCTGGTCAGGTTGAGCACGTACAGCAGCTCGCCCGCGGCGGCGTGTCCGGAGACGTGCACCTTGGCGTTGCCCTTGTGCACGACGCGGGCGCCCCAGCGGGTCAGGCCGTTGATGACCTTGTTGACGGCGGTTTCGTTGCCCGGCACCAGCGAACTGGCCAGCAGCACCGTGTCACCCTCCGCGATGCGGATGGGGTGGTCACGGTTGGCCATGCGCGAGAGCGCCGCCATGGGCTCGCCCTGGGAGCCGGTGCAGATGAGGACGACGTCCTCCGGCGGCCATTCCTCGATGTCGCGGGAGTCGACGATCAACTCCGGCGGCACCTGCAGATAGCCCAGGTCGCGGGCGATGCCCATGTTGCGGACCATGGAGCGGCCGACGAGCGCGACCTTGCGGCCGTACTTGGCCGCGGAGTCCATGACCTGCTGCACGCGGTGGACGTGGGAGGCGAAGCTCGCCACGATAACGCGTTTGTCGGAGGTGCGGATGACCTCGTCGACGACCGGGCCGATCTCGCGCTCACTGGTGACGAACCCGGGCACTTCGGCGTTGGTCGAGTCGGACATCAGCAGGTCGACGCCCTCGGAGCCGAGTCTGGCCATGGCGCCGAGGTCGGTCAGCCTGCCGTCGCTGGGCAACTGGTCCATCTTGAAGTCGCCGGTGTGCAGCACCAGCCCGGCGGGCGTGCGGATGGCGACCGCGAGCGCGTCCGGGATCGAGTGGTTGACGGCGAGAAACTCGCAGTCGAACGGCCCGAAGCGGTCGCGCTGACCCTCCACGACCTCGATCTTGGCTGGCTGGATGCGGTGCTCGGTGAGCTTGGCCTCGATGAAGGCGAGCGTCAGCCTGGACCCGACGAGCGGGATGTCGCGCCGCTCGCGCAAGAGATACGGCACGGCGCCGATGTGGTCCTCGTGGCCGTGCGTCAGGATGAGCGCCTCGACGTCGTCGAGCCGGTCCCTGATGTACTCGAAGTCGGGCAGGATCAGATCAACGCCAGGCTGGTCGGGCTCGGGGAACAGTACCCCGCAGTCCACGATCAGCAGCCGGCCGTCGTACTCGAAAACGGCCATGTTGCGGCCGATCTCGCCGAGGCCGCCCAGCGCGACGATGCGCAGGCCCCCGTCGGCCAGCGGCGGCGGGTCCGGGAGTTCCGGATGCGGATGGCTCATGGTCTACCCGCCTGGAGACGTAGTGTTCGCAAAACTTCTTTGTCCTCCCCGTTCCTATATATCTGCCAACTTCACCCCGCCGGCCACCAGGCAGGCCCGCAGCTCGGCGATCTGCTTGTCGTCCGCTTCCACGAGCGGCAGCCGTACCGGGCCCACAGGCATCCCGACCAGGCCGAGAGCGGCCTTCGCCATGATCGCCCCACCGGCGCGCAGCATGATGCCGTCGACCACCGGAATCAACTGGCGGTGAATGGCGCGCGCTTGCTCGGCGTGGTTGTTCCGGAACAACTGGATCATCTGGGCCAGCTCCGAGCCGACCACGTGCCCGACGACACTCACGAACCCGGCCGCGCCCACCGACAGCCAGGGCAGGTTGAGCAGGTCGTCCCCCGAGTAGAAGGCCAGCTCGGTGGCGAGCATCACCTGACCGGCGGCGAACATGTCGCCCTTGGCGTCCTTCACCGCGACGATACGGTCATGCTGCGCCAGCCGAATCAGCGTCTCGGTGGCGATCGGAACCCCGCTGCGTCCAGGAATGTCATAGAGCATCACCGGAAGCTGGGTCGAGTCCGCCACATGCGAGAAGTGCCGGTACAGCCCCTCCTGCGGGGGCTTGTTGTAGTACGGCGTGACGACGAGCAGCCCGTGGGCGCCCGCCCGCTCGGCGGCCTTGGCCAGTTCGACGCTGTGGTGGGTGTCGTTGGTGCCCGCACCGGCGACCACGGTCGCCCGATCACCCACGGTTTCCAGCACCGCCTCCAGGATGCGAGTTTTCTCCGCGTCCGAGGTGGTGGGGCTCTCGCCGGTCGTCCCACTGACGACCAGGCCGTCGTTGCGCTGCTCATCGACGAGGTAGGCCGCGAGCCGCCGAACGGCGGCATAGTCGACGGCGCCGTCCTGAGTGAACGGCGTGACCATCGCGGTCAGCATGCGACCGAAAGGGGCGTCGGTGGTTCCATTGGGCGAAGCCATAGTGCGAACGCTACCTGGATTCCCCAAACGCCACCGACAGCGCCACCCCGATAGTGACCTCTGCCGGGGTTTGAGGTCTATCCGTTACGCCAGCGCCCCACCGCTCCCCATCCGGCCGTATCTCTCCCCGCGCCCGTGTGTGAGGGCACTCGCGCGTGATGCTGTCGGCTGTCGTGTTGCTGTCGTGGATCTTGTTGCTGTCGTAGGTCGTGTTGCAACCCATACGTTACGGCAGAGCCAAGTGGGCGCCTCCCGCCGACGTCGGCGCAGCCCGATCGGCCGCACGCTTCTCACGTCGGACGTGGTGACCCGCCGTAACGACGCCCGTGACCCAACCAAGTGGTTTCAACACCAACGTTCACCCACGGTCCAGAGCAGCCAACGCACTTCAAGGGCAGGCGCACCGGCAAACGGGCGGTCATCAGCGAGGAGGTCAAGCCTCCGGCGAGAGCCGTACCTGCCTGTTCGTCAGAAACACCGTTCACCGCTCAGGGCGATCAGCCCGAGCCGAGCTCGGCAGCCGCCGCTGCCCACAACCAGAAGCAGGTTCCGACATGGTCTGCGCTTTGTCCTCGCGGCTCAGCTTTGTCCTGTGGCTCAGCCGAATCGGCTGGCCGTGGGCCAGCGCCATCCACTGGCTGGCGGCCGTGGGTCTCCATGCCTTCCGGAGGCTGAGTTGCGGTTGTGGTTGGCGGGGGGTGTTTGCGGCCAGGGCGGCGAAGGTTACCGGGGGCCCGTATCGTCAGATCTCGGGTTTCGGCACCTCGTCCGGTCGTGTCCTGGAATTGGAAGAGGTCGCCGATATGTGCTCGGGGGTACACACATCGACGACCTCTAACGGAGAATCGGTCACCCTTACACCCGCGTTACAGGGTTTCGCGGACAATTTTCCGCCACTGCAAAGTTGGTACTCCAACACTCGGCGATGACGGATGGTTACCTGCCGAATACGGCAACATGGGGCAACGCCTCACACGAACCCCAGGGATGCACTAGTGGCCACCTCCGATCCGGTCTACCTGCGCGTCGTCGAAGACATTCGGCGGCAGATCAACGACGGCACCCTCCTCCCCGGCGCGCCCATCCCCTCACGGGCGCAACTCACTCGTAAATACCAGGTCGGCGAGACCGCGGCGCGTCACGCGCTGCGCGTTCTGGCCGCAGAAGGTCTCATCATCGGCCGCGTGGGCTCCGGCCATTACGTACGGGAACAGCCGGAGCTGTCCCCGCTGCACCGCTGGCGCTTTCTCGACCACCCTGCCCCGTTCGCCGCCGACCTGCAGTCGCAGGGTCGGCGCGTGACCTGGGACTGGCACAGCGAACCCGCCGAAGCCGGTCCGGACATCGCCCGGCGGTTGCGCGTCGACGAGTCCGTCACGGTTTCGCGTACCCGATATGTCTTCCGTGGCGATGGCAAGCCGTTGCAACTGGCGACGTCATATGAGCCGATCGAGTTCGCGGCGCATTCGGAGGACGAACGGCGCAGCCTCGTGACCCGGATGTCCGCTCACGGCATCAAGATCACGGAGATTGTGGAGAGCGTGCGCACGCGGGTGCCGCGCCCCACGGAGAGTGACGCTCTGGACCTTTCGGCCGGGGTGCACGTCCTCCACGTCGAACGGACCCACTGGGCCGGCGACCGTCCGGTCGAGACGAGCGACATCGTGATTCCCGGTGACCGATTCCAGGTGGTGTACAGCATGCCCATGTAATTCATCGGACGTCCCTTCCGATCAAGCCTGGATTCGACCGGAATCTCTGGTTATCGTCACAGCAATACCTCCGATGTATGGAGTGGCGATGAGACCAAGGATGCTGGCGGGAATGACCATGGCCGCGGTGATGCTGGTGGCGCCTCCGGCGGGGGCAGACATTCGGGCCGAAGGCGCCCCGGCACACGACGACCAACGAACCGACGGCCCGCCAACGGGCGACGCCATGACGCACGCGGGCCTCTCGGGACAGGGGACCGGCTTAGGACAGAGGGCCGGATTAGGGCGGGGAGTCGCTTTAGGGCAGGGGGTTGGCGCGACCGGGCTGGGGGCGCCCGGCGTCCCAGGGATCCACGACGGGGACGGGGATGGAGGTCGGCGCAGAATCCTTGGCCGGAGCGATCGGGCAAGAGACGAGGAGCGGGGACGCGAAGGCTCCCGTGGGTGCGGTGCTTGCGAAGGCTCATGGTCCGGCGGTGGTGCAAGGGCGTTCTCGAGCAGCCCTTCAGGAGAGTTCCGAAGGGGCGGAGCCGTACACGCTGTGGTTTGACGAGCCGGCGCCTGACTCCAACAGCGGTTGGGAGCAGCGGTCGTTGCCGATCGGCAATGGGGCGCTGGGGGCGACGGTGTTCGGTGGGGTGGGGGCCGAGCGGCTGCAGTTCAACGAGAAGACCCTGTGGACTGGGGGGCCGGGGGTCAGCGACTACAACTACGGCAATTGGGACACTCCTCGGCCGGGTGCACTGGAAGGCATTCGTGAGCGCATCTGGAAGGAGGGCGGGGTCAAGCCCGAGGACGTGCTGGCCGCGTTGGGGCACAAGTCCGACTCGCCACGCCATCGCCGGTTCGGCGCGTACCAAAGCTTCGGGGATGTCCGGCTGACATTCACCCAGCCACCCTCCGCCCCGGCTGACCCCTCGGGGCAGTCGGCCTCCGATCCCGGCAGCTCAGCAGCGAAGGGCGCAGATCTGGCGGACTCGGGCCCACGGGGTTCGGGTCCGGCGGGTTCGGGTCCGGCGGGTTCGGGTCCGCTGGGCTCAGATCCGGTGGGCTCAGATCCGGTGGGCTCGGGTCCAGTGGGCTCGGGTCCGGCAGAGGGCTCGGCAGCCTCCGGTCCCACGGGCCAAGGTTCGATCGACTCGCCGTCAGGAGAACCATCCGAATACCGCCGTTACCTAGACATCTCCCAGGCCGTGGCAGGCGTCTCCTACACCTCGGCCGGAGTCCGGTTCACCCGGGAGTACTTCGCCTCGGCCCCAGCGGGTGTGATCGTGGGCCGCCTGTCGGCCAGCGTGCCAGGCCAGCTGTCCTTCAAGGCCGAGATCTCCACCCCTGCCAACCGCACCAGAACCGCCTCGGCCACCGACGGCCGCATCACGGTCAAGGGCGCCCTGGCCAGCAACGGCATGCGGTACGAAACCCAGCTCCACGTGGTCAACCGGGGCGGAAGCCGTACCGATGGAGCGGATGGGTCCGTGACGGTCGCGGGTGCGGATGAGGTGGTGCTGATCCTCGGGGCTGGTACCGACTACGTGGCCAAATATCCGATGTATAAGGGCGATGACCCTCATGCCAAGGTCTCGGCTCAGGTGGATCGGGCGGTCGGGCTGGGGTATGACGCCCTGCTCAGGAAGCATCAGGACGACTACCGGGGGCTGTTCGACCGGATGCGGGTGGAGTTGGGTGGTGCGATGCCCGCCGTACCGACGGATGAGCTTCTTGCCGGGTACGGCGCCGCACCTCAGGCCGATCGGGCGCTTGAGCAGCTCTACTACCAGTTCGGGCGGTACCTGCTGATCTCGTCTTCGCGGCCGGGGTCGCTGCCCGCGAACCTGCAGGGTGTCTGGAATGTCCATGAGGCGCCGCCGTGGCAGGCCGACTACCACGTCAACATCAATCTTCAGATGAACTACTGGCCTGCCGAGATGACCAACCTCGGGGAGACGTTCGAGCCCTTTGCCCGCTATGTCGACGGGCTGCGCGAGCCGGGCCGGGTGACGGCGCGACAGATGTACGGTGCGGAGGGGTTTGTCGCCCACCACGCCTCGAACATCTTCGGCCACACCGGCGCCTGGGACCATCCCGCCTACTTCTTCCCGGAGTCCGGGGCGTGGCTGGCCGGGCAACTGTACGACCACTACCGATTCACCCGTGACCGCTCTTTCCTGAAGAAGACCGCATACCCGGTCATGAAGGACGCGGCGCGCTTCTGGTTCGACTTCTTGCAGACGGACCCGCGCGACGGCAAGCTCGTCGCCATCCCCAGCCGCTCGCCCGAACTCGGCCCGTCGGTGGCTGGGGCGGCAATGTCGCAGGAGATCCTGTGGCAACTGTTCACCGAGGTCAGGGAGGCGGCGCTGCTGACCGGGTACCCGGAGTTCGCGGCGAAGGCCCACAAGGTGCTCAAGAAGCTCGATCCCGGTCTGCGCATCGGAAAGTGGGGCCAACTCCAGGAGTGGAAGGAGGACCGGGACGACCCGAACGAGACGCACCGCCACGTATCGCACCTGTACGCGCTTCACCCCGGGCATCAGATCTCTCCACGAACCACCCCAGAGTTCGCGGAAGCGGCCAAGGTCTCGCTGAACGCGCGTACCGACGCGGGGACGGGCTGGAGCAAAGCCTGGAAAATCAACTTCTGGGCGCGGCTGCTCGACGGCGACCGGGCCCACAAGCTGCTCGGCGACCAGCTCAGAACCAGCACGCTGCCCAACCTGTGGGACACGCATCCGCCGTTCCAGATCGACGGAAATTTCGGGGCGACAGCGGGAATGACGGAGATGCTCCTGCAGTCCCATCTGGATGCCCTTGACCTGCTTCCCGCCCTGCCCGCTGCCTGGGCCGACGGCTCGGTGGACGGTCTGCGGGCGCGCGGCGCGTACACCGTGGGGCTGACGTGGAAGGGCGGCAAGCCTTCCGAAGTACGGCTGCGCGCCGACAAATCCGGGCTTGCGACGCTACGTCATGACATGTTCCGCATGCCGGTACGCGTCTATCAGAACGGCCGCCCGATCTCCGCGATCCGTCACGGCGACAAGCTCTTCATCCCCGCCAAATCCGGCGCAAAGTATCGCATCGTGCCCGCATGAATACTGTCGGTGGAGGTTGATAGAAAGTTCTCGTGCTAGTCAACGACCTGCCCGCTCACGAGCGGCCGCGCGAGCGCCTCATGGCGTCGGGCGGCGCCGCGCTCGCCGACCGTGAGCTGCTCGCCGTGTTGCTCGGGTCCGGCTTCCGCGGGGCCGGTGCCGTCGAGCTCGCCGCGCGGGTCATCGACCACTGCGGTGACCTCGGCGAACTCGCCCGCGCCGAGCCCCACCGGCTGCTCGCCGTCCCGGGCGTGGGTCCCGCGAAGGCCGCGCGCGTGGCCGCCGCCTTTCATCTCGTACGGCGAGCGCAGGCCGGGCCGGAGCGGCCCAGGATCACCGGGAGCTCCGACCTGGCCGAGGTCACCGCGCCGTTGCTCCGCGGGCACACGCGCGAACGACTCGCGGTCGTGGTGTGCGACGGCCAGGGCGGCATCCTGCGGCGTACCGTCCTGACGGAAGGCGGGGCCGACCACACGCCGTTCCCGATCCGCGAGATCATCACCACCGTGCTCACCATGGGTGGGGCCGCGTTCGGGGTCGCCCACAACCACCCGACCGGCACCCTCACCCCCAGCCACGCCGACCTGACCGCGACAACCCGCCTGGCCGAGGCCGCCGACACCGTGGGCCTGCGCCTCCTTGACCACCTGATCGTGACCGAAACCGCCTGGCGCCGCATCCCCACCCCGGAGGTGCCTTCTTGATCGGCAGTACGGCTGCGCGGGCCGGTTGCCGGGTTTGTGGGGGTCCCGAGTTTGCCTGTGCCCTTTGGCAGTCCCGGGGTTTGGCAGGTGCGCCTTGGGAGTTCGGGGGTCGCATGTGCGCCTCGAAGGTCCAGGGGTTGGCACGTTGGGGGTTCGGGCTCTTATGTGCGCCTCGGGAGTTGAGGAGTGTCGGGCCCCGTATGCCGGGATTTCCTGGGCGGCCGGGGTTGGCTGGGCAGGCGGGTCGGGGTGGCTGAGGAGGCCGTGGCGGAGCCAAGGAGATGGTGGGTGGTTGAGCAGGCGGGCGTGGAGAGGTAGTCGAGGGGGCGGACGTGAAGGCCATGGCTTCGAGGAGGCGGGGATAGGTGCGATGGCCTGGTGGGGCGGGGGCGGGGCCCGGTGAGGCGTGGGTTGGGCGGACCCGGGGATAGGTGGGCGAGGGCTCGGTGGGGTTGCGGGTGGGGTGTGGCCGGGGGTTCGGTGGCCAGGGGCTGGGCGGGCCCGATACTGGCTATGTCTGGAGGACTGGCTAGGCCCGGCGATTTGGGTGGGCCAGGGTTCAGGGGCCGAGGAAAGGTTGGCCAGTGGACCGGGCGCTTGGTCGGTTGGGGTTGATCGGGTTGGGGTTGGGTTGGGTTGGGGTGGGGTTGGGTTGGGGTGGGGTTGGGTTGGGGTGGGCCCGGGTGGGGTTGGGTGTGGCTGGCGCTGGGTGCTCGGTTGGTTGGGGGGTGGGTTTGGGCGGGTTGAGGATGAGGTTGGGTGGTGCGTGGGTTGGGTGTGGCTGGCGCTGGGTGCTCGGTTGGTTGGGGGTGGGGTTGGGTGGGTTGAGGATGGGGTTGGGTGGGCCGGGGGTGGGCCCCGGCCCCTGGTGGTTAGTGGGGTTTGCGGCCGATCAGCATGGTGGTGAGTTCGTTCAGGGCTACCGGGCTGTCTACCTGGAAGCCTGCCTCCTTCAGCCAGCCCTCCCCCTGGGCGATCGTGTACTCGGACGAGCCGCTCAGCAACGCCATGTTCAAGCTCATCAGCAACCCGAACGCCGACTCTTCACGCTTGTCGTCGATCATGCTGTCGTAGATGAGCAGCGCGCCTCCGGCAGGCAGGTGGTCGTAGGCGCGCTGGATGATCTGGCGGCGCTGCGACTCGACCCAGTCGTGCAGGACGTGGCCGATCACGTACACCTCGGTCTCCGGCAGCGGGTCGGTGAAGAAGCTGCCGGACTGGAAGCGGACGCGGGTGCCCAGGTCGGTGGAGGCGACCAGTTCGTCGAAGAGGGGGTTGAGCGGGGCAAGGTCGAAGGTGACGCCCTCCAGGTGGGGGTGGGCGGCGGCGATGCGGGTGGTGAGCATGCCGCGGCAGCCGCCCAAGTCGGCGAAGGACTTGACCGTGGACCAGTCGAACTTCTCCGAGATCGGGCGGCCCAGGAGGGTGGCGTAGCCGTCCATGCCTTCGGCGAAGGAGCGGGTGCGCTGGGGGGTGGCGTACAGGGCGGGCATGGGGTCGTCGACCTTGGCGCCGTGGGCCAGGTTGGCGGCGGTCTTGAGGAAGGAGGTGAGGTCGCCCCATGCGGGATAGAGGCGGCGCTGGTTGAGGGCGAGGAAGCCGCCGATGTACTCGGGGGCGCCGGGCGTCAGGTACGCGCGGGCGGCGGCCGTCGGGCCGTAGCCGGAGGCGTCCCTGGTGAGCAGGCGCATGGCGACCAGCGCATCGAGGAAGTCGCCGGCGACGTTCGGGTGGAGGCCGAGGTCGTCGCGGAGCCGCTCGTACGGGACGGGGCCGTCGGCGACCTTGGTGAAGACGCCGAGTTCGACGGCGGCGTAGAGGGCCTGGGCCTCGTAGAAGCCGGTGGCGGTCTTGATCAGGGAAGCTGCGGTCAGCGTCATGGGCTGTCTCCTAGTCCTTGGTGAAGCAGAGGATGAAGGCGTCGCCGCGAGTGCTCGGCGTGTAGGCGGTGCTGGAATAGGCGTGGTACGGCTGCCGCTCGACGACCACGCGGTCGAAGAAGCGCAGGTAGCGCTCAAGGATGGTGGCGGCCGAGGCGGTGCAGGTGGCGGCGTCGGGCACGTCGCCGTCGAGGGAGAACATGGGCACGAACGTGCCGCCCGGGCGCAGCGCGCGCACGACCTTGGGCATGAACGCGTCGAGCCTGTCCCGGTCCTCGAACAGGGCCTTGGGCAGTTCCGGGTCGAAGAAGACACCGTCGTAGCTGTCGGGCTGGAGGGTCTCGACGTGGTCGAAGAAGTCGGCTTCGACGATCTCAAGGGTGGCGGGCACGTCGGGGTTGGCCTCGCGGAACAGCTCGATGACCTTGGGGTGCTTCTCGACGACGGTGTGCCGGTAGGTGTCGGCGCGGCCGGCGATGCGCAGGGCGGAGTAGCCGAGACCGAGTCCGACCTCCAGGAACTCGCCGCCGCGTTCGCACAGCAGATCGGCGGAGCGCCACATGAGGGAACGTTCCCAGCCCTGCATGGCCTGGACTTCGCCGATGTAGAGGGTCACCTCTCCTTTCTCGTCGCGGACGAGGTTGATCTCGGTGTCCGGCAGGGTCGTCATGTCTCTCCCTTGGTGAGGCCGGTGGTGACGTGGTCGATGAGACCGGTGGTCAGTCGGTGGTGGTCGGGTGGCGGTCGGGTGGCGTCACGCGACGGTTGGGCGGCTGGTACGGCTACGCGGAGGCGGTCACGTGGCGGCTTGGGCGGTGGTGGTCAGGTGCTGGTCGAGCCGTGGCGAAGCAGTGGCGGTCAGAGGTGGCCACGCGGTGGGGCAAGCGGTGGTCAGGCGGTGGGGCATGTGGTGGGCCCCAGGCAGGGGTGGTCAGGATTGGGCCATGCCGTGGTGGTCAGGTGGTGGGTGGGGTGGTGGTTAGGTGGTCGATGAGGCCGGTGGTGTGGGCGCCCTTGCGGAAGATCGGGTTGGCGAGGACGTCGCGTAGGAATGTCGTGTTGGTGCGTAGTCCCGGGCCCGACACACGAAGCTCGGACAGGGCCCGGTCCATTCGGTCGATGGCCTGGTCCCGGTCGGCGCCCCAGGTGACGATCTTGGCGATCATGGGGTCGTAGTCGGGCGGGATACGGGTCCCGGCCCGTACGTGGGTGTCCACGCGGACGAAGGGACCGCCTGGAGGGGTGAACTCCTCGATGAGTCCGGGGGCCGGAGCGAAGTCGCGGTCGGGGTCTTCGGCGTTGATGCGGCATTCGAGGGCCGCCCCCCGCCGTACGACGTCTTCCTGGCGGAACGGCAGCGGGTGGCCGGAGGCGACGGCGAGTTGCTCGCTGACCAGGTCGAGGCCGGTGACGAGTTCGGTGACGGGGTGTTCGACCTGGATGCGGCAGTTGGTCTCGATGAAGAAGTAGTCCCCGGTGTCGTCGTCGACGAGGAACTCGAAGGTGCCGAGGCCGCGGTAGCCGATGGCGCGGGCGCCGGCGAGCGCGTCCTGGGCCATCCGCTCGGCGAGTTCGGGCGCGACGGCGGGCGAGGGCGTCTCCTCCAGGAGCTTCTGACGGCGCCGCTGGGTGGAGCAGTCGCGTTCGCCCAGGTGTACGGCGTTGCCGTGCGCATCGCAGAGCACCTGGATCTCCACGTGGTGCGCGGCCCGGAGGTAGCGCTCCAGGCAGACCCGGTCGTCGCCGAACAGGAGTTGGGCCTCGGCCCGCACCCGCCGGTAGGCGGCGGAGAAGTCGGCGCCCGCGTGCACGATGGCCATGCCACGCCCGCCGCCGCCGGCCACGGCCTTGATGACGACGGGGTAGCCGACCTCGTCGGCGAGCCTGCGGCCTTCCTCCTCCTCGATCGCGTGCAGGCTGCCGGGCAGGACGGGGACTCCGGCCGCGCTCATGGTGGCGCGGGCGGCGGCCTTGTCGCCCATGGCCTCGATGACGTCGGCGGGCGGGCCGATGAACGTGAGCCCGTACTCCTCGCAGATCCGGGCGAACTCCGCGTCCTCCGACAGGAAGCCGTAGCCGGGGTGGACGGCGTCGGCGCCGGACTGCAGGGCCGCCTCGATGAGGGCGGCGGCGTTGAGGTAGCTGCGCCTGGCCGGGGCGGGGCCGATCCGGACGGTCCGGTCGGCCCAGACGGGCGGCGCGTCGGCCGCGGAGTGCACGGCGACGGTCCTGACGCCGAGTTCGCGGCAGGTGCGCGCCACGCGCAGCGCGATCTCGCCCCGGTTGGCGATCAACACGGTGCCGAACATCATCGGGACCCGGGGAAGAGGGTGTCGCAGGCCGAGGAGTCCCCGGGTGCGATGACGACGAGCGGCTGGTCGTACTCGACCGGGGCCGCGTCGGCCACGGGGATGTCGACGACGCGGCCGGGGGCCTCGGCGACGATCGGGTTCATGAGCTTCATCGACTCGACGATGCCGATCTGCTGGCCGACCTCGACGGTGTCGCCGACGGAGACGTACGGCGCCGCCCCCGGCTCCGGCGCCCGGTAGAAGGTGCCGACGAGCGGAGCCCGTACCTGGATGTGGCCGTCGTCGGGCAGCGGCGCGTCCACGGTCGTGGTCACCACGGCGGGGAAGCCGTCGCTCCAGGTCAGCTCGGCGCTGGCCAGCCCGTGCGAGATCTTGAGCGTGGCCGGCGGATGCGGCAGCAGGGAGACGAGTCTGGTCGCCGCCTCGCACAACGTGTCGAAGTCGCTGTCGTTGGGGAGCTCGGTCATGATTTCACCTCCGGGTGAGTTCTGGGGCGCCGAAGCGCCTGACGGGTGCGTTCTGGGACGCCGAAGCGCCGGAACCGGTCGCGACGCTGCCGTACCAGCTCGGGGCCGGACAGCGGCAGCAGCTCCGCGAAGGCGGCGTGTACGGCGGCGCCGAGCAGGGCGGCGGCCTCGGCGGGATCGGTGTGCGCGCCGCCCTCCGGTTCCTGGACGACCGCGTCCACCACGCCCAGCCGCAGCAGTTCGCCCGCCTCGACCTTGAGCGCGGCGGCGGCCCGCGGCGCCTCGGCGGCGCTCTTCCACAGGATGGAGGCGCACCCCTCTGGCGTGATCACGGAGTACCAGGCGTTGGCGCTGACGAGGACGCGGTTGGCGACGGCCAGCGCGAGCGCGCCGCCGCTGCCGCCCTCGCCGGTGACGACGGTGACGACGGGCACGGTGAGCTGGGCCATGAGCCGCTGGCTCTCGGCGATGGCGAGCGCCTGGCCGCGTTCCTCGGCGGTGAGGCCGGGGTAGGCGCCGGGCGTGTCGACGAGGGTGAGGACGGGCAGGCCGAGCTTGTCGGCCAGGCGCATCAGCCGGGCGGCCATCCGGTATCCCTCGGGTGAGGGCATGCCGAAGTTGGAGGCCGTGCGGTCGCGGGTGGTGTGGCCCTTCTGGTGGCCGATGAGCATCAGCGGGAGTCCGTCGAGGCGGCCGATGCCGGCCACGATCGACGGGGAGTCGCCGAAGACCCGGTCGCCGTGCAGGCGCAGGAAGTCGTCGAGGATCAGGCCGGCGTAGTCGGCGGTGGTGGGGCGGCCGGTCTCGCGCGCCAGCCGTACCACATCCCAGGGTTCCCGAACCGGGGGAACGAAACGCTCCGACGGGACGAAACGCTCCGACGGGACGGACAGCTCTGGCCGGACAAAGCGCCCTGACGGGACTGAACGCGCCGACGAGACTGAACGCGCCGACGGGACGGAGCGCGCCGCGGGGGCGGAGCGCGCTGACGGGACGGACGGCGCGGGAGACTCAGGCTCTGGCGAGACACCGACAGAGCCACTAGCCACCAGCGAAGACAGTGCCGCGCGCAGACCCGAGCGGGGCACGACCGCGTCGACCATCCCGTGTTCCAGCAGGAACTCGGCCGTCTGGAAGCCCTCGGGCAACTCCTGCCGGATCGTCTGCTGGATCACGCGCGGCCCCGCGAAGCCCATCCGTGCCCCCGGTTCGATGAGGATGACGTCGGCCAGCGTCGCGAACGAGGCGGCCACCCCGCCGAACGTGGGATCGGTGACCACCGAGACCGACAGCACCCCGGCCGCGTCCAGCCCGGCGAACGCCTGCGCGGTCTTGGCCATCTGCATGAGCGCGATCACGCCCTCCTGCATGCGGGCGCCCCCGGAGGCGGTGACGGTGACCAGCGGCGCCCGCTCGTCCGCCGCGGTCTCGGCGGCGAGGGTGACCAGTTCGCCGACGGCGGCGCCGAGGCTGCCGCCGAGGAAGCGGAAGTCCATGACGACCAGCACGACGGGCCGCCCGCCGATCGTCCCCCTGCCGCCGACGGCGGCCTCGTCGAGGCCGGTCGCCGTCCGCGCCGCCGCGATCCTGTCCGGGTACGGCACCGCGTCGACGAACCCCAGCGGGTCCTCCACCACCTCCGGCGTCAGGAAGGGCCGGAACGAGCCGGGGTCGAGCAGTTGCTCCACCCGCTGCCCCGCGGTGACGGGATGATGGCACCCGCACTCGGGACAGACGCCCAGCGCCCTGGCGAACCGCCGGTGATGGATCATCGCCTGGCAGCGCCGGCAGCGGATCCACCTGTCCTCCACGACTCCTCCTAGAACGCCGAGACCACGGTGAAGGTCTCGTAGGGCTGCTCGCGGTCGGTGTCGAGGTAGGGGCGCAGCGGGCTGGTGTGGCGGTGGCTGCTGCTGTGCACCCAGTCCTGAAGGTGCTGGTAGCTCTCCCAGTAGCTCGTGACGGCCATGGTGGTCTCGTTCACCTGGGAGTGCAGGAGTTCGTTGCCGAGCATGCCGGGGGTGCCGACGAGCTGCTCGCTGATCTCCTGGTACGTCTTCGACAGCGGCTGCACCTCCTCCTTCGGCACGCGGTACCAGAGGATGACCCGGACCCGCTCGTGGTCGGTCGGCATGGTGGCCATGGAGCCTCCTGTTCGGTATGGGGCCAGCCGCGCGCGGTTCTCGACGTGCGCGGGGCTGAGTTCGAAGGTTCGGAACGCGGACTCGTCGGTCCAGTCGGTGATCACGTAGTAGGCGTCCTCGCCGCGCAGCAGGCTCTGTCCCCGGTTGGCGGGGTGGGCGGCGATGCCCTCGGCGACCTCGCGCCAGGTGCGCTCGAAGGCGTCCTCCTGGCCGGGCCGTACCTGGATGTCGAGCAGCACGCGGAAGGTCACAGCGTGTACACCGCCATCGCCTCGACGTTGCCGAGGAACACCAGGACGGTGATGACGGTCCTGACCATGTTCCACTTGCCGAAGGCGGGGCGCGGGTCGCGTTCCTGCCAGTCGGCGGGCAGGTCGTCGGGGTCGAGCCGCATGACCCGCTTCTTCAGCACGGCGTTGCGCGTCGCGGAGATCACGATGACCGCGACGAGGGCGGCGATGAGCGTGCCGAGCAGGTACTGGGCGCCCTTCGTGGGCGCGACCAGCAGCAGGTAGACGTCGCACGCCAGCACGCCGACCACCATGATCGGCCCGAGCGGGTCGAACCGGGGCGACCAGTACTGGTGCAGCCGCACGTACTCGCCGGCGGGCAGGCGGCGCATCCAGGGCACGCCGCCGATCGCCGACCACAGGAGCATGCCCGCGACCAGGCCGCTCAGCGCGATGGAGATCTGTGAGACCAGGACGCCCATCGGATCAGCCCGCCGCCTGCTCGACCAGGCCCTTGATCCGCTTCATCTGGACAGCGGTGTTGGTGTTGAGGCGCTCGCGCATGGCGGTGTCGTCCACCGGGGAGACGGGCTTCATCTCGAAGTCCTGGACCCAGCGCATGCGGACCTGGCCGGGCGCGGTCTCGGTGTACTCCCAGAAGATGTTCATGTACTTGAACCAGCCGGTCTCGACCCGGTGGGCGCGCACGGTCCTGGTCTCGGCGTCGGAGGTGCGTTCGGAGACCCAGCTCCACTTGTTGCCCTGCGCGTCGGGGTGCATGGTGAGCCGGAACCTGATGGTGTCGCCGTCACGGGCGAGGATCTCGGTGGCGGCGTACTCGCTGAACAGCTCGGGCCACGACTCGACGTCGTTGGTCATCTTCCAGACCAGGTCGAGCGGGGCGGCGATGTCGATGGCGTTGTCGGTGTGGCCGGCCATTGCTCAGGCCTCCCAGTGGTAGAAGGGCGTGGCCATGGCGTCCTTGGGCTCACGCCAGTTCGGGTCGTAGGGCGAGATGAACGCGCTGAGGCCGGTGTTGAGCTCCTTGTACAGCTCGGTGCTCCTGGCCTTGTACAGCCCGTCGGTGATGTCCTCGTCCGCCTCGACCAGGTGGAAGTACAGGTCGTGGAAGCGGAACAGGGTGCGCCGCGAGGCCCCGATCAGGTGGGGCAGGTCGGAGGCGTCCGACTTGGCGAACAGGGCGGCGACGGCGTCGGCGTCGGCCGCGTCCATCTTCGCCACGATGAGCGTGCGCTGCATGGTCATCCCTTCTGGTGTTGGGTCAGCCGGCGGCCGGCCTGGAAGAGGGTGTCCGGGGGGTTGAAGCTGTAGCTCAGGCGTACGGCGGGCGTCGGCGGCCGCCCGAACCGGGAGCCCGCGGCCACCCGGATCCCGGCCCGCGCGGCGGCGGCCAGCATGTGCTCCTCGCTGGCGCCGCGCACCCACAGGAAGAACCCGCCGTGCGGCGGCCGGGAGAAGCAGGCCGTGCCGAGGCCCTTGACCAGGGCGTCGCGGCGCGCGCCCAGTTCCTTGCGGAGCATGGTGAGCCTGGTGTCGTAGCCGCCGTCCTCAATGAGCGTGGTGACCGCCAGCGAGGCCAGGTGGTTGAGCCCGCCGCCGCTGGACAGCAGCCCGCTGGCGGCGGCGGAGGCCACCATGCCGGGCGCGGCCAGCATCCAGCCGAGCCGCAGCCCCGGCCCGAGCGTCTTGGCGAACGAGCAGAGCCTGACCACGCCCTCGTACCCGGCCAGTGCGGCCATCGGCTTCGGCATGGGCAGCTCGTCCAGGCACAGCTCGGCGTAGGCGTCGTCCTCCACGACGAGGACGTCGTGCTCGCGGGCCACGTCCAGCAGCGCCAGCCGCCGCTCCTCCCCCACCAGCCGCCCGGTCGGGTTGTGGAAGGTCGGGATGAGGTACGCGAACGCGACCCGCCTGCCGACGGCCCGATGCCTGCGGATGGCCGCGGCCAGCGCGTCCGGCTCCGGTCCTGCCTCGTCGGCGGCGAACGGGGCCAGGCGCAGCCCCCGGTCGGTGAAGATCTGCTTGCCGTAGTCGTAGGCGGTCGGCTCGCACAGGACCACGTCGCCCGGCTCGGCCAGCGTGGTGGCCAGCAGGTGCAGGGCGTGGGAGGTGCCCGCGGTGATCAGGATGTTCTCCGGGCCGCAGCCGGCCCTTCGCGCGAGGGCTTCGCGCAGCGGCTGGACGCCCTGGTTGTCGCCGTAGGTGAGGGCGGCGGGGCCGTACCGGGAGAAGGCCTTCTCGTAGGCGGCGGCGAGCAGGTCCACGGGGAGCAGGGCGGGGTCGAGGTAGCCGGGGGCCAGGTCGGTGATCCCGGGCGGCGCGACGTCCTGCACGATTCCGGTACGCCAGTACGGGCTCACCCCGCGGCCAGCAGGACGGCGCGCAGCTCCTCCGCTGCGGCGCGGACGGAGCTGTGCGGCCTGGCCAGCGCGATGCGCAGCGACCGGTCGCCCCTGGCGGGGTCGGCCCAGTGGAACTGGGTGCACGGCAGCGCGTACACCTGTCGTTTGTGCAGTTCGTCCCAGATGTCGTCGCAGCTCAGGTGGCCGAGGTCGACCCGTTCGACGCTGACGCGGCTGTCGGGGTCGGGGAAGCTGACGCCGGGCACGTCGCCCAGGACGCCGCGGACGATCGCGCGGCCCTCGGCGATGAAGGCGTGCAGGTCGGACAGGCCGCCGTTGGCGGCGTCCTCGGCGAAGTGCTCGACCAGCGTCAGGATGAACGGCGAGACGCCGAGCAGGATGTCGGAGTAGATCTTGGGGATCGGCAGCCCGATGTTGCGGCTGTAGGCCAGCAGGCCGATCTTGAGGTCGAGCGTCGCCCAGAGCTTGCCGGTGTCCTCGATGACGACCCACCGGCAGCCGCTGGCCTCAAGCACCGCGTAGTGGTCGTAGTGGGCGCGGGTGTCGAAGCCGCGGAAGGAGGTGTCGAGGGCCAGCACGACGTCGCGCTCCTCGCACACCCGCGCGATCTCGGCCAGCCGCCGGGCCGACAGCACGCGGCCGGTCGGGTTGTTGGGCGTGGTGATGAAGACACATCCCACCCCCTCCGGTACGGCCAGCGCCGGGTCCCCGGTGTGCAGCGGGTCCTCCTCCACCGGCACCAGCCGCAGCCCCACGCCGCGCAGGATGTCGGGGATGTTGTCGAAGGTCGGGTGGACCAGCGCGACCGCGTCGGACGTCGTGACCAGCGACCTGGCCAGGATCTCCATGGCCACCGAGGAGGCGTAGCAGCTCAGCACCGCGTTGTCGCCCACCGGGTAGCGGTGCTGGCCGAGCAGTTGGAAGAAGGTCCGGTGGGCGGTCCTTTCCAGGTCGGCGATGGGCTGCAGCGCGGCCTTCTGGAAGAGCGTGGACAGCTCGTCGATGATGCGCTGCTGGCCGTCGCTGAGCTCCTGGCGGGCGTGGCCGTCGGCCACGTTCAGCTCGCTGTCGAGAGCCAGGATTTCGAGTTCGGTGAGGTTGACATTGCTCGAGATCATCTCTACGCCCCGTCGTGTTCTACCGGGAAATCCGGATGCTGTGCTGGTCTAGCCACTGGTTGATCTGCAGGACCGACTCCATGTCGGTCAGGTCACGCCAGGCCCGCGCGGGCTCGATCGGCGAGTCCAGCAAGGCTCTGGCCCTGCCGGTGTCGATGAGCGGCAGGACGGGCGCGCCGGAGTCGTCGAGGAGCCGGCCGAGCTCGGACTTCAGCAGCGGCGCGTACCCCGGGTCGCGGCCGGTGGGGAACTGGCTGGGCCCCCGCTCCAGGACGGAGGCGGGCAGCAGGTCGGCGACGGCCGCCCTGAGCAGGCTCTTGGGCTTGCCGTCGAAGGTCTTCGTCGCCCACGGCACGTTGAAGAGGTACTGGACGAGCTGGTGGTCGCAGAACGGCCAGCGCAGCTCCAGCCCGCCGGCCAGGCTGACACCGTCGTCGAGCGCGCAGCCGAACTCCTGCCACCCCTGAAGGTGCAGGTAGTAGATCTCGCGCATGCGCCGCTCGCCCTGCTCCTCCCCCTCCAGGTACGGCATGCCGGCCAGATCCTCGCGGTAGCGCTCGGCGCAGTAGCCGGGCACGTCGAGCTCCTTGAGCAGGTCGGGGGCGAACAGCCCGGTGCCGAGCCCGTCGGGCGGCAGGTGGTGGGCGGTAGCGGCGACCCACGGATAGGTCTGGGCGGCGACGACCTCGGGACGGTCCATGCCCATGAAGGAGGCGAAGACGGTGTCGGCCTGCTCGCCGGCCAGCACGACGCTGACCTTCTCGCTGATGCGCCTGGCCAGCGCCCGCAGGGAGGCGGGGAACTGGGGCGCGGCGACCGGCAGGTCCTGCTGGGCGGCGACCGCGGTGCGCCGCAGCACCGGGTCGGTGACGGCGACGCCGTCGAGCTCGACGAACTCGTGCTCGGAGCCGATGTGCGCGGCGACCTCGCGGGCGTAGGGCGCGTCCTCACTGGCCCGCATCGGCCCGGGGCCGCCCGCGGCGCCGCCGGGGTAGCCGACGGTGAACGTGCGCAGCGGGCCCTCGCCCCGGTCCGCGAGCGTCTTGGCGGCGATCGCGGCGACCGAGCTGGAGTCGAGTCCGCCCGACAGCAGCACGCCCACCGGGACGTCGGCGTCGAGCTGCTGGGCCACCGAGCGTTCGAGCAGCTCGCGGATGCGGGCCACCGTGGTGTCGTGGTCGTCGGTGTGCGGCCTGGCCTCCAGGCTCCAGTAGCGGTGCTCGTGGACGCCTGACCGGCTGACGGTGACGACTTCGCCGGGCCGTACGCGTCGCATGCCCTTGACCGGGGTGCGGCCGACGCTGCTGGTGAAGGCGAGCAGCTCGCGCAGGCCGTCGAGGTCGGCCACCCGCTCGACGAGCGGATGGGCGAGCACGCCCTTCGGCTCCGAGGCGAAGACGGCGCCGGAGACGGTCGGGTAGTAGAACATCGGCTTGACGCCCATGCGGTCGCGGGCCAGCAGCAGCCGCTCGCGGCCGGTGTCCCAGATGGCGAAGGCGAACATGCCGTCCAGGTGCTCGGGGCAGCGCTCACCCCACTCCAGGTAGGAGTGCAGCAGCACCTCGGTGTCGCTGCGGGTGGCGAACGTGTGGCCGAGCGCCTTCAGCTCGCCGCGCAGCGCGTCGTGGTTGTAGATCTCGCCGTCGAAGGCGAGGACGGCGCCGCCGTGCGCCATGGGCTGGGCGCCGCCGCCGAGGTCGAGCGCCGCCCTGCGCCGGTGGCCGAGCACGGCGCGCGAGGAGGCCCACAGGCCCTCGCCGTCCGAGCCGCGCCACGCGAGGGCGCCGAGCTGCGCCAGCACGATGCTGCGGTCCAATGCGAGATCACGGTGGAAATCCACCCATCCTGCGATGCCGGCCATCCGCCAGTTCCTCCGCGCGATTCGGGGACGCTTGCCTCGGTATGGTGGCAACCCGGTTTCGGCGCGGCCTGTAGCCGTGATCCAGACAGGAGCCAGCCCGCTTGGTCACGCGGTGGTAGTGCTGGCACCACCCCGGGATCTCTCGTCGCCGCCCGGGTCTTTCCGTCCCGATCTCGGTTGACTGGGACCCATGACAGAGACCGCCTCAGTGACGACGGACGCCGTACGCCTGATCGACCTCTCCCGCGTCTACGGCGAGGCGCCGAACGAGGTCGCCGCGCTGCGCGGGGTCAGCACCACCTTCCCCGCCCGCTCCTTCACCGCGATCATGGGCCCGTCCGGCTCCGGCAAGTCCACGCTGCTGCAGTGCACCGCCGGGCTCGACCAGCCGACCGGCGGCAAGGTGCTCATCGGCGGCGCCGATCTGGGCGCGCTCAACGAGCGGCAGCGCACGGAGCTGCGCCGTGACCGACTGGGCTTCGTCTTCCAGTCCTTCAACCTCATCGCCTCGCTGACCGCCGCCCAGAACGTGGCGCTGCCGATCCGGCTGTCGGGCCGCCGCCCGCCGCGCGAGTGGATCCGCGAGGTGCTCACGCTGGTCGGCCTCGGCGAGCGCATGGGCCACCGGCCCGCGGAGCTGTCCGGCGGGCAGCAGCAGCGCGTGGCCATCGCCCGCGCCATCGCCGCCCAGCCCGAAGTGATCTTCGCCGACGAGCCCACCGGCGCCCTCGACAGCAAGTCGGGCCGCGAGGTGCTGGCGCTGCTGCGCCGCCTCGTGGACGAGCGCGGCGACACCGTGGTGATGGTGACGCACGACCCGTTCGCCGCCTCCCACGCCGACCGTGTGCTGTTCCTGTCCGACGGCCTGCTCGTGGACGAGCTGCGCCAGCCCAGCTCCAGCACGGTCGCCGCGCGCCTGGCCGGTCTGGAGGCAGCGTGACCACCATCAGCCCCTTCGACGTCGCTGCCCTGCCCGCGCGGCGGGGCGTGCGCACCCGCACGCTGCTGTCGGTCGCGTGGCGCACGCTGCGCGCCCGCCTGTCCGGGTTCGCGGGCGCGGTGATCGCGCTCGCCCTGGGCGTCGCCTTCGCGGGCGCCGCGACCTCGATGCTGGCCTCCGGCTCCGCCCTCCCGCCCGGCACCCCCGAGGCGGTACGGCGGGCCGTGTCGGAATCCGGCGCCCTGCTGGTCATGCTGGCCGTGATCGGCGCCTTCGTCACCGTCTTCGTCGTGGCCGGGACCTTCGCCTTCATCGTCGCCCAGCGGCGCAGGGAACTGGCCGTGCTGCGCACCGTCGGCGCCGCGCCCCAGCAGGTGCGGTGGATGGTGCTGGCCGAGTCGGCCTTCGCCGCGGTCGTGGCCTCCACGCTGGGCGTGCTGCTGGCCGGGCCGTTCATGGCCGCGATGGCGGCGCTGCTGCGCGCGCAGGAGCTCCTGCCCGCCGCCTTCACCCCGAGCCTGTCGCCGGGCGCGCTGGCCGGCTGCTTCGCCGCGGGCGTGCTCGTGGGCCTGGTCGCCACGGTGGCCGCCGCCCGCAGGGCCGCCGCCGTCCGTCCCGTCGAGGCCCTGCGCGCCGCCGCGCTCGCCGACCGGCCGATCGGGAAGGGCCGCTGGCTCGGCGGTCTGGCCGCGCTGGCCGCCGGGGGCGGCATGCTGGCCCTGGTGCCGGTGGCGCCGCCAGACGGGCGGATGCCGCTGACGATGTTCGTCTCGATGCCGCTGGTGATCGGCTTCGCGCTGCTGTCGCCGGTCTTCGCCTCCTGGATCAGCGCGCTGGTGGCCGCGCCGCTGACCCGCTGGACCGCCGCCACCGGCGAGCTGGCCAGGGAGAACGTGCGGATGGCCGCCCGGCGCACCGCCGCCACCGCCGCGCCGGTGCTCATCACCGTCGGGCTGGCCGGGTCGCTGCTCGGCGGCACCACCCTGCTCGGCGAGGCCATGGCCGCCGACGCCAGGCAGGTGTGGCGCTCGGACCTGGTCATGTCCGGCGACGACAGCGCCGAGGCGGCCCGCTGGCTGGGCGGGCAGGCCGGAGTGGGCGCGGCCGTGCGGGTGACGTCGGGCGAGGTGGAGGTGCACGCCAACCGCACCACCCGCACCGTGCCCGCGCAGGGCGTGGACCCGACCGGGATCGGCCGCGTCATGAACCTGACCAAGGTCGAGGGCAACCTGGCAGAACTGCGTCAGGGCGCGGTGGCGGCCGACCGGCGCCAGGCCGCCGCGCTCGGCTGGAAGCTCGGCGAGAAGGTGGAGCTGGGACTCATGGGCGGGGTGAAGGCCACGCCCAAGCTGGCCGCGCTCTACGAGGGCTCCCCGCTGGGCGGCGGGCTGCTCGTGCCGCCCGGCCTGCTGCAGGGCGAGAACGCGGGCTGGAGCGCCGTGCACGTCTCCGCCGACCGGCCCGCGGCGGTCCGCGCCGAGCTGGAGAAGCGCTGGCCCGAACTGAAGGTGTTCGACACCGTGGAGATCATGACCACGGTGAGCGGGGCCAGGCAGGAGGGCATGCGCATCGGCGCCATCGCGCTGGCCGGGTTCGCCGTGGCGTACACGCTGATCGCGGTGGCCAACACCTCGGCGCTGTCGTTCGGGGCGCGCCGCGGGGAGTTCGCGCGGCTGCTGTTCCTGGGGGCGCGGCGGGCGCAGGTGCTGCGGATGGCGTTGTGGGAGGCGTTGTGCGTGGCCGCCACGGGCGTGCTGCTCGGCGGCGCGGTCACCGTGGTGGCGGTGCTGGGGCTGCGCGGCGTGCTGGGCGGGCTCGGGCTGGAGGTGCCCACCGCCTTTCCTTGGACCGAGGCGGGGCTGGTGGCGCTGGCCTGCGTGCTGGTCGTGGTGGTGTCCGCACTGGTGCCCACCGCGCTGCTGCTGCGCCGCCGTACCTCCGTGGCCGAGGCCGCCGCCTAGCTTGCGCCCTCGCAGACAGCGGGCGCCCTCGCGAAGCTAGCGGGCGCCCTCGCGTAGGTAGCGGAGCACCGCCGCGACGCGGCGGTGCTCCTCGTCGCTCGGCTCCAGCAGGAGCTTGGCGAAGATGTTGCCCACGTGCTTGAGCACCGCCGCCTCGGTGACCACGAGTTCGCGGGCGATCGCGCTGTTGGAGCGGCCCTCTGCCATGAGCGCGAGGACCTCCCGCTCGCGCGGCGTCAGGCGCTCCAGGCCGGGGTCCTGGCGGTTCTCCAGCAGGCGCACCACGACCGTCGGGTCGATGGCGGTGCCCCCGGCGGCCACCCGGGTGACGGCGTCGAGGAAGTCCTCGATCTCGCCGACCCGGTTCTTCAGCAGGTAGCCGACGCCCCGCCCGGAGCCGGACTCCAGCAGCTCCATCGCGTACGAGCGCTCCACGTACTGCGACAGGACCAGCACCGCGACCTTCGGGTGCTCGGTGCGGATGCGCAGGGCGGCGCGCAGCCCCTCGTCGCGAAAGCCCGGCGGCATCCGCACGTCCACGACCGCGACGTCCGGCAGGTACCGGTCGACCGCGGCCAGCAACGACGGCGCGTCGCCGACGGAGGCCACGACCCGGTGGCCGAAGCGCTCCAGGATGTGGCGCAGCCCCTCGCGCAGCAGCACCGCGTCGTCCGCGATCACGACGTCCATGTGACCTCCACCCGCAGGGTCGTGCCCCCGCCTTCAGGACTGGACAGGCTGACCGTGCCGCCCACCGCCGCCACCCGGTCGGCCAGGCCGACCAGCCCGGTGCCCGCCGCGGTGTCGGCGCCGCCCGCGCCGTCGTCGCTCACCTGCAGCACGATGTGGCCGGGCGCGTCGCGCAGCAGCAGCTCCGCGCGGCTCGCGCCGCTGTGCTTGGCGAGGTTGGTGAGCGCCTCGCAGCCCGCGAAGTACAGGGCCGACTCCACCGACTCCGGCGGGCGTCCGTGCGAGGTCTCCATCCGTACGGTCACCGGCACCGGAGACCGCTCGGCCGCCTCGGCCAAGGCCCCTTCGAGTCCCCGGTCGGTCAGGATGGCCGGGTGGATGCCGCGTACGAGGTCCTGGAGCTCGGCCAGCGTCTCCCCCGCCTCTTTGTGGGCCCGCTCGACCAGCTTCCTGGCCTCGGGATCGGCTCCGGCCAGCTCCATCTTGACCAGCCCGAGCGTCATGATCAGCCCGGTGAGCCGCTGCTGGGTGCCGTCGTGCAGGTCGCGTTCGAGGCGGCGGCGCTCGCTGTCGAAGGCGTCGGCGAGCCTGGCCCGCGAGCGGTCCACCTCGATGAGCCGCAGCTCCAGCTCCTCGGGCGGCTGCGTGAGCAGCGTACGTGCCAGCCCCGCCTCCGCCGCGGCGATCGCGGTCACCAGGTAGGCGGCCAGCACGAGCAGCAGCAGCCCGGCCAGCGAGGCGCCCCACGCGAGCGCCGGGTCGGAGGTGACCTTCTGCCAGGACGGGTTGGCCGACGGCGAGAACGGCAGCAGGCGCCAGAACGGGGCCAGCAGCGGGCCACCCGCCAGCAGCGCGAGCACGAGCAGGGTGACGGCGTTGAGCGGGCCGAGCAGGCACAGCAGCAGCCCGTGCCCGGCCTCGCGCCAGGTGGCCGCCTCGCGCAGCAGCGGCCCGCCGCGGTGCGGGTCGGCGGCGGGGCGGCCGTCGATCAGGCGCAGCCTGGCCCGTTCGACCCGGCCGAGCGTCTCGGCCCAGCGCGGCAGCAGGCGCAGCAGCGGCACCCCGACGACGATGGGAACGGTCACCACGCCGACGACGAGCAGGACGACGGTCCCCGCCAGCCAGACGACCGCGACGAGGAAGCCGCCGAGCAGGTACGCGGCCGAGCGCCAGGGCCGGGAGCTGAGCGGAACCCGCGCGGGCGCCGTGACCAGCCCTTCCCACGGCCCGCCCTGGATCCCCACGATCCTCATCCTAATGAGGGAATTGAGCCTGGTTAGAGGCGCGCGCCAGGCGGGATGGAGGCTCATTGCCGATCTCCTGAGCGCTTCCTAGGCTGCGGGACATGACGCTGACCGGGTACTCCCTGCCGCTGTCCCCGTCCGGAGGCTCCTCCGCCCTCACCGCCCCGCCGTGGTACTTCTCCGGCGAGGTGGTCATGGTCGACTACCGGGTCGATCCGGCGGCCGCCGCCCGATTCCTGCCGCCGGAGCTGGAGCTCGGGCCCGATCCCGGCGCCGCGGCCGCGGTGTTCGCCGAGTGGCAGTGGTGCTCGGAGTCGGGCGCCGAGCTGGAGGACCCGGCGGGCAGCCGGTTCTCCGAGTTTCTGATCCTGCTGGGCTGCTCGTTCGGCGGCGAGCCGATGGCCCGCTGCCCGTACGCGTGGGTGGACGAGGCGGTGCCGCTGATGCGCGGCTGGGTGCAGGGCATGCCGAAGCAGTTCGGGTCGGTGCACCTGACCAGGCCGGTCGACGTGGGCAGGGCCGGGCCGAGGCTGGCGCCGGGCGGGCGCTTCGCCGCCAGCCTCGCGGTGCGCGACCGGCGGGTGGCCGAGGTGTCGGTGACGCTCGCCGAGCCGGCGCGTCCGCCGCACCTGCACGCGGTGCCGCTGGTGCACAACCGGCACTTCCCCGCCTGGGTGCCGGGCGAGAAGCCGTTGCGCCAGCTCGTCGCCTCGGCGGTGCGGGACGTGGAGTTCGGGCCGGTGTGGAGTGGGTCGGGCGCCTTCAAGCTGCTGCCGGGCGCCGACGCCGACCTGGCCTCGCTGGCGCCGGTCGAGGTCGGCGCCGGATACGCCTTCAGCTACGCCGAGACGCTGGTGGGCGGGCGCCGCCTGGGCTGAGCGCACGCACGGGCCCCGGGACGGAAAGCCGTCCCGGGGCCTTGAGCCGCTCAGGGCCAGAAGCACACCGGTCAGAAGAACACCACCGTGCCGGAGTGCACCCGGCGGCGGAACGTCCACCACATCCACGCCTGCATCGCCGCCAGCACCGGTACCAGGACGACGAGGAAGCCGCTCAGCACCCCCAGCGTCGCCGGGTCCGCGGTGACGTCCGTCAGGCCGCCGGCCAGCCGCAGGCTCGCCAGCACCGCGGGTACGGCCGCCGCCGTGGAGGTCAGCGCGACGGCGGCGCCGTACCGGGACTTGGCGAGGGCGGCGGGGGCGGCCCAGAGCGCGGCGGCGGCGAGCAGCCCGAGCAGGACGACCGCCGCGGTCGTGGCGATCCCGCCGGGGCCGGGCACGGCGAGCTGCGCGAGGGAGGCGAGGGCGAGCAGCCCGGCGGCGGGGCGCGACAGGCGGGTGGCCGTGGCGACGGCGCGGGCGGCGAGGTCGGCGGGCAGGCGGGCGGCCAGGAAGACGGCGCCGTGGGTGGTGAACAGCAGCACCATCACCACGGCCCACACCGCCGCGTTGATCCCGGCCACGAGCCAGCGGTCGGTCAGCGGCGGCGGCCCGGTCAGCAGCGCGCCCACGAGCAGCCCCCAGAAGACGGCGAACACCCCGCTGGAGGCGCCGAGCATCGCATCCCACCCGGCCCGCCAGCGCGGCGAGGGGCGGCGGCTGCGGAACCAGATGGCCGCGTCGCGCACCACCCAGATGAGCAGCCCGGCCACGATGAGCAGGTACAGCCCGCCGAGCAGGTGGTCCTTCATCACCGGGAAGGCGCCGGCGAGCACGCCGCCGACGGCCACCAGCCACACCTCGTTGCCCAGGAAGAAGGGGCCGATGGAGGTGAGGACGGCGCGCCGCTCGTACTCGCCGCCGCCCAGGCGGCGCAGCAGCAGCCCGGCGCCGATGTCGAAGCCGTCCACGACGAAGTACCCGGCGAACAGCAGGCCCAGCAGGATCGGCCAGAGGAGGTCCATGGTCTGCTCCTTCAGAAGCTGTGGGCAGAGGCGGGCTTGGCCACCTGTTCGAGGGTGGAGCCGAACAGCTCGTCGTCCGGGCCTTTCCGGACGAGGCGCGCGATCAGCACGTAGTCCACGACCGCCAGCGTGCCGAGCACCAGCGTGAACCCGACGAAGGAGAGCAGCACGACGGCGGCCGGGAGATCGGAGACGGCCTTGTCGGTCGTGAGCAGGCCGTAGACGGTCCAGGGCTGGCGGCCCACCTCGCGCACCAGCCAGCCGGCGATCACCGAGACGAACGGCAGCGGCACCATGACCACGAGCACGTAGAGGGGCACGCGCAGCCGTACCACCCAGTTGCGGAACAACAGGATGAGGCAGACGAGCAGGATGAGCGCCATGATGAAGGCGCTGTTCATCATGATCTGGTACGGCACGCCGATCCATCCGGGCGGCGCCCAGTCACCGGGACCGAACTGCTGCTCCATGGCCTGTTGCGCGGCGGCCATGCGTTCCGGCTCGCCGTACATCTGGGCGAGTTTGGCCGGTTGGGTCTTCTCGATCACGACCTCCTGGAGGAAGCCCCAGTGGATGATCGAGAACGCGCCGATCGGGGCGGCGACGAGCCCCCAGCGCATCGAGCGGCGGAAGACGTCGGTCTCCTGGGTGCGCTTGATGAAGTGCCAGGCGCTGATCCCCGCGACGAACAGCCCGCCGGCCAGCACCGCGGCGGAGATCACGTGCAGCAGCGTGTCGATGAGGTTGCTGTTGGCGAGCAGCGCGCCGAAGTCGGTGAGGTAGGCCTGGTCACCGCGCATCTCGTAGCCCACCGGATGCTGCAGGAACGCGTTGGCCACCATGATCCAGAACGCCGAGGCGTAGGCGGTGAGCGCCACCAGCCAGATCAGCGCGAGATGGACGCCCTTGCGGATGCGGTCCCAGCCGAAGATCCACATGCCGAGGAAGGTGGCCTCGGCGACGAAGGCGATCAGCGTCTCCAGGGCCAGCGGCACGCCGAAGACGTTGCCCGTCATCTTCGACAGGCCGCTCCAGTTCAGGCCGAACTGGAACTCCATCACGAGGCCCGTGACGATGCCGACCGCGTAGTTGACGACGTAGATCTTGCCCCAGAACTTCGTCATGCGGCGATAGACCGGGTTCCCGGTGATCGTGTAGGCGGTCTGCATGCCCGCCACGAACAGCACCAGCCCCAGCGTCAGCGTGACGAAGAGGAAGTGGAGCGAGGTCGTCGTCGCGAACTGCAGCCTCGACAACAGCAGGTTGTCCATGGTTCACCAGCCTGTCAGTCCGGTTCGGAAGGGGGCGTCCGCCGTGAGGAGGTTTCCGCGCCTACCCCGGCGGACGCAGTGGGCGCGAGCGGCTACTCCCCCTGAGGTAGCCGGCTGTTGACGAGGTCGATGAACTCGCTGGGCAGCTTCACGCCGCCGACCTCGTCGTCGCCGAGCTTGACCCCGAACTCGCGCTCGACGCGCACGGTCATCTCCAGTACGGCCAGCGAGTCGTAGTCCAGGTCCGCGAACGGCGTCTCGAGGATGTCGCCGTCCAGGTCGACGGCCTCTCCCTCACCCGCGGCCTCCCTCATGATGCGCCGCAGGTCGTCCAGGGTGAACACGGTCATGGTCGCTTCCCTTCTTCGTTGGGTTGGGCAGTTTGAGCACGAGGGTGGCCAGCAGCCCGACGCCCGCGCAGGCGGCCGCGGCGAGCAGGACCAGCGTGAGCGCCGACCCGTAGCCGCCGGTGACCGCGGCGCGCAGCGCCTCGGGCAGCGCGCTGACCGTCTCGGGGTCGCCGGCGGCGGCCACGGCCTGGCCGAGCTGGTTCTCCGGCACGCGGGCGGCCAGCTCGGCCGCGAGCTTGGCCTGGAAGGCGCCGCTCAGCGCGGCCAGGCCGAGCGTGCCGCCGAGCTGGCGGCTGAGCGACTGCAGCCCGATGGCCGACCCGAGGTCGCAGCGGGGCGCGTGGTTCATGACGGCCACGGAGTAGACCTGGAAGATCAGCGCCAGCCCGATGCCGAACACGAGCGCGCCGGCCAGCATCGCCGGCCCGCTCGCCCCGGCCAGCGCGACCAGCCCGCCGGTGAGCAGCACGCCGCCGAGCACGGCGAACAACTGGGGCCGGGCGGCGCGGGCCATGAGCGAGCTGAGGCCCAGGGAGACGATCAGCGATCCGGCGGTGAGCGGGATCAGCGCCAGCCCGGCACCGGTGGCCGACTCGCCGCGCGCCACCATGAGCAGCGGCAGGAACGTGACCGAGGCGAACATCGTGAGGCCGGTGACGAAGCCCTGCACGTTCGCGACCACGAGCACCGGGTCGCGGAACAGCCGCAGCGGGATGATCGGCTGCTCGGCCCGGCGCTCCACCCGCAGCCAGGCGATCAGCAGCACGACCGCCGCCGCGCCCAGCCCGACGACCACCGGCGAGCCCCACGCATAGGCGCCGCCCGCCCAGCTACTGACCAGCACCAGGCAGGTGCACACGCCGCCGAGCAGCGCCGCGCCCAGGTAGTCGATCCGGACCGGCGCCTCGGGCCTGGGCAGCAGCCGGGTCCTGGCGATGAGCGCGACCGCGATCAGCGCCACGGGCACGGTCAGCCAGAACGTCCAGCGCCAGTCGATCCAGTCGGTGATGAGGCCGCCCAGGAACGGGCTGATGGCCGCCGAGGCGTTGAGCGTGGTCGCGAACCAGATCTGGTAGCGCATCCGCTGCTCGGGGGTGAGCAGCTCGGCGTAGATGGCCATGGCCGAGACCATGAGGCCGCCCGCGCCGACGCCCTGGACGATGCGGAAGAGCACGAGCTGCGGCATCGACTGGGCCAGCGCGCACAGCACCGACCCGGCGGTCAGCAGGGCCAGCGCGAGCACGAAGACCTGCTTGCGGCCGAGGACGTCGCTGAGCTTGCCGTACAGGGGGGTGGTGACGGTGGAGGCGAGCACCGCGCCCGTGGTGACCCAGGCGAACAGGTCCAGCCGCCCGAACTCGCCCACGATCGCGGGCAGCGCGGTCGCGGTGATGTTGAGGTCCACCATCGCCAGGAACTGCGCCAGCGCCACGGCGACCAGCGGCAGCGCCACGCTCTGGCGGCGCGTTCCGGTGCTCACCATCGCCACTCCTCTTCCTCCTGGCGTTCCTCCTCCGGCACCGGGAACCAGATCCAGAACACCCCGGCCTTCGCGATCTGCTCCAGCACGTGCATGACCACGCCCTTCACCGGCTTTCCCGGCACAGGACGCGCGCCAGCGCGTCCGGAAGCTCCCCGGGTTCCGTGCCGCGCCAGGCCACGATCCCGTCCGGCCGCACCAGCACGGCCCCGTCCGGCTCCACGCCGTAGCGCGCCGCCCACTCCGGCTCCCGCACGACGTGCACCTCCAGATCAGGTACGGCCGCGCGCCACCGCTCACCGGAGGACCCGGTCAGCAGGCACGGCTCGCGCCCGAACAGGTCGAGCGTCGAGCGGCCGTCACCGAGCTGGACGTGCGGCGCCCGGGTGCCCGGCTCGCCCACCGGCTCGGCGTAGTCGCCCTGGCCGTAGCGGAAGCCCAGCGTGAGCGTCAGGTCGTCGAGCAGTCCCGCGTCGGCGGGCGGGCGGCCGAAGCCGGTGCCCGAGGTGACCCTGCGCAGGCACTGCTCGACCGTGAACTCCGCCACCGGGGCGCGCTCGGCCTCGTAGGTGTCGAGCAGTTCCGGCCCCGCCTTGCCACGCAGCACGTGGGCCAGCTTCCAGGCGAGGTTGTGCGCGTCCTGGATGCCGGTGCTGGCGCCGAAGCCGCCGACCGGAGGCATCACGTGGACCGCGTCCCCGGCCAGGAACACGCGGCCGTCGCCGTACCGGGTGGCCGACAGGGCCGACAGCTCCCACGACTGGGTGTCGAGGATGCGCACCGGCAGGCCGGGGGCGCCGATCGCGGCCCTGACGAGCTGGACGCAGCGCGGCCACGGGTAGTCGGCCGAGCTCTGGCCCTTGGCCGGGTCGTACTGGATGTAGAGGGTGCCCTGCGTGAGCGTGTCGTCGTGGACGAGCAGCCCCTCGACGGTGTCGTTGACCACCTGGCAGATGGCGAAGCGGCGGTCACCGAGGTACTCGCGCAGGTCGGCCTTGAACACGATGCTGAGCTGGCGCAGCAGTGCGGGCGTGCCCTTGAGCTCGATGCCGAGGCGCTGCCTGACCCGGCTGCGCACCCCGTCGGCGCCGATCAGGTACCGGGCCCTGATCCGCTCCGCCGTACCGTCGGTCCTGCTGCGCACGGTCGCGGTGACGCCTTCGCCGTCCTGCTCGAAGGCCGACAGCTCGACGCCGAAGCCGACCCGCGCGCCCAGCTCGACCGCGTGCGCCCGCAGCAGCGGCTCCAGCCGGTCCTGGCTGCACAGCGCCCACGGCGAGGGGCTGAGCCGGTCCAGGTCGGTGGCGGTGGGCAGGTCGGCGCGGAACATCTCCCGGCCGGTCAGGCTCTCGACCCGGGCCCGCATGGTGTGCCCGGCGAAGCCCCTGCTGGCCTCCAGTACGGCAGGCTCCAGGCCGATCTGGCGCATCAGCTCGACCGCGCGCGGGTTGAAGCCCCGCGCCCTCGGGTGGATGGACAGGTCGGCGCGGCGCTCCACCACCCGGCAGGAGACGCCGTGCCAGGCCAGGAAGGCGGCGGCCGACAGGCCGACCACGCCGCCGCCGACGATGAGTACCTCGGTCTCGCTCATGGCTTGCGGGCGGTGATGAGCGTGTTGTGCGTGCCGAGCTCGGCCTCGGTCAGGCCGGTGAATCCGGCCTTCTCCAGCCAGGAGCGGCAGTCGGCGCGCGTGTACTCCGAGCCGTGCGGCGTGACCATGAGCATGTTGAGGCTGGTCAGCAGCGCTCCGGCCGGTCCCTGGCGATCGTCGTCGATCATCGGGTCGCAGATCAGCAGCACGCCGCCGGACGGCAGCGCGGAGAAGGCGGCGGCCACGAGCTGTTCGCGCTCGCTCACCCCCCAGTCGTGCAGCACGTGGCTCATGACCAGTGCCTGCGCGCCGGGCATCGGGTCCTCGAAGAAGTTGCCGGGGTGGAAGGTGATCTTCCCGGTGAGCCCGAGCTGGGTCATGTGCTCGTCGAAGACCGGCGCGACGCCGGGCAGGTCCATGACGCCCGCCTCGACGTGCGGGTGGCGGCGCAGGATCGCCGCGGCCAGGTTGCCGCGCGCCCCGCCCACGTCGACCACCGAGGTGACCTTGGACCAGTCGAACGCCTCGGCGAGCACCGGGCCGATCATCCCGTTCAGGTAGTCCATGCCGGCGGTGAAGTTCCGCCAGGCGGCGGTGGTCCGGTACTGCTCGGTGAACATCTGCGCACCCGAGCCCCACCGGTTCTGCGGCTCACCGGTGCGCAGGGCGTCGATGAGCTGGTTCCAGCGGGCGTCGGCCGCGTTCAGGAAGGCGCCCACGTAGGAGGCCCGGTCGGAGTTGAGGTAGTGCTCGGCCAGCGGGGTGTTGTGGTAGATCTCGCCCTCGCGGGTGAGCACGCCGAGCGCCACGAGCGTGTCGAAGAAGTCGCGGGCGCCGCGCGGGTGCAGTTCCAGGCGCTTGGCCAGTTCGTCGGACGAGGCCGGCGCGCCGGACAGGGTGGTGAAGACGCCGAGCTCGGCCGCCGTCAGCACCGTCTTGCGGCTGAAGTAGGCCGTGCCGAGGCGCCACAGCGGCTCTGCGCTGACGGCGGGCGCGGTCATCTCGCTGGTCATACGGGACCTCCATCGGTGGTGAGCTGGAAGGACGGGTGTGCGGGGCCCGGTCGCAACCGGGCGGCGATACGGGTGCGGGCCAGCGCGAGCGCGGCCGCGACGATGAGGGGCAGGATCGTGAGCGCGAGGAAGTAGCCGGGCCCCGGGCCCTGGGCGGCGGCCTGCGGACCCGGCCCGCCGGGCATGGCCAGCCGCGCGAACTGGCCGCCGACGACGGCGCCGACCGCCCCGGCCAGCCACCACAGCCCCATGAGCTGGCTGGTGGCCCCGGCGGGCGCGACCATCGCGGTCACGCCGAGCCCGACCGTGCCGATGATCAGCTCGGCGATCGACAGCGTCAGGTAGACCACGACCAGCCACAGCGGGGAGGCCGCCGGGCTCTGCGCGGCGAAGACCATGAGCAGGAAGCTCCCGGCCGCGATCACCAGTCCCGCCGCCAGCTTCACCGGTACGGCCAGCCGCCCCGCCGGCCCGCTCCACACGCGGGCCAGCACCGGCGCCGCCAGCAGCACGAACAGCGGGTGCAGCGACTGGAACCAGCTCGCCGGCACCAGGAACCCGCCCACCTGCCGGTCGGTCGAGACCGCGGCGAAGTGGTTGAGCACCGAGTTGCTCTGGCTGACCAGCAGGAACAGCACGGTCGTGGTGAGGAAGACCCAGGCGTAGGCGCGCAGCCGTACCCTCTCCTCGGGGGTGGCCCGCTTGAGGATCACCCGCGAGTACGGCACCGGCGCGAGGAGCACCAGCAGACCCACTACGGCCACGAGCAGTTCCACCCGCAGCACGCCCTGGACGGCGGCGGCGACCAGCCCGGCCGCCACGACGGCCACGATCACGGCGCTCCACAGCCGGAGCCTGCGCACGGTGGCCGGTTCGGCGGGCTGGCCTGGCTCGCGCCCCACCTCGCCGAAGTGCCTGCGGCCGCGGGCGAAGACGGCGATGCCGATGCCCATCCCGACCGCGGCGGTGCCGAAGCCGAGATGCCAGTCGACGGTCTCGCCCACGAATCCGGTGATCAGCGGGGCGAGCAGCGCGCCCACCTGGATGCTGACGAAGAAGACGGAGAAGGCCGCCTCCCGCTCGGCCGCCTGGCCGGGCGGGTAGAAGGAGCCGAGCAGCGCCGAGAGGTTCGGCTTGAGCAGGCCGGTTCCCGCCGCGATCAGCGTGATGCCCAGGTAGAACGTCGCTTCGGCCGGCACCACGAGCGTGAGGTGGCCGCAGGCGATGAGGATCGCCCCGGACAGGACCGCGCGCTGCGGCCCGAAGACCCGGTCGCCCAGCCAGCCGCCCGGCACCGAGGCGACGAACGTGGCCGAGATGTAGAGCCCGACCAGGGCGCCGGCGCTGCCGGGAGGCATACCGAGCCCGTCGGGGCTGGTCGCGTAGAGGAAGAGGATGGCCATCATCCCGAAGAAGCTGAATCGCTCCCACAGGTCGGTCATGAACAGCGTGCTGAACCAGCGCGGCTGTCGCCAGGGAAGCAGCGAAGGCGCCATGGGCATCCACTCCCGTCGCTCGGGGGCCGGTCCGTCGGCAGCGATGCTGGCACCCGGATCTTGTGCCGGGTTTGTGTCTCCTTGGTGCCCGAGTCGTCTCCAACGCCGCTCAACGTCCGCACGACGGCCGCCCGGTATGGCTGGGGGCATGCGCAGATTCCCCTTCGTCCCCCGCTGCCCCGGCGAGCCGGCGCCCGAGTTCGAGCAGCTCAGGCGGGAGGAGCCGGTGAGCAAGGTGACCTTCCCGACCGGCGACACCGCCTGGCTGGTCACCACCTACGAGGACAACAAGACCGTGATGGGCGACCAGCGCTTCAGCCGGGCCCACACCACCCGGCCGGGCGCGCCCCGCCTGCAGCCGATCCCGCCGGACCCGGCCTCGATGTTCAGCATGGATCCGCCCGAGCACACGCGGCTGCGGCGGCTGGTCTCACCGGCCTTCAACAACCGCAGGACCGCCGCGCTGCGCCCGGTCATCGAACGCGAGGTGGACCTGCTCGTCGCCGCGCTGAAGGCGGCGGGGCCGCCCGCCGACCTGGTCACGCTGTTCGCCCGGCGGCTGCCGATCACCGTCATCTGCGAGCTGCTCGGGGTGCCCGCCGCCGACCGCGACACGATCGCCGGGTTCGTGGACGTCCTGCTCAGCCTCACCCAGTACCCGCCCGAGCAGGTGGCGGCCACCCGCGCCGAGCTCAAAGACTATTTGGCCGGGCTCATCGCCGACCGCCGCGCCGCGCCGCGCGACGACCTGGTCAGCGAGCTCATCGCGATGCGCGACTCCGGCGACCGGCTCAGCGAGGACGAGCTGGTCATGCTCGGCGCCACCGTCCTGACCGGCGGCTTCCTCAGCACCGCCAGCGAGATCGCGCTGTCGTTCCTGTGCCTGTTCCGCCACCCCGCCGAGCTCGAACGGCTGCGCGCCGACCCCGGCCTGCTGCCGTCCGCGGTGGACGAGCTGCTGCGCTACAACGCCCTCACCACCGGCGGCGGCCTGCTGCGGATCGCCACCGAGGACGTGAAGCTGGGCAATGTGACCGTCGCCGCGGGCGAGGCCGTGCTGCCGGCGATCTCCGCGGCCAACCGGGACCCGGGCGTCTTCCGCGACCCCGACGTGTTCGACGTCGGCCGCGAGGACAACCCGCACCTCACGTTCGGCCACGGGATGCACTACTGCCTGGGCGCCCGCCTGGCCCGGCTGGAGCTGGAGCTCGCGCTGGCCGGGATGTTGCGGGGGCTGCCCTCGGTACGGCTGGCCGTACCGGTGGAGGAGCTGCGCCCGCAGGGCGGGCACCTCATCCGCGGCCTGCCCGAGCTGCCCGTGACCTGGTGAGCGCGGTCACAGGCGTCTGCGCGGCGTGACCAGGCCGGACTCGAAGGCGATCACCACGAGCTGCGCCCGGTCGCGCGCGCCCAGTTTGATCATGGCCCGGCTGACGTGTGTCTTGGCGGTCGCCGGGCTGACCACCATGCGATCGGCGATCTCCTGGTTGGACAGTCCCGCCGCGACCAGGGCGACCACCTCGCGCTCGCGGTCGGTCAGCACGTCCAGCTCAGGGGTGGGGCGGTCCTCGGTCGACTTGGCGGCGTACTCGTCGATCAGCCGCCTGGTCACGCCGGGGGTGAGCAGCGCCTCTCCCCCGGCCACCACCCGGATCGCCTGCAGCAGCATCGCCGGCTCGGTGTCCTTGACGAGGAAGCCGCTGGCGCCGGCGCGCAGGCTCTTGAAGACGTACTCGTCCAGCTCGAACGTGGTCAGGATGACCACGCGCACGCCGTCCAGGCGGGGGTTCTCCGCGATGCGGCGCGTGGCCTCGATGCCGTCCATCTCTGGCATGCGCACGTCCATGAGGACGATGTCGGGCCTGAGCCGCGCGGCCAGTTCCAGGGCGTGGCGGCCGTCGCCGGCCTCGCCGACGACCTCGATGTCGGTCTCGAAGTGGAGCAGCGCCCGCAGGCCCGCCCTGATCAGCGGCTGGTCGTCGGCCAGCACCACCCTGATCACGCCGCCAGCCCCCTCACCGGCAGCCTGGCCTCGACGAGGAAGCCGCCGCCCGGCGCGGGGCCCGCGTCGAAGACGCCGTTCAGCGACGCCGCGCGCTCGCGCATGCCCACCAGACCGTTCCCCTCTCCGGGCGTGCCGCCCACGCCGTCGTCGCGCACCTCCACCAGCAGCTCGCCGCCCGAGCAGCGCACCGACACCTCGGCGCGGGCGGCCCCGGCATGTTTGATGATATTGGTCAGAGCTTCCTGAACAATCCGGTAAACCGCTAGATCCACGGTTTTGGGGAGTTCGGGGCAGTCCTCGGGCAGGGTGAGGTCCACCTCGATGCCGCCGGATCTGGCCCGCCGTACCAGCTCGGGAAGGCGGTCCATGCCGGGGGCGGGGGCGAGCGGCTGCTCGCCCTCGTCCACGTCGCGCAGCACCCCGAGCGCGCCCCTCAGCTCCACCAGGACCTCCTTGCTCACCCGGCGGATGTCGCCGAGCGCCCGGCGGGCCTGCTCGGGGTCGCGGTCGATCAGGTGCTCCGAGACGCCCGCCTGGAGGTTGATCACCGAGATGCTGTGGGCCAGCAGGTCGTGCAGTTCGCGGGCGATGCGCAGGCGCTCCTCGGTCACCCGCCGCCTGGCCTCCTCCTCGCGGGCGCGCTCGGCCTGCGCCATCCGCTCGCGCTCGGCGATGAGCTGCTCGCGGCGGTTGCGCGAGATCTCGCCCAGGATGAGGATCGCGAACAGCCAGGTCACGAACCACACCGTGCCCTGCACGCCCGGCGGGCGGGTGCCGAACCAGCCCAGCATCAGGGTGCCCGCCAGCCACGCCAGCGCGCCGCCTCCGGCGAGCCTGCGGTAGCCGCCGCTCGCCACCGTGAACAGCGCGATCGACGGCGGGATCGTCGAAGCTCCCCCGGGAAAGTCGAGACCCTGGTATACCAGTGCACCGGCGACGACCGACGCCACCGCGAGCACGGGCGCCCGCCGCAGGAACAGCAGCGGCAGTGACATCGCCACCAGCAGGCCGAAGCCCAGCCAGAGCGGCAGTCCGCCGGGCGGCGACTCGCGTGCGATGAAGGCGGTTCCCACGATCGTGACCGCGATGACCGCCACCACCTGCGCGACGTCCATCGGGATTCGGCGGACCATACGCAACACTGTAGGCGCTAACCAACGCCCCTCGACTGAGCCTGGAAGACCGCACCAACGGGCTTTGGCAGGGTTGCGGACATGAAGATCACCGCTAGTGATGTCGTTCCCAACCGGCGCAGAGGCGGCGACATCCGGGTCCTGCTCAGCCCGAAGACCGTGCGGAGCACCTCGGGCTTCATGGGGGTGCTCAGGCTCGCGCCCGGCGAGTACGTCGCCGAGCACTACCACCCCCACTCCGAGGAGTTCCTTTACGTCGTCCGCGGCACGCTCACCATGCGCGTGGAGGACGAGACGGTCGAGCTCGGTCCCGGCGACGGCCTCATGGTGCCCATCGGCGCCAGGCACCGGCTCGTCAACACCGGAGCCGAGGAGGGCGAGGCCGTCTTCCACCTCAGCCCGCTCGCGCCCCGCCCGGAGCTCGGCCACGTCGACACCGAGGAGCCGCCCCACGCCCACGAGTCCTCCCCTCAGGTCGGCGGGGCGCGGCTGTGAGACGCCGGGTCGTGATCACCGGGATCGGCATGGTCACACCTGGAGGTGTGGGCACCAAGGCCACCTGGGAGATGCTCACCGCCGGCCGCTCGGCCACCCGCCTCATCCAGTCCTTCGACGCCGGGGCCTTCCGCTCGCCGCTGGCGGCGGAGGTCGACTTCGACCCCGCCGCCGCGGGGCTCACCGCCCGCCAGGTGCGCAGGATGGACCGCGCCGCGCAGTTCGCCGTCGTCAGCGCCCGAGAGGCACTGGCCGACAGCGGCCTGCCCGAGGTGGACCCCGGCCGGATCGGGGTCAGCCTGGGCAGCGCCGTCGGCTGCACGGTCAGCCTGGAGGAGGAGTACGTCGTGCTCAGCGACGCCGGCAAGCGCTGGCTGCTCGACCACGAGTACGGCGTGCCCCACCTCTACGGTCACATGGTGCCGAGCACGCTGGCCGTCGAGGTCGCCTGGGAGACTGGGGCGGAGGGTCCCGTGCAGCTCGTCTCCAACGGGTGCACCTCAGGGCTCGACGCCGTCGGGTACGGCGCGCAGCTCGTCGCCGAGGGCACGGTGGACGTGGCGATCGCCGGAGCCACCGACGCCCCCGTCTCACCGATCACCGTGGCGTGCTTCGACGCCATCAAGGCCACCACCGCCGACACCAGCGATCCCGCCGCCGCCTCCCGGCCGTTCGACCGCACGCGCAGCGGGTTCGTTCTCGGGGAGGGCGCGGCCGTACTCGTGCTGGAAGAGCTCGAAGCCGCACGGGCGCGCGGCGCGCACATCTACGCCGAGGTGGCCGGATACGCCGCGCGCAGCAACGCCTTCCACATGACCGGCCTCAAGCCCGACGGCAGGGAGATGGCCGAGGCCATCACCGTCGCCCTCGGCGAGGCCAGGCTCGACCCCACCGACGTGGACTACATCAACGCCCACGGCTCGGGGACCAAGCAGAACGACCGCCACGAGACCGCCGCCTTCAAGCGCAGCCTCGGGCAGCACGCCTACGAAGTGCCGGTCAGCTCGATCAAATCCATGGTCGGACACTCGCTCGGGGCGATCGGCGCGATCGAGGTCGCCGCCTCCGCCCTGGCGATCGAGCACCAGATCGTCCCGCCCACGGCGAACCTGCACCACCCCGACCCGGAATGCGACCTCGACTACGTGCCGCTGACGGCCCGCGATCACAGGACCGACGTGGTGCTGAGTGTCGGCAGCGGGTTCGGGGGGTTCCAGACCGCCATGGTGCTGGCCAAGCACGAGAAGGGAGATTCGTGAGGGAACGCCTCGGCGTCACCGGCATCGGCGTGATCGCGCCGAACGGCACCACCACTGAGGACTACTGGGCGGCTACGCTCGACGGCCGCAGCGGCATCGGCCCCATCACCCGCTTCGACCCCGCCTCCTACCCGGCGCGGCTGGCCGGCGAGGTGCGCGGGTTCACCGCACGCGAGCTGCTGCCCAGCCGCATCACCACCCAGACCGACCACTGGACCCACATGGGCCTGGTGGCCGCCGACCGCGCCCTCTCCGACGCGGGGGTACGGCCGGCCGACCTGCCCGAGTACGAGATGACCGTCGTGACCGCCAGTTCGTCGGGCGGGACGGAGTTCGGGCAGAAGGAGATGACCGGGCTCTGGGGCAAGGGACCCGACCACGTCGGGGCGTACCAGTCGATCGCCTGGTTCTACGCGGCCTCCACGGGACAGATCTCCATCCGCAACGGGATGCGCGGGCCGTGCGCGGCGATCGCCACCGAGCAGGCGGGCGGGCTGGACGCGGTCGGGCAGGCGCGGCGGATGCTGCGCTCGGGGGCCCGGCTGGCGCTGGTCGGGGGGACCGACGCCTCCCTGTGCCCGTACGGTCTGGTGGCGCAGTTGTCCAGCGGAGGATTGAGCACGCATTCTGATGCTTCGCGGGCTTATGTTCCATTTGACGAGAAGGCTTGCGGTTACGTGCCCGGGGAGGGCGGCGCGATGTTCACCGTCGAGCGCATCGACGGATCGCGTACGCCGGTTTATGGCTATATATCGGGATATGCGGCGACATTCGACCCTCCCCCGGAGCGGGACCGTCCGCCGACCCTCGTCAACGCCATCAGGCGAGCCCTGGCGGACGCGGACCTCGGCCCCGAAGACATCGACGTGGTGTTCGCCGACGCCATGGGCCTGCCCGCCGCGGACCGGGCCGAAGCGGAAGCTCTGAACGCGGTTTTCGGTCCCCACAAAGTCCCGGTTACTGCGCCCAAAACCATGACCGGACGCCTTTACGCCGGGGGCGCGGCCCTGGATGTCGCCACGGCTCTGCTGAGCATGCGTGATGGTGTGATCCCGCCGACAGTGGGAACGACAGACCCCGTGCACTCTCTGGGTCTCGACCTCGTCCTCGGCCGGCCCCGCGAGCGCACCCTGCGCACAGCCTTGGTGGTCGCCCGCGGATTCGGCGGCTTCAACGCCGCCCTCGTGCTCACCAAGTGAATAGGGGGAGCAGACAATACCAACATGGAATTGACGGCGCAACCAGACATTGGACCGTTGCCATTCCTTGCCAGGTCTGCTTATTCTGAGTCAACTCCCATGCAAATCGAAGATGGGCGGCGGCTTGCCTCCGCCCGTCTCCATGCGCTTCGATCCGCATTCAACGGGGTAGGTAAAATGCTGGAGTTCAAAGTTCTGGGGGCACTGGAAGTCCTTGAAAACGGCCGTGTATGCACACCCACACCGCCCAAAGTCCTACGCGTGCTGGCGCTCCTGCTTCTGCGCGCCAACCGCGTCGTCCCCATCGAGACCCTGGTCGAGGAGCTGTGGGGCGACAACCCCGCGAGGACCGCGGTCACGACCACACAGACGTACATCTACCAGGTAAGGAAGCTCATCGACCGAGACCGCTCAGGCACCGACGAGGAGCTCCTCGTCACGAAGTGGCCCGGGTACATGCTCAGGCTCCCCGCCGGGGCGCTGGACGCGGACACCTTCGAGGCACTGGTCACCCAGGGCCGCACACATCTGGAGCAGGGCCGCGCGGCAGAGGCGGCGCCGATATTGCACCAAGCGCTGAATTTGTGGACCGACTTACCGCTGGCGAATGTACCGCAGGGCACCATTCTGGCGACGCACACGCAGAGTCTAATGGAACAACGCCTACGCGCGATCGAACTTCGTATCCAAGCGGACAGTCAATTGGGCCGCCACGTGGAACTCATCGGGGAGCTGCGCGAGCTGATAGCTGAGTACCCATTCAATGAATGGTTGCATGAGCAGCTGATTTCCGCGTTGAATCATGCCGGACGGCGAAGTGACGCGTTGCTCGCCTACCAAGAGATTCGCTCGACATTGCACACGGAACTGGGCCTCGAACCCTCGACCCAGCTTCAGCGCCTGCAGCACGAGGTGCTGTCCAACCAGCCGGTTCGGGTGTCTCGGCTGAAAGCCTAGCCGTTGGCCGGCCCGAGCGCCCCCTCGCACGACCACAACTGAACAGAACCACCCGGGACCACCCGCTGGCTCCGAGCAAGAGTTGTCAGGCAACATTCGGCAACCCCCGCGCAGCGCCCCCGCACCCCCCACCGCGGCCCGCGCCCAGCGCCACCCTCACACCCCAAGCACCCCCACCACCCCCTCCCCCGTGTGCCCTGCGCCCGCATACCCCTCCCCCGCGCGCCTCCACGCCCGCGCCCCCGCCCCACGCGCACCCCGCGACGTCGCCCGGCCGAGCACTCCCCGCCCCACGCGCGCCCCCGCGACCCGCCGCCCGCGTCTCCGCCGGGGCCGCACACCTTCCCTCGCCCCGCACATTTCTCTCGCCCGCGCGCGCCCGTCCCCCTCACCCCCGCGCCCCGCCACCATGCCCGGCCGAGCGCTCTCCTCCCGCGATCTCGCCCATCGGAGCGGCGCACCTGCCCCCTTCCCGCCGCAGAACCGAGGCCCACCTCAGCTCACATCGGCGACTACACTTTCACCACAGTCGCTATACTATTTTAAACGAGCATATAAAATCACGACCTCCCCCTCGCGTCGCCGAGAACCCCCTGGGGCCGTTGTGACCCGATCTCCATAGCCGCAGACTGCGCGGCAAAGGAGGTGGCGCATGAGCCCCGTGAGGCGAGACACGCGCGATACACCAGACAAGGTCAGCCGGCGAGCATTCTTAGGCAGCGTAGGCGCAACGGCTATAGCCATGGTCGACATGGACGCCGCCATAGCCGCCTCGGCCAGAGCCGAGTCCAGCGGCGTGCTGGCCAACAGCTTCGGGCGTATCTTCCAACTCCCGGCGTTCGCCCCCGCCACCGACACCGTGCGAGCCGGCCTGATGGAGATGGGCAGACCGGGCGGCTTCATGGACGCCAAGGACCCGTTGGAGTTCGGCCCGAGGCGCCTGATCACCGAGCCGGAGCTCAGCCCCAACAACCTGGACAACCCCACCCAGACCGCCGGCACCACCTTCCTGGGCCAGTTCCTCGACCACGACATGACGTTCGACCGGCTCTCCCCGCTGGGCGTACCAAAGCGCCCGGAGGACTCCCCCAACACCCGCACCCCGCAGTTCGACCTCGACTCGGTGTACGGCGGCGGCCCCGACGTCAGCCCCCACCTCTACTCCCCCAGCGACCGAGCCAAGTTCCGGATCGAGAACGGCGGCGCGTTCGAGGACCTCCCACGCCGAAGCGACGGATCCGCGATCATCTCCGACGAACGCAACGACGAGAACCTGATGATCGCCGGCCTACACGCGGCCTTCATGAAATTCCACAACAAGGTGGTAGACCGAGTCCGTGCCCAGGGCCTCCCCAACACCTTCGGCACCGCCCGCCTCAACGTCCTGTGGCACTACCACTGGATCATCCTGCACGAGTTCCTCCCCCAGTTGGTCGGCCAGCCCCTGATCACCCACATCCTGCGGAACGGCCGCCAGTTCTACCGCCCATCGACCGCGTTCATCCCGGTGGAGTTCCAGATCGCCTACCGCATGGGCCACAGCATGATCCGCCCCTCCTACCGCGCGAACATGAAGGGCGACCCCGGCGACCAGCCGTTCTTCGGCTTCATCTTCGACCCGATCGCCGAAGGCCAGGCCGACCCGGTAGACCTGCGCGGCGGCGCCAGGGCCCGCCGCCGCTTCATAGGCTGGCAGACCTTCTTCGACTTCGGCGACGGCGAGGTCAAGCCCAACAAACGCATCGACACCAAACTCTCCACCCCGCTGTTCAACCTCCCCCTGCAAACCATCACCAGCGGCGACCCCCCAACCTCCCTGGCAACCCGCAACCTGCTACGCCACCTGACCTGGTCCCTACCATCCGGCCAGCGCCTGGCCCAGACGATGGGCATAGCCCCCATCAGCACCGCAGAACTCGCCACCTTCAACATAGGCATAGAAACCCAAGCCCCCCTCTGGTACTACGTCCTGAAAGAGGCCGAAACCCTGGCCAACGGCCAATCCCTGGCCGGAGTAGGCGCCCGCCTGATCGCCGAAGTCTTCATCGGCCTCCTCCAACTGGACTCCCAGGGCTACCACCGCAACGCCCCCAACTGGCGCCCGTTCCTGCCCAGCCGTACCCCGGGCGACTTCCGCATGGTCGACCTCCTCACCTACGCCGAAGTAGACCCAACCACCCGCAACCAGTAGCGATCCGGCAAGGCGCGGGATACCGGAACCCCTGACGCGCCTACGGCGTAGGTGATGCAGCGGCCGCCATCCATAGCCGCGTCGCCTTGACCAACCGAACCCAGTCACACACCCGACGCATGGTCACCAGCCGCGGTATGAAAACCGCCGGATTGCGAGAGCTCGTCTCCGGCGCGCCAAGGCTGCGGCTGGTAACCCTAGAACGGTGAGCGCCTCGGCCTGGCCGGCGCCGTTGCCAAGGACTCGATACAACTCCAGCGCACGGGCAAGGTTGGTACCCACCGCAAGCAGGTATCCGGTCAGTTGCTGGGCGGCTCCCAGGTCATTGAGCGCAGGGCCTACCCGACGTGGTTGCCGGTGGCGCGGTGCAGTTCAAGGGCCCGAGTGAGACTTGCCATCGCCACCTCGAGATGGTCCGCGCGCCCTTGGAGAGAGCCAAGATAGGTGAGCGCATTCGCCTCGCCAAGCAGGTTGCCAAAGGCTCGGTAAAGGTCCCTCGCCTGTGACAAGGTCTTGGTGGCCTCCCGGTGGTCGCCGTTCCAGCTCTGAAGGACGCCCAGGTCGTTGAGCACGTCGGCCTCGGCGAGGGGATCGCTGACGCTGCGTGCCGTCTCCAGGGCGACGCGATGCAGATGCAGGGCCTGGTGCCAACGTCCGGCAGCCCCGCCGGCCGAACGGCGTCCACTTCCGGCATGCTGGCAGGAACGCCCTGCGTCATATGAAGATCCGCCTCACGGGCGGCAGCGTGGAAAGGGCATCGGCGGGGTCGACTGGGAGTTGGCCGGGAGTGTGGCCATGAAGACGTACGAACAGTTGCCCGTCGGGGAAGCGGGGAGCGAGTTGGTGTGCAGCATGTTGGGCGAAAGCGGTCTTGCCCACCCCGGCCATCCCGTCGATCCCGAACACGCTGGCATTCGCCCCGAGCACCTCGTCCATCTCGGTGCGGCGCCCGGTGAACAAGGCGACATCGGCCGGCAAGGTGTGCGCCGCAGTGGGCCAAGCGCCGGCCTCGACCTCTCCGTGAATCCCACGGCGATGGTCCCTACTCCGGGGAAGCGCCCGCCCTTCACCCTCACCTCGATGCAGTAGCGCGATCACCGAGACGGCCAGCCCGGCCGCGCCGATGAACATGCTGATCACGCTGGCCCGCTGATCCAGCGCCGACAGAAGAGACGCGGATAGGTGCAACGGATCGGCCAGCAGTCCAACCATGCCTGTCATCAGCAACCCGACCGGCAGCACGATCAAGGCGATACGCGTCCCCCGGCGCCAGGCACCACCGTGCGGAGGCTGAGACCTCGACATGCTTCAACACTGCCGTCCGGGTCCGTCGCATGGGACTCGAAGTGATGGAAGCTTCTCAGGTGAGCACGTCCAAGGTGCCGGACCCGGATGCGCCCGGTGGCGTTCGTGACCCCCGGTCTCGTATACGTGAAACCCCGTGGGCCGCGTCCCGGTCCAGCCCACGGGGTCCCGGCGCGGGCAGCAGGCGGCATCCCGCGCGCGAACCGGTCTCGGCGACCTCCCCGGAAAAACCGAGCCCGGAGGCATAAGAAAGGCGTGGCCCCGGACGCGCAGGGAGGGGGCCGAGGCCACGCCAGTCGACGGCGCCATGGCGCCATGCGGCGGCGTGGCTACCGCAGCAGAGGCCACGCACCAAAGCGAACCGCCGAGTGCGCGTCCCACTGCGCGCTGGGACGCACACACGGCAGATCTGCCTCGGGCAGTGAGGTGTAGGACTTGGTGTAAGTCCCCTGCCCGAGAGCCTTAGATGGGCAGCGATGCGCTGCCGGAAACCCGCCACGACCAACTCCACCAGGCCGAATGACCGGGGATGTCAGCGGCAGTCGCGGGCGGCACCGGGCCAGGTAGCTCGCCCACGACTGCCCGTGGGCCACGATGGGCCCACGGTGCGCGCCGAGCCCATGAAGGTCTCCAGACGCGTCACATCAAGCAGGCTCAACGACGGCCCGCGTCCCCGCGGGGCCCTTTCGGTGGAGTCGCCCCGCGGGAACACTTCGACAAGTCATTCATCGGCGGTCGCAGATGGCGTCCCTGCGGCCGGACGCCATCCGCGACCACCCATGGGTCGCAAACCCCAACCCATGACGCACCAGAACCCCAAGGGGAATGCGGGGTTCCAGCGCACAAGAAAGATCCAACTCCCAACGAGCGACCCGCTTCACATCAGCGAACTCCGCATAGACCGACAGCTTCGGCAGCCGCGGGCGATGCCCCCGCGCAAAGACACCGCCCGCGACCACCTACGGCGCACCGGAACCCCAAGGGGAATCGAGGTCCCGGCGCTGGACAAGAAAGATCCAACCCGCTCACCTTGCAGGCATCACGTCAGCACACTCCGTATGGACCAACAACCTTCGGCGGGCGCGGGCGGTGTCCCCTGTAGCGGAGCACCGCCCGCGACCACCCATAGGCCGGCAAACCCGGCCATGGTGCACCAGAACCCAGGGGATGAACGGATCCGGCGCGTCAGTGAGGTCCAACTGCTACCCACCCGAAACTGTGAGGCGCTTTGCTCGAATGGTCGACGTCACCCGTGACCCCGCGCCGCAGCCAATGACAGCAACATGTGATTAGACGTATCCATTGGTCTAGGCAGACGTATCCAGACGCACTAGCGTGCGTATATGTCCAACGATCCGAGCGCGCTCGACCGACACGGACCCGTGCCGATCTATAAGCAGGTCGCCGACGAGATTCTCAAGAAGATCCAGAGTGGCGAGCTTCCAGCCGGCGCACCAGTGCCGAGCGAGGCCCAGCTCGAAAGCGACTACAACATCGCCCGGACCACAGCGAGACGCGTCGCCCGGGAGCTTCGTGAGCAGGGCATGGTTTATACGATCCAGGGCGAAGGCACCTTCGTCGGCGAGCCGGGCGTACCGCGTCGACCTCGCAAGATGCCGATCTACCAGAAGATCGCGGAGGCGATGGCCAAGCGCATCCAGCGCGGTGACATCGCGCCGAACCGAGCCATCCCCGGTGAGAAGGACATGATGCAGCTGTACGGCGTGGCCAAGGTCACGGCCCGCCAATCAGTCTCATTGCTGCGCGAGCAGGGCTGGGTGTTCACCGTCCCTTATCGAGGCACCTACGTCGCCCACCCTGACAAGTGGCCGATCAACGAGGATCGCTAGGGTCATCGCGCCTCCCCGCAGAGTAGGTGCATCCACATCTGATCCGTCTGCGCCGCAGGAAGCCACGTCGACTCATGCACGAACACCTGCTTCCTCTCTCTCGTATACCGCCGTATGAACCGCAACCCACCACCCTGGCAAAGCTCGTAGTACACCCTCCGGCAGCAGCAGGTATGCGCCTTGACCCGCACCCGCTCCGCCCGAGGGACCGCGACGTCCCAGTCGATCTTCCGCGCCCAAGGCTGCGCGGGAGCCGGATGAGGTGACATGCACTGCGGTTCCGGCACACCCAGAGAATACGTCTAGTTGTATCGCTCCGTCTAACAGAACGAGCGACCCGTCTATTTAGTAGGAGCGTTATGAGGGACCTCGTACCCGTTCGTCTATCTTGCGGATGTGATCGACTACGACGGTGACACGCACGTCTACATCCAGATCGCGGAAGCCCTGCGCAACCGCGCCGCGGAGCTCACCGCCGGGCAGCCGATGCCGAGTGAGGCCGAGATCCAGCAGGAGTTCGGGGTGGCCAGGACCACGGCGCGGCGGGCGATTCACATGCTGCGCGAGGAAGGTCTGATCTACACGGTCCAAGGCGAGGGCACGTTCGTCGGGTCGCCGGAGGACGCACCGCGGGCCGTACGGAAGATGCCGCTCTATCGGCAGATCGCGCACGACCTTCGGGAGCGGATCACCTCAGGACAGCTTCAGCCGCGCAGGCCGGTCCCGCCGGAGTCGACCATCCAGCAGCAGTACGACGTGGCGCGGGAGACGGTCAGGCGGGCCATGGCGTTGCTGCGAGAGGAGGGCTGGATCTACACCGTCCCGGCTCGGGGCAGTTTCGTGTCGCCTGAGGACGACTGGCCTAAGAAGCGGTGACTACACGCAGGTACAGGCAGACGACTTCTGTGTCGTCTGCCACCTGCTGTCCCTCGTCTGCCCAGTAGCGGCGGTGGGCATCGCGCCAGTGCTCAAGCGAGCGGAAGCCTTCGCCTTCCGCCTGCGCGAACTCCCAGGTCACGGCGGCGAACGGCACCACTTCGACGGAGGTCACGGCCACCTCGCCCACTCGGGCGCCGGCGTCGTCGACCAGGACCAGGTGTTCGCCGACGTGCTCCAGGTCCTCGCCCTCGGCGCGGTAGTCGGACTCCAGGAGCCCGGCCGTGGCGGTCTTGGCGCCGGACAGGACCAGGCCGTTGAGTTCGGCGCGCAGCGGGCCGGGGGTGCCGAGGTCCAGCACTCTGAGGCCGTCGATTCTTCCCCACATAGTGGGACTCAGCATAGGTGTGAGGAACGCACTGGTGCTGGTGATGGCTGCCTCTCGGATGGGTGGGCGCGCCGCCGTACCGTCTGGGCATGGTCGGATGGTGCATCGCGGTGCTCGGCGCGGCCATGCTGGCCGCGCCGAGCACCCAGGCGGCGAGCGGGTACATCTGCGTGACGGGCGAGTTCAGCCAGGGGTGGGTGAGCGCGGAGAACTGCGCGGGCAACGGGCTGCGGGACGTCACGGTGATCATCTGGTACGGCGACGCCGGCACCTACACCTGCCGAAACGCCACCTTCTACCCCCTGGCCTCTCACCTGGAAGCCACGGGCTGCACCGTCTAGGGGGACAGGGCGTCGATCAGGTCGCGGATGGCGGTGCGGTGATCGCCGGGACGCCAGGCCAGCGCCAGCTCGCACGGCGACAGCCCCGTAACCGGGATCGCCCTGATCCCCGGCCGCCGGTAGATCTCGGCGTTGCCCGAGGCGAGCAGGACGACGGCGTCGGTGCTCTCCAGCGCCGCGAAGGTCTCCTCGGCGTTCGTCACGGTCGAGCAGACCACCGGCGCCCGCCCGCCGCGTTCGTCGGTCGCCAGCCAGTGGTCGCGCAGCGGTCCCGCGCTCTCCGGCAGGGCAAGAAACGCGTCGTCCAGGAGTTCGGCGAATCCGACCTCGTCCCGTACGGCCAGCCGATGCCCCTCACGGAAGGCCACCCAGCGCGGCTCGCGGGCGACGACCTGGACGTTGAGATCGTCCTGACCGGGTATCGGCAGCCAGACGAACGCCGCGTCCACCTCGCCCTCGGCCAGTCCCGCGGTGGCGTCGGACCAGTTGACCTGGCGAATCCGCAGTTCGCAGCCGGGACGGCGGGTGGTGAACCGTTCCCTGATCGCCGCCAGCAGGCCGCGGCCGACGCTGGTGGACATGCCCACGGTCAGGCGCGAGGTCTGCGCGGCGGCGGCGTCGCCGACGGCGCGCTGGGCCTCGTCCCACCGCTGGAGCAGTTCGCGGGCGACCGGAAGCAGCGCCTCGCCCGGCTCCGTGAGGGATACCGCACGCCGGTTGCGGTCGAACAGCTTCACCCGCATCAGGTCTTCGAGCTGGCGTATCTGCTTACTGAGCGTCGGCTGCGCGATGTAGAGGCGCTCGGCCGCGCGGGTGAAGCTCAGCTCCTCCGCCACGGCGACGAAATATCTCAGGTCTCGCAGGTGAGCATCCATAGCCGTTGACTATTACAGCAGCTATTGGACCTGCGAGGAAGGTCCGTTCCATCATTGCCCCTCATGAGCACCTGAGGATCGTCTGGCGATCATCGAGACCTGCACCCGTATGGCCTGGCACTCCGACCAGCGCGAGTGGAACCGCCTGGCCGAGGTGTTCGCGGACTCCGTGACCCTGGACTACACGAGCCTGAACGGCGGTGAGCCCGCCACGCTGACGCCCGCCCAGATCGTCGAGGCGTGGTCGGGCCTGCTGGGCGCGTTCGACGCGACACAGCACCTGATCACGAACCACCTGGTGACCGTCGAGGACGGCACCGCGGTCTGCACGGCGTCGTTCCAGGCCACGCACCGGCTCGCCAACCCGCACGGCTCGCCGCTCTGGACGCTGGGCGGCACGTACCGCTTCGACCTGGTCCGGTCAGGTGGCGGCTGGAAGATCAGCGGGGTGGTGATGACCGCCACCTGGGCCGACGGCAACAAGGACCTGCTGGCGCCGGCAGCCGGATGATCGCCCTCGTGACCGGCGGCAACCGAGGCATCGGCCGGGAGGTCTGCCGGCAGTTGGCGGAGCTGGGCCACACGGTCCTGCTCGGCTCCCGGTCGCCGATCGCCGAGGAGCTCGGCGGTGACATCGTCCCGCTGCGTCTCGACGTCACCTCCGCCGCGGACATCGCGCAGGTGGCGGCCACTGTCGCCGAGCGGTACGGCCGGCTGGACGTCCTGGTCAACAACGCCGCCATCGCCTACGACACGTGGCAGGGCGCCGCGGACGCCGATCTCGGCGTAGTCCGCGAGGCGGCCGAGACGAACCTCTACGGCCCGTGGCGGCTGACCCAGGCGTTGCTGCCGCTGCTGCGCGAGAGCGCGCACCCCCGGATCGTCAACGTCTCCAGCGAGGCCGCCTCCCTCACCAACATGGGCGGCGGCACGCCCGCGTACAACACCACCAAGGTGGCGCTCAACGCCCTGACCCGCATGCTCGCGGCCGAGCTGCGCGCCGACGGCGTGCTGGTGAACGCGATCTGCCCCGGCTGGGTCGCGACCGACATGGGCGGGCGGGGCGGCCGTCCGGTCTCGGCGGGCGCGGCCGGAGTCGTCTGGGCGGCCACCCTGCCCGACAACGGCCCGACCGGCGGATTCTTCCGCGACGGCCGCCCCCTCCCCTGGTGATCCCTGTGAAGGACCGATAAATGATCTTGGTAACGGGCGCGACGGGCAACGTCGGCGCCGAAGTGGTCCGTGCTCTGGTCGCGGCCGATGAACCGGTCCGTGCTCTGGTACGGGCTCCGCGCGCCGTACCCCGTCTGGACGGCGTCGAGACGGTCACCGGCGACCTCAACCGGCCGGAGAGCATGACCGATGCGCGGCGCGGGGTGCGCGCGATGTTCCTGCTTCCCGGGTACGAGAACCTGCCGGAGTTGCTGGCCGAGGCCCGCCGTACCGGCGTCGAGCAGGTGGTGCTGCTGTCCGGCGGGTCGGCCGGGAGCGGCGACCTGACCAACGCGGTCACCCGCTACATGGCCGCGTCCGAGTCCGCCGTGCGGGCGTCCGGGCTGGCCAGGGTGCTCGGCCGCGATCTGACCTTCGTCGGGCTGACGAACGAGGAGGCGCGCGCCGAACTGCTAGCCACCATGCCCGCCGAGTACGTGGACGCGTTCTTCGACTTCTACGTGACCGGCACGCTGGACGAGTCCGTCGTCCGCCCGACGGTCCGCGAGGTCACCGGCCACGACCCCCGCACCTTCGATCAGTGGGCCCAGACCCACCTCGGCACGCCGTGAACGCGACCATGCGGCGCACGCTCGCCGCCTGCGTGATCGTGGCGGTGACCGGCTGCTCCACCCCCGACGCTACGGGCGGCTTCGCCTCGCCCAACCCCGGATCGGTCAACACGTACTGGATCCAGGGCCCCGAGGGCCTGGTCGTCATCGACACGCTGCGCACTCCGGGCGACGCCCGCGAGGCGGTGGCCGAGATCAAGAAGACCGGCGAGCCGGTGGCCGCCATCCTGCTCACCCACTCGCATCCCGACCATGTAGGTGGCGCGGGCGCCTTCGACGCGGCGTACCCCGAGGCGCTCATCTACGCCTCGAAGGCGACCGACGCGGCGATGCGGGAGGACAAGCGGGGTTTCTACCCCTTGGCCCGTTCCGCCAACGCCGACTTCCCCGCCCAGGTCACCTACGCCGACAGGACCTTCGACGACAACGCGCCGCTGCGGGTCGGCGGGCTCAGCTTCGAGACCGCCACGTTCGCCCACGGCGAGTCCGACACCGCGACCGTCTACTACCGCCCGGACACCGGTGACCTGTACGCGGGCGACCTGGCGACCGCCAAGGTCACGCCCGCCCTGCTGGAGGGCACCAGTTGCGGCTGGCTCCAGGCCCTCGACCAGCTTGACCGGCGTTTCCCCCGGGCCGGGACGATCCACCCCGGCCACGGCGCCGCAGGCCCGGCCCGCGCCCTGATCGACGGGCAGCGCACGTACCTGCGTCGTTTCCGCGATCTGGTACGGCCCGCCACCGCCCCCGACTCCCCCGAGGGCAGGACGGTCGCCCCGGGCGAGCAGAAGTCGATCATCGAGGAACTGGAGCGCGCCTACCCCGGCCACCCTCCGGTCGCCGACCTGCCCACCATCGTGCAGGAGAACATCAAGGCCGTCGCCCGCGAACTGTCCGCCGAGAACCCCGCCTGCGCGGACGGACTGCTGGCACCCGTGCGGGCCTACGTGAGCGCGGTCAACGACGGAAACCTCGACGCGCTGGCCCAGACGTTCGCCCCCGAGGCGGAACTCGTCGACGTCGGACGGCGCTTCGCCGGCCGCCCCGCGATCCGCGCCTGGGCCCAGGCCGAGGTGATCGGCGGCAGGCTCACCGTCACCCGAATCGCCGAGAACCGCCCCGGCTACCAGCGCCTGCTGGTCCGCTTCGCCCCCGGCGGCCAGGGCGGTTTCGCCGCCTACTACGCCTTCACGGTGAACGGCTCGTCCATCACCAAAGCCGAACTGACCTACGCCGACTGATCAAGGAGCTCCCATGGAAACCGTGAAGTTCAAGGCCGGAGACGCGACCCTGACCGGAAACCTGTACCTGCCGGACACCCCAGACTCGGCGCCCGGCATCGTGGTGGCAGGCACCTGGACCAGCGTCAAAGAGCAAATGGCCAACCGATACGCCGAACGACTTGCCGACCGCGGCTTCGCCGCCCTCTCCTTCGACTTCACCGGCTACGGCGAATCCGAAGGCACCCCCCGCGACTACGAAGCACCAGACCGCAAGGTATACGACATCCACCACGCCGTGACCTTCCTCGCGAACCACCCCGCCGTAGACCCCGGCCGCCTCGGCGCCCTCGGCGTCTGCGCCGCCGCGATGTACATGAGCGGCAACGCCGTGTCCGACCCCCGCATCCGCTCGCTGGCGCTGGTCGCGCCGTGGCTGCACGACCTGGAGATCTGCCACCAGGTGTACGGCGGCGCCGACGGCGTGGCCGGCAAGCTGGCCGAGGCGGAGCGCGCCCGGACGACCTTCGAGTCGACAGGCGAGGTCGAGTACGTGCCGGTGGTCAGCGGCTCCGATCCACGGGCGGCCATGCCGTTCGACATCGACTTCTACCTCAACCCCACCCGCGGCGGCCTCCCCCACTGGCCCAACCGCTTCGCGGTGATGGCGTGGACGGGATGGCTGGGCTACGACTCGATCTCCCTGTCCCCCCGAATCACCCAGCCCGTCCTTTTGGTCCACAGCGAGGACGCCGCCATCCCGGAGGGAGCAAGACGCTTCTACGATGGCCTGACCGCCCCCAAGAAGTTCATCTGGACAGACGGTGACCAGTTCGCCTTCTACGACCAGGACCCCCAGGTCACCACCGCAATAAACGCCGCCACCACCCACTTCACCCAAACCCTCAAGTAACCACCCAGCACACACCCCGCTTACTTCATTGCCAGTGCGCCGATCATCACCGCGTCCTGGGCCGGCGCCTGCCCGCCCAGGACATCCCGAACACGCTGGACAGCGGCGGCCACCTGTTCGCCTAGGGCGACGACCTACTGATAAGCCGCGCTCCACGGTGTGGATGCCGCGGGCTACCGGACTCGAACCGGCTCAGCCCCGTCCAGGGCGTCAGCGTCAACGAACGCTGGTAACGATCTTTCCCATTCGCCTTTGCCCGCGGCGACAGCCCCAAGACTACGCCCGATTGGCGACCGCGGGCCGCCCAGCTTCGATGATCCACAACGCGGTGGCGCCCATACCGGCGAGAAGCTGCCCGGCGATCAGCACGATATGGACCTCGTACGACCAGTCAACGTTCTGGTTGATCACCATCAACGCCACGAACGCGGCGATCAGCAGGTTGGCCCAGCCGCCGAGCCTGCTGTGACGGCTCTTCTTCAACCAGAGCGCCCAGGCCGGCGCCCGGCCGGTGATCACGCTGTAGACGCCCACCGCGGCATTCATCGCGGCCAGGGCAAGCAGAATCCACGCGAAAGTGATCACTCGCCCATTATGGGCCGCTGCCCGCCGCAGCGCGAGCCGTGCCCAGCGCGGACCCAGTGAAGCAGCGAGCAGCCACTTCGCCGGTGCGCGCACCCAGAGCCCCTATCGCCCTGACCGCTGTGACCGCACTGCGATCACCATCGCCACTGTCCACACAACGCCGAGCACGAGGCCGCGCGCCGTCACATAGGCCGCCGTGATCCGGTCAGGCCCCTCCACGACGTAGTCGATCACAGCCTGTCCCAGGAAAAGCACCGTGGTGAAGACGGCGGAGCCGACAGCAAGTTGATCCAGCTTCTGGCCTCGAAAGAACCGACGACGCGACAACCGATTCACCCCCGTCTTCCGAACCCCACGGCCGCGATCCACCGCCGACACGACCCATCACGCACGAACCATCGCATGGCTCCTCCTGCAGGAGCAATCGCCTACCGACCGCAAGCTGCCCCAGGACGCCAGAGCCGTCCTTCCCGGCCCACGGCTGGGGGAGCGCGAGGGGCCGGAGGCCTCTCGCTGGGGGTGCGGGGGCTTGCCTCCGCTGTCACAGCCCCGAGCGCGAAGCGTCCCGTGCGAGGACCTTGTCTAGAAGACCGGGATGATTTCTTCTGGGTCGATGAAGTCCACGGCCACGCCCTCCAGGTCCAGCTCCGGTATAGCCGGAAACGCGATCCCCCACCGTTCCACGATCGCGCGGACCCTGGCCATCGCCTGGCGCCAGTTCTCCGCCTGCTCCTCGTACGACAGCACCCCCAGCCCCGCATCCCTCGCGTGGTCCATCAGGACCCGGTGGTTGTTCAGGAAATAAGGGGGCAGTTCCCAGAACCCCTCCGGCGGCTCCCAGAGGATCATGGAAAGGAACACGAACCCGGCCCGCAGCTGCCGGGTGATCAAGGACTTCACATCCTCGGTCAGCCCAGGCCACTCGTTCTCCAGAATCGTCATGCAAATCTGGAGATGTCGGGACTCGTCCCGGCCGATGCGCTGGAACATCTCCCCGAACACCGGATGCCGCGTCCCCGACGCCATCCCCCTGAACAGGGTCGACGCCGCCATCTCCCCCATCATGAAGCTAGTGAACAGCACCGGCAGTGAGTACTTGCCCACCGCCGAGCTGTACCCCGTCCAGTACCGCCCGCCGTTGTGGTACAGCCACCCGATGTTGTTGTGCGCGGCCCGTTCGAGGTCGTCGGTGGGCGTCCAGTTCAGGGGCCCGCCGGGCCACAGGCGGGCGATGGTGCGCTGGCAGCACTCCTCGTGGTTCATCTCGTCGCGGGTGATGGAGAAGAAGCACTTACGCACCGGATCTTCCTCGTGCTTCTCGAACGCCTGGATCGTCGCGCGGGCGAACACCGCCGGGCCCGAGGCGTCGAAGTTGGCGAGGACCGCGAACCAGTACATGATCCCCAGCCGCTGCTCCCGCGTGAAGTCCTCGGCCACCAGGCCGTCCCAGGGCAGGTCGGCGGGGTTCCAGAGCACGGACTTGGACTTCTCGTAGATCGCCGCGAGCTTCTCGGTCTCGACCCGCCACTCCATCGGGTAGATGTTGGGCTGCGGAATCTCGGGCGCGGGCCAGAATCCGCCGTCGGGCACGCTGAGGTCGGCCATGTGACACCTCCGCCTCCCATCGTGCGGGTGGATGTCATGCGATTTCAAGTACGGGCGCGCTGCGTCACCGCCACACACACGAGTACGGCCAGCGCCGCCCCCACCGTCACCCACCCGAACCGCTCCCCCAGCAGGACCCACGCCCACACCAGCGTGAGCAGCGGCTGGGTGAGCTGCGTCTGCCCGGCCCGCGCGATGCCACCCTGGGCCAGACCCGCATACCAGGGGATAAATCCAAGAAACATCGAGATAAGTCCGACATAGGCGAACCCGGCCACCGCCTCCACACTCCACACCACCGGCGTCGTCACCGCCAGCACCGCGGTGACCGGTAGCGTCACCGGCAGCGAGATCACCAGGGCGTAGGAGATCACCTGCCAGCCGGGCGTGGTCCGGGCGAGCCTGCCGCCCTCGGTGTAGCCGACGGCCGCCGACAGCAACGCCCCCACCAGCAGCAGGTCCGCCCAGGACGCGCCGCCGCCCTCCGCGCGGGTGAAGGTGAAGGCGGTGATCGCGACGGCTCCCGCCGTACACGCGAGCCAGAACAGCGGCCGGGGCCGCTCGCCCGCGCGCAGCACCGCGAACGCGGCGGTGGCCGCGGGCAGGAGCCCGATGACCACCCCGGCGTGCGCGGCGCCCGCGCCGAGCGACAGCGCCAGGCCGCTGAAGACGGGGAAGCCGAATACGACACCAAGGGAGATGAGCGCATAAGGACGCCACTGGGAACGCGGCGGCAGCAGCGGCGCCCCGGCGGCGCGCAGGCACACCAGGGCGATCAACGCGGCCAGCAAGGCGCGGCCGATCGCCACCAGCCAGGGATCGAACCCCCTCATCGCGAACACCGTCGCGGGGAACGAGCCGGAGAACGACAGGACGCCCAGGAAGGCCAGCAGGGTTCCGCGGCGGGCGCTGGGGACCGCTACTGCGGGGGCAACAATAGCGCTATTCTGTGCATTCATGGACAACGATAGCAGTATCGCCCAGATCGCCGCGATGCTGCGTGAAGAGGTCTCGCGGCTCCAGCCGGGCGACCGGCTGCCGTCCAGCCGGGAGATCATGCGCCGCCACGGGGTCAGCCCGGTCACGGTGTCGCGGGCGATCGGACGGCTCACCGCCGAGGGACGGGTCGTGACGCGGCCGGGCGCGGGCGCGTTCGTGGCACAGCGGCCCACGCCGCAACACCCCACGGAAGCCGACATGTCCTGGCAGACCGTGGCCCTGGGCGACCGCGTGGTCGACGACAGCGGGGTGGCCGCTTTGCTGGCCACCCCGCCCGACCACGTCATCCCGCTGACCGGCGGCTACCTGAACCCCGCCCTGCGCCCCTCCCACCAGCTCGCCGCCGCCATGGCCAGGGCGGCGCGCCGTCCCGACGCGTGGTCGGTGCCGCCGCTCACCGGGCTGGCCGAGCTGCGCCGGTGGTTCGCGACGCAGGCCGGAGGCGACGTGACCGGGGCCGACGCGCTCGTGGTCAGCGGCGGGCAGTCGGCGCTGTCGCTGGCGTTCAGGTCGCTGGCCGCGCCCGGCACGCCGGTCCTGGTCGAGACGCCGACCTACCCGGGCGCGCTGGCCGCGGCGAAGGCGGCGGGGCTGCGGGCGACGGCCGTACCCATGGACCGCGAGGGCGTGCGGCCGGATCTGCTGGCCGAGGCGTTCGCCGTCACCGGCGCGCGGGTCTTCTACTGCCAGCCCACGCTCCACAACCCGACCGGCGCCACGCTCTCGCGCGAGCGGCGCGAGCAGGTCATCGGCGTGGCGCGGGCGGGGGGCGCGTTCGTGGTCGAGGACGACGTGCTGCGCTACCTGGCCGACGCCGCGCCGCCGCCCATGGTCGCGCTCGATCCGGACGGCACCGTCGTCCACGTCAGCTCGCTCACCAAGATCCTCGCGCCCAGCCTGCGGGTGGCGGGGGTGGTCGCGCGCGGACCGGCCGCGCACCGGCTGCGGGCCGGGCAGCTCGTGGAGTCGTTCTTCGTGGCGCGGCCGCTCCAGGAGACGGCGCTGGAGTTCGTGGGCTCGCCCGCGTGGGAGCGCCACCTGCGCACGGTGCGCGCCGAGATCGTCCGGCGCCGCGACGCGCTGCTGGCGGCCCTCGCCGCGCGTCTTCCCGCCGCCTCGCCGCACCTGGTGCCGCGCGGCGGCAAGCACGTGTGGGTACGGCTGCCGCCGCACGTGGACGAGCCCGCCCTGGTCGAGGCGGCCTACCGCAACGGCGTGCTGGTCAGCCCCGGCCGCATGTACTACCCGTCGGAACCACCCGGCCCGCGCATCAGGCTCACCTTCATGGCCGCCGCCCACGTGAGCGAGCTGGCCGAGGGCGTCAGGCGGCTGGCGGAGGCGCTGGAGTCCGTTTAGGCGAGCACCCGGTCGGCGTGTTCCAGGATGATCCGGGCGAGCTGGTCGGGTGCGCGGTGGTTGGCGGTGTGCCCCTGGCCGCGCATGACCACGCGGGTGGCGTCCGGCAGCACCTGTTCGAGCGCGTCCATCCGCTCGCCGAGGTGAGCCGGGCTCTGGTCGCCGCCGAGCAGCACCACCGGGGCCTGGATGCCCGCGTACTCGTCCAGCCGGTTGCCGAGGGCGTCCAGGGCGGCGAGGTCGTCGAGCTGCCGGGGCGCGAGCGCGCGCAGCCTGGGCACCAGGGCCACCCCGAGCGCCCCCAGCCACGCCTGCCAGGCCGGAATTTTGATCACCTCGGTGAAGAAGATCCGCATGGCCCGTGCCGTCCTGCCTCTGGCCAGCGCGGCCTGGGCGCGCCGGGTGGCGTCGCCGCCGAGGGTGGTCCCGGTGATCACGGGCGGTTCGTAGAGGACGGCTCCGGCGAACGGCGCGGCGCGCAGGGCCTCCAGCGCGACCACCCCACCCGAGGAGTGGCCGACGAGCAGGACCGGGCCGCCCATGCGCTCGGCGGCGGCGAGCGTCTCGGCGACCTCGTCCTCGATGGTCCTGGCGGGCCCGCGATCCGGCCGGTACTGGAGCCGGACCGGCGCCTCGACCCGATAGCGGGCGGCCAGCAGCTCCGCCGTCCCGCGCCACAGGGAGCCGTCGTCCAGACCCGCGTGCACCACCAGAATCCCCGACATGCCGACCGCCTCCTTAGCAACGCTAAGGGCAATTTAGCACTGCTAAGCTGAGGTGTGAACAAGAGGCTGACCCGGCAGCTCCTCGTCGAGACCGGGCTGCGCCTGCTGGACGAGGTCGGGCTCGACGGCCTGACCGTCCGCAGGCTCGCCGCCGAGCTGGGCGTCCAGTCCCCCGCGCTCTACTGGCACATCCGCACGAAACAGGAGCTCCTGGACGGCATGGCCGACGCCATCGTGCTGGCCGCCGGGATGGGCCCGCCGCGTGCGGACGAGTCGTGGCAGGACTGGCTGGCCCGCCGCGCCCGGGCGTACCGTGCCTCGCTGAGCGCGCACCGCGACGGCGCGCGCGTCGTCTCCGGGGCCGCGAGCCTCAGCGCCCGCGCGGTCGAGCTGTTCGAGTCGGAGCTGGACGGCATGGTCGCCAGGGGCTTCACGCCCGGCCTGGCCCTGCGCACGATCACCGCGGTGACCCACTACGTCAACGGCGTCGTCCTGCACGAGCAGGCCGGGCGCACGGGCCACTCCGACGTGCGGCCGGGCCCCACCCTGCTGGCGGCCGTGCGCGAGAGCGGCGGCCCGCTGGGCGACGACGGCTTCGAGCACGGCCTGCGCGCCCTCGTGGCGGGCACCGCTCAGGCGCTGGCGAACACCTCGTAGTGCGCGACCGTGCGCTCCCGGTCCACCAGGTACGCGTCGTCGTCGGGATAGAAGACGGCCCGCGACGGATCCTCCCCGGCGAACGCCTCGATCGCCTCCCACGACTCCCAGAAGGAGATCAGCAGGAACTCGGTACGGTCCCCGTCGTCACGCCGGGTGAAGCGCACCCCCTGGTTGCCCGGCGTCGCGGTGTATCCGGGAAACCCGGTGCGCAGCAGGTAGTCCTCGTAGGCGGAGGCGTCGGACGTACGGGTCCAGCCTCGCCAGATGCGGACGATCATCAAGACTCCTCTCCAGAGCAGACACCACTCAACACGCTACAGTGGTTTCATGCTGGAGCTCGTACGCGACTTCGTGAACACCTACGACGTGGAGAACGACGCCGACGAGCTGACCTCGCCCGCCGAGCTGGCCCTGTGGCTGCGCGAGCGCGGGCTGGCCGGTGACGGCGACCGCGCGGAGGACGACGACCTGGCCACCGCGATCGCCCTGCGGGAGGGCCTGCGGGCGGCGCTGCGCCGCGAGGGGCCCGCGGACCTGCCGGAGCTGCCGCTCCGGATCACGATCGCGAAGGGCCCCGTGCTGACCCCGGTACGGCAGGGCGTCCCCGGCGCCCTGGCCAAGATCGCGGCAGCCGTACTCGATCCGGGCTGGGAGCGCTTGAAGGTCTGCCTGGAGGGCACCTGCCAGTGGGCGTTCATCGACTCCTCGAAGAACCGTTCGCGATCCTGGTGCTCCATGAAGGTCTGCGGCAACCGCACCAAAACCCGTGCATATCGGGCAAGGAAGCATGGTTCGCGTCGTCCCCAAGGCTCAAACACCGATACGGTGTAACTCGTGCCTTGTGGCATGACGGCAGGCGAAGGAGCGGGCCGAAAATGGCAGACGTAGGCGTCCGGGCGGCCCGGCGCGAGGATGTGCTCCAGGTTGCGAACGTTCAGGTCCGCGCCTGGCGCTACGGCTATCGGGATTTCCTGCCCGAGGGGCCGCTTGAGCAGATGACCGGGGCGGCGGCCGAGAAGATGTGGCTGCGCCAGTGGGACGAGGCGATCGTCGCCCCGCCCACCTCCCGCCACCGGGTGCTCGTCGCGGTCGAGACCATCCTCGACACCGAGGGCTTCCCTGCGCTGGGCGTCGGCGGCAGCGCCGCGCTGGCCACGCCGCGCGGCGGCGAGCGCGTGGTGGGCCTGGCCTCCCACGCCCCCGCCGAAGACCCCGACCTCGACCCGACCGTGGTCGCCGAGATGCTGACGCTGCTGGTCGACCCCGACTTCGTCCGCCGCGGGCACGGCAGCCGCCTGCTCAACGCCACCGTCGACCACCTGCGCGAGGACGGCTACCGCCAGATCGTCACCTGGGCCTTCGCCGACAACCACGCCGTCCTGGGCTTCCTGGAGTCGGCGGGCTGGGGCGAGGACATGGCCGAACGGGTGCTCGACATGGGCCGCCCGATCCGCATGATCAGGCTCAGCACGGATATCAGCTAGAGGTAGACGCGACATGGCAACTCCGGGGCAGTGGATAGCAGGTGCGCGCCCGCGTACCCTTCCCAACGCCGTCGTCCCCGTCATGGTCGGCACCGGCGTGGCCTTCGGACTCGGCGACGTCGGCTGGTGGCAGGCGCTGGTCGCCCTGCTCGTCGCGCTGCTGCTGCAGATCGGCGTCAACTACGCCAACGACTACAGCGACGGCGTGCGCGGCACCGACGACCAGCGGGTCGGCCCGATGCGCCTGGTCGGCTCCAGGGCCGCCACCCCCCGCCAGGTCCTGGCCGCCGCCCTCGGCTGCTTCGCCGCCGCCGCGGTCGCCGGCCTGGTGCTGGTGATCGCCACCCGCGCGTGGTGGATCCTGCTGGTCGGCGCGGCGGCCATCGCCGCCGCCTGGTTCTACACCGGGGGCAGGCGCCCGTACGGCTACCGCGCGCTCGGCGAACTGTCCGTCTTCGTGTTCTTCGGCGTCGTCCCGGTCGTGGGCACCACGTTCGTCCAGGTGGAGTACCTGTCAGGGCTGGCCCTGGCCGCCTCGATCCCGGTCGGCCTGCTGTCGTGCTCGATGCTCGTGGTCAACAACCTGCGCGACGTGGTCACCGACGGGCCCGCGGGCAAGAAGACCCTGGCCGTCGTCCTGGGCGCCGAGCGCACCCGCGTGCTCTACGCGGGCTGCCTGGTGCTGCCGTTCGTGATCGTGCTGGCGCTCATCACGGTCTCGCCGTGGGTGGCGCTGGCGCTGCTGGCCGCGCCACTGGCGATCGCCCCCATCCGGACCGTCCTGGGCGGCGCGGTCGGGCCCGACCTGATCGCCGTCCTCCAGGCGACGGGCAAGCTGCAGATGGCGTTCGGGCTGCTGTTCTCGATCGGGCTGGCGCTGATCTAGCCGGTCGTCTGGGTGACGACCTCGGACGGCTCGCCGTACCTGAAGGCTCTGACCCGGTAGGCGGCCCGCTTCTCCTCGGGCAGCGTGACCAGCCCGACCGCGTTGACGTCGGGGTCCAGCACGGCGGCCACGCGGAAGCCCGGCGCGCCCCGCGCCCTGACCTCCAGCAGGTAGCCCTCCTCGTCCGCGGACCGGTCGGTCCAGGTGAAGTGGATGCCGTTGGCGTGCTTGACCGTGGCCCTGAGGTGCTCCGGCGCCGCCCCGGGAGCCGTGCCGGCGCCTGGAAGCGTACGCGGGTCGAGCCAGTCGTGCTCCAGGTCCTCCTCCAGCGGGCCGGGCGGGAGCGTGACCTCGACCGTGTTGGAGGCGGGGCCGTAGTAGGGGCGCAGGCGGTAGTAGAAGGTGGTGCGCGGAATCAGGTCGGGGTGGGTGTAGGTGGTCCTGCCCGGCGGCACGAAGTCGAGGATCGTGTACGGCCCCCGCGGCTCCGTCGCGAACTCGACCACGCGGCCCGCCGCCCCCTGATCGCCCGGCGGCCAGCTCAGGGTGACCTCACGCGGCGTGGTCAGCACGGCCGTCAGCGGCGCCGCGACCGGTGCCGCGACCGGCTGCGCGGACTCCGGCGCCGCGCAGCCGGTCAGGGCGAGGGCCAGGACGGCCAGCGTTCTCACTTGCGCCAGAACCGGATGTCCGACCACTCGACGGTGACCGGGCCCTGGCCGCTGTTGGTGCGGTAGGAGCCGAACTTGTCGTAGAAGTCGCCACCGGGGCTGGAGGTGGTGTGCTTCAACGAGCCGTTGATGTAGGTGCGGTGGGTGCTGCCGACCACGTGCACGGTGTTGACCCGCACGGTGGTGCCGAGCGTCGCGCCGGTGGCGATGGTGGTGCCGCCGTGCACGGCATACAGGCGTCCGCCCCTTTCCACGGCCATCATGAAGAACGGGCCGGTCGTCTTGAAGGTCTGCTTCAGGCTGATCCGGGTGCCACCCATGCTGGTGATCTTGAAGAAGCCCTGGAACTGCCGGGTGCCGCCGGTGTAGGTGGCGTAGCGGCGTTCCGCGCGCTGGTCACCGCTGCCGGTGGAACAGGTGAGGCGGAAGGTCAGGTCGCTGACGTCGCCACAGCCGCGTTCCTGGACGTTGAACGTCGGGCTGTATGCGGTCCACGGGCCCTGTTCGACCGGGCCGGGGCCGCTGTCCTGCTGGGTGGTCGCGGTGACCGGGGCGCTCCTGGGCGACTCGTTCCCCGCGGCGTCGCGGGCGGCGACCGTGAAGGTGTGGGTGCTGTTCGGCGCGAGGCCGGTGATGGCGGCGCCGGTGCCGGCGGGGGCGGCGACCTGGTTGGCGCCCTCGTAGACGCGGTAGCCGGTGACCCCGACGTTGTCGGTGGCCGCGTCCCAGGCGAGCGCGACCGAACTGCTGGTGATCGCGGTGACGCGCGGGTTGGCGGGGGTGGTGGGCGGCTGGGCGTCGGGCGGGCCGCTGACCAGGCGGTCCAGGTTGGGGCCCCCGTCGGCGCCGGTCGAGGTGAGGCGGACGGCGTTCTGCCCGGCCGCCAGGCTGACGGTGACCGTGGTCTCCATCCAGGTGGTCCAGGCGCCGGTGGGCGGGAAATCCTTGGACTGGGTGGCGCCGCCCGCGGTGACGGACATGGGGCGGACGCTGGTGGTGCCGTTGGCGTAGCGGATGGTCAGCGGGACCGGGCCCGCCTCCGCCGCGGTCACGGTGAACTCCACGTAGGAGCCGACGAGGTTGTCGAGATTGACGAAGCCGGTGCCGGTGTATCCGGCATGGTTGGATTCGACGGCGCCCTGGCTGATGGTGGCGTCCTCGGCCTGGTGGTCGGCCAGGGACGCGGTGGGGGCGGGGGCCGGAAGCAGGCTGAGTGACAGCCCCAGCGCGAGTAATCGGACCATAATTCATGGGATCACTGTTCACGGATGACCGTCAAGCGATTCCACATTTTCCGTCGAATCCGGATTTATCCACATATATGGATGAGCTGGTCATCGGATGTGTGGTCTGGATGATCTCTTTGTAGGCGCCGACAAGCGGGGTGGCGCAGGCTCGTATGTCCCGATAAACGCCCAGGTCAGCCGCCTTTGGTTCACTGAGGGGAACACCGACCTGGGAGGACGCGATGGAGCAACGCGGGATCGAGCTGGTCCCGGCCGGGGAGAGGTATGGCCGCCCGCGTGACCTGCTCTTCCTCTGGACCGGCACGACGATGGGCATCTTCACCCTCGTCTACGGCACCACCATCGTGGCCGCCTTCGGCCTCAGCTTCTGGCAGGCCGTGGCCGCCATCGTGATCGGCAACCTGCTGGCCTTCCCCCTCGTCGGCCTGACCAGCCTCCAGGGCCCGGCCACCGGCACCTCCACCATGGCCGTCTCCCGCGCCGCCTACGGGCCGAAGGGCGCGCGCCTGCTCAGCTTCTTCGGCTGGCTCAACATGGTCGGCTTCGAGGCCGGCGGCATGGTGCTCATCACCTTCGCCGCCCTGTCGCTGCTCGGCCAGGCCGGGGTGGCCACCGAGAGCCTCGGGCTCAAGGTCGCCGTCATCCTGGTCGCCGCACTCATCCAGCTCGTGCTCCCGCTCATCGGGCACGCCGCGGTGATGAAGGCGCAGAAGTACTTCACCTGGGTCTTCGTGGTGCTCTTCGGGCTCATGGCGATCCTCGTCGGGCCCAAGGTCGACGTGGCCGCGGGCGGCGGCGGCGCGGACTTCACCACGTTCACGATCGCCGTCGCGCTGATCATGTCGGCGGGCGGGCTGTCCTGGGGGCCGCTGGGCGGCGACTACTCCCGCTACCTCCCGGCCGACTCCTCGAAGAAGGCGGTCTTCGGGTACGCGTTCCTGGGCGGCTTCGTGCCGTACGTGCTGCTGATGACCCTCGGCGCGGCGGTGGCCACCGTGGTCAAGGACGCGGGTGACCCCATCTCCGGGCTGCCCGGGGCGCTGCCTTCCTGGTTCGTCGTGCCGTACCTGCTGCTGGCGATCGTCTCGCTGTTCGCGGTCAACACCACCGACCTGTACTCCTCGGGGTTGAACCTTCAGGCCGCCGGCATCAAGGTGAAACGGTGGGTGGCCGTCGTGGCCGACCTCATCCTGTGCGTGATCATCACGTACGTGGCGGTGACGTCGGAGAACTTCAACACGTTGCTCAACACCTTCCTCGGCCTGCTCATCATCTGGCTGGCCCCGTGGGCCGGCGTGTACGTCACCGACTGGCTGCGCCGCAAGGGCCGCTACGACGCCCGCGCGCTGTTCGACGAGAGCGCGCCGGGCCAGATCCGCTGGGCGGCGATCATCGCCCAGGTCGCGGGCATGGCCGCCGCGGCCCTCTGGATCAACTCCACCGCCTTCGTCGGCTGGATCTCCCAGGCCACGGGCGGCGCCGACTTCAGCATCTTCGCCGGGTTCCTGGTGGCCGGTGCGGTCTACGCCGCGCTGGACCGCCGGCCCGTTTCCGTTCCTGTCCTTGAGGGGGCTCGATGACACTGCTCGACGTGGCGTACGGCAGGCGGCCGGCTGACACGATCATCACCAACGGCACGCTGGTCAACGTCCTGACGGGCGAGGTCTACCCCGCGGAGATCGGGATCTTCCGGGACCGGATCGCCGCCGTCGGCCCCTCCCTCCAGCGGGGCCCGCAGACCCGGGTGATCGACGCGGCGGGCGGCTACCTGGTGCCCGGCCTGATCGACGGGCACCTGCACGTCGAGTGCTCCAAGCTGTCGGTCACCAGCTTCGCCGACCTGGTCGTGCCGCTGGGCACCACGAGCGTCGTGTCGGGCCTGGACCAGGTGCTCGTGGTTGAGGGCCTGCCAGGAGTCCGGAAATTTCTGGATGAGTCGAAAAAGACCGGGATGCGGATCTGGTGGGGCGCCCCCGCGAAAGCCCCGTACACCGTGCCCCAGAGCACCGTCGGCTTCACCTTCGGCCCCGACGAGCACCGCGAGGCCCACACCTGGCCCGAGTGCGTCGGCGTGTGGGAGACCGTCCAGGAGATGGTCGAGCACGGCGACCCGGCGGTGATGGAGGCCCTGGAGCTGGCGGAGAAGCACCGGCTGCCGGTCTTCGGCTGCGCCCCGATGTCGGACGCCCGCCGCATCGGCGGCCTGGCCGCCGCCGGGATCCGCCTCGATCACGAGTCCTACTCCCACGAGGAGATGCTGGAGAAGCTGCGCCAGGGCATCTACGCCATCGTGCGAGAGTCCTCGGTGGCCCACTTCCTCCAGGAGAACATCCAGGTGGTGAGCAAGGCCGGCGCCCGCAGGGTGGCCTTCTGCACCGACGACGTGCACGCCGCCGACGTCCTGGCCGGCGGGCACATGGACAAGCTGGTCCGCATGGCGGTGAAGGCGGGCGTGGACCCGGTCACCGCGATCCAGATGGCCACGGTCAACTGCGCGGAGATGTACCGCATCGACGACAAGGTCGGCAGCATCGCCCCCGGCCGCTTCGCCGACGTGCTCATCGTGGACTCGCTGGAGGACTTCCGGGTGCGCGAGGTCGTCTCCGCGGGCGAGCTCGTCGCCCGGGACGGCCGGATGATCACCCCGACCGCCCCGCCCGCCCGCGGCCAGGTCACGAGATTTCCCGTCAAGACGGTCACGGCCGACGACTTCGCCCTGCGCAGCGAGCAGGACGAGGTGGACGTCCTGGCCATCGGCTTCACCGAGCAGGTCTTCGTCCGCAAGCGCCGCGACGTCACGCTCCCCGTGGTCGGCGGCGTCGTCGAGCCCTCGGTGGAGAAGGACGCGCTCCTGGTCACCGTCGTGGAGCGCTATGGCAAGACCGGCAACATGCCCGTCGCCGTCGTCAGCGGCATGGGCATCCGCCGCGGCGCCATCGCCACCAGCGCCGCGCCCGACGACAACAACGTCATCTGCGTCGGCGCCTCCCGCGCCGACATGGCCCTGGCCGTCAACACCGTGGCCGAGATGGGCGGCGGCCAGGTGATCGTGGTCGACGGCGAGGTGCGCGAACGGCTGCCGCTGCCCATCGCCGGCATCGTCTCCGACCTGCCCGCCGCCGAGATGGCCGTGGCCGAGCAGCGCCTGGACGACCTGGCCCGCGAACTCGGCTGTACTCTGCCCTCGCCGCTCATGTACCTGTTCTTCCTGTCCATCACCGCGATCCCCGACTACGCCGTGACCGACCTCGGCCTGGTGGATTGCGTCAACCTCGAGGTCGTGGAGGTCCTTCAGTGACTGCGTTCATCGCCGGGCTGCCCAAGTGCGAGCTGCACCTGCACATCGAAGGAACGCTGGAGCCGGAGCTCAAGTTCGAGCTGGCCAGGCGCAACGGGATCGCGCTGCCGTACGCGGGAGTCGAGGAGATGCGCGCGGCCTACGACTTCGACGACCTGCCCTCCTTCCTCAAGATCTACTACGAGGGCATGGGCGTGCTGCGTACCGAGCCCGACTTCTACGACCTGGCCATGGCCTACTTCCGCAAGGCCGCCTCGCAGAACGTGCGCTACGCGGAGATCTTCTTCGACCCGCAGGCCCACACCTCGCGCGGCGTGCCGTTCGACGTGGTGATCAGGGGCCTGCGGCGGGCGGTCGTCGACGCCGAGAACCAGCTCGACCTGCGCGCCCAGCTCATCATGTGCTTCCTGCGCGACTTCCAGGCCGAGTACGCGATGGCGACGCTGCTGGAGTCGCTGCCCTACAAGGAGTGGATCGTCGGCGTCGGCCTGGACTCCGACGAGAAGGGCAACCCCCCGGCCAAGTTCGCCGCCGTGTACGAGCGCGCCCGCCAGGAGGGCTACCTGCTCACCATGCACTGCGACGTGGACCAGCAGAACTCCGTCGAGCACATCCGCCAGGCCATCCAGGACATCGGCGTCAACCGGATCGACCACGGCGTCAACATCCTGGAGGACCCGGCGCTGGTCGCGGAGGTGCTGGACAAGGGCATCGGCCTGACCTGCTGCCCGGTCTCCAACGGCTACGTCACCGACTCCATGAAGATCGAGGGCATCCGCAAGCTGCTCGACCTGGGCGTGCGGGTCACGATCAACTCCGACGACCCGGCCTACTTCGTCGGCTACGTGGCCGAGAACCTCGAGGTGCTCAACTTCCCCGACGAGGACCTCAGGCAGTTGCAGCGCAACGCCTTCGAGATCACCTGGCTGCCCCGCCACGTCAAGGACGCCTACATCGCCGAGGTGGACGCCTACACGCCGTAGCTAACGCATGCGCACGGCCAGCATGAAGTCCACCCGCTCGTCCCAGGAGTTCAGCGAGCGGCCGGTCAGCTCCTCGATGCGCTTGAGCCGGTAGCGCAGCGTGTTGACGTGGACGTGCAGGCGTTCCGAGGTCGAGGTCCAGTTGCCCGACTCCTCCAGGAACGCCTGCAACGTCTCCAGCAGGTCCGTCTGGTGCGCCGCGTCGTAGGCTTCCAGCGCGCCCAGCAGCCGCGTACGGAACGACCTGCGCAGATCCGCCGGAATCGCCGACAGCAGCGTGCGGTGGGAGCTGACGTCGTCCCCGGTGATCACGCTGATCCGCTCGCCGCTCAGCGCGGCCAGCGAGCGCGCGTGCCGCGCCTCCTCGATCAGCCCGTTCAGCGCCGCGGGCCCGGTCGTGACGCTGCTGACCCCGAGCGCGATCCGCCCCTCGCCGCCCAGCCCCGCCTCCAGCCGGCGCGCGCCGGCCATCACGTGCGCGGTCAGCTCCCGCGCGCTGTTGCCCGCCAGCGGCACCAGCGCGATCGCCTCACCCACCGCGTCCGGAGCACCCGCCCCGCCTGTACCGCCCGCCCTGCTTGGAACGCCCGCCGCGCTCGAAGCGCCCGCCCCGCCTGGGGCGCCCGCCGCGCCGGGCGCGGCGGTCACGACGCCTGGAGCCAGCGGCCGCAACAGCTCATCCAGTACGGCCACGCCCGCGTCCCCCGGCGCCGACAACGCCACGACGAGCAGCCCGTGCTCGGTCTCCACGTGCAGCGTGTGCAGGCGCGACACCACGCCGGGCAGCCCCGCCTCCCCCGACTCCAGCAGCTCCAGGAGCTGGTCGAACACGCGGCGCTCGATCCGCTGGGCCGCCTCCAGCCGGGAGCGCTCCAGCGCCACCAGCGCGGCCAGCTCCACGATGAGGTCCTCGTTCTCCCCCTGCGCCTGCTCCCCCGCATAGGCCAGGAACCAGTTGGCGATCCGGTGTGGGGCGCCCTTGCTGATCGGGAAGACCGACAGGCCGCCCACCATCCCCGGCAGGTGGCGCGCGGTCAGGAACGTGTGGGCCAGCCGCGCCCGCTGCTCCTCCTCCAAAGGCTGCGAGCCGACGATGACCCGGCCGGTCGGCGACATCACCCAGCACGGCACGTCGAGTTCGCCCGCCACCGCGGTGACGACCTTCGTCAGGCTGCCGCCGTCGACCAGCGTGCTGGCCAGGCGGCGGCGCGAGCCGTACCGCTGGCGGGGCGGGGAACCCAGCTCGGCGATCAGCGCGCGCAGGACGTGCTCGGTGACGTGGCTGAACGGCACCTCGACCGGGAGCGTGAGCAGCGGCAGCCCGGCCTCGGCGCAGGCGTCGACCAAGTCGAGCGGGACGCCCTTGAGCGCGGTGCCGGAGACCAGCGCCGCCACCTCACCCAGCGCCTTCACGAAGTCGCGCGCCGACTCGGCGCCGGTGTGCCAGGTCAGCTCGGTGAGCACCAGTTCCCCGGGCTTCACGAACCTGCCCGGTTCCGCGAGGTCCGTGGTGGACACGCCGCGTACCTGTCGGTCGAGCAGATCGTGGCCGGTCAGCACCTTCAGATGGAGATGACGGGCCTGCACCAGCTCCCTCAGCCGCATGGCCAGCCCTCCCTGCGCCAGGCGGCCTCCCAGTACATCCACTCGAAGCGGGCCGTCGTCAGGGCGCGGTCCAGCAGCCGCTCGCGGTCGTCGGCGCTCAGGACCAGGGCGTCGAGCAGGTCCAGCGCGCCCGCGACGGTCTCCTGGTAGGACTCGGCGCCGTAGGTCTCGATCCACCAGGCATAGAGCGGATCCGGCGACGAACGCTGGAGCAGGGCCTCGCCCACCCGTGCGTAGATCCAGTAGCAGGGCACGATCGCGCCCAGCGCCTCGGGGAACGTGCCCAGCGAGCAGGTCCTGACCAGGTAGGAGGCGTAGCCGACCGTGGTGGGGGCGGCGGGCAGCTTGCGCGCGTCCGCCTCGTCGAGGCCGAAGGCGGCCAGCAGCTCCACCACGAGGCTGTGCTCGACCTCGACCGTCATCGCCGCGTCCCGCGCGAAGCTCTGCACCGAGGCCGGCTCCGGCGAACGCGCCGCGCAGGCCGCCTGCGCGCGGGCGTAGTCGGGCAGGAAGTGCGCCTCCTGGACCACGTAGTGGCGGAACGCCTCGCGCGGCAACGACCCGTCCGTCAGCCCGGCGAGGAACGGATGGGCGAGGATCTGGTCATAGACCCCGCCGACGACCTGCCACACATCATCTCGCAAGCGGCTCACCCGCCCAGGCTATCGGCCCAGGTCGGCGCGCATCACCACGCGGGGCGCGAGCTCGATGCCCAGGTCCCGCTCGTGCTCGACGACCTTGCGCACCTCCGGCCCCCACTCCCGCTCGGGGACCACCGCGAAGCCGTGCCGTTCGTACCATGGCGCGTTCCACGGCACGTCGCGGAAGGTCGTCAGCGTGACCGCCGGCGCGCCCGCCGCCCGCGCGTGGTCCAGCACCGCCCGCACCAGCCGCCCGCCGATCCCCTGCCGCATGTGGTCGGGATGGACCGCGAGCTGGTCGAGATGCACGTTCCCGTCGACCCAGCCGAACATCGCGAACCCCGCGGCGGGCTCACCCTCCACCAGCACGCTGCCGACGTCGGCGACCTCCTCGACCATCGTCGTGCCCGGCGGGAACGCGATCCCCACCTCCAGGAACAGCCCGTCGGCCGCCTGCTCCACCTCGATCAGCCGGGGCAGCTCCCCGGATTCGGCCCATCGCACCATGCCGACACGGTCTCATGTTCCACGACGTCGTGTCGCATGCGTTTAATGTGATGATCGTGTACTCGGCTTGTGCGGAGCCGGGAACCCCCTCCACGCGGCGTGCCCGCCGTCAGGCGGACACGCCGCGCCTCCCGCACTCAGCCGCCGCGCCGGGCCCTCAGCCGCGCCGCTTCCGGGCCTCAGCCGCGCCGCTTCCGGGCCTCGGCCGTGCCCGCTCCGGGGCTCAGCCTGGTCTCCCCAAGGTTCAGAGGTCGAGCAGGGGTTCCAGGCCGATGGTGAGGCCGGGTAGTTCGCGGACGCGGCGTACGCCCAGCAGGACGCCCGGGGTGAAGGCCGCGCGGTTCATCGTGTCATGGCGGATCGTGAGGATCTCGCCGTCGCCGCCCAGAAGGACCTCCTGGTGGGCGATCAGGCCGGCCAGCCGTACCGCGTGGACGTGGACGCCGCCCACGTCGGCGCCGCGCGCGCCGGCGAGCGCGGTGCTGGTCGCGTCGGGCATGCCGGGCATGCCGGCCTTCGCCCGCGCCTCTGACACCAGCTCAGCGGTACGGCGCGCGGTGCCGGACGGCGCGTCCGCCTTGTTCGGGTGGTGCAGCTCGACGATCTCGACGGACTCGAAGTAGCGGGCGGCCTGCTGGGCGAAGTGCATCATCAGCACGGCCGCGATGCCGAAGTTCGGGGCGATCAGGCAGTTGGTGCCGGGAAAGCGCTCCAGCCAGCCCCTGAGCGTGGCCAACCGGCCCTCGTCGAACCCGGTCGTGCCGACGACCGGATGCACGCCGTGGGAGATGCACCATTCGAGGTTGTCCATGACGACGTCGGGGTGGGTGAAGTCCACCACCACCTCGGCGCCGGTCAGGCCCTCGATGTCATCGCCCTGATCCACGGCGGCGACGAGCTCCATGTCATTGGCCGCCTCAACGGCCTTGCACACCTCGACGCCCACCCGTCCGCGCGCGCCCAACACCCCTACTCTGATCACGTCTCCTACCCTATCCATCCGTTACGGCAAGCCGGGTTGCCACCACCCGCCGTCGCGGGTTTCCGCCGATCGTGGGGATCGCTTCTCAGGTCGGACGTGGTCCCCACCGCAACGGCCCCCCTTGACCGGCCACCGTGCCGTGGCCGGCCGCCTGCCCAGGCGCCGGACACCACCGCACCACGCCCCGCCGTCTCGGCGCCCTGCCGTCCCGGCCCACCCTCACCCCACCGCCCCGCCTTCTACTCCCGCCAGACCCTCGCAGTCCCTTCCCGTCGCCCGACGCTCCACGGCCCTTTCGTGCTGCTCGTGCCGGGGTTGCCTGCCGACCGCTGGTTGGCGGGCCGGGGTCGCATGCGAAAGCCCCGCGCCGCCGGTTGGCGGGGCGGGGCTTTCGCGAAAGGGTCAGGCTATGGCGCGGCCGAAGTCCTTGTCCCCGTAGGGCCCGATGACCGCGAGGGTCAGGGGGCGCTTCAGGACGTCGCCGGCCACCGAGGAGATCTCCTCCGGGGTGACCGCGTCGATGCGTGCCAGCACCTCGTCCACCGACATGAGCTCGTCATAGACCAGCTCGTTCTTGCCGATCCTGGACATGCGCGAGCCCGTGTCCTCCAGGCCGAGGACCAAGCCGCCGCGCATCTGGCCCTTGCCCCGGACGATCTCCTCGGGCGTCAGGCCCTCGTCGATCACCCTGGCCACCTCGTCGCGGCAGATCTGGAGCACGTCGTCGATCTTCGAGGGCAGGCAGCCCACGTAGATCCCGAACTGGCCGGTGTCCGCGTACGCCGAGGTGTAGGAGTACGCCGAGTAGGCCAGCCCGCGCTTCTCCCGGATCTCCTGGAACAGGCGGGAGGACATGCCGCCGCCCAGCGCCGCGTTCAGGACGCCCAGCGCGAAGCGGCGGTCGTCGGTGCGGGACATTCCGGTCGTGCCGAGGACCAGGTTGGCCTGCTCGGTCGGCCGGTCGATCACCCGCACCTCGGAGCGCGTGGCGGCGCCGGGGCCGCTGGTGCGCGGCGGTGCGCACTCCAGGGAGCCGCCCAGCGCGCCCGCGCGCTCGTAGGCACGGGCCACGAGTTCGACCACTTGCTCGTGGCGGATGTTGCCCGCGACGGAGACGACGGTGCGCATCGGGCGGTAGTAGCGCTGGTAGTACTCGAGGATGCGCTCCCGGCCCAGGGCGTTGATCGAGTCGACCGTGCCCAGGATCGGGCGGCCGATGGGCGAGTCGCCGTACAGCGCGGCGGAGAACTGCTCGTGCACCACGTCCGACGGGTCGTCGTCGTGCATGGCGATCTCTTCGAGGATGACCCCGCGCTCGGACTCCACGTCGTCGGCGGTGATCAGCGAGCTGGTCACCACGTCGGCGAGCACGTCGACCGCGAGCGGCAGGTCCTCGTCGAGCACCCGCGCGTAGTAGCACGTGTACTCCTTGGCGGTGAAGGCGTTGATCTCCCCGCCGATGCCCTCGATGGACGCCGAGATCTCCATGGCGTCCCGCGTGGGCGTGCCCTTGAACAGCAGGTGTTCGAGGAAGTGGGTAGCCCCGGTGTGCTCGGGGGCCTCGTCACGCGAGCCGATGCCGACCCACATGCCGACCGCGACGGAACGCACGGTCGGCATGGTCTCGGTCACCACGCGCAGCCCACCGGGGAGGACGGTGCGCTGGACAACCCCGGCACCGTCCTTACCGGGATGCAGCGTGGTCGTCGTCACGAGTTTCTGTCGTCCTCACCGCTGCGCGGGGTGCGGGTCCTGGTGCGGGTACGGCGGGGCTTGTCCTCCCGGGGCCGCTCGTCGGCCGAGTCGCCGGCCGGCTCGGCGGCGGGGGCCGCGTCACCGGAGCCGCCGTCGGCCTTCTCCGCGGCCTCCTTCTCGATGACCTCGACCGGGACCAGGGACAGCTTGCCCCGGCCGTCGATCTCGGCGATCTCGACCTGGATCTTCTCGCCGACGCTCATGACGTCCTCGACGTTCTCGATGCGCTTGCCCCCGTGGAGCTTGCGGATCTGCGAGACGTGCAGGAGTCCGTCCTTGCCCGGCATGAGCGAGATGAACGCGCCGAAGGCGGCGATCTTGACGACCGTGCCCAGGTAACGCTCGCCCACCTCGGGCATGTGCGGGTTGGCGATGGCGTTGATCGCGGAGCGGGCGGCCTCGGCGGCCGGGCCGTCGGTGGCGCCGATGTAGATCGTGCCGTCGTCCTCGATGGTGATCTCGGCGCCCGTGTCGTCCTGGATCTGGTTGATCATCTTGCCCTTCGGGCCGATGACCTCGCCGATCTTGTCGACAGGGACCTTGATGGTGATGATGCGCGGCGCGGTCGGGTTCATCTCCGCCGGAGAGTCGATCGCCTCCTGCATCACGTCGAGGATCGCCAGCCGCGCGCCCTTGGCCTGCTTGAGCGCGGCGGCCAGCACGGAGGCGGGGATGCCGTCGAGCTTGGTGTCGAGCTGCAGGGCGGTGATGACGTCCTTGGTGCCGGCGACCTTGAAGTCCATGTCGCCCATGGCGTCCTCAGCGCCGAGGATGTCGGTCAGGGTGACGTAGGTGTCGCCCTCGCCGATGAGGCCCATCGCGATGCCGGCGACCATCTCCTTGAGCGGCACACCGGCGTCGAGCAGCGCCATCGTGCTGGCGCAGACCGAGCCCATCGAGGTGGAGCCGTTGGAGCCGAGCGCCTCGGAGACCTGGCGGATCGCGTAGGGGAACTCCTCGCGGGTCGGCAGGACCGGGATGAGCGCCCGCTCGGCGAGCGCGCCGTGGCCGATCTCGCGGCGCTTGGGCGAGCCCACGCGGCCGGTCTCGCCCGTGGAGTAGGGCGGGAAGTTGTAGTTGTGCATGTAGCGCTTGGTCCGCTCGGGGTTGAGCGTGTCGATGACCTGCTCCATGCGCAGCATGTTCAGCGTGGTGACGCCCAGGATCTGGGTCTCGCCGCGCTCGAACAGCGCCGAGCCGTGCACCCGCGGGATCACGTGGACCTCGGCCGACAGGGCGCGGATGTCCTTGGTGCCACGGCCGTCGATGCGGATGCCGTCCTTGACGACGCGCTCGCGCATGAGCTTCTTCATGACCGAGCGGTACGCGGCCGACAGCTCCTTCTCGCGGCCCTCGAACGCCTCCGCCAGCTTCTCGACCATGATGCCCTTGACCCGGTCGAGCTCGAGCTCGCGCTCCTGCTTGCCGGCGATGGTGAGCGCGGAGGCCAGCTCGCTCTTGATCGCGCCCTCGACGGCGGTGTAGGCGTCCTCCTGGTACTCGGGGAAGACGGGGTACTCCGCGGTCTCCTTGGCGGCGACCTTGGCGATCTTGTTCTGCGCCTCGCAGAGGACCTTGATGAACGGCTTGGAGGCGTCCAGGCCCTGGGCGATGGTCTCCTCGTTGGGCGCGACGGCGCCCTCGGCGACCAGCTTCAGCGTGTCCTTGGTGGACTCGGCCTCGACCATCATGATCGCGACGTCGCCGTCGTCGAGCACGCGGCCGGCGACGACCATGTCGAAGGTGGCCCGCTCCAGCTCGTGGTGCGTCGGGAAGCCGACCCACTGGCCGTCGATCAGCGCGACGCGCACGCCGCCGATCGGGCCCGAGAAGGGCAGCCCGGCGAGCTGGGTGGACAGGGAGGCGGCGTTGATGGCGACCACGTCGTACAGGTGCTCGGGGTTGAGCGCCATGACGGTGGCGACGACCTGGATCTCGTTGCGCAGGCCCTTGACGAACGACGGGCGCAGCGGCCGGTCGATCAGGCGGCAGGTGAGGATGGCGTCCTCGGACGGACGGCCCTCACGGCGGAAGAACGAGCCGGGGATGCGGCCCGCGGCGTACATCCGCTCCTCGACGTCGACGGTGAGCGGGAAGAAGTCGAAGTTCTCCTTCGGCGACTTCGACGCGGTGGTCGCGGACAGGACCATCGTGTCGTTGTCGAGATAGGCGACGGCGGAACCCGCCGCCTGGCGCGCGAGGCGGCCGGACTCGAACCGGATCGTGCGCGTGCCGAATGCGCCGTTGTCTATGACGGCTTCAGCGGTGTGGACACCCTCCACGGGGGACCTCCTTGGTCGGTCGGTCTCCCGCGCCCTCTTTCTCACCGGCACCCTCGTTAGGTGCAGCGCCGGTCTTCGATCGAAGCGCCCGGTTCTTGACCGGAAGCCACTACCGAGGACCGGCCCGCAGGCGTCGCGGGTCGCATGGTGCTTGACGGACGCGGGGGCTCTCAGTGTCTCTGATCTTCAGTTGTCCGGCTCGGCGCGACGCGCCGGAGCCGATATGAGAAGGGAGCGGCCACCGGGCCGCTCCCTCACCATTCTATCGACGCAGGCCGAGCCGCTCGATGAGCGAACGGTAGCGCTGGATGTCGGTGTTCTGCAGGTACTTCAGCAGGCGGCGCCGGCGTCCGACGAGCAGAAGCAGGCCACGACGGCTGTGGTGGTCGTGCTTGTGCGTCTTCAGGTGCTCGGTGAGCTCGCTGATGCGCTTGCTGAGCAGCGCGATCTGCACCTCGGGCGACCCGGTGTCGCCGTCAACGGTCGCGTACTCGGCGATGATTGCCTTCTTGGCAGCGGTGTCGAGGGACACGGCTCTCCTTCAATCTACGGACACGCGGTGAATGTTTCGAATGATGCGAGCGACCGTGCGTGCCTACAGTCGCCGCGGTGAAGGCTTCTCGGGGGCAGCGCGAGGCGCCGCCGATACAGAGCCGACACCACAGGCTACCACCAGTTGACGGCGTGCGTACTCCCCGTGATCTCACCGGCAGGTGGAGGGAGTGCCGAGGTCAGGCCGTGAGCCTGCGGGCCTCGTCCACGTCGGCCTGGATCTGGGCGACCAGCGCCTCGATGGAGTCGAACTTGGTGTTGCCGCGCAGCCTGGCCGCGAAGTCGACCGCGACGTGCGCGCCGTACAGCTCGAGGTCGTCGCGGTCCAGCGCGTACGCCTCCACGGTACGCGGCACGCCCTCGAACGTCGGGTTGGTGCCGACCGAGATGGCCGCCGGCCAGCGGCAGCCCTCGTACAGCGCAGGCAGGTTCCCCACGGCCACGCACTGCAGCCAGCCCGCGTAGACGCCGTCGGCGGGGATGGCGGTGTGCGGCGGGGTCTCGACGTTGGCGGTGGGGAAGCCGAGCTGGCGGCCGCGCTGGTAGCCGCGCACGACCACGCCCTCCACCCGGTGGGGCCGCCCGAGCTCGCCGGCGGCCGTGGCGACGTCGCCCGCGGTCAGCAGTTCCCTGACCGAGGTCGAGCTGACACCCTCCACCAGCGGCATGACCTCCACCGAGAAGTCGTATTTCTCGCCGAGCGCCCGGAGCGTCTCCACGTCACCCGCCGCCTTGTGGCCGAACGCGAAGTTCTCCCCCACCACGACGCTCACCGCCCCCAGCCGGTCGGCCAGCACCTGCTCGGCGAAGTCGGCGGGGGTCAGCCGCGAGAGGTCCAGCGTGAACTCCAGCACCTCCACCGCGTCCACGCCCAGCTCGGACAGCAGCTCCGCGCGCCGCCGCGCGCTGGTCAGCCGGGGCGGATGCGAACCCGGCCTGACCACCTCCGCGGGGTGCGGCTCGAAGGTCAGGGCGACCGAGCGCAGGCCGCGCTCGCGTGCGACCTCGACGGCCCGCGAGACCACCCGCAGGTGCCCGCGGTGCACGCCGTCGAACACGCCGATCGTGACGACGGACCCTCCAGAACGCTGCACGCCCGGCCCCATTCGTTTCCCGTGACGAGTTGGTCAGCGACAAGCCTGCCATGCCCGCCGGGACCACCGGCCATCGAGGGGTAACATCGGTCGCACCATGCCTCGATACGCGCTGCTGATCCTGCCCGCCTTCAACCGGGTCTACGGTGAAGCCTCCATCCGCCTGACCCGTTCCGAGCTGGAGGTCTTCGGGCTCCGGGCGCTGGAGGGCGAGGTGTCCGGGGTGGCGGAGTCGGTCATCGGCGGCGTGCCGTACGTCTGCTTCGAGACCGCCGCGCCCCTTTCCGGGGGCGACGTGGCGCTGCTGTCGAACCTGTCGTCGGCCTACGCGCTGTTCGGCGTGGAGGGCGACCTGCTGCGCCCGCTGACCGTGACCCCGCTCGACCGGCTGAGCAGCGACCTGATCACCATCCAGAAGTACGCGGGCAAGACCAACGAGCACTTCACCAAGCTCCTGCTGAACGTGACCGTGCTCGCCTCCGACTTCGCCCTCGACGGGCGGCTGTCGGTCTTCGACCCGATGTGCGGGCGCGGCACCACGCTCAACCAGGCCCTCATGTACGGCTACGACGCCTACGGCATGGACCTCGACGGCAAGGACTTCGAGGCGTACTCCGGCTTCCTCAAGAAGTGGCTGCGCGACCGGCGGCTCAAGCACACCGCCGAGACGGTGCCGGTGCGGCGCGAGCGCGCGCTGATCGGGCGGCGGCTCAACGTCTCGTTCGCGGCCACCAAGGAGGCGTTCAAGAGCGGCGACACGCAGCGGGTGGGCGTGGTCAGCGCCGACACGCTGCGCGGGCGCGACTTCTTCAAGCCCCGCACGTTCGACGTCATCGCCACGGACGCCCCGTACGGCGTGCAGCACGGCAGCCGCAGCGGTGCCGGATCGCTGTCCAGGAGCCCGCTGGAGCTGATCCGCAAGGCGGTGCCGGTGTGGGCCGAGTTGCTGAAGCCCGGAGGCGCGATGGGCATCGCCTGGAACACCTACGGCGGAACCCGCGACGACCTGGCCACGATCCTTGACTCCGCCCACCTGGAAGTCCAGAAATTTCCGGATTTCGAGCATTGGGTCGACCAGGCCATCGTCCGCGACATCCTGATCGCCAGGAAACCCTCCTAGCCCCGTCAGGCGAAGACTGCGAGGGGCTTGGCGCTGCGGCCCTGCTCCTCCACCAGCGCGAGCAGTTCCCCGTCCGGCCCGAACACCCCGATCGGCCCGGCCCCCAGCCCCGCGGAAGCCAGCCGCCCTCCGTGCGAGATCACCCGAGCCTGCTCAGCCGTCACATCCATGCGGGGAAAGGCAGCGGAAACGGCCTCCCCGATCGGCAGCACCACACACTTCTCCGCCAACTGCTCAACCGTGCGCGCCAGCGACAGGTCGTACGGCCCCACCCGGGTACGCCGCAGATACGTGAGATGCCCGCCCACTCCCAGCCCGGCGCCCAGATCCCGGGCCAGCGAGCGGATGTAGGTCCCCGAGGAGCACCGGACGATCGCGTCCACGTCCACGACGTCACCCGCGTGCCGCACGCCGGTCACCGTGAACGCGTGCACCGTCACCGGCCGCGCCTTCAGCTCCACGTCCTCACCGGCGCGCGCCCGCTTGTAGGCCCGCTCGCCGTTCACCTTGATCGCGCTCACCTGCGGCGGCACCTGCATGATCGGCCCGCTCAGCGCGGCCACCCCCGCCAGCACCGCCTCCTGGGCGACCCCGGCCGCCGAGGTCGCGGTCAGCACCTCGCCCTCGGCGTCGTCGGTGTTCGTGGTGACCCCCAGCCGGATCGTCGCCTCGTACACCTTCTCCGTCAGCGCCAGGTGGCCCAGCAGCCGGGTCGCCTTCTCCACGCCGATCACCAGCACGCCGGTCGCCATCGGGTCCAGCGTGCCCGCGTGGCCGACGCGCCGGGTGCCGGCGATCCTGCGCAGCTTGCCGACGACGTCGTGCGAGGTCCACTCGGCCGGCTTGTCCACGATGATCAAGCCGCTCTCGGCCATCAAGCCTTCCTCGGAAGTAGTGCCCGGATCTTGTTCATGGTCGTCTCGACGCTGTCGTGGGAGGTGAACCCGGCCGCGCTGCGGTGTCCGCCGCCGCCCAGCGCCGAACAGATCGCCGCCACGTCCACCGCGCCCTTCGAGCGCGTCGACACCTGCCAGGCGCCCAGGTCGTCCTCCTTGAGGACGACCGCGACCTCGGCCTCGTCGGTGCGTCTGATCACGTCGATGATGGCCTCCACCTCCTCGTACGGCAGGCCGTACGAGGCCCGGTCGAGGTGCGTGACCGACGTCCAGACCAGCCCGTCCTCCAGCGTGGCCCGGTCGAGGGCGGCGGCGAGCACCTTGAGGTACCCGAACGGCGAGCGGTCCCACAGCTCCCGCGCGATCTCGTCGGTCCGCAGCCCGGTCGCCACGAGCCTGGCCGCCATCTCGTGCACCGCCGCCGTGGTCGAGGAGTGGCGGAAGGAGCCGGTGTCGGTGACGAGTCCGGCGTAGAGGCAGGTCGCCACGTCGCGGTCGAGCGTGCCGCCGAGCCGGTAGATCAACTGCTCGGCCAGTACGGCGGTCGCCGCCACGTCGGGGTCGATGAGGCTGACCGTGCCGAACCCGGAGTTCGACGGGTGATGGTCCACGACGACCACCTCGCGCGCCTTGCCCGCGTTGACCGCGAGCAGGCCGAGCCGGTCGAGCGTCGACGAGTCGAACGTGATCATCAGCTCGGGCTCGGCCGGAAAGGCCGCGGGCGGCACCAGTAGGTCCTGGCCGGGCAGGAAGCGCAGCAGCCTCGGCACCGCGAAACGCCGGTCGCCGAAGGAGGCCACGACCTTCTTTCCCAGCGAACGCAGCACGGCGCCGACGGCCAGCATCGAGCCCAGCGCGTCCCCGTCGGGCGAGACGTGGCAGGCCAGAGCCACCTCGTCGGCCTGCTCGATCAGCGTGAGCACCCGGGTCCAGGCCGTCTCCCCCACGGCCTGGTGACCGGGACGCCCCGCCGTACCCTCGGGAGGGTCCGGGGGCGGGGCCCCCGGACGCTCCGTCCTGTCGCGCACGTCGGGCGTCATGTCGTCGGGCGTCCTGCTCGGCCGGAGGGTTCGTCCTCTTCCTCGTCCTCCGGGTCGGGCTTCTTGTAGGGGTCGGCCTCTCCGGCGTAGGAGGCGGACTCGGCCTGGCGGGCCAGCTCCTGGTCCTTGGCACGGGCGGCGTTGATCAGGTCGTCGAGCTGGCGGGCGCTGTCGGGCAGCGGGTCGTGCTTGAACGTCAGCGTGGGCGTGAACCGCACGCCGGTCTGCTTGCCGACCTCCGAGCGGATGATGCCCTTGGCGCTCTCCAGCGCAGCGGCGCTGTCGGCCCGCTCGGCCTCGGAGCCGAAGACCGTGTAGAAGACCGTGGCCTCGCGCAGGTCGGCGGTGATCCGCGTGTCGGTCACGGTCACGAAGCCGAGGCGCGGGTCCTTGATCCGCCGCTCCAGCATCTCCGCGACGATCTGCTGGATGCGGTCGGCGAGCTTGCGCGCTCGTGCGGCGTCGACCATGTCAGTCCCCCTCTGTCTCACTCTTCGTCGTTGTAGATCCGCTGCCGGGCGGACAGCAGCTCGATCTCAGGGCGGTAGGCCACCAGCCGTTCGCAGGCGTCCAGCACCTCCTTGCAGTTGCCCGCGGAGGCGGAGACGACGGCGATGCCGATCTCGGCGCGCCGGTGCAGGTCGAGGTGGCCGGTCTCGGCCGCGGCCGCGCTGGGGTAGCGCCGCAGGACCTCGGCGACCAGGGGCCGCACGACAGATCGCTTCTGCTTCAGCGAACGCACGTCGCCGAGCAGGATGTCCAGGGTCAGAGCACCCACATACATCGTTGGCAACCACCGCTTCGCTCGAGTTCAAAACGCGCGACCGGCTCCGCTGCGGTGGAAAGGCCCGCCGGGCGCGCGAGAGGCGCCCGGCGGATGGTCCGCCGGGCGCCCGGCCGCGTGTTACACGCGCGGCTTCTCCCGCATCTCGAACGTCTCGATGACGTCGTCGATCTTGATGTCGTTGTAGCCGACACCGATACCGCACTCGAAGCCCTCGCGGACCTCGGTCGCGTCGTCCTTGAAGCGGCGCAGCGACGACACCGTGAGGTTGTCGGCGACCACGACACCGTCGCGGATGATCCTGGCCTTGCTGTTGCGGACGATGACGCCCGAGCGGACCAGCGAACCGGCGACGTTGCCGATCTTCGGCACCTTGAAGACCTCGCGGACTTCGGCGGTGCCCATCTGCACCTCTTCGAACTCGGGCTTGAGCATGCCCTTGAGGGCCGCCTCGATCTCCTCGATCGCCTGGTAGATGACCGAGTAGTAGCGGATGTCGACGCCCTCGCGCTCGGCGAGGTCGCGCGCCCGGGGCTCAGGCCGGACGTTGAAGCCGATGATGACCGCGTTGTCGTCGGCCACGGCCAGGTTGACGTCGTACTCGGTGATGGCGCCGACCGCGCGGTGCAGGACACGGAGCCTGACCTCGTCGCCGACGTCGATCTTGAGCAGGGCGTCTTCCAGGGCCTCCACCGAACCGGACACGTCACCCTTGATGATGAGCTTGAGCTCGTCGACGCGACCCTTCTCAAGGTCACTGAAGAGCTCTTCAAGGGTACGGCGGCGCGAGGACTTGGCCATGTCGGCGCTGCGCTTGCGCGCGGCACGCTGCTGGGCGATCTGGCGAGCCATCCGGTCGTCGGTGACCACGATGAAGTTGTCACCGGCGCTCGGCACGGCCGTCAGACCCATGACCAGGACCGGACGCGACGGGTCGGCCTCTTCGACCGGCTCCATGTTGTCGTCGAGCAGCGCCCGGACGCGGCCGAACGCCTCGCCACAGACGATGGAGTCGCCGACGCGCAGCGTTCCGCGCTGGACCAGGACGGTCGCCACCGGACCGCGCCCCTTGTCGAGGTGCGCTTCGATCGCGATGCCCTGAGCGTCCATCGTCGGGTTGGCGCGCAGGTCGAGCTCGGCGTCGGCGGTCAGGATGATCGCCTCGAGGAGCGCGTCGATCCCGGTGCCGTTCTTCGCGGAGATGTCCACGAAGAGGGTCGAGCCGCCGTACTCCTCGGCCACCAGGCCGTACTCGGTGAGCTGGGCACGGACCTTGTTGGGGTCGGCGCCCTCCTTGTCGACCTTGTTGACCGCGACCACGATCGGCACGTCCGCCGCCTGGGCGTGGTTGAGCGCCTCGATGGTCTGCGGCTTGACGCCGTCGTCGGCCGCGACCACCAGCACCGCGATGTCGGTGGCCTTGGCGCCACGGGCACGCATGGCGGTGAACGCCTCGTGACCCGGGGTGTCGATGAAGGTGACCTTGCGGTCCTCGCCCTCATGGGTGGTCTCGACCTGGTAGGCGCCGATGTGCTGGGTGATGCCACCGGCCTCGCGGGCCACCATGTTGGTCTTGCGGATGGCGTCGAGCAGCTTCGTCTTACCGTGGTCGACGTGGCCCATGACGGTCACGACCGGCGGACGCGCGGCGAGGTCGGCCTCGTCGCCCTCGTCCTCGCCGAACTCGATGTCGAAGGCCTCGAGGATCTCGCGGTCTTCCTCCTCCGGGCTGACGACCTGGATGTTGTAGTCCAGTTCCTGGCCCAGAAGCTGCAGCGCGTCCTCGTTGACCGACTGCGTCGCGGTCACCATCTCGCCCAGGTGCAGCATGATCTGCACGAGCGCGGCGGGGTTCGCGCCGATGCGGTCGGCGAAGTCGGACAGCGAGGCGCCGCGCGGAAGGCGGATCGTCGCGCCGTTGCCGCGAGCGACCTGCACGCCGCCGATCGCCGGAGCCGACATGTTGTCGAACTCCTGGCGCCTCTGCCGCTTGGACTTGCGTCCACGCGCCGGACGGCCACCGGGACGGCCGAAGGCACCCGCGGTGCCGCCGCCACGACCGCGGCCGCCGCCACCGGGACGACCGCCGAAGCCGCCGCCACCGCCGCCGGGACCACCGGTGCCGGTGCGCGGACCCGCGCCACCGCCACCACCGGGACGACCGGCGAAACCGCCGCCGCCACCAGGACGACCGCCGCCACCGCCACCGGGACGGCCACCGCCGCCACCGCCGCCGGGACGACCGCCGCCACCACCGGGACGACCGCCACCGCCGCCACCACCACCGGGACCGGCGGGACGACCCTGCGGCATCATCATCGGGTTGGGACGCGGACCACCGGGACGCGGGCCACCGGCGCCGGGACCCGGACGCGGACCAGCCGCACCGGGCGGACCCGGACGCGGACCCGCCGAGCCGGCGGGACCGGGACGGCCCTGCGGCGGACGCGGCATCGCGCCGTCGCGCGGCGGACCGTCACGACGGTCGCGGGGACCACCCTGGCCGCCTTCGCGGCCGGGGCGATCGCCACCGGGACGCGGCGGACGGGACTGACCCATGCCGCTGGCGTTGGACGAGAACGGGTTGTTGCCGGGGCGCGGACCGCGCGGGCCCGGCTTGGGGCCACCCGGGCCGGGACGCGGACCGCCACCGGACGGGGCGCCGGGACGCGGGCCGGACTGGCGCTCGCCGCCGGACTGACGCTCGCCACCGGAGGGGCGCTCGCCGCCGGGGCCGCCGGGACGTCCCGCGGGGCCGGGCTTGGGACCACCGGGACCCGGACGGGCTGCGGGGCCGGGGCGCGGGCCGGGAGTCGGCCGCGTACCGGAACCGGAGGGCCCGCTCGGGGCGCTGGTGCCGCTGTCGAAACGCGCCTGCGGAGCCTCGGAGCGCGGAGCCTCGGGCTGCTGCTGCTGGTGCGGCATCGGAACCGGACCAGGACGCGGGCCCGGCTTGGGGGCCGGACCAGGCTTGGGCCCCGGACGCGGGGCGGACGGAATCGGCGACTCGGCGCCGTTGCCGGCTTGGCTGTCAGCCGGCCGAGGAGCAGCCCTTGGCGGCTGCGGCTTGTTGGACGACGAACCGCCGCCCTTACTGGACCCACCCTTCGATGCGCCCAGAGCTTCGGTGAGCCTGCGGACCACCGGCGCCTCGATGGTGGAGGACGCCGAACGGACGAACTCCCCCATCTCCTGGAGCTTGGCCATGACGACCTTGCTCTCGACGCCGAACTCCTTAGCGAGCTCGTATACCCGGACCTTCGCCACTGCACTCCCTTACTCGGCCCGGGAGGCTGGCTGTGCCGTCCGGACCGTCGCTACCTTGACGTCTTCATCGCCGCGTGCTCATCAGGCGCTCATAGCAATCTGACTCCGCCCATCAACTCGGCGTCCTACATGACATTTCGTGGTTCTCCTCTTCCAGGTGCGCCCGCACACGCGAGACGTCAAGCGGCCCCGGCACGCGGAACGCGCGCGGGAACGCTCGGCGACGCTCGGCAAGCTCCAGACAGCTCAGGTCGGGATGCAGCGATGCACCCCGGCCGGGAAGCCGTCCTCGCAGGTCGGGGACTATGTGATCCTCGACCAGCACCAGTCGGAGCAGCTCGGACTTAACCGTGCGAACCCTGCAGCCCACGCAAGTTCTCTGCGGGACTGCCAGGCCACCATATTCCAGCTTACCGTGTTGACGCATCTACGGAACCGGCGGCATCCTCTGCCTGTGCGTCGGAGCGGATGTCGATCCGCCACCCTGTGAGGCGGGCGGCAAGCCGGGCATTCTGCCCCTCCTTGCCGATGGCCAGCGAGAGCTGGTAGTCGGGCACGATGACGCGCGCGACCCTCCCCTGGAGATCCAGAACCTCGACGTTGGAAACACGCGCGGGTGACAGGGCATTCCCCACGAACTCCGCGGGGTCCTCCGACCAGTCGATGATGTCGATCTTCTCGCCGTGGAGCTCGGTCATCACGTTGCGCACCCGCGAGCCCATCGGCCCGATGCACGCGCCCTTGGCGTTGACGCCCTGCTTGCGCGAGCGCACCGCGATCTTGGTACGGTGCCCCGCCTCCCTGGCCACGGCGGCGATCTCCACCGTGCCGTCGGCGATCTCGGGCACCTCCAGCGCGAACAGCTTCTTCACCAGCCCGGGATGGGTGCGCGACAGCGTGACCGACGGCCCCTTGTGACCCTTCTTCACCTGCACGACGTAGGCGCGGATGCGCTCGCCGTGCACGTAGTCCTCGCCGGGGACCTGCTCGTTGTGCGGGAGCACCGCCTCGATCTTGCCCAGGTCGACCAGCACGACGCGGGGGTCCTTGCCCTGCTGGATGACGCCGGAGACCAGCTCACCCTCGCGGCTGGCGAACTCGCCGAAGTTGATCTCGTCCTCGGCGTCGCGCAACTGCTGGAGGATCACCTGCTTGGCGGTCGTGGCCGCGATGCGGCTGAAGTTGCCAGGGGTGTCGTCGAACTCCCTGACGACCTCGCCCTCTTCGTCGAGCTCCGCCGCCCAGATGCTGACGTGGCCGGTCTGCCGGTCGAGTTCGGCCCGCGCCTTCTGGGCCGCGCCGTCGGTGCGGAAGTAGGCGATCAGCAGCGCGTCCTCGATCGCCTTGACGACCAGGTCGAAGGAGATGTCCTTCTCCCGCTCCAGGCTGCGCAGGACGCTCATGTCGATGTCCACGAGGCTCCCCCTTAGCCTTCTTCGCCGTCTTCGTCTTCGTCTTCGAGACGGCGGAATTCCACCTGCACCCGTCCGCGGGTGAGGTCCTGATAGTCGAGCCTGCGCTCGGCGCCGTCGACGGAGAGGTCGACGCCGTCGTCGTCGGCGGTCAGCACCCTGCCCTCCACGACGGAGCCGTCGCGCAGCTCCGCCTTCACCAGCCGTCTGGCCGCGCGGCGCCAGTGGCGCGGCTCCGTCAGCGGCCGGTCGACGCCGGGCGAGGACACCTCCAGCGTGTAGGCGGCCGCGCCCATCGCGTCGTCCTCGTCGAGGGCGTTGGAGACGGCCTGGCTCACCTCCGCCACGTCGTCCAGGCTGACGCCGCCGTCGCGGTCGACGACCACGCGCAGCAGCCGGCGCTTGCCGGCCGTGGTGACCGTGACGTCCTCCAGATCGAGACCCTCCGCGCCGACGACGGGCTCCAGGAGCTTCATCAGGTGGTCGCGGGATGATGCGCTGCCCATATCGACCTCCCCTATTGTCATGTTTCCAGCCGGGCGTACCTCGCCGTCGGCTCTCGGCGTCCATGGCTGCACTGCCAGCGACGACAGTTGACACCCTATCCGTACCAGGGGCAGAAAAGAGCGCCACTCGGCACGCTCGGGGTGGAGAGCCGCCGGTGGCAGCGATCGCGGGCGTGAGCCCGTACGATGCTGTCTGCGTCCTGTTTCCCGGAGGTCTCACCCGTGCGCCGTCCACTGACCCGCCGTGCCGTACTCGCGGGCGGGGCGCACGTCGCGGGCGGGGCGGGCCTCGCCGCCCTGGCGGCGGGGGCCGGGCTCACGACGCTGACCGGCTGCAGCGGCTCGGGCGAGCCGCGGGCCACGACGCCCAAGCCCGAGGATCCCGAGCACGTGCTGGCGCGCGAGCTGATCGCCGACAAGGAGCGCACGATCGGCCTCTACACCACGCTGATCACCTCCGGCGGCGCGAAGGCCGGGAAGCTGGCGCCCTTCCGCGAACGCCACGAGGCCCACCTGGCGGAGCTGCGCCGCCGCTTCCCCGAAGCGGCCAAGCTGCCCACCCGCCCGCCGACCACCCCGCCCTCGCCGCCGCCGAAGGTGTCGCTGACCCGGCTGCGCGACGTGGAACGCAAGGCCGCCGCGCTGCGCCCGCGCCAGCTCACCGCTGCCTCACCCGCGTTCGCCCAGCTCATCGCCAGCATCGGCGCCTGCGAGGCCCTGCACGTCCTGTCGCTGCCGAGGTCCCTGTGACCGCCGCCCGCGGACCGCGCCGGTCGGGTGCGGCGTCCCGCCTGTCCAACGATCTGGAACGGCTCGGCAAGGCGCTGGCGGCCGAGCACGCGGCCGTCTACGCCTACGGCCTGATCGGCGCCAGGACGACCGGTTCGCTGCGGACCAGGGCGACCTCGGCCTTCGACGGCCACCGGGCCCGCCGCGACCAGTTGCGCGGCCTCATCACCGCCCGCCAGGGCCGCCCGCCCGAGCCCGAACCCTCCTACACGCTCCCGGTGACCCCCGGCAACGCCACGGAGGCGACCCGCCTGGCCGTGCACGTGGAGCAGGGCATCACCGCCACCTACCTCGAACTGGCCGCCAGCGAGGACCCCTCGCTCCGCCGGTACGCGGCCCAGGCCATGCAGGAGTCGGTGACCCGCGCCTACGGCTTCCGCCCCTCGGTACCGGCGTTCCCCGGCATGCCCACCCCACCCAAGCCAGCCCCCACCCCCACCACCAGCCCCGGCTGACCCCGGCCCAGGCCGGCGACCGGGGAGCCGTGCGTCAGTAGCGGTAGTAGCGCCGCTTGCGCCCGCCGCCGCCCAGGGTCTTGGTGACGTGCAGGCCGCCGGGCAGTCGCACGGACAGGTGCCTGCGGCCGTCGGGGGTCGTCTGGATGTGGAAGCGGCGGTTGCCGAAGCTGTGGCCGACACCGTGGCGCGAGAGGTTGATGCGGAAGGGGCCTACCTTGATGGACTTCCGGTAGTGCCAGCCCATGAAACCCTCCTCGGGATCGGTTACGCCCTGGTAACGAGCGAACGGGTGAAGAGAGTTCCACGGGGTGGCCGACGGAGGGCCGTTGCGGCGGGCACGCCGTCCGACGTGAGAAGCGACCCCCACGACCTGGCCCGGCCGGCGTCGGCGGGTGGCGTGGGGGTGGCTTCGCCGTAACGGATGGCTGGGGTTGCACGCGGTCGGCGGGATGGCCGACCGGGGCGCAAGGCGGTCAGGAGCAGGCGGCGAGGACGCGGTCGACCGCCTCGGTGAGGGGGATCTCCTCCTTGGTGCCGGAGGCGCGGTCGCGCAGTTCCGCCACGCCGGTGGACAGCCCGCGCCCGATCACCAGGATCGTCGGCAGCCCCAGCAGCTCGGCGTCCTTGAACTTGACGCCCGGCGACACCCCCGCCCGGTCGTCCACCAGGACGCGCAGCCCCTTGGCGGTCAGCTCGTCGGCGAGCCGGAGCGCCACCTCGATCTGGTTCTCCTTACCGGTGCCGACGATGTGCACGTCGGCCGGGGCCACCTCGCGCGGCCACACCAGGCCGAGCTCGTCGTGGGCCTGCTCGGCGATGACGGCCACGGCGCGGGAGACGCCGACGCCGTAGGAGCCCATGGTGATGCGGATGGGCTTGCCGTCGGGGCCGAGGGCGTCGAGTCCGGCGGCGTCGGCGTACTTGCGGCCGAGCTGGAAGATGTGGCCGATCTCGATGCCGCGGTCGATCGACAGTTCGCTGCCGCAGCGCGGGCAGGCGTCGCCGGCGCGCACCTCGGCGGCCTCGATGGTGCCGTCGGGGGTGAAGTCGCGGCCGGCGACGACGTTGACGGCGTGCTTGCCGGGCTCGTTGGCGCCGGTCACCCAGGCGGTGCCGGTGACCACGCGCGGGTCGACCAGGTAGCGGATGCCGAGGTCCTTCAGGACCTGCGGGCCGATGTAGCCGCGCACCAGGCCGGGGTGCTTGGCGAAGTCCTCGGCCTCGAAGATCGCGGGCTCGCCGGGGGCCAGCGCGGCCTCCAGGCGCTTGAAGTCGACCTCGCGGTCGCCGGGGACGCCGACGACGAGCGTCTCGACCTTGTCGGAGCCGGGCGTGGTGATCTTGACGACGACGTTCTTGAGGGTGTCGGCGGCGGTGATCGACAGGCCGTGGACCTCGTTGACGTGGTTGACGAGAGTCTCGATCGTGGGGGTGTCCGGGGTGTCGAGCACCTGCTGGGCCGCGGCCTCGGCCACCGGGCGGGCGGCGGGCGCGGGGGTGGTGACGGCCTCGGCGTTGGCGGCGTAGCCGCAGGAGTGGCAGGCGACGAAGGTGTCCTCGCCGGTGGGCGTGGGGGCCAGGAACTCCTCGGAGGCCGAGCCGCCCATGGCGCCGGAGGTGGCGAAGACGATCTTGTAGCTGATGCCGAGCCGGTCGAACAGCTTGATGTAGGTCTCGCGGTGCTGCTCGTAGGAGCGCTTGAGGCCGTCGTCGTCGAGGTCGAAGCTGTAGGAGTCCTTCATCAGGAACTCCCTGCCGCGCAGGATGCCGGCGCGGGGGCGGGCCTCGTCGCGGTACTTCGTCTGGATCTGGTAGAGCGTGACCGGGTAGTCCTTGTAGGAGGCGTACTCGCCCTTCACCATGTCGGTGAAGAGCTCCTCGTGGGTGGGGCCGAGCAGGTAGTCGGCGCCCTTGCGGTCCTTGAGGCGGAAGAGCGTGTCGCCGTACTCGGTCCAGCGGCCGGTGGCCTCGTAGTACTCCCTGGGCAGCAGCGCGGGGAAGAGGACCTCCTGCCCGCCCATCTTGTTCATCTCGTCGCGGACGACCGCCTCGACGTTCTTGAGCACGTGCATGCCCAGGGGCAGCCAGGAGTAGATGCCGGGCGCGACGCGGCGGACGTAGCCGGCGCGGACCAGGAGCTTGTGGCTCGGGACTTCCGCGTCTGCCGGGTCGTCCCGCAGGGTGCGAAGAAACAACGACGACATGCGCAGCAACACGGCTACTCCTTGCTCGAACCTGGAAGTGAAGGACTACAGGCTATCGACTCGGGGGGCCGCGCCGCGCGGGCTTGGGACCGCGCGGTCCTCACGCTCAGATCACGAACAGCGCGAAGAGCCCCGCGACGGCGGCGGCGACCCCCAGCGCGCGCAGCCTGCCAGCGGTGGTACGGCGCAGCCCGCACACGGCCACGACGGTCAGCACGCCGACGACCACGGCCGGGACCGGCCAGAACGTGGCCCCGGTGTCGAGGAATCCCGGCGTGGCCCGGTCGATGACGTCGGCCAGCACGAGGGCGCCGATGCCGCCGGCGGCCAGGTCGCCCCACAGGTCGGTCCTGCGGGTGAGGTAGCCGAGCAGGCCCAGGCCGACGAGCAGCACGAGCAGCACGTTCAGCGCGACGGGACCGCCGCCCACGACGTCCATGTTGAAGCGGCCCTGCAGCGCGGTGCCGCCCATGGCGGCCACCAGCGACGAGACGGTCGCCAGGAACGTGGTCAGCAGCGCCCATCCGAACCCGGTGCTCGTGACGCCGAGCGTGATGGACATCGCGAGGTAGACGTAGGGGTCGTAGAGATCCGAGAGCAGGGCCGGGGCGTTCTCACCGACGAACATGCCCAGCAGCCCGACGGCCAGACCCCCGAGGAAGGCCGCCAGAACGTGTCGTTCGATGCCGCGCTGTCGCCGGTCGTACTCGGCGAAGTCGGCATAGTCGACGGCGGTCGTTTTCTTCTCCATCTCCATTCCCAGGCCACCCTTTCCCCCAGTAACCACTAAAGGCGGCCATTACTCACAGTATGCGGACTTACAGAAAAGGCAAAATTCGGTCAACCGAAGCTAACGGCGAAGCAAGTGCTTGGTTAGTCTTGGCGCATGGACCTGCTGCGTGACACCGTCCGCTCCTACCTGTCCCGCCGCCCCTCCGCGTCCTGGGCGGACTTCGCCGGCGAGCTGGGCGTCGCGGGCCTGGCCGTACCCGAGGAGTACGGCGGCGCCGGCGCGGGACCGGCGGAGATCGCGACCGTGGCCTGGGAACTGGGGCGGGCGCTGTCACCCCAGCCGTTCCTGCAGACCGCGGTGCTGGCGGTGGAGGCGCTCAAGCTGGACGGCGACCGGGCGGCCCGCGCCCGCCTGCTCCCGGCCCTGGCCGAAGCGTCGGCGACCGTGGTCCTCGACGCGGCGCTGTCACTGGAGGATGGGCTGCTGACCGGCGAGGCGCCGTACGTCCTGGACGGGGATCTGGTGCTCGCCTACGCCGGCGGGTACCTGGTCGAGGCCCGGCCCGCGGCGCGGGAGCCGTACGTGACCATGGATCTCACGCGCCCCCTGACCAGGCTCGTCTTCGACCGGACGCCCGCCACCGTCCTGGGCGGTGACACGCACAGGGAGGCGGTGCGCGCGCTCGGCGTCGCCGCGCTCGCCGCGGAGCAGGCGGGCGGGGCCGAGCGGTGCCTGGAGGCGTCGGTGGAGTACGCCAGGCAGCGGCGGCAGTTCGGACGGCCGATCGGGTCGTTCCAGGCGATCAAGCACAAGCTGGCCGACGTGGCGCTGCTGGTGGAGTCGGCCAGGTCGGCGGCGCTGGCCGCGCACGAGTCGGCCGTGAACGCCGCGGTCGCCGGCGCCTACTGCGGCTCGGCCTACCTGCGGGCGGCCGGGGAGAACATCCAGGTCCACGGCGGCATCGGGATCACCTGGGAGCACGACGCGCACCGCCACCTCAAGCGCGCCACCTCCGACGCCCAGCTCTTCCGCACCCCTCGCGGGCACCGCGAGCACCTGGAGGCGCACGTCTTCGCCGGCCGTTAGCCGCCGAGGAGCTCTTCCCAGGGCTGGCGGGCCTTGGTGCGGCGGGTGGTGTCCAGGGCCTCGGCCAGCCGCCAGAAGCCGGGGCGGGCGTGGACGCGGGCCGAGCCCATCGGGTCCACGGCGCGCAGTTCGAAGCGCACGCCCATGACGTCGAGGATCGCCGAGGCGTCGTTGCCGGGGCCCGCCGCGGTCACCAGGCTGCCGTCGAAGTCGGGGTCGCGCACGTGCTCGGCGAGCAGCGCGGCCACCTCGGCGGCGTAGGGGCCGTCGCGCCACTCGATGTGCCAGCTGTGGTCGGCGCCCCGCCACCAGGTCAGGTCGCGGCACGACTCGATGAAGTCGGCCTTGGTGGCCAGGGCCGCCATGACCCGGCCGAACGCCTCGTAGCGGCGGGCGCTGGAAAGCTCGTCGTCGCTCGACCGAGTCCGGCGGAAACCCCTCATGTCAGGGAGCGTGCCATCTTTCTGCCGCCGCAGCGCGTGCTTTCGCCTCACGATCACCACTCTGATCGCCCGGCGGCGTATCCCGCAAGTCCCGCACTTCCCGCCGGACAGCCGTCCTGATAGTCTCTACCAAGCGAGCGCTTGGTTTACTTGGAGGATGGATGCGGATCAGCCTCGGTTACGAACTGGAGGTTCGCGGGCGTACCCGCGAGGTCGAGCAGCAGGCGTTCCGGAATGTGATCGACCAGGTGGTCCTGGGCGACCAACTGGGCTTCGACACGGCCTGGTTCGTCGAACACCACTTCACCAGGGGCTTCTCCCACTCCTCCGCGCCGGATCTGGTGCTGGCCGCGATCTCGCAGCGCACCGAGCGGATCCATCTGGGGCTGGGCGTGGTGCTGCTGCCCTTCCAGTCGCCCATCCGTACGGCGGAGCGCGTGGCCACCCTCGACGTGCTGAGCGGGGGCCGGGTGGAGTTCGGCACCGGCCGCGGCGCCTCACCGCTGGAGTACCAGGCGTTCCAGAAGCCGTTCGAGAAGTCGCGGCAGATCTGGGAGGACTCCCTGGAGGCCACGCTGGCCATCTGGCAGGCGGACGGCGAACCGGTCAGCCGGTCGAACGAGTTCTTCGAGATTCCGGACGTGTCCGTGTACCCGCGGCCGGTCCAGGAGCCGCATCCCAGGGTGTGGGTGGCCTCCACCTCCCTGGAGGGCTACCTGGCCGCCGCCAAGCACGGCTACAACCTGCTCGGGATGACGATGCTCAAGGGCATCGACGACGTCGCCGCCGATCTGGCGAGATATCGGGAGTGCCTGGCCGACAACGGGTACGACCCCGACAGCCGCCGGGTCGCGCTGATGATCCCCTGGTACGTGGGCCAGGCGCGGGACGAGGCGGCCGACGCCGTCCTGTGGTACATCCGCCGCCAGGTCAACCTGGTCACCCCGCCCGACTACTACGACGCCCGCCACGCCACCCACCGCGTACTGGGCCAGCTCGCGGCGGGCATGCCGCCGGAGGAGGCCATGGCGACGCTGCGCGAGCACCTCATGGTCGTGGTGGACGACGTCGAGGGCTCGCGCAAGGCGGTCGCGCGCATCGCCGAGGCCGGGGCCACCGACCTGATCCTGCAGTGCCAGGTCGGCGGGCTGGCGCATCCGCTGGTCACGGAGTCGATGCGCACGTTCATGACCGAGGTGGTGCGGTGATGCGCCGCGACGGTCTCGTGGAAGGGATGGGGGTGGCCTCCGATGCGATGGCTCACGCGTGAGGACCTGGGCGCCGCGGGACGGTCGGCCTCCGGGCTGCTGGCCGTCTCGCCGGACGCGGCGAGCGTGTTCCCGCTCGGGCCGGCGGACCGCGAGGCCGCCGCGGCCATGACCGGGGCGGCGCTCAAAGCGGCCGGCGTCGGCGCGCGGGACCGCGTGGTGGTGGCGCTGGCGGAACCGGCGGGCGCGCTGTGGGCGGGCGCGGCGGCCGACGTCGCGGCCGCCGGAGCGGCCGTCGGCCCCCGGGGGCGGATGCGGCTGCACCATGCGCTGACCTCGGTGGGCGCCACGGCGCTGGTGGCGACGCCGACCGGGGCCATGGACTTCCTGGCCCGCCTGCACCTGGAGTTTCTGCTGGACCCGCTGGACCTGGGGCTGCGCACGATCGTGCTGACCGGCGAGACCGCCTCGAAGCGGACGATCGCGCATCTGGCCAAGGAGTTCGACGCCGCGGTGACCGAGGTCTACGCGAACCCGTTCACCGGTGCCGCGCTGGCCTGCCGTACCGCGGAGGAGGAGCCCTTCGTGCCGCTGGCGGAGGGGCTGGTCGGGCTGGCCGCGCTGGGCAAGGACGCGCTCGACCCCGGCGCGGGCGGGCTCGCCGAGGTGGTGGTCACGCCGCGCGGGCACGCGACGCTGGGTGACGCGGTGCTGCGTACCGGGCAGGTGTCGAAGGGCGGGCTGGCGCCCGCGCACACGGTCGGCGAGCACGTGCTCGTGCGCGGGGTGTGGGTGTCGCTGCCGCGGATCCAGAAGGCGCTGTCCAAGGTGGACGGGGTGTCGGGCTGGACGCTGACGGTCAGCCGCCAGGGCACGCTGGACGCCGCGGTGCTGACGGTCGTCTTCAACCGCGCCAGCCTGGTCAAGAACCCGATGTGGAGATCGCGCATCCAGCAGGCGGTCCACGGGCTGACGCCGGTGCAGATCGGGGTGGAGGTGGCCCCCGAGGTGTCGGAGACCGTCACCCCCGGCGTCGTGGCGGACCTGCGCGGCCACCACCTGGGCCGCGATCGCAGCCTGGCCGGCTGAGGAGGCGCGATGGAGAGTGTGCCCGGCTGGGGGACGCTCCCCCGGATGCTGCGCGAGCGGGCCGCCGCCCATCCCGGCGACCTCGTGGTGGCGGGCCCGGTCCGTCTGACGCTGCGCGAGCTGCGCGAACGGTCCGCCGCGGTGGCGCGCGGGCTGATGGCGCTGGGCGTCGGCCCCGGCGACCGCGTCGCGGTGTGGGGCATCAACGACGCCGCGTGGGTGGTCAACGCGTTCGGCGTCTGGGACGCGGGCGCGGTGATCGTACCCCTCTCCTCGCGGTACAAGGGGTTCGAGGCCGGGGAGATCATCGCGAAGACGGGCGCGGCGGTCCTGCTCACCGGCGCGGGCGTGGGCGGCGCGGTGCTGGCCGACCTCCTGCCGCCGCTGCCGGTCCTGCGCCACGTGATCGTCCCCGACGGGGTACGGCGGCCCGCCGCCCTGACCACCTCCGAACTCGTGGCCGCGGGCGAGGGCGACGTCGAGGCCAGGGCGCTGGCGGTGCGCCCGGACGACCTGTGCGAGATCATGTCCACCTCCGGCACCACCGGCACCCCCAAGGGCGTCATGCTCGACCACGCCCAGGTCCTGCGCGGCTACTGGGACTGGGCGGAGATCGTCACCCTGGGCCCGGACGACCGCTATCCGGTGATCGCGCCGTTCAACCACGGCTTCGGGCTGAACGCCGGCCTGATCGCCTGTGTCATGCGCCGGGCGGCGATGATCCCGATCGGGGTGTTCACCCCCGACGCGCTGATGTCGCTGGTGGAGTCGGAGCGGGTGAGCATCCTGGCGGGACCGCCCACGCTGTTCGTCCGGCTGCTGGAGGAGCTGGACCGGCGCGACTGGGACGTCTCGTCCCTGCGAGTGGCGATCTGCGGGGCCGCGTCGGTCCCGGCGCCGCTGATCACGCGGCTGGTCGAGCGGGTGGGCCTGCAGCGCATGATCAACGCCTACGGGCTCATGGAGGGCACGGTCGTCTCCATGACGCGCGCCGGCGACCCGATCGAGGTGATCGCGACCACCGCCGGCCGCGCGGTGCCGGGGATCGAGGTGAAGATCGTCGGCCTGGACGGCAAGGAGGTGCCGACCGGCGAGCGGGGCGAGGTCCTGCAGCGTGGCTACGGGGTGATGCGCGGCTACTGGGACGAGCCCGGCAGGACGGCCGAGGCCATCGATGCCGACGGGTGGCTGCGCACCGGGGACGTCGGCGTGCTCGACGCGGCGGGCAACCTCAGCATCGTGGACAGGAAGAAGGAGCTGTTCATCGTCAACGGCTTCAACGTCTCCCCCGCCGAGGTCGAGGCGCTGCTGCTCAGACAGGGGTCGCTGGCGCAGGCCGCGGTGGTCGGGGTGCCGGACGACGACTCGGGGGAGGCGGGGTGGGCGTTCGTGGTGCCGCGCTCCGGGGCGCGGGTGGACGGCGAGGAACTGCGGGCGTGGGCGCGGGAGAACATGTCCAACTTCAAGGTGCCGAAGCGGGTGATCGTGGTGGAGGAGCTGCCCGCCAACCCGAACGGCAAGACCGACAAGATCGCCCTGCGCAGGATGGCCGCGGGGGATATTTCCTGACCTGCGGTTTCGGCCCGCGCTCGCCGGGCTTTCCGTGAGTAGGCTGGACATGCGCGCGGACGTCGCAGACGCTACGTTGACACCGAGGACAGGCTCGGGGATCTCGCCCGATCGCCGCCGGAATTGTGGGTGTTCGCGAAAGATGGGTTCGTACGCACGAGCGACCGGGGATACCTCGGTGAGGTTGGCCGGTCGCACCTACTAGGACGTGTCCCCCGCTCCTGAGGAGGCAGGCGTGTCGTTGCGCGTGGCGGTAGTCGGGTCGGGCCCGGCGGGCATCTACACGGCGGAGGCGCTGGTCAAGCAGTCGGCCGAACCGGTCGAGGTCGACGTGCTGGAGCGGCTGCCCACGCCGTACGGACTGGTCCGCTACGGCGTCGCCCCCGACCACACCTCGATCAAGTCCATCGCCAACTACCTGCGCAAAGTGCTCGAACTCCCCCAGGTGCGCTTCCTCGGCGGCGTGACCCTCGGCTCACACCTGTCCGTCGAGGACCTCCTGAGCTGCTACGACGCCGTCGTCTACGCCACCGGCGCGATGGTCGACCGGCGCATGGGCATCCCCGGCGAGGATCTGCCGGGCAGCGTGGCCGCCACCGACTTCGTCAACTGGTACTGCGGCCACCCCGACGTCGACCCCGACCGGTTCGTGCTCGACAGCCCCGAGATCGCCGTGATCGGCGTCGGCAACGTGGCGGTGGACGTGGTGCGCGTCCTGGCCAAGACGGCCGAGGAGCTGGCCGCCACCGACGTCCCCCACGACGTGCTCGAACGCCTGGGCGACAGCCAGGTCAAGGCCATCCACATGATCGGCAGGCGCGGCCCCGAGCACGCCAAGTTCACGCTCAAGGAGCTGCGCGAGCTGGGCGAGCTGGCCAACGCCGACGTGTGCGTGCGCCCCGACGAGGCCGTGGTGCTGGGCGCCGACTTCCCGCGCCAGATCCGCGGCAACATCGACGTGCTGCAGTCGTGGGCCGCCCGCGCCCCCGTCGGCCGCCCGCGCCGCCTGGACGTGCGGTTCTGGCTGCGGCCCGTGGAAATCCTCGGCGCCGACCGGGTGGAGGGGCTCAAGCTGGAGCGCACCCGGCTGGAGGACGGCCGCGTCGTCGGCACCGGCGTGTACGAGACGCTCCCGGTCGGCATGGTGCTGCGCTCGGTCGGCTACCAGAGCGTGCCGCTGCCCGGCGTGCCGTTCGACGCGAGCACGATGACGGTCCCGAACCAGGCCGGTCACGTGCGCGGGCGCGAGTACGTGTCCGGCTGGCTCAAGCGCGGCCCCACCGGAGTCATCGGCACCAACAAGTCCGACGCCGCGGAGACCGTCCGCACGCTGCTGTCCGACCTCGCCGGTCACGACCGGGTACGGCCGGCCTCCCTCGACGACCTGCTGCGCTCACGCGGCGTCGAGCCGGTCACCTACGAGCAGTGGCGGCACATCGAGGCCGCCGAGGAGGCCCTGGCCAGGACGCTGGGCCGGGGCGAGCGGGTCAAACTGGTCGGGCTGGACGCGATGCGCGACGCATTCCGAGGGCGATGACGGCGATCCCGAGGGCGAGCACGAGCGTGGTCGCCACGCCGCCCTCGGGGCCGAACACGCCGCCGGTGACGACGTCGGGCCCGTTCTCCTTCAGGTCGACGATCGCCGCCATGCCGGTGACGGTGCCGCTGACCTCGAAGCCGAAGACGTTGCCCTGCGCCCAGTTCCACGCCGCGTGCCACAGGCACACGCCCCAGATCGCGCCCTCCCACAGCGCGTAAAGGCCGAGGAGCACGCCGACGAGCACCAGGTTGACCAGGCTGAGCACGTTGATGCCCGGGTTGAGCAGGTGAAGCGCGGCGAAGAGCATGGCCGACAGGCCGACGCCGACCACGGCGCCGTAACGCGCGCCGACCACCGGGAGCAGGAAGCCGCGGGTGACGATCTCCTCGGTGGAGCCCTGCACGACCCAGCCGGCGAACACCAGCAGGGCGGGGCCGATGGCGACCGCGCCCTGGGGGACGTTCTCGGTCAGCGTGAAGCCGAGCACGACGAGGATCGCGGTCACCAGGCCGAAGGAGACGACGCCGGTCAGCAGGCCGAGTCCCGAGCGCCGGACGGCGTGCTCGCGGGTGAAGCCGAGCGTGCGGAAGCCGCGGCCCTCGAACAGGCCGATCCACAGCCAGATCAGCAGCGCGACCGGCGCGAACCCGGTGACCAGGTTCACCAGCATGCGCAGGGCGGGGTCGGCGGGCAGGCCGGTGAACGCCAGGATGATCGCCCCGATGATCCCGCCCAGCAGGATCGCGACCACGGCCACGACCAGCGCGAGGATCGGGTGGGTACGCCGCCTGCCCGAGGTGGCCAGGGCGAAGAGCGGGTTTTCCGTCACGGCAGGACCCTACTTCCCGGAACGGCGCCTGCGGGAGACGAACGCGGCGACGGCCACCAGGACTCCCGCGCCGAGCACCGCCAGCCCGAGGATGAAGACCAGGACGAGGGCGTCCAGGGCGTCGCCGGGCACGCCCGGCGACCAGATGCGCCAGGCGAACCAGCCGGAGGCCAGCATCGCGAGCACCGACAGGCCGGTGATCACGAGGCCCCAGTAGATGACGCGGACGGCCCAGTCGCCGACGGTGCGCCGCGGCCGCTCGGCCACCGGGGCGGGCTCGGGGACGGGCACCGCGGCGCGGTCCGCCTGGGCGATCACCAGGCCGGGCTCGCGGATCTCGGCGACGGCGGCGGGAAGATCGGCCAAGAACCGCGCGGTGACGAGGCCGCCGCCGCGCAGGGTCTCGACCAGGGCGGAGGTCAGCTTGGAGTGGACGCCCCTGCCGCGGATCATGCCCTGGTCGAGGACGTACTCGACGCGGTCGGTGGCGCTGAGGAAGACCTGGACGGGCGCCGACAGCCCGGACAGCTCGACCCCGGCGCGCTCCGGGCCGCTGATGAAGCAACAGTCGAGGACGAGCGCTACGTGCCCGGCGGCGCAACCGGCCAGCGCCTCTCCGACGGCGGCGACGGGCACCGTGGCCGCCTCAGGGTCGGCGCGGCCGGTCGCCGAGGTGGTCAGCAGCAGACCGCCGGGAGTGGTGAGGACATGGCAGGCGACGTAGAGCAGGAGCAGGTCGTCCGGCTCCCGGTCGTCCAGAAACGCGGTGATCTCGGCCAGCACCTCGCCCGGGGTGCCGTCGGCCAGTTTCCGCAGGGCGAAGCCCGCGAGCAGCGCCTCACCGAGCGCGTCCGCATCGCTCGCGGGCGACCGTAATTGGGCCATCCCGGGGTCCGTCTGGACGGCGGTCACGATCATCAGGGCGTCGCGGGCTGCCGGCATGGGCCCTCCTCGGCTGTGAGATGCTCGGCGAGCTTGCCAGCGTCGCGTTTCCGGAGGAGAACATGCGTGTCACCGTTGGGCATCGGCCGATCGCCGGGTTCGCGGAGGAGTACCGGCTGCAGCAGAGCCGCTACCCCATGACCCCGGCCGGCTGGCAGCCGGTGCACACGGTCTATGTTCCGGCCGACCGTTTCTCGGCCGACACCGTGCGGACGTGGGGCGGGCAGGCGCTGGAGCTGGTCGAGGCCCACCTGCCGGGACCGGGCGAGCTGGCCGAGGTGTTCGGGGTGAGCGCGGACCTGGCTCCCGACGTGCACCGGCGGCTGCTGGCGAAGCTGACCGACGAGCCGGTCGAGGACCTGCGCATCGACTTCGAGGACGGCTACGGCGTGCGTCCCGACGACGAGGACGGCCACGCCGAGCGGGCCGCCGCCGCGGTGGCGGCCATGCACGAGGAGGGACGGCTGCCGCGCAGGTGGGGCCTGCGGGTCAAGTCGTTCGCCGACGCCGACCCGGAACGCTCGGTCCGCACGCTCGACGGCTTCCTGACCGAGGTCGTGAGCAGGATCGGCGCCCTTCCGCCGGGTTTCGCGCTGACCTTCCCCAAGGTCTTGATGGAGAACTACCTCGGTCAGTTCACCGCCTTCCTGGAGGAGCTGGAGAAGGGGCTGGGGCTCGGGCCGCTGCGCTTCGAGATCCAGGTGGAGGCGCCGCAGACGCTGCCGTTCCTGCGCGCGGACCTGGCCAGGGGCCGCCTTGCCGCGGCGCACTTCGGCGTCTTCGACTACACCGCCGCGATCGGGCTGCCGCCCCACGAGCAGCGCCTGGACCACCCGGCCTGCGACCACGCACGGCACGTCATGCAGACGGCGTTCGCGGGCACCGGGGTCGAACTGTCGGACGGTTCGCTGGCCGCCTCACCCGCCTCGTCCTCTACGCCCGACGTGCACGCGCTGTGGCGCCAGCACGCCGCGCTGGTACGCCACTCGCTGGCCCACGGCTTCTACCAGGGCTGGGACATGCACCCCTCGCACCTGGTGAGCAGGTTCGCCACCGTCTACGCCTTCCACCTGGCCACCTTCACGACCTACTCGGCCCGGGTGGCGGCCTGGGAGCAGCAGCGGCAGGTGGACGGCGTCATGGACGAGCCGGCCACCGTCAAAACTCTTGTGACGGCACTTTCGCGGGCCCGCTCCGCTCTGGGGGAGTTCACCGGAAACCCCGCCTGAGCCGACGATGTAGGGCAGCCTTGACTGGAGAGTTGTCCGCAGGCTGTCTGGATTGTCAGGGAATCGGGTGCAGTGGACGGGTAGCGCACCATATAACCTCTGCTCCATGACCGGATCCCTCCTTGAGGTGATCGCGCTCAACGTGCGCGACGCCGTGGCCGCAGAACGGGGTGGCGCCGACCGCCTTGAGGTCGTCGCCGACATGGCCGCCGACGGCCTCACCCCGGCGCCGGAGACGGTCGCCGCCATCGCCGCCGAGTGCGCGCTCCCCCAGATGGTGATGCTGCGCGGCGAGGCCGGGTTCACCGCCGACGCCGAAGCGCTCGACCGGCTCAGGAACGACGCCAAGGCGCTGGCCCAGGCCGGGGCCGCCGGATTCGTGTTCGGCTTCCTCGACGCGGACGGCGTCGTCGACCTCGACGCCACGGAAGCCATGATCCACGCGGTGTCGCCGCTGCCCTGGACCTTCCACCGCGCCGTCGACCACGCCGCCGACACCTCCGCGGCCTGGCGCGCGGTCCGGCTGCTGCCCAACCTGGCCACGGTGCTCACGGCGGGCTCGCCGTCCGGGGTGGGCGACGGCCTGCCGTCACTCAAGGCGCGCTGCGAGGCGGGCGACGCGGGGCTGATCCTCGCGGGTGGCGGACTGAAGCCGCCGCACGTGCGCGCACTGCTCGACTACGGCGTCCGCGCCTTCCACGTGGGCAGCGCGGTCCGCCACTCCTGGACAGAACCCGTCGACCCGGCCCTGGTGGCGCGCTGGCGCTCCCTGGTCGACCGCGACTGAGCGAGCGCTCCGGCGAACCGCGAGCAGGTGAGCGGGCAGGTGACCGCTCAGGCCCCAGAAAGCTCGGGCCCCTGAAAGGCCGTCTGGAACCCCGGAGTTCGCCTCTGTGCGCCGTCGGGCGGCCCAGGGGGCGCTCGTCGCGGCGGGACGTGTGTGAGCCCTCACAAGCGGCCGTGACGGAGGCCCGCCCGTTACGGCGAGGGGGGTGGGCGTGGCTTCGCCGTAACGGAAACAGCACCGCGGCAAAGAGAAGATCAGGCGCTGAGCAGGTGCGGGACGGTGAGATCGCGGAAGGCGGCGGGGAGGGCCGGGCGGGAGAGGCGTTGGAAGAGGGCGCCGGACGCGCGGTGCGGGAGGTCGACCGTGCGCAGGTGCCGGAAGCCGCGCTTGCGGTAGTACTCCTGCAGGCCGGGGTTGGACTTCGAGCAGTCCAGCCGCAGCCAGGGCAGGCCGACGGCGTGGGTGGTGGCGCCGGCCCAGTCCAGGAGCGCCTCGCCCAGGCCGCTGCCGGACCAGGGGCGGGCCACGGCCAGTTTGTGGACGTACAGGGCCGCGCGGGGGCGGTCGGCGGGGGTCCAGAACTCGGGGTCGGCCTGGCCGTCGAGCGCGATGGTGGCCACGGGCGGCGCGGACTCGTCGGGGTCGAGGTAGCGCAGTTCGTCGTCGACGAGGTACAGGACGTGGGAGTCGATGAGGGGGGCTATGCGCTCGGGGCCGAAGCCGCCTCTGGGCCATTGGCGTATCCCCCGCGAGTGGAGCCAGTCGGCGGTGTCGGCGAGGAGGGTGAGGATTCCGCCCAGGTCAGCGGGTACGGCTCGGCGCAGGGTGAGCGGGTGCAGGAGAGTGTTCGAGTGCATGGGTCTACCCTTCGTTGCGCTGGGTGCCCGAAAGAACACATCTCGTGTGCACTTAACGGCACGCGGCAGCTAAACGGATATGTCTGGATAAATTACGATTTAGGGGAGCATGCACCACTCCCCAGCCCAGCGAGGCGAAATCTCGCTGTGCGCGGCCGGCGGGATCACCCCCAACCGAGCTCGATCAGCGGCTGCCGAGCTCGTATCTGATCAAGTGCTTGTCGGCGGGTAGCACCGACACCGCGACTCGGACCGGCGTGTCCTCCCGGTCGTAGCCGACTCGGACATATACGACGACCGGCGTCCCCAGCTCCAGATGGAGCCGTTCGACCTCTGCCTGGTTGGGCATCCTGGCCCAGATGTCGTCCACCACGCGTGTCTGCGCGTGCCCGAGTTCCTCCAGTACCCGGTTCGCGCCGCGCCCGATGTCGCCCGGCCTGGCGATCTCGGACTCGGCGACCAGGTCATACGGGAAATAGGAATCGTTGGTGTTGTAAGGCTGGCCGTCGACGAAACGCAGGCGCCGCCGTACCACTGCCAGTTTTCCGTCGTCGAGCTCCAGCCTGCTGGCGATGTCCTCAGCCGGTTTGACCGTCAACACTTCGATGAGCTGGGAGGGCTGGCGGCCTTCCTGGCTGACGGCGTACGCGAAGGCCTCCCGGGGAACTCCCGTGGGTTGCGGCTCCAGTTCGCGTTGGGGATGCATCAGCAGGGCGCGTCGTTCTCTGACGATCGTGCCGCGCCGGGGTGCCCGGGTGACGAGGCCTTCGTTGACCAGTTCGGCGACTGCGAGCCGGACGGTGTTACGGCTGACGCCATGGCGCGCGCGGAGCTCCTCTTCGGTCGGGAGCTGCGCTCCGGGGCCGTAGTCGCCGGAGTAGATGGCTCTGCGAAGTTCCGAAGCCACCTGCTGATACAGCGACGGTCTTGCCACTTTCACCCCTTTTGTTCCAACAATTTAGACGATCTGGTTCTAGCAGGCCACAACCCCTTGACCGAACGGCCTTGACAGCCGCATCATCCATTCGTTGGTACAAATCCATCGAAAGGCCGGTGAGGGGGTGAGGGCCGGTGTTGCCGGTCCGCGCGGGTGCGCCGTTTGCGAAGCAAGCGAGCTTGCGAAGCTACCCGCCCTGGCACGACCCCCGCGAGGCAACACGTTTACTGCGTTACGCGTTGCATCGCCAGGGGTTCACCCACACCTACCAGAGCAACGGGAACGGTATGTCCGTGCTGTCCGTGCTGACCGAGTTGACTGTGTGGTGCAAGGACGATTTCTTTGTCTGGCATGAGGAGGGCGTCGAAGTCAGACACCCCATCGACGACCCGGTGGGCGCAGCGCAACGTATCGCCGACCGCCGTCGGCGTCCCCAGCCCTCTCCCATGGAGTGTTCACTCGGGGAACACTCCCCCACCGACTCCGCACGCGAACACTCGGCCTAGGACTCCATCCCTCGCCGGAGTCCTGGCGCCGCCCGCGTCGGAGAAAGGAAGCGCACCCTGGCGGGTCCCCCACGCCCGCCAGGGTGCGTTTTCCTCTTTCAAGATCTTTTTTCGTTACGGCGAGCCACTCCACCCCCACCCGCCGACCGTGGCCGGGCCCCGTCCAGGGGAACGGCCGTCCAGCGCGCGGGGCCGGCCGCCGTTACGGCCGCACTGTCGGCCCCTCGATCAATCGCCAGCCGACCAGGGTGAGGGACGCGTCCACCTCCCTGAAGACCGCCCTGACCCTTGATCCGGCCGCCGGCCGGTCGGCGTCCTCCCACGAGCCGTGCACCACGGCGTCGGGCACCTCGTCCAGGCGGACCGACACCACCGTTTCGCCCTGGCCGAAAGGCCGGTGGCTCACCACCCAGGTCTCCACGGTTCCCACGGGGTCGATCGTCACCCAGCGGCATTCCTCGCGGTGGCAGCCGGGGCAGAAGGCGCGCGGCGGGAAGCGGCGTCGGCCGCACCGCTCGCACTCCTGGACGGTGAACTCGTGACCGGCCAGCCGTTCCCACCACTGCCGCGAGTCCCGGTCGGGCACGGGCCTGAACCGCACACTGTCCATTCAGGGGCTCCTCAGGATCAGGGCGGAGGTGGCGGGGAGGATGTAGCCGGGCTGCGAGGTGGACAGCGCCACGCGCGCCCCCGGCACCTGGCGGTCGCCGGCGTCGCCGCGCAGTTGCGAGACGGCCTCGGCCAGGTGGTTGATGCCGTGGACGTAGCCCTCGGACAGGAAGCCGCCGTGCGTGTTGACCGGCGGGCCCTCGCCGGAGGCCACGAAGGGGCCGCCCTCGCCCTTGGCGCAGAAGCCGTAGTCCTCCAACTGGACCAGCACCGAGTAGGTGAAGCAGTCGTAGAGCTGGGCGACGTCGATGTCGGAGGGGGTCAGGCCGGCCTGGCCGTACAGGCGGGGGGCGAGGGTCGCGGCGGCGCTGACGGTGGGGTCGGCGCCGGACAGGAACGACTGGCCGCCGCCCCAGGCGGCGGCCGAGATCAGCACCGGCGTACGGCGCAGCGACCGCGCCCGCTCCGCGGTGGTGATGACCAGCGCGCACGCGCCGTCGGTCTCCAGGCAGCAGTCCAGCAGCCGGAACGGCTCGGCCACCCACCTGCTGGCGAGGTAGTCGTCCAGGGTGATGGGCGTGCGCATGAGGGCGCGCGGGTTCTTGACGGCGTGGGCCCGCTGGCGCACGGCGATGCGCCCGAAGTCCTCCTCGGTGGTGCCATAGCGCAGCATGTGGGCGCGGGCGGCGAGGGCGAAGTGCTGGGCGGGCACGGTGAGGCCGTAGGGGGCGTGGTACTGGACTTCCGGGCTGGGGTTGGCGGCCTGGCCCATGCGGAACTCGGAGCGGGCGTTGACGGCCCGGTAGAAGACGACGGTGTCGGCCAGCCCGGCGGCCACGGCGAGCGCGGCCTGCCCGGCGACGGCGTGGGAGACGCTGCCGCCGCCGAACTGGTCCAGGTACCAGGACGGGTCGTCCAGGCCCAGCGCGGGGCCGACGAGCGAGGGCGCGGCGGAGTCGCCGACCCGGTGGGTGGCCAGCCCGTCGACGTCGGACGGGGTCAGGCCGGCGTCGCCGAGCGCGGCCATGATCGCGCGGCAGGCGAGGGTGAGGGTGCTGACCTGCGAGTCCTTGGTGAAGGGGGTGTAGCCGACGCCGACGACGGCGGTGCGGTCGGAGAAGTTGAGCAAGCGCTTGGCCACGCTACAGAAGCTAGGCGGGGCGCGCGCCGCGTGTCAACGGGATCGGAAAAGGCTCTGCCTATCCAAGCAAGCGCTTGGTAAGATGGGCGCAGCATCCACGACGAGGAGGCCATCGATGAGCACACACGCAGCCCGGCTGATCAGGCCGGACGGGTGCGACGCCCACTCGTCGTACAAGCGTGGGATTCACAACGGAGCCGCCATGCCGAACGGCCACAACGGGCAGCACGACAGCAGGCGGTTCCGGAACGTGCTCGGCAGGTTCGCCACCGGAGTCGTGGCCATCACCGCGCTCGACCCCGAGAGCGGCGAGCCCTGCGGCCTGGCCGCCAACTCCTTCACCTCCGTCTCGCTGGAGCCGCCGCTGGTCGCCTTCTGCGTGGCGCACACCAGCACGAGCTGGCCCAAGGTGCGCGGGGGCAAGGTCATCACCGTGAACGTGCTGGCCGAGCACCAGCAGCCGGTCTGCGCCCAGCTCGCCAACCGGGGCGGCGACAAGTTCGCCGGGCTGGAATGGACCGGCTCCCCCTCCGGCAACCCGGTCATCGAGGGCGCCCTGGCCTGGATCGACTGTGTCGTCGAGGCAGAGCACCTCGCCGGCGACCACATGATCGTGGTGGCCAGGGTGCTGCAGCTCGACATTCACGCCGAGGGCGGGCCGCTGGTGTTCTTCCGCGGCGGCTACGGGAGGTTCAGTGAGCCTTCGTGAGCAGGCACGGGCCTGGCTGGAGGAACAGCTCTCCACGACGTTCGCGCACGTGCGCGGGCTCGGCGGGCCCGGTCGCGAGCACGAGGGCCACGAGGAGCGCCACGCCTGGGAACGGCATCTCGGCAAGGCCGGCTGGACCTGCCTGAGCTGGCCGGAGGAGTACGGCGGGCGGGCCGCCACCCTCGCCGACCAGATCGCCTTCTACGAGGAGTACGCCCGCGCCGGCGCCCCCGCCCGCGTGGGCCACATCGGCGAGGGGCTGATCGGGCCGACGATCCTGGAGTTCGGCACCGAGGAGCAGAAGGCGCGTTTCCTGCCGGGGATCCAGTCGGGCGAGGAGCTGTGGTGCCAGGGTTACTCGGAGCCGGAGGCGGGATCGGATCTGGCCAACGTCCAGACGAAGGCGGAAATATCGGGAGATGAGTGGGTCATCACCGGGCAGAAGGTGTGGACCTCTCTGGCGCATGTGGCCGACTGGTGCTTCGTGCTGTGCCGTACGGAGAAGGCGGACAGGAAGCACCACGGGCTGTCCTACCTGCTCGTGCCGATGGACCAGCCGGGCGTCGAGGTCCGGCCGATCGTGCAGCTCACCGGCACCTCCGAGTTCAACGAGGTCTTCTTCGACGGCGCCCGCACGCACCGCGACCACGTCCTCGGCGCGCCCGGCGACGGCTGGCGGGTGGCGATGGCCACGCTCGGCTACGAGCGCGGCGCCTCCACGCTGGGCCAGCAGATCGGCTTCCGCCGCGAGCTGGACCGGGTCATCGAGGCCGCCGAGCGCGGCGGCGCGGCGCGGGATCCGGTGATCCGCGACCTCATCGTCCAGTCCTGGGTGGAGCTGGAGGTCATGCGGCTCAACGCGCTGCGCGACCCCCAGTCGCCGTTCACCAAGCTGTACTGGTCGGAGTGGCACCGGCGCCTTGGCGAGCTGGCCCAGGAGGTGCTGGGCAGGGCCGGGCTGGTCGCCGAGGACGGCGAGCTGAACGACCTCCAGCGTCTCTACCTGTTCAGCCGGGCCGACACGATCTATGCCGGTTCGAGCGAAATCCAGCGCAACCTCATCGCCGAGCGCACTCTGGGACTGCCGCGATGACGACTCCGCCTCCCTACCCCAGTGCGCACGGCCTGCTCGACGGCAAGGTCACGCTGGTGACCGCCGCGGCCGGGGCCGGGATCGGCTATGCCACCGCGCGCCGCTGCGCCGAGGAGGGCGCCACGATCGTCATCTCCGACCGGCACGAGCGCCGCCTGTCGGAGGCGGCCGAGGCGCTGACCGGGCTGACCGGGGTGAAGCCGCTGGCCGTACCGTGTGACGTGACCTCGCAGGCGCAGGTGATGGCGCTGTTCGACGCGGTGGTCGAGGCGCACGGGCGCCTCGACGTGGTGGTCAACAACGCCGGGCTCGGCGGTACGGCGAGCCTGGCGGAGATGACCGACGAGGAGTGGCACGCGGTGATCGACGTGACACTCAACGGCACCATGCGCTGCACCCGGGCGGCGCTCCAGCACATGATCGCGCAGGGCCGCGGCGTGATCGTCAACAACGCCTCGGTGATCGGCTGGCGGGCCCAGGCGGGCCAGGCGCACTACGCGGCGGCCAAGGCCGGGGTCATGGCGCTGACCAGGTGCGCGGCCATCGAAGCCGCCACGCACGGCGTCCGGATCAACGCGGTCGCGCCGTCGCTGGCCATGCATCCGTTCCTGGCCAAGGTCACCAGCGACGAACTGCTCGCCGAGCTCACGGCCAAGGAGGCGTTCGGCCGCTCGGCCCAGCCGTGGGAGGTGGCCAACGTGATCGTCTTCCTGGCCAGCGACTACTCCACGTACATGACCGGCGAGGTCGTCTCGGTCTCCAGCCAGCACCCCTGACGCATATCCTGTCTCTCAGGATATAGTGAGGGCATGAACATCACGGAGCCCATGTTCCTGGCGCTGACCGCGCTGGTGGACGAGCCCCGGCACGGCTACGGCATCGTCCAGGAGGTCTCGGGCCTGTCCGGCGGCCGGGTCCAGCTGAAGATCGGCACGCTCTACGGCGTGCTCGACCGGCTGGCCGCCGAGGAGCTGGTCGAGCTGGACCGTGAGGAGGTCCTGCGGGGACGGCTGCGCCGCTACTACCGCCTGACCGACAAGGGGGCCGAGATTCTCCGGCAGGAGGCCGACCGGGTCACCAGGACCGCCGCGCTGGCCACCTCCAGGCTGCGCGCCAGGAACACCGCACTCGGGGGGACGGCGTGAGCCTGCTGGAGTTCCACTACCGCAACGTCCTGCGGATGCTGCCGGCCTCCTACCGCGCCGAGCGCGAGGAGGAGATGGTCGCGGCCTACCTGGAGTACGCGGGCGACGTCCCCGACGAGGCCAACCCCAAGCCGCGCTGGGGCGAGGTGTTCAGCGTCGTAGGGCTGGCCATCAGGGTCCGCCTGGCGGGGACCTCCGGGCCGCCGACCTACTTCGCCTGGGGCGAGACCGTACGCATGATCGCGTTGCTCGGGCTCGCCCTGCAGGCCGTGTTGTCGGCTCCCGCGCTGCCGCTTCTGCCGGCGATGAGCGAGAACGAGCAGTTCTTCGGCGCGGCCTGGTCGGCCGACCGGCTGTTCAACATCGGCGAGGTCCTGCTCGGCAACCTGTGGCTGGTCGCCTTCGTCGCCCTGGCGCGGGGGGCCGGGCGCACGGCCAAGACGGCGGCCGTGCTGGCCTTCGGCTGGTCGTTCCTGGTGCCCGTGGTGAGCGGCGGCTGGCCCACGATGGAGACGTGGAGCGTGGGCTTCGTCGTGCTGTCGGCGGTGCCGGTCCTGGCCCTGCTGCTCGGTCATCATCGCGACGCGCCGCCGCCACGACGCTCCTGGTGGGCGGCCCTGCTGCCGCCCGCGGCCGCGGCGGCGGCCCTGTACGCGGTCAACCACTATGTGACGGACCGCGTGGCTGCCGGCGACACGACGACGGTAGAGACCTTGTCGGCCTGGGCCTACGGGCCCGGCGGCATCGTGATCGCCCTCGTCGTGGCGGCCGTGGCCGCGCTGACGCTGGGGGCGAGCGGGCCCACGCTGCTGGCGCTGGCCTTCTACACAATCGCGACACTGCTCGACAGGCTGCCCGACCTCTACCACTACCACGACGAGGTCGCAGAGTACTGGCAGGTGGCGGCATTGCAGTCCTGGGTGCTGGGCGGGCTGACGCTCATCCTGGCGGTGGTGGGAGTGTGGAGGCTGCCGATTCATAGGAGACTCCAGGAAAGATCGGTCTAGGCGACCGGGCCGCGCGGATTTACCGTCCCTGGTATGAGCACCACGGGCCGCGCGGCCCACATCCTCGACGTCCTCATCACCGAGTTCGGCGATTCCATCAAACGCGACCCCCACGCCTTTTCCCGAAAATTCAGGAAAATGGCGGCTTCGCCGTTCGCGTTCTACCGGGGCAGCGCCAGCGTGTTCTACGCCGACATGACCGGCGAGTACGCCGACGACGCCTACCTCGACGACCTCACCAGCCGGGTCTGGATCCACGGCGACCTGCACGCCGAGAACTTCGGCACCTACATGAACGCCTCCGGCTCACTGGTCTTCAACGTCAACGACTTCGACGAGGCTTACGTCGGCCCGTACACCTGGGACCTGAAGCGGTTCGCCGCCAGCGTGGCGCTCATCGGGTACGGCAAGGCGCTGTCGGACGAGGCGATCACCACGCTGGTGACCGACTTCGGGACCGCGTACCTGGCCGAGCTGGGCGGGATCGCGCACGGCGGGGACGACGCGATCGGCTCGCTCACGCTCGACACCACCAGCGGCGTGCTGCACCGGGTGCTCCAGACGGCCCGGCTGAGCACCCGGGTGGCCATGCTCGACGTCGAGACGGTGATCGACGACTACGACCGGCGCTTCGCCCTCATGGAGGGCCGCACCGCGGTCTCGGCGCAGGACAGGGAGCGGGTGCTGGCGGCCTTCCAGGACTACCTGCACACGCTGCCCGGCGGCGCGAACCCGGTCGAGCACCACATCAAGGACGTCGCGCTTCGCAAGGGCGTGGGCATCGGCTCGGCCGGGCTGCCCTCCTACAACCTGCTGCTCGAAGGCCGCTCGCAGGCGCTGGAGAACGACGTCATCCTGTACATGAAGCAGGCCCAGGTGCCCGCGGTGGCCCGGCACATCGCCGACGAACGGGTCGCCTCCTACTTCCTGCACCAGGGCCACCGCACCGCCGAATCGCAGCGCGCGCTGCAGGCGTACGCCGACCCCTGGCTCGGCTACACCACCCTCGACGGCGTCGGCCAGCTCGTCGCGGAGGTCTCGCCCTACTCCGCCGACCTCGACTGGGACGACGTCAGCGAGCCGGACGAGCTGCGCTCGATCATGCGTGACCTGGGCCGGGCGGTGGCGCGCATGCACTCGGTGGCCGACGACGAGAGCAGTCATGACCTGGTCGACTTTTCGACGGAGGAGTCGATTGTGGCCGTAGTCGACAATGACTCTTCAGGATTTGTTGCGATGTTGGTGAATTTTGCACACCAATACGGGGCACAAGCCCGCAGAGACCATCAAACTTTTGTCGACCTCTTCAGGAACGGCCGCATCCCCGGACTATGATCCGCTTCTCGCTCCCCGATCCTGCCCACAGGCTGGCCGGCGTCCGCCTGTGGCAGGAGCTCGGGCTGCCCTCGGTCGACTTCATGTACGGCGCCGCCGGCTGGACCCTGGCCATCCCCCGCCCGCCCGTGCACCGGATGGAGTACCTCCTGGAACTGCGCCACCGCGCCGGCGGCGTGGAGACCATCCTCGACCCGAGCAACCCCTTACGCGTGCGCGGCGTCTTCGGGCAGAAGAGCGTGCTGGAGTTCCCCGAGTACTCCCCGCCCGCCTGGCTCGCCTTCCCCGCCTCCTCCGGCGGCGCCAGCGTCTGGGCCCCGGAGGGCGTCGGCGGCGACCTGCCCCTGCTCGTCGTCCACGACGGGCCCGAGTACGACGACCTGGCCGGTCTCACCCGCTACCTGGCCGCCGGGGTCGCCGGCCGCTGGCTGCCGCCCCTGCGCGCGATCCTGCTGCATCCCGGCGATCGCAACGCCGACTACTCGGCCAATCCCGACTACGCCGACTTCCTGGCGGCGCAGCCGTACCGGAGCGCGACCGTGCGCATCGGGATGGGCACCAGCCTCGGCGCGCTCGCCATGCTGCACGCCCAGTGGCGGCATCCCGACCTCTTCGACGCGCTGTTCCTGCAGTCGGGCAGCTTCTTCCAGCCGCGCTTCGACGCCCACGAGCGCCGCTTCCCCTACTTCGAGCGGATCACCCGCTTCGTGGAAGAGGTCCACAAAGGTACGGCGGTGCGGGCCGTACCGACGACGATGACCTGCGGCGGCGTCGAGGAGAACATCCACAACAACCGCGCGATGGCCGCCTCCCTGCGCACCCAGGGCTACGGGGTGACCTTCCGCGAGGTGCCCGACGCGCACAACTACACCGCCTGGCGCGACGCCTTCCACCCCCACCTGACCCGGCTGCTGCAGGACGTGTGCTCATGAGGCGGGAACTCGCCGACGGCGTGCTGGTCTACGGCCACTGGGGCCGGCCGATGCTGGTCTTCCCCTCCGAGCGGGGACAGACCTGGGACTTCGAGAACAACGGCCTGCTGGGCGCGGTCGCTGACCTGGTCGAGGCCGGACGGGTCAAGGTGTACTGCGTGCCGAGCAACGACCGCGAGTCCTGGTCGAACCGGTCGATCCCGCTGGAGGAGCGCGCCCGGCGGCACGCAGGCTACGAGCAGTGGATCGTGGAGAAGGTCGTCAACGCCATCGACGACGACTGCGCGGGCGCCGGCGACATCATCACGTTCGGCTGCAGCCTCGGCGCCTTCCACGCGGTCAACTTCGCGCTGAAGCGGGCCGACCTGTTCCCGCTGGCGATCGGGCTGTCGGGCAACTACGACCCGGCCGCATGGCACGGCTGGGGTGAGCGCGGCGAGGCGGCGTACTTCAACAACCCGCTCGACTACGTGCCGCACCTGCACGGCGACCACCTCGACTGGCTGCGCGGGCGGCTCAGCGTGCTGCTGGTGTGCGGGCAGGGGCAGTGGGAGGACACCACGGGCTCGCTGGAGAGCACCAAGCGGCTGGCCGCCGCCCTGACCGGCGTCGGCATCCGGCACGAACTCGACCTCTGGGGCCGCGACGTGCCGCACGACTGGCCGTCCTGGCGGGCTCAGCTCGCCCACCATCTGGGGAGGTTCGTGTGAAGCACCTGGTCGGACTGTTGCTGGGCACCGAGGAGGACTGGCCGGCCGCCTTCGAGGAGATCATGCGCAGGGCCATGCCGGCGTACGAGGTGGAGCGGGTCACCATCGAGCCGTTCGACCTGCGGGACAAGCCGCGCTACGACGTCGTCATCGACCGGCTCGCCTACTGGTACTACCACCCGCGCGAGTGGCTGAAGAAGATCGCGATGATGGACGACGTCTACCTGCTCAACAGCCCGTTCACGTTCCAGTCGATGGAGAAGCACACCGCCTACTGCGCGATGATGCGCCTCGGGCTGAAGGTGCCCGACACGGTGCTGGTGCCGTACAAGAACCCGCTCGACAACGCGCGCTACGCCTACACCTCGGCCCGCTACAACAAGCCCTTCGACCTCGACGCGATCGCCGAGCGGATCGGCTACCCGCTGGTCATGAAGCCCTACGACGGCGGGGCCTGGCGCGGGGTCTCGCTCGTCAACGACGCCGACGAGCTGCACCGGGCCTACGACGCGAGCGGCGAGATGCTCATGCACCTGCAGAAGGCCGTCGACGGGTACGACGCCTTCGCCCGCTCGCTGTCCATCGGCGCCGAGACCATGGTCATGCGCTTCCATCCCGAGCTGCCGATGCACTCGCGCTACTCGGTGGACCACTCCTTCCTCTCGCCCGAGGTGGGCGAGGAGGTGGTGACGATCGGGCGGCTGGTGAACGCGTTCTTCCGGTGGGAGTTCAACTCCTGCGAGACCCTGGTCAAGGGCACGGACGTGCACCCGATCGACTACGCCAACGCCTGCCCTGACGTGGCGCTGACCAGCCTGCACTACTACTTCCCGTGGGCGATGAAGGCGCTGGTGAAGTGGACGGTGTTCTGCGCGGAGACCGGCCGCAGGCCGCGCATCGACCTCGACACCCGCGAGTACTTCGCGGTCGAGGGCACCTACGCGGAACGCCTGGCCGCCTACCGCAGGCTGGCCGACTCCTACTTCGAGACCGAGCGTTACCACGAGTTCTGCGCCGAGCGCCTGGCCCACCTGGACGAGGCGGTGCTGGACTGGGTGGCCGGGCCGTCGTTCGACCGCCTGCTGACGAACGCGGTGACCGCCACCTACCCGGCGCACGAGCACGAGCGGTTCGTCGCGCACTTCCGCGGGCTGCTGGCGTTGTGGGTGAAGGACAACTCCTGATCTGGTGACCGACCGGTCGGTATGGCATGCTTCCGGAACATGACTCTGTTCTCGGTGGAAGGCAAGAAGGTCGTCGTCACGGGCGGCTCGCGCGGCATCGGCCGGATGATCGCGGCCGGGTTCGTGGCGGCGGGCGCGGAGGTCTACATCTCCGCCCGCAAGGCGAACGAGGTGGCCAAGACCGCCGCCGAGCTGGGATGCACCGGCGTGCCCGCCGACCTGTCCACGCCCGAGGGGGTCGCGGACCTGGTCGCCGCCGTGGACGGACCGCTCGACGTGCTGGTCAACAACGCGGGCGCCACGTGGGGTGCGCCGCTGGAGGAGTTCCCGCCCGAGGCGTTCGACAAGCTCTGGAACATCAACGTCAAGGGCGTCTTCTACGTGACGCAGCGCTTCCTGCCCCAGTTGCGCGCCGCCGCGAGCGCCGACGAGCCCGCCCGGGTGATCACGATCGGCTCCATCGACGGCATCCGCGTGCCCGGCCTGGAGAACTACGCGTACTCGGCGGCCAAGGCCGGGGTCCACATGCTCACCCGGCACCTGGCCAGGCAGCTCGCGCCCGAGCACATCACGGTGAACGCGATCGCGCCCGGCCCGTTCGAGTCCAAGATGATGGCCTTCGCCCTCGACGACCCGGCCACCAGGACGCTGATCGCCTCCCAGGTCCCGATGGGCCGCATCGGCCGCCCCGACGACATGGCCGGCGCCGCCATCTTCCTCGCCTCCCGCGCCGGCGCCTACCTGACCGGCACGATCATCCCCGTCGACGGCGGCCTCTCCTCCTGACCCGGGTACCCTCGGCCCGCGTGAACGTCTATGTGGGCAACGCCGGCCAGGACGCGGCGCTGGACGCCGGCTGGCTGCTCGGGCACTTCAAGGAGCCCGGGCTCCGGCACAGCGAGGACGTGGAGATCAAGTGGGGCGTCCACGCGGCCGGGACCAAGCGCGCCGCCTGGGTGCGCGGGGAGGTGCGCACCGCGCTCCTGGTGCTGATCAGCGGACGTTTCCGCGTCGAGCTGCCCGGCCGCGACGTCCTGCTGGAGCGGCAGGGCGACTACGTGGTGTGGGGGCGTGGGGTGGACCACTCGTGGGTGGCGGAGGAGGACTCGGTGGTGATGACCGTCCGGTGGCCCTCGGTGCCGGGGTACGCGGGGTGAAGCCCCCGGAGGCTAGAGGAGGTCGCCCAGGGCGGTGGCGAGGTTCTTGGCGGCCTGCGGGGCGTGGCTCAGGTAGAGGTAGGGCTCGGTGAGCTCCAGCTCGATGATCGCCGGTTGGCCGTCCGGGAGCCGGACCAGGTCGACACGGGCGTACAGAAGGGCCTGGGGGATGGCGGCAAGCACCTTCTCGGCGAGTTCGACCTGGTCCGGGGCAGGATCGCGCAGCTCGGCACGGGCGTTGTCGGCGTCGGTCATGCCCAGGGCGAGCATGGGCGTGCGCCGGACGGCGTGGCTGAGGCGGCGGTTGAAGTACAGCAGCGAGGTCTCGCCCTCGCTCTCGACCATGTCGAGGTAGGGCTGGACCATCGGCGTACGGCCCGCGGCCTCCAGGGCTGCGGCGTGGGTCCGGGCGACGGCGGCTTCGGTGGTCCTGATGGTGTCGCGGGCGCCCGCGGAGACGGCGGGCTTGACGACGTACTCCTCCCAGTCGGGCAGGTCCCTCGATGACCAGTGGGTGGGCACGACGGGAACGCCGAGATCGCGGAGATAGGTCTTGTCGGTGTTGCGCTCCAGGACGTCGGCCGGGTTGAGCAGCCTGGTCACGGCTTCGACCCGGCGCGCCCAGGCCAGGAAGTCGGCCCTGCGGTCGGTGTAGTCCCACACCGAGCGCACGACCACCGCGTCGAAGGCGCTCCAGTCGGCCTCCGGGTCGTCCCACCGGACGGCGCGTCCCTCGATGCCGTGCTCCCGCCAGGCGGCGAGGGCCGGGTCACGCTCGTCGTCGACACCCTCTGGATCAGCAAACGTCACATAAGCACACGTATTCATCCAGGAATGCTAATACGGCGCGAGCCGGGCCATTTTCGGACCCGGCTCGCACGCTCACGTCCGGGGTCAGTCGTCGATGGCGACGCCGGTGCGGCTGCCGTTGGCGCTGGTGACGGCGTTGCCCAGGATGTTGTTGACGTTCGTGGCGCCGTGCCCGCCGATGTTGCTGGCGACGACGTTGTTCACGTTGTTGCCCGACTGCCGGGATTCGGAGTTCCAGCTCGAGTTGTTGTTCGAGGAGTCCGCGTGAGCCGGGACTGCGAGAAGCGTGGTGCCCGCGGCAGCGGCGACGACGAGGCCCGTCATGCAGATCTTCTTGAACATGCCTTGGTCCTTCCGAGGAGGATTTACTGGGACTGTGGCTCCGCCGGCTCGCCTGTGGCCGGACGGATGGGGAAGGTGCTTCTAGTCGAAGACGTAGATGACCGTGATGCTGCCGTTGGTCGTCGTCACGGCGTTGCCGCCGAGGTTGTTGACGTTGGTCGAGCGGCCACCGCCCGCGTTGACGGCAGCGATCTCGTTGAAGTTGTTACCGGACTGCGAGGATTCGCTGTTGCTGCTGCCGTTGCCGTTCCAGCTGTCCGCGTGCGCAGGGGTCGCCAGCAGACTGGCGCCCGCCACTGCCGCCACGACGGCGCCGGTGGCGCACAACTTCTTGATCACTTCTGCTCCTTCGTCGTCTTGGAACGTGCCGCACGCAGGGCCCAGGCATGCGACAGCCCCTTTGACTCTCCTTGACCCGGTGGGGTCAAAGTCAATGTGATCGTATAACCGAGAGTGGTGTTTGGGTAGCTCTTAGTAATCAGAAGATTATTCTGGGGCTCCCGCTGACAGAGGATGTCAGCGGGCCGCTCCTAGCGTGCGCCGCATGATCTACGAGCTGCGCCGCTACACGCTGCGGCCCGGAACCCGCGACACGCTCATCGAGCTGTTCGAGCGCGAGTTCCTCGACACGCAGGAGGCGACGGGGATGCGGGTGGTCGCCCAGTTCCGCGACCCCGGTGCGCCCGACACGTTCACCTGGATCCGGGCCTTCCCCGACATGGAGTCGCGGGAGAGGTCACTCACGGAGTTCTACACCGGGCCCGCGTGGAAGGCCCACCGCGAGGCCGCGCGGGCCACGATGGTCGACACCGACGACGTGCTGCTGCTGCGGGCCGTGCTGGTGCCGCCGTTCGCCCAGGCGGACGGGGAGGCTTCGCCGTACCGGATGACGGTCTTTCCCGTCGCGGACGGGTTCGCCGCGCGCCTCGCCGAGCTCGCGCCCGGGGGCGCGGCCTGTTTCGTGACCGAGCACGCCGTGAACACCTATCCCCAGCTTCCGGTCAGGGAGGGCGAGAACGTCTTCGTCTGGTTCACCAGGGGCGAGGAGGAGCGGGCGTTGCCCGGGCTGGACGGCTTTCTCACCGGACCGGCGCAGCACTTCCTGCTGCACCCCACGGAGCGCAGCCGGGTGCGCTGACGGCGCGGAAACCCGGAGGCGGCCCGGCGGGGCGGGTCGATAGGTTGGGCCGATGGACGGGATCGTGGTGGTGCTCAGCGGGCCGCCGGGGGCGGGCAAGAGCACGGTGGCGCGGCTGCTGGCCGACGAGCGGGAGCTCAGCGTGCACCTGCACACCGACGACTTCTGGGCCTACATCAGGAAGGGCGGCGTCGCGCCGCACCTGCCGGCGGCTCGGCGGCAGAACGAGACGGTCATGAGCGTGCTGGCCGGGTGCGCGTTCGGCTATGCGGCGGGCGGCTACTACGTCCTCGTGGACGGCGTGGTGGGGCCCTGGTTCCTGCCGGAGTTCCGGCGGCTGGCCGGCGAGCGGCCGCTGCACTACGTGGTGCTGCGGCCCTCGCGGGAGACGACGCTCACGCGCGCCACGGGGCGCGGCGCGGACGCGCTGACCGATCCGGAGCCCGTGCTCAGCATGTACGCGCAGTTCACCGACCTGGGCGAGCTGGAGCCGCATGCCTTCGACTCCTCGGCGCTCACTCCGGAGGAGACCGCCGGCGCGCTCGGCAGGGCCCTGGCCGGCGACGGCTACCTGCTCACGTGATCGCGGCGCCGTACACCGGCGCGGCGGGCGGGGCCTGCGACAGGAGGGTGGCCACGGCGGGGCCGAGGTCGGCGGGGTTCCATCGGGCGGTCCCGGTGACGCTGGGGCCGTGCTGCCAGCCGGTCGCCAGCGCGACCTTGGCGCCCTCGACCTCGAAGACCCTGCCGGTCACGTGCGCGGACTCCGGTGAGCCCAGCCAGACGACCAGCGGGGCGACGTTGGCGGGGTCCATGGGGTCGAAGCCGGCCTCCGGGCGCGCCATGGTCGTGGCGAAGACCTCCTCGGTCATGCGGGTCCTGGCGGCGGGGGCGATGGCGTTGACGGTGACGCCGTAGCGGGCCAGCTCGGCCGCGGCCACCTGGGTGAGGGCGGCGATGCCGGCCTTCGCGGCGGCGTAGTTGGACTGGCCGACGCTGCCCATGAGGCCGGCGCCGGAGGAGGTGTTGATGACGCGGGCGTCCACCCGGTCGCCGGACTTGTGCCGTTCGCGCCAGTGGGCGGCGGCGTGGCGCAGGGGCAGGAAGTGGCCTTTCAGGTGGACGCGCAGCACGTCGTCCCAGTCGTCCTCGGTCATGGAGACGAGCATGCGGTCGCGCAGGATCCCGGCGTTGTTCACCAGCACGTCCAGGCGTCCGTAGGCGCTGACGGCGGTCTTGACCAGGCGCGCGGCGCCGTCCCACGTCGCGATGTCGTCGGCGTTGGGTACGGCCTGGCCGCCCTCGTCCCGGATCCGGGCGACGACCTCGTGCGCGGGCCCGGAGGAACGGCCGGCGCCGTCGCGCTCCGCGCCCAGGTCGTTGACGACGACGCGGGCGCCCTCGCGGGCGTACTCCAGCGCGTGTTCCCGGCCGATGCCGCGTCCGGCGCCGGTGACCACCACGACGCGACCCTCACAAATGCCCACACGCCCTCCAATGATCCTTTTATCGCGCTATTTCAGCAGAAGTTAGCCAGGTCCAGGCAGGGGTCTCGCCGCCTCCGTGCACCTGGATCTGCGCGCCGGTGACGTAACCAGGTGACGCCAGCCAGAGGCACGCCTGCGCCACGTCCTGCGGGCTCGCCATCCTGCCCGCCGGGATGGTGGCGCTGACCTGGTCGTACGCGCCGCCGTAGTGCCCGGCCGCGGTCTCCGTGGCGGCCAGGCCGACGACGACGGTGTTGACCCGCACCTCGGGCGCCCACTCGGCGGCCAGGCAGGCGGCCAGGTGGTGCAGCCCGGCCTTGGCCGCGCCGTAGGCCGAGGTCCCCGGGGAGGGGCGGACGCCGCTGGAGCTGCCGATCATGATCACGGCGCCGCCGGCGGCCTTGAGCAGGGGGTAGGCCCGCTGGGTCACCAGCAGCGGTGCGATCAGGTTGAGCTCGATCACCTTGGCGTGGAGCCTGGGCGAGGTGCCGTCCACCAGCGCGTGGGGAGCGCCGCCGGCGTTGTTGACCAGCACGTCCAGCCGGGAGAACCCGCCCAGCAGCCGTTCGACGTCCTCCGGGTCGCGCACGTCGGCCGGCACGAACCGCACCTCTGCGGGCGGCGGCTCGGGGGGCGTCCTGGCGCAGACGGTCACCGTCGCCCCGGCGGCGGCGAAGGCGCGGGCGATGCCGGCGCCGATGCCCTTGGTCCCGCCAGTGATCAGCACGTGGCGGCCGGCGAGGTCGTATGTGGCGGTCACGGATGCTACCGTACCAAGCAAGCGTTAGGTGCGACTATGGGAGCGCTATGGGGATCACGGTGCGCGGCGGGCCGGTCGCCGAGGTGGTGGTGGCGGTGCCGCCGGTCAACGCGCTGGCCGTGCGTGACTGGCACGACCTGGCCGACGCGCTGACCGAGACGGGCGCCGACCCGGCGACCCGCGCGGTCGTGCTCAGGGCCGAGGGCCGGGGCTTCAACGCCGGCGTCGACATCAAGGAGATGCAACGGACCGACGGACACGCGGCGCTCGTCGGGGCCAACCGGGGATGCTTCGCCGCCTTCGCCGCCGTCTACGACTGCCAGGTGCCCGTGGTCGCCGCGGTGCACGGGTTCTGCCTGGGCGGCGGCGTCGGCCTGGCGGGCAACGCCGACATCGTGGTGGCCAGCGACGACGCGTACTTCGGGCTGCCCGAGGTCGACCGCGGCGCGCTCGGCGCGGCCACCCACCTGGCCCGGCTGGTGCCGCAGCACCTCATGCGGGCCATGGTCTACACCTGCAGAAACGTCACCGCCCGCGAACTGCACGCCTTCGGCTCCGTCCTGGAGGTCACCACGCCGGACAAGCTCCGCGAGACCGCCTTGGAGGTCGCCGGCCGGATCGCCGGGAAGGACCCCCACGTCATCCGCCGCGCCAAGGAGTCGCTCAACGGCATCGACCCGGTCGACGTCAAGCGCAGCTACCGCTTCGAGCAGGGCTTCACCTTCGAGCTGAACCTGCTCGGCGCCGGCGACGAGCACAGGGAGAGGTTCCTGCGGTGACCAAGGTCATGACGATCGAGCGGGTCGTCGCCGAACTGGAGAGCGGCATGACGATCGGCGTCGGCGGCTGGGGCTCGCGCCGCAAGCCCATGGCGCTCGTCGGCGGCATCCTGCGCTCGCCGCTGAAAGACCTCACGATCATCTCCTACGGCGGCGCCGACGTCGGCCTCCTGTGCGCGGCGGGCAAGGTGCGCAGGGTCGTCGCCCCGTTCGTCACCCTCGACTCGATCCCGCTGGAGCCCCACTTCCGCCGGGCCAGGCAGGAGGGGACGGTCGCGTTCACCGAGTACGACGAGGGCATGTTCATGTTCGGGCTGCTGGCGGCGGCGCACCGGCTGCCGTTCCTGCCGACGCGGGCGGGCCTGGGCTCGGACGTGATGCGGGTCAATCCGGAGCTGCGGACGGTCCGCTCGCCGTACACGGAGGAGGAGCTCGTCGCGGTGCCGGCGCTGGAGATGGACGCGGCGCTGATCCACCTCAACCGGGCCGACGCGCGGGGCAACGCGCAGTATCTGGGGCCCGATCCCTACTTCGACGACCTCTACGCGAAGGCGGCGAAGCGGACCTACGTCTCGTGCGAGCGCGTCGTGGACACCGCGGACCTGCTCAAGGCGGGACCGGTGCAGTCGCTGCTGGTCAGCCGGTCGATGGTGGCGGGCGTGGTGGAGGCGCCGGGCGGCGCCTGGTTCACGAGCTGCGAACCCGACTACGACAGGGACGAGGCCCTCCAGCGGCGTTACACCCAGAGCGACTGGCGGGAGTTCCTCGATGAAAACCTCTGATGTGTGCGTGGTGGCGTGTGCGGAGGCGTTCAGGGGAGACGGGGAGATCCTGGCGGCGGGCATCGGCGGCGCGGTCACCGTGCTGGCGGCGCGGCTGGCCAGGTCGGTGTTCGAGCCCGACCTGATCACCCACGACGGCGTCTGCCTGCTGACCGGCGACATCCCGCCCCTGGGACAGCCGCCGCGGGTGGTGGAGGGGTGGCTGCCGTTCCGCGACCACCTGTGGCTGGTCCTGAACGGCAGGCGGCACGTCATGCTCGGCGCCTCCCAGATCGACCGGCACGGCAACACCAACATCTCGGCCATCGGCGACTGGGCGCGGCCGAAGGCGCAACTGCTGGGCGTGCGCGGCGCCCCGGGCAACACGCGCTGCGACCCGACCAGCTACTGGATCCCCCGGCACACCCCGCGCGTCTTCGTGGAGAAGGTGGACGTGGTCAGCGGGCTGGGCACCGACCGGGGCGCCCACGACCTGCGCCGCGTGGTCACGAACCTGGCCGTCCTCGACTTCGGCGGGCCGGACGCGACGATGCGGCTGGTCTCCACGCATCCCGGGGTGAGCGTGGCGGAGGTGGTGGCGGCCACGGGGTTCGCGCTGGACGTCCCCGCCGACATGCCGACGACCCGGCTGCCCACCGAGGAGGAGTACGCGGTGCTGGCCGCCCTCGACCCGGACGGCCTGCGGGACGGGGAACTGGCGTGAGGACGGCGCTGACCGAGCTGGTCGGGTGCCGCCATCCGATCGTGCAGACCGGCATGGGGTACGTGGCCGGCGCCCGGCTGGCCGCGGCCACCTCGGCGGCCGGCGGGCTCGGGATCATCGCCGCCGCCACGATGCCGGTCGAGCGGATGACCGAGGCGATCAGGAGCGTGAAGGAGCGTACCGGCGCGCCGTTCGGGGTGAACATCCGCGCCGACGCCGACGACGCGGCGGATCGGGTCGAGGTGATGATCAGGGAGGGCGTCCGGGTCGCATCGTTCGCGCTGGCGCCGAAGCGGGAGCTGATCGCCAGGCTCAAGGACGCGGGCGTGGTCACGATCCCGTCGGTGGGCGCCCGCCGCCACGCGGAGAAGGTCGCGGCGTGGGGCGCGGACGCGGTGATCGTCCAGGGCGGCGAGGGCGGCGGCCACACCGGGCCGCTGGCGACCACGCTGCTGCTGCCCCAGGTGGTCGACGCGGTGGACATCCCGGTGATCGCCGCGGGCGGCTTCTTCGACGGCCGCGGGCTGGTCGCGGCCATGGCGTACGGCGCGTGCGGCGTCGCGATGGGGACCAGGTTCCTGCTGACCGAGGACTCCCCCGTGCCCGACGCGGTCAAGCAGGTCTACCTGGCCACCGCCGAGACCCTCGTCACCACGAAGGTGGACGGGGTGCCGCACCGGGTGCTGCGCACGCCGTTCGTGGACTTGTTGCAGCGCACCCGGCTGCTCAGGGCCGTCCTCAACGGCGCCCGCTTCAAGAGGGTCTCCGGCCTGTCGTGGGCCGCGCTGCTGCGCGAGGGCCGCCGGATGCGGCACGGGCGCGAGCTCACCTGGGCGCAGGTGCTCCAGGCCGCCAACACCCCGATGCTGCTCAAGGCCGCGATGGTGGACGGCCGCGCCGACCTCGGCGTGATGGCCTCGGGACAGGTGGTCGGCGTCATCGACGACCTGCCCACGTGCGCGGAGCTGATCGAGCGGGTCATGGCCGAGGCCGAGGCGACCCTGCGGGCGCTCACACCACGCTGAGCCCGCGGGCCAGCAGGAGCGCGTTCGCCTGCGTCTGGTTGATCGTGGCGCCGGCGAACGCGCGCAGCTTGGCGTCGTCGGGCTCGCCGAGGTCGGCGCCGCGCAGGTCCGCGCCGGTGAACACCGCCTTGAGCACCTTCGCGCCGATCAGCCGGCAGTCGCTGAAGACGGCCTCGGTGAAGTCGCAGCCCGACAGGTCCGCCTCGTCGAAGCGCACGCCCTCCAGGAACTGGCCGCGCAGCGAGCAGCCGCCCAGGTTGGCCATCATCAGGTTGCACCTGGTCACCTTGAAGCCGGTGCCGCGTGAGGCGGTCAGCGAGGTGCCGATCATGCGGCAGCCGCTGAACGACGCGTCGGTCATCAGCGCGCCGCCGAACCTGGCCGACGACAGGTCGACGTCGGTGAAGACCACGTCGAGCAGGTCGGCGTCGGTGAACACCGTGCCCAGCCCGCCTCCGCCGGTGAACACGGCGCCGTCGAGGTCGGCCTTGCGGAAGTCGGCGCGGTCCAGGACGCAGGACTCGAAGCGGGCGCCGCCCAGCGAGGCGCCCCAGAAGTCGGCGCCGGTCAGGTCGCACTCGCGGAAGACGTGCGTCTCCTCGGCGGCGAGGCGTTCGGTCAGGGATTGCTGGGAAAGGTCCTCGCCGTCGAAGTTCACGACGTCATAGGGTACCGGTGATCGCTTCGGCGGCGGCCTGGCCGCAGACGCGGGCGGAGCCGTACGTGGCGATGTGGACGGAGCCCAGGTCGGTGCGGGCGGGCAGGCCCATCTCGACCACCACCGCGTCGGGACGCGCGCTGAGCAGGTGGCGCAGCGCCTCGCCCTGCCAGTCGTAGCGGTGCGCGTCGCGCACCACGATCACCAGCGGGCGGTCCTCCGCGTCCTGCAGCAGGTTCTCCAGGGCGGGGCCGGTGGCCTCGCCCGCGGCCAGGCGGGTCACCGCGGTGCCGGGCAGCATCCTGGACAGCGGCTCGCCGACGCCCCACGGGGTGCCCTTGTCGATGGCCAGGTTCATCTCCGGCGACAGCTCGACGACCTGGGCGGGCCGGCTGATCGGCAGCGTGGGCGCGGCCGACCTGCGGGTGATGCGCAGGGCGCGGCGCGCGGCGTCCAGTCCGATGCCGGGGCCGCCGGAGCCCGAGCCGGCGACAGGCGCGCCGGACAGGCTCCTGGCGCGGGCGGCGACGGTCCACTCGGCCAGCTCGGTCACCCGGCGGGCGGCGTCGGCCAGGCGCTCCTCGGGCAGCAGCCCGTCGGCCACGGCCGTGGCGATGGCGTCGCGCACCGAGATGGCGGTGGCCTCGTCGGCGTGCTCGCCGCCGACGCAGATGGCGTCGGCGCCCGCGGCGATGGCGCGGGCGGAGGCGCCGCCGATGCCGTACGCGCCGGAGACGGCGGCCATCTCGATGCCGTCGGTGACGATCATGCCCTCGAAGCCCAGCTCGTTCCTGAGCAGCCCGGTCAGCACCTTCTGGCTGAGCGTGGCGGGCGCGTTGGGGTCGTGGGAGGGGACGAGCAGGTGGCCGGTCATGACCGCGCGCACCCCTTCGTCGATCGCCGCGGCGAACGGCGCCAGCGCCTCCTCGATCTCGCCGCCCACGACCGGGACGCCGTGGTGGGAGTCGACGGAGGTGTCGCCGTGGCCGGGGAAGTGCTTGGCGCAGGCGGCCACGCCGGCCGACTGCAGGCCGCGGACGAAGGCCCGGGTGTGGCGGGAGACGAGATCGGGGTCGGCGCCGAAGGCGCGCAGGCCGATGACGGGGTTGTCGGGGTTGGAGTTGACGTCGGAGGAGGGGGCGAAGTCGACGGTCACGCCGGCGGCGGCCAGGTCGCAGCCGAGGTCGCGGGCGAGCGCCTCGGTCAGCTCGGTGTCGTCCACGACGCCCACCGCGTAGTTGCCGGGCCGGCTGCTGCCGGTGGCGACCTCCAGCCGGGTCACCTCGCCCGACTCCTCGTCGGTGCCGACCAGGACGGCGGGGTTCTCGGCGCGCAGGGCGGCGGTCAGTTCGGCGACCTGGGGGACGCTCGCGATGTTCCGGGAGAAGAGCACGACGCCGGCGAGTCCGTCACCGAGCCTGCGCAGCAGCCAGTCGGGGGGCGTCGTGCCTTCGAAACCGGGCAGGAGGACGGCGTCAGCCAGGCGCAGGAGGTCACGGCTCAAGGGCATGACCCGAAATCTAATAGGAAAGTTTCCTATTTGCTAGAGGCATTTTCAGACGTCAACACGGATGATCCGATGGCCATCCGTGATGAATTCGGCGACGGTACGGACTCCTGAGGCTTCCAGGCCCTTGTGGGACACGCGAAATCCGGTCGCGCCGGCCGTACCGGAGAGGTATCCGCGGTGTCCGTCGAAGTGCCGGATGTGGGGATTTGCGGCCAGAACGGCTTCCGCGTCGGTCTCCGGCGGGCGGCTGGAGATCGCCGAGCAGACGAACTCGGCGCCGGCCGCGGGCGAAGAAGGATCAAGGAAATCGGCCTTCAGATCGCACGCCCAGTGGTTGTGGACGTCACCGCTCAGCACCACCAGACCGCCCGCCGCCGCCAGGATCCGGGCGCGTTCGGCGGGATGGCCGTCCCAACTGTCCAGGCGCAGGTTCGGCGCGGGCCCGGGGACGAAGCGGCGGGCGAAGAACAGCGGCTGCACCAGCACCTTCCAGCGGACCGGGGTCGTGGCCAGCCGGGACAGCAGCCACCGCTCCTGCTCCTCGCCGAGCATCGTGGCGGCGTCGCGGTGCTGGCGCACGTCCAGCAGCATGAAGTCGGCCACCCGGCCGTAGGTGCGCCGCCGGTACATCTGCAGCGCGCCGCCCGCCGGGCGTACGCGCAAGGGCAGGTGCTCGTAGTACGCCTGGTAGGCCGCGGCCCTGCGGCGCAGGAAGGCGGCCGAGCCGTCGCCCCTGCCGCGGTAGTTGTCGAGCACCTCGTGGTCGTCCCAGGCCGTGGCCCAGGGCGCGGCGGCGTGGGCGGCCTGGAGGTCGGGATCGGACTTGTAGCGGGCGTAGCGGGCCCGGTAGTCGGCGAGGGTGACCGCCTCGTCCGTACGGTCCAGGCGGCGTACCGGGTCGGCGGCCTGGCGGCTCTCGTAGATGTAGTCGCCCACGTGGAAGACCACGTCGGGACGCTCCTCGGCCAGGTGTCTCAGCGCGGTGTAGCGGCCGTGCTCGTAGCGCTGGCAACTGGCCACGGCGAAGCGGACGAGATCGGCCGAGTCGGGGGCCGCGGCCGTCCTCGTGCGCCCCGCCGCGCTCAGGGCGGCGCCCGCGCGGAAGCGGTAGAAGTACTCCGTTCCCGGCCGCAGGCCCGCGACCCGCACGTGCACGCTGTGCGCCCACTCGGGCAGCGCCCGCGCGAGTCCCTGCTGCACGATCTTGGTGAACCGTTCGTCCGCGGCGAGCTGCCATCGCACCTCGACCGCCCGGCCGGGCACTCCGATCAGCCGGGTCCACAGGATGACGCCGTCCGGCAGTGGCTCCCCCGATGCCACGCCCAAAGTGAAGGGGTTGGCCATGCGGTCAATCGTGACTCACAACCGCTCCACGATGGTGACGTTCGCCTGACCTCCCCCCTCGCACATCGTCTGCAGCCCCCAGCGCCCGCCGGTGCGCTCCAGCTCGTGCAGCAGCTTCGTCATCAGCACCGCGCCGGTCGCGCCGAGCGGATGGCCCAGGGCGATCGCGCCGCCGTTCGGGTTGACGAGCGCCGGGTCGGCGCCGCTGTCCTTGATCCACGCCAGCGCCACGGAGGCGAACGCCTCATTGATCTCGATCACGTCGAAGTCGCCGATGGACATGCCCGTCCTGCCGAGCGCGTGCGCGGTCGCGGGGATCGGCGCCGACAACATCTCGATCGGGTCGCCGCCGCGCGCCGACAGATGGTGCACGCGGGCGCGCGGGGTCAACCCATGCTCCTGTACGGCTCGCGCCGACGCCACCAGCAGGGCGGCGGCGCCGTCGGAGATCTGGGAGGCGAGCGCGGCGGTCAGCCGTCCGCCGTCGAGCAGCGGCTTCAGCCCGGCCATCCTGGCGGCGGTGGTGTCGCGGCGCGGGCCCTCGTCCTGGGCCACGCCCTCGTAGGGGGCGATCTCGCGGGCGAAGTGGCCGGTGTCGACGGCGTGGATCGCGCGGTGGTGGGAGGTGAGGGCGAAGGCTTCCATGGCTTCCCTGGATATCTCCCACTTTTTCGCGATTTGTTCGGCGCCGTGGAACTGGGAGACCTCTTGCGTGCCGTACCGCTGGGACCAGCCCTTGGAGCCGCTGAACGGCGTCTCGTGGCCGAGTTCGCGGCCGGCCAGCATCGCCTGGGAGATGGGGACCATGCTCATGTTCTGCACGCCTCCGGCCACCACGAGGTCGCTGGTGCCCGACAGGACGGCTTGGGCGGCGAAGTGGAGCGCCTGCTGGGAGGAGCCGCACTGGCGGTCGACGGTGACGCCCGGCACGTGCTCCGGGAGCCCGGCGGCCAGCCAGCAGGTGCGGGCGATGTCGCCTGCCTGCGGTCCCACGGTGTCGACGCAGCCGAACACCACGTCCTCGACGGCCGCCGGGTCGGCGCCGGTGCGGTGGAGCAGTTCATTGAGCACGTGCGCGCCCAGGTCGGCGGGGTGGGCGGCGGCCAGCCCGCCGTTCCTGCGCCCGACCGGGCTCCTGACCGCACCGACGATGAAGGCCTCGTTCATGCCCCAATCCTAACAAGCGCTTGGTCGTCGGGTGGGATCCCGAGGCGGTCAACCCGTGGACCGTCAACCTGGAGGCCGTCAGACCGGAGGTGGTCATCCCGGGGACCGTCAGACCGGAGGTGGTCAGACCGGAGACCGTCGGACCAGGGGTTGTCAGCCCTGCGGCGGTCATACCGGAGGTGGTCAGACCGGAGACCGTCGGACCAGGGGTTGTCAGCCCTGCGGTGGTCATACCGGAGGCCATCAGACCGGAGACCGGACCGGAGGCCGTCAGACCAGGGGTTGTGGGACCAGGGGTTGTGGGACCACGGGTTGCCGGACCGGAGGGTGGCCGGGCCCGAGAGCTGCGGGTGCGGGGTGGGAGGTGGGGTGGGCCGGGGGTGGGGTGGGCCGGGGGTGCGGGGTGGGTGGGGTAGGTGGGGACGGGGGGTTGGGTGGGGGGTGGGGGAATCGGGTTGGGTGGGGGGTGGTTGGGGTGGGGGCGGGGTGAGCTGGGCGTGTTCCGTGAACAAGCGATTGTGCGAGGGCTCATAATGGAGGACGTGACAACGCGAAAGAACTCCGGCGCGACCGCCACCACCCCGGCCAAGCGCCAGCGCGCGACCTCGTCAGGCACGGCCTCCGAGCGCCGTGACCACCTCGTGAAGCTCGCCGCGGAGCTCTTCGCGCGCAAGGGCTTCCAGGCCACCACCGTCCGCGAGATCGCCGACGAGGCCGGGATCCTCTCCGGGAGCCTGTACCACCACTTCGACTCCAAGGAGACGATCGTCGACGAGGTGCTCTCCACCTTCCTCGACGACCTCATCGCCCGCTACCGCGCCGCCCTGGAGTCCGGCGGCGAGCCGAGGGCCGTGCTCTCCGAGATGGTGCGCATCGGCTTCGGCACGCTGGAGCCCCACCGCGCCGCGATCACCGTCATGCAGAACGACTGGAACTACCTGCGCCAGTTCGAGCGCTTCAACTACCTCGTCAAGGCCGAGGACGAGGTCGAGCAGATGTGGGTCGCGCAGATCAAGGCGGGCCAGGCGGCCGGGCAGTTCCGGGCGGACGTCGACCCCAAGCTCACCTACCGCATGATCCGCGACACGATCTGGGTGGCGGTGCGCTGGTTCCGGCCGGGCGGCAGGCTCAACACCACGGGTCTGGCCGAGCACTACATCACCGTGCTGTTCGACGGCCTGGCCACGGGCGAGCGCACCACGCAGAAGGCATGAGCCTCCGCAAAGCCGTCCGCGTGGCGCTGCAGGAGGTGGCCGACACCGCCAAGGCGCCGCAGATGCAGCGATACATGAAGTCCGAGATGCCCTTTCTCGGGGTGTCGGCCGGGCCCCGCCGTACCGTGTTGAAGAGGGTTTTCGCCGCTCACCCGCTCGGCGGCGCGCCCGAGTGGCGGCGGGCGGTGCTGGAGTTGTGGCGGGAGGCGGAGTACCGCGAGGAGCGCTACGCCGCGATCGAGCTGTCCGGCTACCACCTCTACCGCGAGCACCAGACGCTGTACACGGTGCCGATGTACGAGGAGATGGTGGTCACCGGCGCCTGGTGGGACCTGGTGGACGAGCTCGCCACCCACCGCGTCGGCGGGCTGCTGACGGCCTTCCCCGACCCGATGCGCCCGCTCATGCTGCAGTGGGCAGGCGACTCCGACCTGTGGAAGCGCAGGACCGCGATCCTGTCGCAGAACCGGTTCAAGGAGCGCACCGACACCGCGCTGCTGTACGCGTGCATCGAGCCGAGCCTGTCGGACAACGACTTCTTCGCCCGCAAGGCCATCGGCTGGGCGCTACGCGAGTACGCGAAGGTCAACCCGCGCGAGGTGGTCCGCTACGTCCAGGCGAAGGGCATTTCTGGCCTGAGCCGGCGCGAGGCGCTCAAGAACGTCGCTACCGAGTCCACAGCGCCTCCTGCACCGCCTGCACCAGAGCCATCAGCCCAGGCGTGACGCCCTCGCCGCGCCAGGCCAGCCCGTAGGTCAGGCGCAGCTCGGCGCCTTCGAGCGGGACGAACCTGATGTCCTCCCTGCGCACGGTCCTGGCGACGAGCTGCGGGATCGGCAGCAGCCCGGCTCCCGCGGCGACCAGGTCGAGGGCGGCGGCGTAGTCGTCCTCGGCCACCTGGCGGTGCCGTCCCGGCAGCCCCGCCAGCCGCCCGCCGGGCACGAGCAGGTCCTGCCCGCCCAGTTGCTCGGCCAGCACCCGGTTGCGCCACGGATGATCGGCCGGTACGGCCAGCCGGTCCACCGTCACGTGGAACCGCGCCCCCGTGGCGAACCGGGCAGGCGCAGGAAACGCGACGAGCGCGGCCGACACCCGCCCCTCGTCGAGCGCCTGGGCGGCGGCGCTCCGCCCGGCCGGGCGCAGCTCGACGGCCAGGGAGGGGCCGCGCGCCGCCAGCCGCCGCACGATCCGCGCCGCCAGCGCCCCGGCGATCGGTGGATAAGCCAGATGGATAACTGTCTGCGCCATCCGGGCCGCCTCGTCGGTGAATCCGTCGACCGCGTCCAGCACCCGCTCGGCCTGCGCGAGCAGCGCGGCGCCCGCCGCGGTCAGCCGTACCTCGCGCGGGCTCCGCTCGAAAAGCCGGAGGTGGAGGGCGTTCTCCAGCCGGGTGATGGCCTGGCTCACGGCAGGCTGCGACATGCCCAAGTCGGCGGCGGCCAGGGAGAAGCTGAGCCGCCCAGCCACGCGGGCGAAGCACTGGATCTCCCTGAGCATAAGCAGCACGAATAGATGATGCATCATCGCGGAGATCGACGGCACGATCCGAAGGTCTACGTCACCGGCTTGGGAGCAGTGAGATGTCGTCGTCCACCGTCCTCGGATACCCCCGCATCGGCCCGGACAGGGAGCTGAAGCGCGCCCTGGAGTCCTACTGGGACGGGCGCACCACGCGCCAGGACCTTGACCGGGAGGGCGCCCGGCTGCGGGCGGCCACCTGGAACCGCCTGGCCGAGCTGGGGCTCGGAGAGCTGCCGTCCAGCACGTTCTCGTTCTATGACCAGGTGCTCGACACCGCCGTGATGCTCGGCGCGGTGCCGGAGCGCTACCTGGCCGCCGAGGACCCCTACTTCGCCATGGCACGCGGCACCGCCGGGCTGGCGCCGCTGCGGATGACCAAGTGGTTCGACACCAACTACCACTACATCGTGCCGGAGATCGGCCCGGAGACCGTCTTCAAGCTCGGCGACGCCCGGCCGCTGGCGGAGGTGCGCGAGGCGCGGGCGCTCGGTCACGAGACGCGGCCCGTGGTGGTGGGCCCGGTGACGTTCCTGCTGCTGTCCGGCGCGCTGGAGCGGCTGGAGGACGTGCTCGGCCCCTACGAGGAGCTGCTGACCGCCCTGGCGGCAGAAGGGGTGGAGTGGGTGCAGCTCGACGAGCCCGCGCTCGTCACCGATCTCACGTCCGCCCAGCTCGACGCGGTCCGCGCCGCCTACGACAGGCTCGGCGCCGCGCGCAACCGGCCGAAGATCCTCGTCGCCTCCTACTTCGGCGACCTCGGCCCCGCCCTGCCCGCGCTGGCCGCCACGCCGGTCGAGGGCATCGGGCTGGACCTGGTGCGCGGGCGGGTGCCCGAGATCGCCCTGGACGGCAAGACCGTCTTCGCGGGCGTCGTCTCCGGCCGCGACGTCTGGCGCACCGACCCCGGCCGCGCCCTCGCCAGGCTCAGGGCCGTGCGCGCGGACCGGGTCGTGGTGAGCACCTCCTGCTCGCTGCTGCACGTCCCCTACGACGTCGCCGCCGAGGACGGCCTGGAGCCCGGCCTCCTCGCCCGGCTGGCCTTCGCCGAGCAGAAGGTGGCCGAGGTGGTCGAGCTGGCCCGCCTGCTGGCCGACGGCGCCGCCGTACCGTATGACGAGGTTCCCGCCGCGCCGGCGAGCCCTTCCCACGAGGTACGGCAGGCCCGCAGCCCCTACCCCGTGCGGGCCGCGGCGCAGGCCGGGCACCTCAAGCTGCCGTTGCTGCCGACCACCACGATCGGGTCGTTCCCGCAGACCGGCGAGCTGCGCGCGGCCCGCGCCGGCGTGGTGGCGGGGGCGCTGGCGGCCGGCGACTACGACAAGCTCGTCGAGCGAGAGATCGAGCACGCCATCCAGGTGCAGGAGGACCTGGGCCTGGACGTGCTCGTCCACGGCGAGCCCGAGCGCAACGACATGGTGCAGTACTTCGCCGAGCACCTCGACGGCTTCGCCGTCACCAGGAACGGCTGGGTGCAGTCGTACGGCTCCCGCTGCACCCGCCCGCCGATCATCCACGGCGACGTGCGCCGCCCGGCGCCCATCACGGTGCGCTGGGCCACCTACGCGCAGTCGCTCACCGACCGCCCCGTCAAGGGCATGCTGACCGGCCCGGTGACGATCGTGGCCTGGTCGTTCGACCGCGACGACCTGCCGCAGCGCGACGTGGTGTTCCAGGTGGCCGACGCGATCGCCGAGGAGGTCCGCGACCTGGAGGCGGCCGGCCTGTCCGTCATCCAGGTGGACGAGCCCGCCCTGCGCGAGCTGCTGCCGTTGCGCGCGGCCGAGCAGCCGGCGTACCTGGAGTGGGCGGTGGCCGCCTACCGCAGGGCCACGTCGGTGGCGGCCGACCGCACGCAGATCCACACGCACCTGTGCTACTCCGACGCCGACCAGATCCTGGCCGCGATCGACGGCCTGGACGCCGACGTGACCACGATCGAGTCGGCCCGCTCGGGGCGGCGCATCCTGGACGCGGTGAGCGGGTACGCGCGCGGTCTCGGGCCGGGCGTCTACGACATCCACTCGCCGCGGGTGCCGTCGGCCGACGAGGTCGAGGAACGGCTCGCGGCCACCCTCAAGGTCCTGCCCCGCGAGCGGGTGTGGGTCAACCCGGACTGCGGCCTGAAGACCCGCACCTACGCGCAGGTCGAGGCGTCGCTGGGCAACGTGGTCGAGGCGGCCCGCCGGGTACGCGCCACTCTCTGAGGGGCGCTCAGCCCGTGTCGTGCACGCGGTGGAAGTCGTCGAGGTTCTGGCGGTAGTGGTCCAGGTCGGCTTCCAGCGCCTGCCTGGTGAAGCGCTCCGGGTTCTCCCGGTGGACGGCCCGGCCGGCCGGCGTCCAGAAGGCGTCGGCGGGCACGCGGTCGGCGCCGGCGGGGACGAAGCGGAGGGCCTCGGCCACGGCGTCGATCGCCAGCTCCCACCCGGCGACGACGCTCTCGTAGGCGTCGTCGCCGACCGGGTCGGCGGCGAACCGCAGGTCCTCGGCCAGGGCGCGGCGGGCGTAGACGCCGGCGACGAACACCCACTGGCCGGGGTCGATCAGCCGGGAGATTCCGGGGCCGAAGCGCAGTTCGTGCAGGCGCGCGGCCCGTTCCCCCTCGTAGGAGACCTCGACCTCGGCCGGGCCCAGGCGCAGCGTCCAGGCGTCCTCGCCCTCGACCGGCTCGGCGCTCTCGCCGCCTTCCGGGACCGCCAGGTCGAGGTAGACGTAGCCCTCGGCCAGCGATCTGGCCCGCTCAGGCATGCTCGGCCACCAGGTTCCTGTAGGTGTCCCTGACGATGAGCAGCCGGTCGAGGTCGAAGCGGCCGGGCTCGCGGGCGCGTACCTCCAGCCCGCGATCGGACCAGAAGGCGCTGTCCGGCACCGCGTCGTCGCCGGGCGCGATGAACTTGACGGCCTCCTCGACGGCCGCCGCCGCGATCGACAGGGCTCGCCTGGCCTCGGCGGGATCGTCCACGGGCACGTTGCCCGCGCTGAGGTCGGCCACCCACAGCCACTCGCCGGCGTCGAGCAGCTCCGAGGGCTCCGGCCCGCCGAACGTGGGGTACCCGGCGGGGATCACGGGCCGCGCCGGCAGGCCGAACAGGAACTCGCGCTCGTTCCCGCAGCCGCGGCAGCGACCGGCGTAGCGGTCGGCCCGCTCGCCCTCGGCGATCACCAGTCCCCTGTTCCAGGTCGTCTCGACGGAGCCGCACCGCTCGCACGGGTTCAGGTCGAGGTAGAGGTGTGCCTCGTCCCTCGTGCGCGCCACCGCGAATCCCATGTCCGTCCCTTCGTCCGCCCCCATCATGGCGCATCCACGACCGCGTACCTGATCGGGCGGTAGCCGCACACGCAGGGCTCGTCGTCAGGACAGAGGCACTCGTAGGGGAAGTACCCGGTGGTGTTGGCGAGCCGGCGGGCCTGCTGGGCGCGGTCGGTCGGCGGATGGCGGCCGTCCAGCAGCTCGCGGATCGACTGGCGGAAGGAGACGCGCTCGTCGACCCGCCCGCGCCCGTCCACGAGCCTGACGAGGGCGTCGGCGAGGGCGGGCGGCACCTGGTCGCGCAGGTGCGGGTTGTCGCCCACGCCCAGCGAGGTGGCCAGCTCCACGAGCACCCGCAACCTCGCCGGCCTCTGGTACGGCGTGGCCGCCTCGACCTGGCGCACCGCCTCCCGCAGCCGGGCGAGCGCCTGGTGGTCGGCCACGGTCAGGGCGGTGGGGGCGGCGTCCGGGTCGGGGAACGGGTCGCGCCTGAACACGGGAGCGCCGGTCGGCAGCCCCAGCATGGCGCCGATCATGGCGGCCGTCTCGCCCGCGGCGTCGCGTTCGATCGTGCCCAGCGAGCCGAGCGCGGCCACCTGGAAGAGCGCCATGGGTCCGTGGAGTCTCATGGTGAGCGGCTCGCCGCGGGTGGCCCGGTGGGCCGACAGCTCGACGGCCACCGGCGGCCGCCCCGGGACGAGCAGGTCCATGAGGGCCTCGCCGTACACCCTGACCTCGGCCCCCGCCTGCTCGGCGGCGCGCGTGAGGGCCGCGGCGGCGGCCCGCACGGGCGGGATGGCCGGCTGGCCGAAGACGGCGTGCAGCGCGTCGACGTGGGCGGGCGCGAGGTGGCCGCCGCGCGCGGCCAGGATGAGGCGGGTCCGCGCGGGCAGGCCGCCGATGGTCAGGCCCAGACCGGCCTGGGTCGCGGCCTGGCGCAGCTCGTTCTCGCGCTGGGCGCGCAGCGGCCTGGGCGCTTCGGCGAGCGCCAGGACGGCGGTCCTGAGCCGGACGAGCGCGGGGACGTCGTCGAGGCCGATCGCCGGGTCGGCGGGCAGGGTCTGCCCGTTGAGGACGGCGCCGGGCGGCAGTCCCGCGGTCCGCAGCGCGATGTGCGTGGCGGTGTTGAGCGCGACGTCGGCGGCGTTGAAGGCGGAGACCTCCAGCACGAGCCGGCCGGGCCCGTCGAGCTGCGGGAAGGTGTCCACCAGGCCGGGCGGCGCGGCGGACTTGGAGACCACCAGGTCCAGGCTGCCGCCTGGCCACTCGACGGTGAAGCGGCCGGGTCCCGCCGGGGTGATCGAGGTGACGCCCGCGACCTCGGCCAGGCGGCCGAGCGCCGCCGGCGAGGTGTCGAGGGCCCCGATCGCGGTGGCGGAGTCGATCACCGGACCGGCGCCGGTGTTGAGCAGGTCGGCGATCGAGCCCTGGCGCGGCGCGGAGGTCACGCGCGGGCCGTCGCCCCACGGCGGTGGCGGCGCCGGGTGTCCCCTGGACGCGACGTCGGCGGCGATCGCCTCGATCGCCTGGGCCAGGTTGAGCTGGGCCACCGCGTCGGTGGCCTGCTTCCACAGGCCGGACAGGTGGGCGTGCTCGTTGAGGCGCGGGGTCAGGCAGTGGTCCTGACCCTCCTGCAGCCGCCCGCCGGGCAGGAACGACCGGACCACGCCCTGGCTCTGGCCCTCCCGGTTGGCCATCTCGTCCTGGATGGCGTGGCTGATCTCGTGCACCAGCGTGGACTCGACGGCGTACGGGTGCAGCCTCGGCCGCAGGACGGCCACGAGCGGGTCGTCCTGGTTGTCCCCGGTGGAGATCCTGGCGTTGTCGGCGGCGCCGGGATCGCCGATCTTGAAGCGGACGTAGAGGATGCCGTGGTCCGGCGTGACGATCTCCATGGTGCTGCCGTCGGCCAGCCAGCGCAGCGAGGTGACGGCGCCGCCGAAGGAGCTGGGCGTGAGCTGGACGGCGGCCAGCTCGTCGTGATCCAGGTCGGGCATGGAGGCCGGGCGGGCGTCGAGGGCGAACGGCGAGTCCGGCAGGGCGGGCGACGGCGCGGACGCGCCCGGGGCCCCCGGCGCCGAGGCGGCGGCCGGACCTGCCGCCGCCTGGCTGGCGCTGCCCGCGGCGGGCGCGGCCGTGGACGCCGGCTTCGCGGCGGGCTTGGCGGCGGCGGGCGGGAACGCCGGGGCGGGCGCCTCGTGTGACACGTCGCGGCTGTCCAGCTCGGCCCGGATCTTGTCGGAGAGCGTGCCCTCGACGGGCGAGGTGTGGAAGAGGTGGCGCAGGTCCAGGTCGTGGTCGCGGGAAAGCTGGACGAGCTGCTCCGGCACGGTGCCGAACGCCTCGGCGAACCCGAGGTCCCGCTCGTCGCTGCGGACGGTGCCGTCGGGGGCGAACAGGTAGCCGCGCACGGTGCCGTCGTCCTCGGTCACCGTGAGGTGGACGTTGACCTGCTCGTCGAACGCCCTGCGCCGGGCCTCGACCAGCGGCGCGAGCGGGTCGGCCGCCGGGGCGGTCCCTTCCAGGAGCAGGGTGCCGTGGTCCATCGCGGGCGGGGTGAACGACCAGCCCGACCCGAGCGGCACGCCGGCCTCCGCCTCGGCCATCATCTGCCGGTACTCGCCCAGGAACATGGCGACGACCACGGTCGCGGTGCCGAGGTTGGGGAGGTGGTCGGGGGTGGAGCGGACGTCGCTCCCGCGCGGGTTGCGGGTGATCTGGGTGAGCGTCCCGTCGTAGGCGACGTGGAACTCGACCTTGACCATGGGGCCGCGCTGGTAGTCGGTGGCCTCGTCGCGGTTGCCGATCGACATGGTGGTGCGGCTGCTGGCCTGGTCGCCGCTGTTGTAGCCGCCCCTTATGGTCGTCTCCGCGTGCTCGCCGCCGACGCCTCTGGCAAGGGGGAGCAGCCAACTGCGGCCTGTGGACGCGCCGGCCATCCGCTGGATGCGGTAGACGCGGCCGGCCTCGCGCGCCTTGAGCGGGCCCACCACGACCGCGTTCACGTACGGCCGCGCCCGCAGCCCGATGTCGTAGGCGAAGCCAGAGGCCGTGGGGCCGTTCAGCCGCCCGTTGTTCAGCCCGCCGGCGCCCGCCATGCGGTCGAACAGGGTCGTCAGCGCCAGGTCGTTGACCAGGGCCTCAAGCTCGTTCATGCGCTCACGCAGGGCGCGCTTGCTGAAGCGGCCCCCCTTGACCAGCGCGTCGGCGAGGCCCTTGGTGACCGAGCCGTCGGTCACCAGCGTGTCGGTGGACGTCGTGACCGGCAGCCGGACGATCTGCCGCGGGTCGGTCGGCACCCGCACGCCGGGGGTGGCGGGCGCCTGCTCCGCGGGCAGGATCTCGTCGGACTCGATGAGGCGGACCATCTCGACGTCGAGCTCGACCCTCGTCTCGGCGGGCCGTCCCGGGTGGAGCACCTTGTCGGCCAGACGGCGCGAGCCCCTCCTGAAGCCGGCGAGCCGGGACCGCACGGGCCGCCGCTCCACCTCGATGATCACCCTGCCGGTCTGCCTGACCCGGTGCATGTCGGCGGGGCCGCCGTAGCGCTCCACGGTGGTCTCCTGGCTGGAGTAGGAGCCGGAGCGGGAGCGGTTCCTGTCCGTGGACAGCGAGGCGTCCTGGCCGCCCGAGGTCTCCGAGTCCGCGCCCTTGAGCTCGGTGCCGAGGCTGCGGCCGACCGACTCGGTGACGCCGTCCTCCTCGTAGGTGTAGTCCTGGTGGAGGGGCACCTTGGTGGTCGTGCGGCCCAGGTCCACGGCGGAGTCCGGGTCCAGCTCCATCCTGATCTTGACGGTGAACCGCTCGGTCCTGGCCGTCGAGCCGACCCGCATCGTGAACGTGTCCCTGTGGCCCCGGCCCAGCATGTTGTCGATCTTTCCGCGCCAGCGTTTGCCGGACAGCGAGCCGTCCAGCTTGTCCAGCGCGGCGGGGTCGCCGAGCAGCGAACCCGGCGCCACCTTCTCGATGGCGTCGCGGACCGCGTCGAAGATCTCGGTGCGCTCGCCGTCCTTCGTGAACGTGGTGCTGTCGAACTTGGTCATGCCCATCTTGGTGGCGATGTGGTCGGGCAGGACCACCTTGCGTACCTTCTCGGCGAGCTCGTGCGCCTTGGTCATGCGCGAGCCCTCGGGCTCGGCCTTCATGGGCGCCATGCCGGGCAGCGTGGCCAGCTTGTCGAGCAGGGTCTTCGGCGTGTGCCGGTCGGACAGCGGGACCTCCGGGTTGCCCTTGGCGTTGTGCGCCTGCAACTCCATGAGGTAGCGCTTGGCCAGCGGGACGGCGACCGTACGGTCGAGCTCCAGGTTCCCGTCGAGCCAGCGTTCCACGGCGTCGGCGAGCTGGTGCAGGGGGAGCTGGAGGTCGCCCTTGGCGTACATCCGCAGGACGACCTCCTCCGGCACCGAGAACAGCACCGTGCGGTCCCGCACGGTGATGGTTCTGATGCCCTCGCGGTCGCCGGGGTCGAAGGCCGACATGGGGAACTCGGCCGTGGCGCGGAAGAGGTACTGCTGGCCGATGTCGATGGTGAGCCGCTCACGGCCCCAGATCAGCAGCCTGGAGGCGTTGTGGCCCTGGTTCCACGAGCCGTTGGTGCCGGCGCTCGGGCCGAAACCGCCGTTGTCCTCCTCCTGGTACCCGTAGTCGCCGCCGCCGTTGACGCCGAGGTTGGAGGAGGTGCCGAGAGAGGTGCCCTGGCTGAACAGTTGCAGGAAGATGTCGCCGATCACCAGCGGGCTCGACGTCAGGAACTGCATCTGGCCGAGCTTCCACTCCATCTTGAACTGCCCGTGCGACGGCCCGAACCGCCCCTGCCCGCGTACGGCGAAGCGCGTCATGTACGGCGACTTCCTGAACGGGTGCGCCGAGACGTTGTGCACCCCGAGGAAGGCGGCGAGGTGGTGGAAGGCGGGCGAGGCCCGGCCCATCAGCCGGGGCAGGAGCCTCCTGGCCGCGTCCAGGAAGCCGCGCGTGTCGACGTGGAGCAGCGTGGCCTGGTCGATCATGTCCGCGGGGATGGCCTGCCACTCCCCCGCCGGGCGCTTGGGGTCGGGCAGCAGATCGGACGGCGTCAGCGTCTTGATGACCACGGGCCGGTCGGACAGCTCGACCGGAGGCTTGCCCTCCTGCCTGAGGGTGACGATGACCCGGCCATCGGTCTCGCGCACGGACATCGGGCCCGTGGTCTCGATGAGCGTCACGTCGTTGCCGGTGTCTCCCAGGCTGGAGCCGCTGTTCTTGCTGACCCCGAGGCCGCCTCCGGTCCTCGCGCCGTACTTGGCGCCCTCGGTGTCCTGTCCCGGGTTGTGGCCGGCGCTCAGGCCGCCGTTGACGCCGGTGGAGCGGCCGTGCCCCTCGGAGGCGACGCCGGTGTTGGAGCCGATGTTGAGCAGCGCCTTGGCCCGGTTGAAGGCGACGGCCAGGATCTTGGTGGTCTTGGAGTCGACGTTGACGTGGATGTCGATGGGGAAGTACTGGGTGGCGTGGAAGCGGCTGTTGAGCGTCAGGACGAAGTGGATGTTCTGCTGGATCGACTGGTTGAGGCCGGTCTTGAGGCGCAGCTCGGAGAGCTGGTTGGCCACTTCGACCAGGTTGTCCCACTGGGAGGCCGCCTTGAGCGGGTCGTCCAGCGGGAAGATCGGCCGGCCGTTGACGACGTCGGGCAGCACGCGGAGCGCGCGCAGCTTCTCGATCGTCTCCTTGGCCGTCTCCGACAGCTCCGACACCTCACTGACCAGCGAGAACACCGCGTCCGGTAGCTGATGGGGCCCGGTGCCCTCCCAGACCGTCCGGGCTTCGTCGCCCTTGACCGGCTTGGCCAGTTCCTTGGGGTCGTCGCGCAGCAGGATGCGGCCCTTGCTGTCGCGCAGCGGCGTGCCGTCGGGTCCGTACATCACGGCGGCCGGGTCGAACGGCAGGCCGGCGCGGGCCGCCGCGGACTCGGCCACGACCATGTGCAGCTCCCCCTCGGTCTTGACCGGGTCGGGCGACTTGCCGCTCTCCAGCGTGATCCGCAGCTCGGCCTTGTAGCCGATGATGATGTTCTGCTGGTGCTCCATGCTGCGGTCCACCACGGGCTTGAACGCGGTGCCGCCCGCGCTCACCCCCTCCGACCTCGACCTGCCGTGACCGGCTCCCGCGCTCCACTTGCCGTCGACGTCGGTGTCGAGGAGGTCCTCCACCTCATCGCCCAGCGCGTTGAAGGCCCGCTCGCCGCTGACCGAGGCGTCGGTGGAGAACCCGAACGACTGGCCGCCGTTCGCGACGGTCACCGCCACGCCCAGGTCCTCCTTCCAGCGCTCGTTGGTGGCGATGCCGACGCGGCGGGCCGTGCCGTACACGGGGGTCGTGACCACCTCGACGCGCGCGTACGGCCGGCCGTTCCTGGTGAGCCTCCCCCGCACGGCGGAGTTGATGGAGTCGGCCATCTGGCTGTGCCACTTCTCGTACAGGAAGGTGCGCAACTGGTGGCGCAGGTCGGTGCCGACGTCGGCGGCGCCGTCAAAGGCGGCCACGGCGGCCTCGAACATCTTCTCGGTGCCGCTCATCGCGAGGAGCAGGTGCGCGGGGAACTTGTCGTCCAGGTTGGACACCACGCCGGGGAACTTGGCCTCCAGCTCGGCCATCGTCTCGGACTTGCCGTCGGAGCGGTCGGTGTGCGCCATGCCGACCCACATCCGCACGTCCTTGGCGTCGCTCCTGGTCCCGGTGTTCACCGATTCGACGCTCTTCCACCCGCCCTTCTGCGAGGTGCGGATGTCGATCTGCCACTCGGCCTCGGCCGCGAACAGCGTGGACTCGCCGCGGTTGTCCTCGACCGCGCCGCCGACCACGTAGTCACTGGAAGCGCCGTTCACCGACCGGGTGCGCGCGTGGCCGGCGTCCGCACCGGGGCCGAAGGTCCTGACGGCCGCCTCGGTCCACATCCTGATCGGGGAGTCCTCGCTCAGCACCTTCAGGAACGGCAGCAGCCGCTTCGCCTTCGCGCCGGCCTTGAGCACGTGCACCCGCGCCATCGCCGCCGCGACCGCCAGCCCGCCCTGCGGCAGGCGGCCGAGCATCATCTCCGAGGCGTCCGCCGAATGTCCGAGAACCTCGACCAGCTCGCCCGCGGACAGCTTGATCCGTATCTCGCCCTGGTGGTGGACGCCGACCCGCAGGACCGCGCCCTCCGTCGTCACCAGGCGGCGGAAGTGCGCCTTCAGCACCCGCTGGAGCTGGTCGGGGGTGAAGGTCTGGTCGACGCCCTGGGCGCGCATGGCCGCGTTGAGCCGCTGGGTCAGCCGCGTGATGTGCGGCAGCCTGCCGGTCGCGACCGCGTTCGGCAGGATCTCCCGGTCGGGCACCGCCTTGCGCAGCGCCTCGTCGTAGGCGTCGAGCAGGCTCTTGGCCTCCGCCTCCGTGTCGGCCAGCGCGCTCGCGGCGGCGGCCACGACGGCGGGCGTGGCGCTCCGGTGCCACTCCAGGTCGGCGGCCAGCTTCGCATAGCCCTCCTGCGCCGCCTGTGCCGCCTCGCGCGCCTGGACGTAGGCCAGGATGATGCGATGGTGGCGGCGGTGGATCTCCTGCTGCTTCTTCGCCTCCTCCTCCGCCTTGCGCACCCGCTCGGGAGCGAACTTGTCGCGCTCCTTCCTGGCCTTCTGGGCGTCCGCGCGGGCCTGGACGTAGGCGTCCTTCGCCTTCTTGGCGGTCTTGCCGTGGGCGGCGATGCGCGCCTTCACCCCGTCGACCGCCTGGGCCAGGGCATCGGCCTGCTCCTGGGCCAGCCGGGTGGAGGCGGCCACGGGGGTCTCGGGCGCGGGCGGCGGCGGCGGGCGTACCCCCTGGTCGCCGGTGACCGTCGGGGACATCGGCGCGATCGCGCCGCGTCGCTCCAGGTCCTCGGCGATGACCTGGAGCAGGTCGAGCAGCTCGCGCTGCCGCGCCGGATCGTTGGTCTCCAGGTAGCGCCTAGCGAGGTGGCGGTGCTCGTTGTAGCGGGCCGTCACGCACGCGTCGGTCGTACGGCCGGCGAGCCTGTCCAGCGTGCTCCTGATCACGCCCTGCCTGGTGGGCGCGGCCAAATCCTGCAGCGCGTGGGTGATCTCGTGGACCAGCGTGGTGGAGACCAGGTCGGGGTGCAGGCGGGGCGAGAGCCGTACCACGTGGGGGTCGGCGGCGGTGCCGGCGCCGACCGTGACGGCGGCGTGCGTGTCGGCGCCCGGCCGCTCGTAGCGCACCTCGAAGTGCTGGGTGCCCTGGCCCTCGGTGGTGACCTGGAGCTGGGGTCCCGTGTCCGACCAGACGATCGAGCGGACCTCTCCGCCGAAGTCGCCCGGCTTGATGGCGTTGCCGTCGATCAGCGCCTTGACCTCGGAGTCGGCGAGGTCGGTCAACGGGGTCGGGCGGGTGTCTGCGGCGAACGGCGTCCCCGGGACCGCCCGCGACGTGCGCGGGCGGCGGCGGGCCCGCGGGGCGGGGGCCGGGGTGGTGCTCGGCGCCGGGGTCGTGGGGGTGCGCGGGTTGCCGAGCGCCCTGATCCGCCTGGCCAGTGCGGCGGCGGCGGACTGGTGGTAGCCGGGGCTCAGCGACAGGTCGCCCGCGGGGTCCTCGCCGACGAGGGTGTCCGCACGGGCTCCGGGGTTGGCGGCGAGGACCTGCCGGGTCAGCTCGGTCGCGGCCTGCCTGGTCTGCGGCGAGCGCTCGGCCAGACGGGTCAGGGCGTCCAGGGCGCCCTGTGCCTCCGGGCGTCCGCTCGCCCGCGCCATCTCCGCGCCCAGCCACGCCGCCGCCTGCGCGAGCAGCCGGTCCTCGCGGGCGCCGTCCTTCGCGTTCTGGACGAGCGAGCGCGTGGCTTCCGCGAGCACGTCCGCGGACAGTTGTACGGCCCTGCCGCCGTCGGACACCAGCACGCTGCCGTCCTGGAGCCAGAGGCCCTCGGGGGCGAGGTGGAGCAGAGCCTCGTCGACCGCCTTCTTGGCATCGAACCGCGCGTTCCGCTGCCGGGCGGCGGGGGTGGCCTGGTTGCCTGACTGGTTGGCCGCCTGCGTGCCTGACTGGTTCCCGGTCTGGTTGCCTGGCTGGTTGGCCGTCTGGGTGGTTGCGGGGGCGGGGACCGGGGTGGGCGTCTGGACCGGCTGCACGGACGCGCCGGGGTCCGGGGTGGCGCCGGGGGTCGGCTGGACGGCGGGGTCCGGACCCGAGGTGGCCGACTGCGTCGCACCGGAAGCGGCGGCCGGGGCGGCGTTGGGGTCGGGGGCCGATGCCGAGGCCGGGGCGGCACTGGGGTCGGGGGCGGCGCCCGGATCTGGGGTCGTGCCCGGGTCGGGAGCCGTGCCTGGGTCTGGGGTCGCGCCTGGGTCTGGGGCCGTGCCTGGGTCTGGGGTCGCGCCCGGGTCTGGGGCCGTGCTCGGGTCTGGGGCGGGTGACTGGTTCTGGGGTTGGCCGGATCCAGGGTTCTGGGCTGGGTTTTGCGGCGCGTTCTGGGCGGTGTTGGCGGCGGGGGGCGTGGTGGGGCCGGGCTGGGGCGTGGAACCGGGGGCGGCGTTCGGGTCCGCGTTCGGGTCCGGGGCGGCGTTGGGGTCGGCGTTCGGGTCCGGTGCCGCGTTCGGGTCCGTGTTGGGGTCGGGCTGGGGGGCGTTCGGGTCCGGCTGGGTCGTGGTGTTGCGGCCGGAGCGCGTGGCGGGGTCGGGGGTCGGCTGCTGGGGGGTCTGGGTGCCTGGTCCGGCCGGTCCTGCCGGGGTGGTCTGGTTGCGGCCGCCGGTCGGGGTGTTCTGGCCGGTGCCGGGCTGGGGGCCGGTGTTCATGCCGGTCGGCACCGGTCCGCCGGGCTGGGTGGGGCCCGTGCCAGGGGCCGTGGGGCCGGTGCCGGGCGGGGGTGAGGACGGAGGGTCGCCCGCGCGGGCCTGGTCGGCGGCGGCGGCCAGGTCGTTGGCCGAGGCCAGCGACGACAGCGGGTGGGTGACCGCGGTGAAGACGTCCGGGTTGAACGGGCTGATGGTCCCGGTACGGCCCACGCCCCCCATGAAGGCCCCCAGCATGGCCTCGGCGGTGAACGGGTTGCCCGGCGGCTGCTGGTAGACGATCGTGTTGGCCGCCAGGCTGCCCACCGGTGAGGCGATGGAGTTGGTGACGCCGGTGGTCAGCGCCCGTCCCCCGAAGCCGGGCACGTGCCGGGTGAGCCGGGAGATCGGCCGGGTCAGCCACATGCCGACCGTCGCGCCCACGCCCGCGCCGACGATGGCGGCGAACGTCTTCTGCCAGTCCCACTGGGTGCGCGTCTTCATCTTCATCTGCTGCCACTGGGCGACGATGTCGATGAAGCCCTCTTCGGCGATCTCCTCGATGAGCTCCTTGCCGAGCGGGGTGGCCATCAGCCGGAGCAGCAGGGCGCGGCCGGTGGCGCCGCTGAGCGTGGTGAGGCGGGCCAGGCCGGTGGTGCCGACCGAGCGTCCGGCCATGGCGGCCAGCCTGGACAGGATGCGGGTGATGGCGGCCCGCGCGGCGGTGGCGACAGGGCCGACGAGCGGCGCGGAGGAGCCGGCGGTGAAGAACGCCACGAACAGGGCGATGGCGATGGCGACGACCGTGACCCAGAAGGCGACGTTGACGGAGAGCTTGGAGTACTGGACCTGGACGGCGAAGTTGCCGGCCTCCAGCGAGCGGGCCTCGGCGTCACGGGCGACGCCGACCATCCCGGCCTGCGGACCGCACAGTTCCCGCGCCCGTCCGACGAATCCGGCCATGGAGGGGGTCGCGCAGCCGGAGACGATCTTCCGCGCCGCCCGTCCCGCGTCGTCGAGCGGGGCCGTGGCCCCGGCGCCGAGATCGGCGTACGCCTGGGCCAGCTTGGACAGGGCCAGTTCGCTGGCCTCGGGCCATTTCTGGCCGCCGGAGAGCATGGGGATCAGCCAGGTGTTGACCCATTCGGGGAGCGTGGAGTTCTCCCAGGCGGGCTGCACGTCCCTGTCGATGCGCGCCCAGCCCTGAGCCTGTCCGCCGCCCGCGCCCAGGACCTCGGAACCGGTCCCGGGCTGCCCGCCCGTGGTGGTCGTCACGCCGTTCCCGTCATCCGCTCCTCAGTGTCAGACTTCCTTGATCTGCGCGCCGGCCCGCATCTCCTGGCCCATCCCGGCGTCGGTGGTGCGGAGGTTGTCGACGACCTGACGGGCCCGATCGCCGGCGTCCCTCAACTGGTTGGGCAGGTCGGCGAAGCGCTTGACCAGCTCGTGCGGCCCGCCGTCCGCGCAGTGCTTCTGCCAGAACGCCTTGCCCTCCAGGCCGTCGCCCCAGGGCGCGGCGGCCAGGCAGGCGCGCACCTCGGCGGCCAGCGACTCCACCGTGCGCTCCATGTCGCCGGCCATCGTCGCCCACTGGCCGACGCCCTCGTAGGCGACGGACTTGAAGATCTCGATCCCGTACTCGTCCCTGCTCATCCACGCCCGCCCATCTGGTCGGCCAACTGGGCCATCACCGTCTCGAGGTCGCCGTCGAGGTGCGCCCGCATCTGCTCGGCGGGGATCAGCGGCGAGAAGACCTCGATGACCCGCTCGCGGGCCTTCTCGGCGGCCCGCTGGACGGTCTCGGTGATGGTGTCGGCGAGTTTCCTGGCGTCGGGGTGCCGGTAGATGCGCGGGTCGAGGTCGAGCCTGATCAGCTCGCCGCGCGCGCCCACGGTGGCGTTGACGAGGCCGTCACGGGACTTCTCCGTGACCTGCAGGGCCCTGGCCTTGGCATGGAGTTCGGCCCCCTCGCTCTGGAGCCGCATGAAGGTCGCGCGGAGCTCATCGGCGTAGGCCTGCAGTCCCGCGGTGTCCCGGTCGTGGGAAGACTCCATTTCACCCCCCTAGCCACACAGGTGTTAAGAGGTAGTTTCCGACACATGAACACCATTCGACAAGATCATACGATGAGATCCAGAAATCTCATATGTTGAGAGGAAGCGCTGATTCGTTGGGTTCGTCCGTTTCGGTGCGGGGGACCCAGCGGCGGTAGACACCGCGCTCGGCACGTTCCATCCCCAGCGCCACGGCCTCCGGCGCCGAGCCGCCCAGGTACTCCAGGAGCAGCGCGTCCTCGCGCTCGTCGCGGACCAGGAACTCCCGCCCGCCCCACTGGCACACGGTGAACACCGCCCACAGCGCCTCGCACTCGGCCGCGGGCACGATCCTGACGTGGCAGCCCGGCTCGACCTCGGTGAAGCCCTCGGCGGGCTCCTCGCGGCGCAGCCGTACCCAGACCTCCAGGGCGGAGGCGTCGGGGCTGGCCGGATAGTCGGCGCCGCGCCAGCGCGCCCGGTAGCCGCTCACGCGGCCGGTCCGATCGCGAACCAGCGGCGCACGTCGCCGTGGTAGACCGCGCGCCTGACCTCGGTTCCGGCGTCGGTCAGCTCCCAGATCTCCGCGGCGTGGGTGACGGCCACGCCGTACACCTTGTACTCGCGGATCGCCTGGTCGGGGTTGGGCACCAGGCCGAGCCCGACGAAGGGCGGTTCCTCGACGACCCACCCGGCCACCGCCTCGCGCCGCGCCTCGTCGGTCCCCCCGTACGGCGTGCGGTACATCTCCAGCCCGACCGGCCGCCAGCGCAGCAGGTTGAGCGAGCCGTCGGGGGTGAGGAAGTCCGGCTGCGCGAGCGCCTCGGCCAGCACCGCGGGCGTGGCGATGTGCGAGACGTCGAGGGCGTGGTGGACGTAGCCGGAGACCCGGGTCTCGCCGCCGAGCAGCAGGTCCTGGATCTCGGCGGGGTGCAGGAGCTTCTGCACCACGGGCACCCCGGACTCCGGCGCGAGCGCGAGGTCCTGGACCAGCGTGGGCACGGCGAGCCTGGCGACCGTCCCCGACTCCAGGTTGAAGCCGACCGGCAGGCCGGGGTTGATCGCCAGCCCCCAGTGCGGGTCGGGCCAGCCCGCGGCGAGCTCGACCATGGAGGTGATGCGGAAGTGCTCGGTGATGTGTCCGAACCCGCTCGCCATGGCCTCGGGCGAGGTGTACGCCAGCAGCCACGTACGCCCGTCCGCCTCCACGGTCGGCCACACGATCGGCTCGGCGCCCTCGAAGGCCGCCCGCGACATGGGCAGTGCCAGGTCGGCGTCCTTCAGCAGGGCCAGGCACAGGGCGGTGCGCCCCTCCTCGAACGCCGCCCGGAGGCGCTCGTCGAAGGAGTCGCTCATCCGAGCCCGTGCCGCTCGGCGAACTCCTCGACGGTGATGCCGAAGAGCACGATGTCGTCGTAGCGGCCCCGGTAGTAGCGGCCCCTGCGGCGGCGGCCCTCCTCGGTGAAGCCGAGCCGCCGGTGCAGCGCCAGCGAGCCCTCGTTGGCGGCGTAGACGGTCACGTCGCACTTCTGGAAGCGGCGCTCGCCGAACATGTACCTGAGCAGGATGACGATGGCCTCGGCCGCGTAGCCGCGCCGCTGGTGGGCGCGGCCGACGGCGACGCCGTACTCGAAGGTGCCGTTGTGCGGGTCCACGGCGTGGGTGTTGACGGTGCCGACCAGCCGCCCGCTCTCGCGTTCTGCGATCGCCAGGCGCAGCAGGTCGGCGCCCTGGTCCTTCTCGGCCTGTTCCTTGGCCCACTGCCTGGCCCGTTCCGCCGAGCGCGGCGGGGTGAGATGGTCGCCGTTGCTCTGGTCCTCGGAGTTCTCGTCGTACTCCTGGAACGCCGACCAGTCCGCGGGCTCGATGGCGCGCAGCCGTACGCGCTCACCCGTCCATGCAGAAGTCATGCACCCATGATCCCCGCTACTTGAGCGCGCCCGTCGTCAGCCCCGACTGGATCTGGCGCTGGAAGACGGTGTACACGAGGAGCATGGGCAGGATGGCCAGGGTCAGGGCGGCGAACAGGGCGGCCCAGTCCTGGTCGTATCCGGCGGCGGTGGAGATGTCGGCGATGCCCTGCGTGAGCACCCACTTGTCGCGCTCCTGCAGCAGCACCAGGGGCAACTGGTACTGGTTCCACTGGCCCAGCACGTTGAAGATCGTGATGCTGATGAGCCCGGGTCTGGCCATCGGCAGCATGATCTGGAAGAAGACCCTCGTGTGCGAGGCGCCGTCCACCAGCGCCGCCTCCGCCACGGCCGTGGGCAGCGTGCGGAAGAAGGCGGCCAGGAAGAAGATCGTGAAGGGCATCGAGTACGCGATGTAGACCAGCACCAGCCCCGCATGGGTGTTGAGGCCGATGAACGGGCCGACCAGCGGCACGTTGCCCATGTTCTGCACGACGAAGAACAGCGGCGTCAGCGCCAGGTAGACCGGGAAGGCCAGGCCGGACACGAACAGCAGGTAGATGGCCCGGTTGCCCCTGAAGGGGTAGCGCGCCAGCACGTACGCGGCCATCGAGCCGATCAGCATCGTGCCGAACGTGCTGAACGTGACCACCACGACGCTGTTGAGCATGTACTGACCGATGTTGGCCTGTTCCCAGGCGCGGGCGAAGTTGTCCCAGCGCAGGGAGGCCGGCAGCGACCAGGCGTCGCCGAAGATCTCGTCCTCGCTCTTCACCGAGGCGAGGAAGGTCCACAGGATCGGCACCACGACCAGGACGGTCCAGATGAGCAGCGCCAGGTGGGTCAGCACCGACAGCGGCCCGAGCTGCCGCTTGCGCTCCCTGCGGGCGATCTTGCGGGAGTTCGCGACCGTCCATGAGATCAGCGTTGTCATCTAGTACTCGATTCGTTCACGCCGGGACAGGCGCAGCGAAAGGATCGCGAAGCCGACGGTGAAGAAGAACATGATGACGCCGAGCGCGGAGGCGTAGCCGAACCTGAAGTACTGGAAGGCGTTGCGGTAGATCTCCGCCGCCATCACGGTCGTGGAGAAGTCGGGGCCGCCGTGCTGGTCGGTCATGACCCAGACGATGGCGAACACGTCGAGCGCCAGCACGCCCAGGTACACCCAGGCCACCTGGACGGTGTCCCACAGCAGCGGCAGCGTGATGCGGAAGAACAGGCTGATCCGCCCGGCCCCGTCGATCTGCGCGGCCTCGAACATGTCCCTCGGGATCGAGGCGAGCCCGGCGGAGAACAGCACGACGTAGAAGCCGACGGCCTGCCAGACCATGACGCCGAGCACCGACCAGAAGGCGATCCCGGGGTCGGACAGGAAGCCGATCGGCCTGACGCCGAGCGCCATGAGCGGGCCGTTCAGCATGCCGCTGCCGTCGGGCCTGAACACCTGCTGGAACAGCACGGCGACCACGGCCACGGCGAGCACCTGCGGGAAGAAGGACACCACCCGGTAGAAGCCGGAGCCGTGGATGCCGCTGGTCCCCTTGGCGCCGCCCACGTTGAGCAGGAAGGCGAAGAACAGCGCGATGACGATCGTCACGACCGGCAGCAGCACCAGCAGCGCCGCGTTGTGCGTGACCGCCTTCCAGAAGACGCTGTCGTCGAAGAGCCGCCGGTAGTTGTCCAGCCCGATGAAGTTCGGCGTGCCGGACACGCCGCGCCAGTCGGTCAGCGAGATCTGGAACGCCTGGATGTAAGGCGAGATCACGTAGATCAGGTAGAGCGCGATCGGCGCGACGAGAAACGAGAAGATGAACAGGGTACGGCGGTGCCGCTGAAACCACGACGGCACCGCTGCGGCCGGAACTCCCATGTCAGCGCTTGTACTTCTTGATCGAGGAGTCGCCCTTGATCTCGTCGGCCTTCTTCTGCATGCGCTCCAGGAACTTCTCCGGCGTCAGCCGCCCGCTCATGAGCTCGCCGGTGGCGGCGGCGCTCTCGTCCTTGAGCTGCAGGTACCAGGCGTTCCAGCGCCAGTAGAGCGTGTTCTCCCCCGCGGCGGCATATGCCTCGGAGGCGCTCTTGACGCCGGTCGAGAGCTGCAGGCCCTCGCCGGCGCCCTTGACCGTGGGCACGGTGGAGACGAGCTGGCTGAACTCGCCCGCCGCCTTCTTCGACAGCATGGCCCGCAGGTACTCCACGCCGCCCTGGGTGTTGGCGGCCTTCGCGGGGACGATGAAGTTCTCGCCCGGCTGGGTGTGCAGCGTGCCGTACGGGAGCTTGTCGGCGCCGGTGACGTCGGGGACGGGGAACATCGCGTAGTCGAAGCCGGGCGGGGTGGTGGTGCGCTGCTCGTTCTCCAGCCAGGAGGCGGAGGGGAGCATGGCGACCTGGTACTTGTTCTGCGCGGTCTGGGTCTGCACGTGGTCGAGGCCGGCGGTGCCCTCCATCAGGTACTTGGCGCCGATCTCGGCCCACCTGGTCGCCGACTCCTTGAGCGCCTCGGCCTGCCAGGCGCCGTCCTCGAGGTTGTCGAGGTTGAGCAGGATCTCCTTGCCGCCGATCTTCGCGGCCATGGTGAGGATGGGGTCGAGGGCGTATCCGGGGTGCTTGCCGGCGTAGGTGAAGGGCGCCATCTTGCCCGACTTCTTGATCGTCTCGCAGAGCTTGACGAAGTCGTCCCAGGTCTTCGGCGCCTCCCAGCCGTTCTCCTTGAACGCCTTCATCGAGTACCAGATGCCGTAGATGTAGTTCACGTAGCCGACGACGGAGAACTTGCCGTCGTAGGTGCCGATCTCGATGACGGCCGGGTCGAGCGTGTCGCGTACCTTGACCGCGGGGTCGTCCCAGCTCTCCTTGTCCAGCAGCGGCGTCAGGTCCTGCAACTGGCCGTCCTGGGCCAGGGCGCCGAAGTCCATGGCGTTGGCGCCGGAGTTGTCGATCACGTCGGGCGGGTTGCCGCCGGCGAACCTCGGCTGCAGGACCTTCGTGATCTCCTTGGTGAAGTTGTGCTTGATCGTCACATCGGGGTATTTGGCCTTGAACAACGGCTGGTGGATGTCCGTGGCGTACTTGTGCCCGAATCCGCCGTCGAAGATCCAGACCTCCAGCGCCTTCGCCGCGCCGGGCGCGGTGCTGGCGGGCGTCTGGGGGGCCGGGGTCGCGCACGCGGCCAGGGCCCCGGCGACGGGAACGAGGGCGGCGCCGCGCAAGAGCTGGCGCCGGGAAATCTGGGGGGTGTCAGACATGGCTATGACTCCTTATGCTCCGCGTCTGATGCGACCTGCGTAGCGGCTCTCCAGTGCCTTGTTGTGTTCGTCCCCGCCGGTCACGTTGACCGACAGGTAGACAGGGGGCGTCTCGCCCAGCGCGACCAGCTCCTCGACCGCGGTGGTGACGACCATCTGCGCGAGCAGCGCGGAGGTGATCGTCGAGACCGCGCCGTAGGTGCCGCCGCCGGGCAGTTCGAGGATGGCGTCGCCGTACGGCGAGCCGTTGTCGAGCACGACGTCGGCCAGGTCGAGCAGCTTGCGCCCCGACGGGTGCCGGGAGGGCATGGCGCCGCTGTGCTCGACCGAGGTGAGGGCGATCAGCGCGTGCCCGCGTTCCTTGACGATCCTGGCCAGCTCGACGACGGTGCCGTTGACGCCGGAGCTGGAGATCAGGACGAACACGTCCTGCGGCTCGACGGGCGCCAGGTCGTAGATTTGCTGGGCGATCTCCGGGTCGCGCTCCAGTTCCGCGGTGAGGACGGTGGCGGGCTGCCCGCCGTACAGGACGAGGTCGCGGGGGCTGAGGCGGTTGCTGGGCACGAGGCCGCCCGCCCGTCCGGCGATCTCCATCGCGATGGCCTCGGAGTGGCCGGAGCCGAAGGCGTTGACCACGCCGCCGCCGCGCAGCGAGGTCACGATGAGCCTGGCCGCCTGGCGTACCTGGTGCTCCTGGCGGGAGACCACGGCTCTGGCCAGGTCCAGGACTTGTGTCGCGTATGACATTCAGCCTCTTTCGACTCGGTGGCTCTCGACTGCGCTGATCGTCCGCTCGAAGGCCTCGTTGGTGCGTTCGTAGGTCCGCTGGGCGACCGCGACGTACACGGCGTCCAGGACGAAGAGCTGCGAGTGGACGGCGGCCAGCCCGCCGAGCCTGAAGGTGGTCTCCCTGCTGGCGGTGGTCAGCACCTCGTCGGCGAGCTCCGCCAGCGGCGAGCGGGCGAAGGAGGTGACGGCGACGGTCAGCGCGCCGTGTCCCGACGCCTCGACCAGGGCCTCCATGACCTCGCGGGTGCGGCCCCTGTGGCTGATGCCGAACGCCACGTCGCCGGGGGCGAGCAGGGCCGCGTCCGACAGCGCCACGTGCGCGTCGCCCGCGCTCCAGCCGGGTATTCCGATGCGGCGCAGCCTGCCCTCGAACATCGTCGCCACGTTACCGCTGGTGGAGACGCCGACCAGGAGGACACGGCGGGCGGCGACGATCGCGTCGGCCACGCGGGCGACGGTGCCGAGGTCGAGCTGGGCGGCGGTGTCCTGGATGAGCCGGGTGTCGGCGGCGGCCATGACCTCGACGGCGGTGTCGAGGGGGTCGTCGGGGCCGATCTCGTGGCCGACGCCCGCGCCCCAGCCGGCCTGGGCGGCGCGGCCGGTCTCGGTGGCGAGCGCGACGCGCAGCTCGGCGTAGCCGGAGAAGCCGAAGGCGCGGCAGAACCTGGTCACGGTCGCGGGCGAGCTGCCCGCGCGCTCGGCCAGCGCGATGATCGTGGATCTCGCCGCCTCGGCGGGGTCGCCCAGGATCACCTCGCCTACCCGGCGCAGCGCTTCCGGCAATCCCGGCAGCTCCATCTCAACACGCCCAAGGGCCCCTGAAGTCACGAATATTCCTTCCGAATACCCGGTCTTCTGGCGAAAATTATTCTTGCTTCTCGGTCGAGTCAAGACCCAAAATCAGGACGTGACTCATTCGTTGGTCGTCGGCGTGGACGCCGGCGCGACCTCCACCCGCGTCGCCGTCCACACGCTCGACGGCGAGCGCGTCGGCTACGCGGAGACGGGGGCGGGCAACCCCTCCGCGCACGGCCTGGACAAGGCCGTCGCCAACCTCGCCGCCGCCCTGAGCGCGGCGCTGACCTCGGTGGACGCCGGCGCGGTGGTGGCCTCGCTGGCCGGCATCGCCGGCAACCAGGACGTCATGAGAGCCGAGCTCGCGCGCCTCTGGGCCGAGCACGGCATCCCGCAGCCGCCCGAGACGATCGGCGACGTGGCGATCGGCTACGCCGCCGGCTCGCCCGCCGCCGAGGGGTCTTTGCTGCTGTCCGGAACCGGGGCGATCGCCGCCCGGATCTCCGGCCACCGCCAGTCGGTGATCGCCGACGGGCTCGGCTGGCTGCTGGGCGACGCGGGCTCCGGCTTCTGGATCGGCCGCGCCGCCGCCAAGGCCGTGGTGCAGGCCCTCGACCGGGACGAGCCGGGCGGGGTGCTGTCGGAGCTGGTCCTCACGCATTTCCTCGGCGCCGAGCGCGCCCCGACCCCGCGCGGCATCGCCGACCGCGTCGTACGGCTCGCGCAGGCCGACCACATGCGCCTGGCCGCGCTGTCCGCCCTGGTCAGCCAGGCCGCCTCGGCCGGCGATCCGATGGCCGTGAAGATCGCCCGCGAGGCGGCCGGGCAGCTCGTGGCGACCGTGCGCCGCGTGCACACGACCGGGCCGGTGGTGCTGGCCGGCAGCGTGCTCACCAGCCCCGGCCCGGTACGGCAGGCCGTATGCGAACTGCTGGGCGACACGCCCGTGCGCACGGCGCGGGACGCGGCGGGCGCGGCGGCGTGGCTGGCGGCCCGCGACCTGCTGGGGCCGCGGGCCGAGGAACTGCACGCGAGGTTCGTGGCTACTTCCTGACCGCGCGCTTCTCGTGGACGAGCAGGCGGACCACGCCGAGCTGGGCGTCCTCGGCGTCCCAGACCCACCAGTCCTGGCCCACCGGGTCGGACTGACGGTCGGGGTGCATGGAGTGCCCGCCGTCTGGCTGGGGTTCGACGATCTGGTAGACGACCTTGAGCCCGCGCCTGCCGGCCTCGGCGGCGACCTCGCTCACCCGCTTGCCCTTGACCTTGTAGCCGGCCAGCGAGGCGCCCTCCGCCGTGGCCTGGTTGCCGTTGGCGTAGGGCTCGTCCGGCCTGGCCGGGCGGCCCGCCTTGATCCAGGCTCCCGAGGCGTTCGGCGAGAGCGTGAGCACCAGCGTGCACTCCGGGTCGGTGATCTTGCAGTGCTTGGGGTCGCTGTCGAAGCCGATCGTGGTCTTCTCCCCCACGCCGCCGCCGGAACCGATCTGGAAGATCTCCCCCACCATGCGCGGCGTGGCGGGCGCGAGCACGAGCTTCACGTCGAGGCCGACGGCGTGGAAGGCCTCCTCGTACTTGGCCGGGTCGGCGAACGGGTCCTTGATCCTGGCGACCCACATGCCGTTCTCCAGCTTGATGTCCATGGCCGCGTTGGCGTAGGAGGTGGCGGTGCCCGGCGTGTTGAGAATGGTGGGGCCGACCACCGCTGCCGCCGCCAGCGCCGCGGTCAGCGCGCCCGCCGCCACCAGGCGCTTCCACGGACGGCGGCGCCGCTCCTCCACCGGCTCCTCCACGGGCGTCTCGGCGAGGATGGAGGCCAGCAGCGCCCGCGCCCCCGCGCCGGACGCCCGTCCGGCCAGATCCTCGTCGCGCACCTTCGCGAGCTGCCGCAGATCGTTCATGCCGACTCCATAACCAGGTGGTGGGCGGTCACTCCGGCCCTGGACAGGGCGCGGGAGAACCTCTTGCGGGCGCGGTGCAGGCGGATGCGGACCGCGTTGCGGGACACCCCCAGGACCGTGGCGAGCTGGGCGTGGTCGAGCCCCTCCCAGGCGACCAGCGACAGCAGCTCGCGGTCGTCGTCGTCCAGTTCGCGGAAGGTGCGGGCGATGGCGCCCAGCTCCACCGTGCTCTCCGGGGTGCGGGAGTAGAGGTCGGCGAGGTCCACGTTCAGCTCGGCGCTGTGCCGCTGCCTGCGGAGCATGCCGCGGCGGTGGTTGGCGAGGGTGTTGCGGGCTACGCCGTACAGCCACAGGCGCGCCTCGTCGCCGTCGGGCAGGCGGTCGGCGCGGCGCCAGGCGGTCGCGTAGGTCTCGGCCACGATGTCCGCCGCGTCCTCGGGGTGGTCGCAGCGGCGCATGGCGTAGCCGAGGATCTGTTCATAGGTCGCCGCGTAGATCGCCGCGAACCTGTCGGCTTGGGTGCTCACATCCAGTCCATGTCGGGGATGACCCGAGCATTTCAGGATTTATCCGGCGGCGAGGAGGGCGGCGCTGCCGTACGAGCCGCCGAAGCCCGTCACCAGCGCCACTTCACGGTCCTCTCTCAGCTCCCGTACGGCTTGCGCCACGTTGTTGAGCCCGTGCACGTAGCCCTCCGACAGCAGGCCGCCGTGCCGGTTCACCCAGGCGTGGCGGCGCTCCAGCAGGTAGCCGTCCAGCTCGGCGGCCAGGCCGAAGTCGGCCAGTTGCCGCGGGACCAGCCACGAATAGGCGTCGTAAAGCAGCGCCGTGTCCACGTCGGACGGATTCATCCCCGACGCCTGCCACAACATCGGGGCGACGTGCCCGGAGAAGATCGCGCTGACGTCGGGGGCGCGGTCCATGGCCGAGCAGCCGGGGCCGCCGCCGCGCACCACCGTGTGGACGCGCGGACCGCCGAGCACGCCGCTGACCACCAGGGCGCAGGCACCGTCGCTCTCCTGGCAGCAGTCGGCCGTGCGCAGGGGCGTGCACACGTACGGCTTGGCCTGGTAGTCGGCCCAGCTCAGGGGTTCGCGGCGGAGGGCACGCGGGTTGGCCGCGGCGTTGTCACGCGACTGGGCGACGACGGCGTGCAGGTGTTCCTCGGTCAGGCCGGTGTCGTGGAGGTAGCGGGTGGCGGCCAGGGCGAACAGGGGGATGGGACCGGCCATGCCGTACCGGCGGGTGAGCTCTTCCTGGGGGCCGGTGGAGGCGAGGTTGAGACGCCGGCCCGAGCGGCCGTTGAGCGCGCGGTAGATGACGACGTTGCGGGCCAGCCCGCAGTGGATCAGCATCGCGGCGTCGCCCAGGATGGAGGCGGCCTGGGTGCCGCCGCCGGCGAGGTCGTTGTGCCAGCCGAGGCGCTCGATCCCCAGGGCCCTGGCGACCTGGACGACCGGTACGGAGTCGTTCAGGTGGTAGCTGAGCAGGGCGTCGACCTCGACCGGCTCGATCCCGGCGTCCCGGCAGGCGGCCTGGACCGCCTCGACGGCCAGGTCCAGCTCGCTGCGGCCCGAGGCCCTGGTGAGCGCGGTCATGCCCACGCCCGCGACGGCGGCCCGGCCGGAGAAGGGCTGCAAGGTCCCGGCTCCCTTCTCGACGGCCGCCCACCGGGCCGGGGCGCGATCCGTCCCGGCGGGCGACGACAGTCGTCACGCTAGCCCGGCGCCCGTTGTTAGGCAAGCGCTTGCTCGGTTACCGGACGCTCGCGAAAAGTCACCGACACGAAACCCTGACTCGGTGCGATGAAAGGCCGAAGATGAAACCGAAAAATGAGGTGATGGATGGACCTGCGCCAAGTGCGTTACGCCATAGCGATCGCGCGGGCGGGCAGCCTGCGCCGCGCGGCCGGCGTGCTGCACATCGCCCAGCCCACCCTCTCCGAGCAGCTCAAGGCGCTGGAGAAGGAGATCGGCGCGGAGTTGTTCACCCGCTCCTCCAGCGGCGTGCGGCTCACGGAGGCGGGTGAGGTCTTCCTGGCCCAGGCCACCGTCGCCGTCGACGCCTTCGAGCGCGCCGTGGCCGCCGCCCGCGGCAAGGGGCAGGCGCTGCGCATCGGCGTGGCCGACGGGCTCGGCGACGTGCAGGCGCGGCTGCTGTCGCACCTGCCCGGCGGTCCCCGGCTGCGCGTGGCGCCCATGAACACCGCCGAGCAGATCGTCTCCATCACCGACGGCAGCCTCCAGGCCGGGCTCGGATACGCCCCGGGCACCCTGCCCCGCGGCGTCGCCCGCACCCTCATCCAGCGCGCCGCCGTCCACGCCCTGCTCCCCCGCGAACACCCGCTGGCCACCCAGGACGCGCTGCCCCTGGCCGCCCTCGCCGCCGAGCCCCTGGTCATGCCCGAGTCCGACGGCGGCCGCTTCCTGTCCGGCTTCGTCCGCCACCGCCTGCACCCGCGCCTCGGCCCCGCCGCCGCCACCCACGACCTCGCGGTGAACCTGGTCGGGTCCGGCGCCGGCTACACGTTGTGCGTACGCAAGGGGACGCCGGTGCCGGAGGTGCTCACGTTCGTCCCGATCGCCGAGGCGGTGCCGCCGATCGAGGTGGTCTTCCTGTGGAACCGGCAGGCGGAGGTGCACGACCTCGTCACCGCCGCCCGTCAGCTCGCCCGCTCCGGCTAGACGTTATGGTCTACCGATGCGCATCTCAGAGCTGAGCGCCGAGTCCGGTGTCGCCCTCGCGACCATCAAGTACTACCTGCGCGAGGGCCTGCTCCACCCCGGTGCGCAGCGGTCGGCCACCCGCGCCGACTACGACGACACCCACCTGCGCCGGCTGCGCCTGATCCGCGCCCTGCTGGAGGTCGGCAAGCTCCCCGTCGCCTCCATCAAGAAGATCATCGAGGCCGTGGACGACGAGAGCCTGCCCGTCCACACCATGCTCGGCACCGCCCACTACGCCCTCGCGCCCGAGGTCGCCCCCGCCGAGCCCGGCGAGGAACTGGAGGCCGCCCGCGCCGAGGTGGACCGGGTGGTCGCCGGGCACGGCTGGCAGGTGCTGCCCGACGCGCCGCCCAGGGCGGAGCTGGCCGAGATCCTGCTCAGGATGCGCCACCTGGGCATGACGCCGGACCTCGATCCGTACGCCGAGGCCGCCGACCGGCTCGTGCGCGAGGTCGAGATGGCCACCATCCCGTTCGACGGGCCGCGCGACGCCGCCGTGGAGGCGCTGGTGCTCGGCACCGTCCTGTACGGCAAGGCGTTCGACGCCCTGAGGCGCCTGGCCCAGGAGTCGGAGTCGGCCCGCCGCCTGAACCGCTGACTCAGCCGATCGGCTCAGGCGATGACATGGGTCTCGCCGCCGTCGACCAGCAGCGAGGCGCCGGTGACGAAGGAGGCGGGCTCACTCGCCAGGAACGCCACCACGTCGCCGATCTCCTCGGGACGGCCGACCCGCCCCATCGGCGCCTCGGCGGCACGGGCGGCGAGGTTCTCCGCGCCCCCGACCAGCTCGCGCAGCCGGTCGGTGTCCACCGAACCGGGCAGAACGTTGTTGATCAGCACACCCTCCGCGGCCACCTCCCTGGCCAGGGTGCGCACGACGCCCGCGACCGCCGATCTGGTCGCGTTCGACAGGGCCAGGCCGTCGAGGGCCTCGCGCACCGAGCGGCTGGTGATGGTGACGATCCGGCCCCAGCCGCGTGAGCGCATGTCGGGCAGCACGGCATGGATCAGGCGGACGGTGCCGAGCAGGTTGCGCTGGATGGCCACGTCCCACTCGGCCGGGCTCATGTCGACGAACCGGCCCGCGGGCGGGCCGCCGGCGTTGGCCACCAGGATGTCCACGGGTCCCAGCACGTCACGGGTCTCGGCCACCACCCGGGCCGCGGCCGCGGGGTCCTCCACGTCGGCCAGGACGGCGTGCACGACGCCGCCGAACTCCTGCAGCTCGACGACCGCGTCCGCGAGGCGCTCGGGGTTGCGCGCGCTCACGCACACGTTGGCGCCCTCCCTGGCCAGAGATTTGGCCGACGCCAGGCCGATGCCCGCGCTGCCGCCGGTGACCAGTGCTACCTTGCCCGCGATGCCGAGATCCATAGGGGCGACTATAAGCCGATCATCCTCGTACCCGGGTGAGCTTGTCGGGGTTGAGGACGCCGAAGACGGTGGCGATCTTACCGTCGCGGATCTCCAGCATGACGAGCTGGTCGGCGCCGCCGACCGTGGTCAGCAACGCCGGGTGGCCGTTGGACTCGGCCAGCCGCATCTCGCCGAAGAGGTAACGCGAGGTGATGCCGTGCAGGAAGCCGATCGCCTTGTCCCTGCCGTAGATCGGCTTGAGCGCCGCGCGCACCTTGCCGCCGCCGTCGTTCCACAGGACCACGTCGTCGTGCAGGAGCGAGGTGAGCGCGTCCATGTCGCCGCCGGCCGCGGCGTCCATGAAGCGTTTGAGCAGCTCGGTGTGCTGCTCGGCGGTGGGCGTGAAGCGGTCGCGGCCCTCGGCCAGCCGTACCGAGGCACGGTGGTGCATCTGCCGGGCGTTGGCCTGCGTCACGCCGACGATCTCCGCGATCTCCGGGTACGGCAGCGCGAACGCCTCCCGCAGCACGAACACGGCCCGTTCCGGCGGCGTCAGCCGTTCCATGAGGTGGAGGGTCGCGAAGGCGACGGTGTCGCGCAGTTCGACGGTGTCGAGCGGCCCCACCTGCGAGGCGGGCACCGGCTCCGGCAACCACGGCCCCGTGTACGCCTCCCGCTTGACCCGCGCCGACCGCAACTGATCGAGCGCCAGCCGCGACACGACCGTCACCAGGAACGCCCGCGGCTCCCTGACCTCCTCCTGGTCGGTCGCCTGCCAGCGGATCCAGGCTTCCTGGACCACGTCCTCCGCGTCCCACATGCTGCCGAGCAGCCGGTAGGCCAGCCCGAGCAGCATGGTGCGATGTTCCTCGAATACCTCCACCCGCAGCATCATGCCCCCTCACCCAGGCGGCGGCGTCGGCAGCCCACGCGACAGCCCCGCGGAACGTCAGCCGCTCGGCGCGATCTTCGTACGCTTCGCGACAGCCCGGGACGGTGAACGCGGAGCGTCAGGCGTCCAGCTCGGCGGGTGGAACGCCCTCTTGGGTTGTGGCGACTTCCGTGATGTGGTTTGGAGGTGGCGAGAAATCTGATCCTTTCCGGGGGACTCTTCCACGACTTCGACGCCACGTCGGCCGCCCTGGCCGAGGTGCTGGCCGAGGTGGGTGTCGAGTCCGAGATCACCGAGGACGTCGCGGGCGCGCTGAGCGAGCCGACGGAGGTCCCGCTCATCACCGTCAACACGCTGCGCTGGCGGATGGAGCTCGACCGCTTCGCCGACCAGCGCGCGCGCTGGCGCTTCGTACTGCCCGCGCAGGCGCGCACGACGCTGCTCGACCATCTCGACCGCGGCGGCGGCCTGCTGTGCATGCACACGGCCTCGATCTGCTTCGACGACTGGCAGGGCTGGCCGAGGGTGCTGGGCGGCTGCTGGAGCTGGCCGAAGTCCCATCACCCGCCGCTGGGCTGGACGAGCGTGCGGGTGCACGGCGGCCACCCGATCGTGGCGGGGCTGCGTGACTTCGACCTCGTGGACGAGGTCTACAGCGACCTCGACGTGCTGCCGGACGTGCGCCCGCTGGCCTCGGCCAACGGCCAGCCCCTCGTCTGGGCCCGTCCGGTACGGCGCGGCCGCGTCGTCTACGACGCCCTGGGCCACGACACCCGCTCCTACGACAACGAGGTCCACCGCACCCTGCTGCGAAGGGCGGCGCTGTGGCTGCTGAAGCGCCCGGTGGAGGTCAGCGAGTAGCAGCCCCGAGCAGGGCGGCGACGACCGAGCGCGCGTAGTCCTGGGCGCTCACCCCCTGGTCCACGAAGTACGACAGGTGGGCCCGGTGGTAGCAGGCGCCCATGAGCAGGGCGGCGAGCGCGTCGCAGTCGGCGCCGGCGGCGATCCGCCCGTTCTGCTGTTCGGCGCGCAGGATCGAGGCCAGGACCCCGATCGGCACGTGCGGCCCGGCGTCCAGGTCGGACAGCATCCCGCGGAACGTGCCGAGCAGGGGCGGGTCGCCGATCATGCCGGAGGCGATGGGCGCGGTGCTGGTGTAGAAGGCGATGGCGGCGACGGCGAACTCGGTCAGGTTCGCGGCGAGCTCGCCCTGCCCGGCGGCGGCGCGCAGCCGTCTCAAGGGGGGCGCGAGCGCGGGCATGCGCTCCAGGATCACCGCTAGGAACATCTCCTCCTTGCCGCTGAAGTGCTTGTAGAGCAGCGCCTCGGAGCATCCGGCCTGCCGGGCGATGCGCTTGGTGGTGGCGCCGGCGATGCCGTGTTCGAGAATCGCCTGGTAGGCGGCCTCGACGATGCGCTCGCGAGTCTGCTCGGCTTGACGGTGAGTAGGCACTCACCCATCATAGGGGTGAGTGAGCATTTACTCACCACCGCTGCGAAGGGACTGCCCGCCATGAAACTCACCCTCTACGGCGCCACCGGCGGCACCGGCCGCCTCTTCCTCGACCAGGCGCTGCGCGAAGGCAACGGTGGTCACCGCGGTCGCCCGCCGCCCCGAGGCGGTCACCGAGGAGCATCCGGGGCTGAGCGTGGTGCCCGGCGACGTCATGGACGCGCGCACCCTGACGATCGAGCCCGACTGCGACTCCGTGGTCTTCCTGGCAGGACCGTCCTCGGGCGGCGGCCCCTCCCGGCTCTACTCCGAGGGCGTGCCCAACGTGATCGGCGCGATGGACGCGGCCGGGGTCAAGCGCCTCGTGGTCGTCACCAACGGCATGATGAACGGCCCGTCCGACACGCCTGCGCAGCGGCTGACCAAGATCCTCATCCGCTCGCTGTTCCTGAAGACGCCCTACCAGGACAACGTACGCCTGGTCGAATGGATCCGCGACAGCCCCCTCGACTGGACCGTCGTGCGCCCGCCCCGCCTGCTCGACTCCCCCGCCCGCGGCGGCTACCGCACCGCCCTCGACGACTGCGTACGCGGCGGCATGTCCATCGGCAGGGCCGACCTGGCCGACGCCGTGCTCCGCGTGCTGCCCGACCGGGACACCCACCGGCACACCGTGGACGTCGCGTACTAAAAGGCCAGCATCTCGTCAGGAGAAAAGCCATGACATCCTTCCCTTAGGAACCTTGGGGAAGGGACGGGCATGGACAAGCCGGTCATCGTGACAGTCGACGACGACCCGGGCGTGTCGCGGGCAGTCGCCCGTGACCTCAGACGCCGGTACGGCCAGCAGTACAGAATCGTCCGCGCGGAAGCGGCGCAGCAGGGCATGGACGCCGTCAAGGAGATGCGGCTGCGCGGCGACGACGTGGCGGCGATCCTCGCCGACTACCGGATGCCGCAGATGAACGGCGTGCAGTTCCTCGAGGCCGCGATGGACATGTACCCCTTCGCCCGGCGTGTCCTGCTCACCGCCTACGCCGACACCGACGCCGCCATCCAGGCGATCAACGTGGTCGACCTCGACCACTACCTGCTCAAGCCGTGGGACCCGCCGGAGGAGAAGTTCTACCCGGTCATCGACGACCAGCTCGACGCCTGGCAGCGTACCGACCGCAGGGAGCGGGCCGAGCTGCGGGTGATCGGCGACCGGTGGTCGTCGGGATCGTACAAGGTGCGCGACTTCCTGGCCCGCAACCAGGTGCCCTACCAGTGGATGCTGGCCGACGACCCGGAGGCGACCCAGCTCATCGCCGCGGCCGGGCAGGACTGCAGGCTGCCGCTGGTGGTCACCGCCGACGGCGCCACGCTGGAGGCGCCCGACCAGGCCACGCTGGCCTCGTCGGTGGGCCTGTCCACGACGCCGGCCACCGACTTCTACGACCTGATCGTCATCGGCGGCGGCCCCGCCGGGCTGGGCGCGGCCGTCTACGGTGCCTCCGAGGGGCTCAACACCGTGCTCGTGGAGTCGCTGGCCACCGGCGGACAGGCCGGTCAGAGCTCCAGGATCGAGAACTACCTGGGCTTCCCCGACGGCGTCTCCGGCGCCCAGCTCGCCGACCGGGCCCGCCGCCAGGCGCTGAAGTTCGGCGCCGAGATCCTCACCGCCCGCAAGGTCGCCAGCCTGGAGCCGCGCGGACAGGCCAGGGTGATCGGCTTCCACGACGGCGGCGAGATCGCCGCCCACTCCGTCATCCTGGCGACCGGCGTCAGCTACCGCAGGCTGACCGCCCCCGGCCTTGAGGACTTCGTCGGCCAGGGCGTCTACTACGGCGCCGCCCTCACCGAGGCGCCCTCGTGCAGGGACAGCGAGGTCTGCATCGTCGGCGCGGCCAACTCGGCCGGTCAGGCCGCCGTCTACCTGTCGGGATTCGCCAGCAAGGTCAACTTGTTGGTGAGGGGTGACGGACTGGAGGCCTCCATGTCGCACTACCTCATCGAGCAGATCGCGGCCATCCCCAACATCGAGGTCCACGTGCAGACGAACGTGACGGCCGGCCACGGTGACGGGCACCTGGAGCGGGTGACCGTCTCCACCAAGGGCGAGGAACGCGACATCGACACCCAGTGGATGTTCGTGTTCATCGGGGCCGAGCCGTTCACCGACTGGATGGGCGAGACGGTGGAGCGCGACGCGCGCGGGTTCGTGCTGACCGGGCCCGATCTGGTGCAGGGCGGCAAGCGGCCGCGCAACTGGTCGGCGCGGCGGGAGCCGTACTTCCTGGAGACCAACGTGCCCGGGGTGTTCGCGGCCGGCGACGTGCGGGCCGATTCGATCAAGCGGGTGGCCTCGGCCGTCGGCGAGGGGGCGATGGCCGTCTCGCTCGTGCACCGTTACCTGGAGAAGCAATGACCTCGATCGACATTGACGAGCTGCGGAAGACGTTCCTGTTCGAGAAGCTCAGCGACGGCCAGCTCACCAAGCTCGCCATGAGCGGGCAGATGCGCACCTTCGAGACCGGCCAGGACATCGTCACCCAGGGCGAGCCCGCCGAGTGCTTCGCCGTCCTCATCGAGGGCGAGGTGCAGATGATCCAGGAGACCGTGAGCGCGGGCACGGTGACCATGCACCGCGCCTCCACCCCCGGTGTGTACGGCGGCGCCACCTCCGCCTACCTGGCCGACCGGGCGCCGCAGACCTACCAGCACACGCTGCGCGCGACCATGCCGACGCGGATGTTCATACTGCCGGGCAAGAAGTTCGCGCACATCGTGACCGAGTGGTTCCCGATGGCGATGCACCTGCTGGACGGCGTGCTGTCCGGCGGCAGGCTGCAGCGCGAGGTCATCGACCGGCGCCAGCGGCTCACCGCGCTGGGCACGATCACCGCGGGCCTGACCCACGAGCTGAACAACCCGGCCGCCGCGGCGGTGCGCGCGGTGGGCGAGCTGCGCCAGCTCATCAAGGACTCCCGGATGCAGCTCGCGCAACTGGCCGAGGACGGCATACCGCCGAGCAAGCTCCGGCACATGATCGAGATGCAGGACGAGTGCGCCGGCGCCGTCGGCCAACTCCCGCCCCGCAGCCCGCTGGAGATCTCCGACGCCGAGGACGAGCTGGGCGAGGCGCTGGAGGCCATCGGCGTGGACGACGCCTGGGACCTGGCGCCCGCGCTGGTCAACGCGGGCTTCGACCAGATGAACCTGGACAAGATCACCAAGAAGGTCGGCAACGAGCACGTGCCCGGCGCGCTGCGGTGGCTGGCCGAGGCGGTCGAGATCTCCCAGATGCTCAACGAGGTCACCGAGGCCACCGAGCGCATCTCCAAGCTGCTGGCCTCGGCCAAGCAGTACTCGCAGATGGACCGCGCGCCGTTCCAGATGGTGGACGTGCACGACCTGCTGGACAGCACCGTCACGATCTTCCGCGGCAAGATCGGCCCGGGGATCACCGTGGTCACCGACTACGACCGCACGCTGCCGCCGATCCCCGCCTACGCCGGCGAGCTCAACCAGGTGTGGACCAACCTGATCCACAACGCCCTGGACGCCATGGGCGAGGAGGGCACGCTCACGATACGGACCGCGCACGACGAGGACGAGGCGATCATCGAGATCGGCGACACCGGGCCCGGCGTGCCCGAGGCCATAAGGGATCGCATCTTCGAGCCGTTCTTCACCACCAAGACCGTCGGCCAGGGCACCGGGCTCGGGCTGGACATCTCCTACCGGATCGTGGCAGGGCGGCACGGGGGCGAGATCAAGTGCCGGTCGGTGCCGGGTGACACCTGGTTCGAGGTACGGCTCCCGCTCAAGGAAACCATCCAAACCCAGGCATAACCCCAGCAGATAGCCCAAACCCAGGCATAACCAGCTTCAGCAGGTCGTCGTCCAGGTCACCCAGCCCTTGCCTCGGACGGCGACCTTCCAGCCCGCCGGAGGCGCGCCCGCCTCCGGCGCGGCCACGACCGTACACAGCCCCTCGGGCAGCGGTTCGGTGGCCGGCCGGACACGCTCGATCGGGGTCCAGTGGACCCGGTGGATCAGATGGACCCAGATGTTCCACTTCACCCGCGTGTCGAGGCCCACACGGCCCTGCGTGATCCTGGGCAGGCCGTCGTTCCCCGCCACCGGGGCCGACTTGGGCGCGAGGTCCGCCGCGAAGGCGGCGTTGGGGACGGCCAGCGCACCGGCCACCAGCACGGCGCCCAGCGCCCCGGCTCTCCCGCGGCCCGCCGCCCCGGCCCCCTTGAGGCTCCCCGCCCCGGCCTTCTTGACGGCCGCGGCCGTGATCGCGGTCAGCAGGAGGAGGGCCGCGGCCGAGGCGCCCACCAGGTCGAGCCGGTCGCGTACGCCGCTGAGGAAGGCGGTCTCGGGGAAGTCGAAGGCGATGTAGTGGTAGCGGGTCAGCCGGTCGCCCGCGTACCAGGCGGCGATCCCGCCCGACACCGCCAGCAGCCCCGCCGAGGCCGCCGCGCCCGCCAGCGCGGTCCGCCGCCGGGCCCGCACCAGCGCCGCCAGCCCCACGAGCGTCCAGGCCACCGCCGCGCAGGCCAGGTAACGTCCGTAGGCGTAGTTGCCGACCCGGTGCTCGTCGGGCAGGGCCGCCGACGACGCGTACGCGATCCCCAGCGTGAGCGCCAGCAACACCCCCGCCGTCACCCGGTACGGCGAGCCGCCCCGACGCACCAGCACCACCACGGCCGCCACGATGCCGACCCCGGCCAGGCCCCAGGTGGCGGTGACCAGGTACCAGAGCTGCCCGGCGGCCCCGGCCAGCGAGCGCGCCTGGCCCTCCAGCCCGGTCATCCGCTCCAGCGCCAGCCCCGACAGGTCCTTGACGCCCCCGGGGTACAGGGCGGCCTTGAGCCGGGCGTTGAGCAGCGCCCCGGCGCCCCCGGCGACCGCGGCGGCCCCCAGCGTCCACCACCCGGCCGGCAGCGGCACCCTCCGGAAGACGAGCACCCCGATCACGCACACCACGAAGACGCCGAACAGGATCGCCCCCCGCATGTGCATGGCCAGGGCGAGCCCCGACAGCGCGCCGGCCACCACACCGGGCAGCACGGTCCCGCGCGTCACCAGGTCGTGCAGGGCTAGCAGCCACCCGAGCACCAGCGTCGGCAGCACCGCGTCCACCAGCGCCAGCCCCGAGAACACCAGCACCGACGGTCCCAGCGCCCCCGCGAAGGCCAGCGCCGGCGCCGCCCGCCGCCCGAGCGTCAGCCGCCGCAGCACCAGGTACGCGAGCGGGAACGCCGAGGCCGACACCACCGCCCCCAGACAGGACACCAGCCGGTAGACGGTCGCCGGGTCGGTGCTCAGCCAGTACAGGGGCGCCAGCAGCAGCGGGTAGCCGCCCTGGTAGAAGGTGCTGCCGGAGTAGTCGCCGCCGGGCCCGCCGGCCAGCCAGCGGGCGGCCAGCAGGTAGCCGACCTCGTCGGGGTTGGCCACGGGCCCCGCGTGGTAGCGGAACAACCACAGCCGCAGCAACACGTGGGCGAGCCAGCCGCCGGCCAGCAGCCAGGGCAGGAGGGCGGGACGAGGAGCGGGTACGGGGGCCGGTCCGGCGACCGGGCGATCGATGACAGGCGTCTGCATAGTGCGGCGATTTCATCGATCACCGCCTAACCCGCCCGTCACGCCATCTGGTTATGCGGGCGTTACACCTGTCCCGCGATCATGTCCATGAGCCGGGCGGTGACCTTCTCGCCGTCGGCGCGGAAGCCGTTGTGCTCGTACTCGTTGGTCACCCAGGTCCTGACGTTGCCCACGTGGGCCGCCGTCCGCAGTGACAGCTCGGCGTCCACGTACATGTCGTCGTGGTAGACCACCGCGGCCACGGGCACCTTGTTGCCCGCCAGGCGGTCCGGATCGTAGAGCGGGCCCAGGGTGGTGTCGGCGGCGAGCGCGTGCGCGGCCTCCTTGTAGGGACGCAGGGCGCGGATCTCGTCGAACATCCACGGGTAGGTCATCTCGCCGGTGAACGTGCCGGGCTCGTCGAGCTCCTTGGGACGCAGCCGCTGGGCCGACCAGTCGGTGGCGGCGCCCTGGGCGTAGCAGGGCTCGTGCAGGAGCGCGTACAGGGGGGCGCCGATGAAGCCGGTCGCGTTCATGACGCCGTACAGGAACGTGTCGGACAGGCGATCGCCCGCCCACGCCTCGTCCAGCAGCCAGTGCACGTTCTCGAACCCGTCGCTCATGCCGAACTGCATGCCGAGCGTCTGGAAGCGGCGGTGGGTGAGCACGTCGCCGTCGGGCAGCAGGACCTCCCCGGCCAGCAAATGCTCGGCGATGCGCTCGACCACCGCGGCGTCCTCGGGGTAGCGCCGGTAGTAGGCGGCGGTCTTTGCGGCGACCCTCGGGTAGGTGCGGGCGTAGACGTCGTCGGCGGTGGCGTCGAGGCCGGGCAGGCCGCCGGTGATGTGGCACGCCTTCAGCCCCTCGGGGGCCAGCGACAGGTAGGTCATGGTGACGAAGCCGCCGTAGCTCTGGCCCCAGGTCTCCCACCGCTCGACGCCGAGCCGCTTCCTGATGTGCTCGCAGTCGCGCACGATCGAGTCGGCGCGGAAGTGGCGGTAGTAGTCGGCGCCGGCGGGCTGGGCGGGGGTGCTCCTGCCGGTTCCGCGCTGGTCGAGCAGCAGGACGCGGTGGGTCTTCAGGATGTGGCGGAAGTACGCCTTGCCCGGCAGCCGGGGCGACTTCCCGCCGGGACCGCCCTGGAGGAACACCGCCCACGGCAGGTCGTCGCCGGCCTTGGGCGGGTCGACGATCTCGCGGGCGAAGACCTGGATGGCAGGCCCGCCGGGGTCGTCGTGGTCGAGCGGAACGGTGAACTCATGGTCGACGGCGGTCAGGCCGGGCATCGTCACTCTCACCCCGCAACCCTAACCAGCCCACATATCTGGGACGTTCCCTGGCATGTGCCGCGAAGATCTCCGTGGCCAGCCGCCGTACCTCGCCCGATCGCTCGGCCACCGGGCCGTCCGGATGCCACACCAGCAGGTGGCGCATGGTCAGCGGCGTCCCGGCCAGCGGCCTGATCACGAGCCCGGGGCTCTCGGCGAAGGTGGCGCGGCACGGCGCCACCGCGCCGCCCGCGGTGACCATCTCCCTGATCACCCAGCCGTCCGACGCCTTGTGCGGCGTGCGCGGCGCGAACCCCGCCCGCACGCAGGCCAGCAGGAAGCACTCGGGCCAGCCGCCGCCGTCCGGCGGCGCCAGCACGAACGACTCCCCCGCCAGCTCGGACAGGTCCACCTCCTCCTGTACGGCCAGCCGGTGCCGCTCCGGCAGCGCGATGAAGACCGGCTCCTCGGCGATCAGGGCGGAGCGCAGCGGCGCGGGCGGGCGCAGTTCGTGCTCGCGGTAGTCGGCCACGACCGCGGCGTCCAGCCTGCCCGTGGCGACCAGGTCGCACAGCAGCCTGGGCGAGTCGTCGGTGAACGAGGTGACCTGACCGGCGCCGAGCCGGTCCACGAGGCCGGGCAGGATCGGGCCGGCGACGCCGCCGAGCCGTACCTCTCCCTGGGGGCGGGCGGCGGCGCCGCGGATCAGCTCCTCCATGCCCATGAGCAGCAGCCGCGAGCGCTCCAGCACGTACTCGCCGAGCGCGGTGGGCTCCACGCCCTGCCTGCCGCGCACGAACAGCCTGCCGCCCAGCGCCCGCTCGATGCGCTGGAGCTGCGCGGTGAGGGCGGGCTGCGAGGTGCCCAGCGCGGCGGCGGCCTTGGTCAGGCTGCCGGCGTCGGCGATGGCGCAGAGGGTCCGCAGGTGGCGCAGTTCCAGGCTCATGGCGTCACTCGGAGAAGTCGGCGGCGCTCAGGCGGCGCCTGTTCACCTCCAGGCGCAGGACGTCAGGCCGGTTGTAGTGGCCCGCCGGGTCGAACGACTGGCGTTCCCCGCGTACGACGGCGGGGTCGATGTCGGCGGTGACCAGGCGTTCCTCGCCGGAGACCGGCTCGACGAGCCATTCGCCGTCGGGCCCGGCGATCGCCGAGCCGCCGTCGGCGCGCGGGCCGAGGTCCTTGAGCGCCTCGTAAAAGGGGAAGTCGGCGGGGACGTCGGCGTAGGAGAACAGGGCACCGGCGGCCAGCGAGTAGACGCGGCCCTCGCGGGCGACGAAGCGGGTGATGTCCCTGGTCAGGTTCGCGGACCCGGGCCAGACGGAGACGTGCAGGTCGATGCCCTGGGCGTAGAGGGCCTGGCGGGCGGTGGGCATCCAGTTCTCCCAGCAGTTGAGGCCGCTGACCCTGATGTCCTTGTACGCGTGCGCGCGCAGCCCGTGCCCGTCGCCGATGCCCCACACGAGGCGTTCCTCGAAGGTGGGCATGAGCTTGCGATGGGCGGAGACGACGCCGTGCTCGGGCGAGACGGCGACCAGCGTGCAGTAGACGGTGCCGCCGACGCGCTCGGTGATGCCGAGATAGGTGAAGACGCCGAGGTCGCGCACGGCCTCGGTGATCGTGGCCAGCTCGGGCCCGCCCAGTTCGACGGCGGCGTCCAGGTAGTAGGCGTAGGCCCGCTTCTGGTCGGGGTTGCCGAACTCCGCGCCGTTGGTCTTCTCCACCCAGAACGGGTAGCCGGACAGGAACGTCTCGGGGAAGGCGACCAGGTCGATATCGCCGGCGCCGGCCTGCTTGAGGATGTCGAGGACCTTGGCGGTCCCGGCCTGGGGATCGAGCCAGGGGCAGCGGGCCTGGGCGGCGGCGATTCGCATGGCGTGATCCTATAGCTCCTGATACGCTACCCAAGCGAGCGCTTGGTTCACCGTGAGGGGCTGACGCATGAGGTTCTCGACCTTCCACCTTTTCCACCGGTTCGACGGCCAGAGCTTCAAGGACGTCTACGACTACCACCTGGAGCTCATCGAACTGGCCGAGGAACTGGGCTTCGACGGGGTACGGCTGGCCGAGCACCACTTCCGCGACTACGGGGTCGTGCCCAACCTGTTCACGCTGCTCGCCCACGCCGCCGCCCGTACCACGCGGATCAGGCTCGGCACCGGCATCGTCGTGCTGCCGCTGCACAACCCGATCCACGTGGCCGAGGAGGCCGCGCTCGTGGACGTGCTCTCCGGCGGCCGGCTCGACCTGGGCATCGGGCGCGGGTACCAGAGCTTCGAGTTCGAGGGGTTCGGCATCGACCTGGCCGAGGCGCGCGACCGCTTCAACGAGGCGCTGGAGGTCGTGCTCGGCCTCTGGACCTCCGGCGAGTTCCGGCACGAGGGCAAGTTCTACAAGACCGGCGCCGAGGTCTCGCTCACCCCGCGCCCGCTGCAGAGCCCGCACCCGCCCATCCACGTCGCCGCCGTCTCCCCCGAGACCGTGACCATGTACGCCGAGCGCGGGCTGCCCATCCTGGCCGACCCCGCCGCCACGTTCAGGAAGGTCGTCGGCGCGGCCGAGCGCTGGCGCGAGAGCGCCCGCCAGGCCGGGCACGCCGGGGACGCCGACCTGGTGGTGGCGCGCAGCGTCTACGTCGCGCCGACGGTCGAGCAGGCCCGCGCCGACCAGGCCCGCTTCGAGGCCGCCTTCGACCGCTCGCGCATCTTCAACGAGAAGAGCGCGCCGATCGACCCCAAGACCGGCAAGGCCGCCCAGGGCTTCGAGTACTACCAGGACCGCTACCTCAAGGGCGGCGAGGTCTCCAACGACTTCCGCTGGGAGCAACTGGAGGTGATCGGCGACCCGGCCAGGGTGATCGAGCAGATCACGCTGCTGCGCGAGGCCGGTTTCTCGAACCTGCTGTGCGACTTCGGCAGCACCCGGCCGCTGCCGCTGGCGGAGATGAAGCAGGTGATGCGGTTCTTCGCCGCCGAGGTCATGCCCGCCTTTCGCTGATTTTTCATGATGTACGGCTCGCCAGCCGTACCGGATCACCGGCGCTACGCGAGCCTCACCCCCCACCAGGAGGCGCGATGATCCACAACCTGACCCTCTCCGACGTCCTGTCCGAGCACGCGCGCAGCCGCCCGTCGACCACCGCGGTCGTGGACGGCGAGATGCGCCTCACCTACCCGAGGCTGGACGCGCGGGTGTCCCGGCTGGCCGGCGCCCTGGCCGGGCGCGGAGTGACGGCCGGGGACCGGGTGCTGTGGCTGGGGCAGAACTCGCACGCCATCCTGGAACTGCTCCTGGCCTGCTCCCGCCTCGGCGCCGTCTTCTGCCCGGCCAACTGGCGGCAGTCGGCCGACGAACTGCGCTTCGTCCTGTCCGACCTGACGCCGAGCGTCGTGGTCTGGGAGCACTCCGACACGACCGCCGCTCTGGTGCCGGAACCGGCGGATTCGTGGGTGCGGGCGGGTGAGGAGTACGAGGAGTTCCTGGCCTCGGCGGAACCGCGCGACTTCCCGCCGGTCGAGGACACCGCGCCGGTGCTGGCCCTGTACACGGCGGCCTTCGACGGGCGGCCCAACGCCGCGTTGCTGAGCAGCGCCGCGCTGGTGGCGCACAGCGCGTCCCTGCTCGTGGTGCGCCAGATGGAGCCCGGCTTCACCTTCCTGGACAACGGGCCGCTCTTCCACGTGGGCACGATGATGTTCTGCCTGGCCACGCTGCAGATCGGGGGCACGAACGTGTTCATGCCCGCCTTCGACGCCGAGGAGCTGTGCCGGCTGGTCGACGCGGAGAAGGTCACGCAGGCGTTCCTGTTCGGGCAGATGATCGACGCGGTGGTGGCCGCGAACGCGGGCGGCAAGTACGACCTGTCGTCGCTGCGCTTCATCTCGCACTCGGCCGAGTGGGACGAGATGACCACCGTGGACGACTCGCCGTGGTGCCGCTCCAAGATGGGCGGGTACGGGCAGACCGAGGTGGGCGGCATGCTGACGTTCCTGGGGCTGGCGCCGGGCGCGGCGGGCTTCGCGGGGCGGCCGTCGCCGCTGGTGCAGGTCCGCATCCTGGCGCCGGACGGTACGGAACTGCCGCCGGGTGAGGTGGGCGAGATCTGCGCCCGGGGCAAGAGCCTCTTTTCCGGATATTTCGCCCGACCGGAGCTTAATGCCGCCAAATCCGCCTATGGCTGGCACCACACCGGCGACCTCGGCCGCCGCGAACCCGACGGCACCATCACCTTCGTCGGCCCCAAGCTCCGGATGATCAAGTCAGGGGCCGAGAACATCTACCCCGCCGAGGTCGAACGCGCCCTCAAGACCCACCCCGCCGTGGCCGACGCGGCGGTGATCGGGGTACCGGACGAGCGCTGGCACCAGGCGGTGAAGGCCATCGTGGTGGTACGCCCCGGCGAAACCCCCACCTCCGAGGCCCTGATCGACCACGTAAGAACCACACTGGCGCCCTACAAGCGCCCCAGGGACGTGGTCTTCACCGAGACCATCCCGAAAAAGGGCTATACCCCCGACTACGACACCCTCGACCAGACCCACGGCGGCGGCAACTACCCGGGCACCTAACCCCCCACTCCCGTCGGTTTGCCATGGCCCCACGTGCCAAGACCCAAGGCCCAAGCCGGCGGCGCGTGGGGAAGGGCTAGGGGGTCAGGGGGAGGCCGGTGGCCAGGTGGGCGAGGGCGCGGTCCAGTTCGGCGGGGCCGTTCATGCCGGGGTCCTTGGCCCAGTCGAACCAGACGTTCATGACCACGCCCACGATCGCGCCCGTCACGTTGCGGATCTCCGGGTCGTCGGCCGGACGCCCGGCCCGCTCCGCCAGCACCTCCTGGACCGTCCTGAGTGCCATGGACACGTTCTCCAGGCTGGCCGCCCACAGCTCGGGCACGGTCAGCATGAGCTTCTCGCGTTCCAGCCCCTCGCTGATCTCCTCCGCGCTCTGGGCGGCGAAGATGTCGCGCATGGCCAGCCGCATCGCCTCGACCGGGTGAAGGTCGCGCGGCAGCGCGTTCAGCACCTCCACGAACGGCGGGAACTGGTCGAGCAGCACCAGGTCCTCCTTCGTGGCGAAGTAGCGGAAGACCGTGCTGGGCGCGACCTCGGCGGCCTCGGCGACCTGCTCGATGGTGGTGGCCGCGTACCCCTGCTCACGGAACAGGCGTAGCGCCTCCTTCTGGATCAAGGCCCGCGTCCTGGCCTTCTTGCGCTCACGGAGCCCGCTCATGATCCCCATTCTGCCTCCTTTCGACGCCGCATCCAAAGTGGTGGTCAACTTTGAAATGAGAGTCTACTGTCAAAATATGAGATTCCCTGAGACGTTCACGAACCGCCCCGAGCTGCCCATGACCCGGGTGACGTCCCACGACGGCCATCCCGGCTGGCTGGTCACCCGGCACGCCACCGTCCGCCAGGTGCTCACCGACCCCCGCTTCAGCGCCCGCCAGGAGCTCAAGCGCCCGATGTTCGTCCCGGTACGGCTCAGCGGCGCCCGCCGGCCCGCCGCGCCCGGCTGGTTCTCCGGCATGGACGCCCCCGAGCACACCCGCTACCGCCGCCACCTGCACACCTGGTTCACCGCCCGCAACCTCAAGAAGCTGGAGCCACGGGTCACCGCGATCGCCCGCGAGCTCGTGGACGGCATGGACGACCCCGCCGACCTGGTCCGCGACTACGCGCTGCCGATCCCGTCCCGGGTGATCTGCGAGATCCTCGGCGTGCCGTACGCCGACCACGAGTTCTTCGAGACGCAGACCACGCGCATCCTCGACCGCGACCCCGAGGTCGCCCACGCGGCCGTCGCCGCGCTCCTGGCCTACATGCGCGAGCTGGTCGAGGCGGGGCCCGAGGGCGGCGTGCTGGCCGAGCTGATCGCGAACGGCAGCGGCCTCGGCCCCGAGGAGCTGGCCAACATCGGGCTCGGGCTGCTGACCGCCGGGCACGAGACGACCGCGCACATGATCTCGCTCGGCGTGCTCGCGCTGCTGGAGCACCCGGACCAGCTCGCCGCGCTCGCGGCCGACGAGGGTCTGATGGGCTCGGCGGTCGAGGAGCTGCTGCGCTACCTGTCGATCCTGCACCTGGCCGCCCCCAGCAGGGCCGCGCTGGAGGACGTGGAGCTGGACGGCGTCCGGGTCAGGGCCGGCGAGACGGTGACGCTCAGCCTGCCGGCCGCCAACCGCGACCCGGAGGTGTTCGCCGATCCGGACCGGCTCGACCTGTCGCGCGCCGAAGCAGGCGAGAACCTGGCCTTCGGCCACGGCGCCCACCTCTGCCTCGGCCACAACCTGGCCAGGATGGAGATGGCCGTGGCCTACCGCGAGCTGTTCGCCAGGCGGCCCGGCCTGCGGCTGGCCGTACCCGCTCATGAGGTCGAGCTGCGCGCGGACACGATCGTGTTCGGCGCGATCAGCCTCCCCGTGACCTGGGGCTAGAGGATCGCGAGCGGGTTGAGCGGGCTCGCCGTGCCGCCGCGCAGCCGCAACGGCGCCGCCACGAACACGAAGTCGGTACGGCCGGCCGCCGCGAGCTCCTCCAGCCAGAGCATCTCGGCCAGATGGATGCCGTGGCGGTGCAGAAGGATCAGGTGGAGGTCGTCCTCCAGCCCCTCGTCGGCGAGCTGGACGGCGTTCAGCCCGCCGACGGCGGCGTTGTCGGCGGCCACCACGGCCACGTCCCGCTCGGCCAGCCACCGCCCGGCGTCGGCCGACAGCCCGGGCTGGCCCGACCAGTACTCCTCGGGCGAGCGCTCCCACACCAGCGGCCAGCCGGTACGGATCACCGCCACGTCACCGGGCCCGACGTCGGCGACGGCCGCCAGCTCCGCCGCCGAGATCCGGTGGGCGGCGGGCAGGTGGTCCACGCCCAGGTGGCGTGGCACGTCGAAGAGCACGCCCCTGGCCACCACCCCGCCCACCTGGTCGATCCCGCACTTCTTGGCCCCGTAGGAGCGCACCTCGCCGGCCGGGTGCCCGTTGTACAGCTCGTCCCCCGCCCACATGTGGCACAGCGCGTCCATGTGGGTGGTGGTGCCGTGCGGGGAGACGATCAGCGCGTCGTCGGCCATGCGCAGCCCCGCGCCGACCGGCCGGGCGCCGGCGGCGAAGTCGGCGCCGTCGATCGACATGTAGTGCTGGGGCAGCGGCCGTCCGCGCAGGTGGGGGCCGTTGCGCCCGATCGGCGTGGACAGGCTGACCACCTGGCCGGTGACGGCGGCGCGCAGCGCGCTCAGGACGGCGGGGCCGTTCAGGAGGTTCAGGGTGCCACGCTGGTCGGCTGGGCCGAAGCGGCCCCAGTTGTTAGGCTCGGGAACCAAGTAAGCGCTTCCTTTCATGCGGAGGTCCGATGCACTGCGATCCCCGGTTCTCGCGGGTGCGCGAGGTGTTCGAGCGGCAGTTCGCCGACGGCGAGGAACTCGGGGCGGCCTTCGCCGTCTACCTCGACGGCGAGCTGGTCGTGGACCTGTGGGGCGGCGTCGCCGACCGCCACACGGGCCGTGTGTGGGAGGCGGACACGCCCGTCTTCGCGTACTCCTGCACCAAGGCGCTGACCGCCACCGTCGCCCTGAGCGTGATCGACGACGTGAGCGCGCCCGTGACCCGCTTCTGGCCGGAGTTCGCCACGCCGGAGACGACCGTGGAGCACCTGCTCACGCACCAGGCGGGGCTGCCGGTGGTCGAGGACCCGGTCCCGGTGGAGTCCTTCGAGGACCTGCCCGCCATCGCCGCCCGCCTCGCCCGCCAGCGGCCCCTCTGGAAGCCCGGCACCGCCCACGGCTACCACGCGCTGACCTACGGCTTCCTGGTCGGCGAGGTGGTGCGCCGGGTGAGCGGGGCGTCGATCGGCTCGCTGGTGTCCGCGCGGATCGCCGGGCCGCACGCCCTGGACCTCTGGGTGGGCGCCCCCGACGAGGTGATCGACCGCGCCGCCCGCCTCACCACCCGCCCCCCATCCGGTACGGCTCCCGCCCAAACCACGCGAAACGCTCAGGAGATCCAGAAGGCCCAGGCCGCCCAGAAGACCCAGGCGACACAAAAGGCCCAAGCAACACAAAAGGCCCAGGCGGCGCAAAAGGCCCAGGCTGCCGCGATGCCCGCCGACACCCCCGCGGCGCGGGCCGCCCTCGACCCGGACAGCCTCATGAACCGCGCCCTCGGCAACCCCGCGATGAACCTGCTCAAAGGCGGCGCCAACCACCCCGTCATCCTGCGCGCCGGCTGGCCGGGAGCGGGCGTCGTCACCACCGCCAGGGGCCTGGCCGGCTTCTACCAGGCCCTGATCGCCGGCGACCTCCTCCCCCAGGACCGCCTGAAGGACGCGCTGCGCCGCCGCGTGGACGGCCAGGACCGGGTGCTGCTCATGGACAGCTCGTTCGGCCTCGGGTTCTCCCGCCCGTCGACGACCTTCCTCACCCCGCCCAAGGCGGTGGAGGCGTTCGGCCACGGCGGGCTCGGCGGCTCCCTGGGCCTCGGCGACCCGGCCCGCGGCCTGGCCCTGGCCTACGTCATGAACCGCCTGGCCGGCAGCATGACCGGGAGCCTGCGCGCGTACCGGCTGGCCGAGGCCGTCTACGCCTCCCTCTGACCGGCTCACTGCATGGTGATGCCGCCGCTCACCGACAGCGTCTGCCCGGTGATGTAGGCGGCCCGTTCCGTGCAGAGGTAGGCGACCAGCCCGGCCACGTCCGCCGGTTCGCCGAGGCGGCGCAGCGGGATGCTCTTGGCGATCTTGTCGACCAGGCCGGGCTTCTCCTCCGCGATACGGCGCAGCATCGGGGTGTCGGTCGGCCCCGGGCAGACCACGTTGGAGGTGACGTTGCCCCGCGCCGCCTCCCTGGCCAGCGTCTTGGCCAGGCCGAACAGCCCCGCCTTGGTGGCCGCGTACGCGCCCTCCCCGCCGGAGCCGGCCCGCGCGCCGTCCGAGGAGACGAACACCAGCCGCCCCCACTCCCGCTCCAGCATCCCCGGCAGCAGCAGCTTGGTGAGCAGCATGGGCGCGCGCAGGTTGACCAGCCACATGAGGTCCCAGGTGGCGGGATCGCTGTCCACGAACGGCTCCACGATCGACACCCCGGCGTTGTGCACGAGGATGTCCACCGCTCCCACGCCCGCGCAGAACTCCTCGACGGAGGCCGCGTCGGACAGGTCCACCCGCCGCGCCTCGGCCCGCCCCGGCCCCTCCGACCAGGCGGTGCCGCCGGAGTCCACGACCCACGGGAACGTGTGCGCCAGCGCCGCCGCCACCTTGTCGGCCGCCTCCTGCTGGACGTCGGCCACGACCACGTGCGCGCCGAGCGACACGAGGTCGGCGCAGATCGCGGAGCCGATGGCCCCGGCCCCGCCGGTCACCACCGCCCGCCGCCCGTCCAGCCGCAGTCCTTCCATCTCCCTCACCTCTCCCGCTCAGGAGCACCGCCCCACGCCGTCAGGAGCACCGCCCCACGCCGCGACGAGGTCCGCGGCGCTCACGCGGGTGGCCAGCAGTCCCAGTGTGTGCTTCAGTACGGCTGCCGCATAGTCGTCGGGCACCCCCGCCACCGCGTCCCTGACCACGTCCACGCGGTAGCCGAGGTTGACCGCCTCCAGCGCCAGGCCGGGGATGCCGAGGTTGAGCGAGACGCCGGTGGCCACGACGGCGGTGACGCCGAGGGAGCGCAGCGTCATGTCCAGCGAGGTGCCGGTGAACGGGGAGAAGCCGTGGTAGCGCCGGTTCTCCAGGTCGCCGGGCGCCTTCAGGCCGTCGAGGACCTCCACGGCGGGGGTGCCCTCCAGCATGTGGCCGGGGTCGCGCAGCAGCCCGGCGATGAACGGACAGTTGGCGGTGTGCGAGCCGGCCCGGTCGGCGCGGAACGCGGCGGTGCAGTGGATGACGGGTATCCCGGCGGCCCGTGCGGCGTCCAGGACGGCCGCGGTGTTGGCCACGACGTCGTGCTTGTCGCAGGCGGCCACCAGTTCAGGAAATTTCGTGAGATCGCCGATGACTCCGCGCTGCATCTCCATCACGAGCACCGCCGTACCGCCCACCCAGTCCTCCAGCCAAGCGCTTGCTTGCCCAGCAGCCTAGCACCACGTCACTGCCGCGGCAGCGTGGACGACGGGGCGTCCTCGTCGCCCACCACGCGCTTGATCGCCACCCACAGACCGTAGGGATGCCCGCGCACCGGCAGCGGCCCCGCGCCCGGGTCCTTCCGCAGCTCCTTCACCAGGGCCAGGCACATCAGCAGCATGACGATCACGAAGGGCAGCGCGATGATGATCGTGGCCTGCTGCAGCCCGGTCAGGCCGCCGGAGATGAGCAGGACCACCGCGATCGACCCGATCAGCACGCCCCACACGATCACCAGCGGGCGGGGCGGATGCAGGGACCCGCGCGTCGACAGCGAGCCGAGCACGAGGGAGGCCGAGTCGGCGCCGCTGACGAAGTAGAGGGCGATGAGCACCACGGCCACGACGGTGGTGACGGCGGCCAGCGGCAGGTTGTTCAGCAGGGCGAACAGCCCTGCCTCCGCGCCCTTGGCGATCGCGGGGGCGAAGTCGGCCGTCCCCGCGCGCTGCATCGTCAGCGCGCTGCCGCCGCTCACGCAGAACCAGATCACGCTGACCGCGCTGGGCACCAGCATGACGCCGATGATGAACTCGCGGATCGTGCGCCCGCGCGAGATACGCGCGATGAACGCCCCCACGAACGGCGCCCACGACAGCCACCACGCCCAGTAGAAGATCGTCCAGGTGCCGAGCCACTCCTTGCCGATGAACGCGCCGGTCCGCGTGGACATGGCGATCAGGTCGGTCAGGTAGCCGCCGACGGAGGCGGGCACCAGGTCGAGGATGGCGACCGTGGGGCCGAAGACGAAGATGACGAGGGCCAGGGCCAGCGCCAGGTACACGTTCACCGTGCTGAGCCACTGCACGCCCCCGTGGACGCCGGTCGCGGCCGAGATCACGAAGCACAGGGTCAGCACGATGATGATGATCACCTCGGCGCGCCGGCCGCTGAAGTCGAAGAGCTCGTTGAGCCCGTACTCGACCTGGAGCGCGCCGAGCCCGAGGCTGGTGGCGGTGCCGAAGACCGTGGCGAGGATGGCCAGCAGGTCCAGGACCCGGCCGATGCCCTTGCGCCGCCCGAACAACGGCTCGAACGCGGCGCTGAACTGGTTGCCGCGCCCCTTGCGGAACGTCGAGTACGCCAGCGCGAGCCCGGTGATCGCGTAGATGGCCCAGGGATGCAGGGTCCAGTGGAACAGCGTGTACTCCATGGCCGTGCGCGCGGCGTCCGCGGTGCCGGTCTCGACGCCGAGTCCGGGCGGCGGCTTGAAGTAATGGGTCAGCGGCTCGGCGACGCCGTAGAACATCAGGCCGATGCCCATCCCGGCGGCGAACATCATCGCCATCCAGGCCAGCGTGGTGAACTCCGGGGTGTCGTCGTCGCGGCCGAGCCGTATCTTGCCGTAGCGGCTGACGGCCAGTGCGAGGGCGAGCAGCAGGAAGAAGTCGGCGGCCACCACGAACACCCAGCCACAGTTGGCCAGCACCCAGCCCAGGGCGGTCTCGCCGACGGCGTTCAGGGACCCGGCGGAGACGGCGCCCCACATCACGACGCCGAGCAGCAGGACCACGGCGATCACGAACAGCGGGACATCAGGCTTGTGCGCTCTCATTACGCAGCGTCATACCCCAATGACGGAGGGCGAAATATCGCGTCGCGTGACAACCGGAACGGTGGGTGAGACCGTCGAACCGGAGACGGCAGTGTTATGGGGGTTCGTTTTGGTCCCTGGTTACCGCGAAGTTCGCCAGCTCGGCGCCGGCCGCACCGGCCGTGTGTTCCTCGCCACCTACCAGGCCACCGGCGCCTATGTGGCGATCAAATACCTGAACGCCACCCTGCGCAGGGACGACGAGTTCATGGCCCGCTTCCGCGCGGAGTCCCCCAGGCTCGTCGAGATCGACGATCCGAACGTGGTCACGTTCTACGAGTACGTGGAGACTGCCACCAGGGCCGCCGTGGTCATGGAGGTGGTCGACGGCGTCTCGTTGCGCGCGCTGCTGACCGAGCACGGCCGCACCAGCCCGGAGGCGGCGCTCGTGCTGCTCAAGGGCATCCTGCTGGGGCTGGCCGCGGCCCACGAGAAGGGCGTGGCGCACCGGGACGTCAAGCCGGAGAACGTGCTCGTCCAGGCCGACGGCGTCGGCAAGCTGGCCGACTTCGGCGTCGTGGTGCACGCCGAGGAGCCCGGCGTGCCGGCGGGCAGCCCGCCGTACATGTCGCCCGAACTCTGGACCCACGGTACGGCCGGCATCCCCGCCGACCTGTACGCCGCGGCCTGCGTGCTGTTCGAGAGCGTGAAGGGCAGGCCGCCCTTCAGGGCCGACGACCTCGCGGCCCTGCGCGACAAGCACCTGGTGGAGCCGGTGCCGGTGGAGGTCGTCCCCGACACGCTGCGCGACCTGCTGCGGCGTGGGCTGGCCAAGGACCCGGCGGTGCGCTACGCCTCGGCCAGGCAGTTCGCGGCGGAGCTGGAGGAGGACGCGGTCGCCGGCTACGGGCCCGACTGGGAGCAGCGGGGCCGCCGCCACCTGGCGGAGCTGGCCACACTGCTGGCGCTGCGCTTCCCGCTGGCCAAGCCCGACGCGGACGCCTCGCCCTCCGGCGCGCCCGAGGTGCGGCGCGAGCGCCGCAAGGTGAGCCTGCCCCGGCTGCCTCCGCACCTGTGGGTGGCGGGCGGCGCGGTGGCCGCCGTGCTGATCGGGCTCGTCGTGTCGGGCGGACGGCTGCCGCCGGGGCCCGGCATGCTGCTCGTGCCTCCCGACGAGGCCCCGCAGGGCGTGGCCCAGAGCCCCGCGACCTCCGCGAAACGGACCGGCCCCACCCGCTCCACTCCCCCGGCCTCCCCGAGAACCTCGCCGACCGGCCGCCCCGCGCGCACCGCCACCCGGAGCGTCAGCCCGCCCGGCGTGCCGACCGACGCGCCGCCACCCACCCCGCCCGCCTCCTCGGCCCCGCCGATGCCGACGGCCGTCCCGACCCCCACGCCGACCGGCCGCGGCGCGCCCGGCACCGCGGTGCGCTCGGCCAGCATCATGGGCTGGAGCGGTTCGGCCGGCGCGGTGCGGGTCGCGGCCTCGGGAGCAGGTCCGGTCCGCCTCACGGTCTCCTACACGCGGCGCGAGGACGGCGAGGGCTCGCGCGTCGTGCACAAGGAGACGACGACGCTCAGCGGCCAGACCTCCTACACCTCGGGCTTCACCCGCGACCTCGGCGACGTGGAGTGCGGCAGGCGGGCGTACTTCGGCGTGGTGATCCTGACGACGCCGGCCGCGGCCAACGGGCCGCAGGTGAGCGAGGTCGCGATGGACGGCCCGTCCTGCCCGTCGCCCTCGCCGTCGTCCTCGTCGCCTTCGTCCTCGCCTTCGCGTGGCGCGGCGGCGCCGCCGTCCGACTCGCCCTCGGACTCGCCCTCGGAGTCGTCGTCCGAGTCGCCGTCCGGCTCTCCACCGGCCTCCGCGCCGCCCTCGGAGACCCTTGTTGACTAACCAAGCGTGCGCTAGCTTGGCAAGCGATGAAGCCTGCCACCGTCTGCACGTTCACCGTGGTGTACCGCTCGTTCGTGCCCGAGTTCCGGGGGCGCGAGCCGTACGTGCTGGCCTGGGTTGACCTGCCGGACGGGACCCGCGCGTTCGGCCAGGTGATCGCCTGTCCGCCCGGCGACGTGCGCGTCGGGATGCCCGTCCTGATGACCCTTGTCGACGACCTACCCCAGTGGAGGCCAGCGTGAAGCTCGGCAACGTGTTCATCCCCGTCAAGGACCTCGACGAGGCGATCGCCTTCTACGGGCTGCCGGTGAAGTTCCGCGACGGCGACCGCTTCGCCGCCCTCGACGCCGGCGGGGTCACGCTGGCGCTCGCCGCCCCCGCCGAGCACGTCACCGACGCCTGCGCGCCGTCCTACAAGGTCGACGACGTACGGCGGGCCGTACCGGATCTGGAGGCCCGCGGCGCCACCGTCCTGGCGCCGCCCGAGGACGGCCCCCACGAGACCAGGGCGGTCCTGCGCGACCCCTCGGGCAACGTCTTCGTGCTGTACACGTCCCGCTGAACCGGAGGCCACCCCTCATGGCGCGATCACCCTACGGAAACTACGGCCACGCGATCCTGACCGCCGGCGCGCTGCGCACCCCCGACCGGGTCGCGCTCACCTACTGCGGCGAGCGGAGCTTCACCTACGACCGGCTCAACCGGATCGTCAACCGCCGCGCCCACGCCCTGCTCGCCGCCGGCGTCGAGCCCGGCCGGCGGGTCGCGGCGCTGCTCAACGAGACGCTCCAGGTGGCCGAGGTCTACCTCGCCCAGGCCAAGATCGGCGCGATCACCGCCGCGCTCAACCCCTACTGGCCCGTCGAGACCCTCCAGGCCGTGGTGGAGCGCTCCGGCTGCACCGCCTTCGTCTACGACTCCACGGTCGAGGAGGTCGTCGAGCGGATCCGTCCGAACCTGCCCGCCGTCACCACGTGGATCAGGGCCGCCGACCTCCAGCACGACGACGAGAGCGAGCCCCCGCTCGGCGGCCACCACGACGACCCGCTCGCGCTCTACTACACCTCGGGCACCACCGGCCTGCCCAAGGCGGTCGTCCACACGCACGCCTCGTCGCTGGCCACCGCCCAGATCTGGCTCGACGTGCCGCGCGCTGAGGACTCGGTCTTCGGCACCGGCGCGATCATCTGGGGCATCGGCTTCCCCGCGATCGTCGGCCCGGCCCTGTACGCGGGCATGCGCCTCGTCCTCGAACAGGACTGGGGCCCGGCCAACTTCCTCAAGGTCGTCCCCCGGGAGAAGGTCACCCACGTCTCCCAGATCCCCTCCTTCTACGCCGCGCTGCTCGGCGGCGACGACCACGCCGGGGTCGACCTGTCGTCGCTGCGGGTGATCATGCTGGGCGGCGAGCCGCTGACCGCGCCCATGCTCCAGAAGATCAAGGAACGCCTGCCGGACGCCGGGGTCTACTCCTACTACGGCCAGACCGAGGCCCCGTACACCTGCATGGGCCGCGTGGACGACGGCTCCACCCCGCTCGGCGCCTCCGGCCGCGCCCGCACCGGCAACGCCGTACGGATCACCGGGCCCACCGGCGAGCGGCTCGTGGGCCAGACCGGCGAGATCAACCTGGCCGGGCCGCATCGCATGGCCGGATACGACGGCGAACCGGGCCAGACGGCGGCGGTGCTGCGCGGCGAGTGGTACGTGGGCGGCGACCTCGGCTCCCTGTCCCCCGACGGCGTGCTGCAGGTGCTCGGGCGGCGCGAGGACGCGATCCTGAAGTCCGGCCGGTGGACCCAGCCCGCCACCGTCGAGGAGGCCGCCGCCGCGCTCGACGGGGTCGCGGAGGCCGGGGCGGTCGGCGTTCCCGAGGGGGCCGCCGAGCAGCGCGTGCTGCTCGCGGTCGTGCCCAGGGCCGGCCACTCGCTGGACGCGGGGAAGATCGCGCTCTCCCTGGCCGACACGCTCGAACCGCACCAGCGGCCGGACACGATCGTGGTCACCGACGCGCTGCCGCACTTCCAGGACGCCTCGGGCGGGCCCGGCAAGCTGCTGCGCCGCGAGATCCGGGAGACCTACGGGCACCTGGTGGAGCACGCTGAGGCGGAGCGCGGTGAAGGAGCCTGACCCCGAGTCCGCCTTCAGCGAGCCGGAGGCCAAGGCCCTGCTGGCGGCGGCCGGGATCGCGGTCCCGAGGGGCGTCGTGGTGCGCGACGGCGACTTCTCCGCCGCCGCCGGGCTGAGCGCGCCCCTGGTGCTGAAAGGCGTCGGCCCGCTGCACAAGTCCGACGTCGGCGCGGTGCGCCTCGGCCTCACCCACGCCGACCTGCCCGCCGCCGCGTCCGCCATGGCCGCCCGCGCCGATCTCGACGCCTACCTCGTCGAGGAGCAGGCCGCGCCGGGCGTCGAGCTCATCGCCGGACTCGTCCACGACCCCGGATTCGGCCCGGTCCTGCTGACGGGCCTCGGCGGCGTCTTCACCGAGGCGCTGCGCGACACCGCCCTGCGCCTGTGCCCGATCACCGAGACCGACGCGCGCCGCATGCTGGCCTCCCTGCGCGGAGCGCCCCTCCTGAACGGCTACCGCGGCGCCCCGCCCGTCGACCTGGACGCGGTGGTCAAGGCGCTGCTGGCGCTGGGCGGAGCCGGGGGCCTGTGGGAGCGGCTGAGCCTGGGCGAGTTCGAGCTGAACCCGCTCATCGCCACCCCCGGCGGCGTCACGGCCGTGGACGCCCGCTACATCCCCGCCCGCAACCCCCTTCCGCCCGCCCGGCCGCGACCCGACTTCCTGCGGCTGTTCGAGCCCAGGGCGGTCGCGGTGGTCGGCGCCTCCACCACCCGGCCGAACTTCGGCAACATGTTCCTGGAGTTCTACCGGGCCGCCGGGACACCGGTCGTGGCCGTCCACCCCACGGCCGCGGAGATCGCCGGGGTGCCCGCCGTGCCGTCGCTGGCGGCGGCCGACGTCGACTACGCGCTCGTGGCGGTGCCCGCCGCACGCTGTCCCGACGTGGTACGGCAGGCGGGGCGCGTGCCGTACGTGCAGGTGATGAGCGGCGGATTCGGCGAGAGCGGCGCGCACGACCTGGAGGCGGAGCTGCTGTCGGCGGCCCGCGCGGCGGGGACGCGGCTGCTCGGGCCCAACTGCATGGGCGTCTACAGCCCGCGCGGCCGTCAGACGTTCGTGGGCGGCGGGCTGGGCGAACCCGGCGGCCTCGCGCTGATCTCCCAGAGCGGCGGGCTGGCGGGGGAGGTCATCAAGGTCGGCGAGGGCCGGGGGCTGCGGTTCAGCCGCGTGGCCACGGTGGGCAACGCGGCCGACGTCACCCCCGCCGAGCTGCTGCGCTGGCTAGCCGACGATCGCGAGACCACGGCCGTGGGGCTGTACCTGGAGGATCCGCGCGCGGGCCGCGCGCTCTTCGAGGCGGTGGCCGCCTGCGCGAAGCCGGTGGTCATGCTCGTCGGCGGGCGCAGCACCCAGGGACGGCGGGCGGCCGCCTCGCACACCGGCGGCCTGGTCGGCGACGGGCGCGTCTGGCAGGCCCTCGCCGACCAGACCGGCGCCACTCTCGTGACCGGCCAGGACGACCTCATCGGCGTCCTGTCCTACTTCCAGTCCCACGCCGACCGGCTCGGCTCCGGCGGCGGGGTGCTCGTGGTGGGGCCGAGCGGCGGGGCCGGCGTGCTCGCGGCGGACGTGCTCGACCGGGCGGGGCTGCGGCTCGATCCGCTGGCCGACGACGTCATCGGCGAACTGCGCGGGCTCGGGGTCGGGGTGGGCAGCTCGCTGGCCAACCCCCTGGAGATCCCGGTCGGGCCGCGTGGACGGGCTGAGCTGGTGCGGGAGGTGGTGGGGGCGATCTTGGGGCGGCAGCCGTACCGGGATGTGGTGGCGCACGTCAACGCGCAGAGCTTCTTCACCTACGGCAGCCGCGCCGAGCCCCTGCTGGAGTACGCGCGGGCGCTGGCCGCGGCGCAGGACGACGTGCGGGCGCGGGTCACGCTGGTCGTGCGGAACGCCGAGTGCGCGCCCTGCGGGGTCGAGGAGCAGGTCAGGGGGATCGTCGCGGCGGCGGGGATCCCGGTCTACCGGTCGATGGAGGCGGCGGCCGTGGCCGTCGCGGCAGGAGGGCGTCATGGGACTGCTTGACGGGAAGGTGGCGCTGATCACCGGCGGCGCACGGGGGATGGGGGCCTCGCACGTGCGCCTGTTCCTGGAGGAGGGGGCGCGGGTGGTCTTCGGCGACGTGCTCGACGACGAGGGCAAGGCGCTCGCCGAGGAGACCGGGGCGGTCTACGTGCGGCACGACGTGACCAGGCCGGCAGAGTGGGCGCGGGCCGCCGCGGCCGCCGTGGAGGCGTACGGGAAGCTGGACGTGCTGGTCAACAACGCCGGGATCCTCAAGTTCCGGCGGATCGCGGACATGGATCCCGAGGAGTTCGACCGGGTGGTCGGCGTCAACCTCAAGGGGACGTGGCTGGGGATCAAGACGGTCATCGAGCCGATGCGGGCGGCGGGGCGCGGGGCGATCGTCAACATCTCCTCGATCGAGGGGTTCATCGGGGCGGCCGGGCTGTCGGCCTACGCGGCCTCGAAGTTCGCCGTCCGCGGGGTGACGAAGTCGGCGGCTCGTGAGCTGGCGCCGTACAAGATCCGCGTCAACTCCGTCCATCCCGGGGCGATCCAGACACCCATGACGCTGGACCCGGACATGATCAACGAGGTGGACGCCGACTCCTTCGTGAAGTCCATGGTCATCAAGCGCTTCGCCAAGCCGGTGGAGGTCTCGCACCTGGTGGCGTTCCTGGCCTCGGACAAGGCGTCCTACTGCACGGGCAGCGAGTTCACCGTCGACGGCGGCCTAACGACCGGCGCCGGCTACTAGGTTCTATTCGGTACGGCGGCGTCTCGTCCTGGTGGCGGCCACCGGATCGACGGCGGTCCAGGTGGCGGCCAGCTCGACCGAACGGGCGCGGCCCGCGTGGATGTGCCGCAGCACCTGGTCGGCGGCGGCGTCGGGATCGTGGGCCGCGATGGCCTCGTACAGTTCGTGGTGCTCGGCACACTGCTGCTCCGGTTCGTACGGCGTGAGCCGGAACAACCACCTCAGCCGAGCCTCCAGCGGCCGCATCATGTCGGCCAGGAGCGCGTTGCCCGACAACGCCACCACCGCGGTGTGGAACGCGGCGTTGGCCAGCGCGATCGCCCGCGCGTCCCGCCGCCGGGTGGCCTCATCCGCCTGATCCAGTACGGCCCGCAGCGCCGCCAGCCCGTTCCCGTCGGCCCGCTGGGCGGCCAGCCGCGCGGCCAGCACCTCCAGGCTCTCCCGCACGTCGAAGAAGTCCGCCACGTCCGCCGGGGTGAACGGACTGACCAGCACTCCCTGCCGCGGCACCAGCACCACCAGCCGCTCCGCCTCCAGCCGCCCGAGCGCCTCCCGCACCGGAACCCTGGAGACCTGCAGCTCGGCGGCCAGATCCCGCTCGATGAGACGCTGCCCGGGGTGCAGATCACCCTCGATGATGCGCTCTTTGAGCGTGGCGTAGACGGTCTGCCTGGCCGTGGACATACCGCAACCCTAAGGTCCTCCCCTCCCCGCCCACCGCCGCATGGGTGGGTCGCCCACCGGCTTACGGGCGGGGTCGCCCACTGCCCTACGGGTGGGGTCGCCCACCGGCTTACGGGTGGGGTCGCCCACCGGCTTACGAGTGGGGTCGCCTACTGCCGCCCGGGTGGGGTGGTCAGGGGTGGAGGGGGGTGGGCCAAATGGTGGGGGTGATGAAAAGGCCGGTGGCCTCGACCAGCGGGGTGCCGTCCAGGGTGGTGATCCGGCCCTCCGACCAGGACTTGCGGCCCTCGGCACGCACGTGTTCGGCGCTGGCCAGCAGCGGCACGCCGTACGGGACGGGCTTGCGGTAGCGGACGGTCAGCGAGGCGGTCATCCCCGCCTTGCCCGCCGCGGCGGCGGCCTGGCCGAGCAGGTGGTCGAGGATCATCGCGCTGATCCCGCCGTGCACCGAGCCGGGCGGCCCCTCGTGCATGGGACGGAACGACAGCCGCGAGTGGACGGCGTCGCCGTCGCGTTCGACGACCAGCGGCAGGGCGTGCGGGTTGGCGCCGCCGACGACGGCGTTGCCCAGGTGGCGCAGGGTGCCGTCGGGCCCGATGTCGAAGGAGCGCGGCGTGTCGCGCGTGGCGGCGCGCAGGCGGGCGGTGGCCTCGGCGAGCAGCGCGGTGACGGCGGCCAGCTCGGGCTCCGCGACGTCGGTCAGGGAGGTGGCGTCCATGAGCTCGCGTACCTGCGCGGACAACTCGCAGAGCGCCTGGAGCCGGGGTTCGACGGGGGCCGCCTCGATCGTCATGGCCAGCAGCTTACCGAACTATGTTCGGGAGATCCTTTCCGTAAAACCCGACGATTTCGGGAAATTTCTGGCAGGCTTCTGACCTGCGGTTTTGATATCGAGCTGCACTTGGCGGTTTCTTGGCTCGTGCTTGACCTGGCCTTTTGGCGAGGTAGCCTCACTCCTCACGGAAGACAACAGCCCCTCACTGTCGTCACTAGCGTCCCGGGTTGCTCCCTCGTACCCGGGCTGCCCGGAAGGTCCGCAGCACGTACATGACCCCAGAGATGAAGAAGTTCATCGACCTGCTGGAGAAGGAACTCGGGTACTCCGAGAAGGCCGATGACTACACCAAGTTCGGCGACTGGTACGGCAAGAACATCGAGTTCGACGCCGACTACAGCTCGGCACCCTGGTGTGACATGTACCTTTCCTGGGCGGCGGCGAAGCTGGGCTACGAGGACTGGGTAGGCCAGTTCGCCTGGACCGTGGCGCACGCCGAGTGGTTCCAGGAGCAGGGCGCCTGGGGCAAGACGCCCAAGCCGGGCGCGTTCGTCTTCTACGACTGGCGTGGCGGCAACGACGTCGACGGCATCGACCACGTGGGCATCGTGACCCGGGTCGAGGGCGACACCATCCACACGATCGAGGGCAACATCGACGGCGGTGTCGCCAAGCGCAAGGAGCGTGACACCAGCAAGGTCGTCGGCTACGGCTACCCGGAGAAGATCAAGGCCCGCCTCGACAAGGAGGCCGCGCGCAAGCTTGAGGAGTCGCGGGAGGTCAAGGCCTCGACCGGCCACCCGACCGACGCCGCGGGAGTCCCGGACCGGGGCCTGACCGCACTGATCCCCCAGACGGCCCCAGAACAGGCGCACGCCCCCCTGGCCGCCCGTTCACCCCTGAAAGCCCCAGAAAGCCCCGCAGCGCCCAAATCAGACGCGAAGCGGCCCACTGGAGAGCGACCCGAGGCCCCCAAGCCGGGCGTGGCCGGCACCACCCAGGAATCCACCAAGGCCGTCAAGAAGGGCAAGCACGCCAAGCCCGCCACGGCCGACACGAACGCCGCCACCACCGCGCCCCTGCCGGTGATCGTGGACACCAAGCCCGCCGACTCGACCACGGCCCTGGGCACGCCCGCATTCATCGGCTCGGCCCTGATCGCCGCCCTCGCCGTGCTCGCCGTAGCCAAGACCCGTCAGCTCCGTGTGCGGCCCGCCGCCCCGGTCCCGGCCAAGCCCGCTCCGAAGCGCGGCAAGAGGCGCCGCCCCCGCCGCGGCCTGACCACCCCCGCCACCCTCGTGACCACCTCCGAGGCGACCCTGGCGACCACGTCCGAGGCAACTTCGGCGACCCCGGACTTCACCACCGAGGTGCCCCTGCGCTCCGGCGCCATCCTGGACCGCCCGATCGACACGGTCAGCGCCCAGATGGAGGCCACGGCCAGCGCCCTGGAGGCCCAGGCCGGCGCCCTGGACGTCCACGCCCTGGACGCCCGAGAGCCTGTCCTGGACATCAAGCAGTACGTTTTCTCCGAGGACACCGGCGCCCTCCCCCGCATCTTCGACGACCCGGAGCCCGCCCTCACCCCGCGCCTGCCCAGCCTCGACCAGCGGCTTGACCCGCGGGAGCCCGACCTCGACCTCGACCTCGACCGGCTCACCGCCAAGGCCCTGGCGAACCTCGACGCCGCCACCGCCCGCGCCGTCGAGCCGTTCGACCCGTTCACCCCGCTCACCTCACCGCCGAGGCAGAGCGCCTCCTATCACGGCAGGCGCCGCCGCCCCGAACTGGCGAGCGAACTCGACACGGCCTTCGCGCAGAACGCCCAGTACGCCCCGGCCCCAGCCCGAGGCCGCCGTCACCGCAGCTCCGCCCAGGCGACAGCCCACGCGAACGCCCACACCACCGCCCACACCACCGCCCACACCACCGCCCACGCCTCCGCTCGCGCGACGGCCGGCGCGACCCCCCGCGCCTCTGCCAGGGTGACGATCGTGGGTGACATCCTGGACAGCCCGGAGACGTTCATCCAGGAGGCCCCGCTCAGGGGCCGCCGTCACCGCCGGGCGGAGTCGCAGCGGGTCAACGCGTGACCCCGTAGTCGGCGGCGAAGGCCGTGAGACCGCTCACGGCGTCCCGCGTCCGTGACCACGGCCGTACGATCATCCGGTCCACGCCGAGCGCCGCCCAGGCGGGCACCTCCTCCGGCCCGCTCAGCCGGTAGGCGTGGACGGTCACGGAGAAGTCCCGGTCGTCGGGCGGTTCGAGCGCCTTGAGCTGGGGCCGTACCGACTCCAGCGTGTGCGGCATGCTGATCCACCCGTCCCCCAGCGTGCGGGCGCGGCGCAGCGCCGCCGCCGACTCGCCGCCGCACAGCACGGGCAGCCGTGCCTGCACGGGCTTGGGCTCGAAGGCCACCTCGGGAAAGGTGTAGAACCGCCCGGAGTGCCGGACGACAGGCTCGCTCCACAACCGCCGCGCCACCACGAGTGCCTCGTCGAGCCGCGCCCCCCGCGAGGCGAACGGCACCCCGGCCGCCTCCCACTCCCCGCGATACCACCCGGCGCCCACCCCGCAGATCGCCCGCCCGCCCGACACGACATCGAGCGTGGCGAACGCGCGTGCCGACACGAACGGGTGCCGCAGCGCGAACAGGTGCACCGCCGTCCCCAGCAGCACGTGCCGCGTGTGCGCGGCCAGAAAGCACAGGTACGCCGGCGCGTCGAACAGCGGCGTCCCCGGCCTGATCCCCGGATCGGCGCCGCCCGGATAGGTCGCCATGGACAGGTCGGTGGTGAAGACGAGGTGCTCGGGCAGCCACACCGACTCGAACCCCAGTTCGTCGGCGGCCACCGCCACGTCCTTCCACGCGGCGGGGTGGATGAGGCCGAGCGGCACGCCGTACCTCATGGGAACCTCACCGCCCCGGGCAGTTCGGCCCGCACGACGGCCCGGTGTTCGGCCGCGCCGCCGTACGCGGTGGAGAGCGACCACGCCCGCGCGAGCCAGAAGCGCAGGTCCAGCTCGTGGGTGTAGCCGATGGCGCCGTGGACCTGCAGCGCGGTGCGCGCGGCGAGCGTGGCGGCCTCGCTCGCGGCCGCCTTCGCGGCGCTGACGTCCCGTACGGCGCTGGGCCGCTCCAGGGCCAGCGCGGCCCTGCTGACCAGCGGCGCGGCGAACTCGATCGCGATCGCGACGTCCGCCAGCATGTGCTTGACCGCCTGGAAGGCGCCGATCGGGCTGCCGAACTGGGTGCGCGCGCGAGCGTAGGCGACCGAGGTGTCCAGCAGGTGGCGGGCCACGCCGATGAGCTGCGCGGCGGTCGCGACGGTCGCCCTGGGCAGGGCGACCTCCCACGAACCGGGCAACTCCTCGGAGCCGGGCAGGGTCGCCTCGAACAGCGTGCGGCAGGGGTCGGGGCTGGGGATCGGCGTCAGCCGTACCCGATCGCGGGTGGCCATGCGCGGGCCGGACACGACGAGGTCGGCGAGATCGGCGTCGGGCGCGAGTCCGTCGCGGGTGGCGCTCACGGTGAGCGCGCCGAGCTTGGTCAGCTCGGGACGACCCACCAGCAGGTACGGCGCCGCCACGGCGGTCTCCACCACCGGACCAGGCAGGCACGCGCGCCCGGTCTCCTCCAGCGCCGGGAGGAGATCGACAAGCTCCAGCCCCAGCCCGCCGGACGATTCGGGCACCAGCGCGGTGAAGAACCCGGTGGCGGCCAGCTCGGTCCACCCCGGAGCGCGCTCGGCGCGCAGGGCGTGGGGCGGGCAGTGGGCGCGCAGGACGTCCCTGACCGTGGCGGCCAGGGCGAGCTGGTCGTCGGTGAAGGCGAAGTTCATCGGGCCAGCCCCAGGACTCGTTCGGCGATGATGGAGCGCTGGATCTCGTTGGTGCCGGCGTAGATGGGGCCGGCGAGGGCGAACAGGAAGCCGTCGTGCCAGGGAGTGGACGCGGCGCGCGCGCCGAGCAGCTCCATGGCGAGGGTGTGCATGCGCAGGTCCAGCTCCGACCAGAAGACCTTGCCCATGCTGGTGGCCGAGCCGATCTCCGCGCCCCCGGCCAGGCGGCGGGCGGTGGCGAAGGTGTGCAGACGGTACGCCTCCGCGTCGATCCAGCAGCGTGCGGCCCGGTCGGCGAGGACGGGGTCGGCGGCGGCCAGCCCGAGCAGGCGGTCGGCGGTGGCCAGGAAGCGGCCGGGGCTGCGCAAGGCGAGGCCGCGTTCTGAGGAGGTGGTGGCCATGGCGATGCGCCAGCCCTCGCCCGGCTCGCCGAGGACCATGTCGTCGGGCACGTGCACGCCGTCGAAGTGGAGCTCCGCGAAGCCGTGCTCGCCGTCGAGCTGGGCGATCGGGCGGACCTCGACCTCGTCGAGCGGGAAGAGGAAGTAGGTGAGGCCGCGGTGGCGTTCGCCGGAGGTGCGGAAGAGGCCGAAGCCGTGGGTGGCGTAGGCGGCGCGTGAGCTCCAGGTCTTGTGCCCGTACAGGCGCCAGCCGCCGTCCGCTCGCTCGGCCCGGGAGGTGACGGCGGCCAGGTCGCTGCCGGCCTCGGGTTCGGACCAGGCCTGGGCCCAGACCTGCTCGGCGGTGGCCATGCCCGGCAGCCAGCGGGCGCGCTGTGCCGGGGTGCCGAAGCGCATCAGGGTGGGGGCGAGGAGGAAGATGCCGTTCTGGGTGACCCGTCCGGGGGCGCCGGCGGCCCAGTACTCCTCCTCGAAGATCAGCCATTCGATCAGTGAGGCGTCGCGCCCGCCGTACTCGGCCGGCCAGGAGACGACCGACAGCCGCGCGGCGGCCAGCTCGGCCTCCCACGCGCGGTGGGCGGCGAAGCCGTCGCGGGTGTCCATGGACGGCAGCGCGGCGGGCACGTGCACGGCCAGCCAGTCGCGTGCCTCGGTGCGGAAGTCCTGCTCGGCCCTGGTGAAGTCGAGATCCACGCTACCCAACCTAGCGCACGCTTGGTTTCCCGGCCAGCGGGGCGGGACACGGCGCCAAGCGCTTGTTAGGATCCGCCCATGCTGCTCGACGGCAAGATCGCGATCGTCACCGGCGCCGGACCCGGCCTGGGCGCCACGCTCACCGGGCTAATGAAGGAGGAGGGCGCCGAGGTCGTCGCCGCGGCCAGGACCGGGCGGCCGGTTCCCGGCGCGATCGCGGTGGCCGCCGACGTCACGGTCCCCGCCGACATGCGCGGGCTGGCCGCCAGGACGCTGGCCCGGTTCGGGCGCATCGACGTGCTGGTGAACGCCGCCTTCCCGGGCACGCATCGCCGCAACGTCCTGGACATGTCCCCAGATGACCTTAGATCATGGCGCGAAGCCGTAGATATCGGGACTTATGGGACTTTAGTGGCTTGTCGCTACATCGCTCCGCACATGGTGGCTCAGGGCTCGGGCTCGATCGTCAACGTCACCTCCATGTCCTCGCGCAAGGGGTACGCCGGCCGTTCCGACTTCGCGGCCGGCAAGGCTGGAGCCCACCTGTTGTCCCACTGCCTGGCCGACGAGCTCGGGCCCTCCGGGGTACGGGTCAACTGCGTCGCACCTGGCTGGATCGCCAGCGACGTGCTGGACGACTGGATGCGTACCAGGGCGGAGGCCGAGGGTGTGAGCTTCGAGGAGATCCGCGAGCGGGACCTGCGGGCCATGGCCCTGCGCCGCATCGCCACCGAGGAGGACGTGGCGCGGGCCGTCATCTTCCTCGCCTCCGACCAGGCGGGCGCCATCACCGGCGCCACGGTCGACGTGAACTCGGGCCAGCTTTTCACGTGATCTTTCCGGGTCAGAACGTGATCACCGTGCGGGCCACGGCGCCCTGACGGGTGTGCTCGACGGCCTCGTTGACGCGCTCCAGCGGCAGCCGTTCGCTGATCAGGCCGGACAGGTCGAGGCGGCCCTGCTGGGCGAGGGCGGCGAGCATGGGCAGGTCGCGGTGGGGCGCGCTGTCGCCGCCCTGGGTGCCCATGAGGCGGCGGGAGGCGAACAGCAGGCCGGGCTCGATCTGCGCGGGTTGCCCCTGCGGCGGGCTGCCGACCATCACGGTGGTGCCGCCGGGCGCGGTGGCGGCGAAGCACGCGGCCAGGACGCCGGGCACGCCGGTGACGTCGAAGGCGTAGTCCACGCCGCCCCGGACGATGTCGCCCACCTGCGCGGTCAGGTCCGCCGAGGTCAGGGTGTGGGTGGCGCCGAAGCGCTCGGCGAGCTTGAGCTTCTGCTCGGCCACGTCGGCGGCGATGATCGTGGTGGCTCCGGCCAGGACCGCGCCCTGGATGACGTTGAGCCCGACGCCGCCGCAGCCGACGACGAGGACGGTGGCGCCGTGCCGTACCCGCGCCACGTTGAGGACGGCGCCGACGCCGGTGATGACGCCGCACGCGAGCAGGCACATCGCGTCAAACGGGGCGTCCTTCGCGATCTTCACGCAGGCGGGCTCGCGCACGACCGCGTACTCGGCGAACGAGCCGATGCCGATGAAGCGGCGCGTCTCCACCCCGTCCAGGTGCACGCGGGGCGGGCCGCCCATGATCGTCGTGAGGCGGTCCGGGCCCGAGCACAGGTGAAAGCGGCCGGCGCCGCAGGCCGGGCACCTGCCGCAGGGTCCGCTCATCGAGACGACCACGTGGTCGCCCGGCTTCACCGCGCTGACGCCCGCGCCGACGCTCTCGACGACTCCGGCGCTCTCGTGGCCGAGGATGAACGGCAGGCGCGAGACGACCGGGCTCTTGCCGTCGATGGCCTTGAGATCGGAGCCGCAGACGCCGGAGGCCATGACCTGGACGCGTACCTCGCCTGGTCCTGGCTCGGCGACCTCGACCTCGCGGATCTCCATGGGCTTGCCGTACTCGGTGAGGATGGCCGCGCGCATCAGCATGCGCCCGACCGTATCAAGCAATTGCTTGGTTGAACATTGACGTGCAGGAAACCGCTGCTTACGCTGTCCGAAACCAAGCGAGCGCTAGGCCAAGTGGAGCGATGATGGCCATGTTGCGGCGGGAACTCGGGATCATGGCGGCCGTGCTGGTGGCGCTCGCGGGGTGCGCCGCCCAGCAGAAGGCACCCGGTACGGCCGGCGGCGCCGTACCCGGCGTGACGGACACGACGATCAAGGTCGGCGGCGTGCTGACCAAGACCAGCGCCAGCGGCTATTCCACCAAGGACGCCGAGATCGGGGCGAAGGCCCGCTTCGAGCGCGCCAACGCCGCCGGCGGCGTCCACGGCCGGAAGATCGAGTTCGTCGGCGCGGAGGACGACGGCCAGGACGCCGCCAAGGGCGACGCCGCGGCCAAGAAGCTCGTCCAGAAGGACCAGGTCTTCGCCGTGCTGCCGGTGCACGCGCCCAACTTCGGCGGCGCCGCCTTCCTCGAACAACAGGGCGTCCCCTGGTACGGCTGGGCCACCGGTCCCCAGTGGTGCGGCACCAAGACCGGTTTCGGCTACAACGGCTGCCTGGCCCCCAAACCGGGCGCCGGCTCCCAGACCTGGTGGGGACGGCAGATGGCCGACCTGCTCGGCGGCGCCGACGGCAAGAGCGTCTACGTGCAGACCTCCGACTCCAGCGGCAGCAAGTACGGCGGCAAGACCATCTCCCAGTCCTTCGAGGCCGCCGGGTTCACGCTCGTCGGGCTCAACTCGGCGCTGCCCGCCGCCGCGCCGCCACCCGACTGGCTGCCGTACGTCAACAAGATCATGACCTCGGACGCCGGCCGGCCGCCCGACATCGTGGTCTCGATCATCGCCGGGACCAAGTTCAACGTCGGCCTCTACACCGCGCTCAAGAAGGCCGGCTACAACGGCGTGCTCAGCGACGCCACCAGCTACGACGTGGCCATCCTCAAGGACCCGGCCACCGCGCAGGCCATGGAGGGCGTGATCGCCGCACCCATGTTCGAGCCCTTCGAGTCGACCGCGCCGGAGATCGACCGGTTGCGGCAGGACGTCGAGAAGGTCGCCCCCGGCACCCCGCTCACCCAGCACCTGGCCATCGGCTACTGGTCGGCCGACATCTTCCTCGACATGGCCGGCAAAGCGGGCAAGGACCTCACCCGGCAGAAGGTGCTCGACATCGGCAACGGCTCCTACAGCTACGAGAACGCGGGGTTCGGCAGGGTCCAGTACCCCAAGGACCACAGTGAGCCGAACGGCTGCGGAGCCCTGGTCAAGCTGGAGGGCGGGGCCTTCCAGGTGGCCAAGAACCTGAAGTGCTTCGACAACGTGCCGCTCAAATGATCCTGGGCTACGTTCTCAGCGGGCTGGTCACGGGCGCGATCTTCGCGGTGATGGGGTCGGGCCTGACCCTGTCGTACGCGGCCACGGGGGTCTTCAACTTCGCGCACGGAGCGGTCGGGTTTCTGACCGCTCTGGTGTACTACGAGCTCAATGTGGCGTTGGGGCTGCCGACGTGGGTGTGTGCGGTGGTGGCCGTAGGCTTTTTCGCCCCCTTACTCGGATATTTCCTGCACCGGGCGATGTTTCGGGGTTTGGCGCAGGCTGGGGAGACTGCGCAGATTGTCGGCACGATCGGGCTGACGATCGCGCTGCCCGCCACCGGGCTCCTCCTCGTCGACCTCCTCGAACTCCCCAGCGCCGACGCCACCTCCCTCCCCCGCGGCCTCGGCCCCTTTCCGGCCGTCTCCTTCACCGTGCTCGGCGTCCCGCTCGACTCCGGGCAGCTCATCACGTTCGGCTTCGCCGCCGTCGCCGCGCTCGGGTTGTGGGCGTTCATGCGGCACACGCCGTACGGCCTGCGCATGCGCGCCAGCGTCGACCGGCGGCGCCTGGCGACCCTGCGCGGCATCGACGCGGACGCCACCTCCGCCCTCGCCTGGATCCTCGGCTCCGGACTGGCCGGACTGGCCGGAGTGCTGGCCGTCTCGATCATCGGACTCGACGCCACCGCGTACACCGTGCTGCTGTTCGCCTCGGCCACGGCGGCGGTCTTCGGGCGGCTGCGCTCGATCCCGTGGACGTTCGCGGCGGGGCTCGGGCTGGGCGTCGTGCAGAACCTGGTCGCCGGGTACACCGACTTCCTGTCAGAGATCACCGGCCTGCGTACGGCGGTGCCCGTCCTGCTGCTGTTCGCCGGGTTGATCCTGCTCAACCGGTCCCGCGAGCGAGTCGCGGGCAGCGCGGCCGAGGACGCGCCGCCACCCGACTACCTCGCGGGCATCCCGGCCTGGCGCCGCCGCCTGCCCTGGGGCGTGGCGCTGGCCGTGCTGCTCGTCTTCACCTTCACCGCCCAGGAGTACTACGTCGGCGTCGCCGCCCACGGGCTCGTCCTGGCCCTGATCTTCTGCTCCTTCGTCGTGGTGACCGGCATCGGCGGCATGGTCAACCTCGCGCAGGCCGCCTTCGCCTCGATGGCCGCGCTGACCTGCGGGTGGGCTTTCGCCTCCGGGCTGCCGTTCGCGGTGGCGATCCTGCTGGGCGTGCTGGCCGCCACGGCCGTGGGCATGCTGGTCGCGCTGCCCGCCCTGCGCCTGGGCGGCCGCATCCTCACCCTGGCCACCCTCGCCCTGGCCCTGCTCGCCGACCAGGTGCTCTTCCAGGTGGACGCCTTCAGCAACGGCACCATCGGCTGGCAGTTGCCCGCGCTCGGCTTCGGCTTCGCCGACACCTCCGACCCCCGGGTCCGCGTGGTCGTCCTGTTGCTCCTCATCGGCCTGGTCGCCTTGCTGGTGCGCAACCTCGAACGCTCCGCCTCGGGCCGCGCCATCCTGGCGGTCCGGTCCGCCCCGGCCGCCGCCACCACCTCCGGCATCTCCGGCCCGCGAACCAAGATCATGCTGTTCGCCCTGGCCTCCGGGATCGCCGGACTGGGCGGCGTCCTGTTCGCCATCTCCAAGGGCTCGATCACCGCCACCGACCTGCCGGCGTTCGCCGGTTTCGTCTGGCTGGCCGTGGTGGTGCTGCAAGGCGTCCGCCGGATCGGCGGAGCCGTGCTGGGCGGCCTGATCGCCGCCGCCTTCCCCGAAATCCTCTCCGCCTGGCACATCTCAGCCCACGTGGGCGCCATCCTCTTCGGCGCAGGCGGCGTAATCCTCGCAAAACACCCCGACGGCGTCCTAACCCAACTAGCCGAACTCCGCCACCACCACCGCACGCACCCCCCCACCCCCACCACCCCCACCCCAACCACCAAACAGCCCAGCCCCCACCTCACCCCAAGCACCCCCACCCCTGCCGAACCCAACCCGACCATGCCCGCCCACACCCCCACCAGAGCCGAAGAACCCACCCCAGCCACCACCCAGCCCAGCCCTCGCCTCACCCCAAGCACCCCCATCCCCGCCGGACCCGACGCGACCGCACCTGCCCGCACCCCCAACGCAGCGGAGACGCCCACCCCCACCAGACCCGACACAACCACACCCACCCGAACCCCCACCGAAGCCGAACAGCCCCTACCCGCCAGGCCAAACGCGACCACACCCAGCGGGACCCGGCCAGACGAGCCCGCCCCCGAACCCATGTCAGCCAGGACAGGAGCCGCGGCGGTGCCAAGACCGCGAGACGAGGCCGCGCTGGCCGGTGGAGCCGGGAACCTGGATGCCACGCCAAGGCCGCGGGCAGAAACGAGCGGGCCGGGTGGCCTGGATGCCGCGGCGGGGCCGACCGGGTCGGCGGGGCCGGGGTCGGGGTCGGCGGGGTCGGTGGGGTCGGTGGCGTTGTTTCGGCTGGAGGGCGTGTTTGCCGGGTATGCCGACACGACTGTGCTGCGGGGTGTGGATCTGGAGGTGCATGCGGGCGAGGTGGTTGCGCTGCTTGGCGCGAACGGGGCCGGGAAGTCCACCACCTGTGCCGTGGCTGCCGGGGACCTGCCCGTGAGCGCGGGGCGGGTTGTGTTGAACGGCATCGACGTGACCCGGTGGCCGGCGCATCGGCGGGTGGGCGAGGGCGTCCTGTTGGCGCCCGAGGGCCGCGGGGTCTTCCCCGGCCTCACCGTGGAGGAGAACCTGCGCACCTGGCTGCCCGAACCGGATGCGGTGTATGAGCGGATGCCGCAGTTGGCGGCCCGCCGTACCCTGGCCGCGGGGGCGTTGTCCGGCGGCGAGCAGCAACTGCTCACGCTTGCCCCAGCCCTCATCAAGCCTCCCGCGGTGTTGATCGCCGATGAGCCCTCGCTCGGCCTGGCGCCGCTGATCGTGCAGCAGGTGTTCGAGATCTTCGCCGAACTCAGCGAGCGTGGCGTGGCACTGCTTCTGGTCGAGGAGAAGGCGACAGAGGTCCTGGCGGTGGCCGACCGGGTCGCCTTCATGCGCCTCGGCCGCATCACCTGGACTGGCCCCCGCTCCGAGGTGGACCCCACCCGCCTCACCGCCACCTACCTGGGAGTCTCCTGATGCGCCCGACGCCTCCGGCCCGCCACACGGTGTCCCCCACTTCTCTGACGCGCCATGCGAGTGCCCTCCGGCCCACGGACTTCCACCGAGCGTCCTTGGCGGCCAGCCCCTCCCGGGCCGTGCTCCTGACGCCCGTGAACGCCGACCGGCCGTCCGCCCGCGCGAGCAGAGCCCGCGGCCAGACGGAACACCGGCCAACGGCCCACCGCCGGACTGACCGCGGCCGGACGGACCACCGCCAGACCGGCCACGGCCGGACCGTCCATCGCCTGGTGGAACATCCCGGGCGGGCCGGTGCCGGAAGGGGACCGGTCAGGAGGACTGCGGGTAGGTGGTGTGGGGGCACGTGGGGCAGGGGTGGCTCGGGGCGGGGGGTTGGGGGGTGGGGGGATGCTTGAGATTCGGGAGGTTTCGGTGGCCTTCGGTGGGGTTCGGGCGTTGTCGGGGGTGACGTTCGAGGTGCCGGAAGGGCAGGTTTGTGGGGTCATCGGGCCCAATGGGGCGGGGAAGACGACGTTGTTCGACGTCGTGTGCGGGCTGCGGCGGCCGTTGCGTGGGCGGGTGGGGGTGGGTGGGGTTGATGTGACGGGGTTGTCGCCCCTGCGGCGGGCGCGGGCGGGGGTTCGGCGGACCTTTCAGCGGACGCAGGTGTTCGGGCGGCTCAGCGTCGCGGGCAACGTGCTGGCGGCGCTTGACTGGCGTGGCGGTGGCGGGGGGCTGCCGGGCGATCTGGTCGGGTGGCCGGCTCGGCGGCGGCTGGAGCGTGAGCGGGCCGAGCGGGTGGCTGAGGTGCTGGAACTGTGCGGGCTTACCGGGCTCCGGGATGCCTACGCGGCGTCCCTGCCCGTTGGGCAGCGGCGGCTGGTGGAGCTGGCGCGGGCGATCGCCGACCGGCCGCGCCTCCTGCTGCTCGACGAGCCCACCTCGGGCCTCGACCACGACCAGACGGTACGGCTGCGCGAGGTCGTCGCCGCCTTGGACACCACGGTTCTGCTGGTGGAGCACGACATGGGCTTCGTCATGGGCACCTGTGACCGGCTGGTGGTGCTCGACCTGGGCAAGGTGATCGCCCGCGGCACCCCGGCCGAGATCCGGGAGAACCCGGTGGTCCGGGCCGCCTACCTGGGCTGACCCGGACCCCCGGCCTGCCGCGGAACGGGTCAGGTCGAGCGGTGACCCTGCTCCTCGGGGTCGGCGTCACGGTCGGTGTGACCGTCCACGGGAGGTTCGGGGGTCGCCGGAGGAGGGGTGTTCCGGAGGGATGCGGCCAACGGTGCGGGGCTCGCCGAAGGTGAGGGCACGGGCTTCGGAGTCACGGCCACCTGGAAGCCGGGTGTGGGCCGGGCCGCCGAATGGAGGGCGGGCTGGGACGACGCCACCCTGGGAAGGCGGAAGTCGCCGTTCGCCGGAGGTGTGGAGATGGGCAGGGCCGCGGTCAACGAAGCGGCGAGGGCGACGATCCCGGCGACGAGAAGAAGGCGCGCGAGCATGTGAGCGACTCCAAGAGGGTGGTGCGGGTTGGAGGGCCTAGCATCGCCTGCGCGGGGTGGGGTCGGGGCGACAGAGCGGGGTTCTGGGGATAAGGGGCGCGGCGGCGAAACCTGTGGACAACGGGCTCAGGAGGACTGGGCAAGGCGGAGGAGTTCGGCGCGGACCGTCTCCTCCGGCAGGTCCATGGTGTGCACGACCCCCCACTGCAGAGCGCCCAGAACGGCCCATCCCCTGATCCTGTCCTGTTCGGACGGATCCGGCCCGACGAGGCGTTCGTAGATGGCGTCGCGGAAGGTTCGGATGGCCTCGCCGGGCGTGCCGGGCGGGGCGTCGTCGGCGGTGCCGAGGTCTTCCATGAGGAGCCGGATCACGGCCCGATGGCGTACCACGCAGTCGACCAGCGCGGGGACGAAGTCGTCCCGGCCCCCCAGCAGCGCGAAGACGTCGTCGGCGGCGGGCGCGAGCAGTTCGGCCGCGAGACGGTCCTTCGGGTGGAAGTGGTAGGCGACGGCCGTCTTGGTCAGCCCCACCTCGGCCGCGATGTCCGCCAGGGAGGTGGCCGCGTAACCGCGTTCGGCGAACAGGCGCTGGGCGGCGGCGAGGATGCGGGAGCGGGTGTCGTTCCCGGGATCGACTGTGGTCATCATCTCATTTCCGCTTTAGCACAGGATTTCCGGAAATTTCCCGTCTAATCTCGGCATCGTAGGCGCTGTACGAGCGTACAGGACGGGCGTAAACAATGACGAGGTTTCTCGGGCGGCTCGGTGCGTGGTGTGCGCGGCACGGGCGGCTGGTACTGGCGTTATGGGTGATCGCGGCGGCCGCCCTCATGGTCGGCAGCCTGGTCTCCGGCCGGCCGGTCAGCAACGACGTGACCATCCCCGGCACCGACGCGCAGCGCGCGCACGACCTGATGCGCGACGGGTTCGGCCCGGGGTACGCGCCAGGCGGCACGGTGCAACTGGTGCTGTACTCGGACAAGGGACCCCTCACGGACGAGCCGCGGAAGCGGGCCGTGGAGGAGTCCATGGACAAGATCCGCGACCTCCCCCACGTCAAGCAGGTCGAGTCCCCCTATCGCCGCGGCGGCATCGCCTCCAACCTGCAGATCGGCCTGATCGTGGTCCGCATGGAGGGCCACGACAGCGCCAAGGTCGCCGAGACCACGCAGACGGTGTCGAAGGCCGCGGATCCGGCAAGGGCGCAGGGCGTCGAGGTGGTGCCCGCGGACAGTTCGACACCGGCCGACAAGGAGATCAAGACCGGCCCCAGCGAGATCATCGGCGTCACCTGCGCGCTGCTCGTGCTGGTGCTGGCCTTCGGCACCCTGGTGGCCGCCCTGATCCCGATCTTCACGGCGCTGGTCAGCGTGGCCGCGGGCCTGGGGGTGATCGGGCTGCTCGGGCACGTGGTCGACGTGCCGAAGCAGGCGGGCATCATGGCCACGATGATCGGGCTCGGCGTGGGCATCGACTACGCGTTGTTCCTGCTCTCGCGGCACCGCAAGCTGCTGGCCGACGGGGTGCCGGTGCTGGAGTCGGTGCGGCGGACGGTGTCCAGTTCGGGCGGCGCGGTCGTGTTCGCGGGCGGCACGGTCATCATCGCGCTCAGCGCGCTCGTGCTCGGCGGCTTCCCGCTGCTGCGCACGCTCGGCTGGATCACCGGCATCTCGGTCGTCTTCGCCGTGCTCACCTCGATCACCCTGGTGCCCGCGCTGCTCGGCGTGCTGGGCGAGAAGGTCAACGCGCTCAAGGTGCCGTTCCTGGGCCGCAGGAAGGAGGGCTCGGGCTGGGGCGGGCTCGGCGCGTGGGTCGCGCGGCGGCCGTGGAGCGTGCTGCTGGCCAGCGTCCTGGCGCTGGCGGCGCTCGCCGCGCCCGCGCTGGCGCTGAAGCTCGGGCCGCTCGACGACGGGTACGGCACGCAGGGCTCGGCCCCCCGCCGCGCCTACGAGCTGATGGCCACCGGCTTCGGCCCGGGCAGCAACGGCCCGCTCGTCGTCGTGGCGGAACTCGGCGACAAGGTCGCCAAGGCCACCGACCCGAACGTCGAGGGCCTGGCCAGGGACGTGGCCGACATCGACGGCATCGCCCATGTCAGCCCGCCCAAGCTGAACGACGCCGGCCGTACCGTGTTGATCCAGGCGATACCCGACTACGCGCCCAGCGACGAGCGCGCGCCCGCCGTCGTCGCGGCGGTCAGGGCGCTGGACAGACCGGGCGTGAACGTGCACGTCGGCGGCGAGGTGGCCGCGCTCGCCGATGCCGCAGACCGCATCTCGGGCAACACGCCACTGGTGATCGGCGTGGTGGTGCTGCTCAGCGCGATGCTCCTGCTGCTGGCCTTCCGCGCGCCGGTGGTCGCGCTCAAGGCGGCGCTGATGAACCTGGTGTCGCTGGGCGCCGCGTTCGGCGCGCTGGCGATCGTCTTCAGTTACGGCGTCGGCAGCCAGTTGGTCGGCATGGATCCGCCCGCGGACGCCTCGTACCTGCAGACGGTGTTCTTCACCGTCCCGATCGAGCCTTATGTGCCGTTGATGCTGTTCGCGGTGTTGTTCGGGCTCTCGATGGACTACGAGGTGTTCCTCCTGACCGCGGTACGGCAGGCGTACCTGAAACACGGCGACAACCGCAGGGCGGTGGCGGAGGGGCTGGGCTCGACCGGCCGGGTCATCACCTCCGCCGCCCTGATCATGGTCGCGGTGTTCGTGGCCTTCATCGCCTACCCCGACCCGCTGGTGAAGACGTTCGGCGTGGGGCTGGCGGTGGCCATCGCCGTGGACGCCACGATCATCCGCGGCTTCCTGGTGCCCGCCACCATGGTGCTGCTCGGCCGCCTCAACTGGTGGTGCCCGCGCTGGCTGGACCGGCTGCTGCCCAACCTCTCCGTCGAGGGTCACGAGGACGACGGAGAAGGTCACGAGGACGACGAGGAAGCGCGGGTCTGGAAGAGTGACCCGCATGTCGTATCCCGAAGTTAGGTACAAAGGCGACTCGGGCCAGCACAGCGGCGTGCTCCGCCCGGGGGACCAAGCCCCCGACCTGGTCATGGGCGCCGGCGGCACCCAAGTGCACTACCTGGGCACCGGCGCCACGACCGACGGCCAGTTCGGTCTCTACCGGTGGGAGATGGGGATCAAGCCGGGCGGCGCGACCCCGCACTTCCACCGGACGATCTCCGAGTCGTTCTACGTCATCTCCGGCTCGGTCAAGCTCTACAGCGGCGACACCTGGGTGGACGGCCGGCCAGGCGACTTCCTCTACGTGCCGCCCGGCGGCCACCACGGCTTCCGCAACGAGTCGGGCGCGCCGGTGACCATGCTGATCCTGTTCACACCGGGGGCGCCGCGCGAGGCGTACTTCGAGGCGCTGGCCGAGATCGCCACCTCCGGCCGCAAGCTGAGCGACGAGGAGTGGACCGAGCTCTACCACCGGCACGACCAGTACATGGTCTAGAGCCCGAGGATCTCCCGTTCCACGTGGTCGAGGGCCAGCCGTACCCCGCCCAGGGCGACGCTCTCGTCGCCGAACGTCGAGGTGACCACCTCGGGCACCGCGAGGCAGAGTTCGGCCAGCCGGCGGCGGAACGGCGCGAGCAGGACCTCGCCCGCGCGGGAGTGGCCGCCGCCCACCACCAGCAGGTCGGGGTCGACGGCCAGGACGAGGGCGGCGGCCCCGACCGCGAGGTCCCCGGCGAAGCGCTCGACCGCGCGGACGGCGGCGGGCTCGCCGTCGGCCGCGGCCTTGAAGACGGCGGCCGCCTCGCCGTGGGCGGCGAGTTCCGCGGTGGCCGCCTCCCAGCCGAGCCGGCGCAGCGACCCGATCTCCCCGGCCGCGCCCGACCGGCCGCCGTGGAGCCGCCCGCCGATCAGCATGCCCGCACCGACCCGGTGTCCGACCAGGACATAGACGACGTCGGCGGCGTGCCGCGCGCTGCCGCGCCAGTGCTCGGCCAGGACGGCGAGGTTGGCGTCGTTGCCGGCCAGCCCCTTGCACCCGAACCAGCCCCCGGCCAGCCCCGCGAGGTCCACGCCCGTCCAGCCGGGCAGCACGGCCGACAGCGCGACGCGGCCGGAGCGGTCGACCACGCCCGAGGTGCCCACACAGCTCGCCCACACCCGGGTACGCGCCACGCCGGCGGCGTCCGCGCAGGCCAGAGCGGCCTGCCGGGCGGACTCCAGACGTTCGGGGGCCGGGGCGTCCGCGCTGACGTGGACGCGTCGCCAGTGGACGACCTCGCCGTTGAGGTCGGCCAGCGCGGCGAGGATCTTGTTGGCCCCGATGTCGACGCCGAGCACGTGACCGGCGTCGGCGCGGAAGCCGAACCTGCGGGCGGGACGCCCCATGGCGCCCTCGTCCGGCGGGATCTCCCTGACCCAGCCGCGCCCGGCCAGTTCGTCCAGGACGGTCTCGACGGTCTGCCTGGACAGCCCGGTGATCCGGCCGAGCCGGGTGAGGGTGGCCACGCCCTCGCGGCGGAGCGCGTTCAGCGTGACCTGGGTGTTCACCCGCCGCAGGAGCGAAGCGTCACCGGCCACTTATGTGATTCGGTTTCATAACTGCCACCTCTTGCCTAGGTTGACCACGAATCCTAGCATCGGTCGACATACGTTAACTGTTTACATATCTGGAGGAATGATGGTCACTCTCGCCGTCGTCGGCGCGGGTTCACGCGGGTCGGGGTACGCCCGCAACGCCGAGGGCAGGGCACGCGTGGTGGCCGTCGCCGACCCGCTGCCCACCCGCAGACAACGTTTCCCCGAGGCCGCCCAGTACGCCGACTGGCGCGAACTGGCCGCCCTCCCCCGCCAGGCCGACGCCGTGATCATCGCCACCATGGACGCCGACCACGTCGAGCCCGCGGTCCGCTTCGCCGAGCTGGGCTACCACATCCTGCTGGAGAAGCCGATGGCGGTCACCGAGGAGGACTGCCGCACGATCGTGGCCGCCGCCGAGAAGGCGGGCACCGTCTTCGCCGTCTGCCACGTGCTGCGCTACACGCCCTACACCCACACGCTCAAGCGGCTGCTCGACGCGGGCGCCGTGGGCGAGATCATCAGCGTGCAGCACCTGGAGCCGGTCGGCTGGTGGCACCAGGCCCACTCCTACGTGCGCGGCAACTGGCGGCGTACCGACGAGTCGACCTTCATGCTGCTCGCCAAGTCCTGCCACGACCTCGACTGGCTCGTCTACCTGATGGGCAGGCAGGTCACCCGGGTCTCCTCCTTCGGCGGGCTCAAGCACTTCACGCCGGCGAACCGCCCCGAGGGCGCCGCCGACCGCTGCCTGGACTGCTCGGTCGAGAGCACCTGTCCGTACTCCGCGCCCCGCCTCTACCTGCCGCTCGCCGGGCGCGAGCACTGGCCGCTGACCGCCGTCACCGAGGACGTCTCCGAGGCGGGCGTACGCGAGGCACTGCGCACGGGCCCCTACGGCAGATGCGTCTACGCCTGCGACAACGACGTCGTCGACCACCAGGTCGTGAACATGGAGTTCGAGGGCGGCGCCAGCGCGGCCTTCACCATGACCGCCTTCACCCCCCAGCAGCACCGCCAGACCCGCGTCTTCGGCACCCGCGGCTCGATCGAGGGCGACGGCGTGCTGCTGAAGGTGACCGACTTCGTCACGGGCGAGACGTCCGTGGTCGACAGCTCCACCACCGGCGACGGTACGGCCGGCGGCGGCCACGGCGGCGGCGACGAGGGCCTGATGAACGCGTTCCTGAACGCCGTCGAGACCGGAGACCGCTCGGCCGTGCTGTCCTCGCCCGGCGAGAGCCTGCACAGCCACCTGATCGCCTGGGCCGCCGAACGCTCCCGCCTGGATGGCACCACCGTCACCCTGGAACCGGTCACCACCTGACCGGCAACGCCGTCACCACCTGACCGGCAACGCCGTCACCACCTGACCGGCAACGCCCGCACGCCGCCGGTCAGCGCCGAGCGATCCGCCTCGACCTCTGCGGCCGGTACGGCCAGCCGTACCCCCGGCAGGCGGCGGAAGACCGTCGTGAGCACCTGGCGCAACAGCAGCCGGGTGAGCCGCGCGCCCAGGCAGTAGAACTTGCCGTGCCCGAAGCCGAGGTGCGGGTTGGGCGCGCGGTCGATCAGGAACGCGCCGGGGTCGGGAAACCAGCGCGGGTCGCGGTTGGCGGCCTGCATCGACAGGACCACCAGGTCGCCCGCGCGCATCCTGACCCCGTTCAGCTCGACGTCGGCCAGCGCGTACCTGGGGATCCAGCTTCCCCCCGGCACCGCCACCCGCATGATCTCCTCGACCGCGGACGGGACCAGAGCGGGGTCGGCCTCAAGCCGCCGCCGCTGCGCCTCGTCGGCCATCAGGTACAGCAGCGCGTAGCCGATCCGGGCCGCGACCGTCTCGTACTCCATCAGGCCCACGTGGCCGCACAGGACGTCGGTGGCTTCCTCGGTGCCGAGCGAGGCCAGCAGGGCGACCGTGTCCCGGCCCGCCCTGCCGCGCTCCCGCTCGACCATCCTGGCCACCGCCGCGCGCAGCTCAGGCGGCTGGTCCGCCATCCGCCCCGGCTCGCGCAGCCATCGGGAGCGCCGCCGGTAGAGCTCCCACTCCCGCTCCGGTATGCCGACGAAGCCGAAGACGGCCCCCATGGCGTACGGCACCGCGAGCTCGGCGTGCAGGTCGGCGGCCGAGCCCGAGGCGGCGAGCTCGGCCAGGATCGTGTCGAGCAGGGCCTGGATCCGGGCCTGCTCCTCGGCCACCCGGCCGCGGCCGAACGCGGGCGCGAGCAGCGCGCGCACCCGCCGGTGATCGGCCATCTCCCCGCGCACGTCGCCCGTCGGATCGAACAGCCGCTCCCGCCACAGGCGCGGCGCGCGCTCCGGATCGGGGTGGGAACGTCCGACGCGCCGGTCGGCGCAGAGCGCGCGCACCTGCGGGTAGCCGGTCACCAGCCATCCGGCGTCCCCGGCGGCGGTGCGCACGCGGACCGGGACCTCCCGGGCACGAAGGCGCTCGAACTCGGGAGGTTCCGCGAAGGGGGTGGGCGCCGTGAAGGGCATCGGCCCGAACTCCTCTGACACGGCGCGGTCCCCCTGGCTGGAAGGTTCCTGTGGCGGTGCCGCTCAGCCCGGACGGCCGCTGCCGGCCGGTCGGAGCGCCTGTGCGACGTCCACCATCGCCTCCACGAACGTGGGGATCGAGCCCTTGTGGAAGCGCAGGTAGAGGCCCGGCTCGACGAGTTCGAGCTCCGTCAGCACCGGGTTGCCCGCCGCGTCGTCGGCCATGTCCACCCGGGCGTACAGGAGCCGGCCGGCGTCGGGCACGCAGCTCAGCACCCGCTCGGCGAGATCCCGCTCGGCGGAGGTGGGCTGCCAGGGCTCGGTGCCGGGGTGGGCGTCCCTGGGCTGGTCGTAGCGCAGGCCCGGCGCCAGGACCGCCCGCTTGCGGATGGCGTGCAGGAAGCGGTTGCGCACGAACACCAGCGCGCGCTCCCCGCTCACGTCGATGCGTGAGAGGTACGGCTGGACCATCGCGGTGACCCCGTCGGCATGGATGCGTTCGACGTGGGCGGCGGCCAGGGCCCGGTCGCCCGGGGTGTAGCGGGCCGCGAAACGCGCCCCCGCGCCGACGGCCGGCTTGACGACGAAGTCGTACCCCGAGGGCAGGTCCATCGGGGAGCCGGGGACCAGGTAGCCGGTAGGCACCACCGGGACCTGCCGCTCGCGGAGTTCGAGCAGGTACTCCTTGCGGGCGTTCCAGTGGATGATCTCCGGCGGGTTGGCCACGCGGGTCCGCTCCGCGGTGCGGTCGACCCAGGCCAGGAACTCGGCCGAGCGCCAGGAGTAGTCCCAGGGCGAGCGCACGACGGCGAGGTCGAAACACGCCCAGTCGATGTCGGGATCGTCCCAGTGCGTGATTTCCGCTTCCGCCTCGACCTCGTCGAAGGCCGCGTGCAGCAGCGGCATATCCAAATCGGGATTGACTTCCGGTCGTGGTCTGGCTGTCACCAAGGCAATGCGCGCATGAGCCATGTGCACCCGTCCTTTGGAAATCGGCCGCCCTAATAGAACCATGAGAGTTGGGCGCGGGCAACGATTCCCAAGGGCAGATGTCTATGAGGAATGTCGAAGGGTCTCCTGGATGCTAGTAAGGTTTCGGCTCGCGTGCAGGGAGTCCGGATGACGGGGTCCCAAAACCTTCACGCTGCGGTCGTGGGTTTCGTGCAGGAGGCGTAATGCCTCCTCGGAACGGCCCATTGTGTGAAGCGTCTCCGCGAGGCTCGTGGCCGACTGCAACGTGTGCGGATGATCGTCGCCGAGCGTGCGTCTCCGGCGGGTCAGCGCCTCGACCTGGAGGGTGTGGGCGCGGGTGTGCTCACCCAGGGTCCGCAGGTCCACGGCGAGGTTGTTGGCCGAGCGGAGCGTGTCGGGGTGGTCGTCGCCGAGCACGTCGCGGTAGCGGGCGTAGGTCTCCTCGTGCAGGTCGCGGGCCTCCTCGAAGCGGCCGAGCGCGTGCAGCGCCACCGCCAGGTGGTTGGCCGAGTGCAGGGTGTGCGGGTGCCTGGGTCCGAGCACGCGCTCGTAGCGGGTGAAGGCGTCCTTCTGCAACGCGTACGCCTCCCGGTCGCGGCCCAGGAGGTGCAGGTCGATCGCGTACCCGTGCTTGAGCCGCAGCGTCAGGGGGTCGTCGGCGCCCAGGCCCGCCTCGGCCTCGCCGGTGGCCCGTTCGTAGAGCGTGGCCGCGTCGGCGTAGTCGCCCTGCTCGCGTAACGCCCTGGCCAGGTCGCGGGCGGCGGCGAGGGTCTGCGGGTGCCTCGGGCCCAGGGTCTTCTGCCAGCGGGCGTACAGCTTGGCCGAGAACCTGGCGCTGGCCTGGGCCTCCCCGCGCTCGATCAGGTACCAGCCCGCGTCGCAGGCCATCTCCCTCAGGTCGTGGTCGCCGGAGGCGTCAGGAGCGACCGCGAACAGGTGCGGGACCATGCGCGACCAGGCCGGCCAGCCCGCGGGATCCTCCGGATCGCCGGGATGGTGGCGGGCCAGCAGCGCCCTGGCGTGCTCCAGGACGCTCTCCTGCTCGGCCGGGGGCAGATGGTCGCGGATGATGCTCTGGGTGAGCCGGTGCAGGCGCAGCCCGCCGCGGGCGCCGACGGCCAGGCCGAAGCGGCTCATCGAGCCGACGCCCCTGCGCAGGGCGAGCGCGTCGTCCTCGGCCGCCGTCAGGCCGTCCAGCGGGCCTTCCCGCGCGGCGGCGGGGTGCCGGCCGACCAGCCATTCCACCGGGATCGTGTCCGGCGCCAGGAACGCGCAGATCCGGGCCAGCGCCAGGCCGACCGGTTCGTGCCTGGCCAGCCGTTCGATGGTCAGGCCCACGGCGGCGGCCAGCGAGTGCGGATACTCGCCCGCCGCGCCCTCGCTCAGCACCTCCTTCGGCCGCGAGCGCAGCAGGCCCAGGTAGTCGCCAGGCGCGGTCGCGGTCTCGGCGAGGAAGGTACCGGCCTGCACCAGCGCGAGCGGGAGGTCGCCGAGTTCGGCGGCCAGCGCCGCCGCCTCCGAGCCCCGCAGGTCCGGCCCGTGGCTGCGGATGAGCTGGACCGACTCGGCGCGCTCCATGACGTTCACCGGGACGGTGACGGCCAGGTGCTCCCAGCCGCCCACCCGGGAGGTGATCACCACGTGGCCGGGCCCGCCCGGCAGCCAGCGGCGCACCAGCCCGGGATCCTCGGCGTTGTCGATCAGCAGCAGCCAGCCCGGGTGCTGGCGCAGGTGGGCCTTGAGCAGGGCGACCGCGCTGCCCGAGTCCACGTCGGGGATCGCCAGCTCCAACTGGACCGCGAGTTCCGCCAGTTGCTTGCCGATCAGCATCGGGTCCTCGGCGTCGATCCACCACACGACGGAGTAGTCGGCGGCGAACTGGTGGGCGTACTCGATCGCGATCTGCGTCTTGCCCACGCCGACCCATCCGCGCAGCACCTGGACCTTGGCCAGGCCGCCGGTGCGGAAGCGGCGGCCGAGTTCGGCGATGACCTCCTGCCTGCCGGTGAACTCGGGGTTGCGCGGCTCGACGTTCCAGACGGTGGGCAGCATGCCGGTCGCGGGCGGCGCGCCCGAGGCGTGGTGGGCGAAGGCGGCCTCCACGGCGGCGGTCAGCGGATCGGTGGCGTCGAGCGTCTCCTTGCAGTCGGCCAGCACCTCTCCGAGCAGGGTCAGCACGGAGGGGGCGCCGCGCTGGGCCAGGATCAGCGCCCGCTCGTAACGCAGGCGCAGGCAGGCGGGCGCCTTCTCACCGGCGGCGGCGCGGCACAGGTCCACGAGGCCGGTGGAGATCTGCTCGGCCAGATCGTGCTGTCCCGACTCGGCGAGCGCCGAGACGGCCTGGCGCAGGATCGGGACAGTTTCCTCCAGCCGGGCGACATGCTCGGACATCCGGCGCCGCTCCTGATCCAGTTCCTCGCCCAGGCGCTCGATCTCGCGTTGCAGATGCTCGCCCTCGGCCGCGCGTACGCCCTCCGCGGCCACGCCGGCGTGGTACTCGGCGGCCAGGCGATACCACACCCGCAGCCACGTCACCTGCTCGGCTTCCGGCACCTCGCAGACGTTGAGAAAGGTAATCAGAAATGCCCTCGTTGGGAACTTACGCCCGTTGAGCACTTCTCCCAGCGTCGTACGCGGCAGCGAGCCGCCGACGGCGACCGCGCGTTTCTCCAGATCCCGATACGCCGGCATATCCGCACGGGCACGAAGTATACGCATAAGTCGCGCCAAGTCTTCCTTTGTTGCGACAGCGGCAAGTTCCGCAGACTCATCTCCCATAACACCTCATACTGCTGTCCGCGATTGTCCAAGCTTGTCCGCAACAGTACGCGAATTGTCCGTGCATTAGCACCCATAAAGCATTTATGTGACCGCTATCGCGCGGAAAAGCCTGACCTATTTCCCGAGCCCGCGTCCCCGCGTGTCCTGTCCCATCCGCGCGTGGCGCGTTTCCAGCGCGATCTTGTCCACCGCTCTGGCGGGACACCCGCGCGCGAGCGTTCATGGACGCAGGTAAGGAGGATACCGATGGATCTGAAGCACGTGTTCGACGCCCTGGGCAGCGGCTCGGGCTATCTGGTGACGGGGGTCGCCGTCATCGTCCTGGTCGTGCTCGTCGGCGCGTACCGGCAGGGGAGGTCGATCGAGTTCTGGCCGCCGAGGGTGGGGCCGCGCGAGGAGGCTTTCACCCCCGCGGACGGCGGCGAGGAGGACGTCGAGCTCTTCGAGACCACGCAGGCCCGCGACTTCTACCAGGCCATCGCCCCCAACTACGACCAGCGCAACTCAGCCAACCTGCTGGAACCCACCGGGCGGTCATCAGGCTGCTGGTCGGGCTCCGGGCCGCCAAGCCCGCCCTGCGCGTGCTCGACCTGGGCGGCGGCTCCGGCAAGAACGTGGCGACGCACTTCTTCCTCGACACCTCGATGCGCTGGACCTACGTGGACTTCTGCCCGGGGATGGCCGAGCAGTTCCAGCGCCATCTCGCCGGTCAGCCGCTCTACGAGCGCACGAAGGTCCTGGTCGAGGACATCAACCGGGTCCGCGACCGCGTCGCGCCCCGGTCGCAGGACGTGATCCTGCTCAACCTCGTCCTGTCCTCGATGCCGGTGATGCCGGACTTCGGGCGCCTGGCCGGTCTGCTCGCGCCGGGCGGGACCCTGATCGTCTGCGACATCGACCCCGGCTACACCGAGGCCCACCCGCTCTACCTGGCCATGTCCACGAGTGGCGAGAAGGTCGGCCTGCGCACCCGGGCCGTGCCGCCGCTCGCGGTCGCCGCCCGCGCCGACGAGGCGGGGCTCCGGCTCGGCGAGATGCGGCAGGTCTACGCCGACCGGCTCTACTCCTTCGTCGCCGTGTTCGTCAACGCCGCGCGCGTACGCGGCGGAAGCCAGGAACGCCCGGCCGTGGAGGCGCCCGCCTCGTGAACGCCACCCTGGGCGGCGGGGCGCCCAGGGGCGGCCAGGGACGGTCAGCGGCGGGCGGCGGCGAGCGGCGGCGGTCAGGGTCAGCGGCGGTCAGGGGGTCAGGGGCGGCCTGGGTCTGGGACGGTTGGGGTCGGCAGGGGAGGGTCAGGAGGGTGTCGGGGTGGGGTCGGGGTCGGGTTCGCCGGGATCCGGCCCGGTCTGTCCTTCGACTCCCACCGTGATGACGATCGTCCGGCCGGGCTGCGCGCAACGGCCCGCCGGCACGCTCTGGGCGAGCACCACGTCCACCTCGCCGGGCTGGGTCACGATCTGCACCCGCTGCTCGACGGCGAACCCGGCCGCCTTCAGCGCCGCGAGCGCGCCGTCCCTGCCCTTGCCGGTGACCGCGGGCACCTCGGCCCCGTGCTGGGCGACGACCAGCGCCACCGCGCTCCCGCCCGCCACCCGGCTGCCCGCCCCGGGCGCGGACGACAGCACCCGCCCGCCCGGCTGCGCCGAGCAGGCCCTGCTCACCGCGCCGGTCTTCAGCCCGGTCCGCGCCAGCGCGAGCTCGGCCGCCTTCCTGCTCAACCCCGTCAGCTCCGGTACGGCCAGCCCCGCGGAAACGTCGAGATCCACCTCCGCCCCCTTGGCCAGCAGCGCGCCCGCCGCGGGCCGGCTGGACAGCACCCGGCCGATCCGCTCCTTGGAGTCCACCTCCTTGACCGACCCGGCGCTGAGCCCCGCCCGCCTGAGCGCCTTGACCGCCGCGGAACGATCCATCCCCACCAAGCTCGGCACCCCCACCCCTACCGGCTCCACCCTCGGCGGTGGCGGAGCCGGGTCGGTGGCGCCCCCTCGTACCTTCGTCTCCTGCCGCTCGCGCGACGGTGAGGGCTCGGCGAGTTGCGGCAGCAGCAGCGCGGGCGCGGACCCGCTGGGCTGCGCGGCGGCCTGCGGCGCCGGCCCCTCGCCCGTGCGGAAGGCCGGAACCAGCAGCGTCACCAGCACGGCCGCGCTCACCAGCAGCGCGCACGAGACCGCCAAGCCCGCGCGGTTGGCGGCGCTGGCCCGCTGGGTGGCGCGCACGTCCTGCGTGTCCTGGCTCAGCGTCGCCGGATGACTCACGGCGGCGGCATGGCCGACTGCGCGGGGGTGGCTCACGGCGCCGGGGTGGCTCACGGCCCCGGCCGCTCGGCCTCCGGCGGCGGCCGGCTGGCCCACGGCGGGCAGGTGGTAGACCTCCGGCGCGGCCCCGGTCGTCTCCGCCTCGGCCATCGGGGGCGCGCCCGTGCGCAGCAGGTGCGGCGGAGGTGAGCGCAGCACCTCCGCCGGCACCTCTTCCGAGTCGCCGAGCAGCGCGTAGAGCAGGTCGCGGCTCGACGGCCGGTTGCGCGCGTCCTTGTCGAGGCAGGCCGCCACGAGGTCGCGCAGGTACCCGTCCAGCCGCCCCAGCTCAGGCGCCGCGGTGAGGATGCGGTGCAGCACCGGCGCCACGGAGTCCTGCCCGAACGGCGCGCTGGCGTTGGCCGCGAAGCACATGGTGGCGCCCCACGAGAACACGTCCGCCGCGCCGGTGACCAGCGCGGCGGTGATCTGCTCCGGCGCCATGTAGGCGGGCGTGCCCACCCCGCGCCCGCTCTGCGTGGCGGCGGCGTCGAGCACGCGCGCGAGTCCGAAGTCGATCACCCGGGGCCCGTCCGGGCCGAGCAGCACGTTCTGCGGCTTGAAGTCGCGGTGCACGATCCCGGCGCGGTGGATGGCCGCGAGCGCGGTCGCGGTCCCGACCGCGAGCCGCTCCAGCGCGCCGCCGCTCTTCGGCCCGGTGAGCGCGACGTCCCGGTACAGCGACGGCCCGTCCACGAACTCGCTCACGATGTACGGCCGGCCGTCGTCGAACCCGGCGTCGGCGACCTGGGCGGTGCAGAACCGCGCGACGTGCTTGGCCAGTTCCACCTCGCGTAAGAAGGCGGCCTGCTCGTCCCCCACCGGCCCGTGGAGCAGTTTGATCGCGTATCGTTCCTCGCCCCTCATCCCGAGGAACACCACGCCCTGGCCGCCTTCGCCCAGCCGGCCGGACAGTGTGTAGTCGCCCAGTAGCCGCGGGTCCCCCGATTTGAGCGGCTGCGTGTCAGGCACAGGGCCTCCCCTCGCCGCCACCCGGTACTCATTCCACTGAAAGCAACCAACGCCGGACAGTCAACGCGGGCCGCCCAATCGGCACACGACCGTGACACATCGGGTCAGGACGGGCGGCTGACCTTGCCCGAATAGGTGACATCGGTGTCACCGCTGCGGGTCACTCTGATCACCGCCTGGTCCATGTCGCCGCCGCTGGGGAACATCCGGAGGGTGCCCGGGTAGCACTCCTGGCCGCGTACCTCGTCGAGGGTGAAGACCATCGCGCTGGAGGTCTCGCTGAGGCGGCCCGAGCAGTGCAGGTCGGCGCCCCAGCGCATGGCGGACCCACCCTCGCCGGCCAGCCTGATCTCCACCGGGAACACGCGGCCCGCGCTCGGGTGGTCGGCCGACCCGGTCCAGGTCCCGGCCAGCCCTGGGCTCTGCGCACCCCGCAACCACAACCCGAACCCCGCCACCCCCGCCAACACCCCCACCACGGCAACAGCCACCTGCCACCTGCCGACCCGCCCACCACCCGGCACAGCGGCAGACCCACCACCGGGAAGAGACGCGCCACCAGCGGTAGCTCCGCCGCCCGTGGCGGTCTCGCCACCCGCGCCACCGGAAGCCGACGCCGACACACCCCCTTCGCCCGCGCCGCCGGAACCCGGTGCCGCCGCAAGCCCTTCACCCGCGCCGCCGGAAGCCGACGCCGCCGCAAGCCCTTCACCCGCGCCGCCGGAACCCGACGCCGCCGCAGGCCCTTCACCCGCGCCGGGCCCGCCACCCGGCGCCGCCGCGACAAGCCCGTCAGCAGCGCCGGCCCTGGCGTTTCCGCCCCCCGCCAAAATCCCGCCAGGCGCGGACCCGGCCGGGAGGCCGTTGGCCGGGTGGCCGGTTCCGGGGGCGGGTGTCGAAAGGGTGTCTGAGGGGGGTGGGGTGGCCGGGCCCGGGTTGGTGGGGGCGGAGTCGTCGGGGCCGAAAGGGCGGGTGTCGCTGCCGTCGCCGGCCGAGACGTTCCCCTCCGGAACGCCGAGGCGGGGGTCGGTGGCGTCCACGGCGGCCATGGCGCCTGAGGTCAGCGCGTCGCGGGCGTCCAGGCCGCCGTGGCCCAGCAGCGAACCCAGCACCTCCTCCGCCCCCGGCCGCTCCCCCGGCACACGCGCCAGGCACGCCTCCACGATCTCGCGCAGCCGCCCGGTCAGCGTGCCGAGGTCGGGCCGGCCGTACATGATGCGGGCGAGGATCTCCTGGTAGGTGTCGGCGCGGTAGGCGTGGCGGCCGTTGGCGGTGTAGGCGAGGGTGAGGGCCCAGGCGTACATGTCGGCGGGCGGGCCGGCGGACTCGCCCTCGATGCGCTCCGGGGCCAGGTACGCGGGCGTGCCGACGGGGATCCGGTTGGTGGTGGCGGCGCCGTCCATGAGGCGGGAGACGCCGAAGTCGATGACCCTGGGCCCGTCCAGGCTCAGCAGGACGTTGTCCGGCTTGAAGTCGCGGTGCACCACCCCGGCGCGGTGGATGGCGCTCAGCGCGGTGGCGGTGCCGATGGCCAGCCGGTCGAGCGAGCCGCCCGCCCTGGGCCCCTTGGCCACGACGTGGTCGCGCAGCGAGACGCCGTCCACGTACTCGCTGACGATGTACGGCCGGTCGTCCTCCAGGGCGGCGTCGAGCACCTGAGCCGTGCAGAACGGCGCGACCCTGCGCACCGCCTCCACCTCGCCGAGGAAGCGCCTGCGCACCGCGGGGTCGGCCGCCACGCTGGCGTGGAGCAGCTTGATCGCGACCTGCGCGCCGGCCGGGGTCGTGCCGAGGAAGACGACGCCCTGCCCGCCCTGACCGAGCCGGCCCGCCAGCAGGTAGGAACCCAACCGGCGCGGATCGCCCGTCCGAAGCTCCGCCAATCGCGACATAGCGCGTAATTATGACAGGAAGCGTTCCGCATAGGAGTCGAGCACGGGCAGCACCCGGTCGGCGGTCGCGCTCGGCAGGTTGGCGACCACTTCGGTGATGCCCAGGGCGGCGAAGTAGTCGAGCTTCTCGGGGGTGGGCAGCGTCCCGATCGGGATGACCTCGGCCATGGGGCGCCCGGCCTTCTCGCACGCCTCGCGCAGCGCGGGCAGCGCCGCCTTGACGCCCTTGCCGCCGATCGGCATCCACCCCTCGGCGTACTCGGCGACGTGCGCGAACATCTTGGGCCCCGCCGCGCCGCCCACGTATACCGGCGGTCCCGAGACCGGCTTGGGCCACGACCACGACGGCTCGACGCCCTCGAAGGCGGCCACGTCCTGGCTCCACAGCGCGCGCATCGCCAGCACGTTGCGCCGCGCGACCTCCCGCCTCTCCCGGTACGGCACGCCGTGGTTCTCGATCTCCTCGACGTTCCACCCGAACCCGATCCCGAGCATCACCCGCCCGCCGGACAGGTGGTCGAGCGTGGCCACGGCCTTGGCGGTGACGATGGGCTCGCGCTGGGCGGCCAGCAGGATGGCGGTGCCGAGCCGGATCCGCGAGGTCACCGCCGCCGCCGCGCCGAGGGCGACGAGCGGGTCCACCGTGCGCTTGTACTCCTCCGGCAGGACCGCCTGCCCGCCGGCCGGCCGCGTACGACGGGAGACGGGGATGTGGGTGTGCTCGGGCAGGAGCAGCGAGGAGAAGCCGCGCTCCTCGGCGGCCCGCGCCAGGTCCGGCACCGGCATGGCCAGATCGGTGGAGAACATCGTGACGCCCAGCCGCATTGCCGACCTCCCATGTCAACCAAGCGATTGCTCGGCTAAGATTCTTAGAGTAGCTTGCCGGTCAGAGAAACGCCCCGCGGAAAGAGGACTCCCGGTGAAGTTTTCCATCTTCCTGAACCCGCAGATTCCAGGCTCCGGATATGCCGCCGAGGAGAACGCCAAGGCCAAGCGGCCCATCGGACGTGACACCGAGTCGTACCAGCGGCTGTTGCACGAGGTGCGGGAGATCGCCGTCCACGCCGACCAGATCGGCTTCGACGCGCTCATGATGACCGAGCACCACTTCCACTCGGAGGGGATGGAGTTCTCGGTCAACCCGCTGATGTTCCTCACCGACCTCGCGGCACGCACCGAACGCATCCTGCTGGCCCCGCTCGGCATGGTCCTGCCCGCCTGGGACCCGATCAGGGCCGCGGAGGACGTGGCGCTGCTCGACCAGTTCAGCAAGGGACGGCTGCGCCTGGGCGTCGCCCGCGGCTACCAGAACCGCTGGATGAACGTCCTGGGCCAGCGCTGGCACGCCGCCGCGGCCCGCTCGGACGGCTCCGCCTCCGACACGCGCAACTTCGACGTCTTCGGCGAGGTCCTGAAGATCATGAAGATGGCGTGGACCCAGGAGACGCTGCGCTACAAGTCCGACGTGCTGGACTACGAGGTGCCCTTCCCCTTCGACGGCATCGAGGGCTGGCCGGCGCAGGAGTGGACGAAGACGTTCGGCGCGCCCGGGGAACTGGACGACGAAGGGAAGGTCCAGGCGGTCTCGGTCTGCCCCCGGCCGTACCAGAATCCGCACCCGGAGCTCTGGCAGCCGTTCACGATCTCCGACCGCTCGGTCATCCGCGCCGCGCAGGAGAACATCCTGCCCTGGATGTTCACCCCCAACCCGGACGACCACGCCGCCAAGGCCAAGCTCTACCAGGAGGAGTCGGCCAGGCAGGGGCGCGACTACAAGCTCGGCGAGCACACCGGCATCCTCAAGATCGTCGGCATCGCGGACACGACCGAGGAGGCCATCAACACCTTCGGCCGCAGCATCCCCAAGGACTTCGCCGCGTTCTTCGGCCCCTTCGGCTACCTGGAGGTGCTGCGCAAGAAGGAGGACGAGAAGCACAAGCCCATCTCCCCCGAGAAGGGCGACGCCAAGCGCATGAACGACGTCGAGATGGCCCTGTTCGGCACCCCCGACGACGTCAAGCGCGGCATCCAGCGCATGCTCGACCGGATGCCCGACCTGGAGTGGTTCGGCTTGTACATGCAGGGCCAGCAGGGCGTGCTGCCGCTCGACACGGTCAAGCGCAACCTGGAGCTGTTCGCCACCAAGGTCATCCCGGAGTTCCAGTGAAATTCTGGCTGGGGGCCTCGTTCGTCCCCACCGACCAGTTCGTGGAGCTGGCCAGGGCCGCCGAGCGCTGCGGGTTCGACACGCTGACGCTCTCCGACCACATCTTCTACGCCGACTTCGCCTCGCCGTACCCCTATTCCAAGAGCGGCAGGCCGCGCTGGGACGCCGGCACCCACTGGCCGGACACCTGGGTGACGATCGGCGCGATGGCGGCGGTGACCAGCACGCTGCGTTTCTCCCCGAACGTGTACATCGCGCCGGCCCGCGACCTGTTCACCGTGGCCAAGCAGGTCTCGACGGCGGCGGTGCTGTCGGGCGAGCGCGTGACGTTCGGGGTCGGGGTGGGCTGGTGCAAGGAGGAGTTCCAGGCGACCGGCCAGGACTTCCACACCCGGGGACGGCGGCTGGACGAGATGATCCCGGCCCTGCGGGAGCTGTGGACGGGGTCGACGGTCAAGCTGGACGGCCTGCCCGAACTGTCCATCTGTCCCACGCCGTCCGGGAACATCCCGATCTACGTCGGCGGCGACAGCGAGGCCGCGCTCACCCGCGCCACCCGGCTCGGCGACGGCTGGATCGGCAACCGGATCTACACCGAGGAACAACTCGACCCCGTCCTGGCCAAGCTGCCGAAGGACCGTCCGTTCGAGGTCGTCGCCCCGCTGGCGGTGATGCCGGACGCCGACGTCTACCGGCGCTTCGCCGCCAAGGGCGTCACCGCCACGATGGCCGCGCCGTGGTGGCTGGCCACGCCGGAGGAGAAGGCCAGGCACGGCGAAGGCACCCTGGAGCTCAAGATCGCCACGATGGAGCGCTTCGCCGAGGAGGTCATCGCGAGGTTCTAGCCTTGATCGACGACAGGATGGCCCAGCGCACCAGCCCGCTGCCCAGCCGGATCAGCCTCCAGTAGCGCAGGAAGGCCCGGCGGGCGTCCGGGCTGGTGGCCGCGACCCTGGTCTCGGTCACCAGCCTGACCCGCCCCGGCCCGGCCTCCTCCAGCAGGAAGCTGAAGGTGCCCTTGGCGTAGCCGGGACGGTCGAAGGCGCTGAACGCCTGCGCGTCCCCGATCGGCGCGACGCCCTCCGACCGCCCGAGCCGCCACCACTGGCCCACGGTGCCGAGCACGACCTCCCGTCCCGGCTCCTCCGCCAGCGGCGTGAAGGCCGGCATGTCACGCTGCTCGTGCCCGTGCAGCAGCCTGGAGATCAGGTTCCTGGCCGCGAACAGCGGCTTCACCAGGCGGATGTCGGAGGGGTCCGGCCGCCTGACCGCCGCCCAGACCCGCTCGCGGGACGCGGCGATCACGATCGCGTGACGTTCCGAGGCATCCGGAACCGGGATGAACCCCTCAGCCAGCGTGGGCACGCGCGACCTCGCGCTCAAGGTTGTCGAGCAGCCCTTCGAGCGCCCGGTCGTGAGCACGGCGGATGACCAGCGGCCACAGCAGCGCGAACAGCCCCGACAGCCGCCCGTTGATCGTGTGCCGCACCAGCGTCCCGCCCGCCACGGGGAACAGCTCGAACCCGTGACCGCCCCCGATCGTCCTGCCGACGTCGAACCACAGCCTGCGACCGGGCTCGACGACCGCCACCCGGTAGCGCTGCCCGTCGTGCCGCACCGGCGCCCCCTCGAAGAGCCCCTCGGGCAACTCGAACGTCCCGCTGGTCTCCGGATAGATCCGCCCGACATCGGTGAGCTGCGCCCACACCTCTTCCGGGCTCCCGTCGACGACGCGTTCGTGCACGTTGTAGACCATCTCGCGACCTCCATACGGATGCGTATGGTCCGACTATACGCCACCGTATGGCAGGCTGGACGGGTGGGTAAGTTGAACGCCGGCGACTGGGCGCGCGCCGCCTTGGCCGCCCTCGCCGAAGGCGGCCTGGCCGCCGTCGCCGTGGAACCCGTGGCGGTACGGCTGGGCGTCTCCAAAGGCAGCTTCTACTGGCACTTCGCCAACCGGCAGGCCCTGGTCGAGGCGGCCCTGGCCCACTGGGAACGCGAGACCGAGCACATCATCCGGAACCTGGAGAAGATCCCCGATCCCCGCGAACGCCTGCGCACCCTCCTGGAACTGGCCTTCGCCGACCCGGTCGAGGCGGCGGTCTCGTTCCGCCTGATCAGCGACGCCGACGACCCCGCCGTGGCGGAGGTGGCCAAGAGGGTGAACGAGCGCCGCATGGCGTTCATGACGACCACGGTCGCCGAGACGGGAATCGTCGCGGAGGAGGCGGCGCGCCGCGTGCTGGCGGGGTACGCGAGCTACCTGGGGGTGGCGGCGCTGCGCCGCCTGGGCATCATGCACCAGGACACAACCGCCCTGGCCGCCCTGGCACTGGCGGAACTACTGGGTGACTGACACGGGGTTTCGCGGGCGCGGGTCAAGGGTGGAGTTGTTGCGGCGAGTGCGCCGTGAGCCCTCACGACCATCGCTCGACGGGCGCGCGCCGGGTGCGGCGGTGCGGGTGGGCGGGGCGGAGCCGTACAGGAGAGAAAAACAACCGGTAGCCTCGATCATGTGTTGGAGAGGCTGACGGCGACGAGGTATGTGACGCCGCTGAGGGAGGGCGGGTCGCTGCCGGGTGTGGTGGAGGCCGACGATCTCGGCACCTATGCCGTCAAGTTCCGCGAGGCGGGGCAGGGCAGGCGGGTGCTCGTCGCCGAGATCATCTGCGCGGAGCTGGCCAGGCGGCTCGGCCTGCGCACCCCCGAGCTGAAGCTCATCGACCTGGACCCGCAGTTCGGCGACCGCGAGCCCGACGAGGAGGTCCAGGAGCTGCTGCGCAAGAGCGCGGGCCTCAACCTGGCCGTGGACTTCCTGCCCGGCGCGCTGGGTTTCGAGCCGATGGCGTGGCCTCCAGACCCCGGGTTCGCCTCGCGCGTGGTCTGGTTCGACGGCCTGATCCACAACATCGACCGCACCTGGCGCAACCCCAATCTCCTGGTCTGGCACCACACCGTCTGGCTGATCGACCACGGCGCGGCGCTCTGGTTCCACCACAACTGGCGCACCGCCGACCCGCAGCGCCGCTTCGACGCGAGCGACCACGTCCTGGCCCCCCACGCCACCCGCCTCGACGACGCCGCCGCCGACCTGGCGCCGCGCATCACCGCCGACCTCCTGCGCGAGGTCACCGCCCTCGTCCCCGACGAATGGCTGGACGGCGAACCCGGCTTCGACACCGCCGCCGACGTCCGGCAGGCGTACATCGACCACCTCCTCCAGCGCGCCCACGGCCCCGGCACGTGGCTGGTCCGCGAAGAGGAGCACAAGGCGAAACCCGGCCCGGCCTCGGTCGGCGAGTTCTGGCGCGGAGGCGACCGATGAGCATGGACGCCTACGAGTACGCCGTCATCCGCGTGATCCCCCGCGTGGAGCGCGGCGAGCAGATCAACGTCGGCGTGCTCCTGTACTGCCAGCCCCGCAACTACCTCTGCGCCCGAGTGGACCTCGACGAGTCCCGCCTCCACGCCCTGGACCCGCAAGCCGACCTCCCCGCCCTCCGCCAGGCGCTGGCCGCCTACCAACTGACCTGCGACGCCTCCGCCGGCCCCCTGTCGGCCCAGCCCCTGGGCGCCCGCTTCCGCTGGCTGACCGCCCCCAGAAGCACCATCGTCCAGACCGGCCCCGTCCACGCCGGCCTCACCACCGACCCCGACGCCGAACTCGACCGCCTCCTCACCACCCTCGTCCACATCTCCCGCTCACTTCAACAGTGAGCGGGCCAGCCGGAACGCCTCCCCGAACCGCGCGCCGTCCGCCCATTCCTGGCCGGCCATGTAGGTCGGCCAGTCGGTGAAGCCGGTCAGGCGTGCCGCCGGAATGTGGTAGTGCCGGTCCAGGCAGTAGAGCCCTTCACGGCTGACCACCCATTGCGTATTGGGTATTTCGACGACCGTCCCAAGGTCGTGCTCGCTTTCCCCGGTCCGCGCCTCGACAGCGGTGTGCAGGAGTTCGACGAAGCGCAGGAGCAGGTCGGACGGATCATAGGACTGATCGCCAGGATAGACTTGGTCTGTTCTCAATACCTCGGCCAGCCGTTCGGCGAAGTTCTCCGCGCTTTCTTCCACCAGCCAGGAGAGGCTTTTCCTGGCCGCGCCACCGACTTCTTCCACGACGGCTTCCAGGGTGTTCTGGTCCTGTTGTGCCATGCGCAGACGCAGGCGCAACGTGGTGCCCGCGATGCGCACGCGCGGACCCTCTGGCGTGACCGCGCCGACCGCGATCGCGTCCTGGAGCAACTCGCGTAGCAGGGTCTGCGTGGGATTGCGCTGCGCGTTTTGGTAGAGGTCGGCACGCTGGCGGCGGTGCTCGATCAGCCGTTCCCTGGTGACCGCGCTCAGCGCGTCGAGGCGCGCGGTGGCATCGCGAATGTGCTCTTCGGTCTTACGCAGCCGCTTTTCCAGCATCAGACCGAGAAGCGCCAGCGGCACCAGCAACATGAGCGAAACTCCGAGCTCCAGAAGAAGCCCCGGCACGTACGCGGCGCCATCCATGATCCAGCCGGCGCCGACGAATACCACGCCACACAAAGTCACCCAGGTGAGAACCTGAACGCTTCTGTCGCGGACAGCCTGCATCACACGTTCATGCCGGGTCGGAATTTCCTTTTCGGCCAACCCGAACTCCTTTTCCACAGGAACGTTCAAGGACATGATAAAAGGATCTATGGCCCCTTCGCCCACGGTCGTGGGACCACCCATCGGATATGGGCTGGACTTGTTCAAGGACCGCACCGATCAACTGACCCTGCTGTGCGAGACCCTGGCCAGACCCGGCATCCGGATGGTGAGCATCCTCGGGCGACGGGGCATCGGAAAGAGCGCCCTCGGCGCGAAGGTGGTCGAGACCCTCTCCGCGCGGGGCACGCCCTTCCAGGGGTTCGTCAACCTCAGCAGCCGGGTCGATGGTGCGATCACCGTCGAGCGCATCTTCTTCGCCTGCTGCCGGCTGGTCCCCGCCGGGGAACGTGAGGCGCTGCACGCGCTCTGGGGGCGGCAGCAGTCGGCTTACGACCGGCTGATCGACCTGTTCGAGGCCCTCGGGCAGGGGCGGCGCGTGCTCTTGGTACTGGACAACTTCGAGGACCACCTGCGCAGCGACGGGCGGCTGCGTGGCGAGGACCTGGTGCCGTTCTTCGAGACCGTGTTCCGCGTGCCCAACGCGCCGCGGGTGCTGCTCACCACCCAGACCCCGCTGAACCTCGATCCCGCCCTCCGCCGCTTCGAGTCCCGTGTCCATCTACAGGAGGGGCTGCCCGTCTCCGACAGCGCCGACCTGCTGCTCGAACTCGACCACGACGGTGCGGCGGGCCTGTCCGCGGCCTCCCGGGCAGAGCTCGAAGCCGCCGCACGGCGCCTGCACGGTGTCCCCCGCGCGCTGGAGCTGGCCATCGGCGCGATCGTCAACGACCACCTGACGCTGCCCACGCTTGACGACGTCATCAGCGACTACTCCGCGCGCGGCAACATCGTGGAGCAGCTCGCCCAGCACAACCTCGACGAGCTGAGCGAAGAGGAGCGCCTGACACTCGACGTGCTCGCGGTCTTCCGGAGCCCGGTGCCGCCCGAGGCCGTCCAGTGGGTGATGCGGCCCCTCTCCCCCGGCCTGGATCCTCAGCGCGCGCTCGCCAGGCTGGCCGACATCTACATGGTCACCCGCCACGCGCGAGCGCGGACCTTCACCCTCCACCCGCTGGACGCCGACATCGCCTATGCCGCGCTGGACGACCAGAACCCCTGGGGCAGCCGCGTGCTGGAGCGCCGCGTGGCCAGTTGGTACGCCACCCAGCGTGCTCCAAAGCCGTGGACCTCCGCCGACGACCTGGTCCAGCATCGGCTGGAGTTCGAGCACCGCGTCCGTGCCGAGGACTACGACGCGGCGGCCTTCCTGCTGGACGAGATCGGCGAGTTCCTGCTCTGGCAGGGCTCGGTCCGCGAGGTTCTCGGCATGCACGAGGCCATCGACGGCCGGCTCGCCGACGAGGAGGCGCTGCTCGCCCATCTGGTCGGCAAGGGGCTCGCCCATCACGTCGGCGGACCCACCGACGACAGCGTGGCCATCCTGGAGAAGGCGATCCGGCTGGCCGAGCTCGCGCCCGGCCGCAAACTACAGCTCACCCGCGCGCTGTTCGCCCTCGGCGACCTCTTCCGCCAGTCACGACGGCTACGCGACGCCACCACGCTTCTGGAACGTGCCGTCGACGTCGCACGCGAGATCGGCGAACGGTTCCATGAGGACCACGCCCTGCTCTGCCTGAGCCTGACCTACTCCTACCTGGAGCAGGTCGAGACCGCGCTGGAGGTCGCCGATCGGCTCGACGCCCTGGCAGCCGAGACGGGCGATCCCATGACGCGGGCTCGGGCGCACGACGCCCGCAGTGCCGCGTACGTCGTGGCCGGCAGGTGGGCCGAGGCCGCGGAAAGCGCAGCAGCCGGCATCGCCGACTACCAGACCGCCCGCGTGCCGGAGGCGCTCGGGTACGCGCGCAACGTCCTGGGCATCGCGCAACTGGGCCTCGGCGACATCGAGGCGGCTCTGGAGTCCCTCCGCCAGGCCCACGAAGAGGGTCGTCAGGTGGAGATCCCGCGCATCCTTGGGATGACCCAGTACAACATCGCATGGGCCTGTTGGACACAGGACAGGATGGGCGCGGCCCGCACGGCCGCGCAACTCTCGGTCACCGCGTTCCCGTCCGGCGAAGGCGGCGACGGCAAGGCCGCGCGGGCCCTGCTTCAGGCGATCGAGGCCCACGAGACGGGCCGGCCGGACGCCGCCGCGGGCTTCCTGCGCGAGGCGGCAGAACATGCCCGCGGCAACACCGACCTCGTTCCCTCGACCTGGCTGGAGGCCGAGGCCGCACGGCTGTCGCAAGAGGAGCGCCAGGATGACTGACCGCCTGCTACACGCCGCCCTCTCCGCCTACGAGCGCGGCGACTACCACCGTGTGGCCGAACACTGCAGGGAAGGCCTTGCCTCGCAAGCGCCGGACGACCCTCTCCTGGTACGGCTCAGCCACCTCCAGATCACCGCGACCGAGCTCTGGTGGGCCACCACGCCCTGCGACGGGATCCGCGCTCAGGTGGAGGCGGCGGTGGAGGCGGCAGCCCGTACCGGCGATCCCGAGCTCCAAGCTCTGGCCGGCATCAGCGCCGGCGCCTATCGCCTGGCGGCGGAAGGTCTGCCCGCGGGAGTCGCCTGCTTCCGCGAGGCCGCCGCGCACGCGGAACGGTCGGACAGCCCCCTGGCCCGTGTGGAGGCGCTGTCATGTCTGGGTCACCATCTGGTGGGGCTGGACATGGCCGACGGGATGGCCACGCTCGAAGAGGCTCGCAGAGTCGCCGAGCGATACACCGAGGCCGACATCCCGCCCGCGGACCGGCCGCTCTTCCGCGTGCAGGCCGCGCGGCTTCACGGACACGTCGGCGTCGCGGCCTTCGACGACGGCCGGTTCGACGAGGCGGAGGAGAGCCTGCGCCGGTCGATCACGGCGTTGGAGGCGGCCCACGCGCGAGACCAATTCGCGATGATCTCCAACTATCTTGGCCAGTTGCTCACCGCGACCGGCCGGTTCGAAGAAGCCGAGCAGGTGCTCCAGGAAGCACTCCGCATCCTTCGCGAGGACGCCGACCTCAGCGTGCACCAGGGATACAACCAGGGACTCCTCGGCAAGCTCTACCTGGAGTGGGGCAGGCCGGACGAGGCCCGGCCGGTGATCGACGCCGGCTACGAGCGGGTCCTGCGGGCCGGGCACGCCTCGATCGTCCCCATTCTGCGTATCTACCTGGCCGAGGTGCTCACGACGCCGGGCCACCGGGATCTCGAACGGGCCCGCCGCCTGTGCGACGAGACCGTTCAGGAGTGCCGGAGGACCGGGTTCCGACGGAGTCTGGTCGGCGCTCTGTCCTTGGGAGCGCTCGTGAACCTCCAGCGCGGCGAGATCGACGAGGCGCTCAACTCCAGCTCGGTCGCCGTGTCCCTTCTGGAGGAGGCCGGGACGATGCCGGCGCTGCGGTCCGAGGAGGTGTACTACGTGCACCACCAGGTACTTCAGCAGTGCGGCAAGGACGAAGCCCGGCATTGGCTGGAGCGTGCGAGGGCGATAGTGGCGGCGAAGGCGGCCAGCCTGTCGTCGCCGGACAGCTTTCTGACCCGGGTGCCGATCAACCGGGCGATCGGGTCAGCGTAAGCACGTCAGCCGCGCATCTGGTGGGGTGGACGGTCGTCGGCCATCCCGCCGGCTCAGGGGACGGGGCCGCCCTTGAGTTCGTGGAAGCCTGGGGTGGAGGCCACGATCAGTGTGGCGTCCCACAGGGTGCCGGCCGACTCGCCGCGGGGGATCTGTGAGATGACCGGGCCGAACCAGGCCGGGCCGTCCTCGACGGCGATGATGGGGGTGCCCACGTGCGGGCCGACCTTCGCCACTCCCTCGGCGGTCGAGGCGCGCAGGTGGTCGTCGTAGGCGGTGGTGTTCGCGGCGGCGGCCAACTCGGGAGGGAGGCCGGCGGCTTTCAGTGCCACCGTCCAGTCCCAGCCGTCGAGCTTGTGCGCCTGCTCGTAGAAGCGGCCGAGCGCGGCCGAGCCGTGGGCCAGTTCCACGGCCGCGCCGACCCGGGCGGGCAGCCACAGGTAGCCCTCGGTGTCCCCTTCGGGGTCCACCTCCAGGTGCTCGTTCAGCGCGGCCAGGCTGAGCAGCCGCCACCTGATGTCGAGCGGGCGGACCTGGGCGGCCTCGACGAGCCACCGCGACGCCACCCACGTGTAGGGACACGTCGGGTCAAACCAGAAAGAGACCAACATAGTTAGAAAAGTACTGACATGAAGGTGTCCACCTCGTGGAATCCGACCTTCCGGTACACCGCCCGCGCCGAGTGGTTGAAGTCGTTGACGTAGAGCGTCACCACCGGCGCGAAGCAGGCCAGCGCCGCCTCCACCACCGCGGCCATCCCGGCCACCGCGTGCCCCTGGCCCCTGAGCTGCGGGTCCACCCAGACGCCCTGGATCTGGCAGGCCTGCGGCGTCACCGCCCCGACCTCCGCCTTGAACACGACCCGGCCGTCGTCGATGCGGGCATACGAGCGCCCGATCCTGATGAGCTCGGCCACCCGGGTCCGGTAGAGGGCGCCGCCGTCGCCGGCGTTGGGCGAGACCCCGACCTCCTCGGTGAACATCGCCACGCAGGCCGGCAGGAGCCGCTCGAACTGGTCGGGCCGCACCCGCCGTACCAGCGGATCGGCGGGGACGAGCGGCTTCTGCGCGGTCGCCATCACCGGCTGCGCCCAGCGGATCGCCCGCGCCCGCCCCCAGTGCGGCTCCAGCCGCTCCCACAGCAGCGACACCGCGTCCTGCGGGCCGACGATGGACGAGCAGCGCCGGCCCTGCTTGCGCGCACGGTCCGCGAAGGCGTGCACGGCTTCGGGGCCGGCGTTGACGGGCACCAGGTTGGCGCCGGCGTAGCAGAGCGAGACGAGACCGCCGCGCGGCCCGAAGCCCCACATCTGACCACCCAGCCGCGCCGGATTGAGTCCGACGGTCCGCACCCGGGAGGCGACGAAGACGTTGGCGACCGGATCGGTGTCGAGCAGGTCGAGCACCTCATCGCGATCGCTGTCGTCGAGCACGCGCGACGCCGATGTACGCAGCATCACACGGTCAGACTACGCGAACGCCCCCCGATTGGCTCATCTGGCGAGGACCTCGGTGAGCCTTTCGTGACCCTGGGGCAAACCGGACGACATGCGAGCGGCCGGGCGAGGTGCGGGCAGGCTCGGGCACGTGGCCCCGAACTTGGGCACGGTCGCGTCGGTCAGGTAGGCGGCCAGCGCCCGGTCGATGCAGCGGTTGCCGGCCAGCGAGATGCCGTGGTTGCCGCCGGGCTCGGTGAGCATGCGGGCGGTGGGGAACAGCTTGCGCATGTTCAGCGCCCCGACGTACGGCGTGGCCGCGTCGCCCTTGGACTGCAGCATCAGCACCGGAGGCAGTTCCTTGGACCCCTGGATCCTGGGCGGCTTCCCGCCGGGCACCGGCCAGAAGACGCACGGCGCGTTGTACCAGGCGTTCGGCCAGGTCAGGAACGGCGCCCTGCGGTGCAACTGGCTCATGTCAGACTGCCACACCTTCCAGTCGCGCGGCCAGGCGGCGTCACGGCACTGCACGCCCAGGTAGACGGCGTAGCCGTTCTCGTCCTCCGCGTCCTTCTCACCGTGCCGCCGGAACGCCGCGACCAGGTCCTTCGTCTCGCCCTTGCGGACGTAGGCCGCCCACGCCTGGGCCAGGGAGGGCCAGATGGTGTCGGTGTAGCCGCCGACGGTGAAGATGTCGTCGAGCTCGCTCGGGCCGACCACGCCCCCGGCGGGCCGATCGCGCAGCCGCGAGCGCATCTGGTACCAGGCGAAGCCCGCCTGCTTGGCGGTACGCCCCAGCTTGTACACCTTGTTGTTCTTGGCCGTCCAGGCCAGGAAGTCGCGGTGCCGGCGCTCGAAGCCGCGGTCCTGGGCCAGGTTGGCCTTGTACCAGACCCCGTCGGGGTCCACGCTGCTGTCGAGCACGAGGCGCTTGATCCGCTCGGGGTAGAGCGTGGCGTAGGCGGCGCCGAGGTAGGTGCCGTAGGAGTAGCCGAGGTAGCTGATCTCCTGCTCGTCGAGCGCGGCCCGGATCGTGTCGATGTCGCGGGCGACGTTCTCGGTGGTCATGTGCGGCAGCATCCAGGCCCACAGGTTGCCGCAGCGGTCGGCGTAGTCGCGGGCGCGGGCCAGCAGCACGTTCTGGTCGCGCTGGGTACGCGGCACCGCGTCCGGCCGCGGCGGCGCGTAGTACTTGGCCGGATCGACGCAGCGCAGCGCGGGCTCGCTGGCCCCGACGCCACGCGGGTCGAAGCCGATCACGTCGAAGCGCGCGGCCAGCTTGGGCGGGAGCGCGGCGGCCACATACTCGGCCAGATCCCGGCCGGAGGCGCCGGGCCCGCCCGGGTTCACCAGAAGCGTCCCGAGATGATGGTGGTCACGCGAGACGCTGCCCTTGACCCGGTTGAGCGCGACCTTGATGGTCTGTCCCATGGGCTCGCGGTAGTCCAGCGGCACCCGGACCGTGGCGCACTCGACCCCCGGCCCCGCCGGCTCCTCCTCGGCCAGCCCGGCGGCGCCGAGCACGTCCCCGGTGACCGACCCCTGCTTCTTGCCCGCGCACTTCTCCCAGACGATGTCCGCGCGCCTCTCCAAGGCTTCCGCGCGCTTCTCCAAGCCGACCTCCGCGCGCCCGGAGGACGCCCCCGAGGACGCCGCGGAGGGCGCGGCCACCGCGCCTTCGATCCCCACGGCCCCCATGGCCAGCACCGCCAGTCCGGCGACAATCCCGACGACCCGCTTCACCCGGCTGTTCCCCCGCTCTACTCGTACGGCACGCCGATCTTGCCTTCCGCGACAGATCCACTACATTCGGTATGGAGAAACTCTTACCATGGTGTAATCGCTTGATTGCCTTGTGTAATCGACCCAGAATCACGACATGGTCATCGGATCCAGGACACTTCGCAGGGAAGACGCCCGCCTCCTGACGGGCACCGGCCGGTTCGTGGGAGCGGTGCGCCTGCCCGGCATGGTCCACGCCTACGTGGTCAGGAGCCCGATCGCGCACGGCCGCCTGCTCGGCTGCGCGGCCGGCGCGCTGCGGACCCTCGACGGCGTCCTCGACGTGATCACCCCGGACGAGGTGACCGGCGCCGCGCTCCCCTGCGTCACCGTGGCCCCCGGCCAGACCCAGACCGACTACCCGGTGCTCGACCACACCCTGCGCTACGCCGGCCAGCCGGTCGCCCTGGTCGTGGCCCGCACCCCGGAACTCGCCCGCGACGCCGCCGACCTCATCGACCTGGACCTCGCCGAGCTGCCCGCCGTCGTGGACCCTCGCGAGGGCGAGGTGGTCGCGGACTTCACGCTGGGCGACGCCGACGCGGCGCGGGTCGAGGCGGCCCACGTCGTGGAGATGTCCTTCACGTACGGCAGGGCCGCGCCGTACCCCATGGAGCCCCGCGGCGTCGTGGCCCACCACGCCGACGGCCAGCTCACCCTGTGGACCAGCACCCAGGCCCCGCACCACGTCCGCGGCCACGTGGCGCACGCGCTCGGCCTCACCCTCGACCGCGTCCGGGTGATCACGGGCGACACCGGCGGCGGGTTCGGCGCGAAGGACCATCTGTATCCGGACGAGGCGCTGGTGTGCCTGGCGGCGATGCGGCTGGGCCGTCCGGTGGCCTGGACGGAACCGCCGGGCGAGCGCCTGATGGCGTCGCTGCCCGCGCGGGCGGCGACGCACCGGGCCCGGCTGGCCCTGGACACCGGCGGTCGGTTCGTGGCGATCCACGCGGAGGTGCTCGGCGACCTCGGCGCGCATCCCTCCAACGTGGGCACCTCGCCGTTCGCGGTGACCGCCTCGATGCTGCCTGGCCCGTACCGGTTCGAGCGGGCGGGGGCGCGGCTGCGGTGTGTGCTCACCAACACCGTGCCGACGGGCTCCTACCGGGGCTTCGGCATGCCGGAGGCGGCGATGACCAGGGAGCGGCTGGTCGACGAGGCGGCCAGGCGGCTCGGCCTCGACCCCGTCGAGCTGCGGCTGCGCAACCTGATCGGGCCGGAGGAACTGCCGTACACCAGCCGGATGGGGCAGGCGTACGACTCGGGTGACTATCCGGGCGCGCTGCTGGCGCTGCGCGAGCTGGTCGTGGCGCCGGTCAAGGACGACGGGCGGCGGCGCGGCGTCGGCTACTCCTGCCAGGTCGAGGGCACCGGCCTCGGGCCGTCGGAGGTGATGCGGCGGATGGGGATGCGGGCCGGCGGGTTCGAGACCGCGGTGGTGCGGATGGAGCAGGACGCCTCGGTGGTCGTATCCGCGGGCGTGGCCGGGATGGGGCAGGGCATCGAGACGACGCTGGCGCAGATCGCGGCCGAGCGGGTCGGGGTGCCGCTGGAGGGGGTGCGGGTGGTGCTGGGGGACACGGCGGCCACGCCGTACTCGGGGATCGGCTCGATCGCGAGCCGGTCGCTGGTCGTCGGCGGCGGGGCGCTACGGCAGGCGGCCGACCGGCTCAGGCAGCGTGTCCTCGCGCTGGCCGCGCACCGCCTGGAGGCGGCGCCGGAGGACCTGGAGCTGGTGGACTCGACGGTGCGGGTGAAGGGCGACCCGCGGGCCGCGCTGACGCTGCGGGAGATCGCCACGCACGCCTGGCGCGGCTGGGACCTGCCCGAGGGCTGGTCGCCCGGCCTGGAGGAGCGGGTGACCTACGACCCGCCGGACACCACCTTCGCCTACGGCGCCCACGCGGCGGCGGTGGCCGTCGATCCGGAGACCGGGAAGGTGGAGGTGGAGGGCTACTGGGCGATCGCCGACTCCGGGGTGGTGGTCAACCCGGCGATCGTCGAGGGGCAACTGACGGGCGGCATCGCGCAGAGCATCGGAATGGCGCTGACCGAGGAGGTCGTCTACACGGCCGACGGGCAGCCGGACGCGGACTACCTGACGCCGACGGTGCGCGAGGTGCCGGGCATGACGGCGGTGCTGCGCGGCTCCCCTTCGCCGATCACGCCGGGCGGGATGAAGGGCGCCGGGGAGTCGGGCACGATCGGGCCGCCCGCGGCGATCGCCAACGCGGTCGCCGCGGCGCTGCCCGAGGTCGCCGAGCGGGTGACGCGCACCCCGATGACGCCCGAGGTGGTGTGGGGCTGGCTCAGCGGCCCACGGTGACCTGGGGGCCGGGCGCGTCCTCGTCGAGGTCGATCTCGACGCCCATCTCGTCGGCGATGCGCATGGCCTCCTCGATGAGGGTCTCCACGATCTGCGACTCGGGGACGGTCTTGATGACCTCGCCCTTGACGAAGATCTGGCCCTTGCCGTTGCCGGAGGCGACGCCGAGGTCGGCCTCGCGGGCCTCGCCGGGGCCGTTGACGACGCAGCCCATGACGGCCACGCGCAGCGGCACCTTCATGCCCTCCAGACCGGCCTGGACCTGCTCGGCCAGCGTGTAGACGTCGACCTGGGCGCGGCCGCAGGACGGGCAGGAGACGATCTCCAGGCCGCGCTCGCGCAGCCCGAGCGACTCCAGGATCTGGGCGCCGACCTTGACCTCCTCGACCGGAGGCGCCGACAGCGAGACGCGGATGGTGTCGCCGATGCCCTCGGCCAGCAGCGCGCCGAAGGCGACCGCGGACTTGATCGTGCCCTGGAAGGCGGGGCCCGCCTCGGTGACGCCGAGGTGGAGCGGGTAGTCGCAGCGCTGGGCCAGCAGCCGGTAGGCGTTGATCATCACGACCGGGTCGTTGTGCTTGACCGAGATCTTGATGTCGCGGAAGCCGTGCTCCTCGAACAGTGAGCATTCCCACAGCGCGGACTCGACCAGCGCCTCGGGGGTGGCCTTGCCGTACTTCTGCAGCAGGCGGGGGTCGAGGGAGCCGGCGTTGACGCCGATGCGGATCGGGGTGCCCGCGTCGGCGGCGGCCTTGGCGATCTCGCCGACCTTGTCGTCGAACTTCTTGATGTTGCCCGGGTTGACCCGCACCGCGGCGCAGCCCGCGTCGATGGCGGCGAAGACGTACTTGGGCTGGAAGTGGATGTCGGCGATGACCGGGATCTGCGACTTCCTGGCGATGATGGGAAGCGCCTCGGCGTCGTCCTGGGACGGCACCGCGACGCGGACGATCTGGCAGCCCGAGGCGGTCAGCTCGGCGATCTGCTGCAGGGTGGCGTTGATGTCGGCGGTGACCGTGGTCGTCATCGACTGCACGGACACCGGCGCGTCGCCGCCGACCGGCACGTTGCCGACCATGATCTGGCGGGAGTGCCGGCGTTCGGCGAGCGGCTTCGGGCGGACCGTCGGAATGCCGAGTGCTACAGAAGTCACGTGACCCAGTCTAGGCAACGCCGGTGAGCTCACCGGCACGCGCTCGGGCCCAGGCGTCGGCGGCGAGCACCTCCTCGACCGAGTCGGCCGGGGTGACCTGGTGCTCGGCGACGACCTCGGCCACGGTGTCCACGATCGAGAGGAACGGCAGCGCCCCGCGCATGAAGGCGTCCACGCAGACCTCGTTGGCCGCGTTGTAGACGGCGGGTGCGGTGCCGCCCTCGGCGCCGACGTGCCTGGCCAGCTCGACGCTCGGGAACGCCTCGTTGTCGAGCGGCTCGAAGGTCCAGGTGTGGGCGGTGCTCCAGTCGACCGGGCGGGCGGCGCCGTCGACGCGGTGGGGGTGGCCGAGCGCCAGGGCGATCGGCAGCCGCATGTCGGGCGGGCTGGCCTGGGCGATGGTGGAGCCGTCCACGTACTCGACCATGGAGTGGATGATCGACTGCGGGTGGACGACGACCTCGATGCGCTCGAAGCCGATGTCGAACAGCAGGTGCGCCTCGATGACCTCCAGCCCCTTGTTGACCAGTGTCGCGGAGTTGATGGTGATGACCGGGCCCATCGACCAGGTGGGGTGGGCGAGCGCCATCTCGGGGGTGACGTCGGTGAGCTCGGCCCGCCGCCTGCCGCGGAAGGGCCCGCCGGAGGCGGTGACGATGAGCTTGCGCACCGCCTCGGGGTCGTAGCCGGACGGGCCGGCCGCCCACAGCGACTGCTGCAGCGCGGAGTGCTCGGAGTCGACCGGCAGGATCTGGCCGGGCTTGGCCCGCCGCTTGACCAGCGGTCCGCCGATGATCAGCGATTCCTTGTTGGCCAGGGCGAGCGTGCGCCCCGCGTCGAGGGCGGCCAGCGTGGAGGTCAGGCCGAGCGCGCCGGTGATGCCGTTGAGCACGAGCGGCGTGGCACCGGGCGCCCACGCGGCCCCGGGCAGGTCGCCCGATCCGCTCGGCGTCCAGGTGGCGACCTCGGCGACGCCCTCGGGCCCGGCCAGCACCTCGGGCCGGGCGCCGCGCGCCGCGAGCGCCTCCTTCAGCGCGGGTACGGCTGCCGCGTCGGCGACCGCGACCGCCTCGACCCCGAACCGCGCGGCCTGCTCGGCCAGCAGGCCGGCCCTGCCGCCCCCGGCCGCCAGCGCCACCACGTGGAAGCCGGCGGGGCGGGCGGCGATCACGTCGAGCGCTTGGGTACCGATCGAGCCGGTGGAGCCGAGGACGACGACGGGGCGGGAGATGTCTGCATGCACGGCCCCATTCTCCCGCCCGGCGGCGCCGCCCTGTCACCAGTTGGTGAAAGCGCCGTCCGAGCTGCGCAGATGCGGCCGTTCCGCGGCGACCGCGTGGTGGCGGCGAGCCGCCTCCCGATCGATGTCGACCCCTATTCCCGGAATATCGGACACCTCCACTCGACCGGCGTGGATCCTCGGCCGGACGGTGAAGAGCGCGTCGATCTCGGGCTGCGGCTGGGTCTGGTGCTCCTGGATCGCCACGTTCGGGCAGGCGAGGTTGAGGTGGAGGGAGGAGGCGGCGGTGACGGGCCCGAGCGGGTTGTGGGTGGCCAGCTTGACGTAGTGGGCCTCGCACATGGCCGCGATCTTCTTGGCCTCGGTCAGGCCCGCCGCCACGCCGACGTCGACCCGGGCGTAGTCGATCAGGTCAGCCTCCACCAGGCGCTGGAACTCCCACTTGGAGCCGAACTGCTCGCCGGCCGCGAGCGGCGCCGCCGTACGGGAGCGGAGCATGCGGTAGGCGTCCAGGCCCTCGCTGCGCAGCGGGTCCTCCACGAAGTACGGCCGCGCCGCCTCGATCTCCCTGCACAGGATGAGCGCCTCCGGCGGGTCGAGCCGGGTGTGGACGTCGAGGATGAGCTCGACCTCGTCCCCCACGGCCGCCCTGACTTGGTGGAACAGCTCGATCCCGGCCCGCATGGAGGCGCGCTGGTCGAGCACGCCGTCCGGCGCGTGCGGCACGGCGAAGCGCAGGTGCCCCCATCCCTCGGCGACCAGGTCCCCGGCCTTGGCGAGGAAGCGCTCAAGGTCGTGGTAGTCGTCGCCCAGGTGGACGTAGGCGGGCACGTGGTCGCGTACCCGGCCGCCGAGCAGTTCGTAGACGGGCACGCCGAGGGCCTTGCCCTTGATGTCCCAGAGCGCCACGTCCACCGCCGCGATGGCCGCCGACACGAAGCGGTCGGCGGGGAAGAAGCCGCGGCGGAACATGACCTGCCACAGGTGCTCGATCCTGGCCGGGTCCTCGCCGACGAGCAGCTCTCCCAGGTGCTCGATGGCGCCGGCGACGGCCTTCTGGCGCGAGCGGATGCCCACCTCGCCGATGCCGTGCAGGCCCTCGTCGGTATCCAGGACCAGCAGCATCATGCTGTCGCCGTGGTCGGGCAGGGTCAGCACTTCCCAGCCGGTGATCTTCACGCGTGGCTCCTATGAAAACGTTCCCGAGAATCTCAAGAACGCATCATGACATCTCCGCGTAATCCGCAAAAGATCTGGATTTATCACTCTTGACGCATGGCGGTAACGTTTGCAAGCATCCTGGCTACCAACGAAGAGGAGGCCGGAGTGGCGGTAACCATCAAGGAAGTGGCGAGCGCCGCCGGAGTCTCCGTCTCGACCGTCTCGCGTGCCTTCACCGCACCCGACCAGGTGCAACCGCAGACGCTGCAGCGCATCCTCGACGCCGCGGCCAAGCTCGGCTACGCGCCCAACCCGGCCGCCCGCTCCCTGCGCGGCGGCAGGACCGGCTCGCTCGGGCTGATCATCCCCGACATAAACAACCCGTTCTTCCCGCCGATCTTCAAGGCCATGCAGGCCAGGGCCAGGCGCCAGGGCTACACGATCCTGGCCGCCGACACCGACGAGCGGGAGTTCGACGAGCTCGAGACCATCGCCACCGTCTCCAAGAGGGTCGACGGCCTGGTCCTCTGGGCCTCCATGCTCGGCGAGGAACGGCTGCGCGAACTGGCCGCTGAGATCCCGCTCGTGCTGGTCAACCGGCACGTCGAGGGCATCCCGGAACTGCGCATCTCGCTGGCGGCCGGCATCTCGCAGGCCGCCGAGCACCTCAAGGCCTACGGCCACACCCGCTGCGTGTTCGTCAACGGCTCCCGGCCCGAGCTCGAACGCGGCAAGTCCATAAGGGAGTCGTTCGAGGCGCACGAGCTCTCGCTCGCCGAGCTCGGCCCCTACGAGCCCCGCTTCGAGACCGGCGTGCACGCCGCGACCCTGGTCGCCTCCGGCGAGGCCACCGCCGTCATCGCGCACAACGACCTGGTCGCCCTCGGCGTGCTCCACCAGCTCGCCAAGCTCGACGTCAGGGTCCCCGGCGCCGTCAGCGTGATCGGCATCGACGACACGCTGCTGGCCGCCACGTCCACCCCTTCGCTGACCACGATCAGGATCTCCGCCGACGAGGTCGCCACCCAGGCCGCCGACCTGCTCATCGACACGATCGCGGGCAGGGGCGCCGGGCGCGTGGTGGAGATCGGCTCGCGCCTGATCCCACGCGCCTCCACGGGCCCCGCCCCCCGCTGAACCCCAACCTCCCCGGAGATACGGCGTTCGCCGTACCCCCGTCCCGGAGGTGCGGCGAACGCCGTACCTCTATCCCCACCTGCCCCAATGCGGGAGAGTCATCATGAAACACACCGCCGCCCTTCTCGGCTGCGCCGTCCTCGCGACGGCGCTCGCGGCGTGCGGATCCCCCAGCGCCGGCGACGGCGCGGTCGTGATCCGCGTCCAGGGCATGCCGCCCGCCACGGACAAGCCCGGCCTGGCCCAGTTCAAGAAGATGGTCGAGGACTTCGAGCGGCAGAACCCGGGCATCGAGGTCCAGGGCTCGACGACCGCCTTCGACCCGCTGACGTTCTCGGCCAAGCTGGCCGGCGGGCGGGCGGAGGAGGTCATCAGGGTCCCCCTGACCGAGCCGCAGGGCCTCATCGCCCGCAAGCAGGTGCAGCCGCTGACCGAAGAGCTCGGCAAGTGGGCGCACTACAAGGAGTTCAACCCGCAGGTCCTGCAGCCGCTCAGCGACGCCTCCGGCCAGGTGTACGGCGTGCCGCAGGCCCCCTTCGCCCAGGGCCTGGTCTACAACCGCGAGCTGTTCTCCATGGCCGGGCTGGACCCCGACAAGCCCCCCGCCACCTGGGAGGAGGTCCGCGCGGCCGCCAAGCGGATCGCCGAGAAGACGGGCAAGGCCGGGTTCGTCCACGAGTCGAAGAGCAACCAGGGCGGCTGGCAGCTCACCATGCTCACCTACACCCACGGCGGCGAGATGGAGAAGGACGCGGGCGGCAAGTACGTCGCCGCCTTCAACGCCGAGCCCGCCAAGAAGGCGCTGACCCTGCTCAAGGAGATGCGCTGGACCGACGACTCGATGGGCAGCAACCAGCTCAACGACCAGAACGACGTGATCAAGCGCTTCGCCGCCGGCGAGATCGGCATGTACATGGGCACGCCGGGCACCTACCGCCTGGCCAAGATGACCTACGGCATGGAGAACACCGACGCGTTCGGCATCGGCCCGCTCCCCCAGGCTGGCGGCAAGGCCACGCTGACCGGCGGCGACGTCTACCTGGTGCCCAAGTCGGTGAGCAAGGAGAAGGCCGCGGCGGCGGTGAAGTGGCTGCTGTTCGCCTACGCCCAGCCCGCCTACGACCCGGCCGCGGCGGCCGAGCGGGCCAAGCAGCTCGCCGCGGACCCCGAGTCGGCCGTCGGGGTGCCGACGCTGCCGATGTTCGACGCCGCCCAGCAGGCCAGGATCGACGCGGCGATCAAACCGCACGTGAACGTCAAGCTGGAGCACTTCGCGCCCTGGCTGGAGGGCACACCCGCGCTCACGCTCAAGCCCGAGCCGCCCGTGCAGGCCCAGCAGGTCTACTCGGTGCTCGACACGGTCGTGCAGGCGGTGCTCACCGACAAGGACGCCGACGTCGACGCGCTGCTGGCCAAGGCGGAGACCGACGTGAACGCCAAGCTCGCCGCCGCCCAGCGATGATCCGCAGGAACACGCTCGCGGCGCTGGTCTTCCTGCTGCCCGCGCTCGTCGTCTTCGGCGCCTTCTCCTGGTGGCCGATCGTGCGCGGGCTGCTGATCAGCTTCCAGAGCACCAACCTGGTCGACCCGGCCGAGTGGGTCGGCACGGCCAACTTCACCTCGCTGTTCGCCGACCCGCTGCTCGGCGTCGCGGTCCGCAACACGCTGCTGTTCGTCGGGCTGGCGGTGCTGATCGGCTTCCCCGCCCCGCTGGTCCTGGCCACGATCATGTCCACGGTACGGCGGGCCGCCGGCCTCTACCGGTTCCTGGCGTACCTGCCGGTCGTCATCCCGCCGGTCGTGGCGATCCTGCTGTGGAAGTGGTTCTACGACCCCGGGCACGGCCTGTTCAACGAGTTGTTCGGCCTGGTCGGCCTGGGACCGTTCCCGTGGCTGGACTCACCGGGCAGCGCGATGCTCAGCCTGGTCCTCCAGGCGACGTGGGCGGGGATGGGCGGCGCGGTCCTCATCTACCTGGCGGCCATCGTCGGCATCCCCTCGGAGCTGTACGAGGCGGCGCAGATGGACGGCGCCTCCATCCGCGCCAGGATCTGGCACATCACGCTGCCGCAACTGCGCCCGGTCATCGGGCTGCTGCTGCTCATGCAGCTCATCACCACGATGCAGGTGTTCACCGAGCCGTACGTCTTCACCGGCGGCGGCCCGGAGAACGCCACCCTGACCGTGCTGCTGCTGATCTTCCGCTACGCCTTCCAGGACGGCGCCTACGGCCAGGCCGCCGCGCTGTCGCTGCTGCTGGCGATCGTCCTGGGCATCCTGTCCGCGGTGTACCTGCGGGCGACCCGGAGCTGGAGCGCCTCATGATGATCTCGCCGGTGGAGGAGCGGCGGCCGGCCGTACGGGCCGCGCTGCGCTCGATCCAGTGGGCCACGCTCGGCCTGCTGGTGGCGCTGGGGATCGGGCCGCTCTACATGACGGTCAAGGGCGCGGTCTCGCCCTCGGCCGACCTGATCGCCAGGCCGCTGGCGCTGTGGCCGGACGACCCGCGCCCGGAGAACTTCGTCACCGCCTGGACCGATCTGGGCGTCGGCGGGTATCTGCTCAACACGCTGCAGGTCGTCGGCGGGGCGTGGGCGGTGCAACTGTTCGTGGCGGTCACCGCCGGGTTCGCGCTGTCGGTGCTGCGGCCCCGGTTCGGCCGGTACGTGTACGGGGCGATCCTGGCCACGATGTTCGTCCCGTACACGGTGTCGATGGTCAGCCTGTTCATGACCGTCATCGACCTGGGGCTGGTCGACACCTACTGGTCGATCTGGCTGCCGGCGGGGGCGAGCGCGTTCAACGTGCTGCTGGCCAAGCGCTTCTTCGACGCGCTGCCGGCCGAACTGTTCGCGGCGGCGCGCATCGACGGGGCGACCACCTGGCAGTTGCTGACCAGGATCGTGCTGCCGATGAGCCGGCCGATCCTGGCGGTCATCAGCCTGCTGGCCGTCATGCACAGCTGGAAGGACTTCATCTGGCCCCTGGTGGCCCTCACCGACCCGGAGAAGCAGCCGATCAGCGTCGCGCTGGCCAACCTGGCCGAGCAGGCGCCGCAGGACGAGCTGATCGCCGCCATGGCGATGGCGCTCGCCCCGCCGGTGCTGATCTTCCTGATCTTCCAGAAGTACATCGTCGCCGGTCTGGGATTCACCGGCGTCAAGGGCTAGAACCTCGCGAAAGGCACCCCCATGCCGGAAATCTCACGCCGTAACGCCCTGCAGATCGCGGGCGCCGCCGCCATCACACCCGCCGCCACCCTCGGCGCGACGCCCGCCCAGGCGAGCGCCGCGCCGCCGGTGATCGAGGCCGACGGCATCAGGCTGGCCGCCCAGGCCGACGGCTCGATCCTGGTCGGCGACGGCGCAGACCGGATCAAGCTCACGCACTTCATGATCAAGGACAGCGTCTTAGGGCAGCAGCGCACGTTCGGCGGCACGCCCTCCCTGGTCACCGTGGACGGCCGGCCGGCGATCCAGGTCGACTACGTCATGTCCGCCTCCGCCCAGGCGGTCAAGGTGCGCGGGACCTTCACGGTCGCCGCCCGCCGGGCCCGCCTGCGCTGGGAGGTCTCCGGCAGTACGACGCTCACGCCGACCGGCTACATGTTCGCCAGGACGCTGCTGGCCCCCTCCGCGCCCGAGCGCTACGTGCCGGCGACCAAGTGGGCGCGCGATCCCCGGGGCGGCGTGCCGTACGAGGTCAACGACGGGGCGCTCTACCAGGAGACGTGGAGCGACACGCAGGCGTACTTCCGGCTGGCCAAGACCACGCCCGCCTTCACGAACGCGAGCTGGATCCACGCGCCCGCGGGCGCCGACGGCGTCACCGACGTGGAGCTGGTGCTCGGCGCGATGCGCCCGGCCGCCGCCAACGCGCTGGGGGCGGGCGCGCCGCTCAGCGTCGACGTCTGGAGCGAGCAGCCCTTCGGCCTCTATGACAGCGCCGCACCCATGGCGATAAAGGCGCAGGTCGTGAACGGCGCCGCCGGGTCGCGGCCGGTGCGGCTGACGTGGTGGGCCCGCGACTTCGACGGCCGGCAGGTCGGCGGCGGCACGCTCGACCGGACGCTCGCGCCCGGCGCGGTCTGGGACGAGACGTTCACCGTCGCCGGCGCCCCGCAGGGCATCGTGTTCACCGAGGTCAGGGCCGTCGCCGGGACCGACGAGGTGTTCGCCCGTACCAACCTGGCCACGCTCAAGGAGCACGCCTACCGGCCCGAGGGCCGCTTCGGCATCGCGAACTACACGTGGATGCTCGTTCCCGACAAGGAGTCCGTGGGCCGGCTCATGACGCGGATCGGCGTCAAGACGGTCCGCATCGCCTACGACGGCGCGCCGGGCCTGTCCCCCGCCGAGCTCGACGCCCTCGGCATCCCGCACAACGTGCAGCTCGGCGGCGTCATCTTCAACGGCACGGCCGAGCAGATCACCAAGTGGGCCGATGAGAAGGCGGCGATCGCCCGCGCCTCCGGCGCCCGCTACTTCGAGGTGGCCAACGAGCTCAACCAGCCGTGGATGTCCGGCCAGAAGGCGGCCGAGTACGTGCGCGACGGGCTCAAGCCGATCTACGACCGCCTGCACGGCTCCGGCATCAAGCTCATGAACTGCGGCCTCGGCGGCATGGACGTCAACTGGACCGCGAACTTCCACAAGGCGGGCGGCTGGCCGCTCATCGACGTCTTCGCCTTCCACCCGGGCCGGGGCAACTTCACCCCGGACTACGCGCCGCCGCCGTCGGAGTGGCAGCAGGGCGAGAACGGCACGTACTGGAACTTCCTCGGCGCGCTGCGCGAGGCGCGCAGGACCCTGGACGAGCACGGCGGCGGCAAGGAACTGTGGCTGACCGAGGCGTACGCCTGCACCCGCCCCAACCGCTGGTGGAACGACAACCACCGGCAGGCGGCCGAGAACACGCTGCTCACGCTGGCCCTGGCGGTCTCGGAGGGGGTGGACGGCGTGAACTGGTACCAGCCCCACGACAGCACCATCCACCACCCGCAGGAGGCCGACCCGAACAACCCCGAGTACCACTTCGGCCTCCTGAACCGCGACACCAGCGTCAAGGCCGCCCTGCTGGCCTACGCCACGGCCACCAGGACGCTGGAGGGCGCCCGGTTCACCGAGTGGATGACGTTCAAGAACCAGCAGGTCAAGGGGCTGCGCTTCGACGGGTTCGCCATCCTGTGGACGCGCGAGGACGGCTACCTGCTCAACGCCGATCACGGCGCGGACCCGTGGTACCCGCACACCGAGGCGTGGGTGGACAACTGGCCCACCAAGACGCGGGTCACGCTGGCCGCCAAGGGCGCGTACGTGCGGGTGGTGGACTGCATCGGCCGCGAGACCCGGGTCCCGGTGAAGAACGGCAGGGTCACGCTGACCCTGGACGGCGCTCCCCGCATCTACTACGGATTGTGCTAATGCGACAAGAAACCATAAACACCGACATCACGGTGGTCGGCGGTGGCCTGGCGGGAACCTGTGCCGCCATCGCCGCCGCCCGCCTGGGCCGTACCGTGGCCCTCGTCAACAACCGGCCGGTGCTCGGCGGCAACTCCAGCAGCGAGGTCCGCGTCTGGGTCTGCGGCGCCACCGGACACGGCAAGAACCACCACGCCCGCGAGGGCGGCATCATGGGCGAGCTGTTCGTCGAGAACCAGTACCGCAATCCGCACGGCAACCCCTACTTCTGGGACACCACGATCCTGGACGCCGTGCGCGCCGAGCCGAACCTCTCGGTCTTCCTCAACACCGACGTGCGCCACGTGAAGGCGGGACCCGGCGGCGTCGAGTCGGTCACCGGCTGGATGATGGGCTCCGAGCGGGAGATCACCTTCGAGTCCGCGCTGTTCCTCGACTGCACCGGCGACGGCCTGGTCGGCCACCTCGCCGGCGCGAGCCACCGCGTCGGCCGCGAGGGCCGCCAGGAGTACGGCGAGCCGTGGGCGCCCGAGGTCGCCGACGACATCACGCTCGGCAGCACGCTGCTCTTCTACACCAAGGACGCCGGCGAGCCGGTCCGCTACGTCCCGCCGGACTTCGCCAAGGACATCACCAAGACCTCGATCCCCGAGCGCCGCATCATCAAGGCCGGCGACAACGGCTGCGCCTACTGGTGGATCGAGTTCGGCGGTGAGCTCGACACCGTCCACGACAACGACCGCATCCGCGACGAGCTCTGGTCGGTCATCTACGGCATCTGGGACCACATCAAGAACTCGGGCCGGTTCGAGGCCGACACGATGACGCTCGAATGGGTGGGCGCGCTGCCCGGCAAGCGGGAGTACCGGCGCCTGCTCGGCGACTACGTGCTCACCCAGCACGACGTGCTCGGCCAGACGCCCTTCGAGGACCGGGTCGCCTTCGGCGGCTGGTCGATCGATCTGCACCCGCCGCAGGGCATGTACGCCACCGAGGCCGGGGCCAAGCAGCGCTACGCCGACGGGATCTACCACATCCCCTACCGCTCGCTCTACTCGGCCGACGTGCCCAACCTGCTCATGGCCGGGCGCAACATCTCCGCCTCCCACGTGGCCTTCGGCTCCACCAGGGTCATGGCCACCTGCGCCACGATCGGCCAGGCCGCGGGCACCGCCGCCGCCCTGTGCGCCGCGACGGGCGCGCGCCCGCGCGACCTGCCGGTCGCCGACCTGCAGCGCACGCTCCTGCGCGAGGACGCCTCCGTCGTCGGCCTGCGCTACGAGGACCCCGAAGACCTCTGCGGTACGGCTGCCGCCACCGCCTCCGGCACCCTGACCAGGCTCGTGGCCGACACTCCGCAGGAGGCGTGGCGGCTGGACGCCGACGCGGGGATCGTGCTGCCGGCCGACCCGTCGCTCACCGGGGTCAGGCTGCTGCTCGACGCCGCCGGGGACACCACGCTCACGGTCGAGCTGCACGATCCCGTCCTGGGCCAGAACTACGTCCCGCGCGAGCTGGTCGCCACCGGCGAGGTCGCGCTGGCCGAGAGCGAGAAGCAGTGGGTGGAGCTGGGCCTGGACTGGCGTCCGGAGACCGCCCGCAACGCGTTCGTGCTGGTCAGGGCCAATCCGCTGGTGTCGCTGCACGTGGCGGACCAGGCGACGCCCGGCGTGCTGTGCTTCACGCGGGTGCCGCTGCCGCCGGGGGCCGAGTCGCCGCAGCCGCTCCGGGAGTGGACCGATCGCGGGTTGCTGCGCCGTACCTTCTGCATGGAGACGGGGGCGACGTCGGCGTTCGCGCCGGAGAAGGCCCTCGACGGCTACCAGCGCCCCTACGCCGGGCCGCACATGTGGGTCTCGGCCACGTTGCCCGCCGCGCTGGAGCTGCGCTGGCCGGAGCCGGTGACGATCGGGCGGGTGGAGGTGATCGCCGACGACGACGTGAACGAGGATCTGATCAACCTGCACCACCACCGCACGCCGTTCGAGATCATCCCGACGCTCGTGCGCGACTACCGCGTCGAGGCGATGGCCGGGGGTGAGTGGCGGCAGGTGGCCGAGGCGCGCGGCAACCGGCGCAGGCGGATCGTCCATCCGCTGGCCGAGCCCGTGACGGCGGAGGGGCTGCGGATCGTCGTGGAGTCGTCGAACGGCGCGCCGTCCGCGCACGTGATCGCGGTGAGGGCGTACTGATGGAACGGGTTCTGGTGACCGGCGCGGCGGGACGGATCGGGCGGGCGGTACTCGACCTGCTGGCGGCGCGGGGTGTCGAGGCGGTCGCGCTGGAACGGTCGGATCCGGGCGGCCTGCCCGCGGTCCGGGTGGTGAGCGGTGAGGCGGGCGACCCGGTGGCCGTGCGGGAGGCGCTGGACGGCGTGGACGCGGTGATCCACCTCGCCGCGATCGCCACGCCCGAGCATCTGCCCGCCGAGCGGGTGTTCGGCGTGAACACGCTGGCCACCTTCACCGTGCTGGAGCAGGCCGGGCTGGCAGGGGTGCGCCGGGTGTGCCTGGCCAGTTCGATGGCGGCCGACGGGGTGCCGTTCGCGGCCAGGGAGCTGCATCCGGCGTACGTGCCGGTGGACGAGCTGCTGCCGTCGCAGTCCGAGGATCCCTACGCGCTGTCCAAGCAGGTGGACGAGCTGACCTCGGCGACGATGGCGCGGCGGCACGGGATGGGGGTCGTCGCGCTGCGCCTGCCGTACGTGGGCGGGTTCGAGGAGCGGCTCAACGCGTTCGCCGCGCTGTGCGCCGCCGATCCCGGCACGCACGCGCGCGGCTACTGGGCCTACCTGGAGACGCGCGACGCCGCCCGCGCCTGCGTGCTGGCGCTGGGCGTGCCGGGTCCGGGCGTGGAGGTGGTGAACGTCTGCGCGCCGGAGACGATGGCGAAGGAGCCGACGGAGGAACTGCTGCGCCGCTACCACCCCGGCACCGAGGTACGCGCCCCGTTGCCCGGCCGAACCGTCCCGGTGGACCTGTCGAAGGCGGAGCGGCTGCTGGGATTCACGGCCGAATACCGGCTACCCCTGTGACGCCAGATAAGAGACGGGATTAATGCCCGAATATCGCTATATCTGTTCCTGTAAATCTTGAGAAATAGGGATATTGGCACCGCTACCTTCCAACCTCAGATCCGGTTTCGGGAGGTACGTAATGCACCGCAGAGTCGCTCTGCTTTCCCTCGTCACCCTCGCGGCCGGGAGCGCCCTGCTCCCGGCCGGGGCGGCCCAGGCCGCGGCGGGACCCAAGCCCGCCGCCAAGGCCGCCGCAGACAGCAAGTCCGAGCAGCGCGAGGTCCTGTCCTACTGGACCCCGCAGAAGATGGAGGACGCGCAGCCGCTCACTCCCCCCGCGCCCAAGGCCAACGCCAAGCACGGCCCGGGAAGCCCCGGCGAGCCCAACGGCAACCCCTGGGGCGCCCCGCCCACCAGCGCTCCCCAGCAGGCCCAGGCCAGCGGCGGCGCCCCATGGACCCGCGGCGGCGCCGTGGTGAAGACCACCGGCCGGATCTTCTTCACCTACCAGGGCCGCAACGCCTCCTGCTCGGGTTCCGCCGTGACCAGCGCGAACGAGAGCGTCGTCATCACCGCGGGACACTGCGTCAAGATGGGCGGCGCCTTCCACACCAACTGGGTCTTCGTGCCCGGCTACAACGCCGGCCAGCGGCCCCACGGCACCTGGGCGGCCACCAAGCTGCTCACCACGCCGCAGTGGAACGCCCGCGAGGACATCAACCACGACATGGCCGCCGCGGTCGTCGCGCCCCTGTCGGGCAAGACGCTGGTGGACGCGGTGGGCGGGCAGGGCGTCTCCTTCAACCAGGGCCGGCGGGTGCAGATGCACGCCTTCGGCTACCCGGCGGCGGCGCCGTACGACGGGTCGAAGCTGATCTACTGCGCCGGGCGCACTTTCGACGACTTCCTGCTCTCCCGCGACCACGGCCTGACATGCAACATGACCGGTGGTTCGAGCGGCGGTCCGTGGTTCCAGAATTTCAACGAGACTTCCGGGCTGGGCACGCTCAACTCGGTCAACAGCTTCAAATACAACTTCGCCCCCAACTGGATGTTCGGCCCCTACTTCGGGACAGAAGCCCTGGCGGTCTACAACTCCGCTCAGAGCACCGACGCCCTCTGACGCATTTACCGAAAGTAGTCACAACAACACCCCACGTAGTGCACACTCGGGGTTCATGACCCTGAGCACCCCCCTGCTTGCCGCGGCACCGCTCGTCGCGGGACTGGTGGGACCGGCACTCATCGGCGCTGCTCCCGCTCAGCAGCCCCCCGGCCGTCCGTCCGTCACCAGCGTCGAGCGCGCGGCCCCCCGCGCCGAGGTCGTCGAGCACGTCGCCGCCCGCTCACCCGCGGACCAGCGGCGCGTGCTCGGCTACTGGACACCGCGGCGCATGGCGGCCGCGCTGCCGATCGACCTGCTCGGCATCGTCATGAAGGACGGCGGGCTGCTCAGCGGGACGGCCAGCCGCTCCGGGGTGGGCACGAGGCCCGAGGTGACCGGCGGCGTCGCCAGGCTGCCCGTCCCCGAACTGCCCGGCAAGGGACCGGCCACCGACCGCGCCGTCTCCGAACTGCTCGACGGCGCCGCGGCGTCGGTGGCGCCGGGAGCGCTGGGAACGGCGGCCCGCGCCACGCCCCAGCACCAGTCGGCCAGGCCACAGACCACGACCTCGGGCTCGCGCTGGGTGACCGGCGGCCTGGTGTCCAAGACCACCGGCCGGGTCTTCCTCACCGTGGCGGGCGTCGACTTCGTCTGCTCGGCGGGCACCGTCAAGAGCGCCAACCGGGACGTCGTCGTCACCGCGGGCCACTGCGTGAAGGACGGGGCGGGCGAATGGGCGGACAACTGGACGTTCGTCCCCGGATACCAGGAGGGCGGGGGGCAGCCGTACGGGGCGTACACGGCCCGGCGGATGTTCGTGGCGGGGCCGTGGTCGCGCAGCGGCGACGACAGCTATGACGTGGGCATGGTCGCCCTCAACACCCACCGGGGCCGGCACGTCGGCGACGTGGTGGGCTTCCAGGAGATCGCCTTCAACGGCGCGAGAGGCGGCCAGGCGTACGGCTTCGGCTACCCGGCCGACCCGCCCTACGACGGCGAGCGCCTGTTCTACTGCGCGGGCCGCCTGCGCAACGACCCCTACGGCCAGACCCGCGACCAGGGCCTCGGCTGCGACATGACCGCGGGCTCCAGCGGCGGCCCCTGGCTGACCCGTTTCGACGCGGCGACGGGCAAGGGCACGGTGACCTCGGTGAGCAGCTTCAAGTACTCCGACGACCAGGGCACCATGTACGGCCCCTACTTCGGCGACTCCGCCCGTGCCCTGTTCACCACGGCCCAGAACTCCTGAGCGCGTGCCCGGCTAGGCGGGCTGGCGCCGTACCATCTCGGCGATCCAGATCGGCGCGAACGGGGACGTGCAGCCGGGCGCGGTCGGGTAGTCCTTGAGCACCTCCAGGCGCTCGCCGATGGCGACGGCGCGGGCGCGGTGCCCGGCGTGCTCGATCCCGATGTTGGCCAGGCAGGCGTTCATCGCCCACTGGAGGCGATCGGGAGCGGTCTTCATCTCCTTCTCGATGAGGTCGAGAAGTTCCTCCAGGTCGAGGCTCTCGGGCTTCTTGCCCACGTTCTCGGTGGTGAGGGCCCACCCGGCGCTCGCGACCACCGGGTCGGGATCGCGGAACCAGATCAGGCGCAGTTCCTCGGCGTGGGCGTTCTTCTTCACCACGTAGTTGACCAGCCAGTCCTGCACCTTCGGCTTGCGCGCCTCGCGCAGCATGATGTCCAGTTCGTCGCGCTCGAAGCCCTTCGGACGGCAGATCAGCAGGGCCAGCAGCCGCGCGGCGGTGTCGCCCGTCTTCCAGAGCTCGCGGGCGAGTTCCTGCTGTGTCTTCAGCCGCTTGGCGATCGCGCGCAGCTTGCCGAGGTTCACGCCGTGGTCGTCGCCGTGCCTCTCGTTCACCTCGCGGATCTTCGGGTCCTCGAGCGCGGCCAGCTCGGCCATCACACTCGCGATCGGCGTCGTCTCGCCCACCCCAGCCTCCTGTCCCTCACGTCAGTGCGATGGTACGCCCACCCGGTCCCGTCCTCACGCGAAGGCGGCGCTACCGGCGCAGGCCGGCGACGAGGGTCGCGACCAGCTTGCGGGGGTCGTAGCGGGGGTCGTGCTCCGCGCCGACGCACAGGTTCCCCATGCCGCGCATCAACTGGTACGCGTCCACGTCGGCCCGGATTTCGCCGGAGGCGGCTTCCAGGAGCTGGGCGCACACCGGCAGGAGGCGGTCGAGGAAGTAGGCGTGCAGGGTCTCGAACCCGGCGGCGTCGTTGCGCATCGCCGCCGCGAGCCCGTGCTTGGTCACCAGGAAGTCGACGAAGAGGTCGGCCCAGCTCGCGAGGGCGGCGTGCGGGGTCGGGCTGGACGCCAGCAGCGCGGGCCCGGCCTCCGCGCAGGCGTCCACCTGATGGCGGTAGACGGCGATGACGAGGTCGGCCCTGGTCGGGAAGTGGCGGTAGATCGTGCCGATCCCGACCTGGGCCTTGGCCGCGATGTCGCGTACCGGCGCCTCCACGCCCGAGGTGACGAAGACCGCGGCGGCCGCCTCCAGCAGGGCCCGCTGGTTGCGTCGCGCGTCCTTGCGCCTGGATCCGGCCACGCCGTCGTCCACGACAGAACTCCCTCCGAGCTTGCAAAGCGGAACCGTGTTCCGTATCGTTAGCGGAGCAACGTTCCGCTTCATTCCATGATGGCAGATCCATCCTCCGAACGGAGAGTTCGCCATGTCAGAACCCACCACCGTGATCTCCGCGCAGCCGGTGGTCCTGCCCGCCCCGGACCGCGGCGAGGACCTCCAGGTCCGCGTCTGCGCCCCCGCCGCCGGCAGCGGCCTGCCGGTCGTCGTCTTCTCGCACGGCTTCGGCTGGTCGATGAACGGCTACGCCCCGCTGGCCGACCACTGGGCCGCCGCCGGTTTCGTGGTCCTGCTCCCCACCCACCTCGACTCCAGAACGCTCGCCGTGCCTCAGGAAGACCCCAGGACGCCGGACATCTGGCGCATCCGCATCCAGGACCTCGTCCGCGTCATCGACGAACTCGACACCCTGGTGGCCGCCGTGCCGGGCCTGGCCGGACGCGTGGACCGCGGCCGCGTGGCCGTGGCCGGGCACTCCTGGGGCGCGCAGACGGCCGGCGCCCTGCTGGGCGCGCGCGTCCTGGACGCCGAGGGCGTGCCGGGCGAGGACCTGTCCGACCCCCGCGTCCAGGCGGGTGTCCTGCTCGCCGCGACCGGACTGGGCGACGACCTGGTCCCGTTCGCCGAGGAGCACTTCCCCTTCATGCGGCCGTCCTTCGCCACCATGACCACCCCGGCCCTCGTCGTCGCCGGGGACCGCGACCAGTCGCACCTGTCCACGCGCGGACCCGACTGGTTCACCGACCCCTACGTCCACAGCCCGGGAGACAAGAGCCTCCTCACGGTGTTCGGCGGCGAGCACTCGCTCGGCGGCGTCTCCGGCCACGACGTCGCCGAGACCACGGACGCCAGCCCCGCGCGCGTCGCCCTGGTCCAGCGGCTCACCACGGCCTACCTGCGCAGCGCCCTGCACCAGGAGGACACCGCGTGGAAGGAGGCGGTCACCGCCCTCGAAGGCGAGAGCGACCCCCTGGGATCGGTGCGGAGCAAGCAGCGATGATCCCCGTCACCGCGGGCATCGGGACCCACACCGTGCGCGCCCTGCCCGACCTGGGCGAGGCGGGGTTCAGCGGTTCAGCAGGAGATGGGCGATCGACCAGGCGGCGAAGCCGAAGAAGACCAGCGCCACCAGCCGGCTGATCGCCGGGGCCGCCCTGCCGTACGCCTGCCGGAGGGCGGGCAGGCCCGAGATCCACGCCAGCAGCGTCCCCGAGGCCAGGCAGCCGAGGAGACCGGCGGCGAGGAACAGCGGGAGGGTGGAGACGGTCAGCAGGTCGATCCGGTCGCCGAGCACCGCGGTGAAGACGGCGAGGGTCACCGGGTAGCTCTTGGGGTTGGTCATGCCGAAGGCGGCGCCCTGGAGCACGGCCCGCCGCCCGGTGCCGACCGGCTCCGGGCGTGGGGCGCCCGCGGACACCATGGCACGTACGCCCAGGTAGACCAGGTAGAGGGCGCTGGCCACGGTCAGCACGGCGAAGAAGACGGGCGAGATGACCTGCACCCATCGCAGGGCCACCAGCGCCAGCGCCGCCCACACCAGATCCCCGGCCAGGTGACCCAGGACGAACACGAAGCTGGAGCGCCGGCCGCCACTGGCCCCGAGGTGCAGCACCATCAGGACGCCCGGACCGGGCGTCAGGACCACGAGGGCGCACGACAGAACGGTGGCGGCCAGCAGCGAGAGCACTAGAACGACCCCAGCGTGGCCTGGGTGATGCGCCCGGAGCCGGTCACGGTGCCGCAGCGTTCCGCGTAGGAGCGGATGATGTGCGTGGCCTCGATGAGCTCGTCCCAGGTGGACCGGCTGAAGATCGTGCACCAGTCCTTGGAGACCTCGTCGAAGTCGACGATGTCGCTCGTGCCGTACTTGGACGGCATGAGGTCGAGGAGCTCCTCGTCGTAGATCTCGAAGCCCCGCTCCTTGGCGACCTGGCGGGCGAGGTCGGGGTTCATCATCCACTTGCCGGTCAGGGCGCCGAAGTCGGGGTAGAGCGGCTGGGCTTCGAGGGAGGCCATCATCTCGTTGTCGATCAGCCAGCGGGCGAACCTGACCGTGTTCTCCAGGCTCTCCTCGTCCTCGCCCGGCCCGCCCAGGACCAGCGAGCCGTGGATGAGGATGCCGGCCTCCTGGAACATCCGGCAGGCCCGCTGGTTGTTCTCCAGGCTGTCGCGCGGGCCCTTGAGCACCTTGAGCATCCTGGTGTCGCCGGCCTCCAGGCCCATGTTCACCCGGTAGACGCCGAGCCTCCGGTAGAGATCGACCAGGCGCGGGTTGGTCTCCGCCGCCTGCGTGTACACGAAGAACTTCGGCTCGCCGATGTCGTCCGGCCTGGCCTCGACCACGGCCTTCACCCAGCGCGGCGAACTGCTCATGCTGTCGAACGCCTCGTAGAAGATCGAGGCCGAGATCTGCTCCTGGGCGGTGCGCACGTCGTTCCAGAACATCTCGGGAGAGGAGAATCGCAGGCTCAGGTCCATGATCCCGCAGAAGTGGCAGGGCGCCTTGACCCGGGCGCAGCCCCGGGCCCGGTTCATGGTGGTGACACCGGTGATCTCCTCGTCGTCGTGGAAGCCGCCGTAACGGCCGAGATAGTTGTCCAGGTAGCGCTTCCAGTTGTTGTCCGGCATCAACGTGCGGTCGGGCACGGGAATGGCGTCCAGGACCATCGTGGTGTACGCGCCTCCGCCGCCCCTGACCGCCTCGGGCGGGATCTCGGGCAGGCGGTTGTGCGCCAGCCCGCGAGGCGTGCGGTAGAGGAGTTCGGGCACCGACTCGATCGGGCGCTCCCCCTTCACCGCGCTCACCAAGGCCGACAGGGCGAACTCGCCGATGTCGGCGGCGCACACGTAGTCGACGGCCTCGCGGTGCTTCAGGATCCGCTCGGCCATGGCCGTCGCCTGGTCGTTGCCGAAGACGGTGACCGCGCCGGCGTTCTTGCCCAGTTCGGCCAGCCGCAGGGCGTTGCCGTAGGACGTGGCCAGCACGCCCACGCCGAGGACGTCGGGGTCGAGGTCCCTGACGAGCTGTTCGATCTCCGCCATGGGCGTGATCTGGCCGTCGACGGCCACCACGTCCAGGTCGGGATGGTCGCGTCGCAGCACGGTCGCCAGCGAGACGACGCCGAGGGCGGGAAACGTGCCGTCGTTCGCGATCGAGGAGACATCAGCGTCGCTGCCGGCGTTGACGAGCAGGACACTCTGTACCTTCTTGGTCATCGAGTTTCCTCTCAGAGGTGCCGGTCCAGCAGGTACGGACCGTTCGGAGCGCACGCCGGGTCCTGCCCGGGGCTCCGCGCGCCCACTGTCACCCACGATCAGGGGCAGGCTCAATGCTCCCGACAGATAGAGTTGACGGCAGTCAGACGCTATTGACATCCCCCATATCCGGGGTGTACTAGCGGGAATTCAGACGGCGCACCCGGCTCATCAGCCGCTGGCCCGCGATCGAGGCGCGTGAGACCTCGTCCACCACCGCCGCCACCTCGTCCTCGCCGAGCATGGCCATGTCCCCGGCGATCGCCCGGATGACCGCGTCGGTGATCACATGGTCGCTGAGGTAGTGCACGTACTCGGCCAGCGCCCCGTAGGCGCGGGCGCGGCCGTCCTCGTTGTGGCCGCGCAGGACGAGGATCTCCAGGATCTCGCGCAGCAGCGACCGGCCGCCGTTCCAGGCCAGGGCGGCGCCGAGCACCGGTTCGAGGGCGTGCAGGAAGAGCGTCTCGTGCGGCAGGAACGAGAACAGCACGCCCTGGCGGGCCCGCAGGTACGCGCCGGTGTCTGCCGGGGCGATCCAGGCGGTGTCCATCGGGGTGACGTCCCAGGTGGAGCCGGTGTCCAGGGCCAGTTCCAGGTCGGCGGCCCGGCCGACGGCCGTGACCCGGACGATCCTGGTCAGGCTGTCCCACTCCTCGGTGGCCAGTTGGGAACGCCACAGCAGCGCGAAGCGCCGCCACTCGGTGAGGGTGTCCTCGTGGCCGGGCCGTACCCTCGACCAGAGGAGATGGCCGGGGTCGCAGGCGAGCGCGACCTTCAGCAGGTTGGCCGAGTAGTAGGCGTTGCGGCGGGCGGGGCCCGCGGTCCACGGGCTGTAGGCGGGGTGGGCGAGCTGTTCGCGCAGTTCGGCCGGCGCGAACAGGCGGACGGCCAGGTCACGCCAGGACGGGCGGGCGGTCTCGCGCAGGAAGGCGATCACGGGCGGTCTCGTGGACAGCGTCGACCACGACAGCAGCGTGCCGAGCAGGCCGTCGCTGATGTCCTCCACGACCAGGCGCGACTGCTGGATCGTCATGTCGTCCAGGAGCCTGCCGACGAGCCGGGCGATCAGGAACTCGCCGAACGTGGCGTGCAGGAACTCGTAGGTCTGCAGCACCTCGCCGCCGTCGCGGGTGGCCTGGGCCCGGTGGACGAAGAAGAAGCGGCCGAACGCCTGCTCGCCCGACGTGAGCGGGGTGGCCAGCGAGGTGGGGCGGCGGGCGGACAGGCGCAGCGCCTCCAGGTCGGCGTCCACCTCGGCGGCGGTCGCCCACTGGCGGCCCCTGTTGAACATCGCGAACGCGACGATGCCCAGCAGCAGCAGTTCCTTCTCCACCAGAGCCGGGATCCGCTCGCGCGGGTGGCTCTTCTCCAGCTCGCGCTCGGCGAAGGCGCGCATGAGGCGCTCGTACAGCTCGGCCTCGCCGATGCGGTCGGCGAGGTTCCTGCGCAGGGCGTTGCCGTAGGCGTCGTAGAGGGCCAGCATGAGCAGGAGCAGCGGCTGCTCGGCCAGCTTGAGCTGGGCGCGGGCGACCTCCATGGACAACGGCCGCAGTCCCGCCTCGTCGAAGTAACGGGCGTTGGCGTGGTTCCACACCTCCAGCCACTGCTCGATCTCGTCCAGGTCGAACGGCTCCAGCCTGGTCACCAGCGAGCCCTCGGGGTAGTCGACGCGGTCGGCCACCGCCGTACGGGAGGTCACGATCACCGCGACGGCGCGTCCCGCGTCGAGCTCGCGCTGCTGGAAGCGGGCGACCCTGACCAGGTAGTCGGACTGCCGCACGCCGGTGGCCTGCAGCAGTTCGTCGAAGCCGTCGAGGATCACGACGGGCAGCGCGCCGTCGGCCGCCCGCGCGAGCTCCGGCCACTGCAGCCGCTCGCCGCTGAGCTGGTAGACGGCCTGCTCGATCTGCTCCTGCACGTCGGCGCCGGCGGCCACGTCGCGCAGCGACACCCGGACCGGCACGAAGTCGGCGGGCAGGCGGGCGGCGAGCACCTTGGTCAGCACCGACTTGCCCGCGCCCGGCTGGCCGAGGACCATGAGCGGCGTCCTGCCCGCCTCCGGCGAGGTGAGGTAGCCGGCGAGGAAGCGCGGCAGCCCGTCGCGCACCTCGCGCCCGCTCCACCACGCCTCCTGGCTGGGGTCCTCCGCGCGCTCGGGCCGGCCGGAGCGGAAGCGCGGGGTGATGTAGGCCTCGCCCAGGCTGGGCAGCGCCAGCCCGGCGGGCACGTCCCCGGTCTCGGCGACCGGGCGGCGCAGCGCCGCCTGGTGCAGCTTCGCCAGCGCCGCCAGCCGGGCGTCCTGCGCGCGGGCGGGGGCCAGGCCGTCGAGCAGGCGTTCCAGGTCGGCCAGCCGGGCCCGGGTGGCCTGGTGCTCGATCATCGCCGACCAGAACCCGAACTCGGGCACGTCCATGGCCAGGCGGCGGTAGCCGTCCTCGTACCTGCGGATGGCCGAGGTGGCCAGCGAGCTGTCGAAGACCCATTCCCGCTGGTGCTCCTGCAGCCGCTCCCAGAGGCTCAGCCCCTCCGCGAAGCTCCGCAGCGCGCCGCGCAGCCGCTCGTAGCGCACCAGGATGACGCTCTTGGCCTCCTCGAACGGCAGTTGCGGAGAGGGACAGACCGGACTGCCCAGATCCACCCCGCGCAGCAGCGTGACCTGCTCCTGCTTGCTCATCCGCAGCTCGCGGGCGCTGAACGGCAGTTCGGTCCCGTCCAGCGCCTCGAAGAACGCGGTGAGCACCAGGATGGTGTGCGCGGCCTCGATGCGTTCGGTACGGCCGCGCCACTCCTTGCCCGCCCGCCAGTCCCGCCACCGCCCGAGCAGGTCGTTGCCCACCCTGATCAGCTCGCCCTTGGCGTCGATCAGGTCCCAGAGCCCCAGGGTGGCGGCCCCGAGAACCGTGTCGAGCGCCCTGACGGCCGGGTCGTCGCCACCCAGTAACCGCACCGCGTCGGCATAGCGGTACTCCCTCGCCATGCCGCCGATTATCGCGGGATCAGAGCGTCAATCCGGTCAGAACCATCACCTTCTCGTAGGTGTAGTCCTCCATCGCCGAGTGCAGGCCCTCGCGGCCGATGCCCGAGTCCTTCACTCCGCCGTACGGCATCTGGTCGGCCCGGTAGGAGGGGACGTCGCCGACGATGACACCGCCGACCTCCAGCTCCCGGTTGGCGCGGAAGGCGGCGTCCAGCGACCGGGTGAACACGCCGGCCTGCAGGCCGTACTTGGAGTCGTTGACCATCGCGTACGCCTCGTCGATCGAGGCGGCCCGCTGCAGGATCATGACCGGGCCGAAGACCTCCTCGACGTTGACCTTGGCGTCGTGCGGGACGTCGGCCAGCACGGTCGGCGCGACCGTGGCGCCCTCGCGGGTGCCGCCGGCCAGCAGGCGGGCGCCGCCGGTGACGGCCTCCTGGACCCACTGCTCGACGCGCTCGGCGGCGGCCACCGAGACCAGCGGGCCGACCTGGGTCTTCTCGTCGGCCGGGTCCCCGGTGACCAGAGCGCCGACCGCCGGCAGGAGGCGCTCGACGAAGGCGTCGTACACCGGCTCCTCGACGATCACCCGCTGGACGGCGATGCAGCTCTGGCCGGCCTGGTAGTTGGAGAACAGGGCGATGCGCTGGGCGGCCCAGTCGAGGTCGGCGTCGGCCAGCACGACGGCGGCGGCGTTGCCGCCCAGCTCCAGCGTCACGTGCTTGCGCGGGATCTGGTCGGCGATGGAGTAGCCGACCGGGGCCGATCCGGTGAAGGACACCACGGGCAGGCGCGGGTCGTCGACCAGGGACGAGGCGCGCTCGTTCTCGATGGGCAGGACGGAGAACATGCCCGCGGGCAGGTCCGTCTCGGCCAGGATGTCGCCGAGCACCAGGGAGGACAGCGGGGTGGCGGGCGCGGGCTTGACGATGACGGGCGCGCCGACCGCGATGGCGGGGGCGACCTTGTGGGCGACGAGGTTCAGCGGGAAGTTGAACGGGGTGATCGCCAGCACGGGGCCCTTGGGCACGCGGGTGACGTAGGCGAGCCGGCCGGCGGCGGCGGGCTCGGTGTCGAGCCGCTGCGTGGTGCCCGACCAGCGGCGGGTCTCCTCGGCGGCGAAGCGGAAGGTGGCGATGGCCCGGCTGACCTCGCCGCGGGCCCAGATGATCGGCTTGCCGTTCTCCGACATGATGAGGTGGGCGATCTCGTCGGCGCGCTCGGCCAGCCGGCGCGAGACATGGGCCAGGGCCTCCGCGCGCACGTGGACGGGCAGCGCGGCGGCCTGCCCCGCCACCGCGGCGGCGGCCGCCACGGCCTCCTCGACCTGCGCGGCGGTCGGCACCGAATATCGCCCGACCTCGCGACCGTCGTGGGGATTGGTCACGGTGAGCTCGGCGTCCCCGGTGGCGGGGCGCCCTGCGAGCCAGAAGGTACGCACGTCCATACCCATGACGGTATGCCACCGCGAAGATCGGGGATTTACACCGGCCTGCACAAGCCCGGCCCCGGGCTCCACCGTTACGTACAACCCGTCGGCGCCGCCTCGACACGGACCGGCTCCGAGGGGCGTCGGGCGAGGCATGGGGTACATCATTTCTGAAGACCGGCTCCGCGCTTGGCGCCACTGTTGCCACAGGGCACTCATGTTTACCCGCCTTGTAACAGAAGTAGTACTAAATCGGGATGTTTACCTTGTGGAGCGGTTTGAACGATCGCTGCCATGGCTAAGTCAACGTGTGCGGGTCTCCAGCGCGGCGGGCCCACGAGCTAGAAAGGCGTGGGCCCCGTGACCGAGCAGCATGTTTCGGCCCCGCTCGGGCTTCAGGGCGCCTACCTTCTGGGCGAGCGGGCCGGGCAGGACGAGCTGCGCTCCCGCCTGCTCGACGTGGCCGTCGGACTGCTCGACAGCGACGGCCCGGAAAGCCTGAACATGCGCAGGATCTCCACCGAGGCGGGCTGCACCACCACCGTCATCTACACGATGTTCGGCAACCGGGAGGGCCTGGCCGAGGCGCTCTACCTGGAGGGCTTCGAGCGCTTTCGCCGCTTCCTGGACGCGGTGCCGCACCGGCGCGACCCCTTCGAGTACCTGACCGCGCTCGGCCCCGCCTACCGCCAGGCGTGCCTGGCCGAGCCCGGCTACTACTCGCTGATGTTCGAGCGCGCCATCCCCGGCTTCGAGCCGAGCGAACGCGCCCGCACCCTGGCCCGCGCCGCGCTCAACATCCTCGACCGGGTGATCGCCGACTGCATCGCCCAGGGCTACCTCGTCCCGACCCAGCCCAGGAAGATCGCCGACGCCCTGTGGGCCGCCGCCCAGGGCGCGATCAGCCTGGAGCGCGCCGGGCACCTGCGCGACGGCCGCACCTACGAGGCCGTCACCACGGCCACGATCTGCTGCTACCTGGTCAACAAGTAGCCTCCAGGGCGATCCACAGCTCCGCCCGCACCCCGGGGTCGTCCAGGTCGCGGCCGAGCAGCTCCGCGACGCGTTTCATCCGGTAGCGCAGGGTGTGGCGGTGGATGCCCAGTTGCTGGGCCGCGGCGTCCCAGTGACCGTTGCTGGCCAGGTAGGCGCGCAGGGACGCGATGAGGTCGGCGCGGGAGCCGTACCCGCTGAGGGGGGCCAGCAGCGCGGCCGAGAACGCCTGGGCGGCGGCGGGATCCAGCAGGGCGAGCAGCCCCTGCCCGGCCAGGTCGGCGAAGCGGACCGGCGTGCCCGTGCTGGCCTGCAGCGCGCGCCGCGCCTGGTCGAGCGCGCCCCGCAGGTCACGGTACGGCCCCGCCCCGCTCACCCCCGCCGTCCCCGCCCGCGCGGCGGCCCGCTCCGCCGCTCCCTCGGAGACCACCGCGACCGCGACCCCGTCGTGCGGACCGGCGAAGGCGTGCGGCTCCAGCAGGTCCAGCGCGTCCTGAGGGGCGGCGACCACCACGACCGGCTCATCGGGCAGCCGCGCCCCGATCGGGGCGAGGACCGCGCGCGCCTCCCCCTCCAGCCCGGCCAGCAGCAGTTCCAGTACGGCCGCGCGCACCCGCCGCTCGGCCTCCCGGTGCGCGCCCCCTTGCTCGACGGCCAGCGTCAGCAGCGACCCGGCCGCGTTGATCACGGTGTGGGTGACCGGGGAGAACGCCCGTCCCGCCCCCACCGCGAAGAACCCCCTCGGCCTGGCCCCGCCGCCGAGCGGCTGCACGACCACCTGCCCGTCCGGTCCCGACAGGGCCACGCTCGCCGGGAAGCGCTCGCCCCGGCGCCGCACCGCCGACACCACGGGCTCGGCCCGCGTCCCGGGGGTCGCGTGGAGGATCTCCCCCGTCTCCGACACCAGCGCGGCCCACCCGCCGACCTCCTTGGCCAGGCGGTCGATCACCGCGCGCATCCCCTCGGGCCGCAGCGCCGCCCGCGTGAGCCTGCCCTGGGCGGCGAAGGCGCGGGTGATCTCCTCGTACTGCTCGGCGGCCAGCAGTTCGCTGACGACCTTGCCGATGGCGATGAACGGCGTCTCCCTGGGCACCTCCAGCAACGGCAGCCCGGCGGCGTCGGCGGCGGCCACCAGCTCGGCCGGCACCTCGTCGTGGGTGAGTCCCACCCCGAAGCCCAGCCCGGCGACCCCCCGTTCGACCAGCCGCCCGACGTATCCCGGGAAGTCGCCGCCCAGGCGCATGCCGGTGGTCAGGACCAGTTCGGCGCCCTCCAGGAACGGCGTCGGGTCCTCCAGCTCGCTGACCGCGACCCACCGCACGTCGGACTCCAGCGACCCGGCCAGCGGCCGAAGGCCCATCCGTCGCACCACGGTGGCAAGTGAAGGCGGCATTTTTGTCCAGTCCGGCAGGTTGAGACCCCTCAAGTGTGACATATCGACGTATCGGCGCAGGTCACCGCCGGCCGTACCGTCGAGAACATGAGCATTCCGCAGGAGCGTCGCCTCGTCACCGCCATCCCCGGGCCGAAGTCCCAGGAACTGCTGGCCAGAAAGCAGGCCGCCGTGCCGCCCGGCATCGGCACCACGCTGCCCGTCTTCGTGACGCGCGCGGGCGGGGGCGTCGTCGAGGACGCCGACGGGAACTCGCTCATCGACTTCGGCTCTGGCATCGCCGTGACCAGCGTCGGCAACGCCGCCCCGCGCGTGGTCGAGCGGGTGCAGAGGCAGGTGGCCGACTTCACGCACACCTGTTTCATGGTCACGCCGTACGAGTCGTACGTGGACGTCTGCGAGAAGCTCAACGCGCTCACCCCCGGCGAGCACGACAAGCGCACCTTCCTCGTCAACTCCGGCGCCGAGGCGGTCGAGAACGCCATCAAGGTCGCCCGTTACGCCACCGGCCGCCAGGCGGTCGTCGTGTTCGACCACGGCTACCACGGCCGCACCCTGCTGACGATGACCCTGACGGCCAAGAACATGCCGTACAAGCAGGGTTTCGGCCCCTACGCGCCCGAGGTCTACCGGGTGCCGCTGGCCTACCCGTTCCGCTGGCCGGGCGAGAACCCGGCCGAGGAGGCGTACGCCCAGGCCGCGGACATGATCGACAAGCAGGTCGGCGCGCAGAACGTGGCCGCCGTGGTCATCGAGCCGATCGCCGGCGAGGGCGGCTTCATCGAGCCCGCCAAGGGCTTCCTGCCGAGGATCGCCGAGTACTGCCGCGCCAACGGCATCGTCTTCGTCGCCGACGAGGTGCAGACGGGCTTCGCCCGCACCGGCGACCTGTTCGCCTGCGAGGACGAGGGCGTGGTCCCCGACATCATCTGCACCGCCAAGGGCATCGCGGGCGGCCTGCCGCTGGCCGCCGTCACCGGCCGCGCGGAGATCATGGACAAGGTGCACCCGGGCGGCCTCGGCGGCACCTACGGCGGCAACCCGCTGGCCTGCGAGGCGGCGCTCGGCGTGCTGGAGAGCATCGAGCAGGACGACCTGGTCGCCAAGGCCCGCCGGATCGGCGAGATCATGCTCCCCCGGCTCAAGGCGCTGCAGGAGCGTTTCCCCATCATCGGCGACGTACGCGGACGCGGCGCGATGATCGCCATCGAACTCGTGCAGCCCGGGACGAAGGACCCCAACCCGGCCGCCGTCCAGGAGATCGTGAAGCGCTGCCACGCCGAGGGCCTGATCGTCCTGACGGCCGGAACCTACGGCAACGTGCTGCGTTTCCTGCCGCCGCTGGTCATGCCCGAGCACCTGCTGGAGGAGGGCCTCGGCATCCTCGAAAAGGCGTTCTCCTAGAAGAACCCCCACAGAACGGGCCATCCACCTTGATGGGGATGGCCCTGTTTTGTTGGTGTACCGCACCCAACCCGGTCGTGATTTCACCTCGGCTTGACGCTGTGCTAGCCGATCAGCGGCGCGAGCGCGGCTATAACGGATCCGGTATAGGGGTGGGCGAACGCCTTGGGGAGAGTGATGGACTGGGGTCCGATGCTGACGTTCGACCCTGACGGCCTGAGCTGGGCCCAGCGTGACGGCGACGCCTGTGTGGTCTGCCACAAGAGGTGGCCGCGTCCCCGGGTGCGGGTGGGCCGCTTCCCCGACGACACCGCCGTGCTGGCCTGCCACGACTGCGCGGAGGCGGTGCGGCCCGCGCCGCTGGCCACCGTGGTGGCCTTCCGCGCCCGCTAGGGCCTCAGGCGGCCTGGCGCATACCCCACGGCGAGCCGTACTCCTTGAGCAGGTCGAGGAACGGCACCGCGTCGAACGCCTCGGGACCGAGCACGCCCTCCCCCTCCCACGCGCCGGTGGCCAGCAGTTCCAGGGCGACGACCGGGTGGACGGCGGTCTGCCAGACGACGGCCTGCGAACCGTACTCGCGCATCGACCACTCGTTGTCCACCACGTGGTACAGGTACACCTCGCGCGGCGCGCCGTCCTTGCCCGTGCCCTTGACCCACGTCCCCGCGCAGGTCTTGCCGCGCATGCGTGAGCCCAGCGTGGCCGGGTCGGGCAGGCTCGCGGCCACCAGGTCGCGCGGCGCGACCTCGGCGGTGCCCACCTTGACCTTGTCCGCGCGGTCGAGCCCGAGCTTGTGCAGGGTCTTGAGCACGCCGATGAACTCCTCACCGAGCCCGTACTTGAACGTCACCCGCTTCGCGTCGATCCAGCGCGGCACGAGCAGCACTTCCTCGTGCTCGACGTTGACGCACTCGACGGGCCCGATGCCCTCGGGGAAGTCGAAGACCTCCGGCTCGCTGAACGGCTCGGTCGTGCGCCACTCGCCGTCCTCCCAGACGACGGGCGGGTTGAGGCACTCCTCGATCGTGGTCCAGATCGAGAACGTCGGCGCGAAGTCGTAGCCGTCCACGACCAGGTTGCCGCCGTCGCGCACGCCGATCTCGTCGATGCGCCCGAACAGGTGGTCGGCGGCGTAGCGGGCGAACACGTCGGCCAGCCCCGGCTCCACGCCCATCCCGACCAGGGCGAGCTGCCCCCGTTCGCGCCAGCGCGGGTCGAGCGCGAACTGCCGGTCGCCGAGCTTCACCCCCGTCTTGCGGTACGGCTCGCGCGGATGCGGCTGAGACAGCGACATCGCCATGTCGAGATAGGAGGCCCCGGCCTCCAGCGCCGCCTCGAACAGCGGCATGGTGAAGCGCGGATCGACGGCGTTGAACAGCACGTCGCACTCGTGGGCCCGCAGCGCCCGCGCCACCTGGTCCCGATCGGCGGCGTCGAGCTGGACGGCGCTGAACCTGGGGTCGTCGACCTGGGCGACCGCCCGCGCGGCCCGGTCCTGTTTGGAGTCGGCCACCACGATGTGTTCGAAGAAATCTCGGCGCGCGGCGATGGGCACGACGGCGGATCCGACGCCTCCGGCGCCGACAAGAAGGATTCTCATGGGCAGACTCTTTCACTGACTGGCCATTCAGTCAATCGTGGCGCCGAAGGGGAGGCGTCCCGGGTCGGGGGGAACGCCCGGGACGCCTCAGGCAGGCGTTGCCCAGCGGGGGGACGGGCACGCCCGCAGCACGGTCAAGCGGGCCCCCGAAACCACCCGCTCAGCTCACAAGATCGGACCACCTGTCTTCCCAGGCGTCGTAGTCAGTGCATTCCCGATCCTCGGCACGGCAATCCCCCGGTGGGCTGACGGCAAAATCGATCCGGTCGATCCGCGACTCCTTGCCCACCCCGTACGCCTCGCAGACCCGCCTGGCCTTCCCCTTGCACGCCTTGTCGTTGGCCGGGGCCAGCCCCACCCACGCCGCCGCCGCGCGCTGCGCCTCCGCCGAGGCCGTCCAGCTCAGCCACCGGTAGGCGCAGTCCAGGTTCGCGCCGGACCCCAGCATCCACGAGTCCACCCACCCGGTCGTGCGCGCCGACGGCACCGTCTTCACGGGCTTGCCCGCCGTCTGCAACAGCAGCCGCAGGTACGGCGTCGCCTGCGCGAAGTCCAGCCGCCCCGTCGCGAACCCGGTCACCACGTCCAGCGGATCGCCCCAGTAATCGCGATCGTCCTGCCGCCCGAGCATCTCCATGGCCTTGTCCAGCTCGGACTCGGTCAGCTCGTACGGGCTGCCGGACTTCTTGGCCGCCAGCGCCGCGTCCGCGATCGTCAGCGGGTCGTCCTTGAGCGCCGCCTTGGCCGAGGCGAACACCTGGTCCATGCCGGGCGCCTTGATCCGGCTCGCGTCGTAGAGGAACTCGTGGGAGCCCCACAGGTACGGCACGCCGTACACCTTGCCGCCGGAGGTCGTGAGGTCGCGCAGCGGCTTGCTCAGCTCGGCGTAGCCGTCCACCTTGGCCAGCTCGATCGGCAGCGCCTGCTTGTCCGCGATGAGCCTGCCGGCCAGCTCGGGTCCGGCGGAGACCACGTCGTAGGGGCGGTCCCGGAGCCGGTCGGACATCTCCTCCGGCGTCTGGACCTGGTCGAGGCGGGCGATGCGGCAGCCGGTGGCCTTCTCGAACGTGCCCGTCCAGTTGACCTTGGGGCTCGTGCCGCCGTACTCGGCGTACCCGCGGTAGGTGAGGATCTGCAGCGTGCCGTCGCTCTGGGTGGGGGTGGGCGTCGGCTTGGCGGTGGCCGGGGTGGGCTTGGGGGTCGGGCTCGCGTGTACGGCACCCGCCGGGGACACCACCGTGGCCAGCATCACGGCCAGCGCCAGGACAGGTGTGCGGCGGTTCAACGGTTGCCCCCTCATCGTTGCGGTCTGCTGGAGCCTACCCGGGCAGACCGCAACGGGAGGGTGTCACTTGTTCGTCGGGAAGCCCAGGTTCACGCCGCCGTGCGACGGGTCGAGCCAGCGCGAGGTGACGACCTTGCCGCGGGTGTAGAAGTGGACGCCCTCGGTGCCGTGCACGTGCGTGTCGCCGAACAGCGACGACTTCCAGCCGCCGAAGCTGTAGAAGGCCATCGGCACCGGGATCGGCACGTTGATGCCGACCATGCCGACCTCGACCTCGTTCTGGAAGCGCCGCGCGGCGCCGCCGTCGTTGGTGAAGACGGCCGTGCCGTTCCCGAACTCGAGCCCGTTGATCAGCGCCAGCCCCTCCTCGTAGGAGGACACGCGCACGATCGACAGGACCGGGCCGAAGATCTCCTCGGTGTGCACCCGCGAGCCGGCCGGCACGTGGTCGAGCACGGTCGGGCCGAGCCAGAAGCCGGGCGTGTCCTGCGCCGGCGTGCCGCCGAGCACCGCCGTCTGGCGCCCGTCGACGACCAGCGTGGCGCCCTCGGAGACGCCGAGGTCCAGGTAGGAGGCGACCTTGTCACGGTGCGGCCCGGTCACCAGCGGGCCCATCTCCGAGCGCGGGTCGTCGCCGGGGCCGATCACGAGCTTGTCCACCCGCTCGACGATCTTCTTGACCAGGTCGTCGCCGACCGGGTCCACGGCCAGCACGACCGAGATCGCCATGCAGCGCTCGCCCGCCGAGCCGAACCCGGCCGAGACCGCCGAGTCGGCCACCAGGTCGAGGTCGGCGTCGGGCAGCACCAGCATGTGGTTCTTGGCGCCGCCCAGCGCCTGGACCCGCTTGCCGTGCGCGGTGCCGTGCTCGTAGACGTAACGGGCGATCGGCGTGGAGCCGACGAACGAGACCGCCTTCACGTCCGGGTGCTCCAGCAGCCGGTCCACGGCCGCCTTGTCACCCTGCACGACGTTGAAGACGCCGTCCGGCAGCCCGGCCTCCTGCCACAGCCTGGCCATCAGCAGCGAGGCCGACGGGTCCTTCTCCGACGGCTTGAGTACGAAGGCGTTCCCACACGCGATCGCGATCGGGTACATCCACATCGGCACCATCGCCGGGAAGTTGAACGGCGTGATCCCCGCCACGACCCCGAGCGGCTGCCGGATCGAGTAGGAGTCGACCCGCGTCGAGACGCCCTCGGAGAAACCGCCCTTGAGCAGGTGCGGGATGCCGCAGGCGAACTCCACGACCTCCAGGCCGCGGGCCACCTCGCCGAGCGCGTCGGACTGCACCTTGCCGTGCTCGGCGGAGATGAGCGCCGCCAGCTCGTCGCGGTGGGCGTACATCAGCTCGCGGAAGCGGAACAGCACCTGCGAACGCTTGACCAGCGAGGAGTCGCGCCAGCCGGGGAAGGCCGCGAGCGCCGCGGCGACCGCCGCGTCCACCTCCGCCGCCGACGCCATGGCCACGCTCCCGCTGACCTCGCCGGTCGCCGGGTTGTAGATCTCCTGCGTACGGCTGCCGCCGTCGGCGAGCGCGCCGTTGATCCAGTGCTTAACGGACTTCATCGTTGATGGTCTCCAGAGCGTCGACGATGATGCCCAGGCCCTCGGCGGCCTCGTCCATCGTCAGGGTGAGGGGCGGGGCCATGCGGATGACGGTGCCGTACAGGCCGCCCTTGCCCGCCAGCAGGCCCGCCTGCTTGGTGAGCTCCATGAAGCGGCCGGTCATCGCGGGCTCGGTCAGCTCGATGGCGAACATCAGGCCCTTGCCGCGCACGCCGGTGACGACCGGCAGCCGCTCGGCGGCCGCGCGCAGGCCGTCGAGGATGTGCGCGCCGGTGCGGGCGGCGTTGGCCTGCAGGTCGTGGTCGAGGACGTAGTCGAGGGTGGCGTTGGCGGCGGCCATCGAGATCGGGTTGCCGCCGAAGGTGGACAGGCCGACCGCGTGCAGGCCGTCCATGAGGTCGCCGCGGGCGACCACGCCGCCGACGGCGAAGCCGTTGCCGAGACCCTTGGCGAACGTCATCATGTCGGGCGTCACGCCGTGGTTCTGGATGCCGAAGAACGCGCTGCCGGTGCGTCCCCAGCCGGTCTGCACCTCGTCGGAGATGAGGAGGATGCCCTCCTCGTCGAGCACCTCCTTGTACGCGGCGAACAGCCCGTCGGGCGCCATCGTGAAGCCGCCGACGCCCTGGATCGGCTCGGCGATCAGCGCGGCCACGTCCTTGGACACGGCGGTGGCCAGCACGTGGCGCAGGTCCTCGACGCACGCCTGGATGTAGCCGGCGTCCGACAGGCCCCTGAACTGCGACAGGTGCCGGTCGGCGCCGTGCAGGAAGTGCACGTTCAGCGGCGAGAGCGAGTTGTTCTTCCAGGTGCGGTTGCTGGTGACGCTCACCGCGCCGAAGCTGCGGCCGTGGTAACTCTGCCGCATGGCCAGGACCTGGTCGCTCTTGCGGGCGTAGGTGGCCAGCAGGAGCGCGGTCTCGTTGGCCTCGGTGCCGGAGTTGGTGAAGAAGACCTTCGCGTCGGGGATGCCGGAGAGCCTGGCGATCTTCTCGGCCAGCTCGACCTGGCCGCGCAGCAGGTAGACGGTGCTCGTGTGCACGACGCCGGTGGCCAGTTGCCGCTCGACGGCCTCGCGTACCTCGGGGACGTCGTAGCCGATCATGTTGGTCAGGATGCCGACGAAGAAGTCCAGGTAGCTCTTGCCGTCGCTGTCGACGACGCGGCTGCCCTTGCCGCTGACGATCTCGATGGGCTCGTTGTAGTTCAGTGCCAACCAGTTCGGCATGACTGCCCGGTGGCGCGCGAGTAGCTCCGACATGTTCCGAGTATCGCCGCATTCCCGGGCACCTTGTGCCTACAACCTGTCGGAGCACGCGCCGGATGCCTTACACATCGTCACCCTGCGGAAGCCGGGACAGAAGGGCACTTCGCGATGCACGCTGGAGGTCCCCGCCCTGCGAGGGATCGATGATCATACGACTGACCGTCCGCGACACCGAACTGGCCGCCGAACACGACCTCGAAGTGGTCGCCGAGCCGGGCACCAAGCTGTCCACGCTGCTCGGGGCGCTGCCGCCGCGCCCCTGCTACGCCGGGTCCGTGAAGCTCGACCCCGAGGCCGTCTTCGGCGCGTGCCCGCTGGTGTCCGGCATGGTCGTCGGCGTGGGCGACCCGGCCCGCGACGAACGCGCCAGACCGGCGGGCGCCGTCGGCGGGCTGCGCGTGGTCGGCGGCCCGGACGCCGGGCGGCTGGTCTGGCTGGCGCCCGGGGCCCACGTGGTGGGCAGGGACCACGACGCCGCCCTCCGTCTCGTGCGCGACCCGGGGGTTTCGCGGCTCCACGCCCGTCTCGAGGTCAGCGTGACCGGCGAACTGACCGTCACCGACCTGGGCTCCACCAACGGGACCCTGGCCGGCGGCGAACGCGTGACCGGCGCCGTCCGGCTCGGGCCTCGGGAGATGCTGCGGGTGGGCGACGACCTACTGCGGTGGGTGCCGCTGCCGGCTGCCCGGCCGCATGCCGTACGCGGCCCGGACGGCGCCATCGCCTTCGACCGCGCCCTCACCCGCCGCGCACCGGGTCCTGCCTCAATTCAGACACCGTCCGAGCAGGCGCCCTCCGAACAGGTGCTCTCCTGGCAGGTTCCGGATGAGCTGGATCTGACGTTGGCCGCGTTGCGTGAGGGTCCTGGGTTGTGGTCGCGCGATGCGGCCTCTCCCGACGGGCTCACGCTGCGGGTTGGGGTGACCGGCGAGCCGGCTGTACCGGCGACCGTGGATCTGAGGGAGGCGGGGGTGCTGGGCGTGGTGGGCCCGCGTCCGCCGGTCGACGCGCTGGTGCGCTGGCTGCTGGTGCAACTGGCCACCCTGCGCGCCCCCGCCGAGCTGCGGCTGGTGATCCTGACCGAGGAGAGTGGCGAGCATCTGTCCTGGACACGCTGGCTGCCGCACCTGCGCGGCGGCGGGCAGGTGCCGTGCCTGATCGGCACCACGGCGGAGACCCGGGCCGAACGGGTGGCCGAACTCCTGGCGCTGATGGCCGACCCGCCGGAGGGCGAGGAGGTGGTCGTGCTGCTCGACGGTGCGCGCTCCCTGCGCGAACTGCCCGGCCTCCGGGAGGTGCTGCGCGATGGACCGGCCGCCGGGGTGTACACGATCTGCGCCGACCGCCGAGGCATGAGCGAGTGCCGGGCCGTGTGCGAACTCGACGGCACCGACCTCCTCCTCACCCACCCGGGCGCCGGCCTGCCCGCCCCGATCCAGCCCGAGTACATGGACGTGGAGGCGGCTGGGCGCGTCGCCCGCGCGCTGGCACCGCTGCGTGACCGCGCCGAGCCCGACACACCCGCCCGGCTGCTGGACCTGCTCGGCATGAAGACACCCACCCCGCGCTGGGCGGACAGACCAGCGTCCTCGAGCGGCCCGGTGACCGGAGTCCGGGGTGGGCCGACGGCCAAGGGCTCGCACGGGCCGGTGACCAAGGTCGTGGTCGGCAGTTCGGTGGCGGGCACCGTGAGTGTTGACGTGGCCGCGCAGGGACGGCTGCGCCTGGGCGGTGTCGGTCCCGACCTTGCCCAAGCTCTGGTCGCCGCCCTCGTGCTGGCCAACCCGCCGGACGCGCTCAGCCTCGTCCTGGTCGGCGAGAGCCTGCGGCCGTTCGCGCCGTGCCCGCAGGTGACCGGGTGGTTCCCGGCCTGGGAGACGCGCATGACCACGGCCCTGACGGCCGAGGCGCAGCGCCGTACCGCGTTGCTCGCCGCGCACGCGGACCCGCCGCCGCGCCTGGTGGTGGTCGCGGAGGAGTCCCACGCGCCGCCGCAGCCGGTGGAGTCGGCCCAGCTCGGCATGCACCTGGTGCTGGTCACGGCGCTGTCGTCCCGCAGCCGCGGCCTGGGTCTGATCATGCGTCAGAACGGCGGGCCACAGGTGTTCAGAACCGGCGGCCTGGCCGACCCCCCGCCAGGCAGAGGCGCACCGGCCCGGGTACGCGTGGTCTCATGGCCCGACCTAGGCGACCCCCGCCCCACCGACCCACCCCCCGACCGCCCCACCGACCTGGACGCCACCGTCGCAGCAGTCGTCGCCGCCGCCGAACACCTCAGAACCCACCCGCCGTTCCGCCCCATCCCCCCGCCCCTCCCCGAGGTCCTCCACCATCCAGTACGGCTCCCGCCCACCCACCCCGGCCGGTCCACCCCCGATGCGGTGCCGTACGGGCTGATCGACGATCCCGCGCGCCAGACCCAGACGGTCGCGGCGTTCGATCCGCGTGGGACGGAGCGGTTGCTGGTCGCGGGCCGGGGTGGTTCTGGGCGGACCACGTTCGCCCGCGCGATCGTCAGCGCCCTCACCCGCCACCCCACCTGGATCTACGCGATCGAGGACAAACCTGGTGAACTGGCCGACTACACCGCCCACTGCGGAGCGGTCGTGTCCCCCGAAGAGCCGGACCGGGTCCGCCGCGTCATCACCTGGCTGGCCGCCGAAGCCGAGCGCCGCCTGGCCGCGGCACCGGGCGACCCGGTGATCGTCCTGGTGATCGACGGGTGGGAGCGGTTCGAGCGGCCGGACGCGCGATCACTGATGAAGATCCTGCGCCGCCTGGTCACGAAGGGCCCGGCGGCCGGCATCCACACGGTCGCCGCGGGCCGCCGCGACAACGTCCTGTTCTCCCGGCGGCTGCTGCTCAACCAGGGCATCCCGGGCAGGGCGGCGGACGCGGCCACCGGCCAGGTGCTCCAGCTCGCCGTACCCGGAGAGCCGCGCACGCCGCTGACGGCCGCGCGGCCGTTCCCGCCGATGCCGTCCCGCGTGGAGCCGGGCGAGCTGGGCACAGTCACCGGGCTGCCGATCGGCGTGGGCGGCCAGGAGGTGGCCACGGTCGGCCTGGACCCGCTCGGCGCGGGCCCGCACGCCGTCCTGGTCTCGGGCCCGCCCGGCTCCGGCCGCAGCGCGGCGGCCCTCCTGCTGGCCAGGGCGCTGATGGAGCGGGGCGTGGACGTGCTGGCGCTCGCCCCGCCCGGCTCGCCCGTCGCCACGCTGGCCGGGGCACGCGTCCTGACCGGCACGTCCTTCACCGACGACGACCTGCGCGCGGCCGTCCCGGGCCCGCGCTACGCCGTCGTGGTGGACGACTTCGACCGGCTGAGCATCACCGCCGCCCAGACCGGGCCGAGCGGCACCGCCGCCGATCGGCCCACGCTCCTGGACGAGGCCGCCTCCCGCCTCGGCGCGCACGCCCTAGTCCTGGCCGGTGACGCCACGCCGATCCTGGAGGGACGGCCGCATCCGCTGGCGCCCGTGGTGACCGAGGTGTTCAGGTCCGGCGCCCGCCTCGTGCTGAACCCCGGGGACCGGGCCGCCGCGCTGATCCACGGGCTCGTGCTGGAGAACGACGAGCACGTCTCCGGGCCGCCGGGGCGCGGGTATCTGTCGGTGGCGGGGCGTACCGTGCTGGTTCAGCTCGCGCGCGGGTCGAGCGCGTAGTCGATGCGCTCGACGAGCTGCGACAACCCGTCGTAGAGGTAGACGGTGTGGTTGCCGTAGGAGTCCCTGACCGAGGTGCCGCGGCACTCGTACTCCAGCGTGAGCTCCTGCGGGCCGTGCGCGCGTACGCACCGGCCGAGGGCGTCGTAGGCGTAGGCGTGCCGGGTGCCGTCGTCCCATGCGGTGATACGGCCGGCGGCGTCGTAGGCGAAGGTGCGCACCACCCCGCGGGCGGCGGCCTCGACCAGGTTGCCGGGCCGGTCGTAGGCGTAGGCGGCCAGGAGTTCGCCGCGCCGCCTGATCGCGACCACGCGTCCCGAGGCGGTCTCGACGTCCAGGGCCCGGCCCGCGGCGTTGACCACCTCGGCCGGGGCGCTGTGCAGGTCATGGCGTAGCTCGATCCGGCCGCCGGACCGCCCGTCCACGGCGGTCAGCGGGAGGCGGTCGCCGGCGCCGGTGAAGCGGCTGTTCAGGCCGGTGGCGGGGTCGAAGACGGCGTAGCCGTACCGGATCCTGCTCAGGCGGGCGCGGCCGGCGCGCTCGCCCGGCGGCGGGCAGGCGGCGACGGAGCCCTCGCCCGGATGCGGGAACAGGCCGGCCGAGCCGTCGGCGGCGAACACGTGGACGCCGTCGGCGTGGACCTCCGCCCGCTGGTCGAAGGTGGAGGTCCACGCCGGGCCGAACCACCGTCCGTCCCTGCGGCCGGACCGGTGGACGCGCCGCAGTTCCAGCGCGGGCGGCCCGGGCAGGTCGAGGTCGGACTGCGGCAGGATCACCGCACCGGTCGCGTAGTGGATCGGGCCGGCGTTGGCGGACGCGCGGTCCGATCCAGCCCCCGATGCGACCGCCTCCCGCGCGCCCATGGACCATCCCCCCAGAACGGAATTCGGCTGCCCCGTTGTACGCACGCGGCCCACCCACCGGTTCAATCCCCCGCCAAGATTTTTCCGGCCCCCTAGGGGGAATCCCGTGCACCTGCAGGTGTACGCCGCCGCGACCCACTACCGCGGCGGAGGCATGCCAAGAGCCGACCTCGGGCCGACGCCCGGGAGGGTGCCTGTCCCCCAATATCGGATCATCACCGCTAACAAGGAGATCCGATGACGAACACCGCGACACTCCCCCGCCCCGACGTCCACCCCGGCCCGCCGAAGCTCGACCGCGAGCAGCTCCGCCGCGCCCAGCACGAGACGCTGGACACCCCGCGCATGAAGTACAGCCTGCTGGCCAAGATGATGTTCAAGCCGGTCGACATCATGTACGGCAAGCAGGGCTCGTTCACCAAGTTCGCCATGCTGGAGATCATCGCCCGCGTGCCGTACCAGGCGTGGGAGCGCATGGGCTACTGGGCGGTCCACCGTCACCGCACCCGCTCGGCCCTCGCCAGGCGCGTCTTCGAGCGGATCGTCGAGGCCCGCTCCGACCAGGACAACGAGCAGTTCCACCTGCTGATCATGGAGGACCTGATCGACCGGCAGGGCCTCAAGCGCAACTGGCTGCTGCACCGCGCCGCGCCCTGGCTGATCGCGCTGTTCTACTACCACGTCTCGTGGGTGCTGTTCCTGGTCAGGCCCGACTGGAGCTACCGGCTCAACGCGGAGTTCGAGGACCACGCCGAGCACGAGTACATGACGTTCGTGGCCGAGAACCCCGACCTGGAGTTCGTGCCCGACCCCGGCACGTACGCCGACGAGTACGGCCGCTACCGCTCGGTGGCCGACCTGCTGCGCCAGATCGGCCACGACGAGCGGGTGCACAAGCTCGACAGCCTGGAGAACATGCGCGAGCCGCGCGTGGCGGCCTAGCCGATGGCCGCCCCGACGGGCTGCCCGGCCTGCTTGGCGGGCGTGCGCAGCACCGCGAGCGCCAGGACGGCGGCCAGGAGGCAGAAGACCGCGCCGATCCAGGACCCGACGTGCATGGCGGTGGTGAAGGCCTCGCGAGCGGGGCCTTCCCAGCCACCCAGCCGGAGCGCCTCGCCGATCGAGGCCCTGGCCTGGGCGGGCGCGTCCGCCGGCATCGCGGAGGTGTACACCCCGGCCAGGACGCTGCCGAGCACGGCGATGCTGAGCGCCATGCCGACCTGCTGGACCGTGTCGTTCATGGCCGAGCCGACACCGGCGTGCTCCACCGGGATCGCGCCCATGAGCGTCGCGTAGGCGGCCGGACCGGCCAGGCCGCCGCCGATGCCCATGACCAGGAGGCCGGCGAGCATCGGGCCGTACCCGGTGGTGAGGGCCAGGATGACGAACCCGGCGGCGAGCACGAGCAGGCCCGAGGCGATGAGCGCCCGGTTGCTCACCCGCTGCCCGAGCCCGGCGCCCGCCGCGTTGAAGACCGCCGCGGCGATCACGTACGGCAGCAGCGCCAGCCCCGCCTGCATGGCCCCGTACCCGAGGACGAACTGCAGGTATTGCGTGAGCATGAGCATCAGCGCGCCCGCCCCGAAGGACATCAGCAGGATCGAGAAGGAGGCGCCGCTGAAGTTGCGCTGTCTGAACAGCTCCAGCGGCATCATCGGATGGTCGGAGCGCCGCTCCCAGACGAAGAAGGCGCCCAGAGCGAGCACGGCGAGGGCGATCGCGACGACGTTCCACTCCCGCTCGATGATCACGAAGACGGCCGAGGTCAGACCGACGATCGACAGGATCACACCGACCGGGTCGATCCGGCGCGCGGGCGCCTTCGACTCGGGCATGAGCACGATGGCGGCGATGATCGCCAGCACCGCGATCGGCACGTTGATGAGGAAGACCGAGGACCAGCCCCAGTTCTCCAGCATGAGCCCGCCCAGCGTGGGCCCGGCCACGACGCCGATCATGGACGTGGCGCCCCACGCGGCCATGGCCTTGCGGCGTTCGTCGTCGGCGAAGACGGTGATGAGGATGGACAGGGTCGAGGGCATGAGCACCGATCCGCCGACGCCCATGAGCGTACGCATGGCGATGAGGTGCCACGGCTCGCTCACCAGGACCGCGAGGGCGGAGGCGCCGCCGAACAGCGCCAGGCCGATGACGAGCATCTTCCTGCGGCCGAAGCGGTCGGACAGGCTTCCGGCGGTGAGCAGCAAACCGGCGAAGACCAGCACGTAGGCATCCAGGATCCACTGGATCTCGGAAGGCGTCGCGCCCAGGTCCCGCACGAGGGTCGGGATGGCCAGGTTCAGCACGGTCCCGTCGACGGCCAGCACGAGCGTGGCCAGGCAGAGTACGGCGAGCGTCCACCATCGGCGGGGGTCTCGCACAGTGTTCGATTCCACTCGCACACTGTACGGCACATCTCGCACAGTGTGCGACAGCATTTATCCTGGAGGAGTGACCAAGCCGTTCACCTCTGTCTGGACCCGCCAGCCCCGCACGTCCAGGACCACGCCCGGTCTCAGCCGCGAGCAGATCGTCCAGGCCACCCTGGAGCTTCTCGACGCCGAAGGCACCGACGGGCTGAGCATGCGCAAGCTCGGCGCCAAGCTCGACGCCGGGGCGACCAGCATCTACTGGTACGTGGCCAACAAGGACGAGTTGCTGGAGCTGGCCTACGACGAGATCTGGGCGGGCATGGAGATGGCGGACCCCCAGGAGGTGAGCTGGCGTTACTCCGTGGCCTCCTTCGCGCAGAGCATGCGCCGCGTCATCCTCGAACACCCCTGGTCGGCCCGTCTCATCGGCCGCATGCCCGCCATCGGGCCCAACGCGCTGCGCATCACCGACCGGCTGCGCAAGGCCGTCACGCTGGCCGGCTTCGAGGGTCTGGAGATCGACTACGCGGTCAGCACGGTCACCGCCTACGTCTTCGGGACGACGATCCCCGAGGCCGTCTGGAACGAGTACGTCGCCGAGAAGAACCCCGACGTGAACGAGATCCGCGAGGCCGTCGCCGCGGTGCTGACCGACTATCCGGAGATGCGCTCACGCGTCGTGGCGATGGGCGAGGCCGACCCCACCGCGGTCCGCCTGATGAGTTTCGACTTCGGCCTGTACACGGTGCTCGACGGTCTTGAGGCGCGCCTGGCCACGTAGCAGGATTCCGGTCATGAGCGAATTCCGAGCCGCGCGCGACCTGCTGCTCCAGTCCGACTACGACACCGCCCGCCGCGACTTCCGCTGGCCCGATCTTCCCGAGTTCAACTGGGCGCTGGACTGGTTCGACGGCGTGCTCGCGGCCGAGACCCCGGACACGGTCGCGCTGAACATCGTCGGCAAGGTCTCCTACACCTTCGCCGAACTGTCAGAACGCTCCAACCGCGTGGCCAACGCGCTGCGCGCGGCCGGGGTACGGCGCGGCGACAGGATCCTGCTCATGCTGGGCAACCAGGCGGAGCTGTGGGAGTCCATGCTGGCCGCGATCAAGCTCGGCGCGGTCGTCATCCCGGCCACCACGCTGCTGACCGCCAAGGACGTCGAGGAACGGGTCGCCAGGGGCGGCGTGGCACATGTCATCGCCAATGCCGCGGACGCCGGCAAGTTCACCGGCGGGCCGTACACGAAGATCTCGGTCGGCGCGGCCGACGGGTGGCTGACCTACTCCTACGGCGAGCCGGACTTCGCCCCCGACGGTCCGACGCGCGCGAGCGACACCATGCTGCTCTACTTCACCTCGGGCACGACCTCGCAGCCCAAGCTGGTCGAGCACACCCACGCGTCCTACCCGGCGGGGCATCTGTCCACGATGTTCTGGATCGGGCTGCGGCCGGGCGACGTGCACCTCAACATCTCCTCGCCGGGATGGGCCAAGCACGCCTGGAGCAACGTCTTCGCGCCGTGGAACGCGGGCGCGACGGTGCTGGTCCACGACTACCAGCGCTTCTCCGCGCAGGCGCTGCTGGAGGTGCTGCGCGACGAGCGGGTGACGACGTTCTGCGCGCCGCCGACCGTGTGGCGCATGCTCATCCAGGAGGATCTCGCCGCATGGCAGCTCTCCCTGCGTACGGCGGTGGCCGCCGGTGAGCCGCTCAACCCGGAGATCATCGACCAGGTCGCCAAGGCGTGGGGGCTCACGATTCGCGACGGATATGGGCAGACCGAAACCACGGCCCAGATCGGCAACGTGCCCGGCGTACTGGTCAAGCCCGGCTCGATGGGCCGCCCCCTGCCCGGCTACGACGTGGTCCTGCTCGACCCGGTCACCGGCGAGCCCGGCGCCGACGGCGAGATCTGCCTGCCGCTGGACGAGCGCCGCCCGCTCGGCCTGATGGCCCGCTACGTCGGCCAGGACTCCGGCACCGGGGACGGCTACTACCACACCGGCGACGTGGCCACCCGCGACGCCGACGGATACATCACCTATGTCGGGCGCACCGACGACGTGTTCAAGGCCTCGGACTACCGCATTTCGCCGTTCGAGCTGGAGAGCGTGCTGCTGGAGCACGAAGCGGTCGCGGAGGCCGCGGTGGTGCCCGCCCCCGATCCGGTACGGCTGGCCGTACCCAAGGCTTATGTGACCCTTTCGCCCGGCTTCGAGCCGACGGCCGAGACCGCACGGTCGATCTTCGAGCACTCGCGGCGGGAGCTCGCGCCCTACAAGCGGATCAGGCGCCTGGAGTTCGGCGAGCTACCCAAGACGATCTCCGGCAAGATCCGCCGGGTCGAACTGCGCGAGCAGGCGGCGGCCGAGGAGTTCACCGAGGAGTCGTTCCGCGACTCCTGACGGACAAATCCCAGAAAGGGCGGCATGTCACCGATAACAACTTGTAAGGGGCTAGGTGTCCATAATTACAGGCTGATCGGATAGGCTCGGCCCCGTGCTGCCCACTATCGCCGACGTCCTGGCCTTGGAGACCGTGCGCCGGGGGAACCCGCGCGTGGTCGCCGGGGCCGACCGGCTCGACACCAAGGTGCGGTGGGTACACGTCGGAGAGATCGCCGACATCGCGCACCTTCTGCGCGGTGGCGAACTCGTCCTCACCACGGGCGTGGCGCTGCCCGACGACCCCGAGAAGCTGGCCGACTACGTGGGCGACCTGGCCCAGGTCGGCGCGTCGGGGCTGATCGTGGAGCTCGGCCGCCGGTTCGTCCGCGAACTGCCCCGCGCGGTGATCAAATCCGCCGAGGAGCACGGGCTGCCGGTGATCATGCTGACCCGCGAGACGCCGTTCGTGCAGATCACCGAGTCGGTGCACGCCTGGATCATCGACAACCAGTTGGAGGAGCTGCGCGCCTCCGAGCAACTGCACGAGGTGTTCACCGAGCTGTCGGTCGAGGGCGCCTCGCCGGCCGACGTGCTGGCCCAGGTCGCGCGGCTGTCGAACCGCCCCGTCCTCCTGGAGAACCTCGCCCACCAGGTGCTGGCCTGCGAGTCCGCGGGGCGGGACATCGGCGCCCTGCTCGCCGGCTGGGAGACCAGGTCGCGCGCCGTCGCCCCCGCGGAACGGACCGCCTACGACCCCGCCTCCGGCTGGCTCGTCACCACCGTCGGCGCCCGCGGCCAGGACTGGGGCCGCCTGATCCTGCTCTGCGACCTCGCGCCGGGCCCCCGCGACCTGGTGCTGGCCGAACGCGCCGCCACCACGCTGGCGCTCGGCCGCCTCCTCGAACGCCACCAGGAGTCGCTCGAACGCCAGGCCCACGGCACGATCATCACCGGCATCCTCACCCACGCCTACTCCGACCCCGACGAGGCCGCCGCCCGCGCCCGCGCCGTCGGCGTCCCCCTCACCGGCCGCAAGCTGATCAGCGTCGTCATCCGTCCCACGGAGCCGATCGACCAGGCCCTCGACGGCCAGGCCCGGCTCGGCGAACTGGCCGAGGCCACCGCCGCCGCCTGCCGCGACGCCCGGCTGCCCGCGCTGGTCGGCGCCCTCGACCAGGACCGGGTCGGCGTGCTGCTGCCGCTGCCGCCGCGTACCCACGCCGAACCCGCGCTGACCACCCTCGCCGACCGGCTGCGCATGCTGTGGAGGCCCGGCTCGGCCTTCGTGCTCGCGGCGGGCTCCGTCGTCGAGTCCATCCGTGACGTGCGGCGCAGCTTTTTAGAGGCCGAGCAGGTGGCCGACGTCGCCGTGCGCCAGCCCGACGGCCGCGCCTACTACCGGCTGCCCGACCTGCGCCTGCGCGGGCTGCTCCACCTCCTGCGCGACGACGCCAGGATGCAGACCTTCGCCGAACGCGAACTCGGCGCCCTCCTGGCCCACGACGCCCAGCGCGGCGGCGATCTCGCCAGGATCCTGCGCATCTACCTGGACGCCGGCCGCAACAAGGCGGTCGCCGCCCAGAAGGCCCACCTGTCCAGGCCCGCGTTCTACGATCGGCTGCGCCGGCTGGAGCGCATCCTGGACACCGACCTGGACGATGTCGAGTCGTGCCTGTCGCTGCACGTGGCGTTGCTGGCGCTGGAGTCGTTCCGTCGCGAGAATCGCTGAAGCAAAACCCGACCAAGGACGTTCATGCCTGACCTCTTCGTGCCCGAGCCCGCCGCGCTGGGCCCCATGCTCGCCACCGCGGGCGCGTTCGCCGTCCCCGTCCACGAGGTACGGCTCACGCCCGACGAACTCCACCCCGACCAGATCGTCGCCGGCGACCCCGTCACCTCCTCCATGGACCTGGGCAACGGGCGCGGGATCTGGGAGATCACGCCCGGGGTGGTCACCGACGTGGAGACGGACGAGTTGTTCGTGGTGTTGTCCGGGCGGGCGACGATCGCGGTGGAGGGCGGGACCACGATCGAGGTGGGGCCTGGGGATGTGGCATTGCTCGCGGACGGGGCCAAGACCACCTGGATCGTCCACGAAACCCTCCGCAAGGTCTACCAGTCCCGCTAGCTCCGACACCACTCCGCCGGGATCCCCCCACCCGGCCCCCTCTCGGCACCCACCCCCTTGCCACCCCGTCGGGGCCCACGTTCCGGAACCCACCCCTTGGGCACCGCCCCTCTGGGGACCCCTTGCGGTCCACACTCCGAGAGCCACCTCCCCGGCTCACCCCTCCCGGGAGCCCCCGCAGCCCCCTGGGGCCAGCCCCTTGAGGCCAGCCCCTCGTGGGGCCCCGCTCTCCCGGCCTCCGGGCCCACGGGAGCTCCTCCCTCGGAGCCACCTCGCGACCTGGGCACGCTCTTACCAGCGCGCCGGTCCTTTCCGTGGGAGCTTGGATCCTTCAGAAGCCCATGGCCTGCCGTACCTCCTCAAGGGTGCGGGCGGCGCGGTCGCGGGCCACGGCGTTGCCCTCGCGCAGGACCGCCCGCGCGGCCCCCTCGTCCAGGTCGGCTCGGCGCTTCCTGATCGGGCGCAGGAACTCGTTGACCGCCTCCGTGGTGACCGCCTTGAGGCGGGCGGCGCCGCCGTCTCCGATCTCCTCGGCGAGGTCGCGCGGCGGGCGGCCCAGACAGAGACCGGCCAGCGTGAGCAGCCCGGACACCCCCGGCCGCCGCTCCTCGTCGAAGGTGATGCGCCGGTCGGCGTCGGTGACCGCGCGGCGGATCAGCGCCGCCGTCTCGTCCTCGGTGGCCTTGAGCGGGATGGAGTTGCCCCGGCTCTTGCTCATCTTGCCGCCGTCGAGACCCCTGAGGCTGGGCTGCGCGCCCATCATTGCCTCCGGAACCGGAAAGACCTCCCCATAACGCTCGTTGAAGCGCCGCGCCACGAGCCGCGTCACCTCGACGTGCGGCAGTTGGTCCCTGCCGACCGGCACCAGCGTCCCCTTACAGAACAGGATGTCGGCCGCCTGATGCACCGGATAGGTGAACATCAGCCCACTCACCGCACTCTGCGAACTGTGCAGGATCTCGTCCTTGACCGTCGGGTTCCGCTGCAGCTCCGCCATCGAGACCAGGCTCAGGAACGGCAGCAGCAACTGGTTCAGCTCCGGCACCGCGCTGTGCTGGAAGATCGTCACCTTGGCCGGGTCGAGCCCGATCGCGAGGTAGTCGAGCAGCAGCTCGGTGATGTTGCGCTGGATCTCCCCGGGCAGGTCGCGGTCGGTGATCACCTGATAGTCGGCGACCAGCACGTACATCCGATGCCGATGCTGCAGCTCAACCCGGTTGGCGAGCGAGCCGAAGTAGTGGCCGAGATGGAGCGGACCGGTCGGACGATCGCCGGTCAACACGACGTGGTTCATTCTGGGTTCCTTTCCGGACGTCCCCAGACACCACAAAAGGCCGTCCGTGGGACGGCCTTTTCGCATGCGGAAGTCAGCGGCCGTCTGGCGGCCGCCACCACATGCTGATTCGGGTCATGACCGCATTATAGGCGCAAGCCGTACAGGACCCAGATTCTGTACGGCTTGCGCCGGCTCATGACTACCTACGGTGATCGTTCGACATGTCGGCATGGATGGTGTCGTCTGCGCAGATGTACAGATCCCACCGACGGGGTCGCGCCACGAACGCGCCCAGGATGAAGCCCAGGACGACGCTCGCGAAGATCACAAGGAGGATGCTCAGCCCCATAACGGCTGCCTCTCGGGGAAAGTTCGTGCCGCTCGAAATACGGCCTATCGAAAGGTAACCCCGGCCGGTCACGCGGCGCAGCAGAATCCGATGTACTCCCCCATTTTGACCATTCAGCGTGCCACGAGATGGGCTCTTTCGCTAGTCGCTGATGTCAATCTCGTAACCCCGGGCGTGTTCTCACACCCCGGCCAAGCGGGAGCGCCAGGATAGTCCGGATTGTTATCGGCACCCTGGAGTCTTTTGATGTCTCGACGCACCCTCGTCGTCGGCCTGTCCCTGGCCACCGCGATCACGGCTACCACCGTGCCAGTCGCCGCCACGGAGACGGCGGTGACGTTCCCCTCCTCCAAGTTCCCGCTGGGAACGCCTGCCGTACCGACCAAGACGCAGAAAGCGGTCGCCGGCGGCATCGACATGTACAAGGTCCGGGCGGGCACCGCCACCCAGGGCTACACCGTCAGCGTGCTCATGCCCAGCGGCCGCGACTACGGCACCCGCGCGACCGCCGACGCCAAGGCCGCCGAGGTGGAGGCCGCCGGCGAGACCCCGAGCGTCCAGCAGTTCATCCGCCCCGCCGTGGCCGACGCTCCGGCCCAGGAGATCTTCATGGTCCGCGTCGGCCTCTGGTCCCTCCAGGACAAGAAGAAGGCCGAGCAGACCGTCAAGGCCCTCAAGGACGCGGGCATCAAGTCCAAGGTCGACTACCTCGGCGACGACGGCGTCGAGACGACCGGCCCGTGGAACATGAACGTCCTCATGATCGACGCCAGAAGGTTCCGCGGCTCGTACGGCGCCAGCCTCGGCACCAGCGTCGCCAAGCGCGAGACGACCTCCGCCATGGCCAAGGCGGCGGGCGCGCTGGCCGCGGTCAACGGCGGCTTCTTCAACATCCACGCCTCCAAGGCACTGCGCGGCGACCCGCTCGGCGCCTCGGTGGTGGCGGGCAAGCTCCTGAGCGAGCCCGTCCCCGGCCGGGCCGCCGTCGTGCTGCGAGGCCGTAAGGCCAGCATCACCGAGCTGAAGTCCACCATCACCGCCACCTCCCAGGACGGCCAGAGCCTCAACGTCAACGGCGTCAACCGGCCCACCGCCGTCGACGAACTCGTCCTCTACACCGAGGAGTGGGGCGCCAAGACCCCCGCCGACGGAGGGACCGACGCGGTCCTGGACGCCAACGGCAAGGTCGTCGCCCAGCGCGCCTCCGGCGCGAAGATCCCCGCCGGCCACCGGGTTCTGCACGGAGCCGGCGCGGCGGCCGAATGGCTGCAGCAGCACGCCGCGGAGACCTGGACCGTCAAGATCGACACCAAGCTGGTGGACCTGCGCACCGGCAAGCGCCTCGCCCTCACGCCCAACCTGAACGTCGTGGCCGGAGGCGTCGGCCTGGTCCGCAACGGCCGGGTCAAGGTCATGGCCAAGCGCGACGGGCACGACTCGGTCAACATGATCCTCCGCCGCCACCCGCGTACGCTCGTCGGAGTCACCCGGAACGGCAGCCTCATCCTCGCCACGGTCGACGGCCGCAAGCCCGGCGAGACGGTGGGAGCCAACATGGTGGAGGCGGCCCAGCTCATGCGCTGGCTGGGCGCCGTCCAGGCCATCAACCTGGACGGAGGCGGATCGACGGCGATGGTCGTCAAGAACAAGGTCATCAACAAGCCCTCGGACGGCAACGAACGCGCCGTAGGCGACGCCCTCCTCATCCTCCCCAGGTAACCATCCTCATCCTCCCCAGGTAACCATCCTCATCCTCCCCAGGTAACCATCCCCAAGGGCGCCCCAATCGGGCGCCCTCCCTTCACCCCTCCCCGCCCGTAGTGCTGTTCGCCGCACCGGCGCCTGGGAGACGGCCGAGGGCATAGCGCAACGGCGCGCGAGGGCGTGGCCCGGCGCGAGCGCGTAGCCCGGAGGCGGGCGGCCAGCGGCGCACGGCCCGGGTCGCCGGCAGGCGCGGTGCCGTGGCTGGGCCCCGGTGCGTGTTGCGCCGGTCACACCCGTTGTGCCGCTCGCCGCACCGGCGCCTGGGAAGGGCCGCCGAGGTGGTGACGCAACGCCGCGGGTGCGGGACGCGTGGCCCGGAGGCGGTGGCCAGCGGCGCACGGGCCCCGGGTCGCCGGCAGGCGCGGTGGCGTGGCTGGGCGGCCGTCCGGGTTGCGCCGGCCACGTCCGTCGCGGTGCTCTCCGCACCGGCGCCTGAGAAGCTGGTCGAGGGTGGTCCAGAGGCGTGTGCGGGCCGCGAGTGTGGAGCGGAGGCGTGTGCAAGGCGTAGATACCACGGCACGGAGTGTGTTGTGCCGGGACGCGAAAAAGGGGTCCAACCAGTGGTTGGACCCCTTCAACGTGATGATTTGTGCGGCGGTGACCTACTCTCCCACACCCTCCCGAGTGCAGTACCATCGGCGCTGGGAAGCTTAACTT
>NZ_JBITGF010000003.1:511366-1133555 GCF_044456745.1 Nonomuraea sp. NPDC050790 | reverse complement strand
TTAACGCCGCTATCTGGCACAACTGGAACACCGACGCATCCGTGAAACGGTCACTGACCGCCTACGACCACTGATATTTCACATCAACGATCTAGCACCGGATGACCATTCGTGAATCAGCGGCCCGCGTCTTCTGGCCGGGAAGAGGGGACTATCGACGAGGTACGTTGTTCTCTACTATGGGTACCGTGTCCTCTGCTCCGAGAATGACGATGCCCACGCAACGCGTGCTGCAGGTCCTGCTGGTCGATCCGGCGCGCGAGCACTACGGGCTGGAGATCTGCACGGCGGCCGGTCTGCCGAGCGGCACCATCCATCCCATCCTGGCCCGGCTGGAAGGATACGGCTGGGTCACCTCGTGGTGGGAGGAGGCCGACCCGCGCGAGGAAGGGCGCCCCCGCCGGCGCTACTACCGGCTCACCGAGGACGGCGCCGTAAAGGCGCGCGACGCCTTGGCCAACGCCCACAGCCCGCTCGCCGCGATGCCGCTGCTGCGGCCCGGCCACGCGGGCGGCCTCGGGTGAGCGCGAGACGGCGCGGCAGTGCTCGCCGCGAACCCGTCCGCATGCCTGCGAGACGGCGCGGCCGTACTCGCCGCAAGTCTGTCTACGTGCCCGCGGAACAGGAGCGGAGCATCTTCGGGGCCTTGTTCGGTGACGCTTTCGCCGTCATCGACTCAGCCCGCGACACGGCGATGCGGTGGGGCTACCGGCCGCTCGTGAATGCCGTCGGCCGCTGCCCCGGCTGGCTGAGCAGCCTGCCACGCATGGGGGCCACTGCCCGCGCCGTGCCGTTGATGATCATCTTGTCCTTTGTCCTGACGTTATCCGATGCCCGGCTGCGTGGAGGTCCGCTGCCCCTGTTCGACCCCGGCTCGGTCCTGGGCTTCATCGTCACCGGTACGCGCGACCTGCCCGCCGCGTTCGCCCGCGATCTGTTCCTCGTGGTGTCGTGCGCCATCGTCTGCCACGTGCTCGCCGCCGTGCTCGGCCGGGCCATGGGCGAACTGGTCCCGGTCCTCGCCCGGGTGGCCGTGCTCGCGCTCGCGCTGCCCTGCTTGCTGGCCTTCGCCGATGCGCGGCTGCGCGGTCGTCCGCTGCCCTCGTTCGATCCGGGCTCGGTGCTGGGCTTCGTCGTCGCCGGTGTGCGCGACCTGCCCACTCTTGAGGTGTCCCTGCTGCCCGCCGCATTCGGCCGCGATCCCGTCCTTGTGATGGTGTGCGCGCTCGCCCTCCTGACTTCGATCGCCCTGGTCAAAGCGCTGTTTCACACTTTCGACATCGGTGTGGCGCTCGTCTGGGGCCACACGGTGGCACTCCTGGCTCTCGCGCTCTTCGTCGTCGTGGCCACACTGACCACGCCCGTGGTCCTGGGGATCGCCACCACGCGAGTGATCGCCCGTCGTCGGTGGATCGTGGCAGGGGGACGGCTTGACCTCGTCCGGAACGAGGTGCCGGCACGGCTGGTGGCCATCGCCGCTGCGCTGCTTCCCGCCGCGTACCAGAAGGACTACGCCGAGCGGTTCGAGAGCGAACTCTACGACCTGACCCTCGTCGAAGGCGTGCGGTGGCGGCACCTGCTCGCCCACTCCCTGCGCGTCCTCATCCGGGTCGGACACCTGAACGCGGCACTTCGCTCCAGCCAGGAGAGGGCGAGCTCATGATCACGAACAAGATCGCGGGCGGTGGCGCAGCGGCGATGATCGCCACGCTGGCCCTCGTGCTCGGCGGTCCGTTCTTTCTTGCCACGGTGCTGGTCATGATCGGCGCCCTGTGCTGGGTCGTGGCCGATCGTCACCGCTCCTCCCACCTGGCCATGCTCATCCGCGCCCTGCGCCGGCGCCGCGACCAGCAACGTGGGAACGAGTGAGCCGCCGGGACGTTCGGCAGGAGTGCTCCGGTTGCGGGACGGACGCGCCGAAGGTCCGTGCGTTCCGCGCGCCTTCCCAGGGCGACGGCGCGGCGTAGGGGGTGCCGCCTTTCGCGAGGTGGCACGCCGCTTGGGCGACATGGCGAAGACCGGGCGGTGACCGCTTCGCCGTCCACGAAGCTGCGGGCAGGTCGTCAACCAGTCGGTGACCGTACGGCGGGCGTGTCCTTCCGGGCGGCGGTCTCGACGGCGGCGAGCAGGCTCGCGCGGGCGTCGGGCCCGAGGTAGCGCCCCCGGCTGACCACGGCGTGGATGCGCCGCGTGTTGGCGATGTCGGCCAGCGGGTCGGCGTCCAGGATCACCAGGTCGGCGAAGCGGCCGGCGGTCACCGTCCCGGAGACCCGTCCCAGCCCGGCGCAGCGGGCCGCCTCGGCGCTCGCGGCGCGCAGCGCGGCCATCGGCGACAGCCCGGCCTCGACGAGAAAGCCCAGCTCGGTGTGGAGATCGAAGCCCGGGAAGATGTAGGCGCCGCCGGCGTCGGTCCCCGCCACGACACCCACGCCCGCCTCGGCCATCGCCCCGAGCAGGCGCAGTTGGGCCTGGAAGTAGGCGGCCCACCGCTGAACCTCCTCGGGCGACAGCCGCGGCCGGTAGTACAGCACCTCCTCCTCCCACCAGCCGCGCACCGACGCCGGGATGTAGCGCAGCCGCGCGGTCAGCACGGGGTCGGTGAGCAGGTCTTCGGGGGTACGGCGGAAGCGTTGCAGGGTGGCCAGGGTGGGCGAGGCCCAGGTGCCGCGCCGTGCCATCGCGTCGAACAGTCGCGCGGCCCGCGCCGGATCGTACGTGGCCACCGCGTCCCGCTCCAGGTGCCACCACCGGCGGCCCCACCACTCGGGGTGGGCGGGATCGGCGGGCATCGCCGCCAGTTCGGCGTAGATCTCCGCCGCGCGGGCTGAGGTCGACATCCGCAGGCCGTACAGGTGCTCGACGCTGTGCTGCCCCAGCCGTACCGCGTCCTGGACCGGGACGCGTGCCGGCACGTGCCCGGCGAAGGGCAGCCGCAGCCGCCGTGCCTCGCTCGCCACCGCCGCGTAGGTGTCGGGGGCGAGGTAGGTGTAGACCTTGGCGAAATCCGCTCTTTCCCGGTGGGCCTTGCGCACCGCCGCGCGCGCCTCGGCCTCGGTGGTGACCACGTCGCTGCCCGGCCAGGCGCCCGGTGGCCCGTCGATCAGGTTGCTCGCGATCACCATCCTCGGCCCGACCAGTTCGCCCCGTTCGATGCGCCGCCGTACCTCGTGACTTTCCGGTGAGCCGGCCATCTCCCGGATGCACGTGACGCCGTGCACCACATGCAGCGGCGGGACGATGTCGGTCAGAGTCGCACTGTGCGTGTGCGTGTCCCACAGGCCGGGGATCACGTACTTTCCCCGCAGATCGATCACGTTCGCCTCGCTCGGCGCCCGCACCCGGCGGCCCGCCGCGACGATCCGGTCCCCGGCCAGCAGCACCGTCGCGCCGCGCACCGGCGCCGCCCCGCTCCCGTCGATCAGCGTGACGCCGGTCAGCGCGGTCAGCTTTGCCCTACGGCTCCCGCCGGGCAGTGCCCCGCCCGCCGCGAGGCCCAGTGCTCCGGTGAGCAGTTCTCTGCGGTGGAGAAAGGACACCTCGACCTCACTCGTGGTCGCCGTGAGGCCTTCATGGTCGGCTCGCCCCTCCAGCCCGTCAAGGCCCAGCTCGCACAGAGTCGGCGAACGGCCCACCTGCCGTATCGGGAAATCAGGTACCTTATTCTTAGATATCAGGTTCCTGATTCGAGGAGTGACATGAGAGTCATGATCATCGGGGCTGGGATGGGCGGGCTGACGCTGGCCCAGGCGCTGCGCGGCGCGGGCATCGACGTGGTCGTGCACGAGCGGGACCAGGCCGTGGAGTCCACCGGCGGATACCGGCTCCACCTGGACGAACGCGCCTGCCGGATCCTGCGCCGCCACCTCGCGCCGGGCCACTACCAGGCGCTGCTGGCCAGTTCGGCGGGGCTGAAGGCGTTCGCCCGGTTCGCGGTCGCCGACCACCGGATGCGGCTGCTGTTCCAGGAGCCGCGCGACGGGGCGTCGGAGACGCTCATGATCGGCCGGATCCCGCTGCGCCGGCTGCTGGCACACGGGCTGGGGGAGGCGCTGCGCCTGGGCTCGGAGTTCACCGGCTACCGCACGAACCCCGACGGCACGCTCACCGTCTCCTTCGCCGACGGCTGTACCGAGGAAGCCGACCTGCTGGTCGGCGCGGACGGCGTGGGGTCGCGGGTCGCGGCGGCGCTGGCCGGGCGGCCGACGTCGGTTCCGGTGGGGGCCAGCGGCATCGCCGCGCGCACGCCGCTGACCGCCGACCTGAGGCCGCTGGTTCCCGAGCTGCTGGCCGTTGGGCCGGCGCTGGCGTTCGGTCCTGGCGGCGCCGGGCTCTTCCTGAGCGTTCACGACCCCGGCTCGGGTTCCATGGTCGATCCGGCGGCCTGCGCCGAGGTCGCGCCGATCATCGAGGAGCCCGCGCTGATCTGGGGCCTGCTGGCGCCTGACCGGGCCTTTCCCGACCGGCCGCGAGACCTCGACGGTGCCGGGCTGATCCGGCTGACCGACCGATTGCTGCGCGGGTGGAGCACGCCGGTACGAGCGCTGGTACGCGCCGCCGACCCGGCCGCGACGGCCTACTTCCGTTTCCACGCGGCGGCCACGGACACCGATCTCACCCCGTGGCCCGCCGGGGCCGTGACCGCGCTCGGCGACGCCGTACACGCCATGCCACCCACCGGCGGCATGGCCGCGGCCACGGCGATCCGCGACGCCGACGTCCTCGCGGAGGAACTGATCCAGGTACGCGACGGCACGTCCACGATCCCGCTGGCGGTGCACCGCTTCCAGATCCGGATGGCCGGGTACGCCCCCGCCGCCGTGCGCGTGTCCATGCGGCCCTTGGGCTGGGTGAACCGGATGGCGAGCCCGCTGGGCACACAGGCCGCCCGGCTGGCCCTTCCGGCCTTGGCCTCGGCGACCCGGCTCGGCCGTACCCTGGCTGGAGCCCGCGGTGCCTGAGGCGACGGATGAGCCGGACCTGCCGCTCTGGGAGCTGATGCAGACCTCCTACGTCGTCGCCCGCGGGTTCACCGAGGTCTTCGCCACGGTCGGGCTGTCGCCGGTCCAGTTCGGCGTGCTGGCCTCGCTCGCCGACGGCGAGGACCTCAACCAGGCCGAACTCGCCCGAGTGATCATGGTGCGGCCGCAGAGTCTGGGCGAGGTGGCCATGGCGCTGGTCGAGCGGGGGCTCGTCGAGCGGGAGGGGCCGGGTGGCCGAGGCCGGCCCGCGAAGCTGCGGATCACCCCGGCCGGCCAGGAACTTCTGGACCGCGTCTTTCCCGCGGTGGCGGCGTTCAACGCCCCGCGGGCGATGGGCCTGTCGGAACGGGACGCCGCCGCGCTGACCCGGATGCTGCGCACGGTGCGCGGCACCCTGTCGGCCCGGGACCAGCCCGGCCACCGGTTGCACCTTCCGTAGCGGAATGTGGTGCGGTGGACTCACGTCCCGCTTCGCTGAGGAAGGCCACGCTCATGTACTCGTCCTTCATCCCGCCGCGCCAGGTCAGGATCGGTGACGCGGCGGCCTTCGTCGGCACCACGCCGCGGGCGATCCGGCACTACCACGAGATCGGCCTGCTCCCCGAGCCCGTGCGCGGCGGCGACGGTCGCCGCCGCTACGGCTACGAGGACATGATCCGGCTGCTGTGGATCCGCAGGATGGCCGATGCCGGGATCGCGCTGGACGACATCCGTGCCGCCTTGGCCGACACGGCCGCCGACAGCATCGCGGACATCCTGGAACGGCTGGAGGAATCCCTCCTCGCCCGGGAAGCGGACCTGCGGCGGCAACGGACCGCGGTGGGGCGCATGCGTACCGAGGGCAGCAGGATGGGGCTGCTCTCCGACTTCGTCACCGGCCGTCTCAAGAACCTGCCCGAGGGCTGCCTGCGCCAGGCGGACCTGGACAGCCTGCTGGTCACCGAGCGGATCTTCGGCCCGCTCGGCGCGGCCGTACAGGCCACCCGTTTCATCGCCCTGGCCACCCACCCGGACCTGCGGGCGGAGTCCGACCGTGTCGACGCCGCCGAGGACGCCCTCGATGACACGGTCGCCGTCGACGACCCGCGCGTGGCCCGGGTGGCCGCCGAACGGCGCGCCTTCGAAGAGGCGCTGCATGCCGTCATCGAGAACTCCGGTCTGGCGCGCAGCGACGACGCGCTCTTCGACGCCTGGGACGCCATCGCCGAGGAGGATCCTGTCGCGGGGCAAGTGTCCATGAGCGCCTTCGCCGCCACGGGCAAGCTGCCCCACGACTTCTCCCCGGCCCGCCGGCGCTGCATGGAGCTCGCCAGTCACCCTCTTCCCTGAAGGACCCGCCGGCCGCGCACCTCGGTTACCACTTCTGCCACTCGGACTTGAAGCACTTCATCGACCAGTACGTGAGCTTCGACATGCCGAAGATGCCCACGTACGGCGCGTGCCCCTGGAGGCACCGGACCTTCTTGATCATCGGAAGCTCCCACTTGCCGTTGGTGCACGCGGGGATGAACTTCTTGACGATCGGCTTCCCGCAGAGCCACCTGACGCTGGGCATCGGCCCGCGGGCCTGAGTGTCGGCGACGGCGGTGATCGATGCGGGCTGGGCCGATGCGGTCGTGGTCACGGACGCACCCGACGGCGTCGCCGCGAGGGCCAGGGAGAACGCTCCCGCCACGACCGCCGTGCTGATCTTCGCGATGGTCTTCATCTCGTCTCCTTCGGTTCGTCGCGCTCTTTCGAGCGCCTACGAGTGGAAGGTAGGGCGGGAGGAGTTGAGCATCTGTTGAGGATCCGTCAAGGCGCCGGGCGCCGGATTCCATCCTGGCGGGCGGTACGGGTTCACCCCTCCGGGTGAGGCAGGACCGATCCCGCCCGGCCTAGCTTCGAGACTGTGCGTTTCCTGCGTCTCCCACCTCTCAGCCGATCCGTGTACGGGCACGCCTGGCGTCGCACGTCCTTGAGATGACGGCGGCACCGAGACCAAGACGGCCGACCGCACGCACATCCTCGCGCCCGTACGAAACGAGGTCATCATGACTGCGTCCCCGACGCGCCCCAGTTCCGCCAGATCGACCACCAGCGATGTCACGTGGTTCTTCGCGATCGCCATCCTGCTGTGCTTCGCCATGTCCGTCCCGATGGTCTTCCGGCTCGTCTCGCCGGACCTCAACAACCTGATCACTCCGATCCTGCAACTGACTCCGCTGCTCGCAGCGATCATCATGTGGCTTGTCCGGCGAACCGGAACGTTCCGGGAGACGTTCGCCACCACGTGGCGCGGGACACCCAAGTGGGCCGGCATCGGCATCGGCCTCATCGCCGCGATCGCCGCGATCCAGACCGCCATCGCGCTGGCCTTCGGGATCTGGCCGCTCAACCCGCTCGACCAGATCCTCACGGCGACCATCTGGGTCCTTCCGGTCTTCCTCATGCAGTCGGTCTTCGCCATCGGAGAGGAGTTCGGCTGGCGCGGCTGGCTGGCGACGCGCGCCGCGTCATGGGGATTCTGGCGGCTGGCCCTGGTCAGTGGTCTCGTGTGGATCGTCTGGCACCTGCCGGTCCTCGCCGTCATCGGTGATCGGCCGTTCTGGGACATCGTCATCTACTACGCGGGCATGCTGCCGTGGGCGCCGCTGTTGCTGGCGCTTCGCTGGCGGTCGGGGAGCGTCTGGCCCGCGGTCCTGACGCACGGGGCGATCAACAGCGTCCGGGTGTACCTGCTGCAGTCCGTCCCCAACGCGACGGATCACCTGCTCATCGAAGTGATCGGCTGGATTCTCACGCTCGCCGCCGCGGTGTGGCTGATGCGCCCAGCCGTTGCGGGGCGGTAGCCGCGTTACGCGCGATCAGGAGGCGGGCGGTGGCGCGCTTCCGTTGTAGAACGGGTTCTCGGGCAGCCGATCGGGTGTGACGAGCAGCCGGATCACGCCGGCCTTGACCTGCCACGCGTTCCAGACGGTCCACCCGGGTCCGACCTGGTCCGCGGGCAGCGGGTCGAAGGATGACATGCCGCCCGTGGTCTCATCCATCCGAATGAGGCTGAACTGGACGGTCAGGTGACGCGCGCGTGCCTCGGCCAGGATGTCGGCCACGGGACGCCCTTCTCGCAACTTGACCCCGTCGAACATCTCGCCCGGCGCCATGGCCGAGTCGAAGTTCGCGTACTCCTCTCCCGGCTTCGCTTGGCGTCCCAGCCTGACATCCACCTCACCGGTGAAATCGGCGGGGATGCGCATCACCATGACGCAGTGGTCGTCCAGTCCTGGCCGGCACCCCGTGGGTGTCGTGCCCATGGCGAGCGGGACAACGCTGAGCCGGTCTGACCCGGCTTCCTGGCCGGGACGGGAGGAGCCGCCGGCGGCGATGATCGTACCCAGGATCTTCCCCGCACCGCCCGGCGAGGCCGGCACCGGACGCAGGCCGACGTTCAGGCCGACCGCGCGGAACGCCTGGGTGTACTTGTCGTGCTCGGCGAACGGATCCTTGATGCGGGCGACGTAGTGGTCACCTTCCAGGCGGATCTCCATCGCGGAGTTGGCGTAGGAGGCGGCCCCGCCCCGTCCGTCGTCCAGCAGGCTCGGGCCCACGACGATCCCTGTCGCGAGCACGACCGCCGCGCTCACGCCCAGCACCAACCGACGAGGACCATGCCGTCGGGTACGGCCGACGCCGCGTCCTTGGGCAGTGATCGAGGCCAGCAACGCCCGGGCCCCCGTCCCGGACGCGCGGCTGCCCGGCTGTCCGGGCTCGACCCGGGCCAGGGGCCTCAGCAGCTCGTTGATCTCATCGACGTTCCTCATAGCGACCTCCCCGCCGCAATCGTCCGGCTCTTCGCTGGAAAGCAGACACCGGCCTCGTCGAGCGCGCGCGAGAACCGCTTGCGGGCGCGATACAGCCTGATGCGTACGGCGTTGCGCGACAGCCCCAGCATCCCGGCGATCTCCTCGCGCCCCAGGCCCTCCCAGGCGACCAGCGAGAGCAGCTCCCGGTCGTCGTCGGGCAGGCTCCGGAACACCGTGCTGATCATGCTCAGTTCGATGCCGCTGTCCGGGGAGGCCCCGTAGAGATCGGCCATCTCCGCGTCCAGTTCGACGCTGCGCAGGCGTTGCCGGACCGCGCTCCGGCGGTGGTCGGCCAGCACCTTGCGGGCCACGCCGTAGAGCCAGAGCCTGGCCTCCTGCCCTGGAGGCAGTTCGTCCACCCGGCGCCAGGCAATGGTGAAGGTCTCCGCCACGACATCGGCCGCGTCCTGCGGGGAGTCACAGCGGCGCGCGGCGTAGGCCGCGATCTGGTCGTATGTCTCCCGGTAGAGGGCCTCGAACCTGGCCACCCCATCGTCATCCACGGGCGGTTCCCATGGCCGATCTCCTTCGTCAGTACGAAACGCGGACACTCCCGTACATGGCGAAAGACGTTCCATCATTTCGCGCCGAGCCAAGAAACTTCGGCGCCAGACCTCACCCGAGCCCGCCGACCGCGAGGCCCAAGATAGCGATCGCTGTTGGCAACGATTGCTTCAATCTCCGGGTCGGGGAGATACGGGAGGGGTATCTGAGGCTGCGCAGGCACGTCAGATTTCCTGCGTCACGCGGCCTTACAAGAGGTGTTCCACATGAGCTCGGCTTTTCACTACCGCGCCGTCTCCGACACTTCCTGGACCACGATCCAGGACCCGAAGGAGGGGTGCTACGACCTCCACTCGGACGCCACCCTCGCGCAGAACAAGACCAACTTCAAGGCTCTTCTCTACACGACGTTTTCGTGCAACGAAGACCACCTGCACCATGCGCTCATCCCCAACGAGACGTGGGACGGCGGCCTGACCACCATCAGGTCCGTCCGTTTCGAAGCGCCCTGACATGACGTCGCCGCCACCCGGTCAGGCGCCGAGCACCAGCGGTACGAGGAAGTAGATCTCGACGGCCTCGTAAGCCGCGCCGATGACGAAGAGCACGAGCGCCATGAGCGAGAGCCGGCCGAGCCGACTCAGGCCGCGCACATAGCCCTGCCGCCGCGTGGTGGCGTCCACGGTCGCCGGCCGGACCCAGGCCCTGCCCAGCAGGTACGCGCCGAACATCACCAGCGCGTATGCCTGGAACTCGATGAGAATGGTCGGCGAGTGCGGGATGAGAATCAGGGCCGACGTCCGGTTCACGGGCGCCAGGATGATTCCTATGTCGATCGTCTTGACGACGAAGACGAGAAGGCCCGCGAAGGGGATCACGAGCGACGGCAGAACAATGAGCGGCAACGCCGTCGCGAACACGTTGACCACGAAGATGGTCGTGCCGAAAACCCAGGGGTTGCCGATCACGGTGTTGACGAGCGCCCCTTGGCCGCCGTCGACGAACGAGGACGTACGCGCGGCGTGGAGATCGGGGAAGATCATGGCCAGCGCCATGCCGAGGAGCAGCACCCCGTAGACGAGGGCGTTGATCAGCAGGTACGCGCGCAGGTCGGCGCGGATGATCTGGAACGGTCTGCGAAGCAGGTTCATGATTCTCATGTCCGTTTCTCGGGTGATGTATCCTCGACGCCCGCCGGAGCGGGCCCGGGCAGGTCGGTCAGTTGCCCCCGGCGTCGAGCAGCCAGTGGTAGCGCAGACGCAGCGCCCTTTCCGTGCTGGCCAGCGCGGCGGCGAGGCCGAGCGCGAGGTTGAGCCAGAGCGGCAGGTGGATGGGGGAGGTGAAGGTGCCGAGGTTCTCGGCGATGGGCGGCACCCGCGAGATCGGCCCGATGATCTGCGGGAGGTTCAGCCCCACGCCGATCACGAGCATCACCACCGAGACGGCGGCGATCATGCGGCTCACCGCCGGATGATCACGCTCCAGACGGGCCCGCCGGCCCTCGCCCGATTTCGGGTCGGGAACAAGCTGGTGCTCCTCGCCCGTGGCGCTGACGTAGTGGCAGCGCCTGATCCCGAAACTGCTGGCCGCGACCTCGATGACGCCGCCCTCCACCGCAAACACGGCGGGAATCCTGGACTGGGCGTGATGGCGGCCGTCGAGATACAGATGCGCCGTGCTCTCGCCCGACTGCCCGCCCCAGCGCCGCACGTCAACGGCATAGGTCCCCGGCCGCCGGCCGTCCGACGAGGGCCGGAGATGGAACAACGCGCGCCCCAGCGGCACCTGCCACCAGCGAAACCGCTGGAGCGGATGCCCGTCGCCCTGCTTGACCCGCCGGATCGCCCGATTGCGCCGCCATCCCGCCAACACGATTGCCTCCACTCTCCGGCCGATGTCCATGACCCGACTAACACACTGTGCTAGTCGCGATGATGGCCAAGCTATCACAGCGTGCTAGTACAGTGTGATAGTGCCGGGAACGAGTGAGGCGGAGGCTCATGTGACGTCGGACGAGAACAAGCAGCTCAGCAGCAGGGACAAGGTGCTCCTGGCGGCGCTGCAATTGATCGGGGAAAATCCCGGGGCGAAGCTCAGCGTGCGAGCGGTCGCCGCCCGCGCGGGCGTGAGCACGGGATCCCTCCGCTTCCACTTCCCGACGCAGCGCGCACTCCAGGACGAGGTACTGACCCGCCTGTACGACGTGGTCGTCTCCGACGAGCGGATCCACGATCGGGACGTGCCGCCCCGCGACCGCCTGGTCGACTGCCTGCGCCAGGTCCTCGCCCCCGCCGGAGTCGGCGCCGGCGCACGGGAAGCCCAGCGCACCGTCTACGAACAGTTCATCGCCCCAGAACCGACCGAGCAGGTGCAGGAGGCCTACCTCGCCCTGGAACGGGAGGGACGGCGCCGCGTGGAGTACTGGCTGACCGTGCTCACCCAGGAAGGCGCCCTGGCCCCCGGCGACACCGCCCGGCGAGCGAAGTTCCTCCTCACCATCCTGAACGGCCTCGCCCTCGAACGAGCCCTGCCCTCCGACGGCTCGATCTTGCAGTCCGAGACCGACACCCTCTACATGGCCGTCGACGCCATCCTGACCCCCGAAAACCCCTGATGCTCCACCGGCCACCGACGACAAGAACCCGGTGAAACCTACGGCCCTCAGCCGTGCTGAGGGCCGTCAGGCGAAGTGGGAGGTCAGACGCCGAACGCCGCCGCGTAGCGGATGACGCCGCTCGGGACCGGCCGCTCAGGGTCGAGGGCGAGCGCCATCATGTACTTGTCCTCCACGTCGAACGGCGGGCGGATGCCGAACCCGGAAGCCGGGGTGAAGCCGAAGCGCGGGTAGTACTCGGCGTGGCCGAGCACCACCACCAGGTTCTCGCCCTGCTCGCGGGCGGCCTCCAGGGCGGCGCGGATGGCGGCGGAGCCGGAGCCCTGCCGCTGCTGCTCGGGCCGCACGGCGCACGGGCCCAGGGCGAGGGCGGGTGAGTCGCCGACGTGGCAGCGGGTGAGCAGCGCGTATCCGGCGAGGTCGCCGCCCGGGGTCTCGGCCAGCCAGGACAGGCTGGGCAGCCACGCCCGCGGGTCGGTCCGCAGTGCCTCGATGAGGTCGGCCTCGTGCGGGGTGGGGAAGGCGGCCAGGTTGATCTCGCGGATGGCGGCGACGTCGGCGGCGGTCTCGGGGCGGGTGATCCAGGAAGTGCTCATGGTCGGGTTCGTTTCCTTCCGCGGGATGCGGGACGTGGCCGGGTTTGGTGGGGGACGGTGGCCGGTCATGGCTGCCGGTCCCGGAATCTGTAGGTGGCGCGCAGGTGGCTGGTGATGGCCTTCTGCCGGTTGACGCGCTCGTCGCGCAGTCGGGCGTCGGTACGCGCTGCCGCCCACGCGTTCTCCCGTAGCAACTTGCGGTAGCTGCGCAGGCGGCGCTCGGGCAGTTCGCCGGCCTCGATGGCGGCCTGGACCGCACATCCCGGCTCGGTGTCGTGGGCGCAGTCGTCGAAGCGGCAGTGCGCGGCGAGTTCTTCGATCTCGGCGAAGACCTGCTCCAGCCCCTCGGCGGCGTCGTGCAGGCTGATCCCGCGCAGGCCGGGCGTGTCGATGAGGACCCCGCCGCCGGGCAGGGGGACCAGTTCCCGGCGGACGGTGGTGTGCCGGCCCTTGCCGTCCTGCGCGCGTACCGCTCCGGTGGCCAGCACTTCCTCGCCGAGCAGCGTGTTGCCGAGGCTGGACTTGCCCGCCCCGGAGGGCCCGAGCAGCACCGTGGTGCCGTGCAGCAGCGCGGCCAGCGTGTCGAGGTTGTGACCGGTGGTGACGCTGGTGACCAGGATGTCCACGCCGGGTGCCAGCGCTCCGGCCTCGGCTCGCACGGCCTCGGGGTCGGCGGCCAGGTCCGCCTTGGTCAGGACGATCACCGGCTGCGCCCCGCTCTCCCAGGCCAGGGCGAGCAGCCGTTCCAGTTTCGCCGCGTCCAGGGGAACGGCCAGGGAGACGGCGATGACGACCGTGTCGACGTTGGTGGCGAGCACCTGCCCGTGGGAGGACCCGGACGCCGACGAGCGCACGATCACGCTGTGCCGCGGCAGCAGGGTCACCAGGTGTGGTGCGCCGCCCGGCCGCAGCGCGGCCCAGTCGCCGGTGCAGGGCATGAGGAGCGGGTCGTGCGGGTACGGCGCGGCGAACGTGGCCCGCATCGGACCCGACCCGGTGACCACCGCGCACAGGCCGCGATCGACCCGGGAGACCCGGGCGGGAACGAGGCCCGCTTCGTGGTGTTCGGTGAAGTCTTGCTCAAGTGCGCTGGTCCACCCGTACCGGGACAGGCCGGATGGATCGTTGTACGTGTGTGACAACGTGAGAGACCCTTGCGGTGAAGGGGCCCCGACGAGACGCGGACATCACCCCGCCTGGCTCCAGGCTGGGGGAAGAAGTTGGGTCAGACCGGGGCCCGGGACGTGAGGTTGGTCCGGGCGCTGCGCATGGCAGCGGTCTTCACCGCGGTCATCAACCTCACCTCCCTCCCACGCCGATCCAACAAAGCAAGACGAACGGCAGCGTAGCATCCCTGTCCAGCGCTGCCACACCGCTGACCGGGCTCCCACGGGCAGAACGCCCGGTTCATCACTCCCAGACCAGCAGCCGGGACAACGTGATCAGGTGCGACGAGCTGACCGGCGTGAAGCCGGCGTACTTGGCCGCCACCAGCGCCTTCACCTGCTCGTCCCACTCCGCCAGCTCGATCCACGAATGCAGGTAGTAGTCGGTTCCGTTGGCCGCCCCGGTTCCGTCCACCCGCAGGCTGAACACGGGCGCGGTGGCGGAGCCGTTCCACATCTTGGTCGTGAGGGTGTTCTTGAGGGCGATCATGTCGGCGGTGGTCATCACCCGCCCGCGCCGGTGGGACTCCAGGAACGCCGACAGGTCGACGTTCGCGTGGGAGAGGTCCTCTTTCATGGTGGTGTAGGTGCCGTAGTTCCAGATGTACGCGCCACCGGAGTTGACCAGGTTCGACCTGGCCCACTGGGTGACCGAATCGGCCCGGGACAGGTAGGTGGGGTCGGCGTTGAGGCTGTGCAGGACCGTCAGCAGGTTCGCGAAGCCGAGGGCCATGTTGAAGGGCAGGTCGTTGGTGGTGCCGGTGTGGGAGAGGGTGTCCACGTTCGGGGGCTGGCGATAGGTGGTGCCGTTCCACGAATTGCCCAGGTAGGTGCTCTGCTCCCAGCGGGGGACGATCTCGGTCTCCAGGAAGGTCCGGTACGCCGCCGCCTTCGCGCTGTATGCGGACAGGGCGGGGGTCTGGGCCACCAGGCGGGCGAACTCCGCCATCGGCAGGCCGATCATGGCGTCGTGGACCATGTACGGGAAGCGGCCGCTCAGCTTCACCTCGTCGAAGGAGGCCGAGCCGGCGACCGTGTACGACGCGTGTTCCAGCCACACCCGAAGCTGTGGCCCGCCGGTGGGCAGCTTGCACTCGACCTGCTTGAACGTCCAGCTTGTCGAGGTGTAGTCCAGCGCGCAGATCGTCGTGGACCCGTTGCGCAGCACGATCCGGCCGGTCACCGACCCGGACTTCTTGCCCCATCCGCGCAGAACGTAGGTGGATCCGCCCTCGTAGGCGCTGTTGACGTTCTGGTAGAGCTTCTTCCACCTGGTCTGGTCGGAGACGATCCGCACCGACTGCGTCCCCGCGACGGCGTCGGTCGTGCGGGTGATGTGGCTGCCGGTGTCCTGGAAGCGGGTCCACGAGGCGGGCAGCGTGGCGTCCCCGGAGGCGGCGCTCTCGAAGCCCGTGTTGGCGATCTCGACCGGCGAGTACCGCTCGGTGCTCCACCCCAGGAACCCGTCCCCGTCCACGTCGTCGGCGTTGGCGACCACCGTGTCGGCGTGGGTGACGAGCTTGTCCAGCCAGGACGTGTCCTGCGTGACCCGGTAGACGTCCAGGTAGCTGCGCATGATGTAGCTCTCGCCCCACGCCAGGGTCGCGCTGCTGCGGTCGTTGTAGACGGAGGCGCCGATCTGCGCCTCCAGCGCCTTGTACTTGGTGAGCCAGGGGCTCTCCGCGACCACGGGCTGCGCGCCGCCCAGTGCGAGCGTCCCCGCCAGGACCAGGTTGAGTAACATCACGACCCCTTACGCGCGTGCCAGTTGAGGTAGGCCACGCAGCCCAGATAGGAACCGAGCTGCGGCTGTACGGCGCGGCCGGCATAGATGGCCCGCGCGTGCGTGAACACCGCCCCGTCCCACTGCGCCACGGCCATCCACCTCGGCGCCTGCAGATACTGCCCGGCGCCGGTCGTGCTGCCGGTGCCGTCGACGCGCTGGTAGGCGGTGGCGACGCCGTCCGCGCCGGGCGGCGCCACGAGGTTCTTGCTGTAGGTACGCGCGAAGCGCGCCATGTCCGCACCCCGGTAGAACAGCCCGTTGCGGAAGACGGCGGCGGCGAACTCCACGTCGATCGCCCCGTGGCTGAGGTCCTCGATCTGCCGCGCCGGACCGCCCGACGGCGTGAACTCCGACACGCCCTCGTCCTTGCCGAACCCCCGGTAGACCCGCCCGAACGTCGGCCAGTACGACCACACGTACGCGTCGTCGGCGTCGGCCCTCACCTCGCGCAGGAAGGTCCTGGCCATGCGCCGCGCCCGGTCGGCGTAGAAGGGGTCGCCGGTGGCGGCGGCGAGTTCGGCGTAGGTCTGGCCGAGGGCGAGGCTCTGGTTCGTGGGCTGCTCGGCGCCGTCGTAGGCGAGCGGGGTGCCCTTGTTCCACACGAAGTAGCCCAGTCCGTCCTCGGTCTGCCGCCACTCGTCGTCGTGGATGGCCGCCGCGTCCCGCGCCGCCTTGAGGTACTCCACCGCCTTGTGCCGATATTTCGGTACGGCCCGCAGCCGCGGACTCCGCAGCACGAGCCGGGCGAACGACGCCATCGGATAGCTGATCATCCCGGTGTGCACGGTGAAGATCACCGGCTGCGACACGAACGGCGTGGCGCCGAACACGGGCATCGCCGGGGCGTTGCGCAGGTCGCGCGCGGTCACCAGCGTCGGCGTCGGATAGGCGTCGAGGATCCGCCGGACCGCGTGGTCGGGCGAGGCCGGATCCAGCGACAGGTCGGTGAAGGTGGCCACCACGTTCGTGCGGTTGTTGCGCACCTCCAGCGTGAACCGGTCGGCGGAGCTGCCCGCCCGCACGGTCGCCACCGCGTTGTCGGCGTAGCTCAGCGCGGTGCGGATCTCGGCCAGTTCCTGCCCGCCCGCGTCCTTCAGCGTCACCAGGCCGACCGTGTAGGGCGCCATGGCCCGCCAGCCGGGCAGCGAACGTCCCCGGTGGTCGGTGACGCCACGCTCCGAGTCGCGCCCGGCCAGCACCAGGTCGATGTTGTGGATGAGGCGGTCGAGGTAGTGGGTGTCCCTGTACGCCTCGTACATGCGGATGAAGCCGGCCAGCACGTACGACTGGCCCCAGGCCAGGCCGCCGTGCTCGTTGGTGTCCGACGGCTGCCCGGCGGCGCCGCTGCCGTGGAAGGTCCGGTCGAACAGGTCGAAGGTCTCGCGCGTGGTGTAGTCGAGCGCGGTGGCGGCGCGAGCCGTGCCGGAAAGGGCCGTGCCGGAAAGGGCCGTGCCGGAAGCGGCGGCGAGGGCGCCGAGGGTGAACTGGCGGCGGGACAGGCGCATCAGGACCTCCGGGCGAACCAGTTGAGGTAGGCGACGCACAGCAACGTGGACCCCATCGGGGGCTCGACGGTGTGGTCGTCGTAGACCTTGCGGGCGTGCGTGAAGAGCTCCGGGTCCCAGCGCGCGACGGGCATGAAGCGGGGCGCCTGGAGGTACTGCCCGGCAGGGGCCAGGCCGCCGCCACCGTCGACGTAGAGGAACGTGGTGGCGACGCCGTTGTCGGTGGTGGCGAGGTTGCGGGTGTAGGTGCGGGCGAGGCGGGCCATGTCGTGGCCGCGCAGGCCGAGGCCGCAGCGGTGTGCGGCGCCGAGGAACTCGACGTCCACTCCGGCGTGGCTGAGGTCCTCCATCTGCTGCGCGCCCACAGGCGGCCGGCCGTACGACGGCGTCCATTCCGAGACGTCGTCGGCCTGCGTGTAACCGCGGTACATCACCCCGAACGTCGGCCAGTAGGGCCAGACGTAGGCGTCCTTGTCGTTGGTGCGCAGGTCGCGGGCGAACGTGCGGGTCAGGGCCAGGGTGCGCTCCCGGTAGAGGCGCTCGCCGGTGGCGGCGGCGAGTTCCGCGTAGGTCTGGCCGAGGCCGAGCGACTGGTTGTGGGGCTGCTCGGTGCCGTCGTAGGGGACCGGCATGTGCTTGGGCCAGACGAAGTGGCCGCCGTCGCGCCACTCGCGGTCGTGGATGGCCGCGGCGTCGCGGACGGCCCGGAGGTACTCACGCGCCTTGTCCCGATATTTCGGGATGCGCTGGAGTCTGGGGCTCTGGCGGACCAGCCGCACGAACGCGGCCATCGGATAGGTGATCATGCCGGTGTGCACCGAGAAGTGCACGGGCGCGGCGGCCATCGGGAACGTGCCGTGCGCGGGCGCCCCGGCGGCCAGGCGTTTGGCGGTGACCATGTTGGGCGAGGGGTAGGCGGCCAGGATGCGCTCGGGCGCGTCGTCGGCGGTCAGGTCGGCGAAGGTGGAGACGCGCTTCTTCTTCGGGTTGTCCACCACGATCGTGAAGCGCTCCGCGGAACTGCCCGCCTTCACCGTGACCACGGCGTCGCTGACGTTGGTCAGCGCGCTGCGCACCTCCAGCACCGGCGTGCCCGCGGCGTCCTTCAGGATCACGCCGCCGGCGGTGTAGCTGGTGTTGCGCCAGCCGGGCAGCGACAGGCCCCGGTAGTCGCTCACGCCGCGGGCCGAGTCACGCCCGGCCAGCACCAGGTCGGCGTTGTGGATGAGGCGGTCGAGGTAGTGGGTGTCCTTGTACGCCTCGTACATCCGGATGAAGGCGCACATCACGTACGACTGGCCCCAGCCGAGCGCGCCCTGCTCGTTGGTGTGGGTGGGCTGCCCGGTCAGCCCGCTGTCGTGGAAGGTCCGGTCGAACAGGTCGAACGTCTCCCGGGTGGTGTAGTCGTGGCCTGTCGTGCGGGCGGTCAGGGGTAACCCCAGCGCCATCGCGCCCAGACCGAACTGCCTGCGGGTCAACATCGCGATCAGCCTTTCACTGCGCCTCGCATGCCTTCGAGGACGTGGCGTTGCATGAGCATGAAAACGACGACCACCGGGATGATCGAGATGATGGTCCCGGCGGCCAGGGTCCTGACGTCGGTGCCGGTGATCCCGGCCAGGTAGGCGATCCCGAGCGCGATCGGGTACTTCGCCGAGTCCTTGAGCACGACCAGCGGCCAGATGAAGCTGTTCCACACCGAGATGAAGCCGAAGATGGCGAGGATGGCCAGCGTCGGCCGGGCCGCGGGCAGCATCACGTGCCAGAAGATGCGCAGCTCGTGGCAGCCGTCGGTGCGCGCGGCGTCCACGATCTCGCGCGGCACCCCGGCGAACGTCTGCCGGAGCAGGAAGATCCCGAACGCCGACAGCAGGCCGGGCAGGATCACCCCGGCATAGGTGTCGGCCATGCCGAGCTGCGAGACCACGAGGAAGCGCGGGATGAGCATGACCTCGCCCGGCAGGAACATCGTGGACAGGATCGCCAGGAAGATCAGGTTCCGCCCGCGGAAGCGCAGCCGCGCCAGCGGGTACGCGCACAGCGCCGACACCAGCACGTACGCCGGCACCATCGCCCCCACGTAGACGACCGAGTTGAGCAGGTAGCGCGGGAACGGGATCGCCGTCCACGCCTCCTTCACCCAGTCCAGGACCGGCGGCCGGGGCACGATGTCCGGCGGGAAGGCGAAGACCGCCTGGTCGGCCGGTTTCAGCCCCGACGAGAGCAGGATGAGGAACGGGCCGACGAAGACCAGGGCGATCGCGACGAGCAGGACGTACATCCCGATGTTGCGTGTTCTCACGACTTCCCCCTGGTGAGGCGGTGGTTGAGCATCGCCATCGCGATCATGACCACCCAGAGCACGAGGCCGATCGCGCTGGCGTAGCCCATCTCGTAGTGCTCGAATCCGGCCGACCAGATGTAGTAGCCGAGGGTCAGCGTCGCGTCCTGCGGCCCGCCCCTGGTCATCACGTAGACCGAGGTGAACGCCTGCATCGCGTCGAGCATCTCCATCGTGAACGCGACGGCGATGTAAGGGATCATGAGCGGCACGGTGATGCGCCGCAGCCGGTCCCAGGCGGTGGCGCCGTCGACGCGGGCCGCCTCGTAGAGCGAGGTGTCGATGGTCTGGAGCCCCGCGAGGTAGATCATCATGTAGAAGCCCATGCTCTTCCAGCCCTCGACCAGGATGAGCGCGGGCAGCGCCCAGAACGGGTCGAGCAGGTACTGGATCGGCTGGTCCAGCAGTCCGGCGCCGGTGAGGATCCAGTTGAGCACGCCCTGCTGGTTGAAGACGTACTCCCAGGCCACGGCCACCGCGACCATCGAGGTGACCACCGGCAGGTAGTAGAGCATCCGGAAGGTCCTGATCCCCGGCAGCTTCTGGTTCACGAGTACGGCCAGCAGCAACGGCAGCACGACCAGCAGCGGGAACAGCCCGATCAGGAACATGACCGAGTTGAGCGTGGCGGTCCAGAACTTCTCGTCGCCGAGCAGGCGGGCGAAGTTGTCCAGCCCGACGAACGCCGGTGGCGAGACCACGTCGTACTGCATGAACGACAACTGGATCGCGGTGACCGCGGGCCAGACGAAGAAGACCCCGAACAAGACCAGGGCCGGGAGGGCGAAGAGGTAGGGGGTGTACCACCGCTGTCCGGGCATTGGTAGTCCTAAAGATGGATAACGGCGGGCCAGAATTTTCTGCAGCGTACATAGCGCGGGGATTGACGGCAAGAGCACGTCCTGTCATTGTGCCGAAAGTAGCGATTAAGGACGGCCACATGTCAAGCAAGAGCTTCTTAGTAGCGGCGCTCGCGTTCTCCCTCCTCGCCACCGGCTGCGTCGCCGGAACCTCTGGAGCCGCGGAAGGCGGCAACGACCAGCCCTTCGAGGGCGAGGTCGAGTTCTGGACGATCAACCTGAAGAAGAACTACAGCGACTACATCAACGGCCTGATCGCCGACTACCAGAAGCGGCACCCCAAGGTCACGGTGAAGTGGGTCGACGTGCCCGGACAGGAGAGCGCGACGAAGCTGCTGGCGGCCGTGGCCAGCGGCGAGGTGCCCGACGCGGTCAACGTCAGCTCGATCGAGCTGGGCCGCTTCACGCCGTCACTCGAACCGCTCGACGCCTACTTCGCGCAGCAGGACCTCGCCGACTTCCAGCCGAACCTCGTCGAGCCGTTGCGTACCGGAGGGAAGCTCTACGCCGTGCCGTGGTACAACGGCGGCGCGCCCGTCGCCATGTACCGCAAGTCGGTCATGGACAAGGTGGGCTTCGACCCCGCCAAGCCTCCGGCCAGCTACGACGAGGCGCTCGCGCTGGCCGACAAGGTCTTCGACAAGACCAAGGTCAACGGCTTCAACGCCATCCCCGACCACAACGCGCTGCGCTACTACGGCATCGAGCTGCTCAGCCCCGACAAGAAGAAGGCCGCGTTCAACACGCCGCAGGCCGTCGAGGTGCTGGAGCGGTTCAAGAAGAGCTACGAGGCCAAGGGCATCGCGCCCGGCGCCGTCTCCAAGGACATCCGCAACCTCCCGCAGACGCTGGAGAACGGCCAGGTCGCCTTCAAGGCGCACGCCAACGCCGCCGAACTGCTCAACGTGCAGAAGAACGCGCCCGACGTCTACACGGACCTGCTCGTGACGCCGCCGGTCCAGATGAGCACCGGCGGCAACCTGCTGCTGGCCCAGCAGGCGTTCTCCATCCCCAAGGCGTCCACGAACAAGAAGGCCGCCGCGGAGTTCATCAAGTACTTCACCAACGGCGCCAACCAGCTCGCCTTCTGCAAGATCGTGCCGATCTACCCCTCGACGGTCTCCTCGACCAAGGACGCCTTCTTCACCGACGTCTCCGGCGCCGACCCCATGGCCGTGGCCAGGAGCGTGATCGTGAAGGGGCTGCCGCGGCTCAAGTACACCCCGATCGGCACCACCAAGGACGCCGAACTCGGCGAGCTGATCTCCGAAGAGGTGAGGGCCTTCCTCACGGGTACCAAGAGCGCGAAGGAAGCGCTCGACACTGCAGAGAAGCGATGGAATGACGCACTTGCCTAAGCTCAGAGTAGGGATCATCGGCGCCGGGATCATGGGCAGGGGCCACGCCGAGGTGCTCACCGCGCACCCGGACGTCGAGCTCACCGCGGTCTCCCGCGGCCCGCTGGGGGAGGCGGCCGTCTACTCCGACTACCGCGACCTGATCGCCTCCGGCACGGTCGACGCCGTCTCGATCACCACCCCCGACCACCTGCACGCCGACATGATGGTCGCCGCCGCGCGGGCCGGGCTGCACATCCTGGTCGAGAAGCCCTTCACCACGACCGTCGCCGACGCCGACCGCGCCGTCGCCGCCATCCGCGAGGCGGGCGTGATCGCGATGTGCCTGTTCAACCACCGCTGGGTGCCCGCCTACGCCCAGGCCAAGGAGCAGATGGGGCTGCTCGGCGAGCCGGTCGTGGCCTACGCCCGCAAGGACGACACCATTCACGTGCCCACCGAGATGATCCGCTGGGCCGACCAGACGAGCTGCGCCTGGTTTCTGTCCAGCCACGACATCGACCTGGTGAGCTGGCTCTACGACGACCGCGTGGTCGAGGTCTTCGCCACCGCCCGCCACGGCAAGCTGCGCGGCATGGGCATCGAGACCCCCGACGCCATGCAGATCCAGGCCCGCTTCAGCCGGGGCGCGATCGCCACCTTCGAATCGGCATGGATCTACCCGAACACCTTCCCGACCATGGTCGACAGCTACGTCACCGTCGTCGGCGAGGACGGCGTCATCCAGCTCGACCGGCAGAAGGAGAACATCCAGCTCGCCACCGCCAAGGGCTACGCCTACCCGCGCAACATGCTCCAACGGGTCGTCCACGGCGTGCCCGCCGGGGCCTACCGCGACGCCATCCACCACTTCGTCGACTGCGCCCGCACCGGGACACAACCGCTGATCAGCGTCGAGAGCTCGCGGGACGTGACCGCCGTGCTGGCCGCCGCGCACGAGTCCGCCCGATCCGGGCTGCCGGTGAGGCTCGCATGAGCGCCTACGTGGAGAAGCCGCCGCACGTCCACCCGACCAGGATGCGCCACATCCCCGACGAGGAGCTGCCCGCGCTGGGCCGTACCTGGAGATGGCGTGACCCCGTCCCGGCGGGCATGCCCGCGGACGGCGCCGACGACCTGATCGGCATCGAGGTCGACTTCCTCGACAAGGGCCACGGTCGCTCGCGCCTGTACGGTTTCCACTACCTGCGCTGGATGACCCCGCTGATCGCCGCCTACGCCGAGACCGGCGAGCAGCGCTACGCCGACACCTGGGAACGCCTGTTCCTGCAGTGGTACGCCGACCGCGACCGGGTCGAGGGCGACTGGCCCGGCCTGGACGTGGTCTGGTACTCGCTCGGCGTGTGCGCCCGGGGCATGTACCTCACCCACGCGCTGCACGTCTTCGGCGACGCCCTGGGCGAGCGGTGCCGCAGGGACATGCTGAAGACCGTCATCGGCGGCGCGCGCTGGTCGGCCGAGGAGCACGACGCGTTCCGCCACGGCAACTGGCAGTTCGCGAACGTCTGCGAGCTCCTGCACCTGGCCCGCGTCTTCGCCGACCTGCCCGAGGCCGAGTCCTGGGCGGAGGTGGCGCTGGCCCGCATCCACGAGCACCTGGAGCGCGACGTACGCGCCGACGGCGGCCACCACGAGCGCTCGCCCGGCTACCACGGCATGTGCCTGGACGCGCTCAAGCGGGCCGCCGCCGTCGAGCCTTCGCTGGCCGCCCACCCGCGCTACCCGCTCATGCACGACTGGCTGGCCGCGCTCATGACCTCGGGCGGCTGGGTGCCGCACTTGCAGGACAGCGGCGTGGTCTGGCCGGTCGGCATCGCGCCGGCGACCGGGCCGGTCAACCTGGAGGCCAGCGGATACGCGGTCATGCGCGGCGGCGGCTTCCACACGGTGATCAACTACGGCCCCTACGTCGGGCACGAGCTGGAGCCGCACAGCCACCACGCGGCGCTCGACTTCGTGATCGAGGGGTGGGGGGTGCCGCTGGCGTGGGAGGGCGGCGGGCCGCCCTCGTACGACGACCCCGGCTACTACGACTGGTACCAGGCGACCAGGGCGCACAACACGCTGCTGGTGCCGGGGCGGGAGTACGTGGAGGATCGGCGGGCCGCCTGCGACCAGTTCCTGATTTTTCCGGATAAGCAGGTCTTCGAGGGACATCACCACGGCTACGAACAGCGCCACGACCGGCGCATCGTCTTCGTGCCCGACCCCGGCTACTGGGTGATCACCGACCGGATCGGCACCGAGGCGATCTGGCAGCTCCACGGCCTGTCGCCCTGGCGCCGCCACGGGGACGGGTTCGTGACGGAGAAGGGGCCCGGGCTGCTCGCCGTACCCCTGCAAGAGCCCGACGAGGTCCTGCACGGGAACGGTCCCGCGCGCATCCCCGACCCCGAGGCCAGGACCGCCGAGTACGGCGAGATCCACACGCTGGGCCTGCGCCGCGCCGACGGCAGGTTCACCGTCGGCCTCTTCCCCTTCCGCGACCAGCCCCCCACGCTCCCCGACGGATGGACGGTTCATGCTGATCGACGCTGACGCGATGCTCGGCCGGCACCCCCGCAGGGACGTCGGCCAGGGCACGGTCACGCAGGCGCTGGCCAGGATGGACCGCTTCGGCATCGCCGAGGCGCTGGTGAGCCACAGTTGGTCCTGGTTGCACGACCCCCACCAGGGCAACCTCAAGATCCTCGCGCTGACGGACGGCCAGCCCAGGCTGCGCCCCTGCTGGGTCATGCTGCCCGACACCTGCGGCGAGAGCGCGAACTTCGTCACCTCCGCGCTCGACCACGGCGTGGCCGCCGTCCGCGCCTACCCCGCCGACCACGGCTACAACCTCGCGGGCAAGGACACCGCCCGCCTCCTCGACGCGCTCGCCGAGGCCGGGCTGCCGCTGCTGCTCGACGCGCCGCAGATCGGCTGGCCCGCCGTCGAGGCGATCGCCGCCGCCCGCCCCGGCCTCGCCGTCGTGGTGGGCGGCCTCGGGTACCGCCTGCTCAGGCAGGCCGCGGGCGTGCTCGCCCGCACCCCCAACGTCCATCTCGGGCTGGCCAACCTCTCCTCCCACTGCGGCCTCGAATGGCTCGTCGAGAGGTACGGCCCGCGCCGCCTCGTCTTCGGCACCGGCGCCCCCCTGCGGGACCCCGCGGAGAGCGTCACCCGGCTGCTGTGGTCGGAACTGGACGACGAGAGCGTGGCCACCATCGGCTCCGGCAACGTGCTGGGCCTGCTGCGTCAGGAAGCGAGGGCCGCGTGAGCATCGAGACCGCCGTGTGGAGCCGCCGTCCGCAGACAGGCGCGCGGATCGTGGACGCGCACGCGCACGCCGGGCCGTACAGCCTGTTCTTCATTCCGGACGCCGGGCCCGAGGCGATGGTACGGGTCATGGACCGCTGCGGGGTCGCCCACGCCGTGCTGTCCAGCCACCTCGCCATCCAGCTCGACGCCGCCGAGGGCAACGAGCGGACCGCCGAGATCGTGCGGGGGGCGCCCGACCGGTTTACCGGGTACCTGACCGTCAACCCCTGGCAGGACCCGGCCGGGGAGATCGACCGGTGGGGGGACGACCCGAGCTTCGGCGGCATCAAGCTCCACCCTGACCTGCACGACTATCCGCTCACCGGGCGGAGGTACGCGCCGGTGTGGGAGTTCGCGCAGCGGACCGGGTGCCCGGTGCTGACGCACAGCTACGACGGCTCGCCGTACAACGATCTCGCGCAGGTGGAGGAGGTGGCCGTCCGGCATCCGCGGGCGACCATCCTGGCCGGGCACGCCGGAGCGACGCCGCTCGGCTTCGACCTCGCCATCGAGGCGGCCCAGCGGCGGCCCGGGATCGTGCTGGAAGTCTGCGGCTCCTTCAACAGCGGGCCCGACATCGTCAGAATGGTGTCGGAGGTCGGCGCGGACCGGGTGGTCTACGGCTCCGACTTCCCGTTCATCGATCTTCGCATGTCGCTCGGCCGGGTAATCTTCAGTGGCCTCGCCGAGGCGGACCGTGCGGCGGTCCTCGGCGGGACGATGACGCGACTCCTGCAGTGGCGATCCGGACTGGAGAGATAACGATCATGGATCGGTTGCGATCCGAGACACGGTCGAGGGTGGCCATCGGGGTCGTCGGGCCGCCGGACCTGGTCGAGCAGATCATGATGATCGGCGCCGACCTGCCCGCCGCCGCGGACTGGCGGCTGGTGGGCGCGCCGCTGGCCGGAGAGCACGAGACGTACGAGAAGTTCTCCAGGATCGCCGACAGCATCGACGTGGCGCTGTTCACCGGGCCGCTCCAGTACGACCTCGCCCGGCAGGCGGGCGAACTGCCCATGCCCGCGACGTTCGTCCCCATGAGCGGGGCCAGCCTGTACGCGGCGTTGTTGCGCGGGGTGCTCGCCGACGGGATCGATCCGGCTCGCGTCAGCATCGACTCGCTGCCCACCGCGGACGTCGAGGAGGCGTACGGGGAGATCGGGGTCAGTACGGCCGGGGTGCACCTTTCGGAATACGACCAGCCGGAGTCCGCGCGTGGGTTCGGCGGCTTTCACGAGGCGCTGTACCGGAAAGGGGCGACCACCGCCGCGCTGACCACGGTGAGAAGTGTGGCCAAGGCGTTGGGGGCTGCCGGTGTTCCTGTGCTGCGCATGCGGCCGACCTCCCACACGCTACGGCTGGCGCTGAACACGGCCGCGTTGCTGGGCACGGGCAGTCGGCTCGAAGAGGCCCAGATCGCCATCGCCGTGGTCGAGCTGGCCGCTTCCGCCCGGCCCAGCTATTCGGGGCCGGGGAACTACTGGCAGCAGGAGCTCAAGCTCTCCCTTCACCAGTCGTTGCTGGCCGACGCCCGGGTCATGGGGGCCACCGTGGTGCCGCGTGACGAGAACGCCTACGTGGTGACGGCTACCGTCGGTGCTCTCGCTCAGGCGACTGACGGGTTTCGGGTGGCGCCGTTCATGGACCGGATCCGGTCGGTCGCCGGGGTGCCGGTTGAGGTGGGGATCGGGCTGGGGACCACGGCCAGGGACGCTGACGCGAACGCGTTGGTGGCTGTGGAGAAGGCCAGGAACGCGGGGGCGGCGGCGGCCTACATGGTCAGTGGGGATGGGACGGTGCTGTCACTGCCTCTACGGCAGCGGCGACGGACGGAGAATGAGCCTGTTACCGCTACCAAGGGGGGCAAGCTGCTGGAACGGCTGATCGCGGGGCTGGGCGACGGGCCGGAGGCGTTGGTGGTGGACGCGGAGATCGTGGCCGACGTCCTGGCTGTGGCGCCCCGGTCGGCACGTCGCGTTCTGCAGAGTCTGGCGGAGGAGGGGCTGGCTTGGCCTATGCCGCCGGTGAAGGGCTCCCAAGCGGGACGGCCACGCCAGCCGTACCGGTTGGTGCGCCCTTAAAGGTCCTCCCTTCGGTCGGGCGTCTTTCTGGGTCCCACCCGTTGCCCGGCTAAGTGGTCAGCCAGTTGGATCCCGCCCCGACCAAAGGACCTCGCTCCGCTCGGGCGTTTCGACCGTGCGCGCCTTCGGCGCGGCTTGCGCGTTACGTGAGGCGGCACCCCAGTAGCTGCTCGCCTGCGATACCGGCTCGTCGCGAGGGTCTAGTCGTTGGCCAAGGTGTGTGGATTGAGCGTGACGGGCAAGGGTTCGGTCACGGATAGGTCCACATCGCCTTCCACCTTGTCTGCCAGCGTGTAACTGTCACCCTCCAACCTGAGCAAGGTGATGCCGGGCGTGGGGTCGAGGTCGACGATCCAGTAATGGCCGATGCCTGCTCGGGCGTAATCACGGACCTTCTCGACATGATCCCTGGCAGCGTCTTCGGCAGACACCACCTCCACGGCAAGCAGCACGTCGTCTCCCGTGACCGTGAGCGCATTGGTGTCACGGGCCTCCCTTGCCGCCGCACCGTCCAGGATCACGAGATCGGGGATACGACTGTTGCGTCTGCTGTCTGGGACGGCGACTCGATAGTTGCCCACCTTGGCATCGAGGCCGGCCGTACGCACGGCATCGCGCAGGGCGGCACTGAGGTTATCGAGCAGGTAGCTGTGGGAGGCGCGGTGCCACAGGGACATCGCCGGCCAGCCCTCCACCATCTCCCAGATTCCCGCCTCGGGGTCAAAGCGTTCCTGATCACTCAGGTCTTCGACGGTGCAGGGACCGACCTGCCAGTCGCGAGCAACGCGCACAGAGCCTCCTCTGGCTGGGCCGCGAGGTCTGATCCCCGTCTTCCTGCGGCTCATCCCGAATGTTAGCCACGGAGGACGGGCAGCCATCGGGCCAAGCCGGAACCTCGCCTCGCTCGATCGTGAGCGAGGGCCTTCGGCGGGCGGCTTGTGTGTTCGGGCGAGGGGTGGCGTTCGGATGAGGTCGATGGTGAAGGTGTCAGCGCACGCTCCGGATCGGGATCACGGCCAGCGCTCCGACCCCGGCGATGACGGCAACAGCGAGGTAGAGCGCGCCGTACCCCCCGAAGGCCGTGACGATCGCGCCCGCCGCGACAGGCGCGACGGTGGTGGGCAGGGTGGCGGCGATGTTGATGACACCGAGGTCCTTGGCGTAGGCGGAGGCGTCCGGCAGCACCTGCGAGACCAGTGCCACGTCGACGGCCATGAAGATGCCGAAGCCGATGGTCAGCACCACGGCGGAGACGATCAGGCCGGGTACGGTCGCCCACAGCAGCGGGACGAGTGCCGAGGCGGCGATGACGAGGCCGCCGGCCAGCACGAGGGGTTTGCGTCTGCCGGTCCGGTCGGACAGTGGTCCGGCGATCGAGATGGCGAGCAGGAAGCCGGGCAGTCCCGCCGCGCCGATCAGGGGGACGAGCTGGGCGGCCTCCTCGCGGCCGAGCCCGATGTAGTCCTGGGCGATGTACATCTGGAAGGTGTTGGTCATGGCGAAGCCGCCGAAGATCAGGATCCGTCCGAGGAAGGCCCAGAAGAAGTCGGGATGGCGCACGGGGTTGACCCAGAAGGCCTGCGCCAGGGTCACGGCAGACAGGGGTTGGCGGGGTTCGCCGCGGTTGTCGCGGTCGGGGTTGAGGGCGATGAAGGCGACGATGACCAGCAGGACGAGGCCGGCGAGGCTGACGTAGCCGAGCGGGATGCGCGTGGCGAAGACGGATGCCAGCAGGGGGCCGAGCAGCGCGGCCAGGACCGTGCCGAGGCCGATGAGGGTGGAGAAGCGGCCACGGCGCGGGACGGGGATGCGGTCGGGCAGGATCGAGGAGAGCGGTCCCTGGAAGGCGTTGAAGCCGAACTGCAGGACCATCATGGCCACCACCAGGTGGGCGACGGTCGTCGACAGGCCCGCGGCGGCCATGGCGACGGCGCCGAGCAGGGCGCCCGCCAGCATCCAGGGGGTTCTGGCGCCGTGCCGGGTCCGGGTGCGGTCGGACAGGATGCCGACCAGGGGCTGGGCGACCATCGCGGCCAGGGCGCTGAGCGACTGGACGAGGCTGAGGTTCTGGATCTTGGCGGTTTCGTCGATGGCCTGGATCTGCAGGGGCAGGTAGTACGCGGCCACCGCGTACGCGAGGGGTGCGGCGGCGCTGGCGAAGGGGATGGTCGCGAACAGGCGCCGCGTCCCGGAGTCCTGGGCGGTTGTCATCGCGGTCACTCCCAGGTCACTTCGGTCGTACGCAGGAAGGTCAGACCGCGCTGTTGCCAGATGCGGCCGCTGGCGCGCAGGTGGTCGTGCTGCTGCGGCCAGGCGGACGGGCGGCCGTTCCAGGCGGTTTCGGCGATGGTGGCCAGGCGGGGGAGGAGCAGGAAGGTGAGGTCGTCGAAGCCGCGCAGCGTCTCACTCCACAGCGCCGCCTCCACTCCCGCCACGTTCGCGGTGTCGAGGCCGTACGCGGTGGGGTCCCAGGCGGCGAAGTGGCGGACGGTGCGGGGCTCGTAGATGAAGCCCAGCCTGGCGGCCGTCTCCCGCTGCTCCGGGGGGACGATCGCGAGGTCGTACGGACGGTCGAAGTAGAGGTGGGTCTGGGGCGAGAGCAGGACGCGCCCGCCCGAGGCGAGGATGCGCCCCAGGTCTCCGGCGGTGGGCGCGAAACCCTCGGCCAGCTCGGCGAGCAGCTCGTTGGTCAGGCCCCGCGCGGCCAGCTCGGGCCGGAGGGCGACATCGGCGGGAAGGTCGATCATGGACGGGTCGATCCACCACTGGGCGATCCCGCCGGGTTCCAGGCCCGCGCGGACCGACTCCTGCCAGCCCAGCGGCGATTTGCCGCCCGAGCGGATGACGTCCCGGGCCAGGGTGACGGCCTGGCCGAAGAGCTGTTCGTCCAGGCCGAAGGCTTCGTCGCCGCCGAAGTGGACGTAAGGGCCGTCGGTCATCCGGCACAGTTCGGTCAGCACGTGCGTGATGAAGGCGCGGGTGGCGGGGTCGCGTGCGTCGAACGCGGAGATGCTCATCGGCCCCAGGGCGGTCTGGACGGTGCCCAGCTCCGGGTGCGCCCGGACCGCGGCGGCGCAGTGCCCCGGCAGGTCGATCTCCGGGACGATCACCACGTGCCGGTCCGCCGCGTAGCGTTGCAGCCGCCCGAATTCCGCGACGGTGTAGTGCGGGCCGTCCGCGGTCAGGCGAGGCAGGCCGGGGATCTCGATCCGCCATCCCTCGTTGTCGGTCAGGTGCAGGTGGAGCACGTTGAGCCGGTGGACGGCCGCGAGGTCGACGATCCGCTCCAGCTCTGGCACGGTCCAGAAGTGGCGGGCGGTGTCGATCATCAGGCCGCGCCAGCCGTACCGGGGACCGCCTTCGACTACGCCGAGGCCCTGGGTGCCGTAGAGGGCGGTTCGCAGGGCGGCGCGGAAGACGGCCTGCGGGGTGCGGGCCTGGCAGGTGATCGTGCTGGGGGTGGTGGTGATGCGGTGGCATTCGTCTTCGCCGGCCGTACCTGGAGAAAGGGTGACTTCGCCGAGCGTCAGCAGTAGGTCGGCGGCGAGCGGCGGGTGGGGCTGGAGGAGCGTGGTCAGGACCTCCGCCACGGGTTCCAGGGACGGGTCCTGGCTGACGATGCGGGTCACGGGGTGACCTCCGGCACGGCGCGGGTGCGCCCGATCTCGCCGAGCCACGACGCCGACGGTTTCGGCGTGCGGGCGAAGGTCTCGCGGTCGACGTGGATGAGGCCGAAGGTGGGGGCGTAGCTGCCCCACTCGTAGTTGTCGAGCGCGCTCCAGTGGAAGTAGCCGCGCACGTCCACGCCGTCGGCCATCGCCTGGGCCATTCCGGACAGCGCGCCGGTGATGTACGCAACGCGCTCGGCGTCGTCGGCGGTGGCGATGCCGTTCTCGGTCACGATCAGCGGCACGCCGGGAACCAGCGCGGCGGTGTGGCGCAGCGCCTGGCCGAGCGCGGCCGGGTAGAACTCCCAGCCCGTCTGCGTGCGCGGCGCTCCGTCCGGCACGGGCAGCGGGCCGTCGGGGCCGATCCGGGTGCGGGTGTAGGACTGCACGCCGAGCCAGTCGTCACCGGCCGCCGCCTCCAGGTAGATGTCCTCGCGCGGGCGCGAGTAGGCGGCGGCGACCTCTTCTGCGCCGGGCAGCGGCTGGTAGACCTGGTTGGCGACCGACCAGCCTGCCCGCACGTGCGGCGCACACGACTTCACTTCCTGTACGGCGCGGCCGTGCGCCTCCACGAGTACGTCGGCGACGGCGTGATCCGGCTCGGGCAGCCCCGCCTCCGGCAACGCGCCGCCCTGCTCCAGCAACTGGATGAAGCCCGCCATGGTGGCGATCATGTTGGGCTCGTTGATGGTGCACACGTGCTCGACGCCCTCGCCGTACACCGTCGCCGCCGCCCGGACGTAGCGGGCGAACACTTCGGCCGCGTCGGCGGCGCTCCACCGGAACCATCGCGGGTTGCTGAAGTGGTGCAGGGTCACCATGGGCCGCAGCCCGCGTTCCAGGGCGCCCTCGACCATGCGGCGGTAGTGCTGGAGCGCGGCGCGCGAGAACTCCCCCGGCGCCGGCTCGATCCTGGCCCACTCGATGCTGAAGCGGTAGTCGGTGAAACCGAGCCCGGCCAGCAGGTCCATGTCCTCGCGCCAGCGGTGGTAGCTGTCGCAGGCGTCGCCGCTGGGCTCCTTGATGTGTCCGGCGCCGGTGGAGGCTTGCTCCATCGACCACCAGTCGCTGTTGGTGTTGCCGCCCTCGGTCTGGTGGGCGGAGGTCGAGGCTCCCCACAGGAAGCCGTTCGGGAGGGTGTGAGGCATGCCGCCTGAGCGTAGCCATAGAAACCTTGAGGCTCAAGGGTTTGGCCTCGCTAGAATTCCGGCGTGAGCGCACCACGTGGGCCCTACGCCAAGACCTCGGCCAAACGCGAGCTGATCCTCCGCGCCGCCCTGGAGATCTACGCCGAGGCCGGCAGCCGGAAGGTCTCGGTCCGCGACGTCGCCAAACGCGTCGGCATGACCGACGCCGGAGTCCTGCACCACTTCGGCAACCGCGAGAGCCTGCTGACCGCCGTGCTCCAGGCCCGCGACACGCTCACCCGGGAGAAGTACGGCGACGTGCTGGCCAACCCCGCATCCGGAGCGGCGATGCTGGCCGACAGCGTCTCCACGCCGGGGCTGGTCAAGCTGTTCCTCGACATCGCGGCGGCCGCCGCCGAACCGGAGCATCCCGGACACGACTACTTCGCCGAACGCTACGAGCGCTTCCGCCACGACACCGCCGAATCCCTCGCCCGCGCCCAGCCGCCGGACGGCCCGCCCCCCGCTGTCGACAGCGCGCGGGCGGCGCGGCTGCTGCTCGCGGCGGCTGACGGGCTGCAGATCCAGTGGCTCCTGGAACCGGAGATCGACATGGCCGCCGACCTCGAAGCCCTGCATCGGGTACTGCTCGCAGCCCTACGAGCGTCCTGACGCTCCTCGGTTCCCGCGCACGTAGGTGAGCGGGCGCCGTCGGCAGGGAGTGCCTAGCTCGAAGCCTTCCGTAGTCCGGAGCGCATGTCCTGGTTGAAGTCCTGCCACGAGGAGACGCCGCAAATGGGCCCGGTGGGATCAATGCGGTCCAGCAGTTGACGCCGATGCTCCGGGAATCGCTTCTTGAATTTATCCAGCTTGCGACCGGAAAGCCCCGAGGCAAGGGCCAGCTTTTCTGCCAGGACCGCCTTTGGATCGGGAATCGACTCGACCGCCTTGGGCTTGGGCAGCCCCAGGTTCATCTTGCCATTGGGATTTCCCGCCACGATCCGAAGGTTGTGTTCGTCAAGCATCAACCATGCTTCCGTCATGCGAATCGGGATCACACCGACGAACGACACGCTGGGCATGACAGCCGTCACGGCCCCCTCGATCTCATGGAGCCGAGATTCTCGACCGTCTCGGTCCGCATCGCGATGGACGACTACAAGCTCGTATCGTCCGCCGAGCTCTGTGATGGCCTCCAGTTTCGACTTGATGGTCTTCTGGCGAGACGGAGGCAGCCTTTCGACCATGGGGTCGGTGATGGCCACTTCGTGGCCATCCTCCAGTGCTATGCGCCGGATATGGGCCGTGATGCCGCTATCGCTGCTTCCTTCACCAAGAAACAAGATGCGCAGGATCATATGATGTCCAACGTGGTTTGAGCTCCGGGCGGCGTTGTGAGATAGGGGAGAATGTCCGCCTTGGTAACGGCTCTACTCGTGGGACCTTCGTCGCGCCACGAACCGGCAAGAGGGCGCAGTTGCAGGGCACGCGCCATGCTTCCGTCCGGTGTGCGGCGGACGTCTGCCTCCGCGAACAGGAGATCCGCAGGGTCGACCAGTTGAACCACCGCCGGGGAATGGGTGTTCACAATGATCTGCCGGAACGGATTGGCTGGGCCAGGCGCCTCTTGAGCGTCAACGGCCAGGTCCGTGACCAGTTGGACCATGGCGTTGACGTTGGCGGGATGGATGCCGTTCTCCGGCTCTTCCATGCACAGGAGCCCCTCGACCGTGGGGTCCTCCAGCAGAACGCACAGGGCGAGAAAGCGGAGCGTTCCTTCTGACAGGCTCCTTGCGGGCAGCGCGAGCCCGCCGGATTCGACGAGTTGCACCGTGAAGAGTTCGCGTACGTCATCTTGCTCGACTTGGAGTTCTCTCACATCCACACCCGACAGATCGGCGAGGCGTCCGGCGACTCGTGCGTAGACGCGCTCGGGGTCGCCGTCCTCGTAAGCGATGCGAAAGAGGGTTGACGCGAGGTGGCGACCGGTTGGGTCCATCTGGCGTGGGTCGACGTATCGATCCCCAGCCCGCAGGGCGGAAGGCTCCAGTGCCAGCCGCCGCCACGACTGCATTTCTCGCCGGGCGGCGAGAACGGTCGGATCGTCGCTGCTGGTAACGGTGCTCACAACCGTCGCGGGAGCACGGGAGGCCGCGGCGGGTTTGGGCTGCCCGCGACTTCCACCGTCCTGATGGATGCTGATGATCGGCTGCCCGTCAGCATCTTTGCTGGTGGAGATGAATGCGGTGCCGGAGCGCCGGCCATGCAGGACGGCATTTCGGAAGTGTGCGGCACTGTGCTTGAAGCGGAGTTTGCTGGGGGCGTCGCCCAGCTTGATGTGTCGAAGGTTCTCCGCCAGAAGGATCAGGCGGCCGATCTTTTCGATTCCGCCCGGTGGGAGATATCCAAGCTCCAACTCATAGCGGAGAAAGGTGATCGACGGGCTCGTGGGGCGGCCGAAATCGTCCTCGACCTTCTCTGGCACGATCATCTCTGCAGCGAAGCGCATTTTTTGTGCGACGCCGGAATGCCCGTTCCAAAAAAGATCGCGGGGGTCGCCGAGGCGCTCGCCGTGAACTCCGCGGACCTCTTGGGCGGCCTCGATCAACGATCTGTCGGTCAAAAGGCTGAGAAATTGGATGGCGTCGAAGACGTTGGATTTACCGGTGCCGTTGACGCCTGCGATGCAGGTGAAAGGGCCAAGGTCCACTTCAAAATTCAGAAGGTTTTTGAACCCGTCAACTTCTAGTCTTGTAAGCATCAGAGCCTTCCCACGCGACCCATCGTAGCCGCGGCGGAAGGATTCTTCCCAGCTTCGCGTACGGCACGGCGATGCCAAGACCTTTCCCGCGTGCTGACGCTCGCCCCGGCCCGCGTCGCGCGGTGGAAAGCCTCCTTGTTTCGTAACAGCTTTGCCCCGCCGCGCCCCAGCGGAGCCGTCGACCACGATGCGAGCAGTTGATCGTGGCTGCGAGTGGGCTTGGTGGCCTGGGGTGGTCGGGTTCGGGGGAAGATCTCGGTTTCTGGGCGTTGCATGTACTCCATCGCCGCCGTGAACGTCGGGTCGGTGAAGCGGCGTTGCATCTCTTCGGGGGTCACGTCCTCGATGTGCGTCTGGATCCACCACACGTTGCCGAACGGGTCGCGTACCCGGCCGACCAGGTCGCCGAATGCCAGGTGGGTGACCTCCGAGATGGACACGCCTCCTGCCTCGACCGCCTGGCGGTGGACCGCACGGGCGTCCTCGACGTACAGGCGGAGGAAGGCCGGGGTGGCGGGCCAGCTCGGGTCGCCGTCGAACAGCATCACGATCGCGTCACCGATACGGACCTCCGCGTGTCCGATGACGCCGCGGGCGTCGATCACCCGGCCCAGTTCCTCGGCGTCGAACGCGTTGCGGAGGTAGTCGATGACCGCGGCCGTGTCGCGGGAGATGATCCACGGCGTGACGGTGGTGTAGCCCTCGGGGATCGCTTTGACGGACATAGCGGGATGACTCCTTGCGTGTCGGGATGTGCCGACGACCCTAGGCGCCATTGAGGAAAGGTTCTTTCCGCGGTCGCCTCGCACGCCACGCATCGCAGGGCCCATCTCGCGGGTTCCCGGAGTCGTTCGAACCAGTCGAAGATCGAGCGATCTCGTCCTCGGCGAACAGGCCGACCGTCGCCTTCCAGCCGGCCTCCTCGCTGATCTCCTGGGCGAGCCGGGCCGGTGGGTCCTCTGCGCGTTCCAGCCTTCCGCCGGGCAGTTCCCGTTCATCGCGTTCACTGCGGAGGAGTAGAACCCCGCCATCTCTGATGACTACTCCCTTGATGGACACCGGGAATGTGGGTGCGTACGGCATGGCGACCTTTCCGGCACGGGCGCGGCTGTGCTGGGAAACCAACACGCGGCATGATCACGGCCGCGCGCCGCGGAGTGACAACCTGTCACTAGGGCTGGTGGTCGGCCCAGATGTAGGTTTCGGGCAGGAGGTCGGTGATGAGCACCGCGCGGGTACGGTCGCCGTTTCCCACGATGACCCGCAACCCGGGGAAGTAGTCGGACAGGACCTGGCGGCAGCGGCCGCACGGAGGGACGACGCCCCGGTCCCGGTCGCCCACCGCGACGATCGTGTCCAGTTCGTACACGCCCTGGGCGGCAGCCGTACCCAGGAGAACCAGTTCGGCGCAGGGGCCGCCGGTGAAGTGGTAGGCGTTCACGGCGGTGATGATCCGGCCGTCTCCGGCTCGGGCCGCGGCCGCCATCGTGTGGTTGTCGCCACGGCAGCGGGTGGCGGCGACATGTGCCGCGGCCTCGATGAGGTCGTGGTCGACGTCGTGGGTCATCGTGTCTGGCCTCCGTCCGGTATCAGGGCGATGGTGGCACGGGGGAGCGGGGTACGCTGAAGAGGCACGGCATGTGGCGCAAGGGGGGCGGATGAGCGAGAGCCGGTCGGAACGCTCACCTCGGACGAACCGTTCGCTCGACGAGCTGATCGCGGCCAAGCACGCCCGCCCGATCCGGTCCGTGGACGAACTCGCGGCCGACACCTTCGACAGCGACGAAGAGCTGGATGAGTTCCTGGCCTTCACATACGCGGAGCGTCACGCCAACATGGTGTAGGTGGTCATGTCGCCGGTCGTCCTGGACACGGACGCCGCCTCGCTGATCCACAAGCGCCGCCTTCCGCCGAAGCTGGCGGGCAGGCTGGTCGCGACCACGCCGGTCATCACGTTCGTGACGATGGCCGAGCTGACCAAATGGATGCACCTGCGCGACTGGGGCACCCGCAACCGCGACGCGCTCGCCGCCTGGCTGGCGACCATACCCGTGCTGCCGGGGGACGAGGACGTGGCGATGGTGTGGGGCGCGCTCGCGGCCGCCGCGGTCAGGCGGGGCCGGCCGCGTCCCGTGAACGACATGTGGATCGCCGCCTGCTGCCTGACTCACGGACTCCCGCTGGTCACCCTGAACGTCAAGGACTTCGCGGACTTCGCGACCCACCACGGGCTCGACCTGATCACTACGTGACCGAGGCGGGTCAGGCGTCGCCGAGGCGGACTCTCGGGCCGTAGCGCTCCAGGAGGGCGGCGTTGTGCTCGTCGCCGCCCGGGGTGTTGGCAGAGCGGAAGATCGGGGGAACGATCCCGGCGGCCAGGTGGTGGCCGACGACCTCGGCGACCAGCATCTGGGCGGCCATCACCCCGGTGAGGTTGGAGATCGGGCAGATCGTGGTGCCGTCGGGGAGGGGGAGGGCGGCGTCGCCGTACGGGGCGCCGTTGTCGATGACGACGTGCGCCAGGTCGGCGAGACGCGGTCCGGCGGGGAGGCGGGAGGTGTGCGCGCGGGAGGTGATCGCGATGACCTGGTGCCCGTTGTCGACGGCGAGCCGGGCCATCTCCACGATCGCGGCGTTGCCTCCCGAGTTCGAGATGACGACGAAGACGTCCTCGGGACGGATGGGGGCGAGCGCCCAGATCCGGGCGGCCAGGCCGGGCTCGCGTTCGATCTTGGGGTCGAGGATGTCAGCGGGTACGGCGTCGCCGTAATAGGCCACGTCGCGAATGCCGAGCTGGTTGGCGGGAACCAGACCGCCCGCCCGCCCCACGAGCTCCAACGCGACGGAGCGCGAGTGCCCGGTGCCGAACGCCTGCAGCACGCCCCCCGCCCGCAACGCCTCGAAGACCACTTCCCCGGCGCGGCCGATCGCGGCACGTTCCTTGGTCACCAGTCGTTCGACCGCCGATCTGGCGGCCTGCGCGTACGCGTCCTGATCGATCACACTTCCTCCAAGAGCTGTCGTGCGGCCTCGGCGAGCGACTCGGCGCTGCCTGGGGCGACGGCGCTGGCCAGCACCTCGTAGCCGGCCCGCCCGTAAGCCTGTGAGGTGGGCAGATAGCCCGGGTACCCGTTGACGTAGCCGAGCACGGCCAGCGGCCCGCCGCGTCCGTCCCGGATGCTCTCCGCGACCTCAAGGAACGGCTCGCCAGGCAGCCCGACCAGCCCCAACGCGCCCAGCCTGGCCACGCCCACCTCCACGGAGAGGGAATCGGTGACCGCGGTTTCACCGAGAGCCCGCGCACGCACGCCTTCCAGCCTGCTGCGCGCCAGCCGGGCCGCCACCGGGTCCCCATGGGCCGCGGCCCGCTCGTACTCGCCGGTCAGCGACCCGAAGTCCGCCTCCAACCGCGCACGACGAAGGTCGCGAAGGGCGCGGCCGTTCCCCACCCGGCTGGCACCGGTCCAGGCGCGCGTACCGGGCTGGGCCAGCAGTTCGAGGCAACGGTCGGCGACCAGGCCGCCGAGCCGGTCCAGTTCGGCGGCGTCCTGGCCGAGGCGGGTGAAGCGCGTGCTGACGTTCCCGGCCGCGCCGGTGGCCACCACCACCCACGTGCCCTCCCCGAGCCGCGCTCGCAACGCCGCCCGCACCGCCCCGGTCAGATCCGCACTGACCAGCAGATTCCCGGCGGGCAGCACCGTCGGATGCACCGGAAGCACCACGACCACCCCGGCCAGCCCGTCGTCCCCCCACACCGCGATCACGTCCAGCGGCACCGTCCGCGCCGCGTCGGGGTCGCCGCGATCCGCGCCGACGCCGTGCAGTTCACCGCGATGAGCCGTCCCGTCCGCCGCCCGCTCACCCTCCACAGCCCCGCGTACGGCCGCGCGCACCGCCCCCGAAACCCGCTCCAACCAGGGCACCGGCGTGACCCCGCCACCAGGCACGCACCCGGTCTCGGGCCCCGCATGGGTATGACTAGCCGCCACCCAAACCTCACACCCCGCCGCCTGTCCCTTCCCCGAGGTCGGGTGCGCGGCCTGCCCGGACCGCACGGCCTGTCCCACCCCCGCGGTCGGGTGTGCCTCCTGTGGGGGTGTGGCGAGCATGTCCCGGTGTACGGCGCGGCGGGCGTGCTCGGCCAGGTCCGCGTTGACGCAGATCACGTCCGCCACGGCGAGGGCGAAGCGGCGTTCGCCGTCGAACCAGGTGACGGCGCCGACCCGGAGCGGGTCGAGCGTTCCGGCGGAGTGGCCGGGCCGGTCGATGTAGCCGCCCAGCGGGGTCCCGGCGGGGACGGGCAGTTCGGCGAAGCCGTATCCCACTCTCACCGGGCGGCCTCGGCGGTCAGGGCGCGCACGGTGACCAGCCCCGCGTAGGGGCCCAGGTCGGTGGCGGCGGCGGCCAGGCGGGCGGCGCCGGCGAGGCTGTCTCCCGCCGCGGGCCCGATCCGGGCCATCGGCAGCCGGTCCGCCAGCGCCGACTCGAACCCCGCGCGCAACCGGTCGTCCCGCAACAACCGCCCGGTCCACGCGACGGGCACCTCCCCGGGGAAGTGCCGTGCGGCGGCGGCCACGGTGCCCGCCAGCTCCGTGGCCGCCGAGTCCACGATCTCGCCGGCCACCGCGTCCGCGGCGGCCAGCTCACACACGTGCGGGGCGAACCCGGCGATCCGCGCCACAGCGTCGGAGCCGAGGTAGAGGCGGTGCGGCAGCGTGGCAAGGTCTCCGAAGACCTCGCGCGCCCGCGCCGTCAGCGCCCCGGCCGGTCCCCGCCCGTCAAAGCCCCGGTAGGCGGCGTCGAGCCCGTGCCGCCCGATCCAGAAGCCGCTCCCCGCGTCGCCGAACAGGAACCCCCACCCATCCACCTGCACAGCCCCGGACGCCCGGGGCGCAGGCGGGATGCCGAGCGCGATGGCCCCGGTCCCCGCGGCCAGCACCACACCGGCACCGGCGGGAAAGGCCCCCGCGTGCGAGGTGACCACGTCGGTGGTGACGATCACCCGCCGCGCCCGCTCCAGCAACCGCGCGGCCAGCACCTCAGGCGAGTCCAGCAGCGTGGTGAGCCCGAGGCAGACGGTGTCCACCCCCTCAGGCACCTCCACCCGGGCGAGCACCGCGTCGACCGGCGACCCCTCGGCGTAGGACAGTCCGGCCAGTTCCCTGACCTCGCGTACCTGCCCACGCACAGCCAGAGCCACCCGCAGCCCCGTCTGTCCGCCGTCGATCGCCATGTCCATAACGCCCCACCCTAAGTTACGGTCCGGGCCGAAATCCAGCCCTACGGTACTCCGTCGGCGAACACCCCACATGCCGCCGGAACGCACTACGCAGCGCCTTCGTGCTCGGATATCCGGTACGCGCCGCCACGACCTCCACCGGCAACGCGGAACTGGTCAGCAACCGCCGCGCGTGCCGCAGCCGCAACCCCGTCAGATGCCGCAGAAACGTGGTCTGCCGCTCCTCGGCGAACAGGTGCGAGATGTAGAACGGGCTGGCGCACACGGCCGAGGCCACGTCCGTCAGCCGTAGCCCGGGATCGGTGTAGTGCTCGGCCAGGTAGGACTCGGCCAGCGCCAGGATGTCGCGCCTCGGGCTGGCGGGGAGCAGCCGGCCGAGCCGTTCCTTGAGCCAGATGTGCAGGTAGGAGCGCTCGTGGATGTCGCCGACCGTCACGATGTCCTCGATCGGCAGCCGCGCGCTGGCCTCCACCCAGTCGGTCGAGCCGTCGGCCAGCCGCGCCGGGCCCGCCACGTCCACCACGAACAGCAGTTGCCCGATCAGCCAGTTGCGCAGGATCCGAGGGTCCGCGCCGGGTTCGCGGGCGCACCGGTCGATCCACCCGGCCAGCAGCCCGGCGGCGCCGTCGCGGTCGCCGGCCCGGACCCGGCGGGTCAGTTCCTGCTCGATGCGGACCGGCGGCGAGGGGTGGTCGCCGTCGAAGGCGGGCAGCGTGATCACGCGGTCGCCGCCGAGCACGAGCTTGTAGTCGTTGGCCCGCCTGGCCTCGCGTTCGGCCTCCCGCGGGCCGGTACGCGGCGGCCCGATGCTGACCGTCGCGGTCCAGGCGGTCTCGCGCACGATCCGCGCCCGCACCTCCTCGGCGAGCGTCGCCGCCTCGGACGTCAGCGCGTCGGGGTCCGCGCCGGTGAGCAGCACCAGCCACTCCTCCGGCGGCTCCGGACGCCAGGTGACGCCCGGACGGCAGGTCGCCGCCTCCGCCACGGCCCGCGCGGCCCGCCTGAGCTGGCCCTGCGCCCATGGCAGGCCCCGGGCCTGCTCGGAGGCGATGTAGTCGTCGATGTCCACCAGGGCGGCGACGGCGTAGGTCATGCCCCCTACTTTAGGCGGACCGAAATTTGACCGTATTGACGAGCGTGCCGACGCCCTCCACGGTGGCCCGCATGGTGTCGCCGTCCTTGAGCGGGGCGATGCCGGCGATGGTCCCGGTGGCGATGAGGTCGCCGGGCATGAGCGTCATCCCGTCCGACAGGTCGGCGATGAGCCGCGGGATGCCGAAGACCATCTGCTTGGTGTTGGCCCGCTGCCTGACCTCGCCGTCCACCTCCAGGGTCAGTTCCAGAGCCTGCGGGTCCGGCACCTCGTCCACGGTCGCCAGGTACGGCCCCGCCGGCGCGAACGTGTCGAAGCCCTTGGACTGGTCCCAGGGCACGTTCCTGGAGATGTTGGCGAGCTGGAGGTCGCGCGCGGTCATGTCGTTGATCACGGTGTATCCGGCGACCGCCTCCTTCCACCGCTCCGCGGGCAAGTCGCGGGTGCGGCGGCCGATGACGACCGCCAGCTCCACCTCGTGTTCGAGGTGCCGGGTGCGGGCGGGCGCGATCACCGGCTGGTTGTGCCCGGTCAGCGCGGAGGGCGGCTTCAGGAACAGCACCGGCTCCGGCGGCACCTCCATGTTGCTCTCCTCGGCGTGCGCGGCGTAGTTGAGCGCCAGGCAGCAGATCTTCGTACAGGTGGCCACCGGCGGCTCGAACAGCACCCCGGCCTCGTCCAGCACCGGCCGCCGCCGGGCCACCTCCTCGGTGAGGCGGTCGAGGCCGTAGGAGTCCAGGAGCGCGACGGGGTCGTCGGTGCCGAGGTCGGCCAGGCTGATCAGGGCGCCGTCGCGCTGGGCGACCAGCTCGACGGGGGCGGCGGCGCTCCGCCGGATGCGTCCAAGGAACATGCCGACCACCCCATCAAGCCCGCCGGTCACCCACAAGCACCGAAATTTGCGGTGACGACCCGCATCTTGCCCTCTTGCTGGTGGTCAGCGGTGAGCATCCCCTTTGATGGTCGGCATGAGCCGCACCCTGGACGCCAGCCGCGACCTCTACGCCACCGCCCGGCGCTACATCGCGGGAGGCGTCTCCAGCGACGCCCGCCGTACCTCTGGAGTGCCCCTCTACGTCGAGCGGGCGGCCGGCTCGCGGCTGTGGGACGTGGACGGCAACGAGTACGTCGACTACGTCCTCGGCCAGGGCCCCGCCCTGCTGGGGCACTGCCCGCCGGAGGTCGTCGAGGCGGTCGGCGCGCAGGTCGCGCGCGGCATCGTCTACTCCGCCCAGCACGCCGCCGAGGTCAGGGTGGCCGAGCGGCTGTGCGCGATGATCCCCTCGGCCGAACGCGTCCGCTTCAACACCGTGGGCTCCGAGGCCGCGCACGCCGCCTGGCGCCTGGCGCGCGGCCACACCGGCCGTAGGAAGATCCTCAAGTTCGAGGGCCACTACCACGGCTGGCTGGACCCGGTCCTCTACAGCGTCCACCCCGCCGTCGAGCTCGCCGGCCCCGCCGACGCACCCGTCCCCGTCCCCGGTACGGCAGGCCAGCCGGAAGCCGCCGACCTGGTCATCGCCCCCTGGAACGACCTGGACACCCTGACCACGATCATGGCCGCGCACGCCGGCCAGATCGCCGCCGTGGTCTGCGAGCCCGTGCTCTGCAACACCGGCGCCATCGCCCCGGAACCCGGCTTCCTGGAGGGCGTGCGCGAGCTGTGCGACCGGCACGGCAGCCTGCTGATCTTCGACGAGATCATCACTGGCTTCCGCCTGGCCCCCGGCGGCGCGCAGGAGTACCTGGGCGTCACCCCGGACCTGTCGGTCTTCGGCAAGGCGATGGCCGGCGGCATGCAGGTCTCCGCGCTGGCCGGCCGCGCCTTCGTCATGGACGCCATCTCCGACGGCAAGGTCGCGCACGCGGGCACGTTCAACTCCCAGCCCGTCGGCATCGCCGCCGCCGAGGCCACCCTGCGCATCCTGGACGAGCGGCGCGAGGAGGTCTACGGAACCCTGTACGCGCGGGGCAGGGCGCTGATGGAGGGCATCGGGGAGGTCGCGGCGAAGGCGGGCGTGCCGCTGCTGGTGGACGGGCCGGGTCCGGTCTTCCAGACGTACTTCACGACGGAGCCGGCCGTACGGGACTATCGCGACTTCGCCCGCACGGACCGCGCCAGGATGGCGCTCCTACACGCGGCGCTGCTGGAGCGAGGGGTCAACATGGTCCCCAGGGGCCTGTGGTTCCTGTCCACCGCCCACACCGAGGCCGACCTCGCCCGCACCGTCGAGGCGTTCGACGGGGCGCTGCGTTCGCTTCCGCTCGGTTGAGATCACCAGCGCCACGCCGACCAGGATGACGGCGCCGCCGATCATGATCTGGGGCGTGATCACCTCGCCCAGCACGACCGCGCCGAGCGCGACGGCCACGGCCGGGTTGACGTAGGCGTAGGTGGCGACGAGCGAGATCGGCGCGTTGCCCAGCAACCACGAGAACGCCGTGAACCCGATCAGCGACCCCACCAGGATCAGGTACACCAGCGCCATCCACGACCGGGAGCTGACCGCGCTCACGTCGAGCCGCTCGCCGAGCCCGGTGCCGAGAATCGCCAGCCCGACCCCGCCCACCAGCATCTCCACGGTGGAGGTGGCGAACGCGTTGGCGGGCATGGCGATCCGGCTGGACATGAACGACCCGATCGCCCACGACACCGAGGCCAGCAGCACGATCACGACCCCGCCTGTGGCGGCCGCCTCGACGCCGGTCAGCGAGAGCGCCGCCACGCCGCACAGACCCACCAGCACGCCCGCGAGCGTGAGGACCTTGGGCCGGTCACGCACCACGAACCGGAACACCACCAGCCACAACGGCACCGAGGCGACGAGCAGCGCGGCGAGCCCGGTCGAGATGTACTGCTCGGCCACGGCCAGCATGCCGTTGCCCAGCGTGAGCAGCAGCAGCCCCGCGACCGCGGCGCCGAAGAACTCGCGCCCGGTCATCCGGAAGGCGCTCCTGCCCTTGCGCAGCAGCAGGAACCCGCCCAGCAGGACGGCCGCGGTGATGAACCGCATGGCGCCGCTCAACATGGGCGGAATGGACTCGACCGCGATACCGATGCCCAGGTAGGTGGATCCCCACACCACGTAGACGATCGCGAGCGCGCCCCAGACGAGGAGCGAGGCGCGGCGGTCAGTGGCGTTTGCATGCATAGCTCATGACAATAGCGCCGCCGACCGACATTTCGGGCTCTGGCGGGATATTAGCGATAGGAGGCATCCACGCCACTGGCCGCCCTCCGCGCGACCCGCCACGATTTCGGACAAGGCAAGAGAGAGGAACCCGAGCAGATGTCCGCCGTCACCAGCGTCGCCCCCGCCCCCAACGCCGCCGCCCTGGCCCACTTCGCCGCCCGACTCTCCTTCGAGACCGACGTCTCGGACGTGGCCGCCGACCTGGAGTCGGGCGTGGCCGACGTGGTGGTGGTCGACTCCCGCAGCAGGGAGAGCTGGGACCAGGGCCACGTCCACGGCGCCCTGCACCTGCCGACCGCCGAGATAGCGACGGGCGCGCGGGCCGTGATCCCCGCGAACGCGACGGTGGTGACGTACTGCTGGGGCCCCGGCTGCAACGGCGCCACCCGCGCCGCCCTGGAGTTCGCCAAGCTCGGCTACCGGGTCAAGGAGATGATCGGCGGCTTCGAGTACTGGTCGAGGGAGGGCTTCCCGGTGGAGACGTCGGCGGGAGTCGTCCGCAACCCCGTGGACACCCTGACCGCTCCGGGTTCCGGCATCGCCTGCGCCTGCTGAGACGTGGCGGAAGAGGTTTTGGTGCCCCCGTCCGAATCAGTCGATCGGGGGCGAAGAAAACATACCCCACCCGCCCGCAATCAACCCCGCCAACACGCAACCTGAAGACACTCACAGGCCCGGCGAACCGGCCGCTCCCGCCTCGTGGCACGAGGCCACGAGACGGGACCGGGCAAGGAGAGCCCGATCCCGCCTCGTGGCACGTAGCCAGGAGGCGGGATCGGGTCAGATGCCGGACCCGCCGGTGAAGGGGGCCGTTGCGGTGGGGACCACGTCCGACGTGAGAAGCGATCCCCCCGATCGGCGCCCGCCGACGTCGGCGGGTGGCGTGGGCGGTGGCCGGCCGTAACGGAGAGGCGCCGTCACCGACGGCACATCTCATCACGGAGAGATGCCTTCACCGACGGCACATCTCGTAACGACCAGCACCAACGCCCGGGGTCCGCCGTCCGCGAAAGGGGAAGGGGGACGGCGGACCGTTCAGCGGGGGCCGAGTTTTTCCACGATCAGCCGGTAGAGCTGACGGGGACGGCCAGGCTGTGGAGTGCGGTTGGGCGGGAGCGGCCACGCGAGCCCCTCGTCAACCAACGTGCGCAGCAACCGCCGGGCGGTTCGCGGCGTGACGCCGAGCATGCGCCCGGCCCCCTCCGCGTCCACCACAGTGTCCCCGCCCTCCAGCTTGGCCGCCAGCCGCGCCAGTACCTCCACGCCCTTGGGTTTGAGCGTGGTGGATCCCTGCGGCGGCATCCTCGGCGCCGGGATGAGCGCGCGGCCCTCGCGGTCCACGGCGAATCCCTGTGCCTGCTTGCCCGCCTGCGTGCGCGCCAGGGCGGCCCTGGCGTGCGACTCGGCGTCATGCGTCGTGCGCCCCATCCCTACGCCCACCTCTACCGCCAGCCCCAGCTCCTCGCGGATCCTGGAGGCGAACGGCAGCACCCTGAACCCGTCCGTCGCGGCCGTGATCGAGCCTCTGGTGGCGGTCACCAGGTAGGCGTGATCGTCGATCGGCCAGACGGTGGCGTTGATCCGGTTGGCTTCCTGGACCAGCAGCCGGTGCAGTGACAGGCGTAGTTCGTCGCGCCAGTAGCGGGGTGCGGCGCGCCGCACGGGTTCGCGCAGCGTGGGCACCTCCACCAGCACCACGGTCAGTTGCGACTCCTCGAGGCGGTGGTGCGCGCCGAGGAGTGCGGCGGTGTGCAACGCTGTGCGCACCGCGCCCGAGGTGGGCCTGATCCTGATGACCGGTACGCCCGCGGTCTGCAGGCGTTCGGCCACTGTGGGCAGGCAGGTCAGGGCGCCTGTGGTGGCTCCCTGACGCAGCAGACGCTCGTGGTAGGCCGCGATCGTCCCGGTGGCTCCGGGTTCGTCGCGGCTGTGCACATCCGTGGCCGCGATGCCGAGGTCGGTGTAAGCCTCCTCGACCTCCGCTCGTGAGACCACGTCGATGCTGACCCGTTTGGGGTCGATCCGAGTGTCCAGCGCCGCCTTGGCCAATGCAGCCACCAACGCGCTGCCGCCAAGCTGCACGTAGGTCGCCGGCATGGTCAGCACGCCTGATCGCCGGGCCAGGTCGTAAGGGACCGGGCTGGCGAACAGACAGGCGTCCACGCCGGGACCGAGCCGTGTCACCTTGTCGGGCGCCTCCTGCTCATCGCGATAGGCGGCCGCGACCAGGCGGCACGGCAAGGGCGCTGCTGCGTGACCCATCAGCATGACCCGCTCGACCAGATCGTGCGGGCCGACCACGCCAATGGTCAGATCCGGTGTCATGGCGCCCGGGCGTGACACTCGGGGAGTTTCTTCGGCCCTCTCGACCAATGTTCGTCCCATCCTGCCGTCCGTTGCAGTGCTCTCTTTTGGAACGATCGCTCGCGGGGGCCGTAATGTCACGCCCGACTTTTCCGGAAAGCCGTTCTGGTTGACCGCCCGGTGAGCTGTTTTAGCAGCTCACAGCGTATTTCACAGGCTTTTTCAGCGCTCTGAAATCTCTCGCGTAATGTCCGCTCCCAGGGCCCGCATTCGCTCGGCGAGATGGGCGTGGCCGCGGTCGATGAGGTATCCGGACTCGATGACCGTCTCGCCTTCGGCGGCGAGTCCGGCGAGAACCAGCGCGATACCGGAGCGCAGATCGTGGGCGGTCACCTGGGCGCCGGTCAGCGGGGTGGCGCCGCGCACGATGGCCCTGCTGCCCTCGACCTCGACGTCGGCGCCCATCTTGTTGAGCTCGCCGGCCAGCGCGAAGCGGCCGTCGAAGATGCGCTCGTGGATGTAGCTGACGCCTTCGGCCAGGCAGGCGACCGTCATCATCGGCGACTGCAGGTCGGTGGCGAAGCCCGGGTAGGTGTCGGTGATGATGTTGATCGGCCGCAGCGGCTGGCGGTCGCAGCGTACGTGGAGCACCGCGCCCTGCGTGGCGAACTCCACGCCCATCTGCTCCAGCTTGTAGCGCACGACGCCCAGGTCGAGGCCGGTTCCGACCAGGCTGACGTCGCCGCCGGTGAGCGCGGCGGCCATGGCGAACACGCCCGCGTCGAGGCGGTCGGGCATCACCGTGTGCTCGACGGCGTGCAGCTCCTCGACGCCCTCCACGGCGATGAAGCCGGTGCCGCCGCCGCTGATCCGCGCGCCCATCTTGGTGAGCATGTCGATGACGTCGAGCACCTCGGGCTCCAGCGCCGCGTTCTCGATCACGGTGGTGCCCTTGGCCAGGGCGGCGGCCATGATGAGGTTCTCGGTGCCGGTGTGCGAGGGCGTGTCGAGGTAGAGGGTGGCGCCGGTCAGGCCGGAGGCCTTGACGTGGATGACGGTCTCGCCCTCGTCCACGATGGCGCCGAGACGCTTGTAGCCGAGGTAGTGGAAGTCGAGGTTGCGGCTGCCCAGGTTGCAGCCGCCGACGCCCTCCACGATGGCCTCGCCCAGCCGGTGGAGCAGGGCCGGGGTGAACAGCACCGAGCCGCGGAAGCGCCGCGCGATCTCGGCGGGGAGCACCGGGCTGGACAGCCTGGAGGCGTCGATGACGAGGGTCCGCTCGGACTCGTGCAGCTCGACGTAGGCGCCGATGGCCTCGGCGAGCTCCACGGCCCTGCGCACGTCCTCGATGATCGGCACGTTGCGCAGGACCGTACGGCCCTTGGGGGCGAGAAGAGCCGCACCGATCATCGGCAGCACGGCGTTCTTCGCGCCCTGGATGAAGGCGGTTCCACGCAAAGCGTTGCCACCGCGCACGCGGTATCGGACCATCCGTGCGGCTCCTCGGGAAGTTATCGGTCGGGCTCGAACGGGCCAACAGTAGCCGCTCGTCACGGCTGCCCCGGCCGAATCACCCGCTAAATGGCGTACCAGTGAGCCGCTCGTATGCCTCGAGATAACGCGCTCTGGTGCGATTGACTACTTCGTCCGGCAATGCGGGGGGTGGGTTTCCAGAGGATTTGTCCCAGCTTGAATCGGGTGAGGTCAACCAATCACGGACATACTGCTTGTCAAAGGACGGTTGAGGTCCTCCCGGCTTCCATTCAGCGGCCGGCCAGAATCGCGAGGAATCGGGTGTCAGGACTTCGTCGGCGAGCGTGAGCACGCCGTCGGGGTCTCGGCCGAGCTCGATCTTGGTGTCGGCCACGATGATGCCGCGCTCGCGGGCGATCTCGGCGCCGCGCGTGTAGACGTCGAGGGTGATGCGGCGCAGCTCGTTCGCCGTCTGCTCGCCGACCTTCTCCACGACCTGGGCGAAGGTCATCGGCTCGTCGTGCTCGCCGACCGGGGCCTTCGTGGTGGGCGTGAAGATGGGCTCGGGCAGGCGGGAGCCGTCCTCCAGGCCGGGCGGCAGCCGTACGCCGGAGACCTCGCCCGTGCGGCGGTAGTCGAGCAGGCCCGAGCCCGTCAGGTAGCCGCGCGCCACGCACTCGACCGGCACCATCTCCAGCGGCCGGCACACCACGCTGCGCGCGTCGGGGCCGTGGGTCACCAGGTGGTTGGGCACGACGTCCTTGAGCTGGTCGAACCACCACAGCGAGAGCTGGGTCAGGATCGCGCCCTTGTCGGGGATCTCGGGTTCGAGTATGTGGTCGAAGGCCGAGATCCGGTCGGAGGCGACCATCATCAGCAGGCCCTCGTCGGTGACGTAGAGGTCGCGTACCTTGCCGGAGTGCACGTGCTTCATCGGGCGATGTCCGTCCTGTAGTGCGAGCCGCGCAGCTTCACCCGCGCGACCAGGTCGTAGGCGCTGGCCCTGGCGCTTGCCTGGTCGGGGCCGGTGCCGACCACGCTGAGCACCCGGCCGCCGGCCGAGACCACCTGGCCGTCGGCGAGCGCGGTGCCGGCGTGGATCACGTAGGCGTCGCCGGTCGGCTCAAGACCGGTGATCACGTCGCCCTTGACCGGCTCGCCGGGGTAGTTCTCGGCCGCGACGACCACGGTCACCGCCGAGCCGTCGTGCCAGGCGAGCTCGTCCGCCGCGCCGAGCGTGCCGGTGGCGCAGCCGAGCAGCAGCCCGCCCAGCGGCGTGGCCAGCCGGTCGAGGATGACCTGGGTCTCCGGGTCGCCGAAGCGCGCGTTGAACTCGATGACCTTCGGCCCCTTGGCCGTCAGCGCCAGCCCCACGAACAGCACTCCCCGGTACGGCAGGCCGCGCCGCCCCAGTTCGGCGATCGTCGGGCGCACCACCTCCCGCATGACCTGCTCGGTGAGGCCGTCGGGCGCCCAGGGCAGCGGCGTGTAGGCGCCCATGCCGCCGGTGTTGGGCCCTTCGTCGCCGTCGTAGGCGCGCTTGAAGTCCTGGGCGGGCCGCAACGGCACCGCGTCGCGCCCGTCGCAGAGCGCGAACAGCGAGACCTCGGGCCCGTCGAGGAACTCCTCGATCACCACCCGCTCGCACGACGCGGCGTGCTCCAGCGCCGCCTCCAGCGACCCGGTCACCACCACGCCCTTGCCCGCGGCCAGCCCGTCGTCCTTGACCACGTACGGCGCCCCGAACTCGGCCAGCGCCGCGGCGGCCTCCTCCGGCGTGGCGCAGGTGCGCGAGCGCGCGGTGGGCACCCCCGCCGCGGCCATGACCTCCTTGGCGAACGCCTTCGACCCCTCGATCATCGCCGCCTCGGCGGAGGGGCCGAAGACCGGGATGCCGGCCGCCCTGACGGCGTCGCCCACGCCCGCGACCAGCGGCGCCTCGGGTCCGACCACGACGAGGTCGGCGCCGAGGCGCACCGCCAGCGCGGTGACCTCCGCCGGATCGGTCGCGGTGACGGGATGGGTGGTCGCGACCTGCTGGACGCCCGCGTTGCCCGGGGCGCAGTGGAGGTCGGTGACCTGGGGATCGAGGCTGAGTGAGCGGCACAGGGCGTGCTCACGCCCGCCGGAGCCGATGACTAGAACGCGCACGTGGCCCATTGTCCCAGGCCCGCGCCGCCCCGGCGGCCTAGGGCATCCTTAGGCGGCGGCATGGGGAAGTTTTGTGGAGTTCTGCCGGTTCCCCTGGGCCGTTGGCGAGTATCGTCAGCTGAGTTGACCCCCCTGTGGTAAGTTAGGGCGGCTTTGCGGCGTCTCTTGTGATTGGAGGTGGTCCGGGATGAAACCTGGTGATCCCAGCAGTACGTGCTCGTCCACGTACACCGTGCACGCCCCCGACCACTCCAATCCGGCAGCCTGATCGTGCCACCACGCCCTTTCCTTTGATTGAGGTGACTCTTCACTACGCGTGGGCAGGCCCAGGTCGGGCGGAAAGGGACTGCCATGCGCTCGTCCACCCTTTTCCGTCGTATCAACCGCCACCCCGTCAAGAAGCCCCATTCCGCGCGCCAGCTCCCCAAGCCCGTGCGTGAGGCATGCGTGCCGCCGGTCGACTCCATCGTCGAGTACGGCGCCTACGTGGGCGGCGAGAAGGTCTTCGCCCCCGGCATCGTCGAATCCCTTGAGCTGGTTCGCGAGCACAACAAGACCGGATCCAGGGCGTTCGTCTGGGTGGGGCTGCACGAGCCGGAGGCTCCCGAGGTGGAGTGGCTGGCCGAGGTCTTCGGCCTGCACCCCCTGGCCGTCGAGGACGCCGTCAAGGCGCACCAGCGGCCCAAGGTCGAGCGCTACGGCGACTCGCTGTTCCTGGTGCTCAAGACCATCGCCTACCTCGACCACGACGAGCTGACCGCCACCAGCGAGATCATCGCCACCGGCGAGATCATGGTGTTCCTCGGCGCCGACTTCGTGGTCACCGTGCGCCACGGCGAGCACTGCCCGCTGACCGAGGTCCGCGACAAACTGGAGAGCCGCCCCGACCTGCTGGAGCGCGGCCCCGCCGGTGTGGTGCACGCCATCTCCGACCACGTCGTCGACCGCTACCTCCAGGTCGCCGACCTGATGCAGCTCGAACTGGAAGAGGTCGAGGCCACGGTCTTCGCCGACGTCAGCTCCCGCGACATCAACCGGATCTACCAGCTCAAGCGGGAGATGCTGGAGATGAAGCGGGCGGTCACCCCGCTGCAGTCGCCCATGGCGGCGCTGCCCCAGCGGCGGGTGATCCCCTCGGAGATGCGCGAGTACTTCCGCGACGTCAGCGACCACCTCGCCCGCGTGTGCGAGCAGGTGGAGTCCTCCAACGAGCTCGCCAACTCCATCCTCCAGGCCGCCCTGGCCCGCTCGAACACCCTCGCCAACGAGGACATGCGCAAGATCTCGTCGTGGGTGGCCATACTGACCGTGCCCACGATGATCGCCGGGATCTACGGCATGAACTTCGACTTCCTGCCGGGCTCCGACCAGATCTGGGGCTATCCGGCGATCGTCACCCTCATGATCACCGTCTGCTTCCTGCTCTACCGGGGCTTCCGCCGTAACGGCTGGCTCTAGGCTCCAGGCTCTAGGCGGGGCGGAGGCGTTCCTCGCGATAGGCCAGCATCTGGGTGCGCTCGGACCGCAGTTGGTCGCGGCGCGCGCTCAGGTGGGCGACGGTCTCGCGGGCCCAGGTGGCCAGCCGTTCCACCTCGGCCCTGGTCTTCTCGATGCGCTGGTGCTTGAGGGCGTCGGTGATGATGTTGTCGAAGAACGCGTCGACGAACCACTCCGTGTCCACCTCGGGCATCTTCGGCCGCGCCGCGATCCCGGTGTCGGCCAGCTCGCGGGCGAAGACGTCCAGGGCTCGCTGGGCGTGCCAGGCGGCCTTGTCGGCGCTGGTCAGCTTGTCGTGCTCGTAGGCGTCGACGAGCAGGCCGCCGCCGAACATGTCCCAGGTCGAGGCGTTTCCCGCTGACTTCAGCAGGCGCAGCACGACACCCAGGGCCTCCTGCGCCGCCTGTCCCGCCCGCTCGACTTCCTCAAGCTCGTATACGGCGGCGCCCAGCCCGTCCAGCTCGACGGCGAGATCGGCCAGCTCGCGGGCGAGGGGATCGCCGGTCCTGATGAGCTCCCGCTCCTTCTCGGCCAGCAGGGCGGCGTACTCCTGCGACGCCTGGCCGAGACCCTGCAATTCCTCCTCGGCCGCCGCGGCGTCGGCCTGGAGCTGGGCCAGCCGGGCGCGGTGGCCGTCCACGCGCTCCCTGGCCACGGCCGCCTCCGCGCGCTCGCGGGCCAGGCGCTCCTCGCGGTTGCCGAGCAGGCGGGCGAAGGCCGCCGACAGCCCGCCCTCCAGCCGGGCGACGTCGCGCTCCTCCTCGACGAGCTCGGACTCCAGGTTCTCCAGGGCGCCTCGGACGTCCTCGATCTGCCGCGCGGTGGTCTCGCGCAGGCGACGGACGTGGTCGGCTCGGTGCAGTCTGGCGGCCGCGGCGCGCAGCCGTTCGTCAAGGTCCGGGGAGAGGCTCACACACTGAAGGACGTTCGAGACAACCCCGACGTTCCACTAGCCCCTCGCAGGGGACCTGACCGCCCGGGCTGGTTCAGACGGCGACTGGCTTCAGTGGGTGGACTGGTTTTGGGAGGTCCAGGCCGCGTTCGGCCCATAGTTCCCGCATCCTGTCCGGGTAGTCGGTTACCACGCCGGCCACGCCCAGGTCGAGCATGCGTGCGGCCAGGGCGGGGTCGTTGACGGTCCAGACCGCCACGTCGAGCCCCGCGGCCGCGCACTGGGTCATCAGCGCCTCGTCCACCATCACGTGCTCGGGCGAGAGCGTCGTCGCGCCGGCGGCGGCCGCCGCGGCCGGGATGTCGTCGCCCAGGCAGCCGTGCCAGTGCAGCGTGTCGAGTTCGATCAGGGCGAAGCGCCTGGTGTCCGGCGCCTTCCGCGCGGCGTGCGCGATGACGCGCCAGTCGAAGCTCAGGATCGCCGCGTTGCCCAGGCGGCCGTGGCGGTCGAGCTCGTCCAGGACCAGGTCCGTGAACAGCTCCGGGTCGGCGGTCAGCTCGGGGCGGGTCGGGTCCGACTTCAGCTCCACGTGCAGCCGGACGCCGTCGGCCTCGTAGGCGTTGACCAGGCCGAGGACCGCGCCGAGCGTGGGCATCCTGGTGTCGGGCACCGCGACCTGGGTGAGGGCGAAGGGGTCGTCCGGGTGGCGCGGCAGCCGTACGCCGACGTCGAGCATGCGGAGCTGGGCCAGGTTGAGGGCGTTGATGGGCTTGCCCACGTAAGGGAAATCGGGGTCGCCGGCCGTCAGCGGTCTGGTGTCGGCGCTGGTCACGGCGGAGACGGTGAGATCGTGGGTCAGCACCAGCCGGCGGTCGGAGGTTAGCGCCACGTCGAGCTCCAGGGCGTGGACCCCGAGCTCCATCGTGCGGCTCAGCCCCGGCAGGGTGTTCTCGGGCCAGAGACCTCTGGCTCCCCGGTGTCCATGAATCTCGACGCGCACACCGGGGACCATACCCGCTCACCCGTGCCGGGCAGCAGGTGCCACGCCGCACCGGTGAGATTGCTCGCACCCAGAACTTCCGAGCCAGAAAAGTGGATATATCGTCCTAAGCTGGTCTGTCATGAGCGTAGACATCGTACGGGCCTGGGTGCGGGGCTGGGCCGTGTCGCGCGCGACCGGGCAGCCGGTCGAGGAGCTCTGGGGGCTCCGCGTCGACGTGGGGCTGCCCGGACACCTCGTACGCCACATCCTGCCCGAGCCCTCGCCCGCGCTCCTGCGTCACCTGGCGGGCACCCTCGACACCCCCGGCACGTGGCTCAAGGTGTGCGCGCCCGCCGACCAGGTGGCGCCCTCGCTCACCTCCGCCTGGTCGGTACAGATGCCGGAGTTCATGATGACGGCGCGGCTGCGCCATACCGAGGTGGCGGCGCCGGGCGGCTACACGCTCGCGGTCGTCCAGCGCGGCGAGGTCGTCACCGCGCGGCTGCTGACCGGCGACGGAGAGGTGGCCGCGCGCGGGCAGATCGCGCTCACCGGCGCCACCGGCGTCGTCGACCAGGTGGAGACCGCCGCGGAACACCGCCGCCGCGGGCTGGGCAGCGTCGTGATGAAGGCCCTGTCGTCCGCGGCGGCCGAGCGGGGCGCCTCGACGGGCGTCCTGCTGGCCACCGCCGACGGCAGGGCCCTCTACTCCACACTCGGCTGGAGACTGCACACCGTGGTCACCGCCGCGGTGGTCACAGCCTGACCAGCATCTTGCCGACGTTCTTGCCGGCCAGCACGTCCAGGAACGCCTGCGGCGCCCGCTCGATGCCCTCGGCCACCGTCGTCTCCGTGCGCAGCGAGCCGTCGGCCAGCCAGCCCGCCGCCTTTCCGATCCACTCGGGGAAGCGGTCGAGGTAGTGGCTGACCAGCATGCCGCGCAGCGTCGCGCTCTTGTGCGCCAGCGTGAACAGGTTCGCGGGACCCGGCACCGGCTCCGTCGCGTTGTAGGCGCTGATGGCGCCGACCATCGCGATCCTGCCGCCGACGTTGAGCGCGTCGATCGCGGCCACGAGGTGGTCGCCGCCGACGTTGTCGAGGTAGACGTCGAGGCCGTCCGGCGCGGCCTGCGCGAGTTGCCCGGCCACCGAGCCGGCCCGGTAGTCGATCCCCACGTCGTAGCCGAAGTCGCTGACCAGCCGCGCCGCCTTGACCGGGCCGCCCGCCGAGCCGATCACCCTGGCCGCGCCCAGCTTCCTGGCCAACTGGCCGGCGACGCTGCCCACGGCCCCGGCGGCCGAGGAGATGAAGACGGTGTCGCCGGGCCGTACCGGGGCGACCTCGGTGAGCGAGACGTAGGCGGTCAGGCCCGTGGTGCCCAGCACCCCCAGGTACGCCTCCTCCGGAGCCAGCTCGGGATCCACGACCGTGGCCTGGGCGGCCTCGACCACGGCGTACTCGCGCCAGCCCAGGAAGTGCACCACGGTCGCGCCCACCGGGATCTCCGGGACGCGCGAGTCCACCACCTCGCCCACGGCCGAGCCGTCCAGCGGCTGCCCGATCTCGAACGGCGGGATGTAGGACTCGGCGTCGTCCATACGGCCCCGCATGTAGGGGTCCACGGACATCCACGTGTTGCGCACCAGGACCTGGCCCTCGCCGATGCGCGGCACGCCGGTCGTGGCCAGCTCGAAGTCGCGCAGCTCCGGCTCGCCGGAGGGTCGCAGGGCCAGACGGATCTCACGGTTCATGACATTCTCCTCAAGGGTGTCGAGCAGTCGCTCGGCTTCGCTGTCCTCTGGGTTCTCGTGGTCGTGGAAGAGCACCGGCTCACCGGCGCGGACGGCGCCCAGGCAGGCGAAGACCGGCTCCAGGTGCTCGACCGCCCGCCGTCCGCCCGACGCGCCGCCGTAGGCCACGAACCCGACGGGCTTGCCCCGCCACTCCTCGCGGTACCAGTCGATGGCGTTCTTGAGCGCGGCGGGATAGCTGTGGTTGTACTCGGGCGTGACGATCACGAACGCCTCCGCCCCGGCCAGCCAAGGCCGCAGATCCCGTACGGCCGGCGGCTCCGGCCCCCCTTCCCCGGGCAGCACCATGGGCAGCCACGCCTGCGCGAGGTCGATCACGTCGACCTCCAGCCCGGTCCGCCGGGCGGCGCGCTCCTGGATCCACTTCGCCGCCGTGGGACCGAAGCGGCCCTGCCGTACGCTGCCGATGATGATCGCGACTCGCATGGGTCCACTGTGCGCCGGGGCTCGCACGGACGGCTGGGGGTTCGCTGGGGGTAGCGTGACCTGGTGCGATTTGGTGTGCTTGGCCCGCTTGCGGTGTGGGCCGACGACGGCGAGCCGGTCCGCGTACCCGAGCTGAAGGTACGCGCGCTCCTGGCCGACCTGCTGGTCCACGAGGGCCGCCCGGTCCCCGCGGACCGCCTGGCCGACGACCTGTGGGGCGAGGACCTGCCCGGCAACCCGGCCAACACCCTGCAGACCAAGATCTCCCAGCTTCGCCGCGTCGTGGGCCGAGACCTCGTCCGCCACACCCCCGCCGGCTACATCCTGCCCGCCGGGGACGTGGACGCCCTCGCCTTCGCCCGCCTGCTCACCCGCGCCCGCGCCGAACCCGACCCGCGCACCCGCGCCGCCCTGCTGTCCGACGCCCTCTCCCTGTGGCGCGGTCCCGCCTACGCCGACTTCCGCGACGAGGAGTTCGCCCGCACCGCCGCCGCCCGCCTCGACGAGCAGCGCCTGACCGCCCTCGAAGAGCACGCCGAGGTACGGCTGTCGCTCGGCGAGCACACGCGGCTGGCCGACGAGCTGTCGGAGCCGGTGGCCGAACACCCGCTGCGCGAACGGCTGCGCGCCGTGCACCTGCGCGCCCTTTACCGGTCGGGCCGCCAGACCGAGGCGCTGGCGGGATACACGGCGTTGCGCGAGCGCCTGGACTCGGAACTGGGCGTGGACCCGGGCCCCGAGCTGGTGAACCTCTACCAGGCCATCCTCCGCCAGGACCCGTCCCTGGCCCCCGCCCCGGCCCCGTCCACCTCCGCCGCCCGCCCCCGCACCAACCTCCCCACCCCCCTGACTCCCCTGATCGGCCGCGAAACCGCCCTGACCCACCTCCACACCCTCCTAAGCCCCACCCGCGTGCCCGCGCCCACGGAACCCATGACCGGGGCAGGGGTGTTTGGGGGTGGGGCGCGGTTGGTCACCCTGACGGGGCCGGGCGGGGTGGGGAAGACGCGGCTCGCGCTGGCCGCCGCCGCGGGGGAGGACGCCTGGCTGGTCGAGTTGGCCGGGCTGCGTACCCAGGACGTGGCGACCGTGGCCGAGGTGGTCGCCGATGTCCTGGATGTGCGGGACGAGGCCCTGGCCCGGCCGGGTGCCGCCGCGTTGCCGGAGCGGCTGGCCGACGCCCTGCGTACCCGCGAGCTTCTCCTGGTTCTGGACAACTGCGAGCACCTGGTCGAGCCGGTGGCGGAGTTGGTGAGTCTGCTGTTGGGTAGCGCGCCTGGTCTCAGGGTGCTGGTGACCAGTCAGGAGCCGCTGGCCATCCCGGGCGAGGCGGTCTATCCGGTCGAGCCGCTGGACACGGCCGACGCGCTGAGCCTGTTCGCCGCCCGCGCGGGTGTGACGCTGGACGTGGGCGCCACCGTGTGGGCAGAGGCGATCTGCCGCCGCCTGGACGGCCTGCCCCTGGCGCTCGAACTCGCCGCCGCCCGGGTGCGCGCCCTCGGCGTCCAGGGGGTGGCCGAGCATCTCGACGACCGCTTCGCGCTGCTGTCCGGGACCGCCCGGGGACTGCCCGCGCGGCAGCGCACCCTCCGCGCGGTGATCGACTGGAGCTGGGAGCAGCTCACCCCGACGCAGCGGGAGGGGCTGACCGCCCTGGCCGTCCACCCGGGCGGCTGCACGCTGGAGGCCGCGGGCATCGGCGCCGACCTGGTCGACCAGCTCGTCAACCGCTCGATGGTCATCGCCGAGCCGCCCCGCTACCGGCTGCTGGAGAGCATCGCCGCCTACTGCCTGGAGCGCCTGGCACCGGACGACCCGCTGTTCGCGCGCCGCGACACCTACTACACCGGCCTCGCCGAGCGCGCCCGCCCTCACCTGTACGGCCACGCCCAGCGCGAATGGCTGGCCCGGCTCGACGAGGAGACACCCAACCTGCGCGCGGTGGACACGGGCGACCGGCTGGCGTGGTACCTGTACCTGCGCGGCCGACACACCGAGGCCCACCGCCTGACCAGGGGCACCGCCTGGGAGCCGGGCTTCGCGATGCTGCTCGGCCTGCCGTACCCGGAAGTGGAGGGTGCGCGGGCGGGGTGGTTCACCGCGCATGCCTATCTGCACCTGGGGGACGTGGCCAAGGCCGGGCCGGTGCTTGAACGGGTGCTGGCCGACTTCCGGGTCGCGGGCGACCGGTGGGGTGAGGCGGCGGCGCTGATGGGGCGGGCCAAGCTGGCGATCTTCCAGGGGGAGTTCGCGCGGGCCGAGCGCAGTGGGGTCGAGAGCCTGGAGATCTTCACCGAACTGGGTGACCAGTGGGGCCGCCTCCAGGCCAGCGACCAGCTCGGCTACCTGGCCGAGATCGGCGGCGACTACGACCGCGCCGCGTCCCTGCACAGGGAGGGGCTGCGGATCGCCGAGGATCTGCGGTTGTGGACGGACGTGTCCTACCGGCTGTCCAGCCTGGGGCGGGTGGCGCTGCTGACCGGGGAGTTGGAGCGCTCGCGGGAGTTCCACGCGCGGGGGATGCGGATGGCGGCCGAGCAGTCGAACCGGTTCGCCGAGGAGTTCGCGCGGGTGGGGCTCGGGCTGGCGGCGCGGCGCTCCGGCGACCTGGACGAGGCGGAGCGCCTGTTCCTGGCCTCGCTGGAGTGGAACCGTCGCCTGGAGGCCGACTACGGCGTGCCCTTCTACGGGGTGACGCTGATCCTGGCCGAGCTGGGGTTCGTCGCGGAGTCGCGCGGCGCCGCCGTACTGGCGAGGGAGCGGCACGAGGAGGGGCTGCGGGCCGCACGCGCGCTCGGCGACCCGCGCTCGGTGGCGCTCGCGCTGGAGGGACTGGCCGGGGTGGCCATCCTGGAGGGCGCGCCCTCGCGCGCCCTTGAGCTGCTGGACGAGGCGGCGGACCTGCGCGAGTCGGTCGGCGCGCCCCTCCCACCAGCGGAGCGCGGCGACGTGGACCGCATCAGAAAAGCCGCCTCACACTGAGCCCTCGCTGGTCAGACCAGGGAGCGCAGTGAGATCGTCTGGTCGCGGCCCGGTCCGACGCCGATCGCGGAGATGGGCGCGCCGCTCATCTCCTCCAGCGTGCGCACGTAGGCCTGCGCGTTGGGCGGCAGATCCTCGAACGACTTGGCCCCCGTGATGTCCTCCTGCCACCCCGGGAACTCCTCGTAGATCGGCTTGGCGTGGTGGAAGCCGGTCTGCGTCATCGGGATCTCGTCGTGCCGCTCGCCGTCCACGTCGTAGGCGACGCAGACCGGGATGCGCTCCAGCCCCGACAGCACGTCGAGCTTGGTGAGGAAGAAGTCGGTGACGCCGTTGATGCGGGTGGCGTAGCGGGCGATGACCGCGTCGAACCAGCCGGTGCGGCGGTTGCGGCCGGTGGTGACGCCGTACTCGCCGCCGGTGGTGCGCAGCCAGTCGCCCATCTCGTCCTCGAGCTCCGTCGGGAACGGTCCCGAGCCCACCCGGGTCGTGTACGCCTTGAGGATGCCGATGACCTTGGTCAGGCGCTGCGGCGGGATGCCGGAGCCCGCGCACGCGCCGCCGCTGGTGGGCGAGGAGGAGGTCACGAACGGGTAGGTGCCGTGGTCGATGTCGAGCAGCGTGCCCTGGCCGCCCTCCAGCAGGACGAACCTGCCCTCGTCCAGCGCCTTCGACAGCACCAGCGAGGTGTCGGCGATGTGCGGCTTGAGGCGCTCGGCGTAGCCCAGGTACTCCTCGAGCACCTGGGCGTGGTCGAGGCCGCGCCGGTTGTAGATCTTGGTGAGGATCTGGTTCTTCTCGTTGAGCGCGACCTCGATCTTCTGCGACAGGATGCCCGGGTCGAGCAGGTCCTGGACCCGGATGCCCACCCGGTAGATCTTGTCCCCGTACGCCGGCCCGATGCCGCGGCCGGTCGTGCCGATCTTGGCCTTGCCCAGGTAGCGCTCGCTCACCTTGTCCAGGGCCTTGTGGTGGGGCATGATCAGGTGCGCGTTCGCCGAGATCAGCAGGCGTTCGGCGGACACGCCGCGGGCCGCGAGCGCGTCGATCTCCTGCAGCAGTACGCCCGGGTCGATCACCACGCCGTTGCCGATGACGGGGACCACGTTGGGCGACAGGATTCCGGTCGGCACCAGGTGGAGCGCGTACTTCTGGTCGCCGATGACGATCGTGTGGCCCGCGTTGTTGCCGCCCTGGTAGCGGACGACATACTCGACGGCGTCGCCGAGCAGGTCAGTGGCCTTTCCCTTGCCCTCATCGCCCCACTGGGCGCCCAAGACAACGACAGCCGGCATGGTTCTATCTCCCCAGCACACGGCGATGGATCCGCGGCGCAACGACTGCGAGCGGGCACGCCAATAGACACGGAAACCCCTGGCGCAAGCGCGACAGGGGCTCTTGCGTAGAGAGACTACCCGATTGGGCTATTCGTCCCCAAGGCTCACTTGGCCAGCGCGTCGTAGGCGGCGGGGTCGCTGTCCTTGAGGAACTGCATGCACCGCTCGGCCTCGTCCTTCTCGCCGATCGACTGGGCGGCGCGGGCGAGGGAGTAGAGGCAGCGCAGGAAGCCCTGGTTCGGCTCGTGCTCCCAAGGGACGGGCCCGTGGCCCTTCCAGCCGTTGCGGCGCAGTTGGTCGAGACCGCGATGATAGCCGGTCCTGGCGAAGGCGTAAGAGGTGACCGCGTGACCGCTCGCGAAGTACTCCTCCGCGAGCGCCGCCCATGCCGCCGGGTAGGCGGGGAAACGGGCGGCGACGTCGGCGGGCTTGGCGCCGGATTCGAGCGCCTCCCTGGCCTCGGGCAGATCCGGCAGGTGGGTCGGGGGCGGCCCGGCGAGAAGGTTATCCATACAAACAGTCATACCCGCCGGGCCACTCGCCTGACTAGGTGATCTTCGTCCCGGCGGACTTCAGGTCCTGGCACGCCTGGGCCACGCGGGCCGCCATGGCCGCCTCGGCGGACTTGCCGTAGGAGCGCGGGTCGTAGACCTTCTTGTTGCCGACGTCGCCGTCCACCTTGAGCACGCCGTCGTAGTTGGTGAACATGTGGGCGGCGATCGGGCGGGTGAAGGCGTACTGGGTGTCGGTGTCGATGTTCATCTTCACCACGCCGTAGGAGATCGCCTCGTGGATCTCCTCCAGCAGCGAGCCGGAGCCGCCGTGGAAGACCAGGTCGAACGGCTTGTCCTTGCCGTACTTCGCGCCGACCGCGTCCTGGATGTCCTTCAGCACCGACGGGCGCAGCTTCACGTGGCCGGGCTTGTAGACGCCGTGGACGTTGCCGAAGGTCGCGGCCAGCATGTAGCGGCCCTGCTCGCCGACGCCGACCGCCTCGGCCGTGGCCAGGGCGTCGTCCGTCGTGGTGTAGAGCTTCTCGTTGATCTCGCCGACGACGCCGTCCTCCTCGCCGCCGACGACGCCGATCTCCATCTCCATCACGATGTTGGCGCGGTGGCACTTGTCGAGAAGCTCCTTGGCGATCTCCAGGTTCTCCTCCAGCGGTACGGCGGAGCCGTCCCACATGTGCGACTGGAACAGCGGGTCCAGACCCTTGGACACGCGCTCCAGCGAGATGTCGACCAGCGGCCGCATGAACCCGTCGAGCTTGTCCTTGGGGCAGTGGTCGGTGTGCAAGGCCACGGTCACCGGGTACTTGGCGGCGACCACGCGGGCGTACTCGGCCAGGGCGGTCGCGCCGACGACCATGTCCTTCACGGTGGCGCCGGACAGGAACTCGGCGCCGCCGGTGGAGACCTGGACGATGCCGTCGCTCTCGGCCTCGGCGAAGCCGCGCAGCGCGGCGTTCAACGTCTGGGAAGAGGTCACGTTGATCGCCGGGTAGGCGAACCCGCCTGCTTTGGCCCGGTCGAGCATCTGGGCGTAGACCTCTGGGGTGGCGATGGGCATGATTCATCTCCTAGAACGTTCGGCTTCGCGGTGCCCAGTATCGCGGCTCGGTAACCCCCGTGGTAGTGACCCCGCCCGGTAAGCTCCTCGCGTGGACTGGCTTCTCAACCTTCTCGACCCGACATGGTGGCTGACCATTCTCGGGGCGTTCGCCACGGTCGGCGTGCTGGCGATCATCTTCGCCGAGACCGGCCTGCTGCTCGGCTTCTTCCTGCCGGGCGACTCACTGCTGGTGGCCGCCGGGATCTTCAGCTCCGCGTCGGTGGCGGTGGGGATGGGCATCGAGCCGCTTTCGCTGCCGGTCCTGCTGATCGGGACGCCGCTGTGCGCGATCGCCGGCGCGCAGCTCGGGCACTTCCTGGGGATGCGGATCGGCAGGAGGATGTTCGACAAGCCCAACTCGCGGCTCTTCAAGAAGGAGCACGTGCTGAGGGCCGAGGAGTTCTTCGAGAAGTTCGGTCCGGCGAAGGCCGTGGTGCTGGCCAGGTTCGTGCCGATCGTGCGCACGTTCATGAACCCGGTCGCCGGGGTCCTGGAGATGACGCCCCGGCGGTTCTTCATGTGGAACGTCATCGGCGGCGTCGTCTGGACCGAGGGCCTGATCCTGCTCGGCTACTACCTGGGCAGCAAGGTCAACCCCAAGCAGATCGACAAGTACATCCTGCCCGGCGTCTTCCTCATCGTCTTCATCTCCCTGATCCCGATCATCGTCGAGTTCGTGAAGGGCAGGCGGGCGGCGAAGGCTCTGCCCACGCCCAACGGTAAACACCACAGGGTCAACACGAAGCACTGAAGGGCAAGACGAGGTTACCAACGGGTACGCTCCGGTGTGTGGGACGCCACAGGACAGACCCGATGGGCCTCGCGAGGCTCGGGCTCGCCGTGCTCGCGGTCGCGCTCGTGGTGGCGCTGGTCGTGATCGGCGCGCGGGCCCTGCTCAGCTCGCTCGACACTCCGGAGCCCGTCTCGGCCGAGGGCGGCACCTCCGCGCCGTCCACCAGCGCGCAGGTGCCGACGGTGCGCATCGAGTGCGTGGCAGAGACCTGCCCGCTGGTCACCGTACGGGTGCCCGGCGGCGACGTGCTCCAGTACCGCGACATGAGCCGGGGCGAGGAGGTCAGCTACTTCGAGCCCGAGCTGTCGGTCGTGCTGTCCGACGCGGGCACCGTACGCGTGGCGGAGAACGGCAAGGCGCGCGCCCCCGGCAAGGCGGGCGAGCGCGAGGCGTTCACCGTGCGCAGCCCGTGAGTCAGATGCCGCACTCGGCGGCGGTGTAGGCGTAGCGGTACTCCAGGCCCTCGTCGGCCAGCCGAGGGGCCGCGCCGCGCTCGACGATCGTGACCACGGCCACGACCTCGGCGCCCTCCTCGCGCAGCGCCTCGACCGCGGTCATGACGGAACCGCCGGTGGTCGAGGTGTCCTCCAGCGCCAGCACTCTGCGGCCCTTGACGTCCGGCCCCTCGACACGGCGCTGCAGCCCGTGCACCTTCTGCGCCTTGCGCACCACGAACGCGTCCAGCGTGCGCCCCTGCGCTGCGGCGGCGTGCAGCATCGCGGCGGCCACCGGGTCGGCGCCCAGCGTCAGCCCGCCCACGGCGTCGTAGCCGAGGTCCGCGGTCAGCTCCAGCAGCACCCGGCCGACCAGCGGCGCGGCGACGCCGTCGAGCGTGATCCTGCGCAGGTCGAGATAGCTGTCGGCCTCCTGCCCCGACGACAGGATGACCTTGCCGTGCACCACGGCCTTGTTCTTGATCTCGGCAAGCAGCTTCTCGCGATCCGTCATGCGTCCAAGCTTAGGGTTCGCAGCAGGGTGAGAGCCTGCTCGTACCCCTCGGGCAGCCGCCGCACCGAGACCCTGAAGACCTCCAGCGGCGTCAGCCGCGGCGCCAGCGCGGGCCCGGCCCTGGCCAGCGCGCCCACCCGGGCGGGCGCGAGCTGGGCGAGCGTCTCGTCGCCGGCGAAGGCCCGCCGCGCCGCCCCCGCGAGGGCGAGCATCGCCGCCAGCCGTCCCGCCAGATCACCCGGCCGCTCGTACGGCTCGGCCACCACCAGCCGGTGCTGCGCGGCGAGCGAGCCCCGGTAGACCTCGGCCAGCCGGGTGCGCAGGTAGGTCAGCGTGGCCAGCCCGGTGAACGGGTCCTCGCAGCCGAGCCCGTTCACCGGGGCGAAGCTCGCCTCGGTCCAGCCCACGGCGAACGACCGGGCGGCGGTGAACGGCGGCTCGCCGAGCCCGAGCGCGGTGAAGAGCGCAGCGAGGTCGTTCATGCCCTCGCCGATGCCCACACCCGCCCGCGCCCGCGCGCCCCCGAGCGCGGCGCACGCGCGGATCAGGTCGTGGCCCCTGTTCACGGCCTTGATCGCGTGTTCGACCGCCGGCGTCCACCAGTCCTCGGGCAGGGACCAGCCGGCCTCCAGGCTCCCCTTGCGCCAGCGCGAGCGCAGTGATCCTGGAATGTCCTCGTCCATCTGTCCTCCGAAAGGGTTTCAAAGGCAAAGACGAGCTTTCGGGTTAGTCATGACGCGGAATGCGGAATGATTCGGCGGGGCAACCCCGCGTAATCGTGAGGTCACTATGAGTGTCGAATCGCCGCAAAGCGATGCAGATCTACTCGAAGCGGTACGAGGCGGCAATGCCGCCGCCTTCGGCGAGCTCTACAAGCGCCATGTCGTCGCCGCTCGAGCCCTCGCCCGCCAACTGGTGCGCGGGGAGACCGACGTCGAGGACGTCGTCGCCGAGTCCTTCACCAAGATCCTCGACTTGGTGGGCCGCGGCGGCGGTCCCGACGCCGGATTCCGGCCGTACCTGCTGACGGTCGTGCGCAGGACGGTCTACGACCGCGGCCGGGTCGAGAGCCGCCAGGTGAGCACCGGCGAGATCGAGCTGTTCGACCCCGGGGTGCCCTTCGTCGACCCCGCGCTGACCGGGCTGGAGAAGTCGCTCATCTCCCGCGCGTTCCTGTCGCTGCCCGACCGCTGGCGCGCGGTGCTGTGGCACACCGAGGTGGAGAACGCCAAGGCCGCCGAGGTCGGCCCGCTGCTCGGGCTGTCGGCCAACGGCGTCGCCGCCCTGGCCTACCGGGCCCGCGAGGGGCTGCGGCAGGCGTACCTGCAGATGCACCTGGCCGCCTCGCCCCAGCAGGCGTGCCGTCCTGTGCTCGGCAAGATGGGCGCGTACGTCAGGGGAGGGCTGGCCCGGCGCGACTCGAAGTCGGTCGACGACCACGTCAGCGACTGCGCCGAGTGCAACTCGGTGCTCCTGGAGCTCGTCGACGTCAACCGCGGCCTGCGTGTCATCGTCGGCCCGCTCATCGTGGGCCCGGTGTTCGCCGGATACCTCACCGCGCTGGCCAAGGCCGGCGCGGCGGCGGGCGGCGCGGGCGCGGGCATCATCCACGCGCTCGGCTGGATCCGCCGCGCGCCCAAGAGCCAGCAGGCGGCCGTCGCGGGCGGCGTGGCGGCGGGGGTGGCGGTGGCCGCCTTCCTCCTGGTCTCGGGGGAGGAACCGATCAAGAAGCCGCCGGTGGCCGCCGCGCCGAGCCCCACCCGCCAGGAACCGCCCGCCGTCGAGCCGCCCAGCGAGAAGCCCGCCAGGAAGCCGGAGCCCAAACCCACCCCCACGCCGACCACGCCTGCCCCGAAGCCGGGCAAGGCCAAGCTGTCGGCGACGATCGGCGCGCTCGGCTCCCTCGTACGCTCCCAGCCGGGCATCGTCGGCATCCGCCTGCGCAACGCGGGCAAGGGACCCAGCGACGAGCTCGCCGCCACCGTCGCCCTGCCGGAGGGCGTCACGCTCATCACCGGCGGCAGCAAGGGCAGCTCCGTCACCGCGGTCAAACCGGTCGGCACGGTCGACGGCTGGTCGTGCAAGGTCGCCACCCGCGGCGCCCAGTGCGCACGGCGTCCGCTCAGGGGCGGCTCGGCCACGGCGGTGTTCCTGCGCGTACGCGTGGCCGCCTCGGCACCCGAGGGCGCCGGGCCCGCGGTCCGCATCAAGGCGGGCGGCCTCCAGGTGAAGGCCGTCTCACCGATCGGGGTACGCGAGGACGGCGCGCCCGCCCGCTTCGCCACCGACGGGAAGGTAGTGGTCAGGGCGGTCGGCAACGCGCTGCTCACCTGCCCGCCCACCCGCCAGGGCTGCCCGGAGGCGCTGCGCAGGCAGGGCCAGCGGCGCGACAACGACCTGTGGACCATGCAGCCGCTCGACCGGGACCGGGTGGCGAGCACCAAGTCGTCCAGCGCGGCCAGGCTCGACCTGCCCGCGGGCGGGCAGATCGTGTGGGCCGGGCTCTACTGGTCGGCCAGCACCGATACGGCGGGGCCGATCAAGTTCCGTCCGGCGGGGCGGGACGGGTACGTGAAGATCCGGCCCAACCAGGTCATGTCGCGCGAGCTGCCGGTGGGGTCGGCCTACCAGGCGTTCGCCGACGTGACCGGGCTGGTCAGCAGCAGCAAGAAGAGGGGGACGTGGTGGGCGGCCGACGCACCGATGAAGCCGGGGATCTCGCAGCACGCCGGGTGGAGCCTGGTGGTGATCGCGACCGATCCCGCGCAGCCGTACAGTCAGGCGGTCGTGCTCGACACGGCCACCCAGATCGGCGGGGAGAAGGACGCGGCGGGACGGCTCGACGTGCCGTTGGACGGGCTGATCCCGGCGGCGGCGCCCGCCCGGCTCGAACTCGTCACGTGGGAGGGCGACGCGGACCTGTCCGGCGACAAGGTCTCGCTCGGCGGCGCGGCGATGACGCCGGGGGCGGGCGAGCGGGACGCGGGCAACGCCTTCGACGGGTCGTCGAACGGGGCGAGCGGGCTCACGTTCGGTGTCGACGTGGACACCTTCAGTGCTGAACTGGGGGAACGGCCGCGGCTGAGCATCGTGTCCAGAAGGGATGCGGTGCTGTTCGGTGTCGCGGCGGTGAGTGTCCGCGCACGGTCGTGACCCTTATCGGGACAAACTGGTACGGTTCGCGTAAATCCTCTGGCGTAACGTCGGGCGAGGGCGGAATCGTCGGGATTAACCCTCGCACGATCATTGGCTTCATTACCCTGGTAAAGGGCCGCCGAGTCCGGCTCTGACGGTGCAGAGCCAGAAGGTCGGGCCACCTAGAAAGGGGCGGTGTCGCGTGGATCGCTGCGCGCTGTTCGTGGACGCTGGCTATCTGCTGGCAGACGGCGCGATGGCCGTTCATGGGACCCGCCATCGCGAAGCGGTTTCCTGGGACTATCCCGGCCTGCTGCAGCTCATGACGAACCTGTCACGCGAGCGCACCGGCCTGCCGCTGCTGCGTTGCTACTGGTACGAGGCGACCGTCGAAGGCCGCCGCACCCCCGAGCACGACGCGCTCGCCGACATCCCCGGGCTGAAGCTGCGCCTGTCGCGCATCAGGCCGGGCCGCCGCGAGGGCGTCGACGCGCAGGTCCACCGCGACCTGATGACGCTGGCACGCAACAGCGCCATCTGCGACGCCGTCGTCGTCAGCGGCGACGAGGACCTGGCCCAGGTCGTCTGCGACGCGCAGGACCTCGGCATCAGGGTGACCGTCGTGCACATCACCGCCGACGGGAGCTGGGCGGTCTCCCGCTCGCTGCGCCAGGAGAGCGACGACCTGATCGAGATCGGCGGCGGCCACCTGCGCCCGTACGTCAACCTGGTCACCGGCTCCGCCGAGGCGGCCAACGGCCACCAGCCCGTCAGCAACGGCCAGGCCGCGCACGCGTCCCTGCCGCCCTCGCCGCCGCCGTCGCTGCCGCCGGCCCAGAACAACATCCCGGCGCAGCCGGCCTCCCCGCCCGCCCCGATCTCCCCGCCCAGCGGCACCCGCCCGCCCGCGCTGCCCACCTACACCTACCAGCCCGACCCGCCCTCGACGCCGCAGCAGCCGCCGACGCCGACGCCGACGCCGACGCCGCCGCAGCCGTCCGCGGCGCCGGTCACGGGCCCGATCCAGGCGCAGCCGCCGTCGGCCGGCCAGTACTCCTCGCCGTCGTCGTACCAGCCGTCGCAGCTCGGCCCCTACACCGGGCCGCAGCCCGCGCCCGTGCCACCGACCCCGGCGGCGACCGGGGGCGCGACCACGCTGGCCGACGCGGTGAAGGCCGCGCACCGCGAGGGGCACGACTTCGGCGAGTCGGTGGCGCGGGACGCGCCCGCGCTGTGGCTGGAGGCGGTGCTGGCCCGCAAGCCGCGCATGCCGTCCGACCTGGAGGCGCGACTGCTGCAGGGCTCGTCCCTGCCGATCGACTTCCTCCTCCACGACGAGGTCCGCCACGCACTCCGCCGCGGCTTCTGGGACGCCCTAGAGCGCGCCCGCCACTAGCCTTTTTGTGCTTACTGTCGGGTCTTCTCGTTGCGGACCTCGGCCCCTCCGTCGCCCCAGCGTTCCGTGCGGGGCTTTTGATGTTTCTAACCGTCCTTTTTCCGTTACGGCCAGCCCCCGCCCACGCCACCCGCCGACGCCGGCTCGCGCAGGTCGGCGGGATCGCTTCTCACGTCGGACGGGGTCCCCGCCGCAACGGCCCTTCGTCAGCCCCTTCCCGCGGTAGGTTCACCGGCTGGCTCCCGGTGCTTGTCGGCGGTTCGCCCTTACCAGCGGAGCAGGGCGGCTACGCCGTTGTAGTCGTCGAGGGCTTCTGCGCCCTTTGTGGTCAGGATCGTCAGGGTCACGCCGGTGTTGAGGGCGGCTTCGATCATGCGTTCGCCCAGGTCGGGTTCGGGGTCGGAGGGGACGCCCGCTGGGGCGTGGTCGTACAGGTAGCCGTCCAGGCCCTTGAAGCCCGACCACTTCGCCGACTCCTCCAGGAGCAGGTGGTCCACTCTGCCTTCGTTGAGCAGAGCAAGGGTTTGGTTGAGGCCCAGGGAGCCTCGGCCGCCGGACTTGGCGGCGTCCACGGCCCTGGCCACCAGGGCGGCGTCGCGGCGTTCGCGGGTGGCGGCCAGTTCCGGGGCGACGTGCTTGGCCGCCTCCGCGGGCGGGAGCGTGTCGACGATGGTGTCCACCTGGACCACTTCCAGCGGGTGCAGCGCTCCGGCGAGCACCTCGGTCAGCTCCACGTCCCCGATCAGCAGGACCTCCGTCCAGCCACGGGCCTTGGCCTGGCGGGCGATCTCCGGGGCGCTGGCGTGCAGGTTGCGGCGCAGGTGGTCCTCGATGCGGCGCTGGAACCTGTCCGTCTGCGTGGAGTTGGACTGCACGCCGCCGCCGGGGCCGGGACCGCGCATGGGGCGCCAGTCCTCGGTGTCGATCTCGTAGGTCTCCTGCTGGACGTCTTCGGCCACGCCGTACCTGAGGTCGATGAGGCGGACGCCGTCGCGTGAGACGAGCACCAGGCCGGTGGGCGCGCTCGTGGCCATGGCGGTGAGCAGCGGGCGGACGTAGGCGGTGGATTCGAGCACGGCGCAGTCCTCGATCGGGACCTGCAGCTTGATCGTGCGGACGTCGTTGTCGGTGACCGAGGCGAACAGCGCCCGTCCGATCCCGGATTCGGCGGCATCGAGGAGTTCGAGGATGTCGGGCTCCAGATCTTCGAGCCTGCGGAACACGGCCTCCCTGCGTTCCCGGTCGGGCCAGGTGTTGACGGTGTCCCGGATGGCGGACAGCTCGTTCCTCAACCGGATCCCGCGGGCGGGCCGGGCGGAGGCCTCCTCGCGGGGATCGGCGGTGGTGTACAGCGACACCACGCCCACCTCGTCCTTCATGGCGACGAGCTCGCGGAGGAAGGTCTGATCGAACACGGCAGTTCTCCGTTCTCCGGCATCGAATCACTACCGACTCTAAAAACCCCAATCCACCACAAACCCCACCCCGACCGACTATTTCCCCGCCCTTTACCCCCACCCCCTTGGGAGACGCCACCACCCCAAGCAAGCGCCCGCCCCACAGCAGGCCAATGATCACCCACAACCCCACCGGCCAAGGCACGAGACCAGCCAGGGCGACCATCACACGAGGCCGGCCAGGACCCAAGGACGCCAAGGGCGCGAGGACCCAAGGACGCCAAGGGCGCGAGGGCGCGAGGGTGGCGGGGGCGCGAGGGTGGCGGGGTGCCAAGGGCGCGAGGGGGCGACCGGGGCGCGAGAGGTGGCCAGGCTGATGAGGCGGGCAGGTGGCCGGGGCGGCCGCTGGCCAGGGGAGGGCGGGCGGGCCGCCGGGGCAGGGATGGTCACCGGGCACGGGAGGGCGGCCAGGCGCCGGGGGTGGCTGGCCGGGAAGCTTGGTCCGTGGGAGGGGGGTGACGAAGGGTCGTTGCGGTGGGGACCACGTCCGACGTGAGAAGCGATCCCCCCGATCGGCGCGAGCCCACGTCGGCGGGTGGCGTGGGCGGGGGCTGGCCGTAACGGAAAAACGGCCAGAACCCCTAGAAACGGCAAGGACCCAGAAAAGCAGAGAGCCGCTACGAGAGCGCGTCGAAGCCGGCGCGGAGGTTGGAGACGCGCTCGGTGAGGTCGGAGAGGGGCGCGGAGAGGACCTGGTCCTGGGACTTGCGGGCCAGCTCGCGCACCCGGGCCAGTTCGTCCTCCACCGCCGCCAACCGCCGCGACAGCTCGGGCAGCACAGACCCCTGCACCGACGCCCCCGGCGGCAGCTCGGCCGACATCCGGTCGCGCAGCAGCGACGCCTGTTCGGCCAGCCGCTTGTTCATGTTGTAGAGCTCGGCGAACACCGACACCTTCGCCCGCAGCACCCACGGGTCGAACGGTTTGGTGAGGTAGTCGACCGCGCCCGCCGCATACCCGCGGAAGGCGTAGTCGGGTGCGCTGTCGACCACGGTCAGGAAGATGATCGGGATGTTCCGGGTACGCTCGCGCCGCTTGATGTGGGCGGCCGTTTCGAAGCCGTCCATGCCCGGCATCCGCACATCCAGCAGGATGAGCGCGAATTCGGTGTTTAGCAGCGCCTTGAGGGCCTCCTCGCCCGACCTGGCCCGCACGGGCACGAGGTCGAGTGAGCTGAGGATGGCCTCAAGGGCGATGAGGTTCTCCTCCCGGTCGTCGACCAGGAGGATCTTCGCTCGGTCCGGCACTCGATCACGATCCTTCTGCTGAGTCGGTCGTGCTCACCCGCCCACGGCTGAGCCAACCGCGCAGTCGTTCGAGCAGGCGGTCCACGTCGACTGGCTTGGGCACGTAGTCGGAAGCACCTGAGGCGATGCTCTTCTCACGATCGCCCCGCATGACCTTAGCGGTCAACGCGATGATCGGCAGGTCTGCGAACTGCGGCATGCGGCGGATGGCCGAGGTCGTCGCCCAGCCATCCATCTCGGGCATCATGATGTCCATCAGGACGAGGGCGACATCCTCGTTGCGCTCGAGCTGCTCGATGCCCTCGCGGCCGTTCTCGGCGTAGACGACGGTGGAGCCGTGGCGTTCCAGGACGCTGGTGAGGGCGAAGACGTTGCGGATGTCGTCGTCCACGATGAGGATCTTGGCCCCGGCCAGCGGGTCGTCGCCCTGCCACTGGGTGGTCTCGCTCTGCTCGGCCAGGTCGGGCATCTGCAGGTCCATGGGGAGCGGCGGCTCGGGCGTCATGACCGTGGGCTCCTCCACCGGCATCGCCAGCACCTGGCGCCTGGCCGCGCCGCCGTCGCCGGCCGGAAGCGGGCCGGTGTAGGAGGCGGGCAGGTAGAGGGTGAACGTGCTGCCCTTGCCGAGCTCGCTGTCCACGTGGATCTCGCCGCCCAGCAGGCGGGCGATCTCGCGGCAGATCGACAGGCCGAGGCCGGTGCCGCCGTACTTGCGGCTGGTGGTGCCGTCGGCCTGGCGGAACGCCTCGAAGATGACCTCGCGCTTGTCCGGCGCGATGCCGATGCCGGTGTCGATCACCTCGAAGGCGAGCAGGTCGTCGGCCTGGCGCAGGATCGCGTCGTCGTAGTCGATGCCGGACGGCGCGCGGACCACGCGCATCTTGACCTCGCCCTTCGGCGTGAACTTCACCGCGTTGGACAGCAGGTTGCGCAGCACCTGCTGCAGCCGCTGCTCGTCGGTGTTGATCTCCTGCGGCACGCCCTCGTCGACCTCGACGCTGAAGGCCAGCCCCTTGTCCTGGGCCAGCGGCGCGAACGCCGCGTCCACGTAGTCGACCAGCTTCGGCGTCGAGAGCGTGGCCGGGTGGATGTCCATCCGGCCCGCCTCGACCTTGGACAGGTCGAGCATGTCGTTGATCAGTTGCAGCAGCGCCGAGCCCGCGCCGTGGATCGTGCGGGCGAACTCGACCTGCTGCGAGGTCAGGTTGCCCTCGGCGTTCTCGGTGAGCAGCTTGGCGAGCACGAGCAGGCTGTTGAGCGGGGTACGCAGCTCGTGCGACATGTTCGCCAGGAACTCCGACCGGTAGCGGTTGGAGACGGCGAGCTGCTCGGCCCGCTCCTCCAGGGTCCGCCTGGCCTGCTCGATCTGGAAGTTCTGGATCTCGATCGCCCGGTTCTGCTTGGCCAGCAGCCCCGCCTTGTCCTCCAGCTCGGAGTTGGACCTGCGCAGTTCCTCCTGCTGGCGCTGGAGCTCGTCCGAGCGCTCCTGAAGCTCGCGGGTCAGGCGCTGCGACTCGGTCAGCAGGTCCTCGGTGCGGGAGTTGGCGATGATGGTGTTCATCGTGACGCCGATGGTCTCGACGAGCTGGGTGAGGAAGTCGAGGTGGACCTCGCCGAACGGCGTGAACGAGGCCAGCTCCAGCACGCCCAGCACCCGGCTCTCGAACAGGATCGGCAGCACCACGATCTGCGCCGGAGTGGAGGAGCTCAGGCCGCTGTCGATGGTGATGAACCCGGCCGGCACGTTGTCGAGGATGATGTGCCTGCCCTCGGCCGCGGCCTGGCCGACCATGCCCTCGCCGATGGCGAACTTCTGCCGGGGCCCGCGGTCGGGGCGCACGCCGTAGCCGCCGATGAGGACGAGGTCGTGCTCGCCCTCGGGGGCGCGGCCGTAGAAGGCGCCGTAGCGGGCGGAGACGAGCGGCGTCAGCTCGCTCATGATCAGCTTGGCCACCTCGAACAGGTCGCGGTGGCCCTGCATGAGCCGGGAGATGCGGGCCAGGTTGGACTTGAGCCAGTCCTGTTCCTGGTTGGCCTGGGTGGTCTCGCGGAGGTTGGCCACCATGTAGTTGACGTTGTCCTTGAGCTCGGCCAGCTCGCCCTGCGCCTCGACGGCGATGGAGCGGGTCAGGTCGCCCTGGGCCACGGCGCTGGTCACGGTGGCGATGGCGCGCACCTGCGTGGTGAGGTTGCCGGCCAGCTCGTTCACGGACTCGGTCAGGCGCTTCCAGGTGCCCTCGACGCCTTCCACCCGGGCCTGGCCGCCCAGCCTGCCCTCGGAGCCGACCTCGCGGGCGACTCGGGTCACCTCGGAGGCGAAGCTCGAAAGCTGGTCGACCATCCGGTTGATGGTGGTCTTGAGCGCGAGGATCTCGCCCTGGGCGTCCACGTCGATCTTGCGGGTCAGGTCGCCGTTGGCCACGGCGGTGGTGACCTCGGCGATGTTGCGCACCTGGTAGGTCAGGTTGTTGGCCATGAAGTTGACGTTGTCGGTGAGGTCCTTCCACACACCGGACACGCCCTGCACGCGGGCCTGGCCGCCGAGCTGGCCCTGGGTGCCGACCTCGCGGGCGACTCGGGTGACCTCGTCGGCGAAGCTGGAGAGCTGGTCGACCATGGTGTTCAGGGTGTCCTTGAGCTGCAGGATCTCGCCCTGGGCGTCGACGGTGATCTTCTTGGACAGGTTGCCCTGGGCCACCGCGGAGGAGACGGCCGCGATCTGCCGCACCTGGGAGGTGAGGTTGTTGGCCATGAAGTTCACGTTCTCGGTGAGGTCCTTCCAGACCCCGGACACGCCGCGTACCTGGGCCTGGCCGCCCAGTTGGCCCTCGGTGCCGACCTCGCGGGCGACTCGGGTCACCTCGGAGGCGAAGGACGAGAGCTGCTCGACCATCGTGTTCATGGTCGACTTCAGCTCCAGGATCTCGCCCTGGGCGTCCACGTCGATCTTGCGGGTCAGGTCGCCGTTGGCCACGGCGGTGGTGACCTGGGCGATGTTGCGTACCTGGGAGGTCAGGTTGTTGGCCATCGAGTTGACGTTGTCGGTGAGGTCCTTCCAGACGCCCGACACGCCCTTCACCTCGGCGCGCCCGCCCAGCTTGCCCTCGGTGCCGACCTCGCGGGCGACTCGGGTCACCTCGTCGGCGAAGCTGGAGAGCTGGTCGACCATGGTGTTCAGGGTGTCCTTGAGCTGCAGGATCTCGCCCTGGGCGTCGACCGTGATCTTCTTGGACAGGTTGCCCTGCGCCACCGCCGTCGCCACGGTCGCGATGCTGCGTACCTGGGAGGTCAGGTTGTCGGCCATGAAGTTCACGTTGTCCGTGAGGTCCTTCCAGACCCCGGACACGCCGCTCACCTGCGCCTGGCCGCCGAGCTGGCCCTCCGTGCCGACCTCGCGGGCGACTCGGGTCACCTCTTCGGCGAAGCCCGAGAGCTGGTCGACCATGGTGTTCACGGTGTTCTTCAGCTCGAACATCTCGCCGACCGCGTCGACGGTCACCTTGCGGCTCAGGTCGCCCTTGGCCACCGCGGTGGTCACGACCGCGATGTCGCGCACCTGCGCGGCCACGCGCGAGGACATCGTGTTCACGGCCTCGGTCAGGTCGCGCCAGCTTCCCGACATGCCGCGCAGGTTCGCGCTGCCGCCCAGCCGGCCCTCGGTGCCCGCCTCGCGGGCCACCCTGGTCACCTCGGAGTTGAACAGCGCCAGTTGCTCGACCATGCCGTTGATGGCCTTGCCCAGCCTGCGTACCTCGCCCCTGGCCGAGCGGTCGAGGTCGATGCGCCGGGACAGGTCGCCCTTGGCCACGGCGTCGATCACGTCGGCGGCGCCGCTGACCGGGCTCACCAGCGCGTCGATCAGCATGTTGACCGACTCGACGCTCTCCGCCCAGGCTCCGACGCCGGGGCCGGGCGTCAGCCGTTCGCCGAACCGGCCCTCCTTGACCACTTCCTTCCTGACGCGAACGAGCTCGTTCGCCAGATGCTCGCGCCGGTCGGCCACTTCGTTGAGCAGCAGCCGCACCTCACTGAGGATGCCCGCGGGGGCGTGCGGGACACGACGTCGGAAGTCGCCGTCGCGCCAGGAGAAGAGGGTCTCCAGAATCGGAACCAGATCCGACTCCGTGTAGGTCCTCTCCTCCGGGGTTGGCGCGATTTTGGCCGTGGTCATGGGGCCTCCTTCACTCCCGGGGTGCCGCCGGGAGTGATTCAAGTCTGTCACGATGAGTAGCTCGTAGTCCTGTCCTTGGATTTACCCCATGTCAGCGGTAATTGTGGTAGGCACGGTGGGATGACTGCATCTCCCCACGCGCTGCTCGCCGCGACGTTCGCGCCGGGTGAGTCAGCCGTGCCCGCTGCCAGGAGGTTCACCCGAGAGGTGATGACCGCCTGGGCGGTGACCGCCGTGCTGCAGGACGCGGAGCAGATCGCCGGTGAACTCGCTGCTCAGGTGGCGGACGAACCATTCGAGGTCATCTGGAAACATTTCGGCGACGCGGTGCAGGTCGAGCTACGGCAGCGTACGGCTCCCCAGGCCGACCCGAAGGGTCCTTCGGTCGAGGTGGAGGAATGGGGGATCACCTTCGCGGGCGATTCCCGTGTCCATTGGGCAAGGCTCACGCTACCTGGTTCCTCGGAGAGAGTGGCCGCCGAATGGGCGGAGGACTCCTCCAGAGGCCCCCACTGGCTGGGGTTCCTGGCCGACGCGAGCGATCTGCTCGCCGGCACGCTCGACCCGGACATGGTGCCCGCGATCATCGCCCAGATCGTGGTGCCCAGGTTGTCGAACTGGTGCGCCGTCTACACCACCGACGGCGTGGTGGGGCCGCTGCGGCTGGCGTACCTGTGGCACGCCGACGAGGCCCGCATCGACGGCCTGCGGGAGGAACTGGCCGTGATCGGCATCGACGACGCCGACACGCGCGCCACCTCCGTCGTCCACCTCGACGGCTCGCAGGTGCTCGCGGTCCCGCTGACGGCGCGTGGCCGCCAGCTCGGCATGATGTGCCTGGGCCGCGGCGACCGCTTCCCCGACGAGGTCGTGCAGTTCGCCGACGACATCGCCCGCCGCGCCGCGCTCGCGATGGACAACGCCCGCCTGTACGCCCAGCAGGCCGCCGCCAACCGCGCCCTGCAGCGCAGCCTGCTGCCGCCCAACGAGCCCGAGGTGCCCGGCCTCGACTACGGCGTCGTCTACGAGCCCGCGGGCGAGGCCAACGAGGTGGGCGGCGACTTCTACGACCTGTTCGCCGCCGAGGACTCCTGGCGCTTCGCCATCGGCGACGTCTGCGGCACCGGCCCCGAGGCGGCCGCCGTCACCGGCCTGGCCCGCCACACGCTGCGCCTGCTGGCCCGCGAGGGCTACGGCGTGGCCGCCGTCCTGGGCCGGCTCAACCAGGCCATCCTGGAGGAGGGCGAGCGGGCCCGCTTCCTCACGTTGCTCCATGGCGACATCACGCCGCTGCCGAGCGGCCTGGAGGTACGCCTGGTGTCGGCCGGCCACCCCGAGGCGCTGCGCCTGAAGCCGAGCGGCGTGGTGGAGGCGGTGACGACGCCGCAGTCGCTGCTGGGCGTCTTCCCCGAGGTGCAGTTCGAGGCCGACACGATCCACCTCGACCACGGCGACGTGCTGCTGGCGGTGACCGACGGCGTGACCGAGCGCCGCAGCGGCGGCCGGCTGCTGGACGACGGCGGCGGCCTGGCCAAGCTGCTGGCCGAGTGCGTGGGGCTGTCCGCGCGCGCGGTCGCCGAGCGCATCCGCCGCGCCGCCGAGGACTTCGCGCCCGAGCCGAGCGCCGACGACCTCGCGATCCTGGTCCTGCGCGCGCGCTGACGTTTCTTCTTTTCTTTACGGCAAAGCCAACTGGGCCCCTCCCGCCGCCGCGTCCCGGCGCCGGTCCGACGGCGCCCGGCAGCCGGACACAGCACCCGCCGTTACGCGTTTCCGGCAGCCCTTAATGGTGAGTATGTTTCCTGGCAAAATCCAACTGGAGTGCCATTTGCGCGATGCGCTCGGAAACCACCAGCGACCCGCGAACCGCGTCATAGGTGTAGATCTCATGCTCGCGCCCATGCTCGGCGAGTTTCGCCACGTACTTCTCGATCTGCCGCAGCGGGCAGCGCGTGTCGTTCTCGCCCGCGAGGATCAGCACGGGACCCTTGACCCGGTCCACGTAGGTGATGGGCGAGCTGGCCGTGTAGCGTTCCGGCTGCTCGTCGGGCGAGCCGCCGAACAGGGAGCGCTGGTAGGCGCGCAGGCTCTCCGCCTCGTCCTCGTAGCAGGTCTGGTGGCAGGCGATCGGGACCGCGGCGATGCCGGCCCGCCAGTGGTCGGGCTGGGTGCCCATGGCCAGAAGCGCCAGGAAGCCGCCCCACGCGGTGCCGGCGACCACCAGGCGCTCCGGGTCGGCGATGCCGCGGCCCACCACCCACTCGCGCACGGCCGCCACGTCGGCCAGCTCGATGTGGCCGACGTCGCCGTGCAGGGCGTCGCGCCAGGCGGTGCCGTAGCCGGTGGAGCCGCGGAAGTTGACCCGGACCACGGCGTAGCCCGAGTCCACCCACGCGGCGACCTCGGGCGAGTAGGAGTCGCGGTCCTGCGCGGTCGGGCCGCCGTGCAGCAGGAACACCGCCGGGTAGGGCGCGGCGCCGTTCTCCGGGCGGGAGATGAGCGCGTGGATGCGCCCGCCGGGGCCCTCGACGTCGATGTCCTCGACCGGGACGCTGGGCGGTGCGGGCGGGCCCGCCGGGTTCATCACGACCTGGCCGTTGCTGGAGCGCACCACGGGCGGGCGTGATCCGCTGGACCAGGAGTACTCCACGTGGCCGCCGGGGCGCGGCGCCGCCTCGTCGATCACGCCGTGGGGCGTCTCGATCGGGGTGAGGCCGCCGCCGCCCAGGTCGTAGCGGTGCAGGTAGCTGCGGGCGCGGTCCTCGCGGGTGATGAGCAGGGCGCGGGCGTCGCAATACCACTCGGCGTTGAGGTCGCCCGGGTCCTTGAGCCAGATCTCGCGCTGCTCGCCCGAGGCCGGGTCCCAGACCAGGGGTTCGAGGCGGCTGCGGCGCTCGTGCAGCGTGAGCAGGCGGCGGTCGCCCATGAGGGGCGCGAACCTGAGGCCGATCACGCCCTTGTCGGGGCCGTCGTAGAGCTCGGCCACCGTCTCGCCGCAGGGGCGGACCACTCGCAGCGCGGGGCGGCGGAAGTCGCCGTACTCGCCGTGGTTGATGGCGATGAGGGAGCCGTCGAGGGAGATGTCGGCGACCCAGCCGGCCTCGGTGTGCTCGTAGAGGAGCTTGGCGGGCTCGTCCGGCTGGACCAGGTGGATGCGGAAGGAGCCCTCGCTGGCGAGGCTGATGGCGGCGGCGCCGGTGGCCGACAGGGAGATGCCGCCCGGCTGGCCGGCCGGGATGGACGGGTCCACGGGCTCGTCCGGGCCGCCGTTGAACGGCTGCCGCATCCACCCGCCGAGCTCGTCGCCCTCGGGGTCGGCGAACCAGTAGATCCACTGGCCGGTGGGGTCGATGGCGGCGTGGGCGGTGCCCTTGGGCTGCTCGGTTACCTGGCGGGTGACTCCGGCGGTGCGGTCCCAGGCGTACAGCTCCCAGGTTCCGGTGGCGTTGCTCCTGTAGATCGAGCGGTTCGGGGCCTGGCGCGCCCACGTGGGCAACGTCATTCTCGGCGCCCGGAACCTGGCCTGCCAGCGTTCCTCCGCCTTCATCCGGCGCGTCCCCTCCCTCTGGCACCGCGCGCTTGCCGGGCGCGGTTGGCGTCCAGTATTGCGCCTGTGTCGCGGAAATACTTGAGGAATGTGGGGGAATTTCGGACTAAATACCCCATCAGTAACACGGGTCGCATATGTCCGTCAAGGAACGCGCCTTGATCGTGGTGCGGTCACGAAGATAGACAGTTCAAATGCCACGTTGGTTGACACTTTCCCCAGGTTTTTCTCAGCGAAGAGCCGGGAAATCCTGGCCCTCAGAACATCATCCTCCAGATGCCACGCGCTCGGGCCCATGCGGACGACTTCCGCGATCTCGTCCGGGCCCAGCTCAAGATCGTAGGCGAGCACGCTCTGCCGGGCCAGAGCGAAGTCCGGCAGAGCGCGCGCCACGCGCTCGCGCTTGTCCTCGTCGACCGTGAGCAGCCCGAGCTCCTCGACCAGCGGACGCAGGTGCCCGGCGGCCGGCGTGACCACGACCAGCCGCCCGCCCGCGCGCAGGACGCGGGCGAACTCCGGCCCGTTGCGCGGCGCGAACACGTCCAGCACCACGTCCGCGACCCCGCTGGCGATCGGCAGCGGCTGCCACACGTCGCCGACGAAGGCCCCGATGCGCTCGTGCGCCCGCGCGGCCCGCTTCACCGCGTGCTTGGAGACGTCGAAGGCGATCCCGACGGCCGAGGGGCCGAGCGCCCGCGCCAGGTAGTAGCCGGTTCCGGCCCCCGCGTCCACGACGACGGAGGCGTCCGAGCAGATCGTGGCCAGTTCGGCGGCGAGCGGCGCGTAGTGGCCCGCGCCCAGGAACGCCTCCCGCGAGGCGACCATCTGGGGCGTGTCGGCGGTGCCCGGCGGCTTCGAGCCGGTCAGCAGGCTCACATACCCCTGGCGGGCGACGTCGAAGGCGTGACCCGAGGCGCAGCGCACCGTGCCGGGCAGCAGTTCGAACGGGCCCCCGCAGACGGGGCAGAGCAGGTACGGGACGGCGTCGGCGAGCATCCGTCCATTGTGGACCTCAGGACGCGGCGGCCTCGAGGAGGAAGGCGGCGTTGGAGGGCGTCTCGCGGAGCTTGCCGATGAGCAGCTCGGTGCCCTTGCCGCGGTCGAGCGTGGTGAGCATGCGGCGCAGCTTCCACACGACCTGCCGCTCGCCGCCGTCGAGCAGGATCTCCTCGCGGCGCGTGCCGGAGGCCTCGAGGTCCACGGCCGGGAACAGGCGCTTCTCGGCCAGGTCCCTGGTCAGGTGGATCTCGCTGTTGCCGGTGCCCTTGAACTCCTCGTACAGGCTGTCGTCCAGCTTGGAGCCGGTGCCGACCAGGGCGGTGGCGAGGATGGTGAGCGAGCCGCCGTCGAGCACGTTGCGGGCGGCGCCGAAGAAGCGCTTGGGCGGGTAGAGGGCGGCGGCCGCCAGCCCGCCGGTCAGCACGCGCCCGGTCCCGGGCGAGAGGTTGTTGTACGCCCGCCCGAGCCGCGTCAGCGAGTCGAGCAGCACGACCACGTCCTCGCCCTGCTCCACGAGGCGCTTGGCGCGTTCGATGGCCAGTTCCGCGATCGCGGTGTGCTCGGCGTCGGGGTGGTCGAAGGTCGAGGAGAAGACCTCGCCGGAGATCGTGGCACGCATCTCGGTCACCTCCTCAGGCCGCTCGCCGACGAGCAGCACGATGAGGTGGACCTCGGGGTGGTTGGCGGTGACGGCGGCGGCCAGCGCCTGCAGGACCATGGTCTTGCCCGCCTTGGGCGGCGCCACGATGAGCCCGCGCTGCCCCTTGCCGATGGGCGCGAACAGGTCGATGACCCGCGTGGTCAGGGAGTCGGTCTCGATGGCGAGCCGTTCCGTGGGGTGGATGGGGGTGAGGTCGGCGAAGTGCGGCCGCTCGCGCCAGTCGGCGCGGCCGTTGACGCTCTCGACCGAGGTCAGCTTGCCGCCGGCGGCGACGCCGGCGACCCGGTCGCCGTGGCGCAGTTCGAGCTGGTGGGCCCGCTCGGCGGGGATGCGCAGATCGCCCAGGTGGGCGGTCTTCCCCCGGACGTCGAGCAGGCCGGTGACCTGCCGCGCGGGGGCTTGCGAGCGCTGCTTGGGAATGGTTTGCACAGACATGATGACCCTCCTTGAGGGCATGCCGACACAGGTCGGCTAAGGTGGTGAAGACGGTGGGCCGGGCCCTCAACACGGGCGGGGCCACCAGAAGGGGAGTGCAGCGGAGCCATCAGCTCGACGCTGCTCCGAAACGTATCACACGTTCCGCTCCCCAGAACGTCTAGCCCTTCGGTGCTATTCCCGGGGGGTCTTCGCTTGTTCGCCCCCCAGATGTGATGCACGACGGCGTAGAACATGTCAAGCGGGCTGCAGGGACGCTGCAATCCGCGGGAGCTTTCATAGTTGTGACAGAACGTCCTAGGGGGATCGCCATCATGACCAGCACCCAGTGCCCGAGGTGTCAGACGGAGCTCGACGAGGGCCCGATCATGTACCGCTGCTCCACGTGCTGCCGCGCCGTCTACGCCGCGGATCTGGAGAACGACTACGTCGCCAGGCACCCGGTGGCCGCTTAGCCCTAATCTGGGCGGATGCCCCACCCTTCGACCACCGTGGCAGGCGTCGAGATCACGCCTCTGTGCGACGCCGTCGGCCCCATGGGCCCGGCACTCCGCCTGCCGTTCCTTGAGACCTTCCTCGGCGCACCCGCCGACGAGGGCCTGTGGACGCTCCACTTCCACTGCTACCTGCTGCGCGGGCAGGACGGCCGGCTCACGCTCGTCGACACGGGCATCGGCGCGGCCGACTCGCCCGCCGCGGTGTGGGCGCCGGTGCCCGGCCGCCTGCTCGGCGAACTGGCCGCCGCGGGCGCCGCGCCCGAGGACGTGGACACGGTCGTCATCACCCACCTGCACAGCGACCACTGCGGCGGCTCGGTGACCGGCGGCGTGCCCGTCTTCCCCAACGCCCGCCACGTGGTCCAGCGCGCCGAGGTCGAGGCCGTCTCCGACACGATCAGGACCGCCGTACTCGACCCGCTCGGCGACGGCCTGCACGTCGTCGAGGGCGACACGCAGCTCTCCCCGGGCCTGTGGGTACGGCTCACGCCCGGCCACACCGCCGGCCACCAGATCGTCGAGACCGACGGCGTGACCATCTTCGGCGACATCCTGCACCACCCGGTGCAGCTCGCCGACCCGTCGATCCGCTACGTCTACGACGACGACTCGGACCTGGCGGCGAAGACCCGTTTGGACCAGGTTGCCCGGGTCCGCGCGCAACACAAGCTGCTCGCCACGTCGCATTTCCCCGAACCCTTCGTCCAGTTGTGACATCAAAGAGGGGACAGTTTTCGTGAGCGGGGGGAATTCCATGAAGGTGCTTGTAGGCGTCGTGCTCGGCGCCGCGCTGGTCGTGCCGATGACGGCCCAGACGGCCACGGCGGCCCAGGAGAAGCTTGTCTACTTCTCCTACGACAAGACCGGCAAGGTACGGGCGTACGAGAAGGGCGAGGGCTGGAGCACGCTGGCGGGCACGGGCGCGATGCCGCAGATGGCGGCGGCGCCCGACGGCCGCAAGGCGGCCTGGATCACCCAGGGCGGCAAGCTGGTGGTGAAAGCGGGCGGCAAGCTCACGACCGTCGCCACCAAGCTGCAGGGCGGCACGCCCTGCCTGACGCCGACCTGGTCGGCCGACTCCAAGCAGGTCGCCTACGTCCAGGGCGAGACCGTCATGGCGGTCAGGGCCGACGGCACGGGCGCGCGCAAGCTCGGCTCCTCCAAGGGCGTGTGCCACCTGGCGTGGTCGGCCGATGGCCGCTACCTGGCGGGGTACACGGGCGAGGCCAACGGCCTCTACCGGCTCGACACGAAGACCGGCAAGGCGGCCAAGATCAGGGGCGTCAAGTGGGTCACCCACGTGCAGAGCCTGTCGCCCGACGGCAGCAGGGTGGTCGTGCAGGTCCCGGCCAACCCGCAGGCGCTGGGCGACGGGACGTGGCCGTCGGCGTTCTCGCCGGTGCTGCTGGACACGACCACGGGCAAGAAGCTGTCGATCCCGGTGAAGGGCCGGCTGACCGGCGCCTTCTACCGGCCCGACGGCAGCATGGTGGTCAGGAGCGCGGGCCGGGTCGTCATCCTCGACAAGGACGGCCAGGAGGTACGCCGCCTGACCGAGCCCGCGGCCGCCAAGGACGCGGCCCTGCTCCAGGTCACCGGCTGACGAGAGGTCACCGGCCGACGAGAGTCACCGGTTGACCAGTGCCGCGTGCTCGTGAAGCAGCCCTGAGGGCAGCGCGACGAGGGCGGTCAGGCCGCCGTAAGGCGAGGGTCCGAGCCGGACCCTGATGTCGTGCCTGGCCGCCAGCCGCGCCACCACGAACAGCCCGAGCCGGTCGCTCTGCGCCAGGTCGAACTCGGGCGTCTCCTCCAGCCGCGCGTTGAGTTCGTCGATCTCGGCGCGCGGCAGGCCGAGCCCGCGGTCCTCGATCTCGATGGTCAGCCCGTGCGGCGTGGTCGTGCTGCGCAGGTCCACGCGGGTCTGCGGCGGCGAGAACAGCGTGGCGTTCTCCACCAGCTCGGCCACGAGGTGGGCGACGTCGGTGACGGCGGCGCCCGACAGCGCGAGGGCGGGCGGCTGGAGGATCTCCACCCGCTGGTACTCCTCCACCTCGGCGACGGCGGCGCGCAGCACGTCCAGGATCGGGACCGGGTTGCGCCAGCCGCGTCCCGGCGCCTGGCCGGACAGGATGATGAGGCTCTCGGCGTGCCTGCGCATGCGCGTGGTCAGGTGGTCGAGCTTGAACAGGTCGGCCAGCGCCTCCGGGTCCTCGGCGCCGCGCTCCATGCTGTCGAGCTGCAGGAGCTGGCGGTGCAGCAGCGACTGGTTGCGCCGGGCGAGGTTGACGAAGACCTGGTTGACGCCGTGGCGCAGCCTGGCCTGGCCGACGGCGGCCTCCACGGCGGTGGACTGCACGCTGTTGAACGCCTGCATGATGTCGCGCACCTCGGAGGTGTCGGCCGCGACCTCCAGCGGGATGACCTGGACCGGCTCGGGCGCCTGGGTCGTGGTGGCCTTCAGGCGCTGGACGAGGCCGCGCAGCCGTACCTCGGCCAGTTCCGCGGCGGCGGCGCGCAGGGCGGCGAGCTCGCGCACGAGGCGGCGGCGGAAGCGCAGGGACAGCGCGATGGAGGCGATGACGGCGAGCAGCCCGACGCCGCCGGCGATGCCGATCTTCAGCAGGATGGCGTTGGCGGCCGGGTTGACCCGCGCCACGATGCCCTGGACGGCGAAGATCTGGTTGCGCTCGACCGCGGCCCACAGGTTGTCGGCGTCGGTGGGCCAGGTGGCCGCGCCCGCGGGCAGGCCGTTGACGGTGGCCTGGCTGCGCAGGAGGTCCTCGAGTTCGAGGAACTCGCGGTAGGCGGGCCCCTGGGTCAGACTCTCGTACGGCAGCCGCAGCCCGGGATCGAGCTGGGCCAGCGCCTGGGTGTAGAGCAGCCGCCGGTTGGCCACCATCCCGGTGAACGCCTCGCGCTCGGCCTCGCCGACCTTGCCCGCGGCCAGCACGACCACGACCATGGCCCGTTCGCGGGCGAGCAACTCCTTGGCCTCGCCGAGCATGGTGACGGCGTGCGCCTGCCGGTAGAGCGAGGTGTCGGGGACCAGGATCATGGCGTCGTGCAGGCGGTAGGCCGCGTCCACGATCCGGTTGTAGCCGATGATCACGTCGAGGGCGCGCGGGGCGCCGCCGGAGGCGATGCGCCGGATGTCGGGCAGTTGCTCAAGGGCGGTGCTGAGGCCGCGCAACTGGGTGTCCATCTCGGGGGAGAGGTCCTGCTGCGCGGCCGCGAGCCGGTGGAAGCGCGTCAGCGTCTTGTCGGTCAGCCCGCGCTGCTTGGCGACCTGCGCGCTCTGCCGCTTGCCGGAGATGTGCTCGACGGACAGGTGGCGCTCCTGCTGGAGCTGGACGATGACCTGTTCGGCGGGGTCGGACAGGTTCGTGACCAGCTTGTTGATCTCCAGCAGGCGCAGTCCGTCGCCACCGGTCAGTCCTGCCGCGAACGCCCACAGGCCCACCAGCGAGATGAGCGGGACGAAGAGCAGGACGAGGAGCTTGAGCGCAATGGGGCGGCCACGCTGGGGGGGCATGCGACCTCCGGGTGCACGATGAGAGCGCCTCGCACGATACACCGAACACCCGGATAAAAGCCGCTATGCCGGACGATCCTCCGGACGACGCTGCGCCGGGGCGCCCGCCACGAGCTGGTCGTCGGGGTGACGTTCGCGCTGGTCGTCGGAGTGACGCTCGCGCTCCAGCTTGCGTTCGAGCTCCCGCTTCTCCTCCTCCAGCCGGGCGGCCTCGGAGCGGTTGTGCCGCAGCGCCCTGCGACGCATGGCCGCGCGGCGCGAGCCGGAGTTGACCATCGCGATGCCCAGCAGCAGGACCGCCGCGACGACGGCGCCCGCGACGAACATCTCCAGATGGTTCGGCGCGAAGCCGTAGCCGAAGACGGTGAAGGAGGCGTCGGTGGCCGTCGCGCTCGGCTCCATAGACGCGACCACGATCGCACCGGTGGCGATCAGGACTAGGACAAGACCCAAAACGATCATCTGAACTCACCTCGACCGTCGAACTGCCCGTCCAGGGCGGGGATATGCGGGCCCTTCGCCGTGTCGGGGCGGGAAAGGAGGCTTCCGGCTGGTCAGGGCGTCAGGATGGTCATATGAGACCCGGACCAGGACAGGTGTTGCACTTCTCGGAAGATCCGACGATCAAGCGGTTCGAGCCGCATGTCGCGAAGACCTCGACGCAGCGGGAGCCGTACGTCTGGGCGGTGGGCCCGGAGCGCTGCCCCGACTACTGGTTCCCGCGCGCCTGCCCGCGGGCGATGGCGTGGAAGGGCCCGCGCACGACCGAGCGCGACGCCGAGCGGATCATCGGCGCCGGCGGCGGCGAGCGGGTGCACGCCATCGAGTACGCCTGGCTCAAGGCGATCATGGAGGTCCGGCTGTTCGCCTACCGGCTGCCCGCGGGCCCCTTCGCGCCCATCGGCGACCCGCCGCACGCGGTCGTGGCCAGGGTCGCCGTGGAGCCGCTCGGGCCGCCCGAGCCGGTCACCGATCTCTTCGACCTGCACGAGGAGGCCGGCATCCAGTTGCGCGTGCTGGACAACCTCTGGCCGTTCTGGAACGAGGTCACCGCCAGCACGCTGGAGTTCAGCGGGATACGGCTGCGGAACGCTCGTCGATGAGCGCCTGGAGCTTGGCGGCGGTCATCGAGCCGGGCGGCAGCTTCTCGCGGGCCGCCCGGTTGGCCTCGCGCTGCAGCACCTCGTTGACCGGCGCCGGCCGGCCGAGCTCGCGCGCCAGCAGCACGATCTCGCCGTTGAGGTAGTCGGCCTCGATGGTGCCCGCGCCTCTGGCCAGGCTCTGCCACGACGAGCCGCCGCCTCTGGCGACGCCGTCGATCGGGGCGAGGTCCACGAGGTGGCCGCGCAGGCGCCGTTCGTCGTCCTGGGTGGTGAAGGCGATCCCGGCCGCGTCGAGCAGGCCCATCGCCTCGGTCCTCGCCTGCTGGTGGATGTCGCCGTAGCCGCCGGGCTCGCACAGGGCCTCGGCCGCGTTGCCGAGGTTGCCGAGCAGCTTGCCGTGCTTCCACCGCATGACATCCGGTACGGCCCGCGCCACGAACCCGCTCTTGGCCAGATCCGCGCTCACCTGCGTGGCCAGGTCGTCCACACCCTGTGGATAACGGCCGACGTGGAGCATGCCGGGGTGCGGCGTGCCGTACGAGATGACCACGCCGGGCTCCAGGTGCAGGGCGGGCAGCCAGACGCACATGCCGTAGACACGCTCGAAGCGCCGCAACGCGACCGGTTCGTTGGCGACGCCGTTCTGGGCCAGCACGACCGGCAGGTCGCGCGACCACGGGTCCAGGGCGGCGACGGTGTCCTGCGACTTGGTGGCCAGGACGATCACGTCGTCGTCGCCCGTGGGGACGGGACCGTCGGACACCGGGATGCCCAGCGTCTCGGAGCCGGACGGGGAGATCAGTTTCATGCCGCTCGCGCGGAGGGACTCGTAGTGGGCGCCGCGGGCGATCAGCAGCACGTCGTGGCCGCCCTGGAAGAGCTTGGCCCCGATGGTGCCGCCAACGGCGCCGGCGCCGATCACGATATAGCGCATGATCCGAGGCTACTAGGCGCCGGAGTGGCGACCATGCCCCGGTTGCGCTCGCGCAGGATCGTCTTCAGCACGCGCCAGCCGTCGCGCACGGCGTGCAGGTTGCTCTCGCCGTGGATGCGGCAGTGCTCGTGGCTCGGGACCTCCTGGATGAGCAGACCGGCCTGGGCGGCCCGCACGTTCATCAGCGTCTCGATCTCGAAGCCGTCGCAGTCGAGCGCCATCGCGTCGAGGTGCCGGGCCCAGAACGCGTTGTAGCCGTAGCAGAGGTCGGTGTAGCGCGTTCCGTAGAGCATGTTGGTCAGGCCGGTCAGCACCCGGTTGCCGAACGAGCGCAGCACGCTGATGTCGCTGGAGCCGCCGCCGGGCACGTAGCGCGAGCCCTTGGCGAAGTCGGCGCCCTCGATCAGGGCCTCGACGAACCGGCCGATCTCGCGGCCGTCGGTCGAGCCGTCCGCGTCGATCATGACGATGATGTCGCCCTTGGCGGCGGCGAAGCCGGCGATGAGGGCGTTGCCCTTGCCCCTGCCGGTCTGCGTGACCACGTGCAGGTCGGGGCGGAGCGTGCGGGCGACCGCGACGGTGTCGTCGGTCGAGTTGCCGTCCACCAGGATGACCTCGTCGATCCAGGAGGGCAGCGTCGCGAAGACGTGAGGCAGGTTCTCGGCTTCGTTCATTGCCGGGACCACGACGGTGACACTGGCGGAGTGCTTCATGGGGACAAGGTCTCCCCGCGTGCCTGCAGGCGGCTTGACATTGCCTTGCACGGCTAATGGATCTATATCCTTAGATCATGATTTCTGTCCAGAAAACCATAGAAGCCCACCTCGCGGCCATCGCCGACCGTGACCTGGAGGCGTACGCGGAGACCCTGCACGACGACGTGATCGTGGTCCTCCCGAACGGCAAGACACTCGAAGGCCGCGAGGCGGTCCTGGACTTCCATCGCGAGTGGTTTTCCGAACTTGACTGGACGCAGAAAATGTGCCGGATTTGGGAAAAGGAGACCGAGGGCACGCTGGTCTCGGTCTACGAGGCCGACTACCACGAGGGCGACTACCACGCGCGCAACCTCGTCAGCCTCGTCTTCACCCGCGTCGGCGACGCGTGGCTGCTGCTGCACGACCAGAACACCCGGCTGTAATCTCCGCCTATGACGATGACCGTCGAGCGGAACGGCATCAACGCGGTGCCGGAGCACGAGCGCCGCGGCAGGCCCTTCGACCTGGTCTGGCCGTGGGCGGCCGCCAACCTGTCCCTGTTCGGCATCGCCTTCGGCGTCTACATCGTGGGACTCGGGCTCGGCGTCGTACCCGCGATCGCCGCCGGAGCGCTCGGCTACCTGCTCTCGTTCGGGCTGGTCGGCCTGGTGGCCGTCGGCGGAGCCCGGTCCGGCGTGCCGACGATGACGCTCGGCCGCGCCCCGTTCGGCGTCCAGGGCAACAAACTGCCCGCGCTGCTGTCCTACATCTCCAACGTCGGCTGGGAGACCGTGCTGGTCACGCTCTCCGCGCAGGGCGGCGCCGCCATCCTGACCAGGCTCGCGCCCGGCCTGGGCCAGACCACCGCGCTGGCGATCTGCTTCGTGGTCGCCGCCCTGGTCACGATCGCCGTCGGCGTGTACGGCCACGCCATGATCATGACCGTCCAGCGGTACCTGACCTATGCCTTCGTCGTCCTGACGGTCGTCTACATGGCGCTCATGCTGCCCAAGCTCGGCCTCTCCCTGCCCACGACGGGCGGGCCCGGCGCCTGGGCGGGCGGCGTGATCTTCGCGATGACGCTGCTGGGCCTCGGCTGGGTCAACTGCGGCGCCGACTACTCGCGCTACCTGCCCGCACGCTCCAAGGGCTCGGCGATCACGCTCTGGACCACGCTGGGCGGCGCGCTGCCGCCGATGGTCCTGCTGGTGTTCGGCGTGCTGCTGGCGGGCGGCGACCCCAAGCTGGCCGAGGCGGCCGCCGCCGACCCCGTGGGCGCGCTGGCCGCGGCGCTGCCGACGTGGTTCCTGCTGCCGTACCTGCTGGCCGCGATCGGGGGCTTCCTGGCCGGGGCGATCATGGACATCTACTCGTCCGGACTGTCCATGCTGGCGCTGGGCGTACCGGTGAAGCGGCATTTGGCCGTGCTGTTCGACGGCGTGCTGATGGTCCTCGGCGGCTACTACCTGCTGTTCGTCTCCGGCAACTTCCTGGCCACCTTCCAGGCGTTCCTGTCGATCATCGGGGTGGTCATGGCCGCCTGGGTCGCGGTCTTCCTCGTCGACATGTGGCGCCGCGGCAGCCGCTACGACGAGGCGCTGCTGCGGACGGGCGGGCCCGCCTTCAACTGGCCCGGCCTGATCGCGCTGGTGGCCGCGTCGGTCACCGGCCTCGGCCTGATCACCTCCGCCGACCCCAACATCGCGAACCTCGTCGGCTTCCTCATGAGCGAGGAGATGCGGGCGGGCACGTTCGGCGCGGCCAACGTGGGCGTCGTCGTGGCGCTCGTGCTCGGCGGCCTGCTGTACTTCCTGATCACCCTCGGATGGCGGCCCCCTGCTGCCAGAATGGGACGATGATCGCAGACTGGGTCGCCACGTTCGCAGACGATGTCATCGCCGAGGCGGATCGTCGCGCACCGGGCAAACCGATCGTCTGCGCCTCCGGCCTGAGCCCGTCCGGCCCGATCCACCTGGGCAACCTGCGCGAGGTCATGACCCCGCACCTGGTCGCCGACGAGATCAGGCGCCGCGGGCGGGCCTGCGTGCACCTGCTGTCCTGGGACGACTACGACCGCTTCCGCCGCGTGCCCGCCGGCATCGACCCGTCCTGGGCCGAGCACGTCGGCAAGCCGCTGACCAGCGTGCCCGCGCCGCCCGGCAGCGAGCACGCGAACTGGGCCGAGCACTTCAAGGCGCCGCTGACCGCCGCGCTGGCCGAACTCGGCGTCGAGGTCGAGGCCATCAGCCAGACCGAGCGCTACACCGCGGGCGCCTACCGCGAGCAGATCCTGCGCGCCATGGAACACCGGGTCAAGATCGACGCGATCCTCGGCCAGTACCGGACCAAGCCCGTCGAGCGCTACTCGCCGTACAAGCCCTACTGTGCGCTGTGCGAGCGCGACCTGACCACCGTGACGGCCTACGACGACGAGAGCACGGAGCTGGCCTACACGTGCGCGTGCGGCTTCGGCGAGAGCGTACGGCTGGCCGAGCACGACCGGGGCAAGCTCGTGTGGAAGGTCGACTGGCCGATGCGGTGGGCGTACGAGGGAGTGGTGTTCGAGCCCTCGGGCGTCGACCACCACTCGCCCGGCTCGGCGTGGATCGTCGGCGAGCAGATCGTCGGCGAGGTCTTCGCCGGAAAGCAGCCCATCGGCCCCATGTACGCCTTCGTCGGCATCACCGGCATGGCCAAGATGAGCAGTTCCAAGGGCGGCGTGCCCACCCCCACCGACGCCCTGGAGATCATGGAGGCTCCGGTCCTGCGCTGGCTGTACGCCCGCCGCAAGCCCGAGCAGTCCTTCAAGATCGCTTTCGACCAGGAGATCCAGCGCCTCTACGACGAGTGGGACGCGCTCGGCCGCAAGATCGCGGGCGGGGGCGGCCTGCCCGCCGAGAAGGCCGCCCACACCCGGGCCACCACCACGGCCGCCGCCGCGCTGCCCGCCACGCCCCACCCGCTCGCCTACCGCACACTGGCCTCCGTCGCCGACATCACCACCGGCGACGAGGTCCAGACCCTGCGCATCCTGGGCGACGTCGACGGCGTCGCCACCCTGGACGAGGTACGGCCCCGCCTCGACCGCGCCCAGCGCTGGGTGGACACGCAGGTCCCCGCCGAGCAGCGCACCCGCGTACGCGACGAACCCGACGCCGAGCGCCTGGCCGCGCTCGACGACGACAGCGCCGCGTCGGTGCGCCTCCTGCTCGACGGCCTCGACGAGCACTGGTCGGTCGAGGGCCTCACCACGCTGGTGTACGGCGTGCCGAAGCTGGTCGCCGGGCTCCCGGTGGACGCCAAGCCGACTCCCGAGCTGAAGCAGGCGCAGCGGGCCTTCTTCGCGCTGCTGTACCACCTGCTGACCGGGCGCGACACCGGGCCCAGGCTGCCGACCCTCCTGCTGGCGGTGGGGGCCGGCCGGGTGCGTACGCTGCTGTCCCCATGAGAGGCGTCATTCTGCTCACGGGCATCTCCGCGTCGGGCAAGTCCACGGTCGCCCAGGCGCTGGCCGAACGGCTGCCCAGGTCGGCGCACGTGCGCGGCGACGTCTTCCGCAGGATGGTGGTCGGCGGGCGGGCCGAGATGTCGGCGCGGCCGTCCGACGAGGCGCTCCGCCAGCTCCGGCTGCGCCACGCGATCGCCGCCCAGGTCGCCGACCGCTACTACGAGGCCGGGTTCACGCCGATCCTTCAGGACGTGGTGCTGGGGGCGGAGCTGGAGAACCTCGCCAAGCTGATCCGCAGCCGGCCGCTGCACGTCGTGGTGCTCGCGCCGTCTCCCGCGTCGGTGGAGCGGCGGGAGCGTGAGCGGGCCAAGACGGGCTACGGGGACTGGACGGTGGCGGGGCTCGACCACGTGCTGAGGACGCAGACGCCGAGGATCGGGCACTGGATCGACTCCAGCGACCTGACCGTGGAGGAGACGGTGGAGGAGATCCTGGCAACACTGGGTTAGTGACACTCCCGGGGCTGTGGGCTCCGGGCGTCTGGGACGCCGCCGCGCCCGGAGTTGTGGGCTCCGGGCGCCTGGGACGGTGATGCGCCCCGGAGCCTCAGGCCCCGGGGCGCATCCCTCAGGTCAGATCGCCACTGCCTCCTTCTGTTCCGGCGCCGCGTGCTTGGGCTCGGGGGCGGGGGCGTTCGTGGCGGGGACCTTCCTGAGCATCGTCAGCGACAGGACGATCGCCCCGGCCACCAGCGCCGCCGCGATGCCGCCCGCGACGTTCAGCCCGTCGGTGTAGGCCGCGCGCGCCGCCGCCACCAACGCCTCGCCGGTCTGCCCCGGAAGGCTCTCCGCGGCCACCAGGGCCCCGGACAGGGTGTCGGGCGCCCCGGCGGGCATCGCCGCACGGTAGACGGCCGTGCCCACGCTGCCGAGGACCGCGACGCCGAGCGAGGTGCCCAGGTCGCTGGCGGTGGTGTTCACCGCGGAGGCGGCGCCGGCCTTCTCCGGCGGCGCGGAGCCGATCACCAGGGCCGTGTTCAGCGCCATCGCCGGGGCGATGCCCGGGTAGAGCACGTAGAAGCCGGTGATCAGCATCGGCAGGCCGGCGACGCTGCCCACCTGGGTCATCAGCAGGTAACCGAGCACCGACAGGAGCGCGCCGCCGCTGATCACGTACGCCGGCCGTACCCGGCGGGCGATGACCGGCGACAACGTCGAGACGGCCACCAGCGCCAGCGCCGCGGGCAGGATCCACAGCCCCGCCTCCAGCGGCGAGAGCTCCGCCACGAGCTGCAGGTACTGCGTGAACAGCAGATACACCCCGCCCAGCGCCACCGCGCTCAGCATGAACACGCCCAGGGCGCCGCTGAACACCTTGTTGGCGAACAGCCGCACGTCCAGCAGCGGGTTCTCCAGCCGCAACTGCCTGCGCACGAAGACCACGCCGAGCAGCAGGCCGACCGCGAGCGTGCCCAGCGAGACCGCTCCGGGACCGGACTTGGCCAGCTCCTTCACCCCGTACACGATCGGCAGCAGCGTCGCCATCGACAGCACCACGCTCAGCGGGTCCAGCCCGCCGGTCTTCGGCGCGCGGTATTCGGGGATCAGGAACGGCGCGCCGACCAGCACGATCGCCATCACCGGCACGCCCGCCAGCAGGGCCGCGCCCCACCAGAACGCCTCCAGCAGCAGCCCGCCCACCAGCGGTCCGACCGCCACGCCGACGGAGATCGAGGCCGCCCAGAGGCCGATGGCGGTGCCACGCTGCCTGTCGTCCTTGAACATGTTGCTGATCAGCGACAACGTCGACGGCATCACCGCCGCCGCGCCCACGCCCATCACCGCGCGGGCCGCGATCAGCAGCTCCGCGTTCGGCGCCAGTGCCGCCAGCAGCGACGCCACCCCGAAGGCCGCCGCGCCGAACAGCAGCACCTTCCTGCGCCCGATCCGGTCGCCCACGGTGCCCATCGCGACGAGCAGTCCGGCCATCATGAAGCCGTAGATGTCATTGATCCACAACAGTTGCGCGCCACTCGGGTCCAGGTCCGCCGCGATCTGCGGCGTGGCCAGGAACAGCACCGTCATCGCCAGGAAGAGCAGCACGGTGGGCAGCAGAAGTATCGAGAGCCCGAACCACTGCCGGGGTCCAGCCTTGTTCATGAGAATTCCTGTCTGAGAAGTTTCAGCAACATGCGATCGATGGCCGACGGGATCAGCAGCGCCGGGTCGCTCACGAGCGCGACCGGCTTGCCCCGCCACGCCTCGGCACACCAGAACACCGCCTTGCGCAACGACCACGTCCTGACCGCGACCACCACGAACCCCTCCGCCGCGGCAAGCCAGGGCCTCAGATCGTGTACGGCCGGCGGCACCAGCTCCGGAACACGCTCGGCCGCACGACCACGCGCCCGCCCGGCCGTCAGGTCGCGAACGATGGCCCGCTCGCCTGGGGCAGCGAGACCGCGGGCCTGTCCGGCGGCCGTCTGGTCGCGGACGGTGGTCGGCCTGTCGGGCGCGGGATCCGGCAGGCAGGCGGCCTCGAGGTCGATCACGTCGACCTCCAGGCCGTGGTGCGCACAGGCTCGCTCAGCGATCACCATGGCCGCCGAGTGGTCCGAGCCTGTGACCACCGCCAGCCGGGGGTGTCCGTCGTTCATGCGGTGGACTGTGCCTGCGGGCGCTCCAGGTTTTCTCCAGCTCCACTACCGTGAGGCTCATGCGTTTCGGGGTACTTGGTCCGCTCGCGGTGTGGGGACCGGAGGGTGCGCAGGTCAGAGTGCCTGAGGTGAAGGTCCGCGCCCTGCTGGCCCACCTGCTCATCGACCCCGGGAAGGTGGTGCCGGCAGACCGGCTCATCGACTCCCTCTGGAGTGGCGCGCTGCCCGCCAACCCGGCCGGAGCCCTCCAGACCCGCGTATCCCAGCTCCGCAGGATCGTGGGCAAGGAGAGCGTGGTGTCCGGCGCCTCCGGGTACCGCCTCCAGATCGAGCCCGCCGACGTCGACACCGGCCGCTTCCAGGCGCTCCTGACCGAGGCCCGGAACGGCGCCCCCGAGGTGCGGGCGGCGTTGCTGGCCGACGCGCTGGCGTTGTGGCGCGGGCCCGCGCTGATCGACTTCGCCGACGAGGAGTTCGCGCGCGCCGAGATCGCGCGTCTGGAGGAACTGCGGCTCACCGCCCTGGAAGACCACGCCGAGACGCGGCTGGAGCTGGGCGAGCACGCGCTGCTCGCCGACGAGCTCGGCGACCTGGTCGGTCGCCACCCCTTGCGTGAACGGCTGCGCGCGGCCCACATGCGAGCCCTGTACCGGGCCGGGCGGCAGAAGGAGGCGCTGGACAGTTACGGTGCCCTGCGGGTGCTGCTGGACGAGGAACTCGGGTTGGAGCCAGGGCCTGATCTGGCCGCGCTCCACCAGGCCATCCTTCGGCAGGACGCCTCACTGGACGCGCCGGTGCGGGCGGCCCGGCTCACCAATTTGCCCGCTGCGCTCACCGGGCTGGTGGGGCGGGATGAGGCGGTGGCCTCGGTGGTCGGCCTGCTCGGTGAAGGCCGGTTGGTCACGTTGACGGGGCCAGGAGGCGTGGGAAAGACACGGCTCGCGTTGGAGACCGCCGGGCGACAGATCGACCGGATGGCCGACGGGGTCTGGCTCGTCGAACTGGCCGGATCCGCCACACTCCCTTCGCCCGGCGCGGCCGCCGTGACGGAGGTCGTCGCCGCGACGCTCGGTGTCCGTGACGAAGGCCCGGACCTGGCCGGGCGGCTGGCCGAGGCGTTGCGCGGCAAGAGCATGCTGCTCGTCCTCGACAACTGCGAGCACGTGACAGAACCCGTCGCCCAGCTCGTGGCGCTCCTCCTGCGAACCGCGCCCGACCTGCGTGTCCTCGCCACCAGCCAGGAACCACTCGGCGTCGCCGGCGAACAGGTGTGGAACGTGCCCACCCTGGCCCAGCAGGACGCGGAACGGCTGTTCGCCGCCCGGGTCGCCGACGCCGCGCCCGGCGCGGAGCTCGATCCCGACGCCGTCGCGGCCATCTGCCGCCGCCTGGACGGGATCCCGCTGGCCTTGGAACTGGCCGCCACCCGGGTCCGGGCGCTGGGAGTGCGGGAACTGGCCGCGCGCCTCGACGACCGGTTCCGGGTGCTGACCGCCGGTCGCAACGACGTGCCCGCCCGGCAGCGCACACTCCGGGCCATGATCGACTGGAGTTGGGAACTGCTCGGGGCTGATGAGCAGATGGTGCTGCGGCGGCTGGCCGTACACGCTGATGGGTGCACGCTGGAGGCCGCCGAGGCGGTCGGCGGCGATGACGCGCTGTCGGTGCTGCCCCGGCTGGTGGACCGTTCGCTGGTCGTGGTGGGCGACGGGCCGCGTTACCGGCTGCTGGAGTCCGTGGCGGCGTACTGCCAGGAACGGCTGCTGGAGGCGGGGGAGAGCGAGGAGATGCGGCTCCGGCACCGGGAGTACTACCTCGCGGTGGCTGAGCGGGCCGAGCCGTACCTGCGAGGGCCTGAACAACGGCAGTGGCTGCTGCGTCTGGACGCGGAGGCCGCCAACTTCCGTGCCGCCCTGACCCCCCACGGCCCTGCTTCTTCTTCTGAGCGGCTGGTCAACGCGCTGGCCTGGTACTGGGTGTTGCGCGGACGGCTCGGCGAGGGACGCAGGTGGCTGTCCCAGATCACCGACCCGGGCGACATCACGCGGACCTGGCTGGCCGCGTTCACCCTGCGCACCGGCGAGGCGATCACCTCGGTCCCCGTGCCGGCCCCCGCCACCGACCTCGCCCGACTCTCCGGCCTGGCCCGTGCCCAAACGTTCCTCGCCACCGCGCAACTGGGCATCGGCGACCCGGACTCCGGCGAAGAACTCGCCAACCGCGCCCTGGCCTCCTTCGCCGCCATAGGCGACCAGTGGGGGACGGCGTTCGCCCGCGCCGTCCAGGCCCGCCACGCGTTGCTCCGCAGCGACCTCGACCGCGCCCAAGCGTGGGGCAGGGAGAGCCTGGACCTGTTCGCCGAGCTGGGCGACCGCTGGGGCCAGTCCCACGCGGGCTTCGCGGTGGCCTGGCACGCCGAGATCGTCGGCGACTATGCCGAGGCGGCCCGGGTACACCGGGAGGGTCTGCGCATGTCCGAAGAACTCGGCCTGTGGACCGAAGTAGCCGACAAGATGTCCCAGCTAGGACGCCTGGCCCTCCTGGCCGGCGCCCACGACCAGGCCGACGTGCTGCATACCCGGGCCATGGCCCTGTCGGTGGAGCAGGGTTACACGGTGGGGGAGGAGTTCGCCGCCCTGGGCCTGGCCTTGAGCGCCCGCCGCCAAGACCGCCTGGACGAGGCCGAGGCGCATCTCCTGGCCTGGATCGACTGGGACCACGCCCTGGACTCCGACGCCGCCCTGGCATTGATCTTCGCCGAGCTGGGTTTCATCGAGGAGATGCGCGGCTCGTACGCGGCGGCGCGTACCCGCCACGAACAAAGCCTGACCCGAGCCCAAGCTGTAGGCGACCCCAGAGCGGTGGCCCTGGCCCTGGAGGGTCTGGCAGGCGCGACAGCCTCCGCGCGCGAAGCCGCAACCCTCCTCGGCCAGGCAGCGGCCCTGCGCCTGTCGGTAGCCGCCCCGCTCCCGGAGGGCGAACGCTTCGACGTCAACCGCATCACGACCCGCCTACGCGCGTCGTTGGGCCAAGACTTCGACACCGCCTACAACCAGGGCCGCCAAAGCCCACCCGAAACCCCGACCCCGTAGACCCGATCCCGCTCCCGGAACGTCTGGTCACCACGGCCCTCACCCCGCAGCGATCACCTCGACCTCCACCAGCCAGTCGTCGACCAGCGTCCGCGCGACAATCGCCGTCGTCGCCACCGCCCGCCCCTTGAGCGCCGCCACCCGGGCGGCGGCATTGGCCTCCGCATAGCCCGGATCCCGCAAATAGCTGGTGACCCGAACAATGTTGTCCACGGTCATATCAGCACTGGCCAGAATGGCCCGAATATTCGCCCAGATAAGCCCCAGTTGATCCTCCAGCGAGCCCCCAGGCCGCCCCCGATCATCCAGCCCCATGGTCCCCGCCACAAACACCAGCCGCTCAGCCCCACGCACTTCGACCGCGTGGACATAGTCACCCGTAGCCGCATACACCCCACGACCCGGTTCGCGCGCAGTGATCTCCATAACCCGCACGCTACCTGCGCACCCTCTCCAAGAACCCCCGCGGATTGGCCACTTAATTGGCCGCAGGCAGGTGGAGATCTCTATAACCGGTTGCGACGAAACTTATACGGAGAGTAGTCTCCGTCATGCGGAGCGGCGCCCGAGTCGGGGGACAGGCGCTACCATCCGCGGTTGCCGCAACCAGAAGTACCCCTCGCCAGGCGCTCCACAGAGCACCTGGCGAGGCCAGCGGCCGACCCCCGGACGACCGCGACCCCACACCGCCACCCCGAACGCAACCCCTCAGACCCCCACCAACCAGCGACGCAGCCCCGAACGCGACGCGGATAGCGCGCCCGGAAGCCGCAACGCCCATCAACTAGTTCGACGCCCGGAGACACCGACGCCGGCCAGCAAGCACAAACCCCGTCGCATCGACGCCGCGCAAAAAACCACAATCCGCACCTCAACACGAAAAGCCCCCGCCGCCCCCAAATTACGCATAGCCCCCGCGTGAACCCACGGGTCATGAGTCCGATGCTCTGACGAAGACCCGCTACCCGCGGAAACTTGGCGTACAGCCTGATGAGCTGGCATGTTCACCCTCCACAACCCCCTCCGACAACGGAGAATGATCGGTGTGACCCAGAGCGTCATCCCCCAGCCGGGCATGTGGTTCGAGCATGCCTTGAACTACCAGAACGATCGCCCGGCCCTGTATGTGATCACTCACATCGCCGACCCCGGCCCCACAGCCCTCCCCCAGGTCCACTACCAACGCCTAGGCGCCACCCCCCAGGACCTGGAAGAAAGCATCGACGCCGACCTGTTCGACGACATAGTCCTGCGCTGGCTAACCCCCGAGGAAGCCGCCCGCGCAGAAATCCATGCCCACTACCACCCCGGCAACCACTGAGAACGTCGAAAACGCCAAGTCCACCTGCGGCACCAAGCCGGTCGCTGCAGGTGGCCTCGACAAACAGTCGATGGCCGTCCCAACCGGTAACGTCTCCGTGCCCACAATGTCCTTGCCACCGCAGTCGGCACTGGTTGATCCCATGAATTCGCAGTAGCGACAGGACCGGAGTCGGGTATAGAAATCTGACTGTGATCATGTCCCTGGATGATGGCCTGGACAGTCGGGTACGAGCGGCTGCCATGGCATGGCTCCGGCAGCGTTGCACTCCGGAGAATCCAGTGGTGTCCCGCGCCGAACTCCTGGGCTTCCAGTTCGAGGGGCGAGCATTTCCGCTGGTGGACAACCAGTTGGGTATCCGCAAACCGAAGGAAATGGCCGCCGCCCTCTCCATCCTCACTACCTACACCTCTGACGGCGCCCGCGCGCCGTACGAAGACCAGGTAGGTCAGGACGGCCTCCTCCGCTACAAGTTCCAGGGGGACAACCCGAACCTGTACACCAACGTCGGACTCCGCCGCGCTTACGAGCGCGACCTGCCTCTCATCTGGTTCTTCGGCGTGAAGCAGGGTCTGTATCTGCCGTTCTTCCCGGTATGGATCCGGGCTATGGAAACCGATCAGCTGCAGGTGGCCGTTGCGCTGGAGGAGGCGCAGCGCCACATCGCCCTTGACGGGCCGGTGAGCGAGATCGAGCGACGCTACTCCGTCAGCATGACCAGGCGGCGACTGCACCAGCCAGTCTTTCGCCAGCGGGTGATCCAGGCGTACGAAACCAGTTGCGCGATGTGCCGCCTAAGGCACCTGTCACTTCTGGATGCCGCCCACATCATCCCTGACCGTGAGGAACGTGGTGTCCCAGCGATCTCGAACGGGATGGCGTTGTGCAAGATCCACCACGCGGCGTATGACCAGCACATCCTGGGCGTGCGTCCCGATCTGGTGATCGAAGTGCGCTCGGACATCCTGCAAGAGATCGATGGGCCGATGCTGAAGCACGGCTTGCAGGAGATGCATGGATTGGACCTGGTGCTGCCCCGCCGTAGAGCGGATCGCCCAAAGCCAGAGCTGATCGAGGAACGGTATGAACGCTTCCGCGCCGCTGGATGATCATCCAGTACGGCGGAGCGTTTCCCCACACGGCTGACAATCGAACAGGAAACGGGCCGACGGCGCCACGCCCCCCACCCGCGCGACGGCGGTCACAGGCGCTGCCCATAGAGACCGCCGCACTCGCAGCCTGCCTCATCACCTCGGCGGTGAGGCATGACAATCGACGCACGCGACAGTGCGGAAAGTCGTGGAGCGGTCAGAGATCTTGACGCATCATTGGTACCCGCATGATCCGGCCATGGTCCGGGTAAACGAGCTTCCGTGCCTGCCGGGAGTGCTGAGGCAGCCTGTGGCGCGGCATTGGAGAGGGGCGGTGCTGTGAGCGAGACACGACGTAGCCAGGGACCTGCGGCTTGGGTGGTCCGGGGTGGTCAGGACGGGGAGGTCGAGACGGTTGCCCTCCACGAGGGTAGAGCGATGATCAGTTGGTACGAGCTCGGCGACCTTTCCGCCTATCCCACGAAAGAGCAGCTCAGAGTCGCAGCCGCCCGTGAGTACCCAAGCTTGTCGCCAGGACATGTGACGGGGCAGACCTGGGGGTTTGCCCGTGAGATTGAGCTCGGCGATCTCGTCCTCATGCCGTTGAAATCCGAGCTAGGCAAGGTCGCCATCGGCAGAGTATCGGGTGGCTACGAGTATCGGCCCGATGGCAACCCCGAGTTCCCCCATGTTCGGGGCGTCGATTGGCTGGGTAAGCGGCTGATCCGGGACGAGCTCAAACCAGACCTGCGCGCAAGCATCGGCTCCCTCCTCACCGTCGCTCGCCTCCGACGCCATGAGATGCCGCGACGGATCGCTCACCTCGCCGAGACTGGCGTCGACCCGGGAGTCGAGGGGGATCCGGAGATCACCAGTGTCTCCCAGTTGCTGGAAGAAGCGGTCATACAGGTGGAAGAGGACCCTAGCTCGCCGAAGACGCTGTCCATCCGTCATCTTCTTGCTCACTGGGGCGAATGGCGACGCACAGCGGCAGTCATCGAGCGGGTTAGCGGCGAACTGGCAGACGTCGGACTGGCAACGCGCCCGCACTTCACCGAGGGTTCCGTGGACAACACGGTCGCCTTGGTGCCTATGGAGAAGGAGCCGGACGAGCAGCCGGCATCGACCTCGGACGGGAAAACTGTTCCAGAATCCGCCGCGAAGCAGACATCAGGCAAACTCCGTCTCGGAGATCTGCCGTCCAAGGCTGTTTCCGTGCTGCCCAGCGCTTCCTTGACCGCGGCCAGGACAATGATGTTGAGAAAGCGGTTCTCGCAGGTGCCGGTCATAGACGAGGACGGTGCGCTCCTCGGCGCTGTGACATGGGAATCGATCGGTAGGGCGTATGTGGCCTCCGATACGCCGACGCTCGCGGACGCCATAACGAGGGCTCACGTGGTCGACCATGATGCCAACGTGCTCGACCTGATCGAATATATTCAGCGCGACGGCTTCATCCTGGTCCGAGGTAATGATCGCAGAAGCGTGGAAGGCATTGTCACCGCTGCGGACCTAAGCGGAAAGTTCGGCCAGCACGCCCGCCCGTTCCTGCTGATCGAGAATGCCGAGACCAGGCTCAGGAACGCGGCGGAGGTCTTCCGCGTGGAGGAACTCCGTGCGGCCATTCCCAAGCATCAGAAGAAGAAGGTCCTTGAGCCGAAGGACCTGACCTTCGGGAACTATAGGTACCTACTGGACGACGTCGAACGTTGGCGGACCCTGGGGTGGAGGATCGAGCAAGCGGATCTGCTCAACCTGCTGGAAACGGTAGGGAAGGTCCGAAACGCGCTCATGCACTTCTCCTTGGATGCCCTGTCGCCAGAGCAAGGCCAAGCTATTGATGAACTGCTGCTCTTGCTGGACGCTGCGGCGCCGGAGGCCCAATAATGCCTTGCTGGGTGAGAATGGCGGCTGGGCTTCTCGGTTTCAACCCGCGGTGGCAAGCGGAGGCCAGTTGTCATCGAGGTTCGGTTCTGGCGGTCGCGCATCTCACCGAGCGCGATCGACGTCGCCACTGCGACATCAAGGATGGGCTAGTCGCCGATGAGTTTGTGAAGTTCTTCGCTGGTGATCACTTCGTCGGCTGCGGGTCGGTTGATCTGTGTCTTTGTGCCCCAGTCGCTGAATAGGGCGTCCATCACATGCACCTCCGTGGGTTCCCTGCTGCCGGAAAGTGGCGACCGTGAGCGCCAAGTGCTCCAGACGCGGCGCGTCAGTTGGTCGCGTCCGAGCCAAATCCGCCATGTGATCTTCGCCTGGGGATCCTTCGGCTTGGACGTACCCGGGGACGCCTTATAGAGCTGCCCGAAAGTGATGGCTCCCTCATACATCGTCGTGCGTGTGCCGTCATAGACGCCGGCCGGGCGCTTCGCTTTGGCGGTGGCAAGGATTGCTCTTAGGACGGCCGGGTCAGCGACTTTGATGGGGCTGTGCGCGAACGGTATGAACTGCTTGTCCTCTGTTAGAACCCAGCGCTTACCCTTCGGCAAACGCCGGCCCTTGTCCTGCATATACTCCTGGCCTGGAAACGTGAGATACCGAAACTCGCCCTCTCCTGCATACTTGTGGCCTGCGCGATATCGGGTGTCGCTGGCGATGGCCTTGCCCTTCCCGAACTCGACGAGCTTCTTGTACAAGTACACATAGCTGGTCTCGCTAAAGGTGTACCTCATAGTCCATCGTTCAGAGAGCGTTACGCCTTGGTGTTCGATGAGTTGCCGCTTGAGCGCATCGACGGGGTTGGGCGCCGCACTTGCACCGTGAGCAGGCGTACAGACTCCTGTCGCCATGGTCACGATTCCTACGGCGACAATAGTCCAGCGCCTCATGCTTGCGCCCTCTCGGTGCTCGTGAGTAGTTCGAAGACCTAACCGGTGATCGTGGCACTGAAAAGTCTCGTCGTGATCACGAGCTGGCGGTGCTATCGAGGTTCTGATGTGTGGTCCGTATCCATGCTCGCCCCTGTTCTCTACCTGCCGCAGAGGTGGTGTCTTGATCGGCAACAGGATTTCGGCGGTGACGATGTAGAGACGCAAAAGGACGTCTGCTGGATGCACCCGGCGATCTACAAGAGCGCCCACGCGATCAGCGCAATCGTCGGCGACAGGCCGACGGATTGAAGCTCGGCCGCCCGATCGGCTCCTATCGACTTCTACCAACAGAAAAGGGCCCGACCCGCTTGGCGGATCAAGCCCTCTACCTGGTCTTGCTGGGTCGGGGTGGCGGGATTTGAACCCACGGCCTCTTCGTCCCGAACGAAGCGCGCTGCCAAGCTGCGCTACACCCCGGTCACACGCCGGTCTTGCGCGTGCTTGGGAAAGTCTAGCGGACTTCGCGGGTGCTTGGGACCGCTTAATCGGTCACCGGCGCGGTACCAGGGTGAGCAGCGTGGCCTCGGGGAAGCAGGCGAAGCGGACCGGGGCGTACGGGGAGGTGCCCAGGCCGGCGGAGACGTGGAGCCAGGCGGAGTCGTGGCGATTGAGGCCCTTGACGCGGGCGGGGTCGATGCCGCAGTTGGTGACCAGGGCGCCGTAGAAGGGGATGCAGACCTGGCCGCCGTGGGTGTGGCCGGCGAGCAGGAGCTGGTAGCCGTCGGCGGCGAAGCGGGTCATGTTGCGGGGCTCGGGGGAGTGCATGACGCCCAGGCAGAGGTCAGCGTCGGCGGGGGCGGGGCCTGCTACGAGGTCGTAGCGGTCGCGGTCGATGTGGGAGTCGTGGATGCCGGCCACGGCCACGTCCAGGTCGGCCAGCTTCAGGCGGGCCGTGGTGTTGTTCATGTCGAGCCAGCCTTCGGCCGCCATGCCTTCGCCCAGCTCTCGCCAGGGAAGGGAGGGTACGTGCTGGCGGCGTTCGTTGCGGCTGGTGCGCCAGAGGTAGCGCACGGGGTTTTTGAAGACCGGGGCGTACAGGTCGTTGGAGCCGTAGACGAACAATCCCGGGCGGGACAGCAACGGCTCCAAGGCGTGCAGCAGGGACGGGACGGCGTCGGGGTGGGCGATCGAGTCGCCGGTGTTGACGACCAGGTCGGGTTCGAGGGAGCCGAGCGAGCGTACCCAGTTGATGAGCTTTTTGCGGCCTGGCGTCAGGTGGAGGTCGGACAGGTGGAGGATGCGCACGGGGCGCTGCCCCCGGGCCAGGACCGGAACGTCGAATCGGCGCAGCCGGAACCAGTTGCGCTCGACGACCGAGGCGTACCCGAGACCGGCGATGCCGAGACCCAGCAGGGACAGTGGTATGGCGGCGGCTTTCCTCACCTACTCATGATGCCCGACATCCGGCACGAGAGGTGCCGTCCAAGCGGCAAGATGGAGCGCATGAGCGCATTGAAGGACAAGCTGAAGGCCGACCTGACGGCCTCCATGAAGGCCAAGGACGAGGTCCGCCTCCGCACGATCCGGATGGCCCTGGCGGCGGTCAACGTGGAGGAGGTTTCGGGCAAGCAGGCCAGGGAGCTCAGCGACGACGAGATCGTCAAGGTGCTGACCAAGGAGGCCAAGAAGCGCCGCGAGGCGGCCGAGGCGTTCGGCAACGCCGGGCGCGCCGCGCAGGCCCAGGCCGAGCTGGACGAGCAGGCGGTGCTGGAGGAGTACCTGCCGGCGCAGCTCTCCGACGAGGAGCTGAACGCGCTGGTCGACGCCGCCGTCGCGGAGAGCGGCGCGGAGGGTCCCAAGGCGATGGGCGCGGTGATGAAGGTCCTCAACCCCATGGTCGCCGGGCGCGCCGAGGGGGGCCGCGTGGCCGCCGCCGTGCGCGCTCGCCTGTCCTCGTAGCGGGCCGGTCTCGGTATAAACCCCACCATCCGTTACGGCAAAGCCGCCGCCACCCACCACCCGCCGTCCCCCCGCGGGGCCGCCCTTCCACGGCCGGCAGTCTGACGGGCGGGCCGCCGCGACGTCGCCCCGCTGACCGGCGACCGCGGACCCAGGGAACGACCGGCAAGCAGAAACCCGGAAAGACCCGGCAAGCAGAAGCCCGGAAAAGACCGGCACCCACGGAACCCAGGGAACCACCGGCAAGCAGAAACCCGAGAAACCCGGCGAAGCAGGCACCCGCACCGCCCGCCGTACCGGAAAAGGGGCCTGGAACGCGTTGAGAGGCCTCACGGAGGCCTCTCAACGGTTGGGTGACTAGTTGCCCGGGGTGATGGGTCCGAACTCGCCGTCGTCCATCTCGAACATGTCGAACGGATCGGCGCCCGGATCGTCCGGCTCGCCGTTCTCCCTGGGACCCTTGTCCTTCTTGACCGGCTTGGGCGCGCAGATGTCGCCGCACCCGCCGAAGCGCTCCATGTTCACCGGCTCGAACTCCACCGGCTCGATCCCCTTCAGCGCCGCGATCATCGACTGCTTCCAGATCGGGCCGGAGATGGAGGCGCCGTAGACGTAGGAGTAGCCGCGGCCGCCGATGGTGACGTTCATGAGGCGGTTGTCGAAGGCGCCGCGCGGGTCGCCGATGCTGACGGCGGAGGCCAGGTTCGGGGTGTAGCCGGCGAACCACGCGGCCGTGTAGCCGTCGGTGGTGCCGGTCTTGCCCGCCGCGTCCCTGCCGATGCCGCCGACGCCGCTCATGGTGCCCTTGGTGAACACGCCGGACAGGATGCCGCTGACGGCGTCGGCGACCTCCTCGTCCATGACCCGCGAGCACTTGGGCTTGAACCGCTTGGCCTTGCCGTAGCGGTCGATGATCTCGGTGATGGCCAGCGGCTCGCAGTGCTTGCCGCGCGAGGCGAAGACGGCGTAGGTGTTGGCGACGGTGACCGGGTCGGTCTCGTTGATGCCGAGCGTGAAGGTCTCGAACTCGCGCAGCGGCTGCCCGTCGGCCCGCTTGAGGCCGAGCTTCTTGGCCATCTTGACCGTCTTGCACAGTCCGACGCGCTCTTCGAGCTTCATGAAGAACGTGTTGACCGAGCCCCATGTGCCCGACTGCAGCGTCTTGAAGCCGCCGCCGCCCTCGCTGGAGTTGCGCACCTGGTGGGACGGCTCGCCGACGCGGTTGCCCTTGCAGTCGCGGAAGGAGCCGTAGCTGGGCGCGTTGTAGCCGGCCGGTGAGGGGAAGCCGTCGCCGTACTTGTAGCCCTCTTCGAGGGCCGCGGCCAGCGTGTACGGCTTCGCCGTCGACCCCTGCTGGAACCCGCCGCCGCCACCGTGCTCGGCGTCGGCCGCGACGTTGTAGCTGATCTCGTTCTTCTTCTTGTTGTTGCCGAACTTGCGGCTGGCGGCCATCGCCTTGATCTCGCCCGTGCCCGGGACGATCATGGCCTGCGAGGCGACCGGCTTGTCCTTGGTGCTGACCCAGTTCTTGATCGCCTTGTCGGCGGCCTTCTGCATGTCGGGGTCGATCGTGGTCTTGATCGTCAGCCCGCCGCGCTGCAGGAGCTTCTTGCGCTCCTCGGGGGTCTTGCCGAAGCTGTCGTTGCTGAGGATCTCGTACTGCACATAGAGGCAGAAGTACGGATACGGGCTGGTCTCACAGCCGCCCGGGAACTTCGTGTCCTTGTAGCCGAGCTTGGTGGCCTTGGCCGCGTCCCGCTCGGCGACGGTGATCTTGCCGAGCTGGTGCATCCGGTCCAGGACGATGTTGCGCCGCTCCAGGAGCGCCGCGCGCGACTCCTTGCTGACGTTGGGGTCGGTCCTGTTCGGATTCTGTACGGCTCCCGCCAGCGTCGCCGCCTCCTGGAGGTTGAGCTCGCTGGCCGACTTGCCGAAGAAGCGCTTGGAGGCGGCCTGGACGCCGTAGGCGCCGGCGCCGAAGTAGGCGATGTTGAAGTACTTCTCCAGGACCTGGTCCTTGGTGTACTTCTTCTCGATCGCCAGCGCGTAGCGCAACTCGTTCAGCTTGCGCGAGACCGTGGGCGCGATGGCGGCGGCCCGCTCGGCGTCGGTCTCGGCGGCGTTGAAGAGCACCTGCTTGACGTACTGCTGCGTGATCGAGGAGCCGCCCTGGGTGACGCCGCCCGAGGTCATGTTCTTGAGGAGGGCGCGGATGGTGCCCTCGATGTCGATCGGGCCGTGCTCGTAGAAGCGGAAGTCCTCGATCGAGATCAGCGCCGTCTTCATGATCGGCGAGACCTTGTCGAGGGTCACCGACTGGCGGTTCTCGAAGAAGAACTGGGCGATCTGCTTGCCCGTGGAGTCCTTGAGCACCGTGCGCTCGGGCAGCGGGGGTTCGTCCAGTTCCTCCGGCTTGAGGTTGAGATCCTCCATGGCTGACTTGGCCGTCACCCCGGCGCCGCCCACTGCGGGCAGCGCGATGGCGGCCGTCAGCACACCCGCGGCCGCCCCCGCGGCGATGAGCCGGATGACGTTCGTGACTGGTGATGAACGATCTTTGCCCTGAGCTTGCACAGCACCAAGAGTACGTCGAAAGAGTGACGTTATCGGTAACCGAACCCCATTTCGCCTTGACTGGAAGGGGTGACTAGTCATTCCCGGTCAACACTCGGGCGAGAAATTGGTCCTCTGGGGTCTGTCGGCCCGAACGTCTCGTTGCATACGTTCTCCTCTGCGGCAACTGAATACGGAGGCTCGGCGCCCGCGCCCGTCGGCCCCAAGTGACGACTGACCACCTAAGGGGAGTGGGGTCGAAAATGTGGATCACGGATTGGACCTCCCGTGCCGCCTGTCGAGGTGCGGATCCGGACGCGTTGTTCGTCCAGGGAGCCGCGCAGAACAGGGCCAAGCTCATCTGCCGAGGATGCCCGGTCCGTACCGAGTGCCTCGCCGATGCGCTCGACAACCGCATCGAGTTCGGGGTGTGGGGCGGTATGACCGAGCGGGAACGGCGGGCGCTGCTGAGGCGACGGCCAGACGTGGACTCGTGGCGGGAGTTGCTCGAGTCCGCGAAGGAAGAGTACGAACGGACCAACGAGCTGATAGCGGGCTAACCCCGTAGGGGAGGCACGGCCGGCGGACGTCGGCCGTGCTTTCATGCTCCCGAAGCCAGGAGCTCCCCGATCCGGTGTAGACCCGCCAGATCGTGGACGTCCTCCGACATGGCGCGGACCTGGACGACAGGCACCGTGGGGTGCGCGGAGACGAAGTGCTCCTGCTCCCGGTGCTCACGGGCCGCGAGCTGCATCCGCCCGGTGTGGAGCCGCAACACGGCGGCGGTCAGCTCGTGCTCGCCCTTGGACTCCAGGTCCTCCGCCGCGGCCGCGCTGCGCGCCGCCGACAGTCCGGCGGCGGGCGACAGGTGCACCCGGTTGACCACGAGCCCGGCCAGCGGCATGCGTTCCTCCGCGAGCCGTTCGACGAAGTACGAGGCCTCGCGCATGGCGTCGCGCTCGGGCGCGGCCACGACCACGAAGGCGGTGCCGGGCGCCTGCAGGAGCCGGTAGGTCGTCTCCGCCCGCTGCCTGAACCCGCCGAAGACGGCGTCCAGCGCCGACACGAACGTCTGCAGGTCCTTCAGCACCTGCGCGCCCAGCAGCTTGGTCATCGCTCCCGCCACGAGCCCGAACCCGGCGTTGAGCAGCCGGAACGCGCTCCTGCCTCCGGCCTTCGCGGGCGCGGTGAGCAGCTTGATGAAGCGCCCGTCGAGGAAGCGGCCGAGCCGTTCCGGGGCGTCGAGGAAGTCCAGCGCGGAGCGCGAGGGCGGGGTGTCGACGATGATCAGGTCCCACTCGTCCGAGCGGCGTAGCTGCCCGAGCTTCTCCATCGCCATGTACTCCTGCGTGCCGGAGAAGCTGGACGACAGCGACTGGTAGAAGGGGTTCGACAGGATCTGCCTGGCCCGCTCGGGGTCGGCGTGGGCCTCGATGATCTCGTCGAAGGTCCGCTTCATGTCGAGCATCATCGCGAAGAGCTGGCCGTCGCCCTCCACGGCGGTGTGCACCAGCCTGGGGGTGTTGTCCAGCTCGCTGAGGCCCATCGACTGGGCCAGCCGCCTGGCCGGGTCGACGGTCAGCACGACCGCGCACCGGCCGCGCTCGGCGGCCCGCAGGCCCAGCGCGGCGGCGGTGGTGGTCTTGCCCACGCCGCCGGCGCCGCAGCAGACGATGATGCGGGTCCCTCGGTCGTCGAGGATGGCGTCGACGTCGAGGGGGGCGGGCTTCTTCACGCGGCTCCCTGGTTTCGGATGCTTGCGGCCAGCTCATAAAGGCCGGCCAGATCGACGCCGTCGGCCAGCAGGGGGAGCTCGTAGCGCGGCAGGTCGGCCTGGTCGAGCGAGGCGCGCTCGGCCCTCTCGATCTCGGTACGGCGGGCGTGCTCCACCACCTCTCCCACGAGGGACTCCGCCACCGCCGCGGCGTCGGCGCCGTCGGCCAGCCCGGCCGCCTTGAGGCCCAGTGTGAGTTCCCCCACGTCGAATCGGCCCTTGACAGCCGAGTCAAGTACGGCCTGCGGAAGCAGTGATTCACGAACCATATTGATGAAAATTCCGCCAGGCGGAAGCCCGGCAGAACGCAATTCGGCGAGGCCGTCCAGAGTCTCCTGAACCGGCATCTCCTCCAAAAGCGTGACAAAGTGCACAGCCGTCTCGGGGGACTTCACCACCCCGCTCACCAGGTCGGAGTGGTTCTTGATCGGCCCGACCTTGGCCAGCCCCGCCACCTCCTGGGTGACGTTGAGGAAACGGGTGATCCGGCCGGTCGGCGGCGCGTCCAGCACCACGGCGTCGTAGACCCGCCTGCCGTTCTTGGCCCGCCTGCGCACGGCCTCGGTGGTCTTGCCGGTGACCAGGACGTCGCGGAAGCCCGGCGCCACCGTGGTGGCGAAGTCGACGATGCCCATCCGGGTCAGCGCGCGGCCGGCGCGGCGCATGCCGTAGAACATCTCCATGTAGTCGAGCATGGCCTCTTCCGGATCGACGGCCAGGGCGTACACGTCGCCGCCGTCGGGGGCCACCGCGATCTTGCGTTCCTCGTAGGGCAGCGGCGGCAGGTCGAAGATCTGCGCGATGCCCTGCCTGCCCTCCACCTCCACGAGCAGCACCTTGCGCCCGCCCGCGGCCAGCGCGAGTGCCAGCGCCGCGGCCACTGTCGTCTTGCCGGTGCCGCCCTTGCCGGTGACGACGTGCAGCCGCACGCCGTCCCAATCGGTGTCCCGAGAGTCCACGATTCGAGGCTACCTGGCGGTCACTTACTGAAACCTCCTGCGGGGCCTTTGACCTCCGTCACACTACGCTGAGCCGCATGAAGAAATGGGAGTACCTCACAGCGCCGCTGCTGATCCACAACACCAAGATGATCCTGGACAACTTCGGCTCAGACGGCTGGGAACTGGTCCAGATCGTGCCGGGTCCCAACGCCGAGAACCTCGTCGCGTACTTCAAGAGGGAGAAGGCATGACCCCCGAGGAGAAGCTCGCCGAGCTCGGGCTGACGTTGCCCGAGGTGGTGCCGCCGCTGGCCGCCTATACGCCGGCCGTACGCACCGGCGACCTCGTCTACACCTCGGGCCAGGTGCCCATGGTCGAGGGCAAGCTGGTCGGCTCCGGCAGGGTCGGCGCGGACGTGAGCGCCGAGGAGGCCACGGGCCACGCGCGCATCTGCGCTCTGAACGCGGTCGCCGCGCTCAAGTCGCAGGTCGGCGACCTGTCCAAGGTCGTACGGATCGTCAAGGTCGTGGTCTTCGTGGCCAGCGCGCCGGACTTCACCGGCCAGCCCGGCGTGGGCAACGGCGCCAGTGAGCTGCTGCGCGACGTCTTCGGCGACGCCGGGGTGCACGCCCGCAGCGCGGTGGGCGTGGCCGCGCTCCCGCTGGGGGCGTCGGTCGAGGTGGAACTGATCGCCGAGGTCTCCTGAGGGATCGGATATGTCACCATGACCGAGTGATGTTCTAGTTGGAGGTCATTGTGACGGGTATCCCCCTGCCGAAGGATCTGGCCGACCGCGCACGCGCCCTCGACGCGGGACGCATCGAACCGGTCCCCGCCCGGGACGCCGCGACCGTGGTGATCCTCAGGGAGGAGCCGTCCGGGGCTGGGCCGTCCGGGGCTGGGCCGTTCGGGGAGGGGCTGGAGGTCTACATGCTGCGGCGCAAGACCACCATGGCCTTCGCCGCGGGCGCGTACGTCTTCCCCGGCGGCTCCGTGGACCCGCGCGACACCGACCACGCGGTCGCCTGGGCGGGGCCCTCGCCCCGGGAGTGGGGCGAGGTCTTCAACGCCGACGAGCGCACCGCCCGCGGACTGGTCTGCGCGGCGGTCCGCGAGACGTTCGAGGAGTCCGGGGTACTGCTGGCCGGTCCCGGCACCGACTCCGTGGTCGCCGACACCACCGGCGCCGGCTGGGAGGCCGACCGGCTGGCGCTGATCGACCGGAGCCTGGCCTTCGCCGACTTCCTGGCCAAACGCGGCCTGGTGCTCCGCTCCGACCTGCTGAAGCCGTGGTCGCACTGGATCACCCCGGAGATCGAGGAACGCAGGTTCGACACCCGGTTCTTCGCCGCCGTCCTCCCGCCCGGCCAGCGCACCCGCGACGTGGGCGGCGAGGCCGACCAGGTCGCGTGGAAACGTCCGTCCGAGGCGCTCGAACTGGCCGCCAAGGGCGAGATCTTCCTCATGCCGCCGACCTACCACACGCTCAACGAACTGGCCGCGTGCGCTTCGGTCGGCGATGCGCTGGCCGTACAGCGGAAAATTGTCACTATTCTTCCGCGAGCGGTAGAGATTGAGGGGGAGATGCGGTTGATGGTGTCATGAGCGGTCTCTACCTCCCGATCGACACCCCCGACGGATCCCGTACGGCTCACGCCGAGAACCTTCTCGCCCCCAACCCCGGCATGATGACTCTCGACGGCACCAACACCTGGGTGATCGGCACCAACGAGGTGATCGTCGTCGACCCGGGCCCCGCGGACGAGTCCCACCTCCAGCGGGTCGTCGCCCACCTCGGCGAACGCCGGGTCCGCCACATCCTGCTCACCCACGGCCACCACGACCACAGCGGCGGCGCCAGGCGCTTCGCCGAACTCGTCGGCGCCCCGGTCCACGCCCTCGACCCCCAGCACCGGCTGGGCTCGGAGGGGCTGGGCGACGGTGACGTGGTGCGGGCCGGGGGCGTGGAGCTGCACGTGTACGCCACGCCTGGGCACTCCTTCGACTCCCTGTGCTTCTGGCTCCCGGCGGACCGCGCGATGCTGACCGGCGACACCGTCCTGGGCCGCGGCACCACCGTGATCGCCCAGGACGGCGGCCTCACCGACTACCTCCACAGCCTGGACCGCCTGCGCAAGACCGCCGAGGACCTGGAGGCCGACGCCCTGCTGCCCGGCCACGGCCCCGTACTGGCCGACCCGCTGGCCGCCCTGGACGGCTACATCGCGCACCGCCGCCAACGCCTCGACCAGATCCGCCAGGCCCGCAAGAACGGCGCCCGCACCCCCCGCGAGATCGTCGAGACGGTGTATGCGGACGTGGACCCCTCCCTGTGGCCGGTCGCCGAAATCTCCGTCCGAGCCCAACTGGCCTACCTCTCAGCCGAGTAACCGACCCCCTCCCCGGATCCTCGGCTCGACCCGCCCAGGTCCCGCTACCCTGAGGAACAGACCACCGACGAGCCGTGGGAGGGCAGGGATGAGCGCTCAACCAGTCGAGCCGCACGCCATCGCGCACGATCCCAGCGAGATCCGTGCCCGGCTGCCCGAGCGCTACCACGAGCAGTTCCGGGCGGAGTATCAGGCCGCGATGGTGGCGGCCGCCCATGAGGACTGGCGGTGGAAGGAACTGGCGGCAGTGCTCAACCTCTGGCATCTCCGCTCACTGACCTACTCCCAGCCCGGTTACCAGCAGGCACGCGCGGAGGTGGCGGAGGGCGCCGCCGGCATGGTGCCCGCCGAGGAGGTCATCCTGGGCTGGCCGAGCCTGGTCGACGAGTACGCACGTCGCACCGCCTCGTGAAGTACGCGGTCAACTTTCACGTCTCCGCCAGCACACCAGGGTGATCCACGTCTACGCGATCACCTGGGCCGGCTGACCCTGGTCGGGGCAGCCGGCCGTCGGCACGTGTCAGGGTTGGACGAGGTTGACCGCGAAGGCGTAGTCGTCCAGGACGAACTGGGTGATGCCGGCGATGCGGAGGCCCTGGACGCGGACCGTGTAGGTGCCGGGGCCCAGGGGGCCGGAGAAGCGTTCGAGGGCGTGTGCCTGCTCGTCCCCACCCGGGGTGTCGAACTTGTAGTCGGTGCCCACGACCGGGTTCAGCTCGGTGGTGGTGCCGGCGGAGTTGACCACGACGACGCGTGCGGTGCACCACGTGTTGGCGGGGCCCACGCAGAGGGACTCGGCGGTGAAACGGGCGTTGACGAAGCGCGTCGTGCCGGCGGGCACGGTGACGTTGATCGACGCGGTCGGGATGTTCCCCCAGGCTCCGGTCGTCTGGGCGGTCCAGGGGGCGCTCTCACCGGCGAAGTGCTGCGCGGTGGTCTGCGTGCCGCTCTGGGTGCTGGGCACCGCGCCGGCGGCCGTGGCCGGCAGCGCGAGGGCGCCGGTGAGCGCCGCCGAGGTGAACGCGGCCTTGATGAGTCTGGACAACGGGGTTCCTCTCTGCCTGCGCGGAGCCGTGCGCTCCGCCGGGACCCACGCTGACAAGAACGTTGTGGCTGGTGAAGGCGTGTCGGAGTTATCCGGACAAGGCCGTACGGGCTGCCTCCTGGCGAACAACCGGAATGATTCAGCATTGGCTTAATTCAGGATTGGCTGTACTGTTCAGGCATGGAGAGCCCCAACCCGCATGCGCTCGCCGTCGCCGTCAACGCCGAGGCGCTGGCCCGCGTGGGCACCGCGCTGGCCGACGAGAACCGGCGCAGGCTGCTGCTGGAGCTGCTGAACGCGCCCGCCTACCCCGCCGACCTCGCCGAGCGGCTGAACATGACCCGCGGCAACGTCTCCAACCACCTCGCCTGCCTACGCGGCTGCGGCCTGGTGCGCACGGTTCCGGTGGGCAGGCGGGTCCGCTACGAGCTGGCCGACGCCAAGCTCGCCCACGCGCTGGCCGAGCTGGCCTCCCTCGTACTGCTGGTCGACCAGGGCGCGCACACCCCCGAGGGCGAACACTGCGAGCCCGGCGACTACGGGCAGCCCCATGCCTGACGCGTGCTGCACCACCGACACCCCCGGCCCAGCCCCCGCGCCGATCTGGCAGGTGCGCGAACTGCAGGCCGCCGCGGTCTCGGGCGCGCTGCTGCTGGCCTCCCTGCCCGCCCCCGGCGTCTGGGCGACCCTGTCGCAACTGACGGCCCTGCTCGTCGGCGCGGCCACGTTCGTCCCCGGCGCGCTGCGCGCGCTCCTGCGGGGCAGGCTCGGCGTCGGCCTGCTGATGACCGTCGCCGCCGCCGGCGCCGTGGCTCTCGGCGAGTACGGCGAGGCCGCCACGCTGGCCTTCCTGTTCGCGATCGCGGAGGGGCTGGAGGGCTACGCGATAGCCCGTACCCGGCACGGCCTGCGCGCGCTGCTGGACCTGGCGCCCCCGACCGCCCGCGTGCTGCGCGGGGGCGCCGAGATCGAGGTCCCGGCCGCCGGCCTGCGCGTCGGCGACCTCCTCCTGGTACGGCCCGGCGAGAAGCTGGCCACCGACGGCGTGGTCGCCTCCGGCCGGAGCGCACTGGACACCTCGGTCGTCACCGGCGAGTCCGTACCCGTCGAGACGGGTCCCGGCGCCGAGGTCTTCGCCGGAACGGTCAACGGCACCGGAGCCCTGGAGATCACCGTCACCGCCACCGCGCGCGACAACTCGCTGGCCCGCCTGGTCCACATCGTCCAGGAGGCCCAGGAGCGCAAGGGCGCCGGTCAGCGCCTGGCCGAGCGGTTCGCCCGGCCGCTGGTGCCCGGCGTGCTGGTCCTGGCGGTGCTGATCGCCGCCGGAGGCAGCCTGCTCGGCGACCCCGGCGTGTGGATCGAACGCGCCCTGGTGGTGCTGGTGGCCGCCGCGCCGTGCGCGTTCGCGCTGTCGGTCCCGGTCGCCGTCGTGGCCGCCGTCGGCGCGGCCTCCAGGGCAGGCGTACTGATCAAGGGTGGGGCCGCGGTCGAGGCCCTGGGAAAGGTCAAGATCGTCGCTCTGGACAAGACCGGCACGCTGACCCGCAACCGGCCCGCAGTGATCAACGTCGTCGCCGCGCCCGGCTGTGCCCGTGACCAGGTGCTGGCCGTCGCCGCCGCCCTGGAGGCCCGCAGCGAGCACCCGCTGGCCGCCGCGATCCTGGCCGCCTGGCCGGATCCGCGGGTGGCTGAGCAGGTGGAGGCCGTGCCCGGCCACGGTCTGCGGGGGACGGTCGGGGGGCGTCCGGCTCGCCTGGGAAAGCCAGGGTTCGTCGCCTCCGGCCCGCTCGCGGGGGATGTGGCCCGGTTGCAGGACGCGGGGGCGACCGTGGTGCTGGTCGAGCACGACGAGGTACTGCTCGGCGCGGTAGCCGTACGGGATGAGATCCGGCCTGAGGCGGCCGAGGCGGTCGCCATGCTGCGGCGGCAGGGTGTCGAGGTCGTCATGCTCACCGGTGACAACGCCCGTACCGCCGCCGCCATCGCCGCCGAGGCGGGCGTCACCGACGTACGCGCGGAACTGCTGCCCGCCGACAAGGCCAGGATCGTCACCGAGCTCAGGGCGCGCGGGGCGGTGGCCATGGTCGGCGACGGCATCAACGACGCCCCCGCCCTCGCCACCGCGGACGCCGGGATCGCGATGGGCGCCATGGGCAGTGACGTGGCGATCGAGGCGGCCGACATCGCCCTCATGGGTGCGGATCTGCGGCGGCTGCCGGACGCCATCGCCCATACCCGGGCGGCTCGCGGCATCTTCACCCAGAACCTCCTGCTGTCCGGCGGCATCCTGGTCGCGCTGGTCCCGCTGGCCGCCGCCGGCGTTCTCGGCCTGGCCACCGTCGTCGCCGCCCACGAACTGGCCGAGGTCCTCGTCATCGGCAACGGGATCCGCGCCGGACGCCGTACGCGCCTGCCCCGGCATCCCGCCCTGCGCACCGCCGACCACGCCCAGCCCAAGCCGGCTCCGCTCCCGATCCTGCAGACGGTCGGCCTTCCGGCAACCGGCAGCACCGACGGATGCCGCGCCCCCACCCCTCAGGAGGAAACCCGATGATCGGCCGCCCGATGCCCGCCCACGTCCGCGCGGCCTACCGCGCCGAGATGCGCGCCGCGCGCACCACCACCGACCCCGACGAACGGTGGCGGCACCTGGAGCGCGCCCACATCGTCTCCCAGCCCTGGCCGTGGCCGCACACCGTGAACCACCTGTCGATGTTCGCCCTGGCCGTGCGTCAGCGTGATCGCCGCGAGGCGCTGGGTCAGGTGGTACGCATCATCGTGGCCGCGCCCGGCTCCGTGCTCGGTCGATACCCCGAGGGCAACACCGGCCGCGCCACGGTGCCCCTCACCCAGCCCATGCCGATCCCGCCCGACCTGGCACCGCTGCTGCGCTCCACCTGACCCCGGCCGGAGTCACGGCGCGGGACGGCCCCGCGGCGTCAACAGGCCCACCGTCACCAGCGCGACGACGGTCGGCGGCACGGCGACCAGGAAGATCCACCGGAACGACAGGAACTCGGTGATGATCACACCGAGCACCGGTCCCGCCGTCAGCCCCAGCGCGGCCACCACCGCCGGAATCGCCACCGCCGGCCACCAGGTGGTGTCGCGGAAATGTACCTTGGCCAGCTCGTACCCGGCCCGCAGCACCACCGCCGCGGCCAGCCCCTGAGCGAAACGGCAGGCGATGAGCATCTCACCGTTCACGGCCAGGGCGCCGGCCGCCGTCGCCAGCCCGAAGCCGGCCATGCCCCACAGGAGCGTGCCCAGGCGGCCTTTGATGGGGATCAGCACGGCCAGGAGGCCGGCGGGGTAGGCGTAGGTCAGCAGGATGTCTGCCAGCTGGGTCAGGCCGAGGTCTAAGAAGATGGTGGATTGGGCGACGTTCAGGACAGTCCAGTTCACTGAGAAGAGCGCCACGCATAAGGTCAGGGCCGCGATCATCTGCCATCGTCCGGTCACAACTTGACCTTAGTCAGGGGCGCTTGATGATCACTTGCAACCGTGGGCTTGCTTTTCGCCGTCACCACCCCCGCTGCTGTGCGCACCCTGGGCCCGTGGTTCTGCCCAGCCTTGCTGTGTCGGACTAGGGGATCGGACACTCCTGGGCAACGCTCGAGGTCCGGGGCCGGAGGCCCTGGTGGCCGGAGCTCAGGCGGCCGAGGATCTCAGGTGGCCGAGGACGAGGTGCGCCACTTCGTGTGGAGCCTCCAGATGCATGTCGTGGCCGGTGGTCAGGTCGGCGAGGGAGAGCAGCGGAGTCTGCTCGGCGGCGGTTGTCAGTTCACGAGCGAAGCCGCGGACGTAGGCGTCGAAGGCCGCTGAGACGGCTGGAGGCAACATCGCGCTCAGGTCCGCGCCGCTGGAGGAGACGACGAGGAGGGGGCAGCGGGCCGCCCGGTAGACGGCGATGAGGTCAAGCGCGTCCATCTGCGCGATGAAGTGGGTCATCTCCGGATCGCCCGCCGTCTGTTCGGAGAGGAAGGCGCGCATGGTGTGCTCGGCACCGACCGAGTCGACTCCGTCGAAGGGTCCGGTGGGATTGGTATGTCCGTCCAGATTGACCGCGAGCGGGCACTCGGGATGCTCTGAGGCCCACAGGGCCGCGACGATGCCGCCCAGCGAGTGCCCGACGACCGCGGGATGCTCCAATCCGTGGGCGTTGATCGCCTCACCCACGGACTCGACGGCTCCAGCCCAGGACCATGAGCCCAGGTCCGGCAACTCGACCGCCACTGTGCGCAGCCCTGCCGCCTCCAGTAGCGGCGCGGCGAGCCGCCAGTCCGTGGACGTCCGCCCACCGCCGGGCAACAGAAGGATCTCCGTCATCGTGGCACTCTGTCGGCCCGGCGGCCGCCACGGCAACGCGATTTCGCCCGTGCTTTGGACTGTGCGAGCCGGTCGGACTGGGTGCTTTCATCGGGAATGGCAGGCTTGGTGGCTTCTGCCTGACCTGGCCCTTGCGCCCGAAGGGTTTGGAGGGCCCGGGGCAACGCTCGGGGTCCGGGGCCGGAGGCCCTGGCTGGGGGTGTGGGGGGCTTGGCCCCCCACTGAGGACGCCCGAGCGCCCTCGCGCGAAGCGCGCCCCCGTGAGGACCTTGCCTTTGGCCTGGGGGTGTGGGGGCTTGGCCCCCACACAGAACTGCCTGAGCCCTCTCGCGCGTAGCGCGCCCCCCCGTGAGGACCTTGTCTTTAGCGGGAGCGGTTGTGGAGGCGGTCCATGTCAAGGATGACGACCGCCTTGGCCTCGATGCGCAGCCAGCCTCGCTGGGCGAAGTCGGCCAGTGCCTTGTTCACCGTCTCCCTCGAAGCGCCCACCAACTGGGCAAGTTCTTCCTGGGTCAGGTCGTGGTGGACGCGCAGGCCGTCGTCGGTCTTGGTGCCGAAGCGCTCCGCAAGGTCGAGCAACTGCTTGGCCACCCGTCCGGGCACGTCCGTGAAGACCAGGTCGGCCAGCACGTCGTTGGTACGCCGCAGCCGCTGGGCCAGCGCCCGCAACAGGTGCAGAGCCACCTCGGGGCGGCCGGTCAGCCAGGGGCGGAGGTCGTCGTGGCCGAGTCCGGCCAGCCGTACATCCGTCAGAGCCGTGGCGGTCGCGGTGCGCGGCCGGGGGTCGAACAGCGACAGTTCCCCGAACATCTCGCTCGGTCCGAGCACGCTCAGCAGGTTCTCGCGGCCGTCCGGGGACTGCCGGGAGAGCTTGATCTTGCCTTCGAGCACGACGTAGAGACGGTCGCCCGTCTCGTTCTCGTGGAAGAGCGTCTGTCCCTTGGACAGCTGGACTTCGGTGATGCTCGTGCGCAGCGCCGCTGCGCTCTCACGGTCGAGCGCGGCGAACAGGGGGGCCTTGCCCAGCACGTCTTCGGTGTTCACTCTGCCTCCTCTGCTGCCATTGTGACGCACCCCACTCCCCGCCACACACTTAGGCTAGGGAGATGCCCACTGAGTCGAGACTCGCCCTTGTGCGCAGGGCGCGCCGGATGAATCGCATACTGGCGGAAACCTACCCCGACGCCCACTGTGAGCTCGACTTCGGTAACCCGCTCGAGCTGCTGGTCGCGACGATCCTCTCGGCGCAGTGTACGGACAAAAGGGTCAACATGGTTACTCCAACCCTTTTCGCGAAATATCCGACAGTGCAGGACTATGCCTCGGCCGACCGCGCCGAGATGGAAACGATCATCAAGTCGACCGGCTTCTTCCGCGCCAAGACCAACTCGATCATCGGCATGGCCCAGGCCGTCTGCGACCGCTACGGCGGCGAGGTCCCCGGCAAGCTCAAAGATCTCGTCACCCTTCCGGGCGTCGGCCGCAAGACCGCCAACGTGGTCCTCGGCAACGCGTTCGACGTGCCGGGCCTGACCGTCGACACCCACTTCCAGCGCCTGGTACGCCGCTTCGGCTGGACCGAGGAGACCGACCCGGTCAAGATCGAGCACGTGGTCGCGGAGCTCCTTCCCAAGCGCGAATGGACGATCTTCTCCCACCGGGTCATCTGGCACGGCCGCCGCATCTGCCACGCCCGCAAGCCCGCGTGCGGCGTGTGCCCCCTGGCCGCCCTCTGCCCCTCGTACGGCACCGGCCCCACGGAGGAGAAGGCCGCCCAGAAACTCGTCAGACCCGGCCCCTTCTCCTGAACCCCGGGAATGGACCCCGGGAGTGAGCCCCGGGGAATGGACCCCGGGAAGTGATCCCGGGAAGTGACCCCGGGAAGTGACCCCGGGAGTGAGCCCCTGGAAGGGACCCTGGGCGTGAGCATGGGAAAGGACCCAGGGGAAGGGACCCCGGGGAAACCGGCGGGAAGCTGTCCGCCCTCGATCGCGTTGGGGTGTTCGTGACGCAGGTGCCCGACTGGCTCGACCAACTGGCGGCGGAAGCCGTACGCACGCAACCTCCCCGAGACATGCGCCCGCCCGCCGACGGCGCCGGCCGGCAGGCGGCGGTGCTGATGCTGTTCGGCGAGGGCCCCCTCGGGCCCGACGTGCTGCTGATCCAGCGCAGCTCGCGCGGACGCAGGCACGCCGGCCAGCCCGCCTTCCCCGGCGGCGGCGTGGACCCGGAGGACGGCGGTCCTGTGCGGGCCGCGCTCCGGGAGGCGGAGGAGGAGACCGGGCTGCTGCCCCAGGGGGTGACGGTCGTGTGCACGATGCCGGAGGTCTACATCTGGCGCAGCGACAACCGGGTCACCCCGGTGCTGGGCTGGTGGCACACGCCGTCGGCGGTGCACGCGGCGGCTCCGGACGAGGTCGAGTCGGTGGAGCGGGTGCCGGTCGCGGAGCTGGTGGATCCCGGCAACCGGTTCACGCTGCGGCATCCGGGCGGCTACGCGGGCCCGGCGTTCCGGGTGCGCGGGATGCTGGTGTGGGGGTTCACGGCGAGCCTGCTGGACGGGGTGCTGGGGATGAGCGGGTTCGCGCGGCCGTGGGACCCGTCAGTGACCGAGGATCTTCCGCCCGAGGCCGTCAAGCTGGCCCGCCGAGGTTAGGGCTGCGTGCCGTACGCGCGGATCGTCGTCGCCTACGGCCAGGTAGCGCAGGATCGGCAGCGACCGGAGCCGGAAGGCGGGCAGGTCGGCCATGATGTGCACCCCCAGCAGCCGCTCAGCCGCGCTCTCCGCCGCGCACAGGCGTCTGGCCAGGGTGAAGGACTCCGAGTCCCCACGCGCTCGCAGCGCGCTGATCGCACGCCTCCGGACGGGTCCCGCGGGATCGGGGTCGGTCAGGGCCGCCTCGACGAGTTCGCGCACGCTCACGCCGTCACGCTAGCCCGGAGGGTAAGGCTGTCCTGGGCGAAGGCGTGCACACTTGACCCGGTTGCTGGTTACCTTTGAAGCGTGCGCGGTGATCTGCTTGACCTCATCTTGATCGGCCTCGTGATCGCCTTCGGCATCTCGGGTTACCGGCAGGGCTTCATCATCGGCGTCATGAGCTTCGTGGGGTTCGTGGGCGGGGCCGTGCTCGGGGTGTTCATCGCGCCGCCGATCTCCAAGGCCGTGGTCAGCGGGCCCACCGAGCAGGCACTGCTCGCCATCGTGATCGTCTTCCTGACGGCGACGATCGGCCAGTTCGCCTCCTCGACGATCGGGGCGGTCGTGCGCTCGCACGTCACCTGGGAGCCGGCGAAGCTGGCCGACGCGGTCGGCGGCACGTTCTCCAGCGCGCTGTCGGTGCTGGTCATCGCGTGGCTGATCGGGTCGCTGATCGTCTCGACGTCGTTCACGCCCCTGGTCTCGCAGGTGAAGGACTCGCTGCTGCTGACCACGGTCGACGAGGCGATCCCGCAGGCCGCGCGCAACTGGCAGCAGCCGTTCAAGCAGTTCATCGACAACTCGGAGTTCCCGCCGGTGTTCGACGCGATCGGCGGCGACCAGTGGGTGGACGTCTCGCCGCCCGACGTCAGCGTGCTGCAGGGCGAGAAGCTGAAGAAGGCCCGCGCCTCGATCGTCAAGGTGCAGGGCAACGCCGAGAGCTGCAACAAGCACATCGAGGGCACCGGCTTCGTCTACGAACGCGACCGGATCATGACCAACGCGCACGTGGTCGCCGGCGTCACCCGCGACCTGGAGGTCGTCGACCAGGACGGCAACAAGCACGCGGCGACCGTGGTCCGCTACAACCCGCAGCGCGACATCGCGATCCTGCACGTGCCGCAGCTCGGCCTGCCCGACCTGGAGTTCGACGGCCAGGCCAGGAGCGGGGAGAGCGCGATCATCGCCGGCTACCCCAAGGGCAAGGGCTTCACCGCCGAGCCGGCCCGCATCCGCAGCAAGACCCCCGCCAGGGGCCCCGACATCTACCGCAGCACCAACGTCACCCGGCAGGTCTACCAGATCCGCGGCAAGGTGCTGCCCGGCAACTCCGGCGGCCCGCTGCTCACCGTGGACGGCAAGGTCTTCGGCGTGATCTTCGCCGCGGCCATCAGCCAGGAGGAGACCGGCTACGTGCTGACCGCCGACGAGGTACGCCCCGACGCCGTGGCCGGGCGCACCGACGTCAGGCCCGCCAGCACGCAGCGCTGCGACTAGCGCACGTCGAAGCCCAGCGCGGCGGCCACGACCGTCGCCTGGAAGGAGTCGATGACCGCCTTCTTGACGGTGGTGACCTGCGGGTCGAGCGCGGCCAGGTCGCTGCCGCGCAGGTCGCAGGAGGTCAGGTCGGCGCTGTGCAGCCAGGCTCCCGACAGGTCGCAGCGCAGCAGCTCGGACTTCTCCAGCCGGGCCCCCGTCAGGTCGGCCTCCCGCAGCCGCACCCCGTGGAAGGCGCTGCCGCGCAGGTCGGCGCCGGGCAGTCCGGCGAACGACCAGTCGCCGCCCTCCACCTTCAGCAGCCCGTAGCTGCAGCCGTCGAACATGCTGCCGGTGAACTTGCACGCCCTGAACGTGGCGTCGAAGAACGAGCACCGCCGGAACGTGCAGTTGACGAAGCTGGAGTCGTCGTGCTCGGAGACGTTGAAGCGCACCTGCGAGAACGTGCACTCCTCGAACGTCGAGCCGCGGTTGATCATCTCGGTCATGTCGACGTCGACGAACAACACGCGGCGGAACGTCTCGTGGTCCAGGTCACGACCGTCCCACTCGCCTGACCTGATCGCGGACTCGGTGGGCGGGGCGGGCACCCCGTGCTTGCGTTCGGCCATGCCCGTCAGGCTAGCCGCGGGTTACGACAGTTCGAGCTCGCGCAGGATCAGGGCGATGGCCTCGCCCGCGTCGCTGTCCTCGCCGAACGCCGTCGCCGCCCTGCCCACCTGGTCGTACGGCGGGCCGTACCCCTGGATGCGGGCGGCGCCGCGGCTGAAGAGGGTCAGGGCCCCGCGCCCGTTGCCCCGCTGCAGGTGGGTCAGGCCGACGCAGATCTGGGCCAGGCCCTGCCACAGCTCGCGCTCGTCGTCGGGGGCGCATTTCCAGCGGCCCTCGAACACCTCGTGCGCGTGGAACGGCTTCTTCTCGGACAGGAACCGGCGGCCGTCGTCGAGCGCCTGCTCGGTGGTGGGGGCGTAGTCGTCGGGGACGCGGGCGACCCCGGCCGCGCCGTACGGCATGGGACGGCCGAACTCGTCGCGGGGGCGCGCGTTGCGCGGCCTGCCCTCGCTGTCGCGGTCTCTCATCGATCAGGCTCCGGGTCGGCTAGCCACCCGAGCAGCTCGGCGTCGAACTTCTCGGGGGTCTCCTCGTGGGGGAAGTGCCCCGCTCCCTCGACCAGCCTCCAGCGGTACGGCGCGGCGACGTACCGGCCGGAGCCCTGCGCGGTGCGCGGCAGGACGCAGGTGTCGAGCGCGCCGTGCAGTTGCAGGGTCGGCGACTCGACCTCCGTGCGCATGGCCCTGGCGTAGCGGAAGCCGTCGGGCCGCAACTGGGAGCGGCCGAACCAGCGGTGGTACTCCAGGGCGAGGTGGGCCACCGCGGGGATGCGGAAGGCCTCGCGGTAGGTGCGGCCGGTCTCCTCCTCGGGCCAGCCGGGGCCCGACCAGGCGTCCAGCAGCCTGCCCACGAGCGCGCCGTCGCGGGCGACGAGCCGCCGCTCGGGCAGGATCGGCAACTGGAAGCTCAGGGCGTGGCGGTTGGCCCTGAACTGTCCGGGGTTGAGCAGCGTGCGGCGCAGGCGCAGCGGGTGCGGCGCGCCGACGGTGACCAGCCTGCTGACGATCTTGGGGTCCATGGCGGCCATGGTCCAGGCCAGCAGCCCGCCCCAGTCGTGGCCGATGACGATCGCACGGGTCTCGCCGAGCGCCCTGATCAGGCCGGCGGCGTCGCCGGCCAGCGTGGGCAGGTCGTAGCCGCGTGGCGGCTTGTCGCTGCCGCCGTAGCCGCGCAGATCGACCGCGACCGCACGGTAGCCGGCGGCAGCCAGGGAGACGAGCTGGCGCCGCCAGGTCCACCAGAACTGCGGGAAGCCGTGCAACAGCAGGACGAGCGGCCCGTCCCCGGCCTCGACGACGTGGAAGCGGGTGCCGCCGGCGTGGACGCCGCGATGTGTCCAGGGCCCCTCGATCTGGACGAACGCCTCGTCAGGTGCCATCTGGCTTCACCGGCTCGCGATGCGCGCCCGCCAGGCCCGCGGTCGGCGCGGGAGCCTCGTCCGGGTCGGCGATCTCCTTGAGTCCCTTGATCGAGCGCGCGGTGCGCTTCATGCCGGCCAACCCCTTGAGCCTGCGCATGCCGATGAACACCAGCAGCCCCGCGACCAGCAGGTAGAAGACCGTCACGATGAGGAAGGCGGCCCACGTCGGCAGCCATTGGTCCAGCACGTACGCGATCGTGAACGAGATCAGGATCAGGCACAGGTGGGCCATGAACGCCGCCGCGGCGAACAGGCCCGTGGCCGTGCCGACGCGTTTGGCGTCGAACCTCAGCTCGGCCTTGGCCAGCTCGATCTCCGAGCGGACCAGCGTGGAGATCTGCTGGCTCGCCTGGGCGACGAGAGAGCCCAGGGATTCCTCTTCCGTGGTCTGCTGCATGAACGTCTCCTATCGGGGCCTGGTGGCCGTGTCAAACATCATCCAGCGCCCTGCGGCGATTGCGTACCCGGAGGTGGAGAAGCAATGCGGCCAGAACGGATGCGATGAGGCTGGCCGCGAGGATTCCGGTGGTGACGGCGTCGGCACGCTGCGGATCGTGTCCGTAGGCGAGGCCGCCGATCAGCAGCGACACCGTGAACCCGATCCCGGCCAGCAGTGACACCGCCGCCATGTCCCGCCAGTGCAGCTCGTCCGACAGCCTTGCCAGGCCGAGCCGTACCGACAGCCACGCACCGCCGAAGACCCCGAGGAACTTGCCGAGCACGAGGCCCGCCACCACCCCCAGAACTACCCGATCGGAGAAGATACCGCTCAGGCTGGAGGAGTTGAGTTGCACCCCCGCCGACAGAAACGCGAAGACCGGAACCGCGAAGCCCGCCGACAGCGGCCTGACGTAGTGGTCGGCGGTCTCCGACGGCGAGCGCTCCTCGGAGTCCTCGGCCCACACGCGCGTGAGCAGCCCCAGCGCCACGCCGGCGACGGTCGCGTGGACGCCGCTGACCTCGACGAAGTACCACGCCAGCACGGCCAGCGGCAGGTAGATCCACAACCCCGTGACCCGCTTGTACTGCAGGAACCCGTACAGGGCGATCACCGCCACCCCGGCGGCCAGCATGATCAGGTTGAGGTTCTCCGTGTAGAAGATCGCGATGATGGAGATGGCGCCGAGGTCGTCCACGACGGCGCTGGTCAGCAGGAACGCCCGCAAGGCCGCGGGCATCGCGCTGGCGGTGACGGCGAGGACGGCCAGGGCGAAGGCGATGTCGGTCGCGGTGGGGATCGCCCACCCTCGACCGGCGTCCGGCGCGCCCCAGCTCACCAGCAGGAACACGGCCGCCGGGACGATCATGCCGGCGATCGCGGCGATGATCGGCAGGGCCGCCTTGCGCAGGTTGCTGAGCTCGCCGTGGACGAACTCCTCCTTGACCTCCAGCCCGGCCACGAAGAAGAAGATGGTCAGCAGGCCGTTCTGGGCCCATTTGACGAGTTCGAGGTCGAGATGGAGCGCCGACGGGCCGATCTTGGTGTCACGGAGGGCGGCGTAGCTCTCGTAGGAGACGTTGGCCCAGATGAGCGCGGCCACCGTGGCCACGAGCATGACGATGCCGCCGATCGTTTCCGCGCGCAGCGCTTCGGCGAGCGTGCGGGCGTAGCGGACGGTGGGCCGGAACGGCCAGATCTCGGCGGCGCGGCGCAACGTGGTTCCCCCTCGGGAGTGGCGGTTTTGGGGTCGGTTCCCCCTGTCGCCGACCAGACTTCCCGGCACACCCGTGATAAATGTACCCGCAAACATGGGAAAGCCCCCATAGTCCTCGCCATGGGGGCTTTCCTCTGTCTGGGGCTCAGTCCTCGCTCTTGGCGGACGGGAGCTTCTCCGAGATGAGGTTCATCACGGTGCTGTCGGCCAGCGTGGTGACGTCGCCGATGCTGCGGTTCTCCGCCACGTCGCGCAGCAGGCGGCGCATGATCTTGCCGGAGCGGGTCTTGGGCAGCTCGGGCACGATCAGGATCTGGCGCGGCTTGGCGATCGGGCCGAGGGTCTTGGCCACGTGGTTGCGCAGCTCGGCGCCGATGTCCTCGCTCTCCTCCGCGCTGCCGCGCAGGATGACGAAGGAGACGATGGCCTGGCCGGTGACCGGGTCCGTCGCGCCCACGACCGCCGCCTCGGCCACCTTCGGGTGGCTGACCAGGGCCGACTCCACCTCCGTGGTGGAGATGTTGTGGCCGGACACGAGCATGACGTCGTCGACCCGGCCGAGCAGCCAGATGTCGCCGTCCTCGTCGCGCTTGGCGCCGTCTCCGGCGAAGTACATGCCCTCGAAGCGCGACCAGTAGGTGTCGATGTAGCGCTGGTCGTCACCCCAGATCGTGCGCAACATCGACGGCCACGGCTCGCGGATGGCCAGGTAGCCGCCGCCTCCGTTGGGCACGCTCTGGCCCTGGTCGTCGACCACGTCGGCGACGATGCCCGGCAGCGGGCGCATCGCCGCGCCCGGCTTCGCGCTGGTCACGCCCGGGAGCGGGCTGATCATGATCGCGCCGGTCTCCGTCTGCCACCACGTGTCCACGACCGGGGTACGGCTGCCGCCGATGTGCTCGCGGTACCAGACGTAGGCCTCGGGGTTGATGGGCTCGCCCACGGAGCCGAGAACGCGCAGGGAGGACATGTCGAACTTCGCGGGGATGTCGTCGCCCCACTTCATGAACGTCCGGATCGCGGTGGGCGCGGTGTACAGGATCGTGATCTTGTACTTCTGCACGATCTCCCAGAACCGGCCGCGGTGCGGGGTGTCGGGGGTGCCCTCGTAGATCACGCTGGTGGCGCCGTTGGCGAGCGGGCCGTACACGATGTAGGAGTGTCCGGTCACCCAGCCGATGTCGGCCGTGCACCAGTAGATGTCGGTCTCGGGCTTGAGGTCGAAGACCGCGTTGTGCGTCCAGGACGTCTGGGTGAGGTAGCCGCCGCTGGTGTGCAGGATGCCCTTCGGCTTCCCGGTGGTGCCGCTGGTGTAGAGGATGAACAGCGGGTCCTCGGCCTCGTGCGGCTCGGGGGTGTGCTGATCGCTCTGCCGTTCGACGATGTCGGCCCAGAAGACATCGCGGTCGTTGGTGGCGATTTCCTGATTTGTCCGGCGGACGACGAGCACGTGCTCGATCTGCGGGCACTCGGCCACGGCCTCGTCCACGGTCGGCTTGAGCGCGGACGGCGCGCCCCTGCGGTAGCCGCCGTCGGCGGTGATGACCAGCTTGGCGTCGGCGTCGTCGATGCGGCTCTTGAGCGCGCTGGCCGAGAACCCGCCGAACACCACCGAGTGGACCGCGCCGATGCGGGCGCAGGCCAGCATCGCGATGGGCAGCTCGGGGATCATCGGCATGTAGATCGCCACGCGGTCGCCCTTGGCGACGCCCAGCTCCTGGAGCGCGTTGGCGGTCTTGTTGACCTCCCGCTGCAGGTCCGCATAGGTGAGGGTACGGCTGTCGCCCTCGGGCTCGCCCTCCCAGTGGTAGGCGACCTTGTCACCCCGCCCGGCCTCCACGTGGCGGTCGACGCAGTTGTAGGCGATGTTGAGTTGCCCGCCGGTGAACCACTTGGCGAACGGCGGGTTCCACTCCAGCGTGGTGTCCCAGCGCTTGGCCCAGGTCAGACGGTCTGCCGCACGCTCCCAGAACCCGAGGCGGTCCGCGGCCGCCTCGTCGTATGCGGCGGCGGTCACGTTCGCGGCCGCGGCCAGGTCGGCGGGTGGTGCGAACCTGCGGTTCTCCTGCAGCAGGTTCGACAGCGCCTGGGGCTCGGTGCCAGGGGTTTCCGGGGCCACCTCGTGCTCCTTCTATGGCCAGATTGGTTAGGTCGTGTCCCACTTCACCAGGTGGCGGGCAGCTCACACAAGAGGTCTAGACAGGTCCGGACCGGTCGCCGCGCTTATCCGACCGCATTACCGTCGCAATTGAACCGTTGTCATCTTGAAATCATAGAATGATGGAACGGGCCAATTTGTCTGGCTTTATGGGCCCCCTCGCAGGCCGGAGAGTTACCCACAGGTAAGGTCGGACGCGTGAGTGACCCTCTGGCCGCAGTCGCACAGCTTCCCGGCGTTCCCGAGGCCGTCGAGGAGGCCCGTGAAGCCGTCGACCGCCTTTACCGGCACCGGGTGTTGCGTAGAGCCCGTCCCGCGGTGTCCATCGAGTCGTCCCTGCGCGGCGCGCGGGCCTCGGCGGCGCTGGAGGGCTCCGACGTCACGCTGGACGCGCTGCGCCGCGACGAGGTCTCCGACCCGCTCGTCCAGGGCGCGCTACGGGCCTCTGCCGAGGTCGGCAGGCTCGGCCCGACCTGGCGCAAGGCCCCCCGGCAGGTGCTGGCCCGCCTCCATTCGGTCGCCGCGGCCGGTCTCGTCGACGCGGACGCGCTGGGGCGGCCGCTGGTGACGGGGCCGAGGCTGGAGATGCTCTACGGCCTCCTGGAGACGCCCACCAAGGCTGCGGCCCTGGTCCTGGCCGCGATCGTGCACGCGGAGCTGGCCGTGCTGCGGCCCTTCGGGAGCGCGGACGGCGTGGTGGCGCGGGCCGCCGAGCGCCTCACGCTGGTGGAGTACGGACTGGACCCGAAGTCGATCGTCGCGGTCGAGGTGGGACACCTGGAGCAGGACTACGAGGCCGCTCTGAAGGCGTACGTGCGGGGTTCCTCCGACGGGGTGGCCCAGTGGGTACGCCAGTGTGCCTCCGCGGTAAGCCTCGGGGTCAGGGAGACGACGGCGATCTGCGAGGCCATGCAGCGCGGGTGATGACATAGCTGACGGCGCCTCGTTCGTGAGACGCCGTCTGCCGCGCATCACACCGGGTTACCAAGCGTGCACCTGTATTCGTCGGATCGGGTCAAGCCCGTCTCGACGCGCCTCCCGCGGCTGGTCGCGCGTGGGTACCCGGCTGACGCACCCGGACAAGTGGTCCGTGTCCCCTTTCTACGTCGGATTCGGCCTGATGGGAACCCCTGGGACCAAGACCTTTACTGCGGCGTGGCGCACCGGTCCGACCTCTGCGGTCCGTCCGGGAGGGGCCTCGGGGTGACCTTCCCGTGATGATCACGCTGAGTGATCTCCTTTATGTGATCGTTAGCTCCCGGGGAAAAAACTTAGCGAAAATGCGAGATTGCTCCTCGACGAAACTCGAGTCGATCGGGCAGCATACGGTGGTATCTCCCGAAACTGGAGCGACTGTGCACGGGTTTGCATTGCAAGTCCCTTGCCATGCTCTGGTTAAGTGTTGAAAGCTTTCTTCTGAAACGGGACCGGCTCTACCCCCCCGGAGCCGGACCGATCAGGCGACCCCCGCTCTCCCCCCCGGCGGGGGTCGCCCCTTTTCCCCAGCCGGCGGCCCATCCACAGAACCCCGCTCGGCCCCACCCCCCACCCCCGCCCTCCCGCATGGTTGTCCTCCCAACCCCCCGGGAGGCATCCATTGCACCGTCCCCTGGTCATCACCGAGGACCAAGACCTCCTCGACGACCTCGTCCGCGTGGCCGCCGCGGCGGGCACACAGCTCGACGTGGCGCCCAGCCCGGCCGTGGCCCGCCCCTACTGGGGCATCGCCCCCGTGGTCGTGGTCGGCGACGACCTGGCGGAGCAGGTGGCCGAGACCGCACCGCCCGCGCGCGAGCGCGTCTTCCTGGCCGCCCGCGAGCCCGCCGACCCCGCCGCCTGGCGGCGCTGCGTGGAGGTCGGCGCCCAGGCCGTCATGGACCTGCCCGGCGACGAGCGCCGCCTGGTGGAGGAGTTCGCGGAGGCCCTGGAGCCCGCATCCCGCGCGGGTGTGGTGGCCTGCGTGGCCGGCGGGCGCGGCGGCGCGGGCGCCAGCGTGCTGGCCGCGTGTCTGGCCTTGAAGGCGTCGTCCGACCGCCTCGCCACCCTCCTCGTGGACGCCGACCGGCTCGGCGGCGGCATCGACGCGCTGCTGGGCCGCGAGGAGGCCGCGGGCGCCCGCTGGAGCGACCTGCTGGCCCGCGAGGGCCGCGTCAACGCGGGCGCGCTCCGCGCCGCCCTGCCCGCCTTCGGCGACCTGGCCCTGCTGAGCTTCGGAAGGGGACGGGCCGCGCCTATTCCACCCGCGGCCATGCGCGCGGTCCTCGAAGCCGGGCGGCGCGGCTTCGACCTCGTCGTGGTCGACCTGCCACGCCACCTCGACCCCGCCGCTGTGGAAGCCCTGGCCAGGGCCGACACCACGTTCGCGGTGGCCACGGCGGACGTGCGCGGCGTCCTCGCCACCGCGCAGGTCGTGCACGACCTGCGCGAGCACACCTCCGACATCAGGGCCGTGGTCAGACCCGGCGTCCTCGACGAGCGGGCCGTGGCCGAGAGCCTGGACCTCCCGCTCGCCGGCACCCTGTCCGACCACTCGCGCCTGTCCGCCGTACTCAACCGCGGCGAACTCCCACGCCTCGGGCCGCGCACCGCCCTGGGCGGCCTGTGCGCCGCCCTCGTCCACACGCTCGCCCAGGACCGCTGATGGAGTCCCCGCCCGCCGACCTGGTCGAGGCCGTGCGCGCCCGCCTGGCGCGCACCGGGGTCGAGCCGAGCGCCGCCCAGGTCGCGCTCGCCCTGCGCGCCGAGAAGTCCGTGTACGGCGACGCCGAGATCCTGGCCGTCGCCCGCGCCCTGTGCGCCGACCTGATCGGGGCCGGGCCGCTGGAGCCTCTGCTGGCCGTTCCAGAGGTCACCGACGTCCTGGTCAACGGGCCACGTGAGGTGTGGGTGGACGACGGGCGCGGGCTGCGCCGTACCCGGGTGGCCTTCGCCGACGATGCCGCGGTGCGCAGGCTGGCCCAGCGCCTGGCCGCCGCTGCGGGGCGCCGCCTGGACGACGCCTGCCCGTACGTGGACGCCCGGCTCGCGGGCGGCGTACGCCTGCACGCGGTCCTCCCGCCCGTGGCCTCCGGCGGGACGTGCGTCTCGCTGCGCCTGCCACCGAGGCAGACGTTCACGCTGGACACGCTGGTGGCCGCGGGCACGCTGTCCACGCAGGCCGCGGCGATTCTGGGCCGCATGGTCGCCGCCCGGCTCGCCTTCCTGGTCACCGGCGGCACCGGCACCGGCAAGACCACGCTCCTGTCCGCCCTGCTGTCCCTGGCCGATCCCGGCGAACGGCTGCTGCTCGTCGAGGACTCCGCCGAACTGCGTCCCGAGCACCCGCACGTGGTCCGGCTGGAGTCCCGCCCGGCCAACCTGGAGGGCGCGGGCGGGATCGGGCTGCGCGATCTCGTCCGGCAGGCGCTGCGCATGCGGCCGGACCGCGTGGTGGTGGGCGAGGTCAGGGGCGCCGAGGTCGTCGATCTGCTGGCGGCGCTCAACACCGGGCACGAGGGCGGCTGCGGCACCCTCCACGCGAACGCGGCGGGCGACGTGCCGGCGCGGCTGGAGGCGCTGGGGTGCGCGGCGGGGCTGAGCAGGGAGGCGGTCCACAGCCAGCTCGCCGCCGCGCTCGACGTGGTCGTCCACCTGGCCAGAAGCCGGGCCGACGGACGGCGGCGGGTGGCGGAGATCTGCCTGCTGGAGCGCACCCCTTCTGGGCTGGTGGAGGCCCGGACGGCCATGACGTTTCCCGCGGCGGGTGGCGGGCTGGCTGGACCGGCTTTCGGGCGGCTGGAGGAGGTTCTGTGAGCGCCGTGGTGGTGGCCGCGCTGGCGGTGGGCGGGTTCGTGTGGGTGTGGGGCGGGGCTCGCCTCGCGCCCGCGGCCCGGTTGGCCAGGGTGCTGGGCCGTGATCGTGGGCCTGGGCTTCGGCTCCGGATTTCTCGGCCGGGGCGGGTGGCTGATGACTGGAGCCGGGCCTCGATCGAGCTTTGTCACGCGTTGTCGGCCGAGTTGGTGGCCGGGCGTACGCCGGGGGAGGCGCTGGCACGGGCCATCGCGGCCGTCGACGTGCCCGGCGACCTGCGCGAGGTGACGGCGGCGGCGCGGGACGGCGGCGACGTGGCCGCTGCTCTCGTGGCCGCGGCTCCCCCGGAGGGCGGTGAGGGGCTGCGGCGGCTGGCGGCGTGCTGGAGCGTCGGGGTGGGTGTGGGGGCGGGGATGGCTGCCCTGGTGGAGCGGGTGGCCATGGCGTTGCGGGCGGCTCGAGCGCACCGGCAGGACGTCGCCGCCCAACTGGCCGGGCCGCGGGCCACGGCCAGGTTGCTGGCCGGGTTGCCTGTGCTGGGTGTGGGGATGGCGGCGGGGATGGGGATGCGTCCCCTCGACTTCTTGTTCGGTGGGCTGCCTGGGTTCGCCTGTCTGGTGGCGGGCATCTCGCTGGACGCGTGCGGCCTGTGGTGGACCGGCCGCATGGCCAGGACGGCGCTGGACTCCTGACCATGTACGTGCTCGCAGCTTTGCTCGCCGCTGCGGCGGCCTGGTGCTGGCTACCTGCCGACACCCCTGCCCGCCGCCTCCTCCGCCTGCGACCTCCTGATGACCGGTTCCTGCGGTCCTCCGGTGAGGGGTTGGGGCGTGACCCTGGGGAAGGTGCGCCCCGGTGGTTCGAACGTCCGGATCGCCGGCCGCCGGACCGGCGCACGCTCGTCTACGCGGCCTGCGCCGGGTTGTTGACCGGGCTGGCGGTCGGGGGGCTGGTGGGGGTGGCCGCCGGAGTGCTCGTCTCCATGGGGGCCGGTTGGGTCCTGCATCGGCAGGAGCCGCAGGTGGTCCGCCTGGAACGCCGGAAGGTCGAGGCCGATCTGCCCTTCGCCGCGGACCTGATGGTCGCCTGCCTGATGGCGGGCCAACCGGTCAGCACAGCCGTGGACACTGCGGCCGAGGCCGTACCCGGTCCGCTGGCGACCCGCCTGTCGTGGGTGAGGACCCAGTTGCGGCTGGGGGCCGAGGCAGAGCCCACCTGGGCCTACCTGGCCCGCGACCCCGCCACCGCACCGCTGGCCCGAGCCATGACCAGGGCCGCGCTGAGCGGGGCGCCGGTGGCCGACGTCCTCACCCGCCTCGCCGACGACGCCAGGGAAGAGTCGCGCGCCGCGTCGCTGGCCGCTGCGCGCAGGGTGGCGGTGAAGGCGGTGGCACCGCTGGGTCTGTGCTTCCTGCCCGCGTTCGTACTGCTGGGCGTAGTCCCGATCATCGCCGGCCTGGCCTCCACCATCGTCCTGCCCTGACCCTCGCCCGCTTGTCCACACCTGTGCACGCACTCGCAACACGCGCGAAGGGCGCGTCCACAGCCGCGCACGCACGCAGGGGCACGCACACGCACCCGGGGCGGCTCGTCCACAGCCGTGCACGCACCCGGGGGCTCGTCCACAGCCGCACGCGTACCCCGGGGCGGCTTGTCCACAGCCGTGCACGCAGCCGGGGGCTCGTCCACAGAATCCCGTTCGGCCGATCGCCACCCACCCCCACTCCGCGACTCTTGGACTCCCGCGCCGGTCAACCCCAGCGCCCAACACCAGGAGGCCCAGATGAGCGTCACCACCCTTGAACGAGACATCGCCGCCAAGCCCCCCGCCCCCACCGAACCCCCCGGCCCTACCGAACCTCCCGCCCCCTCCGAACCCCCTGGCCACGACGCCCCCGCCACCCCAGAACCCGAGGTCGAACCCGAGACCAGCACCCCACCCGGCACCCGATCCCGCCGCCCGATGCCCAGGCGTGACGCCGGCATGTCCACGGCCGAGTACGCAGTGGGCACCCTCGCCGCGGTGGCCTTCGCACTTCTGCTCATCAAGGTCATCAACAGCCCCGAGATCCTGGACGCCCTGACCGCCCTGGTGGACCGGGCACTCAACTCGGCCGGGTGACGAGGCGTACCTGGTGGCGTCCAACGCAAGCGCGGGCCGCCACCCCCACATCGAGAGGCTCCGTAACCGCCGAGACCGCAGCCATGCTCCCCGCCCTGATCGTCGTACTGGCCGCCGCCCTCTGGGCCATCCAGGCAGTAGGCGCCCAGTTGGAATGCGTGGACGCCGCCAGAGCCGCGGCAAGAGCCGCAGCCCGAGGCGAACCCCTGGACAAGGTCCAAGAAGCCGCCCGATCAGCCACCCGCCCCGAAGCCGGAATCCACATCACCCGCTCCGGCCGGCAGACCAAGGTCGAGATCACCATGCAGGTACGCCCCGCCTGGGCCACCCGCCTCCCAGCCGTCACCGTGACCGCCTCCGCGACCTCAGGAACCGAACAATGACCGAAACCCTCAAGCACAGCCGGCCAGTCGACCAGGGCTCCGCCACGATCTGGGGCGCCGCCCTGATGGCCCTGCTCATGTCGGCGGCCATGACCTTGGCCATGGTGGGCTCGGTCCGCGTGGCCAGGCACCGCGCGTACGCCGCAGCCGACCTGAGCGCCCTGGAAGCAGCCCGTTTGGCCCTGGCCGCCCCAGACCAGGCGTGCGCCCAAGCCGAAAAGGTGGCCCTGGCCAACGCCGTACGCCTGACCCGCTGCACCATCACCGAGGAAACAGCCGACATCTGGACCGCCGTAGAGATCACCCTGCCCGGAGTAGGCAAACGCACCGTAACCGGCCGAGCCCGAGCCGGCCCCTCCTGGATCACCTCAGAACCCACCCCCACCCCAACCTGACCGCTGTCCCCACCCCAACCTGACCGCTGTCCCCGCCCCAACCTGGCCCATCCACCCCTCGGTTCCCGCCCCCAACCTGACCCATCCACCCCTCGGTTCCCGCCCCCAACCTGACCCACCCACGCTCTGACCCACCCACGCTCTGTCCTGCCCTGTCCCGCCCCAACCTCGATCTGCCCATCCCCTGATCCCGCCCTACCTGACCCGCCATCCCCTGATCCCGCCTCAATCTCGACCCCGTCCCCTAGTCCCGGGCATGCTCTCCCCTTCTGCGCCCGCTTCTCGGCTCGGGTGATGGGTGGGGTTGTGGGGGGTGGTGGGAGGTAGGTCGCAATCGAATCACGACTTCTTGGACGCGGTGTCCAAGAGCGGATTATCTGGCGTAAGGTCGCGCTTACCCTCGGTTCATGCCTTCTGTGGATTAGGCCTGGGAACGGCGGATCTCAGTCGCTATGGTCGCCGGGGAACTGGCACTTCCGGCCGCCCGACGGGCGGCACGAGGCTCTCCTGAAGGGATGCGTCGTGACGGTGGTTGGCAGACTGATGACCGCCACGCTGGTCGTGGCCGGGTCCATCGCGCTCAGCGGTGGTACGGCGCTGGCGCAGGGGCAGGCGGTCGCTCAGGGGCAGGCCGGTGTGCGGGGGCTGGTGGTCGCTCAGGGGCAGGCCGGCGTGCGGGGGCTGGTGGTCGCTCAGGGGCAGGCCGGCGTGCTGGGGCTGGTGGGTGCTCATGGGCAGGGAGTGCTGGGCGCCGCCCACGGGCAGGATGGGCAGATCACCTCGCCTTCCGACGGCCAGGTGATCAGTGGTGGTTCGGTGCCGGTTTCCGCGCGTACCCGCTTGGCGCAGTTGAGCATGGCGCTCTACGTCGAAGGGCCGTCCACGCCCCGGCAGAAGGTGGCCAGCGGGGGCGCGAACCAGACGTTGTCGGGGACGTTCGACGCCGGGGACGCGCCGAACGGGACCTTCACCGTGACGCTGCGGGGTGAGATCAGCGGCGGCACGTACGAGACGAGCACGTTCAAGCTCCGGCGACCGGCGGCGGCGCCCAGCGGCGTGGACGCGACGCTGCGGGGGGCGGACAAGGTTGTCGTGACGTGGAGCAAGGGCAGTGAGCCTGATCTTCAGTCCTATGAGGTGGCGACCACGCAGTCCGGGATCGTCGGGCGGATGTCGGCCGACGAGGCGTGTGGCGGGGGCTCCTGCAAGGCGACGCTGGCCGTGCCGCCCAAGGCCGCGGGGCAGCGGGTGGGGTTCACGGTGAAGGCGTACCGGGGGGATGGTGACGGGGGTTCGATCGCCTCTGGCAACTCGGGGGCCGCGTACGTGAACGTGCCGGCGCCGCCCGCCGCCAAGCCGACCACGAAGAAGGCGACCACCGCGCCCACCACCAAGCCGCAGACCAACAGGAACGGCGTCGACGAACTCCCCACCATCCCGAACAACCAGAAGAAGGCCACGAACCCCACCGGGAAGGTCACCGCCCCCAAGAACGACACCAAGCTCCCGGCGATGCCGGACACCGACAAGAACGGCAACCTGCCCCTGCCCACCGCCGACGAACAGCCCAAGGACGACGGCCTCGCTCCCACCGCCGAGGAGAGCCAGGCACCCGCCGACAGCCAGGTGACGGCGCAGTCGTCGGAGTCGCCGCTGGGCACCGTGGGGCAGTACGGGCTTTATGTCGCGGCTGGCCTGGTGTTGCTGGTGGTGGCGGTGCACTTCGGCGCGTGGGCGCGGCGGCGGTCGCTGGCCGGCGCGGGTGGTCCGAGTGAGGGGCTGGGAGCCGGGGTTGGTGGTGGCGGGTTCGACGGGCCGCCGTCCGGCGACGGCATCCCGCCCGCCACGACCGCGCCTCGCCGCCCGGCGGTGGTGCTGGCGGTGGCCAAGACCCGCCCGAAGCGCGACCAGCCGGACGACCCGCATGCCACCGCATCCGGGAGCGGTTCGTCCCGAGTACCCGGGATGTCGCAGGCGACTGACTTACCTGAGTTGTCCGGGACTTCGCAGGAGGCTGGCTTACCTGAGTTGTCCGGGACTTCGCGGGAGGCTGGCTTGTCGCAGCTCTCCGGGACTGGGCGGGGTGCGGTGGGTGAGGGGGTACGCGGGGGTGTGGAGCCGCCTGCTGCCTTGCCGTTGTATCTGAGCGCTGACGACATCCGTACCGCGCAGAACCAGGCCGATGCCGCTCGCCACGAGCCGGTACGCATCGCCTTGCCGAGTTCAGCCGTGACCGTGATGCCCGAGTCGTCGGTGCCCGCGCCTGCCGTACGGCTTGAGGATCGTTGGGATGACTACCTCCCGCCGACTCCGCGGGCGATGGAGGACAGCGGGTTCTGGGAGCGTCCCCAGCCGGGTGACTTCTGGACTCCCGACGAGCGTGTCGAGAGCTGACCTTCTGCCGCGGCCACCCCGTTTCCTCGTGTGAAAGGACCTGCTTCCGGGCTCCGCTGTTCTGTGACAACGGAGGTTGAGCGGTCAGGGAGTCTGGGTGTGGAGCTTGGCCGTGTGCGGTTTCTCCTGGTGAAAAGCGGGCGTTCGAGGTCTAGCTGAGGTCGTCGTAGACGTCTCGGGTGATGGCGATGAGGGTCTTGGCCATCTTCTGCTCGCTGAGTCCGGCGCCGTTGTTGGTGGCGGTGGGCTGGTAGTGCCAGTAGTAGATCAACAGGGAGGCGTTGCCCCAACTGGACACGAGTACTCCCGTGGTCATGGTGAGGTTGTTCTCCGACTCGGTGCCTGCCCTGTAGTAGAGCTCCGCCTTGTCGCCGACCCCCGCGACCGGGCGTTGGCTGGAGCCCGTTCCGGAAGTGCCTTGGGCCGCGGACTTCTGGTTCTCGGCGTAGGTGTCCTGGTTGATCTTCAGGCCGATCTCGGCGACGGCGTGGAACCCGGCCTCGCCCGAGAAGGTCTTGGGCTCATAGCGGGGCCACCTCTCAAGGATGGCCTCGCCGTCGCCGTTCTGGGTCTGGCTGTTGTCCTGGAGCTTGAGCGAGCATGCGGCCCCGGGGACGTACTTGGCGATGGTCTCCCGTTCGAGGAGCTCACACCCCTCAGCGACGGTGGTGAACTTCGTGGTCGGCTTCGGGGCGGCCTGGGGGCTGCTGGGCGGAGCCTCCTTGGTGACGGCCGAACAGGCGCTTCCGAAGAGCATGAGCACCGCTGCCACCAGTAACACCTGTTTCATAACAAACAGACGTTAGTGTCCGTCAAGGCTGCCCGCCAACCGGCCCTGGAACGCGGTAGTAGGCGGCAGCGCCCTGACCAGGCAGGACACCCTATTGATCAGCACGTGCGGTCTGGCGTCGGGGAGGGAATGCCTTCTCCAGGATCTGCCTGTCGCCTCGCAGGTCTCCTGCGGCGAGGGCCTGGTCGATCGTGAGCGCACCGGCCGCGAGCCCGATGACGGTCTCCGGGGCGGCGGTCAAGACCGTGTCCGGCTGCTGATCGGGCCGGACGGTCGCGGTGGGGCCGTGTTCGTCGATGCGCAGGACCATGAGGAGTCCGTCCGTCTCGATGCCGAGCTCCACCGCGGGGGTCGCGGTGATTCCCCGGAGCAGGCCGGGCAGGGCGAGCGTCAGCCAGCGCGGCTGGAACGCGTCGCCGTCGCGCCCGGTCATCACCAGCGGCGCACCCCATCTGCCGAGCGCCTCCATCGGCTCGCGCAGCTCCGCGCCCCAGGGCGTGAGGGCGTAGACGACGCCGGTGTCCTCCAGACGGCGTTCGAGGATGCCGTTCGACTCCAGAGCCCGCAGCCGGTCGGCCAGGAGGTTGGTCGCGATCCCGGCGAGTGAGGTTTTGAGCTCGGTGTAGCGCATCGGGCCGGGGAGGAGTTCGCGCACGATCAGCAGGGTCCAGCGCTCGCCCACGACGTCCAGGGCGCGGGCGAGGGCGCAGAACTGGCCGTAGGAGCGAGGCGTTTTCGAGGCTTGCTTGATTCTTTCCATCGTGGTTGATTATATCAACCGAGCGAGCTGGGGTCGAGCAGAGGGATCCGCATGGAGATGAGCGTCAACTGGGTGGCCGTTGCCGGCGCGATCGTGGTCGGAATGGCGATCGCCTGGGTGTGGTACAGCGACTGGGGGCTCTTCGGCACCGTCTGGCGGAGGCTGACCGGGGTGTCCGTGGAGGACTCGGCGCGGGTCGGCAAGCGGCCGTTCGCCGTGCTGGTGGCGTCGATCATCGTCACGGCGCTGGTGCTCGCTGTGGCGTGCTCCGTCGTGTCGGGGTTCGTCGGCGGCGACCCGCTCTGGCTCGATCTGGCCGTGGGATTCGCGACCTGGCTCGGGTTCTCGCTGACCACTCTTGCGCAGCACAACGCCTTCGAGCAGAAGCCGGTACGGCTCACCGTGATCAACAGCGCTTATCAGGTGACGTTGTTCCTCGGCATGGCCCTTGCTGTCGGATTGCTGCAGTAGGGCTGCTGATCGCGAAGAAGATGGTCGGGAGCCACTGGTCCGTACCAGGTCCCGCGGATTTGGGGGAGGGGCGGCCTGCCGTACCGGAGGGTGGGGGTTAGGGGTCCAGGAGGGTGTCGAGCAGGCGGAGGGCGCCGGGTTTGCTTAGGGGTTCGTTGCCGTTTCCGCATTTGGGGGACTGGATGCAGGATGGGCAGCCGCGTTCGCACTCGCAGGAGCGGATGGCTTCGCGGGTGGCGGTGAGCCAGTCGGTGGCGCGGGAGTAACCGCGTTCGGCGAAACCGGCGCCGCCCTCGTGGCCGTCGTAGACGAAGACGGTCAGCAGGCCGGTGTCGAAGTGGAGCTCGGTGGACACGCCGCCGATGTCCCAGCGGTCGCAGGTGGCGAACAGCGGGAGCAGTCCGATCGAGGCGTGCTCGGCGGCATGGGCGGCGCCGCCCAGGTCGAAGCCCTCCTCTGCCAGGGCGGCGATCGTGTCGGCGGGGAGGGTCCACCAGACGGCGCGGGTGCGGAGGGTGCGCGGCGGGAGTTCGAGGGGCTCGTCGCCGAGCATCTCGCCGGAGTGGAGACGGCGCTTGAGGTACGAGACGACCTGCCTGGTCACCTCGACCTCGCCGAACGTGAGTGTGCCCGGGCCGATGGGGGTGGTGCGCAGGGACTTGAGTACCCGGATTTCGGTTATGTCGCGGGCGAACGTCGAATAGTCGGGCTCGGCCGCGCCTACCAGGGCGACACCGGCTTCCAGGTCAAGCTCCTCTACCAGGAACGTTTCGCCCTGGTGGAGGTAGACGGCGCCGGTGTGGACGGTGGTGTGGGCCGAGGGCTCGTCCACGGTGCCCAGCAAGCGGCCGGTTGTGGACTCGACCACCTGGACGGGGGCTCCTCCTGCGCCTCGGATGTCGGCCAGGTCGGTGGCGCGTTCGCGTCTGGTCCAGAACCAGCCGGAGGACCTTCGGCGGAGCAGCCCCTGGTCTACGAGGTCGTCCAGCACCGTCGCGGTGGTGTCGCCGAATGTCGGCAGGTCCTCTTCCGCGAGGGGGATCTCGGCGGCGGCGGCGCAGAGGTGGGGGCCCAGGACATACGGATTGTCCGGGTCCAGGACGATCGCCTCCACCGGGCGGCCGAACAGGGCCTCGGGGTGGTGGACGAGGTAGGTGTCCAGGGGGTCGTCCCTGGCGATCAGTACGGCCAGCGCGTCCTGGCCGTCGCGGCCCGCCCTGCCTGCCTGCTGCCACAGGGACGCCCTGGTGCCCGGCCAGCCGGCGATCAGCACGGCGTCCAGGCCGGAGACGTCCACGCCCAGTTCGAGGGCGTTTGTGGTGGCCAGGCCCATGAGGGTGCCTGTGCGCAGGGCCTTCTCCAGGAGGCGGCGGTCCTCCGAGAGGTAGCCGGCGCGGTAGGCGGCCACCTTGTCCGGGAGGCCGGCCAGATCTGTCCACAGGTCCTCGTGGGCGGAGGGGGCGGCTTCGGCCGGGATGGCTCGGTGGTCGTGGGCCGGGGGGCTGGGGGTTGTGCGGGTTGCGCCGGGCTCCGCTGCCGGGGGGCTCGCCGCACCGGCGCCGGTTCGCGGGGTGTCGCGGGCGTCCGGCGCGACGGTGCCGGGCCGGACGGCCGGGAGGTTGGGAGGGGGCGCGGGGGTGGTGTCGGTGTTCGGCGCAGCGGTGTCGGGTGGGGCGGTGGGGAAGGGGACGCTGGACAGGTCGGAAGGGGAGACGGGGAAGGGGACGCTGGACAGGTCGGGTGGGGAGACGGGGAAGGGGACGCTGGACAGGTCGGGTGGGGAGACGGGGAAGGGGATGGCCGACAGGTCGCCGGATGGGGGGGTGGCCGACAGGTCGTCGGGTGGGGTGGTGGGGATGGTCGGCTGGTCGCCTGGTGGGGTGGGGTGGGGGACGGGGGTGCCGGGGAGGGGGCCTAGGTGGGCGCCGTGGGGGAGGGTGGCGGCCACGTCGGCCAGTTTCGCGCGGGCCGACAGCGCCACCGTCTCGGCCCCCCTGCGGCTGCGGACGAAGGCGAGCGTGCGGACGTCGGCCAGCACCAGGTCGGCCAGCAGGTCGGCGGTCTCCGCCGTGGCCGTGCGGCGGATCGGGGCGCCGCCCTCGCCGCGCAGATCGGTCAGCGGCGGTTCCCACAGCGCGAACGTCGTCGACCCCTTGGGCGAGGCGTCCACGGTCACCTCGTCCATCTCTAGCCCCGTCAGCCGCCTCCCGAACACCGCCGGCTCACTCGCCGTCGCCGAGGCGAGCATGAAGACGGGCGCGGAGCCGTACCGGCGGCACACGCGGCGCAACCGCCGCAGGATCTGGGCCACGTGGGAGCCGAAGACGCCGCGGTAGCCGTGGCACTCGTCGACGACGATCATGCGCACGCGGCGGAAGAACGCCGACCACTGGGCGTGGCGGGGAAGGATGCTGCGGTGGAGCATGTCGGGGTTTGTCAGTACGTAGTTGGCGTGCTGGCGGACCCACGTACGTTCCTCGAAGGGGGTGTCGCCGTCGAAGGTGGCCGGCCGTACCGCGGAGATGCGTAGTTCGCGCACGGAGCGGAGCTGGTCGGCGGCGAGCGCCTTCGTGGGCGTGAGGTAGAGGACGGTGCCGCCGTCGAGGCAGGCGGCGAGCGCGGGCGTGAGGTACGCGAGCGACTTCCCGGACGCCGTTCCTGTGGAAATGATCACGTTTCGGCCACGGTACGCCAGGTCGGCCGCCTCGTACTGATGAGGCCACAAACCCGTTACGCCCTGGTTCGCCAAGCGCGTAACCAGGAGTTCCGGCGCCCAATTGGGCCATCCCACTTGACCCGCCTGACGTGCTGGAACATGCTCCACATGGGTGACGCGCTCATGACGTGCGGGAACGCCGAGCAGGTGCTGGAGGAGTGGACCTGGCCGGTGTGGGGAGGAAGCGGAGGAAGTCACTGTTTCCAGTCTGGCATCCGTGGGCAAAGTCGCCGGGAATCGTGATTTCGTATAGACACAAGCCAGACGCGTGGTTGAATGCCGCGCGTCAGGGTCCGACAGTCGGGAGCCCCGCTCCAGACTGCCAGGCCCGCAAGGGTACTTTCGCAGGCGAGGCGCTGGAGGATCTGTGGATCTGAAGCTGGATCACCACAACGAGGACCGACTCACCATCGTGGAGGTCGAGGGTGAGATCGATGTCTACACCGCGCCCAGATTGCGTGAGCTGTTGATCGACCTGGTCAACAAGGGGAACTTCCACCTTCTCGTGAACATGGAGAAGGTCGACTTCCTGGACTCGACCGGCCTTGGCGTCCTGGTCGGCGGGCTCAAGCGGGTTCGCGCGCACGACGGCTCCCTTGAGCTGGTGTGCACGCAGGAGCGCATTCTGAAGATCTTCCGGATCACCGGACTGACCAAGGTCTTCGGGATCTACGCTTCGGTCGACGAGGCCAAGGAAGCTCACGGCAAAGACAAGTAGCCATGGCTACCGTCGAGCTGACGTTCAGCGCCCTCCCCGCCCACGTGCGGACCGCCAGGCTGGTCGCCACGGCCATCGCCCGGCGTACCGGCGTGCAGGAGTCGCTGCTTGACGAGGTCAGGCTGGCCGTCGGTGAGGCTTGTTCCCGGGCCGTGGAGGCGCACCGCGCCCACTGCCCGGGTGAGCCGATCCGCATCGAGCTGCGCGACGACTCCGGCCGCTTCGAGGTCACGGTCAGCGACCAGGCCCCGAGCGACGAGATCCAGCAGGAGCAGCCGGTGGATCTGGGCATGCTCTCGGACTCGTTCATGTCGGGGTTCGGCATCGCGGTGATCGCGGGGCTGGCCGACGACGTCGAGGTGTTCCCCAGCCCCAAGGGGATGCGCATCCGGATGAGCTGGCCGGCCTCCCTCAACGGCCGCGCCTCCTGACTCCCCCGTTAGGGACACGCCTGTCGTGGGTGGCAGGCTGTCCCAAACAGTGACGCGTGTGACCGCGCGCCCCCACCCCGCTTACGGACACACCCGCGCCCCGGCTTCAGAGCTGAAGGGGCTGCGAGTTCTGGGCTTGAGGGCCGGTGCGGCTGAAGCGCCGCAGGGCCGTGGCGGCTTGAGGGTTGCCAGGGCCACGTGGGCTGCGCGGCCGCGCGGGTCCGACGGCAGCGTAGGCCGCAGGGCCGTGCGGGGCTTGAAGGGCCGTGCGGGGCTTGAAGGGCCGTGCGGGGCTTGAAGGGCCGTGTGTCGTGCGGGCTGAAGGGTGACGTGCGGGCTCGGTGGGCGTGCGGGCGCGCAACGGTTCGTGCGGGCTGGGGAGTGGGCGCTGGGCGGGTCTCTGTGTGGGTTTTTCCGGCATTACGGCAAAGCCACACCCCCCGCCACCCACCGACCGTGGCCGGGGGCTCCAGGGTGACGCCTCTGAACCCGCACGTGCCTGGCCGCCGCAACGGCGCCCGTAAACCAGACGCGAGGCCCAACCCATTTCGGATGGCACTTTTCAAGAACTTGTCATGACCGTAAACCCGCGGACATAAGTTCGGCCAGTCCCCAAATCGGGTCCCAGTCTGGGGCTTACTGGACGTGCGCATAATTGCCCGCCCCAAGAGCCTTCATATCCGCGGAACCGCTGCGTAGACTCCCCGCACCGGCCAAGGTGATCCGGCGACACTGCGGACTCAACCGGAAGCGGCACCCATTACCCGGATGGTGCCGCACCAACCGAGAACCTTGCAGCACCGCCCGGGCAGGACGTACCGGTCTTGCCGAGGAGAACGGATGTTTAGGCACTACCTGGCTGCCGAGCCAGCGTCGAACCTGACCCTGAGCGGAAGCAATCTGACCATCGTGGTCGTGGTCGCCGCCGTGGCACTCATCGCACTGGCCGTCGCCGGCGGCCTCGTACGCGAGGTGCTGGCGGCCGACCAAGGCACGGAGCGCATGCAGAACATCGCGCGTGCCGTACAGGAAGGAGCGGCCGCCTATCTGAAGCGGCAGTTCAAGACTCTTGCCATCTTTGTCGTCATCATCCCGATCGTGCTGTGGTTCCTGCCCGGCGCCACGGATGTGAAGATCGGCCGTTCGATCTTCTTCATCGTCGGTGCGGGCTTTTCCGCATTGACGGGATTCATGGGCATGTGGCTGGCCGTACGCGGAAATGTCCGTGTGGCTGCCGCGGCCCGCGCGAGCGGCGAGAAGCGCGCGATGCGCATCGCCTTCAGGACCGGCGGCGTGGCGGGCATGTTCACGGTGGGCCTCGGCCTGCTGGGCGCCGCCGTCGTCGTGCTGCTCTACCAGGGTGACGCGCCCGGCGTGCTCGAGGGCTTCGGCTTCGGCGCGGCGCTGCTGGCGATGTTCATGCGCGTCGGCGGCGGCATCTTCACCAAGGCCGCGGACGTCGGCGCCGACCTGGTCGGCAAGGTCGAACAGGGCATCCCCGAGGACGACCCGCGCAACCCCGCCACGATCGCCGACAACGTCGGCGACAACGTGGGCGACTGCGCGGGCATGGCGGCCGACCTGTTCGAGTCGTACGCGGTCATGCTGGTCGCCAGCCTGATCCTGGGCAAGGTGGCCTTCGGTGAGCAGGGACTGATCTTCCCGCTCATCGTGCCGATGATCGGTGTCGTCACCGCCATCATCGGCATCTTCGTCACCGGCCTGCGCGACAAGGACCGCAATGGCATGGCGGCCATCAACCGCAGCTTCTTCATCTCCGCCGCGATCTCCGCGGTGCTCGTGGCCGCGGCCGCCTTCTGGTACCTGCCGAGCAGCTTCAGCGGCCTGGCCGGTTCCGCGGTGCAGTCCGACGCCGACCCGCGGATCATCGCGATCGGCGCCGTGCTCGTCGGTCTCGTGCTGGCCAGCGCGATCCAGTTGCTGACCGGCTACTTCACCGAGACCAACCGGCGGCCCGTCCAGGAGATCGCCGAGAGCTCGCGGACCGGCGCGGCGACCGTCATCCTGTCCGGCATCAGCGTCGGCCTGGAGTCCGCGGTCTACTCCGCGCTGATCATCGGCGGCGCCGTCTACGGCGCGTTCCTGCTGGGCTTCGGCAACGTCACCGTGGCGCTGTTCGCGGTCGCGCTGGCCGGAACCGGTCTGCTGACCACCGTGGGCGTCATCGTGTCGATGGACACCTTCGGCCCGGTCTCCGACAACGCGCAGGGCATCGCCGAGATGTCGGGCGACGTCGAGGGTGAGGGCGCCCGCGTCCTGACCAGCCTCGACGCGGTCGGCAACACCACCAAGGCGATCACCAAGGGCATCGCGATCGCCACGGCGGTGCTCGCGGCGACCGCGCTGTTCGGCGCGTTCAAGACCGCGGTCCAGGGCGAACTACCCAACCCGGCCACCTTCGGTCTCGACATCGACCAGCCGAACGTGCTCGTCGGCCTGATCATCGGCGCCGCGGTCGTCTTCCTGTTCTCCGGCCTGGCGATCATGGCCGTCGGACGGGCGGCGATGCGGGTGGTCTTCGAGGTCCGCGACCAGTTCCGCAGCAACCCGGGCATCATGGACGGCACCGTCAAGCCGGAGTACGGCCGCGTCGTGGACATCTGCACCCGCGACTCGCTCCGTGAGCTGGCCACGCCGGGTCTGCTCGCCGTCATGACGCCGATCGCGGTCGGCTTCGCGCTCGGGTACGCGCCGCTGGGCGCGTTCCTGGCCGGAGCCATCGCGTGTGGCACGCTGATGGCGGTCTTCCTGGCCAACTCGGGCGGCGCCTGGGACAACGCCAAGAAGCTCGTCGAGGACGGTCACCACGGCGGCAAGGGCTCCGAGGCCCACGAGGCGACGGTCATCGGCGACACGGTCGGCGACCCGTTCAAGGACACCGCCGGTCCGGCCATCAACCCGCTCATCAAGGTCATGAACCTGGTGGCGCTGCTGGTGGCCCCCGCCGTGGTCCTGTACGCGGACAACGCGGCGGTGCGCATCGGGGTGACGGCGTTCGCAGTGGCGGTGGTCATCGTGGCCATCGTCATCAGCAAGCGCCGCTCGGTCGCCGTCGACTCCTCCTCCGACAACGACCGCAACCCGGCGCCCGTGGGGTCGTAGCGGTCCTTGTTTGAAGCAGTCCCAGAGGCGCCCGCCGTTCTCGGCGGGCGCCTCTTCGCGCGCTGCTACCCGTCAACCCCACACCTTTCCGTTACGGCAAGCCACCGCCCCCACCTCCCGCCGCGGCGGGCGGGCGCCGATCGTCGGGCGCCGCGCAGGTCGCACGTGGTCCCCGCCGCCACGACGCCCCCTTGACCGGCCACCACGGCAAGCACAACCCCGAGGCCCCGGCGTTGGGTGGATTTCGGGGCGGGTGGGTGGGGTGGGAAACTGGGCGGGTGGAAGAGAAGCGGCCCAACGGTGGCAGGACGCTGGCCCTGATCCTGCTGGCCATGGTGGTGATCCTGGGCGTACTGGTCGGGCTGGCCGTCTGGGCGTCGAGAGGGTGAGCGGCGTGCGTACGCTCATCGTGCTCAGGCACGCCAAGGCCGCCCAGGTGCCGGGGCTGGCGGATCGGGATCGGCCGCTCACCGAACGGGGTGAGCGGGACGCGGGCCGCGCCGGTGAGGAGATCAGGGCACTCGGGTACCAGCCCGACCTGGTGCTGTGCTCACCGTCCCTGCGCACGCGGCGTACCGCTGAGCTGGCTTTTCCCGATCTGAGCGTCAGCTACGAGCGCGACATCTACGAGGCGTATGCCGAGGAGTTGCTGGCGCTGGTGCGGCTGCAGGATCCCGAGGCCGAGACGATGGTGCTGTGCGGGCACAATCCCGGGGTGCATGAGCTGGCGCTCGGGCTGGCGGGTGGGGACTACGGGTTCCGGCCCGGGTCGTTCGCGGTGATCCAGACGGCTTCGGCCTGGGTAGATCTCTGGCCGGGGGAGGGAAGCCTGGTGACGCGCTGGGACCCCAAGCAGGGCTAGGAGCCGGACCGGGGGCGGATCCATGCGGGGGGCCGTTCGTTCGCTGAGACGCGGATTCGAGCTGCCCGCCCGTCCGCCCTGGGGCTACGGGCTGCTGTGCGGCGTGGCGATCGCGCTTCCGCTGGTGATCGGGGCCGCGGCGGGAGCGCCGCATGCGGGCGGGCTGGCGGCGCTGGGGGCGTATTTCACCGCTTTCGGGGATTCCTACGGCAAGCCGTATGGGCAGCGTGCCAGGGACCTCGCGAGCAAGGTGGGGCTGATCGCGGCGGGCTTCTGGCTGGGAACGCTGATCGCGCCGCAGCCGTGGTGGGCCGTCGGCGTGATCGGGCTGGTGGCGGCGGCCGGCGGGCAGTGGCGGACGGTCGGGATGCCGCCGGTGCTGGCCGTGGTCACGGGGTTCTATCTGGTGCCGCGGTCGGGGTTCGACGGCGCGTTGTGGGTCGCGCTCGGCGGAGTCGAGTTCTGCGTGCTCGCGCTGGCCCTGTGGCCGGTGCGGCGGCTGGATCCACTCAAGGACGCCTTCGACGAGGCGGTCGAGGCGCTGGCGGGCATGCTGGACGGCCTCGGCAGCCCCGACGAGGACTGGAGCGAACTGCGGGAGCGCGGCTCCCAGGCACTGGACGACGCCGCCACCGCCTCGGCCGCCTACCGCGGCGGGGCGGATCTCGACCGGTCGCCGGACGCGTACGTGCAGACGCTGGTGCGGATCTTCCACGAGACCGTGGCGCTGCGGGCCTTCCGTGCCGAGGCCGGCGCCGAACGGCAGGAGATCGACAAGGTCGTCGCGGCCCTGACGGCCGCGCTGCGGCAGGTGGCGGCGGGCAGCGTCGTGGGCGTGCCGGTCGCGCTGTCGGCCACGGCCGGCTACGCCGAGCACCTCTCGCGGCTGCGGGCGCGCGAGCTGTCCGACCCGGAGTCGCTGCGGACCGTCGCCCTCCTGGGTCAGGTACGGCGCTGCCTCGACCGCATCGCCGTGGCGGTGCGGACGATCGGGGTGTTCACCAGCGAGGGCATCCAGGCTCCCGCCCGGCTGCCGAGGTTCACGTGGCAGCTCACGTTCGGCGACGAACCCGAGCACGCCGGACGCCTCGGCATCGCGGTGGCCGTGTCGATGGCGCTGATGGTGGGCATGCACGAGCACTACGGCAAGTGGTTCGTGTTCACCGTGATGATGGGCCTGCGCTCCACCTACGGCGACACCGTGGACCGGGTGGTGCTCCGGGTCGCCGGGACCGTGGCCGGGGCGGGTGCGGCGGCGCTGGTGCTGGCGGCGGTGCCGAGCGCGTACACGATCGTGGCGACGGTGCTGGTGTTCGGGACGCTCGGGTTCGCGCTGCGGGAGGTCAGCTACGGGTACTGGACGGTGTTCGCGACACCGCTGGCGCTGCTGCTGACGGACTTCACGACCCGGCTGGACTGGGAGGCCGCCGGGACCCGCCTCGTGCTGACCGCGGGCGGCGGCGTGCTGGCGCTGGTCGCGGCCCGGCTGCTGTGGCCCCGGGGGGAGTCGAGCGGGATCAAGGACCTGACCGTGGACCTGCTGACCGAGCACGCCGCGGTGATCCGCGCGCTGGCCGAGCGCGACCTGGACGCCCTGCCCGAGCGGACCGAGGCCGCCGGTCAGGCCGCCGACCGGCTCGGGGCGTCCTTGGACCGGCTGGAGAAGGAGCCCGGGGGTCGGGCGCCCGCGGAGCTGCGTGAGGCGCTGGCCCTGTCCAGGAGGGTGCGGGACGACGCGTTGTTGCTGGCGGCGGTGCTGCGGGGTTCGGAGGTGGGCTCGGACGCCACCACGGCCGTGCTCGACTCGGTGGCCGACCGGCTGGTGGCGGGGGCGCGGGCCGTACGGGACAACACGCGGCCTCCGGAGGAGGACGCCTACGGCGACGGGCTGGACGAGGTCGCCAGCCACGTGGACGAGCTGCTGGAGTCGGCCGCGGAGGGCGAGCCCGCGTCACTGCGGCGGGCGCTGCGCCACGCGGTCGCCGCCCAACCGGCCCTGCGCACCCTCAACACCGACGCGCTCAACCTCGCCCACACCCTCACCCGCCGCTGACCCCCGCTCCACCCCGCGCGTTCCGGTCACCCGGCCTGCCTCAGCCTGGGGTCAGGACGTTGTCCTCGGCGTCGGCGGCCTCGACCTCGTCGCGGGAGATGCCGAGGAGGTAGAGGATCGCGTCCAGGTACGGGGAGTTGACGGCCGTGTCGGCGGCCTGGCGGACCACAGGCTTGGCGTTGAAGGCGATACCCAGCCCGGCGGTGGCGATCATGTCGAGGTCGTTGGCGCCGTCGCCGATCGCGACCGTCTGGCTGATCGGGATCCCGGCCTCCCGGGCGAAGCGCTCCAGCGCGCGCGCCTTGCCGGGACGGTCGACGATCTCGCCGACCACGCGGCCGGTGAGGCGGCCGTCGACGACCTCCAGGACGTTCGCCGCGGAGTAGTCGATGCCGAGGTCCGACACCAGCGAGTCGGTGATCTGGGTGAAGCCGCCGCTGACGATGGCGAAGCGGTAGTCGAGGCGCTTCAGGGTGCGCACCAGCGTCCTGGCGCCCGCGGTCAGGACGACCTCCCGGCGCACCTGCTCGAACACCGACGCCGGCAGCCCCTCCAGCAACGCCACCCGGCGGCGCAGCGACTCGGCGAAGTCCAGCTCGCCGCGCATCGCCTCCTCGGTGACCCGGGCGACCTCGTCGAGGCAGCCGGCGTGGGCGGCCAGCAGCTCGATGACCTCGCCCTGGATGAGCGTGGAGTCGACGTCCATGACGATGAGCCGCTTGGCCCGCCTGGACAGACCCGTGCGCTGGACGGCCACGTCGACCTGCTGGGCGGCGGCCTCCGCGGCCAGCTCGACGCGCAGCGCGTCGGGGTCGGCGCCGGACACGGACAGTTCGATGCAGGTGACCGGCCACTGGGCCAGGCGTTCGATGCGGTCGATGTTGGCGCCCGCGGCGGCGATCCTGCCCGCGATGCCGGCGATGGCGGCCGGGGGGAGCGAGGGGCCGAGCACGCTGACCGACAGGCGGCCGCGGCGGCGCTGCTCCTTGGTGAGGGAACCGGTGGAGAGCTCGACCTCCAGCCCGAGGTCCTCGGCGACGCGCTCGACGGCGGTCCACATGGCGCCGAGCGTGCTGCCGGTGCCGGTGGAGGGGCCGCCGACGTAGGCGACCAGGACGCCGAGGGTGAGCCGGCCGCGGATGACGACCTGTTCGATGTCGGAGACGGTGACCGGGAACCCGGCCAGGACGGAGAACAGGCGACTGGTGACACCTGGCCGGTCGGGGCCGGTGAGCGTGATCAGGAGGGTGCGCTGGTCCACTCGGACCACGCTACTGCGCCCACCAGACCGGATGCTCACCCGGCCCATCATTCGGACGCCCACTGGTCGGCCGCGCCCTTTCCGGCCTGTTTCCGTTACGGCAAGCCGCCGCCCCCACCTCCCGCCGCAGCGGGCGGGCGCCGATCGTCGGGCGCCGCGCAGGTCGCACGCGGTCCCCGCCGCCACGACGCCCCCTTGACCAGCCACCGCGGCAGGCAACCGCCGGAATGCGAGCGTAAAGGCGAACCCCGGAGCCGGGGTTCGCCCGACACCCACTAGCGGACGATCTTGGTCTTGACCTTCTTGCCGTAGAACCAGGACTTGAAGCCGCCGATCCGGTCGATCTCCTCCTTGTCCATGTTCTCCATGCCGATCGGGATGTCGTACACCAGCGCCCCGAGCTGCGCCGTAGCCGTCCCGCGGGTGCCCTTCTTCAGGGTGACCTGGATGTCGAGCCAGTCGGTGTCGCCCTTCTTCAGCTCGTACGGTCCCCAGCACCAGAACCCGGTCGGGTCCCACTCGCACTGGGTGCCCTTGGGGCCCTTGTAGCGCAGGCCGTTGACGATGCCCTTGGGCAGCTTGCCGCCGACCCAGTAGTAGTCGGCCTGGTGCGGGCCGGTGTTCAGCACGTCGATCTTGTAGTTGATCTTGCCACCGCGCTTCACCGTCTTGGGAGCCTTCACGCTCACCTTCATGACGGAGTAGGGCTCGTCCGCGACCTTCGCGGCGGTGGTGGCGGCCGCGGGCACGGCCGGAAGGATCATGGCCCCCGCGACGAGCGCGAAGGTGGCGACCTTCGTGATGGAGTTGCGCATGCAGCTGTCTCCGTGAGGAAAAGTGGACGAGGTGACCCCCGTAAACGTCGGCTTTTCCTATCACGCAGGCAAAATCCATGTAAAGCAATTACTTCTGAATCAAGTGCACATCACCAAACTCATGCCACAAATACCTCTCCCGTAGCGCCTCCGCGTACGCCCCCGCGAGCGTTTCCGGCCCGGTGAACGCGGTCAGCATCAGCAGGTGGCTCGATCTCGGCTCGTGCAGCCCGGTGAGCAGTCCGGTGACGGCCCTGGGTGGCGTCTCGGGCGTGACCAGGTGCGTGGTCCACCCGCCCGACGCCCTGACCAGGCCGTCCTCGCCGGTCGCCGTCTCCAGCGCCCGCACCACGGTCGTCCCGACGGCCACCACCCGCCCGCCGTTCCGCCGCGTGAGGTTGACCAGGCGGGCCGTGTGCTCGGGCACGTCGTAGCGCTCGGCGTAGGGCGGCTCGTCCTTCTCGGGCGAGGCCACGCCCGTGTGCAGCGTGATCGGCGCGACCCCCACGCCGCGCGAGACGAGCGCCGTCACCAGCTCCGCCGTGAACGGCCGGCCCGCGCTCGGCATCTCCGCGCTGCCCGGCACCGTCCCGAACACGGTCTGGTAGGCGGCCAGCGGCCAGTCCCGGTCCACGTAGGAGTAGCGGATGGGCACGCCCTTCCTGGCCAGGTACTTCACCACGTCCTGGTCGAGCCGCGCTCGCCACAGCCGCGGGGTCTCGCGTTCGATCAGCCTGAGCGTCGCGCCGCCGGGCAGCGGCAGCCATTCGCCCGGCTCGCCGCCGCCGTAGGGCTCGGACGCCTGCGGAGTACGGCGCCGCAGCTCCACCAGCCACGTCCCGTCCTCACGGGCGGTGGAGAAGTGCACGGAGAGCCGGTCGAGCCGGACGGCGGCGGGCAGCGTGGCCGAGTTGTTGACCACCACGAGGTCGCCCGGGTCGAGCTGGTCCGGCAGGTCGGTGAACCGGTGATGGGTGTGGGCGCCGTCCCTGCTCACCAGCAGGCGTACCCCGTCGCGGGACAGGCCGCGGGACTCGGGCGGGGCGTGGGCCTCCAGGGCGCCGGGCAGGCGGAAGTCGAGGCCCGGGGGACGGCCGTCGAGGGCGGCGGTCACTGCAGACTCACCCGCCCGCTGGCCGGGCGGCGCTTGACCAGGTCGTGCAGGGCGAGCGCGACCTGCGCCGGGTCGGCGGCGCCCGCGGCCTCCTCTGCGCCCACGGCGTCGGCGAGCATCCGGGTGTTCATCTCGCCGGGGTCGGCCCACCAGACGGCGACGTCGGGTTCCTCGGCGGCCAGGACGTTCGACAACTGTTCCAGGGCCGCCTTGGTGGCACCGTAGCCGCCCCAGCCCTCGTACGCGCCGGTGGCGGCGTCGGAGGTGACGTTCACGATCGCGCCCTTCGCCGCTCTGAGGGCGGGCATGGTCGCCTGGATGAGGGAGAGCGGCGCGACCACGTTGGTCTCCAGCAGCACGCGGAACGCCTCCAGCGGATAGCCCGCGATCTTCGGCAGCGGCGTGACGCCGAGCCCGCTGGCGTTGTTGACCAGCAGGTCCAGCGACGGGACCGCCTTGGCGAGCCGTTCGCGGTGCTCGGCCTCGGCCACGTCGCCGGGTATCGCGGTGGCGCCGAGCTCGTCGGCGACCTTGTCGAGGTCCTCCTGGCCGCGCGCGGTGAGGACGAGGTTCCATCCCGCACCTGCCAGGGACCTTGCGAGGGCGAGGCCGAGGCCGCGGGAGGCGCCGGTGATGAGTGCGGTGTTCGTCATGGTTCGACGCTAGAAAGGGGCGGCCCGCCGTACATCGGGCTGAAGTCCCGCCCGGGACTGGGCACTTCGACCTAGGACCATAGAGTGGTCGGGTGACCCCCGATCGCGACGAGATTCTGCAGGCCGTCAGCTCGGCCGTGCTGGCGGTCACCCGTCACCTGTCGGTGCGCGAGGTGCTGCAGGTCATCGTGCGCTCGGCGCAGCGCCTGCTCGACGCCCGCTACGCCGCGCTCGGCGTGCCCGACGAGGACGGCTCGTTCGGCGAGTTCGTCGCCGAGGGGCTGACCGACAAGCAGTGGGACGCGATCGGCCCGCTGCCCCGCCAGCATGGCATGCTCGGCGCGATGCTCCGCGAGGGGACCCCCGCCCGGCTGCCCGACCTGCGCGCGGACCCCAGGTTCGAGTACTGGCCGAAGGCGCACCCGGTCATGAAGGACTTCCTGGGCGTCCCGATCCGCGACGGCGACGAGGTGATCGGCATCATCTTCCTCGCCAACAAGCGCACACCCGGCGGATTCACCCAGGACGACGAGGACCTGCTCACGCTGTTCGCCGCGCACGCCGCGATCGCGCTCACCAACGCCAGGCTGTACGAGCAGGGCCGCGAGCTGGCCCTCGTCGAGGAGCGCAACCGGATGGCCCGCGAGCTGCACGACGCGGTGACCCAGAAGCTGTTCTCGCTGCGGCTGACCGCCCAGGCCGCGGCCACGGTGCTGCGCAGCGACCCCGACCGCGCCGCCGCCGAGCTCGACCGCGTCCAGAAGCTGGCGGGCGAGGCCCTGGCCGAGCTCCGGGCGGTCATCGTCGAGATGCGCCCGGCCGAGCTCGACCGCCACGGCCTGACCGAGACGCTGCGCAAGCACGTGCGCCTGCTCGACCGGCTGCAGCCCGCGTACATCACCTTCGACTGCGCGGAGCTGCCGCCGCTGGACCCCGCGGTCGAGGTGGTGGTGCTGCGCGTGGCCCAGGAGTCGCTGCACAACGCCCTGCGGCACTCCGGCGCCACTCAGGTCTGGGTACGGCTGGCCTACGAAGGTGGCAAGCTGACCCTCTCGGTGGCCGACAACGGCCACGGCTTCGACCAGGCCGACTCCCGCGGGCTCGGACTGGCTTCCATGAAGGACCGGGCGGAGTCGGTCGGCGGCACGCTGACCGTCGTCTCCTCCCGCGACGAGGGGACCACGGTCCTGGTGGAGGTGGGGATTTGATCAAGGTGCTGATCGCCGACGACCATCCGGTGGTACGGCAGGGCCTGCGTACCTTCCTCGACCTCCAGGACGACATCACGGTCGTGGGCGAGGCCGCCGACGGCCAGGAGGCGGTCGAACTGGTCGGCGCGCTTCAGCCGGACGTGCTGCTGCTCGACCTGAAGATGCCGGTGCTCGGCGGCCTGGGCGCGCTGGAACGGCTGACCGGCTCGGCGACCAGGGTGGTGGTGCTGACCTCGGTCAGCGACCGTTCGGACGTGGGCCCGGCCATGCGGGCGGGGGCGGCGGGCTTCCTGTACAAGGACGTGGACCCGTCGGCGCTGGCCCAGGCGGTGCGGGCGGTGCACGGCGGCCAGGTGCTGCTGGCCCCGGAGGCGGCCGAGGCCATGCTCGGCGCGGCGGCGGCCGTCCCGGAGGCGCACGTGCCCGGGCCCGTCCAGCTCACCGAACGCGAACGCGAGGTGCTGGCGCTGATCGCCGCCGGTCGTTCCAACCGGGAGATCGCGCGGTCGCTGGCCGTGGCGGAGAAGACGGTCAAGACCCACGTGTCGAACGTGCTCATGAAACTCGGCGTCCAGGACCGCACCCAGGCCGCCCTGTACGCCGTCCGCCACGGCTTGGCCTGAAAGCCGACCGGCCTGGCCGGAAGTCAAGTGGCCTGGCTAAAGCCCGCACAGCCTGGCCTGCAAGACAAACCACGGGAAAGCCTGGCAACCCGGGAGACGCGCCGGGAAACGGAGGGCGGTGCCCGGTGACCGGGCGTCGTTGCGGCGCCCGGCCCTGTGCGGGGCTGGAGCGTCTCCCTGGAGGCCGCCGGCCACGGTCGGCGGGTGGCGGCCTGCCAGGCTTGCCGTAAAAGATGTGAAGGTTTGTGCCCTTCCCCCGAAGCTACGTGTCCTTCTTTTTGTTGGACTCCTCCTGCACCGCGGGCGGGTTGTAGTCCTTGACGACCGGGGGAGGCGTCCAGCCGCGGGTGGGGCGCTTCGGCGGCCAGACGATCTTGGTCTTGGTGGTCTTGAGCCACTTCCAGCCCTTGATGCCGATGCGCTCAAGCTCTTCCTCGTCGATGTTCTCCGCCCCCAGCGGCACATCGAAGGCGACCACGCCGAGCTTGGCCACGGCCGTGCCCTTGGTGTTCTTCTTGAGCGTCACCTGGAAGTTGAGCCACTCGGTGTCGCCCACTTCGAGGGCGTAGCGGCCCCAGCACCAGAAATACTGGCCCTCCCAGTTGCACTTCGTGCCCTTGGCGCCGCCCCAGCGCAGCGTCGGCACGACGCCCTTGGGCACCTGGCCGCCGACCCAGAAGTAGTCGGCGTAGTGGGGGCCGAGGTTCTTGGCGCGGATCTTGTAGAGGATCTTCCCGCCGCGCTTGGTCCGCTTGCTGTATTCGACGCTCACCTTGAACTTCGAGTACGGCGCGCGGGCGGTTTGCAGAACGGTGTCGGTATTCGTGGTCGCCTGGGCGGGCATGGCGGTCAAACCGGTGACGGCCAGGCTCGCGCCTAAGAGCATGCTGAGAGACGTGCGCATATGCGGCTCCCCCTACGGTGCTGGAAATCCCAGATTCTTCAGCTGATTGTTGCCGAGGGCAAATATCCCACAAAGAGTGATGATCTTTCGTGATCTGGCGGTGCTTGCGCGGGTTTGCGGTTGGTCGCCACGCTTGTCTTGGGGGTTTCTGCGTAAGGGGGAGGGATACGTGCCGGATTTGCGCCCCTTACAGCAGGGTGATCCTGTATCGCTGGGGAACTATCGGCTCTTAGGCCGGTTGGGGAAAGGCGCGCAGGGAGTCGTTTTTCAGGGCCAGGGCCCCGACGGGCAGATGGTCGCCATCAAACTGCTCAACACCCGGCTCGACCGCCCCGGCATCGACGGCGAGCGGTTCATGCGGGAAGTGGCCGCCGCGCGCCGGGTCGCGCAGTTCTGCACCGCGCAGGTCATCGGCGCGAACATGGACGGCGAATGGCCGTACATCGTCTCCGAGCTGGTCGACGGCGTCTCGCTGCAGCGGGTCGTCCAGACCGAGGGACCGCGCCAGGGCGGCGCCCTCTACCGCCTGGCCGTCGGCACCGTCACCGCGCTGGCCGCCATCCACCGGGCCGGGATCGTCCACCGCGACTTCAAGCCCAGCAACGTGCTCATCGGCAGCGACGGCCCCCGGGTGATCGACTTCGGCATCGCCAGGGCGCTGGACTCGGCGATCACGATCAGCAGCGGCGTCGTGGGCACGCCCGCGTACATGTCGCCCGAGCAGATCTCCGGCGAGCGCGTGGGACCGGCCGCCGACATGTTCAGCTGGGCGCTGACGATGGCCTTCGCGGCCACCGGGCGGCCCGCGTTCGGCCAGGACAGCCTGCCCGCCGTCATCTACCGGGTGATGAACGAGGAGGCCGACCTCTCCGCCCTCCCCGACAACCTCCGCCCGATCGTGCGGTCCTGCCTCAGCAAGCGCGCCGACGAACGCCCTACCGCCGCCGACACCCTCTTCGCCCTCCTGGAGAACCAGGGCCCCATCCGGGACACGGACGTCGCGATGACCACGGGCTCCCAGGTCGCCGCCGACCCGCCGTCCATCCCGCCGCAGGCGCCCACACCGTTCGCGCCGCAGGCGCCCACACCGTTCCCGCCGCCCTTGGCGTCGACCGGATGGGCCAGCCCAAGCCCCCAGCCCCAGCTCGCGCAGCGCCAGGGCCCGCCGCGGCCCCCGTCGCCGCCTCCGGGTGACAACGACGCGTTCTTCAAGGACGTGCCGCAGAGCCCGCCCCAGCGCAGGCGCACCGGCCTGGTCACCGCCGCCCTGGTGATCGCCCTGGCCCTGAGCGCGACGTTGCTGGTCGTGGTGCCGAGGCTGTTCGCCCCCGGCCCAGTGGAACCGGACAAGCAGGCCATCGCAGACGTCACCACGTCGATCACCCCGACACCCACACCGACGCCCACCCCGACTCCGACCGGCATCCCCACCCCGCCGCCCCAGGTGATCGTCCAGCCGCCCGCCCTGGGCAAGCAGGACGGCAAGGCGCTCAAGGGCCACACCAAAGCCGTCCAGACCGTCTCCGCGATCACGATCTCCGGCAGGCTGACGCTCGTCTCCGGCGGCCAGGACGGTCAGGTGCGGATCTGGAACGCCAAGGACCACAAGTACGTGGCCAGGCTGCGGGGCCACAGCCAGGAGGTGTACGCCGTCGCCTGCCTGACCATGGGCAAGACCCCGATGGCCGTCTCCGGCGGGTACGACGGCACCGTCCGCCTCTGGAACCTCAAGACCCGCAAGGGCAAGGTCCTCGGCTACCACGGCGACTCGGTCTACGCGGTCGCGGTCGGCAAGTCCGGCGGGAAGTGGTACGCGGTGAGCGGCGACGCCGACGGCATGCTGAAGTTCTGGGACCTGGGCAGGAAGAAGCAGGCGGGCAAGACCGTCCGCGCCCACTCCCGGTCGGTGAACTGGCTGAGCGTCGGCCGCGTCGGCGAGCGCGTGGTGGCCGTCTCGGCGGGCGAGGACAAGGCGCTGCGGCTGTGGGACCTGGCCAAGCGCAAGAAGTACGGCAAGCCGTACAAGGGGCACACGAAGGGCGTCTACTCGATCGCCATGGGCGCGCTGGACGGCCGCCCGGTGGTGGCCTCGGGCGGCAAGGACAACAAGATCCGCATCTGGGACCCGAAGACCGGCAAGTCCGTCGGCAAGCCCATGACCGGGCACAAGAAGATCGTCTACTCGCTGTCGTTCGGCGTGGTCGGGGAGCGGGTGGTGCTGGTCTCGGGCAGCACCGACGGCACGATGCGGCTGTGGGACCCGAAGAGCCGCAAGTCGCTCGGCAAGCCGGTCACGGCGCACAAGAAGGGCGTCCTGATGGTCGCGGTGGTGACGATGTCCGGCGAGCCCGCCGTCGTCACCGCGGGCAAGGACAGGATGATCCGGCTCTGGAAGCTCACGGGTTCCTGAGCGGCTCGAAGATCGCGTGGTGGGCCGCCACGGTGGCCCGCCGTACGGCGTGGTCGAGCTGGCGCAGGGCCGCGGACCTGGTCGCCATCTGCGCGGAGGTCAGCCCGAGGCCCTCGTCGGCCAGCCTGAGCATCACCGCCAGCCGCGCGGCCAGGACGGAGACGCGGTGGGCGCGGCCCGGGTAGCCGGGCGCGAGCTCGCCGCCCGCGCGGTCCAGCCGGCCGGGATGGGACTGGCCGGGTCCTTCGACCGAGGTGAGCGCCTCGGTGGCGAGCCGCATGGCGTCGGCCAGTTCGCGTTCGGCCTCGGCCACGGAGGGCAGGTCGGCGCGGATCGGGCCCGCCGGATACACGGTGAACGCGATGCCCTGGTAGGACGAACCGCGCAGATCGGGCTCCGGCACCAGGCCGACGTTCCGCTCGGCGAGTACGGCCAGCGCCGCCTGCCCGGCGTCCACCGCGGCGGCGTTGAAATCCGGCGGCCCTGACAGTCCCAGCGGGTCGCCGGGGGCGGGCAGGGCCAGCCGTACCTCCTGGAGACCCTGCGAGCGCAGGTCGGCGAGGTACACGCGGAGGGGGACGTCGGCGATCATCGTGGGTCCCGCGACGGACTCCACCTGGTCGGCGGCCTCGTCGAGGCCCACGTGACCGGAGAGCCAGGCGTTGCCCCAGGCCACGAGTGCGGGGGAGACAGGTGATTCAGCGCGCACTGATCCACGATATGTGCTCGGCCTGCAATAGGTTTGTCCCGTGCGTTCCGGCAACCGGGACAATCGGGCGCGAGGAGGTATCGGGGATGGGCGGTCAGGTGCTGCGGCTTCAGGACGTCGCCGTCAGACGGGACGGCGCGGCTCTCCTGCGTGGCATCGACTGGACGGTCAACGAGGACGAGCGCTGGGTGGTCATCGGGCCGAACGGCGCGGGCAAGACCACCTTGCTGCAGGTGGCGGCGACGCTGCTGTATCCGAGTGAAGGTCTGGTCGAGGTTCTGGGCGAGCGGCTGGGGCAGGCCGACGTCTTCGACCTGCGTCCGCGGATCGGGCTGGCCAGCGCGGCGCTGGCCGAGCGCATCCCGGCCGAGGAGAAGGTCATCGACCTGGTGCTGACCGCGTCGTACGCGATCCTCGGACGCTGGACGGAGGAGTACGACTCCAACGACGTCACCCGCGCGGTCGAGCTGATCGACATGATGGGCGCCGCCCACCTGATCAGGCGCCGGTTCGGCACGCTGTCGGAAGGCGAGCGCAAGCGGGTGCAGATCGCCCGCGCGCTCATGCCCGACCCGGAGATCCTGCTGCTCGACGAGCCGGCCGCCGGGCTCGACCTGGGCGGGCGCGAGGACCTCGTGCGCCGGCTGTCGCTGCTGGCCGGAGACCAGCGCTCGCCGACCCTGGTGCTGGTCACGCACCACGTCGAGGAGGTGCCGAGCGGGTTCACGCACGGGCTGCTGCTGCGGCACGGCTCGGTCGTGGCGCAGGGACCGCTCGACGTGGTCATGACCGCCGACAACCTCTCCCGCACCTTCGGTGTGCCGCTGTCGCTGGACCGCAGCGCCGAGGGCCGCTGGTATGCGAGAGCGCACTAGATCGTATTTGTGCGGTTACCGACCGCCTCCGGGTAAAACCAAATAGGATCACCGTGGTCGGTACCCCCACGATTTCCCCGGAGCGTGCCATGACCACGCAGATCATCGTCGTCCTCGTCGTGGTCGCGCTGGTGGGCCTGGCCCTGTACCGGACGGTGCGCATCATCGGCCAGGCGACCGCGGCGATCGTCGAACGGCTCGGCCGCTACCACCGCACGCTCGGCCCCGGCCTCAACCTCGTGGTGCCGTTCATCGACCGGATCAAGGACGAGATCGACCTGCGCGAGCAGGTGGTCTCCTTCCCGCCGCAGCCGGTGATCACCTCCGACAACCTGGTCGTCTCCATCGACACCGTCATCTACTTCCAGGTCACCAACCCCAAGGCGGCCACCTACGAGATCGCCAACTTCATCGTCGGCGTCGAGCAACTGACCGTCACCACGCTCAGGAACGTGGTCGGCGGCATGGACCTCGAACGCACGCTGACCTCCCGCGAGGAGATCAACACCGAGCTGCGCGGCGTGCTCGACGAGGCGACCGGCAAGTGGGGCATCCGGGTCAACCGGGTCGAGCTGAAGGCGATCGACCCGCCGGCCTCCATCCAGGACTCGATGGAGAAGCAGATGCGCGCCGACCGCGACAAGCGCGCCGCCGTGCTGACCGCCGAGGGCCAGCGGCAGGCGGCGATCCTGGCCGCGGAGGGCGAGAAGCAGGCGGCGGTGCTGCGGGCGCGCGGCGAGGCGGAGGCGGCGGTGCTGCGCGCGCAGGCCGAGGCCGAGGCGCAGGCGATGCGGGCCAAGGGACAGGCCGACGCGATCGGCATGGTGTTCAAGGCCATCCACGAGGGCAACCCCGACCAGCGGCTGCTGGCCTACCAGTACCTGCAGACGCTGCCGGAGATCGCCAAGGGCGACGCCAACAAGGTGTGGATCGTGCCGTCCGAGATGGGCAAGGTGCTGGAGGGCCTCGGCGGCCTGTTCAGCCCGCCGAAGGACCCGGCGTAACGAGAGGTCTGCCCGGTCTCTAAGCTCGGGTCACTTGGAGCTCGGGAGCTAGGAGGGGCAGTGACACCGTGGGAGGTGGCCGCGGTGTGCGCGGCCGGGATCGGGGCCGGAGCCATCAACGCGGTGGTCGGGTCGGGTTCACTGATCACCTTCCCGGCGCTGGTGGCGGTGGGCGTGGACCCGGTCGTGGCCAACGTCTCCAACAGCATCGGCCTGGTCCCCGGCTCCTTCACCGGCGCGTACGGCTACCGCGCCGAGCTCAGGGGCCAGCGTGAACGCCTGGTCAAGCTGGGCGTGGCCTCGCTGATCGGCTCGATCGCCGGCGGCCTGCTGCTGCTCTGGCTGGACCCGGACGTCTTCCAGGTCGTGGTCCCGATCCTGATCGGGCTGGCCTGCGTGCTGGTGGTCATCCAGCCCAAGCTGAACGGCTGGCTGTCGGCCAGGCGTGAGCACGCGCACCCCGACGGCGGCGTCGTCCTGTGGGTGGGCGTGCTGGGCGCGGGCGTCTACGGCGGTTACTTCGGCGCCGCCCAGGGCGTGCTGCTCATCGGCCTGCTCGGCAGCTTCCTCGCCGACGACCTGCAGCGGGTGAACGCCGCCAAGAACGTCCTGTCGCTGATCGTGAACGCCGCCGCGGCCGTGCTGTTCATCCTGGTGGCCGAGGTCGACTGGTGGGCCGTGGCCGCGATCGCGGTGGGGGCCACGATCGGCGGATACGTCGGCGCCAAGGTCGGCAGGAGGATCCCCGCTCCGGTGCTGCGTGGCGTGATCGTCTGCGTCGGGATCGCCGCGATTATCAAACTAGTGTACGGATAAAAATCGGCCTTTCTGGGTATAAATCCAGACATGAAGGGTGACTGGGTAGAGATCGTCATCGACGCCGGGGGAACCCCGCGTACCTACGAAGTCAAGGCCACCCGCGCCGGCCGCAGGGTCGAGGTGGCCACCCGCCGAGGTCTGGTCGAGGTCAGCGAGGTGACCAGGAGCGGCAGTGCCGTACGCACCGCCCGGTTCATGTCCAGCCGCATCCTCGCCCTGGTCGAGCACCCCGCCGATCAGCGGAAGGCGTCCGCGTGATCGCGTGCCCACTCACGGAACGACCGGGGCTCCCTGCCGGTCAGCACCCGCACGGTGTTGGTCACCGTCTCCGGTGACTCCACGAACGCCCCACAGGCGTTGACCGCCTCCGCCCCGCCCGCGCACGCCTCCTCCCACCGCACCTCCCGGCCCACGGTCTCGCCGAGGATGCGTACCTGCTCGATCTGGGTGAGCGCCTCGGGCCCGCTGAGCACGTAACGTACGCCGCCGTGCCCCGCCGAGGCCAGCACGTGCGTGGCGACCGCCGCCACGTCCTTCTCGTGGATCAACGACCTCCTGGCCATCCCGTACGGCCCGCGCACCACCCCGCTGCGCACCTGGTCGGCGAGAGCCAGGGTGTTGACCGCGAAACCGGTGGCCCGCAGGAACGTCCAGCCCAGTCCGGAATGCTCGATCAGCCGTTCGACGTCGGTGTGGAAGGTGGGCGTGGGCGCGTGGGCCGAGAGGTAGACCACGCGGCGCGCGTACTCCGCGATCAGCTCGATCACCGGCGCCGCCCGCTCGGCGCTCGGCTCGGGCCACACGAGGAAGACCGTCTCCACCCGGTCGAGGAGAGGTTCGAGGCTCGCCGGATCGAGCAGGTCGGCGTCCTTCCTGGACACCCCGCACACGGGCACTCCCGCCGCGCTCAGCGAGGCGTGGACGTGCCGGCCGACGTTCCCTGAGGCCCCGGTCACCAGAATCTCGCACATGAATGGACCGTAGAACCTCAAGCAAGCTTTACGTCAACCTCCCGGGCGTACCTGGATGGTGCCGTCGCGCCTGATCCTGGTCTCGAACGCGGGCGCGGGCGCGGTCGCCGGGCCGTGCTTGACGGAGCCGTCGCCGAGGCGGAACGTGCTGCCGTGCCAGGGGCAGACCACGCAGGCCTCGCCGTCCTCCACGACCAGCCTGCCCTGGTGCAGCGGGCCCGCCAGGTGCGGGCAGCGGTCGGCCATGACCGTCACCGACTCGCCGGAGCGCAGCACGAACAACTGGATGTAGCCGAGCCGGCGCGCGACCGGCCGCCCGTGCGGTAGGTCCTTGAGCAGGCAGAGGTCGTGCCAGCCGAGCGGCACCAGGTGGGCGACCTGCGGCGCGTGGTTGGCGCCCGCGGCCTGCCGGTAGGCGAGATGGCCGCCGAGGTAGCCGCCCACGCCCGCCGCGCCCAGCCCGAGCAGCGACAGGATCCGCCCGCCCCGGTCGTGGCCGCGCAGCCGCGCCAGCAGCGAGGCGGAGAACAGCCCGAGCGCGCCGACGTTGGCCAGCAGGTGCACGAACCCCACCCGCTGCTGCTCCCGGTGCAGCGAGGACCAGTCGGTCAGCCCCGCCGCGGCGGTGGGCAGCGCGCCCGCGACTCCCGCCGCCAGCAGCAGCCGGACCGCCCGCCGGTCGGCGCCGGCCACGTCCAGGACGGTCGCCGACAGCCAGCAGCCGAGCGTCGCCGTGGCCAGCGGTGGGTGCAGCGGCTTGCCCGTGGGCACGCCGTGGAGCAGGTCGCGCAGCCGGCCGGGCCCGACCTTCTCACGTACGGCCTTCGCCAGCACCCGGATCGGCTCGTCCAGGGCTCTGGTCTTCTCAAGCCGGTCGGCCAGGTCGACCGGCCCCACGAAACGCCGCAAGTGCCGACGTCTCGCGCGTACTGTCTCTTTCACGACAAGTGCCCTACCCCGGGCGCGCGCCGGTCACTCGGCCAGGTGCCCCCTGGCGACCGAGAGCGCCACCAACTCCAGCGCGTACGCGCCCAGCGAGGCCGAGCCCTCCTCGATGATGCGCACCTTCTCCCGCACCTGCGACGCCTTGACCTTGAACAACGGCCACGTGCCGCCCTCGGTGTGGTGGTTGGCCAGGATCGGCGCGAACCGGTCGAGCGCCTTGGCGAAGCGCGCCTCCACCGTCTGCCTGGCCTCGAACTCCTCCCACAGCGCCCGCAACTCCGCGCCCTGCTCGTCCGGCAGCATGGAGAAGATCCGGTCGGCGGCGGCCCGCTCGGCGTCGGCCTGCGCCGCCACCGCCTCGGCGTCGTAGATGAAGGTGTCGCCCGCGTCGATCTCGACCAGGTCGTGCACGAGCAGCATCGCGACCACGCGCTGGATGTCGGTGCCCGCCGGGGCGTGCTCTCCCAAGATCATGGCCAGGATTCCGACGTACCAGGAGTGTTCGGCGTCGTTCTCCCTCCGCGAACCATCCATGAGATGGTTGCGGCGGATCACCCGCTTCAACTTGTCGATCTCGATGGCGAAGGCGATCTGGGCGTTCAGGCGGTCCTCTTCTGGCGCGATAGTCACGCGCGACACCCTAATGTGCGGTGATCACACCGGTTGGCAAAATCGTGACCGGAACCCCGTTGAACACTGCGTTTCCGGACGGCAAATCCAAGGTGGACTCGTCGGTGAGCGTGTTCGCGCTCACTCCCGGGTGTTCGGCCGCCACGCTCTGTGTGCTGCCCGCGTGGCCCCAGCCGTGAGGCAGGCTCACAACCCCCGGCATGATCGTGTCGGTCGGCTCCAGCGGCACGGTCAGCTCGCCGGTCGCCGACCTGACCGTGGCGTAGCCGTCCAGGCCGAGCCGGTCCACGTCCGCCGGGTTGATCTGCAGCGTGCACAGGTTGCTGCCGCCGACCAGCGGCGCGACGTTGTGCATCCAGCTGTTGTTCGAGCGCAGGTGCCTGCGGCCGATCAGCACGAACCCCGGTGGCTGCGCGCCCAGGCCGTCGCGCAGCCGTTCGACGTCGTCGAGGAGCTGCGGCGGCGCCAGCTCGACCCGCCCCGACGCGGTCGTCAGCAGGTCGGGAAGCCGGGGCTCCAGCGGGCCGAGGTCCAGGCCGTGCGGGTTGTCCAGCAGCTTGCGCAGCGACAGGTCGCCGCGCCCCGACCACTCGCCGTACGGGCCGAGCCGCAGCATCATGTCCAGCCGCCGCTCGGCGCCCGACTCGCCGTCCAGCAGCGCCGCCAGCTCGCCCGGGTCCCTGCCCTCCACGCCGGAGCCGGCCGTCCCCACCGCCTTCTCCAGCGTCTGCGCGATGATGAACGCGTCCAGGTCGCCGTCCAGCCCGGAGGCGAGCACCGCCAGCCTGGCCAGGATCATGCCCTCGGAGGGCCGGTCGGCCAGCGGCAGCAGCGGCCGCGAGTACCGCGTGTAGTTGCGCACCGCGAAGCCGAGCAGCGCGAAGTCGTAGTGCCCCGCCTGCAGCACCCTGGGCGGCGGCAGGATGACGTGCGCGTGCTTCGTCGTCTCGTTCAGGTAAGGATCCACGCTCACCATGAACGCCAGATCCGCCAGCGCCGTGTCCAGCCGCCCGCCGTTCGGCGCCGACAGCACCGGATTGCCGGCCACCGTCACCATGCACCGGATCTGCCCCTGCCCCGGCGTCTCGATCTCGTCGGCGAGCGTCGCCACGGGCAGCTCGCCGTTCGCCTCCGGCAGGTCCCTGACGCGACTGCGCCACCTCCCCGTCTGGTACGGCTTGCGCCGCCGCCCGCCCTCCGTCGCCGGCATCGGGAACATGACGCCGCCCGGCCGGTCGAGGTTGCCGGTCAGCACGTTGACCACGTCCACCAGCCACTGGGCCAGCGTGCCGAACTCGGCCGTGCAGGTGCCGATGCGCGCGTAGACCGCGGCCGTGGGGGCTCCGGCCAGCTCGCGGGCCAGCCGTACGATCACCTCCGCGGGCACGCCCGTGCGGCGGGCCACGACGTCGGGAGCGAAGTCCTTGGCCGCCCGCGTCAGCTCGGCCAGCCCGTTGACCTCCTGCCGCACGTCGGTCAGCCCCTCGGCCAGCAGCGTGTGGACGATCCCGAACAGCAGGTACGCGTCGGTGCCGGGGCGGATGAAGACGTGCTCGTCGGCCAGCGCGGCCGTCCTGGTGCGGCGCGGGTCGACGACGACCAGGCGGCCGCCGCGCCCGCGCAGGGCCTTGAGGCGGCCGGGGAAGTCGGGGGCGGTGCAGAGGGAGCCGTTGGAGTCCAGCGGGTTGGCGCCGAGCATGAGCAGGTAGTCGGTGCGGTCGAGGTCGGGCACCGGGATGCTGAGCGGATGGCCGAACATCAGGCCGCTGGACACGTGCTTGGGCATCTGGTCGGCGGTGCTGGCGGAGAAGACGTTGCGGGTGCCGAGCGCGCGGATCATCGGGGCGGCGTAGAGGGCGCCGGCCATCGTGTGGGCGTTGGGGTTGCCCAGGTAGACGCCGAACGCCTCGCGCCCGTGCGCCTCGGTGACCCTGGCGAAACCCTCCTGGACCACCGCGAACGCCTCGTCCCAGCCGACCTCCCGCCACAACTCGCCCTCGCGCACGAGCGGACGGGTCAGCCGGTCCGGGTCCTCGTCCAGCTTGCCCAGGCTCGCACCCTTGGGACAGATGAAGCCCTTGCTGAACGGGTCCTCCTTGTCACCGCGCACGCTCGTCACGTGCCCGCCGTCGTCGAGGGTCAGGCTCAGGCCGCAGACGGCTTCGCAGAGCGGGCAGGTACGGTGCACGGTCGTCATGAGTACTCCTGAGTTCGCCATCTAGACTCATCTTGTCCTCTTGCCGTCCCGTCGTGAAGACCCCAAGTCGTGACAGCGAAAGCCCCACAAAACCCTGGGCGGGCTTTGTGGGGCGGAAGCCCCGGAGCCCCCGCGGTCTCCGGGGCTTGCTTGTTGTTTCAGCCCACCTGGGGCTTTGGGCCCGCCTGGGGCGTTCAGCCCATCTGGGGCAGCAGGAGGGTCCTGGGAAGATCAGGCGGCTCCTCGACGTCGGGGCCGAGGCTGACCCAGGCTCGCCGGCCGTAGAGGCGGTCGAGCCCGGGGGAGGCGGCCCCCGGGACCCCGTCCCTGCGGACGGTCTCGACGATGAGCAGGCTGGCCCACTTGCGGTGCCGGTAGACCCGGGCGCTGCGTGCCCAGCAGGCCGCCGCGATCTCCTCGGCGTAGGCCTCGAACTCCTCGGCGGAGATGCCCGCCCTGGTCATGACGAGCGCCTTCTCGCCGGTGACGGTCGGCGTGATCCACAGGACCAGGGGGATGCGGCCCGCCCTGGTGTGCATGGTGGTCTCCAGGCAGGTCCGCTGCAGCCGGTGCCTGGTCACCACGCACCAGAAGTGGCCCACGAACCAGCCCCGCCCGTAACGGGTGGCGGCGGGGACGGAGACGGCGCTGCTCAGCATGATGAAGGGCAGCCAGGTGCCGTCCTGGGTGGCGGCGAGCACCGCCAGGACGAACAGGGCGAGTGCGGCGATCAGCAGGAGCTCGGTGCGAACCCGCCACAGGGCCGTGAGGATGCCCGGGCGCCCGGCCGGAGGAAGGTCCTCGTATCCCGGGTAGATCTGGTTCCTGGGGTTTCTGGGGGACATCTAGGACACCTCCTCTGGAACTTTGGCCGTGACCTTGAGCTGGTCGAAGCGTGGGTCGCGGTAACGGCGTGCCCCGAAGCCGGTCCTGGCCACGGTCCAGCCTCGCCGGTGGGCGAACTCGTCTGGCTCCATGCAGATTTCCCGGTCGGCCCACGCGATGAGTTCCTGGATCCGGGACTTGATTCGGCTCAGCCCCTTGGTACCTTGTGAGTACATAGAAGACCCCTTTCGCGGCATTACTCGAGGTGGCTTCTTACGCCGGGCCGAGTGCTGCAGCCGGGTCGTCGCAGGGTGGCAGCCCTTGAGCGGCGGGTTGGCGGTCAGCTTCGGTCCGGCATTTCTGTGCTCGAACGAGCTTCGACGCGGCGCTACTTGCGTTCGGTGTCCTTCCGGCAATCGGCCTCCCTGGTGTCATTCCACGTGTCCGGGACGGCGACGTTGCCGGTGGAGCGGCCATGGCCGCGCGCGTTCAGCGGGAGATGCGGGGTGCGGGGCCGTACGTCCATCTCGGCCTCCCTTTTCCCTCGTCATCTCCTCCTGGCCTGATCGTCCTCCCGGACCGTTTCTGCTGCAATACTTCAAGCAAGAGAAGATTTACGTTTCTTCGCATCTTGCTGCCCGGCTTGCGGTGCAACTTGCACGAGAACTGTCGAAGGCTGCACCGTGGACTCCGAGGAGCAACAGCTAAGGTTCTTGCCTCCACCGTCCTCCCATGGAACTCTTTGAGCAAGCCCAAGTGGCACTACACGTGCAAGTTGCAGTGTAAGATTGGGTGAACGGCCCAGAAATTCGGGCTCCAAACGGTCCTCTACCGCTACACCTTCATTCCCAATGAGGAGAGTGGACGGTGCCATCAGAGCAGGGCAGCCCGACTGTCCGCAGGCTCAGGCTAGGCCAGGAGCTGCGTCTCCTTCGTGAGCGCCGGAAACTGACGGGGGCCAAGACCGCCGAGCGACTCGGATGGTCGCCCAGCAAGGTGTCGAGGATCGAGTCCTCCAAGACCATGCCGAGTACCGAGGACATCGAGGCGATGGCCCGGCTGTTCAAGGTCGACTCCGGCAAACTCGACGAACTGCTGGGGCTCCTAAGGGATGCCGACCAGCGCGGCTGGTGGGAGGATTACGAGGACGCCCTGCCCTCGGAATACACGACATTCCTGGGGCTGGAAGCGGAGGCCACCGCTCATCGCGGCTGGGAACCCCAGCTGGTGCCGGGCCTCCTGCAGACCGAGGACTACGCCAGGGAGGTCATCCTGGCGACCCGAGGCATCGCGCGCATCACGCACAGCGGTGTCCGTAGCCGGGTCGAGGCCCGCCTCGACAGGCAGCAGCGTGTCCTGCACAGATCCGATCCGGCCGAGCTCTTCGTCGTGCTGGACGAATCCGTGCTCACGCGGCGTTTCGGCGAGCCGTCGGTGATGCGTGAGCAGCTCGGACACCTCCTGGAGATGTCCCTGCTTCCTCACGTGGGTGTCCAGGTGTTGCCGCTGGACGGCGAGCATCCCGTCAACACGGGCGCCTTCGTCCATCTCAAGTTCCTGGACCTCGATGATGCTGTTTACTTGGAGTCGCTCTACGGGGCTCGCTTCGTGGAAGCACTGGACCTCGTGTCTGACTACGAGCGGGCGTTCGAGCATCTCCGATCCACGGCTCTGTCCGAGGACGAGTCTCGGGTACTGATCCAACGCAAGATCATGCAGTGGCGGTAGGGCCACTGCAAGCGCAATCAACACCAAAGGGGTTGTTGAAGCGCTATTCAGGATAAGGAACAACCAATGGACGTCACGCCCGCCTGGCGGAAGAGCCGTTTCTGCAACGGCAATTCCGCGTGTGTTGAATTCGCGCGTCTGGCCGACGGGAACGTCGCGCTGAGGGACAGCAAGGAGCAGGACGGCCCGGTCCTGGTCTTCACTCCTGAGGAGTGGGACGCCTTCACCCTCGGTGTCCGTGCCGGTGAATTCGACATCGACGCGCTCGCTGTAGGCGCATAGTTCAGAGCGGCCCGTGCACGTTGCTGACCACAACCTACAGGACCGCTCCGAAAAGGGCTCTGACCAGCCCATTCGTTGTCTCCGACCAGCCCGGCACGAAGACGAAAACAATCATGGCACAACCAAGGTCATCTCCGGCAATGGGGACTCCTGATCTGTTGCCAAGCTTCGACCTGGACACCCCCGCGCACCCCCTGCCGCCGCCACCATGCCCGCGCCCTGGTGGCTGGTAAGGAAACCCCCACCGCGGCCCAAGCCCCTTTCTGCGGCACAAAACCCCTCACCTCCCGCGCCCCCACCCGACCTCCCCCCAGGCACCCCGCGAGCCCGCCGCCCCCGCCACCGGCCGCCAGCCCTCTTGCAGGCCCGTGGGCCGCCCTCGCCCGCCGCGCCCGCGCCACCCGGCCGCCACTCGCCAGCCCTCTTGCAAGCGCCCCGTGGCCGCCCTTGCCCGCCGCTCCACGCGCCTTCCGCCGGCCACCTCCGGCCACCTCCGAGCCCGCCGCCCTGGGGTTGCCCTGTGAGCCCGCGCCTTGGCAACCGCCCTGCTCGCCTTCCACCGGCTGTCCGGCGCGCCTGGGCACAACCTCGGACCGGCACGTCTGCCCTGGGCGAGGCCTGGGGCGCTCCGACGGGGCCCGGCTACCCGCATGGGCGCCTCTGGCCCCTGGACCAGAGTGCCGGGGCATGTCGCCGAGCGCGCGTACCCCTGGATGGGGGTGGTGGCGCGGGACGGGCAGGGGGTGCGGCCGGGGGCGCGTGACCTCCGGGTGGGAGCGAGCGGGGAACGGGTTAGGACACGAGGGCGTCCAGGTCGTCTTCTGGGAGGCCCAGGTCCACCCTGATGCGGTAGCGGGTGCGGAGGAGGGCGACGTGTTCTGGGTCGTCCTGGTCGCACGACAGCACCGCCTGCGTGGCCCACTCCAAGCCGCCCCTCAGGTCGCCGTAGGCGACCAGGGTTTCGGCGATGTTGTGGGCGGTGGCCGGCTGGATGTCCGGCTCGGCGCGCAGGGCTTCGATGATCTCGCGGGCCTCGTCGGGACGCTCCAGTTCGAAGAGCGTGTCGGCGATCCCGGCGCGCGGATCGATACTGGCCTCACCGCCGTCTTCCAGCGCGCGCTGGAAACAGTCCATCGCACGCGCCGGCTGCCCGGCCGCGCGCCACTCCTCGGCAGCAAGGACCAGGATGGAGGCTCGGGAGACGTCGCCCTCGGAGTACTCATGGGCGAGCTCGTCGAGCTGCCTGGCCAGCGAGCTGTGGTCGTCTGCCAGGAGGGCCCGCTCAAGCAGGCGATCAAGGTGCTCACGGGTCACATACGCCACACCGCCGAGACTACCGAGCGAGCCGGTGTCTTTGCTGGGCAATACGCAGGGCGGGACACGCACAGATTGAGTAACGCCTGGTACAACTCTGGTCACAGTCCGCGTGTTGTCCCAGGCGGCAGGGCATATAGCCGTCGCGCGAACCGCGACGGAGGGGGCTGTGATGGGCTTGTCCAAGCAGGTGACCTTCTCGCTGGCGTGTGCGGTGGTGCTGTCCGCGCTCATCCCCGGAGCCGCCGGCTACCTGTCCGCCCGCGTCGAGTCGATCGAGGCGGCCGAGCGTCAGCTGCATGCCCAGGAGGCGCGCCTGAACGCCCGCCTGGCCCGCGAGACCAGACCCATCTCCTACCCCGCGCCGTGCGAACTCCAGCCCGTCAAGCCGGTACGCGAGCGTCCCGCCCCGGCGGCCTTCGTCCCGGCACCCGAGTACAAACCTGACTTCAAACCACGAAAGCGCGAACGCCCCCCGGTGGTCCCACCCCCCGCCTGGCTACCCGAGTAACCCCACCAGCGGCCACCTGACCAAGGGCACAACCCTGGAACGCCTGGGAAAGGGCCACCGGAGGTCAACCCAAGGGCCGGAGAGCAGAGCCGGGACAGCCCAAGGCAGGGCCGAGACGGGGCGCCGGAGTGGCCAGAGGCGCGGCGGGGTCAAGGGCGTGGGCCCAGAGGGACCAGGGCGGCGGCCGGGAGCGGGGGCCGCTCTGGCGCGCGGGCTGTAGGAGTCCAGGGCATGGGCGGAGGCCGGGGTCGGGGTCTGCCCCAAGGGTGGGGGCCGAGGTTGGGGATGCGTGCCCAAGGCCGTGGGTCGCCGGACCAAGGGGGCGGTGAGTTAAGTGTCGCTTTGGGGTGACAGGTGGCGGAGTTGGCGGGAGAGGTAGCCGCGGACCATCTGCTTGGCGGCGTCGATCAGCTCGGGTGAGCCGTCGGGGTCGCGGCGGAAGGCCAGCTTGAGGACCGCGTCGCCTGCCTCCACCGCCACCAGCACCCCGATGTCGAGTTCGTCGCTGTCGGCCAGGCCGTACTCCTTGAGGAGGAGCCCGCGCAGCCGGCCCGCGATGACCGCGTTGTTGTCGATGTCGACGTCGAGCAGGTTGAGGTCGACCGCGTCGCCGAAGTGCAGGCTCTTGAAGCCTGGAACGGTCCTGTGCATGTCGACGTACTCGTCGATGATCGCGTCGACCGCCTCCCACCAGCCGCGGTAGTCCTCCTCCATGAACCTGCGGCCCACCCTGGAGACGAACTGCTCCACGTTGCGCCTGGTCAGCTCCTGGGTGATGGCCCGCTTGTCAGGGAAGAACTGGTAGACCGAGCCGATCGCCACTCCGGCGCGGTCGGCGATGCGGGTGGTGGACAGCGCCTCGTAGCCGATCTCGTCGAGCAGCGCCGCGCACGCGTCGAGCATGCGCTCCACCCGGCGGGTGCTGCGTCGCTGGGTGGGCCGGCGGCGCAGGGGCTGGGGCTGCGAGCAGCCGTCGTCGTCAATTTCGGGGGTGGACACGAAATCCATCTTCCCCCGAAGCGGGCGATCGTTACCGTCCAACGACGGGATTTCTCACGACACCGGATAACCGGGCGAAAGCCCGCATGGCCGAGGGCGAGATCCGCGACATCGCATATCCGATTTTCCCCTCCGCATTGACCGGGACAACCGCCTCATTTCGGTGTACGGCCCGCAGGATGTGCGCCGCCACCCGCTCCGGCGGATACCCACGCCGCTGGAGCCCCAGCTCGGCCGACTCCCGCAGGTCGGACCCGACATAGGTGGCGTTGCGCGCGATGGCCGTGGACACGAAACCGGGACAGACCGTGGTCACGCCGATGCCCTGCCCAGCCAGTTCGGCCCGCAGGCAGTCGCCGAGCATCTTGACCGCCGCCTTCGACGTCGAGTACGCGGGCAGCTCCCGCGTCGCCACGAACGCGGCCAGCGAGGCGATGTTGACGATGTGCCCGCCTTCGCCGCGTTCGACCATCTGGCGGGCGAACAGGCGGCAGCCGTGAATGACGCCCCAGAGATTCACGTCGAGCGTGCGCCGCCAATCGTCGAGGGAATGGTCAAGGAACGGCCCGGCCACGGCGATTCCCGCATTGTTGACCACCACATCCGGCACGCCATACTGTTCCGCGATATTTCCGGCGAACTCTTCCATGGCGGTGGATGAGGCGACGTCGACTTGTACGGCGTGAGCCGTACGCCGGAAATCTTTGCCGATGCCCTCCGCGACCCGCACGGCCGCCTCGCGGTCGAGGTCGGCGCAGACCACCTCGGCCCCGTGCGCGGCGAAGGCCCGCGCGGTCGCCCGCCCGATGCCGCTGCCCGCCCCCGTGACGACCACCAGGTGGTCGCGGTAGGCGCCGCGGCCCTCGCGCACCCGGTCGCGGCGCAGCGAGCGGGTCGAGGCGCCGCCGTCGACGTGCGCGGCGAACTCGGCGATCATCCTGGCCACGACCTCGGGATGGCTGCGCTGCGCCCAGTGCCCCGCGGCCAGCCTGCGGTGCCAGAACTCCGGCGCCCACTGGCGCATCGACGCCAGCAGCTTGGGCGAGACGAAGACGTCGCGGCTGGTCTCGATGAGCTGGACCGGCACCTCGACGCCGGGGTCGGCGGGGGCGCGCAGGCGGTTGAGGAAGTTCTGGCGGTAGAGGCCCAGGCCGTTGCGGCCGTCGCGCTGGAGGGTGTCGGCGGGGTGCCCCGGCCTGGGTTCGATGCCCTCGGCCAGGCGCATCGAACGGGCGAGCGCCCGGGGCAGCGGCCCGCGCCAGGCCAGCTCGGGCAGGAGGGGGAGCTGGAAGGCGCCGATGTACCAGGATCTGGCGAGTTGCCCGGCGACCTCGCGGCGTCCGCCGTAGCGCAGGAAGTGGGCGGCCTGGTCGAGGCCGGGGCCGCCGAAGGTGGTGAAGGAGGCGGCGCGCTCGCGGATGCCGGGCCGGCCGATCGCCTCCCAGCACTGCAGCGAGCCCCAGTCGTGCCCGACCAGGTGGACCCGCGGCTTGCCGATCTCGTCGAGCACCGCGGCGAGGTCGGCGGCCAGGTGGTCGAAGGAGTAGTGGCGCCGGTCGCGCGGGGCGCCTGAGCGCCCGGCGCCGCGCACGTCGTAGCGGACCACGTGGAAGCGGTCGCTGAGCAGCGCGGCGACCTCGTCCCAGACGCGGTGGGTGTCGGGGTAGCCGTGGACGAGCAGGATCGTGGGGTGATCCCGCTCGCCCTCCTCGTAGAGCGCGAGCCGTATCTCGCCGGCTGGTATTAGACGCACGGTCCAATGATTAACGGGCGGACAGTCCTGTGCAAGAGCGCAGCGCCTTCCAACTGGCGACGGCCTGGGTGCGGGCCGTGCCGGTCAGGGGGATCGGCGTGCCGCCCTGGATGGAGGCGGGGGTCCAGTGGTCCTTGATGACCTTGCGGCCGTTGATCGTCAGGGTGAGGACGCCGCTGGGGCTGTTGCCGTACCAGAGGAAGTTGCCCAGGCCGTAGTTGACGTAGGACCTGCCGAGATAGCCGCTGCCGAGCAGGACGTGGGCGTGGCCGCCGACGATGACGTCCGCGCCCGCCTTGGCCAGCTTGGGGGCCAGCGCGCGCTGCGCCGGGTTCGGGCAGGTCATGCGCTCGGTGCCCCAGTGCAGGTAGACGATCACGGTGTCAGAGGTACGGCGGGCCTTCCTGACCTCCTGGACCAGGCGCTCCTCGTTCTTGGCCGAGGCCAGGCCGCCCTGGCTGTCGGTGGCGGTCCAGGCGGTGATGAACTCGTCGTCCAGCACCTGGGTGGCGCCGATGATCGAGACCCGGTTGCCGTTCACCGTGGTGCGCCACGGCTTGTAGGCCGCGTCCTCGTTCCTGCCGATGCCCACGACCGGGTACTTCGCCCGTTTGATCGCGGCCAGCGAGTCGGTCAGGCCGGTCTGCATGTAGTCCATGCCGTGGTTGTTGGCCATGCTGACCACGTCGATCCCGGCCGCCTTCAGCGCGGTGAACGCCGTGGGCGGCGCCCGGAAGGTGAACTGCTTGCCCGGCGCCTTGGTCCCGCCCGTGGTGATCGCCGTCTCCAGGTTGACCATGGCCAGGTCGGACCGGCTGAGCACCTTCGCGACCGGCCCGAACGCGGTGCGCGCGCTGCCGTCCAGCCGGGCGCGTAAGACGCCCTCGAAGTGCACGTCCCCGCCGAAGGAGATCGTGTACGGCTCCCGCTCAACCGCCTTCTTGGTGGGCACCTCGGGGGAGGTCGGCATCGTCTTGCGGGCCGGGGACTTGTCAGGCTCCGCCTGGGTCGCGGAGCAGGCGGCCACGGTGATGGTTACGGCTAATGCCAGGAAGGCAGGGCTGATTCTCATCTATGGCTACTTCTCCTCGATCCCACACATCAAGGATTGAGCATGCCATGTCAGACGGTTTCGCGGGCATGTGCGGTCAACCACACCACTGCGGAGCGGGTGGTCTCGTTCGCGGGGGTATAGACGACCATGCGGGTTTCGGTGGTCGCGTCGCAGCTGAAGCTCGTGGTGGTGAAGTGCAGGTCGCCGACGGCGTCGTTGACGAAGAGCTTGTCGCGGCGTCCGGGATCGGCCACGTCCTGGAGCGCCCACAGCCGGGCGAACTCCGGGCTGGTCGCGACGAGCTTCTCCGCGAACTCCTTCCAGCACGGATCGTGCGCGTGCCTGCTGTAGGCCCCGCGGAAGACGGCGACCGCCCTGGCCAGTTCCTCGTCGCGGTTGACCAGCCGCGTGGACAGGTCGTCGCGGGTGAACAGGAGCCACAGGGTGTTCGGCTCGCCCTGGGCGATCTCGGGGAAGAGGGCGGCGTACGCGGCGTTCCAGGCGAGCACGTCGTGCCGGCTGGTCGCGATGCAGGCGGCGATCGGGCTGAGCTGGTCGAGGATCTGCCGCATCTCCGGCGTGACCCGGCCGGAGTCCACGACGGGCACCGGATCCTGGTGCCCGGCCAGCCGGAACAGGTGCAGCCGCTCGGCCGCGTCGAGCTGGAGGGTGCGGGCGACGGCGTCCAGTACCTGGATGCTGGCGTTGATCGGGCGTCCCTGCTCCAGCCACGTGTACCAGGTCACGCCGACCCCGGCCAGCAGCGCGACCTCCTCGCGGCGCAGCCCGGGAGTACGCCTGCGGGTGCCCGGCGGCAGTCCCGCCATGTCGGGCGTGATGCGCTCGCGACGGCTGCGGAGGTAGGCGGCGAGGTCTGTCCGCTTCATAACCAGGTACCCCCAATACCGGTATAAATGGGCTCTCGTTACTGGTATCCAGTCTGTCGCAACCTGGTCATCATGACTACTGCTGCCCTCGCCCCCCGACAGGAAAGGACGAAGACCAGCGGCATCCTCCTGGCGATCATCCTGGTGGGCCAGTTCCTGGCCATTCTGAACGTCAACATCGTCAACGTCGCCATCCCCACGATCGAGCGCGACCTGCACTCCTCCGGCGCGGGCCTGCAGATGATCGTGGCGGGCTACACCATCGTCTACGCCGTCCTGCTGATCACCGGCGCGCGGGTCGGCGACCTGTTCGGCTACCGCAACACCTTCCTGGCCGGGCTCGCCTTCTTCACCGTGACCACGCTGGGCTCGGGCCTGGCGCCCACCACCGGGTGGCTCGTGGTGTTCCGGCTCGCGCAGGGCGCCGGCGCCGCGCTGATGATGCCCCAGGTGCTCACGCTCATCCAGCGCAACTACCACGGCGCGGCCAGGGGCCGGGCGATGGGCCTGTGGTCGGCCGTCGTCAGCGGCGGCATCGTGGTCGGCCAGGCGCTCGGCGGGATCATGCTCGGGGTCGGGCTGAGCTGGCGGGCGCTGTTCCTGGTGATGGTCCCGATCGGGGCCCTTCTGCTGGTCGCCGGGCTGCGCGTGCTGCCGGCCGACGGGGGCGGCGGGCGTACCGGCCTCGATCCGGTCGGGCTGGTCACGCTGTCGGCGGCCGTTCTGCTGTTCGTCGTGCCGCTCGTGCTCGGCCGCGAGCTGGGCTGGCCGGTGTGGGGCTGGGTCTCGATCGGGCTCAGCGCCGTCGTCTTCTTCGCCTTCGTCCGCGTGGAGCGGTGGGTCTCCGGCCGCGGGGGGCGGCCGCTGGTGGACGCCTCGGTCCTGCGGGCGCCGGGCATGCGGCCGGGGCTCGGCGTGCTGCTGTTCGGGCCGGCGACGTGGGGCGCCTTCCTGTTCACCTCGGCGCTGCACCTTCAGGGCGAGCTGCACCTGTCGCCGCTGATGTCGGGACTCATGCTGGTGCCGTGCGCGGTGGCGTTCGCCGGGGTCGGGCTGCTGTGGCCGCGGCTGCCGGCCAGGTTGCAGCGGACGCTGGTGCCGTTCGGGTACGTGGTGGCGGCTCCGGCCTACTTCGGGCTCGGGCTGGTCAGCGGGGGCGGCTGGCCGTACGCCGTGCTGAGCGCGCTCATCGGCGGCGGGCTGGGCGTGCAGATCGCGGTCACCAACCTGGCCACGCAGTCGGTCGCCGACGAGTACGCGGCCGACGCCAGCGGCGCGCTGCTCACGGTGATGCAGCTCGGCCAGGTGATCGGGGTGGCGACGGTCGGGACGCTGTTCATGGCCCAGGGCGAGGGGGCCACGGCGGTGGCGCTGGCGGGACTGGCCGTACTGGCCGGGTTGTCGTCTCTTTTCCTCGTCAGATCAAAACTTGGATGACTCCTTTACTTGAATCATTCGTGTTTAGGGCATAGGTTGCGGGGAGATGGGGCCCGTCACGGGCCCCGACGCGATGATTTCTCGGGAGGGCCTCGCGATGACCACCAGGCCAATCAGCACCGACGACGCCGGCATCCCCGCGCCGAGTGACGAGCACTCGCTGTCCGTCGGACCGAACGGCCCGCTGCTGCTTCAGGATCACTACCTGATCCAGAAGATGGCGCACTTCAACCGCGAGCGGGTCCCGGAGCGCGTGGTGCACGCCAAGGGCGGTGGCGCGCACGGCGTGCTGCGGATCACCGAGGACGTCAGCCAGTTCACCAAGGCCAAGCTGTTCCAGAAGGGCAAGGAGACGCCGCTCTTCCTGCGCTTCTCCACCGTGGCCGGCGAGCTGGGCTCCGCCGACACCGCCCGCGACCCGCGCGGCTTCGCGATCAAGTTCTACACCGAGGACGGCAACTACGACCTCGTCGGCAACAACACGCCGATCTTCTTCATCCGCGATCCGCAGAAGTTCTCCGACTTCATCCACAGCCAGAAGCGCCGCGCCGACAACCATCTGCGCGACAACAACATGCAGTGGGACTTCTGGACGCTCTCGCCGGAGTCGGCGCACCAGGTCACGTTCCTGATGAGCGACCGCGGCACCCCGGCGAGCTGGCGGAACATGCACGGCTTCGGCTCGCATACGTTCCTCTGGTATAGCGAGGTGGGCGAGAAGTTCTGGATCAAGTACCACTTCAAGACCGACCAGGGCATCAGGAACCTCACCGCCGCCGAGGCCGACGCCATGGCCGCCGCCGACCCCGACCACCACATCCGCGACCTGCACGAGGCGATCAAGCGCGGCGAGCACCCGTCCTGGACGGTGAACGTGCAGGTCATGCCGTTCGAGGCGGCGGCCGACTACCGGTTCAACCCGTTCGACCTGACCAAGGTGTGGCCGCACGGCGACTACCCCGAGATCACGATCGGCACGATGACGCTGAACCGGAACCCCGACAACTACTTCGCCGAGGTCGAGCAGGCCGCGTTCGAGCCGTCGAACCTGGTGCCCGGCATCGACACCTCGCCGGACAAGATGCTCCAGGGGCGCCTGTTCTCCTACCCCGACACCCACCGCTACCGGATCGGCCCGAACTACCTGCAACTGCCGGTCAACGCGCCGGCCGTACCGGTGAACAGCTACAACTTCGACGGGCCGATGACCTTCCGCAACATGAGCGACCCCGTCTACGCCCCCAACAGCATGAACGGCCCCGCCGCCGACCCGGCCCCCTACGCCGGCTCGGACTACCACGTCACCGGCGAGATCATCCGCTCGGCCTACACGCTGCACGCCGAGGACGACGACTACGGCCAGCCGCGCGCCCTGTGGGAGAACGTGCTGTCGCCGACCGACCGCGAGCACCTGGTCTCCAACATCGTCGGCCACGCCTCCGCGCCCGAGGTGACCGCCGAGACGAAGAAGCGCGTCGTGGAGTACTGGAGCAACGTCCACAAGGACCTCGGCCAGGGCGTGTCCCAGGGCCTCGGCCTGTCCTGACACCGGCACGAGCGAGGGCCGCGACCTGGCAGGTCGCGGCCCTCTTTCTTACTCGTGGACGGCGGGCGCGCGCCGCCCGCGCGGTCAGCTCAGCTTGAGGCCGTTGAGCAGGTCGGCGATCCCCCCGGTCACCGGCTTGCTCTCGGGCACCCGCACCGCCTCCAGCGCCTTGCCAGGCGTCTTGGGCAGCGTGCCGGTGACCTCGTCCTTCACGGCCTCGGCCGGCTTCGGCAGGGTGATCGGGACTTCCACGGCGGACGCCAGCCCGGACGCGTCGGGCAGCGCCGGCACGTCACCCGCGACCTGCGGCAGCGCCGCCAGCGTGCCGGGCAGCGCCGGGTCGTTGGGCAGACCCGGCAGGTCGGGCGCGTCGGGCACGCTCGCCACGCTCTTCAGCCCGGCCATGCCGGGCGTGCCCGCGGGCATCGACGGGGCGCCGGCGGCCGCGGCAACGCCGCCCAGGTCCGCCAGGCTCAGCACCGCCGACGCCTTCGACAGGCCGGGCAGGCCCGCCTTCTTGGCCAGCGTCTCGGCCGACATGGCCAGGTCGCTGTCCTTGGGCGCGGTCATCTTCTCGCCGTAGTTGCCGGTCATGCGCAGGTCGAGCACTTCCTCACAGACCGAGGCCACCGTGGTGGGCGCCCGCAGGGCCGCGACCCTGTCGGCGCAGTGGTCGGCCCCGAGTGCGGGGCCCGCGACCAGCCAGCTCACCCCCGTGGTCAGAGTGGCCACCGCAAGGATGCTCCGGATGCTCCGAGATGACACTTCACGTCCCCCTGATCGTTTTCGGTGATCCGACGAACGCTGAAGCTAGTCACGCGGCCGGGGCAGGGAGAGGGGCTTGCCCGAAGGGTGGGCCAGACCTTACCCGGCCGCCCCGGCCGGAGATCCGCTTTGACCTCAGGCGGCGCGACTCACGGTGAGCTCGTCGTCGCCCAGGTCCACGCGGACCGTGTCGCCGTCGACGATCTCCCCAGAGAGCACCTCCTTGGCGAGCTTGTCGCCGATCGCCGACTGCACCAGCCGGCGCAGCGGCCGGGCGCCGTACATGGGGTCGTAGCCGGTCAGCGTCAGCCACTCGCGCGCCGCCTCGGTGACGTCGAGGCTGATGCGCCGCTCGGCCAGGCGGTGGGCCAGCCGGTCGATCTGCAGGTCGACGATCCGGCCCAGTTCCTCCGAGCCGAGCGCGTCGAACAGGATCACGTCGTCCAGCCGGTTGAGGAACTCCGGCTTGAACGCGTTGCGCACCGCGCCCATCACGGCCTCGCGCTTGGCGCCGTTCTCCAGCTTCGGATCGACCAGGAACTGCGAGCCGATGTTGGAGGTCAGGATCAGGATCGTGTTGCGGAAGTCGACCGTGCGCCCCTGCCCGTCGGTCAGCCGGCCGTCGTCGAGCACCTGCAGCAGGATGTCGAAGACCTCGGGGTGCGCCTTCTCGACCTCGTCCAGCAGCACCACCGTGTACGGCCGCCGCCGCACCGCCTCGGTGAGCTGCCCGCCCTCCTCGTAGCCGACGTACCCGGGAGGCGCGCCGACCAGCCTGGCCACGCTGTGCTTCTCGGAGTACTCGCTCATGTCGATCCTGGTCATCGCCCGCTCGTCGTCGAACAGGAACTCCGCCAGCGCCTTGGCCAGCTCGGTCTTGCCGACGCCGGTCGGGCCCAGGAACATGAACGAGCCCGTGGGCCGGTCGGGGTCGGCGATGCCGGCGCGGCTGCGCCGTACGGCGTCGGAGACGGCCTGGACGGCCTGGGTCTGTCCGATGAGGCGGCGGCCGAGCTCCTCCTCCATGCGCAGCAGCTTGGCGGTCTCGGCCTCCAGCAGGCGTCCGGCGGGGATGCCGGTCCAGGAGGAGATGACCTCGGCGATGTCGTCGGCGCCGACCTCCTCCTTGACCATCGGCTGCGACTCGGCCTCCTGGGCGGCGGCGCTGGCGACCTCCAGCTCCTTCTCCAGCCTCGGGACCTCGTCGTAGAGCAGCCGGGAGGCGTCGGCGTAGTTGCCGTCGCGCTGGAAACGCTCGGCGTTGCTGCGTACCTCGTCGAGCTGCTTCTTCAGGTCGCCGACCTTGTTGAGCCCGGCCTTCTCCCGCTCCCAGCGGCCGACCAGGGCGTTGAGCTCCTCCTGGCGGTCGGCCAGCTCCTTGCGCAGCCGCTCCAGGCGCGCCTGGCTGGCCTCGTCGGTCTCCTTGGAGAGCGCGAGCTCCTCCATCTTCATGCGGTCGACGTTGCGCTGGAGCTGGTCGATCTCCACCGGCCGCGAGTCGATCTCCATGCGCAGCCGGGAGGCGGCCTCGTCGACCAGGTCGATGGCCTTGTCGGGCAGGAAGCGGTTGGTGATGTAGCGGTCGGACAGCGCCGCGGCGGCGACCAGCGCGCTGTCGGCGATCACGACCTGGTGGTGGGCCTCGTAGCGGCCCTTCAGCCCGCGCAGGATCGCGATGGTGTCCTCGACCGTCGGCTCGCCGACGTAGACCTGCTGGAAGCGCCGCTCCAGCGCCGGGTCCTTCTCGATGCGCTCGCGGTACTCGTCGAGCGTGGTCGCGCCGATCATGCGCAGCTCGCCGCGGGCCAGCATCGGCTTGAGCATGTTGCCCGCGTCCATGGCGCCCTCGGCGGCTCCCGCGCCGACGACCGTGTGGAGCTCGTCGATGAAGGTCACGACCTGCCCGTCGCTCTCCTTGATCTCGGAGAGCACGGCCTTGAGCCGCTCCTCGAACTCGCCCCGATACTTCGCGCCCGCCACCATCGCGCCCAGGTCGAGCGAGATGAGCTGCTTGTTGCGCAGCGACTCCGGCACGTCGCCGGCCACGATGCGCTGGGCCAGCCCCTCGACGACGGCGGTCTTGCCCACGCCGGGCTCGCCGATCAGGACCGGGTTGTTCTTGGTGCGCCGTGACAGCACCTGGATGACGCGCCGGATCTCCGAGTCGCGGCCGATGACCGGGTCGAGCCTGCCCGCGCGGGCCCGCTCGGTCAGGTCGACGCCGTACTTCTCCAGCGCCTTGTAGGTGTCCTCGGGCGTCTCGCTGGTGACGCGGGCGTGGCCGCGTACCTTCTCGAAGGCGTCGAGCAGCGCGTCGGGCGTGGCGCCCTGCGCCTTGAGCAGGTCGGCGACCTGGCCGCCGTCGGCGGCCAGCGCGACCAGCAGGTGCTCGGTCGAGACGTACTCGTCCTCCAGCCGCTTGGCGCGCTGCGCGGCCGTGTTGATCACGGTGAGCAACTGGCGCGAGCTGGACGGCGCCGAGACCGTGGCGCCCTGCGCCTTCGGCAGCGCCGCGAGCATCTCCTCCGACTTCGCGCGCACCGCCTTCCAGTCGGCTCCGACGGCCTCCAGCAGAGGTACGGCGGTGCCGCCCGTCTGGGCCAGCAGCGTGGTCAGCAGGTGGGCCGGGGCGATCTCCGGGTTGCCCTCCGCGGCGGCACGCCGCATGGCCCCCGAAAGCGCCTCCTGGCTCTTCTGGGTGAGCTTGTAGTCCATGTGTTCTTACGCCCCCGGTGGCAGCTCGTAACGGATCAGCGCTCTCACCATCTGCATCTCGGCCCTGAGCCGGTGAACCTCCTCACGCAGCCGCAGGGCCTCGTTCTCAAGCTCGAGAATGCGCTTGATCCCGGCGAGGTTGATGCCCTCTTCCTGGGACAGGCGCTGGACCTCGCGGAGCATGATGATGTCGCGCGTGGAGTAAAGGCGGCCGCGTCCGGCCGTGCGGCCGGGCCTGACCAGTCCGAGCCGGTCGTACTGCCTCAGCGTCTGCGGGTGCAGTCCCGAGAGCTGCGCGGCCACCGAGATGACGTAGACGGGGGTGTCGTCGGACAGGTCGAAATAGTTGGCGTCCATCGGCTTACTCGCTTCTGGCTCGCTGGATGAGTTCGGCGCGCGGGTCGTCGCCCGCGGTCGCCGTGCTGAACTCCGTCAGCAGATCGCGCGACTTCTCGTCGAGCGTCTCGGGCACGAGCACTTCGACGCTGGCGAGCAGGTCGCCCTTGGTGCCGTCCTTGCGGGTGACGCCGCGGCCGCGGACGCGGAAGGTGCGCCCGTTGGGCGTGCCCGCCGGGATGCGCAGCGTGACCGGCAGCCCCTTGAGGATCGGGACCTTGATCTCGGCGCCCAGCGCGGCCTCGGTGAAGGTCACGGGCACCGTGATGGTCAGGTTGTCGCCCGTCCTGCCGAAGACGGCGTGCGGCTTCACGTGGGTGACGATGTAGAGGTCGCCCGCCGGTCCGCCGTTTTCCCCCGGCGCTCCCTTGGCCTTGAGCTTGACCCGCTGACCGTCGGCCACCCCCGCGGGGATGCGCGCCTGGATCGTGCGGGTGCTCTTGGCCCGCCCGCTGCCGTCGCAGTCCGGGCAGGGGTCGTCCACGATCAGACCACGGCCCTTGCAGTCGCGGCAGGGCTCGGAGAAGGCGAAGTTGCCCAGGTTGCGGCTGGCCGCGCCGGTGCCCTCACAGGTCGGGCAGACGCGCGGCGTGGTGCCGGCCTTGGCGCCGGTGCCGTTGCACGACTTGCACGCGGCCGAGCTCGTCAGCCGCAGCGAGACCGTGCTGCCCTCCACCGCCTCGGTGAAGGTCAGCGTCACCTCGGACTCGATGTCCTGCCCGCGCCGCGGCCTGGTCGCCCCCCCGGTACGGCCCGCGGTGGTGGTGCCACCCCGGTTGAACAGCCCGCCGAACAGGTCGCCGAGCCGCTCGCCCGCGCCGCCACCGCCACTCTGCTGGCCGGTGGCGGTGCCGCCGAACAGGTCGCCGAAGTCGAACGGGAAACCGCCACCGCCCGGACGCTGGCCGCCGACGCCGGACCCGAACAGCGTCCGGGCCTCGTCGTACTCCTTGCGGCGCTTGGTGTCCGACAGGATGTCGTTGGCCTCGGAGATCTCCTTGAACTTGGCCTCCTTGGCGGCGTCACCCTGGTTGGTGTCGGGGTGATACTGCCGGGCCAGCTTCCGGTAGGCCTTCTTGATCTCGTCTGCGGTGGCGGTCTTGGGCACACCAAGGACGGCGTAGTAGTCCTTCTCCAGGTAGTCCTTGGTGCTCATCGATGGCCCTTCGTCCTAGTTTTCGTCGTTGTCGTCGTCAGCCGGGGAGTCGTCCGGCTCCGCCACGGCCACCCGTGCCGGGCGCAGCACCCGCTCTCCGAGGCGGTACCCGGACTGCAGCACCTCGATGGCGGTCGGTTCGGTGACCTCCCGCGAGTAGCTGTGCATCAGCGCCTCGTGGACGGTCGGGTCGAACGGGTCGCCCTTCTGCCCGAACGAGGCGAGGCCCAGCTTGGTGAGAGCCGCTTCGAGCGACTCGGCCACCTTCGCGAAGCCCCCGGTGAGCTCGCCGTGGTCGCGGGCCCTGCCGATGTCGTCGAGGACGGGCAGGAGTTCGGCGAGAACCCCGGCCGTAGCCTGCTCGCGGACCGCGACGCGGTCGCGCTCGACCCGGCGGCGGTAGTTGGTGTACTCCGCCTGGAGCCGCTGGAGGTCGGCGGTGCGTTCGGCCAGCAGGATGGTGTCGGAGCCGGGCGCGCCGCTGGAGTTCGACTCGGCGCCGCCGTTGGCGGAGCCCGCGCCGGGCGCGGCGGTCGGGTCCGCGCCGGCGGCGTCCGGGGAGTCGGACCCGGCGCTCTGACGCGCCTGGCCCGTCTCAGGGTCGATCTTGCGGTTGTCGCGGATCACCGGCTCTTCTGCCCCCGGCATCACTTGTCCTTCTTCGGCTGGTCGTCGTCGACGATCTCGGCCTCGACCACGTCGTCGTCGCCCTTGTCCTGCTCGGGGCCGGGCGTGGCGTCCTGCGGGGCGCCCTCGCCGCCCTGCTGCTGGTTCTGGGCGTAGATCGCCGAGCCCATCTTCTGGCTGACGGTCGCCAGCTTCTCGGCGCTCGTGCGGATGACGTCGGTGTCGGTGCCCTCAAGAGCCTTCTTCAGCTCGGTGAGCGCCTCGTTGACCTCGGTCTTGATCTCGCCGGGGACCTTGTCGTCGTTCTCGCGGAGGAACTTCTCCGTCTGGTAGGCCAGACCGTCCGCGTTGTTGCGGACCTCGGCCTCCTCGCGGCGCTGCTTGTCCTCTTCGGCGTAGGACTCGGCCTCGCGCATCATGCGCTCGATGTCGTCCTTCGGCAGCGCGGAGCCGCCGGTGATCGTCATCGTCTGCTCCTTGCCGGTGCCGAGGTCCTTGGCGGAGACGTTGACGATGCCGTTGGCGTCGATGTCGAAGGTGACCTCGATCTGCGGGATGCCGCGGGGCGCCGGGGCGATGCCGGTCAGGTCGAAGGTGGCCAGCTTCTTGTTGTAGGAAGCGATCTCACGCTCGCCCTGGTACACCTGGATCTGCACCGACGGCTGGTTGTCCTCAGCCGTGGTGAAGACCTCGGAGCGCTTGGTCGGGATCGTGGTGTTGCGCTCGATGATCTTGGTGAAGATGCCGCCCTTGGTCTCGATGCCCAGCGACAGCGGGGTCACGTCGAGCAGCAGGACGTCCTTGACCTCACCCTTGAGCACACCGGCCTGCAGGGCGGCGCCGATGGCGACGACCTCGTCCGGGTTCACGCCCTTGTTGGGCTCCTTGCCGCCGGTCAGCTCCTTGACGAGCTCGGAGACGGCGGGCATGCGGGTCGAACCGCCGACGAGCACCACGTGCGCGATGTCGGCGACCTTGATGCCGGCGTCCTTGATGACCTGGTGGAACGGGCCCTTGGTCCGCTCGAGCAGGTCGGCGGTGAGCCGCTGGAACTCGCTGCGGGTCAGCTTCTCGTCGAGGTGCAGGGGCCCCTCGGAGGAAGCGGTGATGTAGGGCAGGTTGATGTTGGTCTCGGACTGGCTGGACAGCTCGATCTTGGCCTTCTCCGCGGCCTCGCGTAGGCGCTGGAGAGCCATCTTGTCCTTGGCCAGGTCGACGCCGTGGGCGTTCTGGAAGCGCTTGACGAGCTCGTCGACGACGCGCTGGTCCCAGTCGTCGCCACCGAGGTGGTTGTCACCGGAGGTGGCCTTCACCTCGACGAAGCCATGGCCGTCCTCCTGACCGACGTCGAGCAGGGACACGTCGAACGTGCCGCCGCCGAGGTCGAAGACGAGGATGGTCTGGTCCTGGTCCTTGTCGAGCCCGTAGGCCAGGGCGGCCGCGGTCGGCTCGTTGATGATGCGCAGCACGTTGAGGCCCGCGACGGTGCCGGCCTCCTTGGTCGCCTGACGCTGGGCGTCGTTGAAGTACGCCGGGACGGTGACCACCGCGTCGGTGATCTTCTCGCCCAGGTACGCCTCGGCGTCCTGCTTGAGCTTCTGCAGCACGAACGCGCTGATCTGCTGGGGGGAGAACTTCTTGCCGTCGATCTCCTGGGACCAGTTGGTGCCCATCTCCCGCTTGACGGAGCGGATGGTCCGGTCCACGTTGGTGACGGCCTGCCGCTTGGCGACCTCGCCGACCAGGACCTCGCCGTTCTTCGCGAAGGCGACCACGGACGGCGTGGTCCGCGAGCCCTGCGCGTTGGCGATGACGGTGGGCTCACCGCCCTCGAGGATCGAGACGACAGAGTTGGTCGTCCCCAGGTCGATACCTACCGCACGTGCCATGAGTACGTCCTTGTAGTCAAAGTTGAGTCCGTTAGGCTCAACTTACGAAGCCGAGTGGCCTTTGTCAAACGAGTTGAGCCTACCCGACTCAACCCCGATGAGCGCGAAAGCATTCCGCGGCATCGGACAAGAACGGGTGGGATCGTGCACACCACGCGTAACGGGGCAGATGGGCCTGGGGTTCCTGCGCCAGCCGGAGCGGGGAAAGCTCACATCGGCGCGGGACGTCGTCGGAAAGGCGTCAGTGGGTGAAGGCGGCGACGTTGGCGCCGGCCCAGGCCGCGAACGTCTGGGCGGGGCGGCCGGTCAGCTCCTCGACGGCGGTGGTGAGCGGCGCGGGCACGCCGTCGCACGACTGCCACCAGTCGAGCAGCGCGTCGGCGTACGGTCCGCGCACGTACGCGGACACCTCGGCCTTCCACTCCTCGCGGGTGACGGGCTTGACGCCGATCTCCCGGCCGAGCGCGCGTCCCAGGATGGCGAGCTGTTCGGCGAAGGTGAGCGACTCCGGCCCCGTCAGCGTGTACGGCCGCCCGCCCAGCGAAGGATCGGCCAGCACGGCCGCCGCGCAGGCGGCCACGTCGCTTTCGTGGATCGCGTCGCTGTGCGCGCCGGGGTACGGCAGGCTGACCGGCTCGCCGGACTTGACGGCCCACGACCACGCCGTCGCGTTGCCGGCGAACGCCCCAGGGCGCAGCAGCGTGGCCGGGATCGGGGAGCGCAGGAGCGCGTTCTCGGCCTCCAGGTGGGAGGCGGCCAGCGGATTGCCCGCCGGGTCGTCGGCGAGCACCGAGGAGGAGGACAGCAGTACGACGTGCCGCCCGCCCGCCTTGACGGCCTCGTCGGCGAAGGCGTCGGCGTGGGACGCCTCGGCGTAGAGGAAGATGGAGGTGACGCCGTCCAGGGCGGCGGCGAAGGTGCCCGGGTCGGTGAGGTCACAGTGGACGGTCCCGTCCGCTTCCGGCGCGCTGGAGGCCGCGCGGACCGGCAGGCCGCGTTCGCGCAGCGTCGGGATGAGGGCGCGGGCGACGGCGCCGCGACTTCCCGTGACGAGGATGGTCATGCTGGGGTGTTCCATCGGAATACACCCCACCGACCTGCAGTGCGTCGCGTTGCTGGACCTGGAGCCGGGCCCGGTGACCACCGGCAGGGTCGCGGCGCTCACCGGGCTGACGCACGGGTCGGCCACCCGGCTGGTCGACCGGCTGGAGAAGGGCGGCCTGGTCGTACGGCAGGCCGACGAGAAGGACCGCAGGCGCACCCTCGTCGCCCTGGCCCCCGAGGCGAAGGACCGGATCGGCGCGGCCTGGGACGGGCCGGGGGCCGACTTCGCCCAGGTCCTGGACGGCTACTCGGAGGGCGAGCTGGAGGTGATCGTCGACTACCTGCGCCGCACCGGTGAGGTGGGGCGCAGGCAGGCCGAGCGGCTCGGGAAACGGTCCGTCAGGTGATCGGGGTGTTCATGTCGGTGGTGATCTGGGCGGGGGTGAGGGCGCGGTTGTAGATGCGTACCTCGTCGATGAGGCCGTTGAAGTACTCGCCCCAGACGGCGTTGCCGCCGATGCGGAGCACGCCGTTGTCGGTCCTGATGTCTCCTGTCGCGGTGACCGAGCTCACCTCGGCGCCGTTGACGTACAGCTTGAGGTTCGCGCCGTCGTAGGTGGCGGCCACGTGGGTCCAGGTGTTGAGGGGCAGGGAGGCGGGGCCGTAGAGGCCGCGTTCCGAGGTGGTGTGGATCGTGCTGTGGGCGCGGTCGTTGAGGTCCAGGGTGTACGCGAGGTCGTTGCCGAACTGCTTCATCACGATGGTCCGCCAGCCGGTGCTCACGGCCGGTCGGACCCAGGCTTCCAGCGTCATGCCGCCGGTCAGCCGCAGGCTCGGGGAGTCGGCTACCGTGACCCAGCTTCCCGTGCCGTTGAACGACAGGGCGTTGCCGTACCTGCCGGCGGTGGTCCAGGAGGTGGCCGTCGAGGCGCCGTTGTTGCCGCTGCCCGAGGAGTCGGCGACGGTGACCCCGGCGCCCTCGTTCATGGCGTACGCCGCCACCAGGCCCTGGCCGGTCGGCGGCGCGGTCACGGCCGCGCTCGCCTCGCCGGAGGAGGCGCCGGTGTTGGGGACGGCGTCGAAGGCGCGCACCCGGTAGTGGTAGGTGCCCGCGGTCAGCCCCGAGTCGGTGAACGACGTGGACGGCGTGGAGCCGACCTGGTTGGCGCCGGACGGGGTGAAGCCCGGCGTCGTCGAGCGGTGGATCGTGTAGCCCTCGACGCCCACGTTGTCGGTGGCCGCGGTCCACGACAGGGAGGCGAAGCCGGCCCCGCCGGTGGCCGTCAGGGAGCCGGGCGCGCCCGGCGGCTCGGTGTCGGGCGGCTGCGGGGTGCCGATCGGGGTGTTCATGTCGGTGGTGATCTGGGCGGGGGTGAGGGCGCGGTTGTAGACGCGTACCTCGTCGATGAGGCCGTTGAAGTACTCGCCCCAGACGGCGTTGCCGCCGATGCGGAGCACGCCGCCGTCGGTCCTGATGTCTCCTGTCGCGGTGACCGAGCCGGTCTCCGCGCCGTTGACGTACAGCCGCAGCATGGCGCCGTCGTAGGTGGCGGCCACGTGCGTCCAGGTGTTGACGGGCAGGGAGGAGGCTCCGTAGAGGCCGCGTTCCGACGTGGTGTGGATGGTGCTGTGGGCGCGGTCGTTGAGGTCCAGGGTGTACGCGAGATCGTTGCCGAACTGCTTCATCATGATCGTGCGCCAGCCGGTGGTGCTCGCCGGGCGGATCCAGGCTTCCAGCGTCATGGCGCCGGTCAGCCGCAGGCTGGGGGAGTCGGGCACGGTGACCCAGCTCCCGGTGCCGTTGAACGACAGCGCCCTGCCGTACTTGCCGGTCTGGGCCCAGGTGGTCCCGGACGCGGTGCCGGCGTTGCCCGACGGGGAGGCGTCGCCGACGGCGGCGCCCGTGCCCTCGTTCATGGAGTACGCGGCCACGAGCCCCGGCTGCCCCTGCACGGGCTGGTAGGTCGCGGTGTAGGTGGCCGCGCTCGCCGGAGCGGTGATGTTGTGGACCGCGGCCCCGCCGTCGGACCAGGAGACGAAGCCCTGGTCACCCTGCGGGGAGGGCGCCGACAGGCCGACGCTCGAACCGACGATCACCGTCCTGGTGAACGGCGCGACCGTCTGCTCGGCGTTGAACCCGAGCACCAGACCGGGCGGGTTCGTCTGGAAGGTCAGGTTCACCGTCCTGGGTTGCAGCAGCACGCTCTTGGTGTCACTCAGGCCGTGCGCGTCGGTGACGGTGAGCTTGAGCTCCAGGTGCGACGGATACTCGTGGTCCGGAGCCTGGAACGACCCCGAGGTCCCGGTGAACGTGGTGATCTCGTGCTCGTGGCAGCCGCCCGGACAGTGGTGCATGATCAGCGCCCAGTGCATGCGTGAGCCGGGGATCGTGCCGTCCTGGGCGTCGGTGCCGGTGCCGGAGAACCCGATCGACTCGCCCACCGCCCAGGTCGTCGCGGCGGTGGGCGTGGTGATCGCCGCCGTGGGCGCGGTGTTGCCGACGTTGATCGTCACCGTGGCGTCGCCCTGGCCGCCCCTGCCGTCGTTGACGCGCAGCCGTACCGTGTGGGAGCCCGGCTGGGTGTAGGTTCGCGAGGGGGTCGCGGAGGTGGAGTCGTCGAGCTCGCCGTCGCCGTCGAGGTCCCACGCGTAGGTCAGCGTGTCGCCGTCGGGGTCGGTGGAGCCGGCGCCGGAGAAGGAGACCGCCAGCGGGGCCTCGCCCGAGGTCGGGTTCGCCGTGATCGCGGCCGTCGGCGGGTTGTTGTCGTAGAGGTAGCGCACGACCGTGCCGGCGTTGTAGTCCACGGCGAACAGGTCGCCGTTCGGCCCCGTCTCCAGCTCGACCGCGCCCACCCCCGAGTCGAACGTGGTGATCGTCGCGGGGTCGGGCAGGCCGTTCGCGCCCTTGGTCATCACCCAGACGCACGAGCGGCTGTAGTCGGAGAAGAACAGCGCGCCGTCATAGGCGGGCGGGTACGGCCCGCCCGGGTAGAACGCCACCCCGCTGGCCGAGGAGTTGCCGCTCGGGCACGGGTCGCTCGGCGCCGGCCGGGTGCTGTGGTTCCAGCCGAAGTACGGCGCGGCGTGCGCGGCGGCCCCGGCAGCGTAGTAGTTCTCGCACAGGGTCAGGTTGAGCGCGTCGTAGCCGCCCTGCCGGTTGGGGCCCTCGTAGCAGGGCCAGCCGAAGTTCGTCACGCCCGCGGTCGGGGCGGCGACGCGGTTGATCTCCTCCCAGGTGGTCCAGCCGACCTCGCCCAGCCACATCTCCGCGGTGCCCGGCCGGTTGGTCAGGCGGAACGGGTTGCGCAGGCCGTTGGCGACGATCCTCGCGGTGTTCTGGTCCGGGCTGCCCGCGTTCGGGTTGCCCGGAGCGGCGGCGCCGGTGTCGGGGTGGACGCGGATCATCGTGCCGTCCAGGCCGCTCGGGTCGCCGGTGGTGCGCACGTCCTGGGCGCGCAGCGCGCCGCCCTCCGCCGACGGCGGGGTCAGGGCGGTGCCGACCGGGCCGGGCGGGTCGCCGCACGGGTTATCCGGGGTGATGTCGGAGCTGGGCAGGTTGTCCTGGCCGTAGTCGGCGAAGTTGAAGCTGGCGCCGTCGCCGCCGGTGGCGTACAGCATGCCGTCGGGGCCGAACTGCAGGTCGCCGGTCGAGTGGCTGGGGTGCTGCTGGCACCAGTCGGTGATCAGCGGGGTCTCCGCGCCGGTGGGCGAGATGACCGAGAGGCGGCCGGTGATCAGGCAGCCGTCGCCGGTGGGGCCGGGCGGGCTGGGGCAGGGGTCGTCGGTGGCGCCGGCCGTACCCCAGCGTGGAGCGTTCCCGCCGGGTACGGCGTCGCGGGCGTACAGGACGTACAGCCGGGGATCGGCCGGGAAGCCGGGATGGAGGGCCATGCCGAGCAGGCCGCGGTCCCAGAAGTTGTGGACCTGGGTGCGCAGGTCCGCGTAGACGGTGGGGGTGGTGTCGGCGAGGGAGTCGAAGACCTTGATGATCCCGCTCTTCTCGGCCACGAAGACGCGGCCGTCGGCGGCGAACTCGATGTTGGACGGGCGCGTCAGGCCGCTGAAGACGACCTGTTTCTGGAACTGCGCCGGCAGGGCCTGCGCGGGTGGCGCGGCCAGCGCGACCCAACCGGCGGTGAGTAAGAGCACGGACGTCAGAACGCGTAAAAGCCGTCGCAAGAGAACCCCCAGTGACCCGTTTTGTCTCGATCTACGCAACAAAACCGGAGGAAGTCACTGGGGCTGTCCTCATGTGGACATTTCCCGATCTAGCGGAGCTTCGCCCCGTCGACGATCTTCCGCTTGCCCAGCGGCGCCTTGAGCTTGACCGTCGTCGTCTTCTGGACGGCGATCATGATGCAGGCGACGTCCTTGGCCTTCCTCGGCGTTCCCTCGTACAGGGTGATGGTGACCTTGCCCCGGGTCTCCTTCACCTTCACCCGGGCCAGCACCGTGCAGGGGGCCACGCCCGACTCCCAGGTGAGCCTGACCTTGCGGCCCTTGTCGAAGGACTTGGCCTTGGCGAAGGGGACCTTCCTGGTGTTGATCGTGTCGGCGACCGGCTTGACCGGCTCCGGGCCCTTGGTCGGGGTCGTGGACGGGACCTGTGCCACCGGCGCCGAACTCACCGGGGCGGCCTTCGTGCCGCTGGGGGCTGCCGACTGGGGCGGCGCAGCCGTACCGCAACTCGTTACCAGAACCAGGCATCCAGCCAGGAGGATTGTCCGCATACCTCTTCGACGGATCTGGCGGCGTAGCGGTTCATGCGCCACTTCCGGCGGGCGCGGCGGTGCTGAAGTTAGGGTGAGGGACGTGCTTCGTCAGGCCCTCATCGCCGTCTCCAAGAGCGAGCGCGCCGAGCGCGTCGTCTCCTCCTCCCCGCTGACCAGGGATCTGGTCCGGCGCTACGTCGCCGACGACGTCGGCGCGGTCGTCACCGAACTGACCGACCGGCGGCTGCTGGTCACCGTCGACCACCTCGGGGAGGAGGTGCGCGACCGGGCGCAGGCCGACGGCGCCGTGCGCGCCTACCTCGCCGTCCTCGATCGGCTGCCGCCCGGCGCCGACGTCTCGGTCAAGCTCACCGCGCTGGGCCTGCGCCTGTCGGAGCAGCTCGCGCTCGACAACGCCGCCACCATCTGCGACGCCGTGTCCGGCAGGGGCATCACGCTCACCCTCGACGCCGAGGAGCACGACACCGTCGCGGGGCTGGAGTCGGTCCACGCCACGCTGCGCAAGGAACATCCCGGCGTCGGCATCGTCGTCCAGGCGTACCTGCTCGACGCCGCCGAGCGCTGCGCCCGCCTCGACGGCGCGCGGGTGCGCCTGTGCAAGGGCGCCTACACCGCGCCCGGCGCCTACGGCTCCGCCCGCGAGATCGACCGCTCGTTCGTGCGCTGCCTCAAGATCCTCATGGCCGGCAGCGGCTACCCCATGGTCGCCACGCACGACCCGCGCCTCATCGAGATCGCCGCCGCGCTCGCCGTCCTCAACGGCCGCGACGCCACCGCCTTCGAATACCAGATGCTGTACGGCGTGCGCCCCGCCGAGCAGGAACGCCTGGCAGGGCTCGGCGCCCAGGTCCGCGTGTACGTGCCCTACGGCTCCGACTGGTATCCGTACCTGATGCGCCGCCTGGCCGAGCGACCCGCCAACCTCGCCTTCTTCGCCCGCTCCCTGCTCTCCAGAAAGTAGCCGCGCCGCGCCCGGTAGGCTGCGGGCCAGCGTCTACACCTGCGAGGGGCCTGACATGATCGCGATTCTGGGCACGGGCAAGATGGGCGAGGCCCTGCTGTCGGGGCTGCTGCGCGCCGGGTTCAAGCCAGGCGACATCGTGGCGACCACCCGCCGGCCGGAGCGTTCCCAGGCCCTTCGCGAGACGTACGGCGTGCAGACGGTCTCCAACGCCGAGGCCGCCAAGATGGCCGACACCATCATCCTGGCCGTCAAGCCACAGGACATGGCGGCCCTGCTCACCGAGATCGCCGCGTACGTCCCGGCCGACCGCCTGGTCATCTCGGCCGCCGCCGGCATCACCACCTCCTTCGTCGAGCAGCGGCTGGGGGTGGACGTGCCGGTGGTGCGGGTCATGTCCAACACGCCGATCCGCTTCGACGAGGCCATGAGCGTCATCTCGGCCGGGGCCCACGCGGGCGAGGAACACCTGCGGCGCACCGAGGACCTGCTCCGGCCCGTCGGCAAGGTGCTGCGCATCCCCGAGTCGCAGCAGGACGCCGCGACGGCGCTGTCGGGCAGCGGGCCCGCGTACTTCTTCTACCTGGTCGAGGCGATGGTGGACGCGGGCATCCTGCTCGGCATGCCCCGGGCCGCCGCCCTGGACATGGTCACGCAGTCGATCGTGGGCGCGGCCGTCATGCTGCGCGACTCCGGCGAACACCCGGTGATCCTGCGCGAAGCCGTCACCAGCCCCGGTGGCACCACGATCGCGGCCATCGCCGAACTGGAACGTCACAGCGTCCGCGCCGCCTTCCTGGCCGCCATCGAAGCCGCCCGCGACCGAGGCCGCGAACTCGCCTCCGGCTGACCCCCGCGCTTCGCGCGCCCCCGCGCTCCGCCCCTCGCGCTCCGCCCCTCGCCCCCCGCGCTCCGCGCGCCTTCGCGGCCCGCGCTCTGTGGCCCCACTGTTAGGAAACTTTCCTGGGTGGGGCATGATGGGCGGCCATGTGGACCAGGGACTTCCGTCTCTTCTTCGTGGCCAGGACGGTGTCCATGGCCGGGTTCGCCATGATGCCCGTGGCCACCGCCCTGGGTATGCGGCAGGCGGGCCACGGCGCCACCGGTGTGGGGCTGGCCCTGGCCGCTACCTCCGCCCCGATGGTCGCCCTGATCCTGTTCGGCGGCGTCCTGATGGACCGTTTCACCCCCCGCCGGATGATGATCGGCGCCGACCTCGCCAGGATCGTCAGCCAGGCCACTACCGCGGTCCTGTTCATGACCGGCAGGCCAGCCCTGTGGCAGATCCTCGTCCTGTCCGCGGTCAACGGCATCGCCAGCGCCATGTACAGCCCCGGCGTCGCCGGCACCATCCCCAGGATCACCACCGACATCCAGAAGGCCAACGCCGCACTCCGCGTCTCCGAGTCGATCATGATGCTGGCCGGCCCCGGCCTCGCGGGCGCGCTGGTGGGGCTGGCCGGCGTCGGCACCGTGTTCGCGCTGGACGCCGCCGGGTTCGCCGCCAGCGCCCTCTGCCTGCTGCTCATGCGGGTACGCGTGACCCGGGCGGAGGCGGCCAGACCGATGCTCCAGCAGCTCAGGGATGGCTGGCAGGAGTTCCGCTCCCGCACCTGGATGTGGAGCGTCATCCTGATGTGGGTGATCTTCAGCATCACGCTGTTCGGCCCGCTCATCCCGCTCGGCTCCGAGCTCATCACCGGCGCGCACGGCGAGGCCGCCTACGGCCTGGTCCTGTCCGCCGGCGGCGCGGGCACCATCGTCGGCGGCCTGGTCGCCATGCGGATCCGCCCCGCCCGCCCGCTCGCCGCCGGCGCGACCGGCATGCTCCTGTTCGCCCTCGAACCGCTCACCATCGCCCTCGGCGCCCCGCTGCCCGTCATGATGGCCGGACACCTGTTCGGCGGCGCCGCCTGGGGCTTCTGGTCGGTCATGTGGGCCACCAGCATCCAGACCAACATTCCCGGCGAGGCGCTCAACCGGGTCAGCGCCTACGAGATCGGCGGCTCCGTCATGGCCATGCCCATCGGCAACGCCGTCGCCGGGCCGGTGGCGGGCCTCGTCGGGGCGGAGAGCGTGCTGGGCCTGTCCGCGGTGATCGCGGTGTCGGGGTGTCTGGGGCTGCTCGCCGTACCGGCCGTTCGAGGGGTACGGCTGGCCGCCCCACGACCGGCCAAGGCGGACGCCGTGTGAGACGCGCGTGACCCCCTCTTTACGATGGGTCGGGTGACGATCCGTCGCGGAATCCCCCCGCTGCTCGTCTTGTTCGCACTGACCGGCTGCACGGCCGACGCGCCGCCCGCCGTACAGCTCGCGGAGGTCAGGCGTGCGCCCGTCACCGAGGTCGTCGAGGCCCCGGCCACGATCGGCGCGCGGGCCACCGCCACCCTGCGCTCGCCCGCGCAGGGCACCGTCGCCAAGCTGTACGTCGGCGACGGCGACCGCGTGAAGAAGGGCCAGATCCTGGCCAAGATCCGTTCCCCGCAGGCCGAGGACCAGCTCAAGCAGGCCAAGAAGGCCGCCAAGCCGGCCAGGACGCCGTCGCTCGGCATGCCGCGGATCCAGTTGGCCGCGTTCGACACCTCGCGGCTCGACCGCAAGGTCAGCGCGCACTTCACCAAGGCCGCCCGCGAGGCCAGGAAGATCGACGACCCGCGGGCGCGCAAGCAGGTGCTGGCCGCGGTCGACCTGGCGCGCACGCAGTACCGGGCCCAGTCGAAGGCGCTGGCCGGCATCACCGCGCAGCTCGGACGGACGATCTCCCAGGCGCTCGCGCAGACCGCCACCGGCCTCAGCTCCTCGATGTCCGCGCTGCAGGCGGCCTCGCTGACCCAGGCCAGAGCCGCGGTCAAGGCCGCCGAGGGCACCGTCGACGCGCTCACGATCAAGGCCCCGTTCGGTGGCGTCGTCACGCTCGGCCGCGCCTCCGGCGAGAGCGGCGCCGCCAACCCCGGCCTGAGCGGCCTGCTCAGCCAGTTGCCGGGCGGCGGGCAGCAACTCCCGAGCATGCCCTCCACTTCCGGCGGCGGCACCGCGGTGGCGGTCGGAGTGCCCGTCTCCGCCGGCGACTCGATCATCACCGTCACCGACGTCTCCGAGCTCACCCTCTCCGCCGACATCGACGAGACCGACATCCTGCTCGTCAAGGAGGACGCCAAGGCCGAGGTCGAGCTCGACGCGGTACCCGGCGCCACCTACACCGCCGAGGTCGCCGGCGTCGGCGTCACGCCCATGCAGTCCAGCACCGGCGGCGTGAGCTACCCGGTCCGTCTCACCCTGGGCTCCGGCGCCTTCGACGACGGCACCAAGGCGCCCGCCCCCAAACCGGGCATGAGCGCCGTGGCCCGCCTCATCGTCCGCGAGTCGCCCGAAGCGGTCTCGGTGCCCGCCGCGGCGATCGTCAGCAGCGGGCGCGAGAGCGTCGTCTGGGCCGCCGCCGGCGGCGTGGCACAGCGGCGCGTGGTCAAGCTCGGCGCGCAGGGCGAGGCGGTGGTCGAGGTCCTGAGCGGGCTGTCGGTGGGGGAGCGCGTCGTGGTGAAGGGCGCGGATTCCGTACGGCAGGGCCAGCAACTGCCATGACCCCTCCACCCGCGGCGCTGGAGGCCGTCGACCTCACGCGGCGTTACCAGCTCGACGGCGTGTCCGTCGAGGCGCTGCGCGGCGTCACGCTCCGGATCGAACAGGGGGAGTTCGCCGCGATCATCGGCCCGTCGGGATCCGGCAAGTCCACGCTCATGCACCTGCTCGGCTGCCTCGATCGCCCCTCCTCCGGCCACCTGCGCGTGAACGGCGTGGAGATGTCCGGCCTGTCGGACACCGAACTGGCTGAGCTGCGCAACCGGACCATCGGCTTCGTCTTCCAGTCGTTCCACCTTCTGGCCAGGACGTCGGCGCTGGAGAACGTGGCGCTGCCGCTGGTGTACCGGGGCGTGGGCAAGGCGGAGCGGCGCGAGCGCGCACGGGCCGCTCTGGAGGCCGTCGGACTGGGCCACCGCCTCGACCACCGCCCGTCCCAGATGTCCGGCGGGGAGCAGCAGCGGGTCGCGATCGCCAGAGCGCTGGTCGGCGAGCCCAAGGTACTCCTGGCCGACGAACCCACCGGCAACCTCGACACCCGCAACGGGGCCGAGGTCATGGCCATGCTCGACCGCCTGAACTCGGGCAGCGGAGTCGCCATCGTCCTGGTCACCCACGAACCCGACATCGCCGCCCACGCCCGCCGCCAGATCCACGTCCGCGACGGCCTCATAGAACTCGACACCGCCACCTCCCCACCTTCCACAACCCGACCGACCTCGCCCCTTCAACAGAGCCCCCGGCATTCGGCGACCGAGGACCACGCGCCCACGCCACCTCCCTCTCCCCAACCGGACCCGGAGCCCCGGCTTTCGGGGACCAGCGACCGCCCGACCACTCCACCTTCCTCTCCACAGCCGGACCCGAGTCCCGGAGTTTCGGAGACCGGGGACCACGTGGCCTCGCCGGACCCGCGTGATTCCGGGGCCGGGGATCGCGGGGTCTTGCCGGACCCGCGTGATTCCGGGGCCGGGGATCGCGGGGTCTTGCCGGGGTCGCGTGGTTCCGGGGGCGGGGACCGTACCGGGGAGGAGGGGCGGTGAGGGGGCGTGAGGCGTTCGGCATGGCGCTGGAGGCGCTGCGGGTCAACCGGATGCGCAGCCTGCTGACCATGCTCGGCGTGATCATCGGCGTGCTGTCCGTGGTGATCCTGGTCTCGGTGGGCACGGGCGCGAAGGACACCGTCGAGCGGGAGATCTCCGGTCTGGGCAGCAACATCATCCTGATCGTCCCCGGCCGCCTGAACGTGGGCGCCGCACCCACGCAGAGCCGGTTGGACCTGGCCGACGTGGCGTACGTGCGCCGCGTGGTGGGCGATCCCGGCAAGGTGACCGTGTCCCTGCAGTCCGGCGAGACGGTACGCGTGGGCAGGGCCGAGGCGTTCTCCACCATCGTCGGCACCGACGAGAACCTGCCCAGGATCTTCGCCCGCCCCCTGGACAAGGGCCGCTACCTCAGCGAAACCGACGTCGACACGCGGCGCCGCGTCACGGTCCTGGGTTCGGAGGTGGCGAACAAGCTCTTCGGCGACATCGACCCCATCGGCCGCCAGGTGTCGATCTCCGGCGCCCGCTTCCGCGTGGTGGGCGTGTACGCGGAGCTGGGCTCCGCCTTCGGAGTGGCCAGGGACCAGGAAATCCACATGCCGGTCACCACCGCCCAGCGCCTCCTGGGCATCCCGCGCATCAACGGCATGGCCGTCGGCGCCAGCGGCCCCGACGAGATCGAGCCGCTGCAGCAAAGGGTCGTAGACGCCCTGGTCGACCGCTACCCGGGCGAGCACTTCTCCGCCGTCACCCAAACCCAGCTCCTGGGCACGATCGGCACCGTGATCAGCATGCTGACCGGCGTACTGGCCGCGATCGCCGGAATCTCCCTGCTGGTCGGCGGCGTCGGCGTCTCCAACATCATGCTGGTGAGCGTCCGCGAACGCACCCGGGAAATCGGCCTCCGCAAAGCCCTGGGCGCCCGCCAGGCCGACATCCTGCGCCAGTTCCTGATCGAGGCGATCCTCCTGACCACGATCGGCGGCCTGATCGGCATAGCCCTGGGAGTAGGCGGCGCTCTGGCCATCGCCACCTTCACCCCCGTCCCGGCCTCCATCACCTGGTGGTCGGTAGCCCTGGCCTTCGGCGTCTCGGCCGCGGTAGGCGTCTTCTTCGGAGTAGCCCCAGCCCGCCGAGCCGGCAAACTCGACCCCGTAACAGCCCTCCGCGCCGAGTAACCAACGCCCCACGCAACCCCCAACCCTCGCCCAAGCACTTACCCGAGCAGCGACCACCAGCGGCCCACGCGACCTCCCCGCCCACCCCACGCCCGCCCGTCGACCCGCCTTCCCCCGTTGCTCGCCCGCTTCCCGCGTTCCGCCCATGCGGGCGCTCCGCGCCGCGTGTCTCGCGCTTTTAAGAGCGCTTCGGGCGCTCCGCGCCGCGCCGCTTCACGCTCCCGCTCCGCGCCGCGCCGCTTCACGCTCCCGCTCCGCGCCGCGCCGCTTCACGCTCCCGCTCCGCGCCGCGCCGCTTCACGCTCACGCGACGCTTCGGCCGCGCCGCGCCGCGCCGCGTCACGCTCACGCGACGCTTCGCGCGCTTTGCGCAGGGCAGGCGCTCTGCACTCCGCGCCGTGTGTCGCGCTCATGTGGGCGTTTCGCGTGCTCCGCTCCGTCTCGCGCTCGTTCGGGCGTCGCGCGAGCCCCGTGAGGTCCGGAGGCTTGGGACGGAACGTGCCTGCGCGGGTCAGGCGTCGCGGCGGTGGAGGAGGGTGGTGCCGGCGAGCATGGCCACGGCTATCCACAGCAGGTACACGGCGAAACCGGTCCACGGAGCCAGGCCGCCGGGGCGCGGCTCCACCATGGTGAGCTGCAGGCCGGCGTTGGAGGTGAAGTGGTTGTTGACCGCCTCTCCCCACGCGCCGGGCAGGACGGTGGTGAGCTGGGGGAGGACCAGGTTCAGGGTGATCACGGCCACGATGGCGCCTGGGGTGTGGCGGATCAGGGTGCCCAGTGCCAGGCCGAACAGGCCGCTGGCCGCCAGGTAGAGGCCGGCGCCGGTGACCGCGCGCAGCACTCCGGGATCCGTGACCGAGGCGGCGAAGTCGCCCGTGGCCAGGATGACCTGGCTGACGAAGAAGGCCGTGTACGCGGTTACCAGGCCCACGACCAGGGCGGCGACGGTGAAGACGACGGCCTTGCCGTACAGGAAGGTCAGGCGTTGCGGTACGGCCTGCAGCGACGTCCTGATCATCCCGGTTCGGTACTCGCCCGAGATGACCAGCACCCCCAGCGTGGCCATCGCGATCGCGGCGAACGGCAGCGCGACCAGCCCGATCATCACCGCCTGCCCGGGGCTGCCGGTGGCGTCGGCGGAGGCGCTGGAGACGACGGCCCAGGAGACGAGCCCGCCGAAGGCGACCATGATGAGGAAGGCCACGATCGCCGTCCACACCGTGGAACGCAGAGACCGCATCTTGGTCCATTCGGAGCGCATCACGTCGATCATGACGTGTACTCCAGGCTGTCCTTGGTCAGCTCCATGTAGGCCGCCTCCAGCGTGGGCCGGACGAAGGTGAGCTCCTCCAGCGGGAGCCCGGCGCGGGCGGTGAGCGTGCCGATCTCCAGGGGTTCCATGCCGGTGACGCGCAGGTGGTCGTGGTGGAGCTCGCCCACCTGGAGGAGCTGGGCGACCTCGGCCAGGCGCGGCGAGCGTACCTTGACGAAGCCCTGGGAGCTGCGGCCGATGAAGTCGGCCACGCCGGTGTCGGCGATCAGCTCGCCCTTGCCGATCACGATGAGGTGGTCGGCGGTCTGGGCCATCTCGCTCATGAGGTGGCTGGAGACGAAGACGGTGCGTCCCTCGGCGGCCAGTTTGCGCATGAACGTACGGATCCACAGGATGCCGTCCGGGTCGAGCCCGTTGACCGGCTCGTCGAACAGCAGGATCTCGGGGTCGCCGAGCAGCGCCGCGGCGATGCCGAGCCGCTGGGACATGCCGAGCGAGAAGCCGCCGATCCGCCGCTTGGCCACCTGGCTCAGGCCGACGGTCTCCAGGACCTGCTCGACGCGGGCGGCGGGCAGCCCGTTGCTCTGGGCGATGGCCAGCAGGTGGTTGCGCGCGCTGCGCCCGCCGTGGACCGCCTTGGCGTCGAGGAGCGCGCCGATCTTGCGCAGCGGGTGCCTGAGCTTCTGGTACGGCACGCCGTCCACCAGCACCGACCCCCCGCTGGGATGGTCGAGCCCGAGGATCATGCGCATCGTGGTCGACTTGCCTGCCCCGTTGGGCCCGAGGAAGCCGGTCACCTGTCCGGGCTCCACGGTGAACGACAGGTGGGAGACCGCGGTGGTGTTCCCATAGCGTTTGGTGAGGCCCGTGGCCTTGATGGAGGTCATGCAATCAAGGGTGGCGGGGAGATCGGTGGCGGGCGTCCTGCCGGAGGACCGTTCGGGGAGGGGCGGGGTAGGAGCGTGGTCCTACTCCCCGGGGCTGACCAGGCCCGCCTCGTAGGCGAGGATCACCGCCTGGGCCCGGTCGCGTACTCCTGTCTTGCCGAACAGGCTCGTCACGTGGTTCTTGATCGTGGACGGCGAGACGCCGAGCCGGGCGGCGATCTCGGGGTTGGAGCTGCCCCTGGCGATGAGGACGAGCACCTCGCGTTCGCGGTCGGTCAGCTCGGGCAGCGCGGCGGGCGCCGGCCTGGGCCTGGTGGCCCGGACGAACGTGCCGATCAGCCGGGTGAGCAGCCGGGGCGCGACGGCGGACTCGCCGCGGTGGACGACGCGCACGCCTTCGACGAGTTCCTCGGGCGAGATGTCCTTGGGCAGGAACCCGCCCGCGCCGGCCCTGAGCGCGGCCACGACGTTCTCGTCGAGGTCGAAGGTGCTCAGCGCGAGCACTTTCAACCCGGGCAGTTCCGCGACGATGCGCTCGGTGGCGGCGATGCCGTCCATGACGGGCATGTGCAGGTCCATGAGGACGACGTCGGGCCGCAACTCGCGGCTGCGCGCGAGGGCCTCCTGGCCGTCGGCCGCCTCGGCGACGACCTCGATGTCGGGCTGGGCGTTCAGCATGAGCCTGAAGCCCGTGCGCACGAGCGCCTGGTCGTCCACCAGCAACACCCTGATCATGCGTTCTCCAGCGGCAGCAGCGCGTACACCCGGAAGCCGCCGCGCGCGCGGGGCCCGGTCTCCAGACGACCGCCACACAGTGCCACACGCTCCGCCATACCGCCCAATCCGAACCCGGAGCCGCCGCCCACGGTCTTGACCGGCGAGCCGTCGTCGAGCACCTCCACCTCGACGGCCTTGCCGAGGTAGGCGACCCTGACGCCGGCCCGCGCGCCCGGCGCGTGCTTGCGCGAGTTGGTCAGCGCCTCCTGGACGACCCGGTAGACGGCGTGGTCGACGGCGGTGGGCAGCGGGACCGGCTCGCCGTCCACGCGCAGCGAGGCGTTGCCCGACTGCTCGACCAGGCCGGGCAGTCCCGAGGCGCCCACGCCGGTCGCGGCGTCCGGGCCGTCGTTGGTGTCGGCCCGCAGGACCTGCAGCAACTGCCGCATCTCGGCCAGTGCCTGGCGGGCGCTGCCCTCCGCGGCCTCCAGGGCCTCGCGGGCCGGGGTCGGCTCCGGCGGCAGCACGGTGCGGGCGCCGCCGACGAGGGCGTTGATCACGCTCAGGTGGTGGGCGACGACGTCGTGGAGCTCGCGGGCGATGCGGCGGCGTTCGCCCCGGATGGCCTCGTCGCGCATCTCGAGCTGCCTGCGCTCCTTCAGCTCGCGGCGCAGCCGTACGAACTGCCCGATGCCCAGACCCAGGAACGGGAAGAAGAAGCCGGTGATGAACGGCGGGACCGCGCTGCCCGGCTGGGCGGGGTCGTACTGGTCGATCAGGCCCGAGACCGTGTAGGCCGTGCTCGTGGCCAGCCCCGTGAGCAGCACGAGCCGGCCGGCGCGGTGCCTGCCCACGGTGTACAGGGCGATGAACGAGGTCATCCCGAGGAAGACCGTGGAGTCGATGACGATCGGGACGGAGACGTCCAGCCCGACCGTGAGCGCGGCCACGACGAGGGGGTGCCGCCGCCGCCACACCAGGGGCAGCGCCCCCGCCAGCAGGAGCAGCGGCCCCGTCGGGTCGGTCTGGAGGGAGATCGACACCCCCAGCGCGAAAAGGCTGCCTACCAGGAGCGGGGAGACCAGCGCGACGTCCTGGACCCACGGGTTGCGCACGAAGCGGAGCAGCCGGGGGAAGCGCATGTCGCGGAGGATACCCCGCGGTTTCCGGATCATGGCGATGGGCGGTTGCGCGCGCCTGCGGTAACGTCGGCGAAAGGCTAGGAGGGAGACTCATGTCCGGTGCGGCGAGGGTGATCTGGGACGACGCCCTGACCTCCTACGATTTCGGTCCCGGCCATCCGCTCGCGCCCGTCAGGGTCGAGCTGACGATGGCGCTGGCCCGCGAGCTGGGCGTGCTGGAGCGGGTGGACCTGTCCGGCTGCGTCCCCGCCACCGACGACGAGCTGGCGCTGGTGCACAAGCGCGATTACATCGAGGCGGTCAAGCGCGTCTCGGCGGACGGCCGCCCCGACGTCTCCGCCGGGCTGGGCACCTCGGACAACCCCGCCTTCCGCGGGGTGCACGAGGCCTCCGCGCTGATCGCCGGCGCCACCCTGGCCGCCGCCCGCTCGGTCTTCGACGGTACGGCGGAGCACGCCCTGAACGTCGCCGGCGGCCTGCACCACGCGATGGCGGCGACGGCCAGCGGCTTCTGCGTCTACAACGACCCGGCCGTGGCGATCGCCTGGCTGCTGTCCAAGGGCGTCACGAGGATCGCCTACGTGGACGTGGACGTGCACCACGGCGACGGCGTGCAGGCGATGTTCTACGACGACCCGCGGGTCCTGACGATCAGCCTGCACGAGAGCCCGCGCACGCTGTTCCCCGGCACCGGCTGGCCGGAGGAGACCGGCGCGGACGGCAGCGCGGTGAACGTGGCGCTGCCCGCGGGCTGCGGCGACGGCGGCTGGCTGCGCGCCTTCGACGCGGTGGTGCCGCCGCTGCTGCGCGAGTTCCGGCCGGAGATCCTGGTGACCCAGCACGGCTGCGACAGCCACGCCCTGGACCCGCTGGCCAACCTGATGCTGAGCCTGGACGGCCAGCGCACGGCGTACGAGGCGCTGCACAGGCTGGCCCACGAGACGGCGGGCGGCAGATGGATCGCGACCGGTGGCGGCGGCTACGAGCTGGTCCAGGTGGTGCCCAGGGCCTGGACGCACCTCATGGCCGAGGCGTCGGGCAGCCCCGTGGACCCGGCGACCAGAACGCCGGAGTCCTGGCAGCGTTTCGTCCGCGAGCGCACCGGCGAGACACCCCCGCTGACCATGACCGATGGCCGTAGTCCGGAATTTCATGACTTTTCCGGTGGTTATGATCCTGCGGATCCCATTGACCGTGCGATCATGGCGACGCGCAACGCGGTGTTCCCTCTGCACGGCATCGACCCGCTGCCCTAGGAGAGCTGTGCTGACCCGCGACGAACTCCGCGAGCACCTGGTTCGCACGCGCATCGCCGGCGCCGTCGCGACCCCGCGCGAGAACAACCTGGACCACTACAGCTCCCTGGCCAACCGGGATCCGCACTACACGCTCGGCCTGAGCGTCTCCCAGCCCTGGACCTACCGCGACATCCTGGAGCTCATGGCCAAGTCCGCGGGCGTGGCGGCCGACGCCAGGCACCGTTTCGGGCAGGACACCATCGATCCCGAGCGGACGATCGACGCGCTGGACGCCATGGCCGACCGGATCGCCGCCGCGCTGTCGCGGCCCTCGCCTCGGCTGCTGTTCGCCACCGGGCATCCGACGGGGCTGCTGGCCGTACATCTGCCTCTGGCGCGGTTCGCGGCCGGGCGCGGCGCGGTGCTGCTGACGCCCGCCGAGGGCTGGACCTACTGGGGTCAGGGCTTCGGGCGCAAGCGCAAGATCCGCTACCTGCAGGACGTCGCGATGCTCGACGACCGCGGCGGCTTCGTCCACAGCCACGATCCGGCGCCGATGGTGGCGATGATCGCGGAGATGGGCGAGGAGCTTCCCGACCTCGTCGTGGCCGACCACGGATGGGCCGGCGCGGCGGGCGAGGCGGGCATCCCCACCGTGGGTTTCGCCGACAGCAACGACCCAGCGCTGTTCGTGGGCGAGGCCGAGGGCAAGATCGACGTGGTGGTCCCGCTCGATGACAACGTGCTTCCGCGCTATTACACACCGTTGACGGAGTATCTCGTCACACGGGTCTCACGTGCCCTTTGAGTCGAATTCGGTCATCCCCATACCGTCTTTTCGCGCCTGCATTCCAAGAGGCTCGTCGTCCCTTTGCCAACTTTTGATGGGGGTGGGGCGACTCTTATGTGTACGAAGTTGGACAGTTCCAACGTCCTGGCGAGGTGCTCTGCCCGGCTGCTGGCCAGCGATTTTGCTGGTTTGGCTGACAGGTGGCTCCGCGAACTGAGAAAATAGGGGGTTTGCGCACTCGGAGTCCCGACTTACGCTGACGGCAGTACACGTGCGTGAGCAATGGCACCAGTGGGGATAACCCGGAAACACGTGCGGAAGAGGCGTCCGATGGGTGCAGGCGAAAGACCTCTCAGCGAGGTGAAGTTCCTGACGGTGGCAGAAGTGGCCACGGTCATGCGAGTGTCCAAGATGACGGTGTACCGGCTGGTGCACTCGGGCGAACTGCCGGCCATTCGCGTCGGCCGCTCGTTCAGGGTGCCTGAGCAGGCGGTACACGACTATCTGCGAGAGGCCTACATCGAGGCCGGATGACAGTTGGAGTAGCGGCGCGTTCGTACTCACGCCGTGAATACACGCCGTGGGACAGGGCCCGGTCGCCTCGACGCGGCCGGGCTCCCACCCCCGAGGGGCGATCTACCACCGATCGCCGGTAGTCTGTGAGCCGGCGTGCGCTCGCACGTCGATTCAGACTTGCTATCAGTTACCTGGGGGTCCCGTGGGCTCTGTGATCAAGAAGCGCCGCAAGCGGATGGCCAAGAAGAAGCACCGCAAGCTGCTCAAGAAGACGCGCATCCAGCGGCGTAACAAGAAGTAGAGACGCAGCTGTGAGGCGCTGATGACCCGCACCGTGCTCGTCACCGGGGTCTCGCGCCACATCGGCGCCCGGGTGGCGAGCGTCCTGGCTGCCGACCCGGACATCAGCCGCGTCATCGGAGTCGACACCGTCCCGCCCCCCTCGCTGACGCGAGACGGCGGTGGCTCTCTCGGCCGGACGGAGTTCGTCCGGGTGGATCTGCGCAGCCCCGACATCGCCGAGGTGATCGCGGCCGCGGACATCGACACCGTGGTGCACATGAGCCTGGTCAGCGCTCCCTCCCGGAGCACGGGCCGGGCGCTGATGAAGGAGCACAACGTCATCGGCACCATGCAACTGCTCGGTGCCTGCCAGCGGTCGGCGACCGTGCGCCGCGTGGTGGTCCGCTCCACCACCGCGGTCTACGGCTCGTCGCCGAAGGATCCGGCGGTGTTCGACGAGGACGTGGAGCCCCACGACGGCCCCGGCCACGGCTACGCCAAGGACGCGGCCGAGGTCGAGGGCTACGTGCGCGGCTTCGCCCGGCGGCGGCCCGACGTGACCGTCTCCATGCTGCGTTTCGCCAACTTCATGGGTCCCGGCGTCGACTCGCCGGTCACCCGCTATTTCGCCCAGCCTGTCCTGCCGACGGTGTTCGGCTTCGACCCGCGGCTGCAGTTCGTCCACGAGGACGACGCGGTCGAGGTGCTGCGGCGGATGGCCACCGAAGACCACCCCGGCACGTACAACGTGGCCGGGGCAGGCGTGCTTCTGCTGTCCCAGTGCGTACGCCGCGCGGGCCGGCTCTCCCTTCCCCTGGCCTCGCCCGCCTTCAGCGTCCTGGGCGAGATGGCCAGGCGCGCCGGACTGGTCGACTACTCGCCCGAGCAGCTCAGGCTGATGAGCCACGGCCGGGTCGTCGACTCCTCCAGGCTCGCCGCCGAGCTCGGGTGGAAGCCCAAGTTCACCACCGCGGCGGCCTTCGACGACTTCCTTCGCGTACGCGGGCTTGGAGCCGTGCTCACATGAGCGAGCCAGACCGGCTGGCCGAGATCCTGGCCTTCCTGCGCAGGCGACTCAACGGCGAGTACGAGGTCGACGAGTTCGGCTACGACCCCGAACTCACCGACAAGGTCCTGCTCGAACTCCTGCGCCCGATCTACCACCGCTGGTTCCGGGTGGAGACCGTCGGCGTCAAGAACGTCCCCGAGGACGGCGGCGCCCTCGTCGTGGCCAACCACTCCGGCACGCTGCCGGTGGACGCGCTCATGACCCAGGTCGCGCTGCACGACGAGGCCGGGCGGGCGCTGCGGCTGCTCGGCGCCGACCTCGTCTACCGGCTCCCGGTGCTCGGCCACCTGTCGCGCAAGTCCGGCCACACGCTGGCCTGCCGCGAGGACGCCGACCGGATGCTGCGCAAGGGCGAGCTGGTCGGGGTCTTCCCCGAGGGCTACAAGGGGCTCGGCAAGCCGTACGCCGACCGGTACAAGCTCCAGCGCTTCGGCAGGGGCGGCTTCGTCGCCTCCGCGATCCGGGCCGGGGTGCCGATCGTGCCCACCGCGATCGTGGGCGCCGAGGAGATCTATCCCAAGCTCGGCGACATGAAGACGCTGGCCAGGTCGCTGGGCCTGCCGTACCTGCCGATCACGCCTTTGTTCCCCTGGCTGGGGCCGCTGGGGCTGGTGCCGCTGCCGTCCAAGTGGATGATCGAGTTCGGCGAGCCCATCCGCACCGACGAGTACGAGCCCGGCGCGGCCGACGACCCGATGCTCGTCTTCAACCTCACCGACCACGTGCGCGAGGTCATCCAGCAGATGCTCAACGAGCTGCGGCTGAGAAGGGGCCACGCCTTCGCCTGAGAAAGGTGCAACCGATCCGGCGAGGCAGGTGTTCACGAGACGTAACCGATGAAGGGAACCCTCGTGGACCTGCAGCTTTCCGGCCGCGTCGCCGTCGTGACCGGCGCCTCCAAGGGCATCGGCCTGGCCGTCGCCCGCACCCTCGCCGCGGAGGGCGCCCACGTCGTGGCGGCCTCGCGCACCCGTACCTCCGAGCTTCCGCCCGAGGTCGTGCACGTGCCCGTGGACCTCATGGACCCGCAGGCGCCCGCGCACGTGATCGCCACCGCGGCCGAGCGGTTCGGCGGGCTCGACATCCTCGTCAACAACGCCGGTGGGCCGCCGCCCGGCGTGACGCTGCCGCGCTTCGGCTTCCTCACCCCTGGGGACGAGGACTGGCGGGCGATGTTCGAGTTCAACCTCTACTCGGCGGTGCGGGCGATGCGCGCGGCCGTACCTCTGATGCTGGAGCGCGGCGGCGGGTCGATCGTCAACGTCTCCTCGGGCGGCGCGCGGCAGCCCGCGCCGATGAACGTCGACTACAACGCCGCCAAGGCGGCGCTGAACTCCGCGGGAAAGGCCCTTTCCGAGGAGTACGGCTCGCGCGGCATCAGGGTCAACACCGTCTCGCCTGGCCCGACCCTGACCGCGTGGTGGACCAAGGAGGGCGGCGCGGCCGAGGTCCTGGCCTCGATGACCGGCGGCGACACCGCGACCGTCATCGAGCGGGCCGCTCCTGAGATGATGCGGCTGGCCACCGGACGCCTGGTAAAGCCGCAGGAGGTCGCCGACGCCGTCGCGCTGCTGGCCTCCCCGCGCTCGGCCAGCACGACCGGCGCCGACTTCGTGATCGACGGAGGCTTCCTCAAGGAGCTGTGAACCGGATCGGCGGGTTGCGGCAAGACATCCCTGACTGATTCCCCACAGAAGGGCGGAGATGATCACGCAACCCGCCACCAGGGCCGCCGACGCAGAGCTCGTCAGCGCGTCCTGGACAGATCCGGAGGCGTTCGCCGAACTGTTCGACCGCTACTCCGGAATGCTCTACAGGTACGTGGTGAAGCGTCTCGGCCCCGAACCCGCCGAGGACCTGGTGGGCGACACCTTCCTGGTGGCCTTCTCCCGCAGGAGGAGCTACGACACGGGGTACACCGACGCCAGGCCCTGGCTGTTCGGCATCCTGACCAAGCTGATCTCCCGCCACCACCGCAGCGAGGCGGCACGCTACCGCGCCCTGCGCCGCGCGCCCCTCGACGGCGACGTCGAGTCCCCTGCCGACCGCGTGGCGGCGGGGGTCAGCGCGCAGGCCGCCCGGCCCGAACTGGCCGCCGCCCTCGCCGACCTGCCCGCCAAGGACCGCGACGTCCTCCTGCTCATCGCGTGGGGCGATCTGACGTACGACGAGGTCGCGCGGGCGCTGGACATCCCGATCGGCACCGTGCGCTCCCGCCTCAACCGGGGCAGGCGGAAGGTACGCGCGGCCCTTGGCGAGACCAACCCGATGATCGAGGAGGAGTGACGATGGACGATCTGAAGTTGCTCCGCGACTTCGGCGCGGAACTGGAGCAGGCGCCGCCCCCCACGCTGGCCCGCCAGCGGCACCGGTACCTGCGCTCGGCCCCGAGGCGCCGCCTGCGGGCCGGCTGGATGATGATGGGCGCGGTGGCCGCCGCGACCGCCGTGGCCGTCGCGGTGCCCACGTTGCTGCTGGGCGGCAAGGAGCGCACGTCGCCGCTGGGCTCAGGAAGCCGGCCGGTGAACGTCTCCGGCGTGCGCAACATCCTGCTCGTCGGCTCCGACACCCGCCAGGGCGAGGGGAACGAGAAGTACGGCCCGCTGGATTCGCGCTCTGAGCAGTCGGCGCGGTCCGACACCATCGCGCTCGTGCACCTGCCCGCCGACCGGGGCAAGCCGACGGTGGTGAGCATCCCGCGTGACTCGCTCGTGCGGATCCCCGCGTGCGGAGGTGCTCCCGCGCGGCGCGACCTCATCAACAGCGCCTACGCCGAAGGCGGTGTCGACTGCCTGGTCGAGACGCTGGAGAAGCTGACCGACGTCCGGGTCGACCACTACGTGGAAGTGGATTTCTCGGGATTCAAGAAGGTCGTGGACGCTCTCGGCGGCATCGAGGTGACGATCAAGACGCCCATCGACGACCGCAAGGCGAAGCTGACCCTGCCCAGCGGCAGGCAGACGCTCGACGGGGAGCAGGCGCTCGGCTACTTCCGGCTGCGCGACTACGGCGACGGCTCCGACATCCTGCGCATCAAGCGGCAGCAGGGTCTGCTCAACGCCATGCTCGCCAAGGCCAGGACCAAGCTGATCGCGGATCCGGCGGGGTCGCGCGAGTTCCTGGCCGCGGTCGTGGAGGCGACGAAGTCGGACCTGCGCGTCGAGGAGCTGTACCAGCTCGCCCTCAGCCTGCGGGAGAGCAAGCCCGCGTTCCTGACCGTTCCCTGGGGGCCCGCGCCCGACGATCCCAACCGCGTGGTGTGGAAGGAGCCCGGGGCATCGAAGCTGTTCGAGAAGCTGCGATAGTCTTATTGGACGAAAAGTCCTATAGTCGCGGGCATGCGGTACAAGGTGCTCGTGACCGGCCTGCTCCTCGGCGCCGCCGTAGGACTCCTCGCCCGCGGAAGAACCACCGGTGAGACCCTCGCCGGCCCGCTCGGGGGTCGGCGTGGGCGGCGGTTGCCCGTGGAGACGGACGACGGCGCCGTCATCGACGTGGACGTCAGCGAGCCGGTACGGCCCGCCTACGCCGTGGTCTTCGCACACGGCTGGGTGCTGAACCGGCACAGCTGGCACTACCAGCGGGAGGCCCTGCCCGGCGAGGCCATCCTGGTCGGCTACGACCAGCGCGGGCACGGAGCCTCCACCGCCGGCCCCGCGGGACCTTGCTCGATCGAACGGCTGGCCGCCGACCTGGAGGCCGTGATCGACGCGGCGGTCCCGCCCGGCCTGCCGGTCGTCCTGGCCGGCCACTCCATGGGCGGCATGACCATCATGGGGCTGGCCGCCAGGCGACCAGAACTGTTCGGCGGCAGGATCGTCGCGGTGGCGCTGATCAGCACCTCGGCGGGCAGGCTGGCGGAGGGGCTGACCGGCAGGGCGGCGCCGTTGCTGCTGAACCGGCTCCAGGCCAGGGCGGCGCTCATCGACGCCAGCCCGCCACGCCTGCGCGCCGGAACGAACTGGCCGGTCACCAGACTGGCCGCCTTCGGGCCCAAGGCGCGCGGCCACCACGTGCGCTTCATCAACCAGATGGTCGCCTCGACGCCCACCGAGGTCATGGTCGGCTATCTGCGTGCCATCCTGGCGCACGACAAGCTCGCCGCACTCCAGGCGCTGAGCCGGGTCGAGACGCTGGTCATGGTCGGCGCCCGCGACCGCCTCACCACCCCGGCCCACGCCCGCAGAATCGCCGCCGCCCTGCCCGACGCCACCCTGGTCATCGCGCCGGGCGCCGGTCACATGCTCGGCCTGGAACGCCCAGAACTGGTCAACACCGCCCTGAAAGCCCTGATCCGCCGCTCCCTCGCGCCCCAGTAGACACGCCTGCCGTGGCGACCCGCTCGGACGCGTGGAGGGGGGTTATCTGGTTCGGTAGTGGCGGCGCAGGGCGATTCCGGCGGCGATGCCGCCCGCCACCGCGCCCACTCCCGCCGCGATCGGCAGCGCGGCCATCGTGGCCTTCCTCCCGGTACGGAAGTCCTTGACCGGCCACCCGTGCTTCCTGGCATGGTCGCGCAGTTCCGAGTCGGGATTGATGGCCACCGCCGACCCCACCAGCGACAGCAGCGGCAGATCGTTGGCCGAGTCGCTGTAGGCGGTGCAGCGGGTCAGGTCGAGTCCCTCCCTGCGGGCCAGCGCGCGCACGGCCTCCGCCTTGGCCGGGCCGTGCAGCAGGTCGCCCACGAGGTGTCCGGTGTAGACGCCGTCCCGGGTCTCGGCGACCGTGCCGAGCGCGCCGGTGAGGCCGAGCCGCTGGGCGATCACGCGGGCCAGCTCGACCGGCGTCGCGGTCACCAGCCAGACGCGCTGCCCGGTGTCCAGGTGCGACTGTGCCAGCGCCCTGGTGCCCGCCCAGATCCGGTCGGCCATGACCTCGTCGTAGATCTCCTCGCCGAGCCGTACGACGTCGTCGACCTTGCTGCCCGCGACGAAGGCCAGCGCGGTCTCGCGGGCGACCGCGATGTGCTCGGGGTTCTCGTTGCCCCGCAGCCGGAACGCCGCCTGGCCGACGGCGAACTTCAGCAGGTCGGAGGTGGTGAACAGGCCACGGGTGGCCAGCCCCCTGGCGAAGTGGTAGATGGAGGCGCCGCGCATCATCGTGTTGTCGACGTCGAAGAACGCGGCGGCCTGCGGGTCGGGGTCCGCGGGCTCGGTGACGACCGCCGCCGCAGCGGCGACCTCGCCGGCGACCCGGGCTTCCGTCTCGTGTCGTCGTCGAAGTAGCCGCCTCATGGAACAGCAGCTTACCTAGGCACCGCAAGGCCTTCGATGTAGTGCAAATAGGTGTTCGCCTGGTCCTGTTCGGGGCCGGTGAGCTGGTCCAGCATGGGCGCCACGGCGTCGCGCTGGTCCTGGGCGAAGCTGTTGAGCTTGGGGGAGCGCGGCTCGACCCGCTCCATCCGCTTGATGGCCGATTTGGTGGATTCGGCCATGTCACTCAGCGTAGCCGAAACCAGCGGCCCGTCTCCGGAGCCGCCGAGCAGCGCGGCCACCTCGGAGGCGCGTTCCTTGGCCGAGACCATCTCGCGCTCGGCCCGTTCCCTGTCGTCGGTGCTGAGCCGTACCAGCGTGTGCTCGGCCGCGCGCTTGAGCGGGTAGAGCGTGTCGCCGGGCACCGACTGGTAGGTGATGAAGGCGGACATCATCATGCCCGCGGCCAGGCCGAGCGTGGCGAGCTGCGACGGCCACGACAACCGCACCCTCCTGGTACGCCGCGCGTGCCGAGCCCTGCCGGTCGACTCCGGCACAGGCGGCACGGCGAGGGCGTCGGCCGAGGTCAAACGTGTTCTCAGCCGTTCGCGGAAGTCGCCGTCCGGCCCGCCGCCCTGAGGCAGCCTGCGCAGCTCGTCCAGGTGGCCGAGAAGCCGATCCTGCGACCCGCGCGTGGCTCCGAACGGCCATCGGCGAGGTCGCGCCCTACCCATGACTGCTCCCTGTGGCCCCCGTCCGGTGTGACACCTGCCTAACGAGGCGCGGCGTGCGGAGGTTACGCGAGGTCGTGCTTGAGAGCCCTGGCCAACGCCCGGATCGCACGGAACTGCAGGGCTTTGATCGCTCCACTCTTCTTCCCCATGATCAACGCGGTCTCCGCGAGAGACAGGCCGTGCAGGAAGCGCAGGACCACGCACTCCTGCTGCTCGGGATTGAGGTCTCGGACGGCGCGCAGGACGCGGTCGTTGATGATGGCCGTGACCACCGCGTTCTCCGGGATGTAAGCCCCGTCGAGCGGTACGTCGAGCACCTCGCCGGTAGTGATCTCCAGGCGGTAGCGCCCGGACTTGAAGTGGTCGGTGACCAGGTTGCGGGCGATCGTCACCAGCCAGGCGCCGAAGTCACGGCCCTGCCAGGTGAAGTCGGCGACGCGGCGGAGGGCACGTAAGAATGTCTCCGAGGTGAGGTCCTCGGCGAGGGGGTGGGAGCCCACGCGGAAGTAGATGTAGCGGTAGACAAGATCGACGTAGCGGTCGTAGAGCGTGCCAAAGGCCTCCGTGTCGCCGGTCTTGGCCCGCAACACCAGCGTACGCACGTCATCTGGGATCTCTTCGCGCACGGCAAGCTCGCTCGTCCGGGCGTTGCCAGCGACCGCTGGCGTCAGAAGCCCGGCGAACGGCCACGAGTCAGGCATCCGGTGTCCCTGGGGGTAAGGGCTGCGGCGTGCTCGAACACTCTAGAAATCAACCGGAAATTCCACAATCCGCTTCAGGGTGGCGTCACTAGCCGTAATCGGCGGATACGGTGTGGACCGACCCGTTCCCTCTTCGGCTACCGGCTGGGAGGCATCGTCCGGCAGCATTGGAGTCACCATGGAGATCCTCGTTGCTGTCATCGCGTTCGCCGGCGCGCTTCTCGCCGCGATCGCGACCGGTGCCCTGATCCGCAGCCTCCGCGAGGAGCGTGAGGGGTGGCTCATCGCCTGGACGGTCGCCACGGCGATGCTCTGCGTCGCGCTCGGCGCGATCGGCACGGGCTACCTTATCGGCTTCGGCGCGGGCACGTTCCGGATCTACCAACTGGCCGGATCCCTGATCGCCCCGCTGTGGATGGCGCTCGGGCTCATCCAGCTCCTCGCGGAGAAGACGCCACCCAAATTCCTGGCCTGGCTGTTCGGGATCGCGTTCACGATCGTCAGCTCGGTGGTGATCGTCTTCGACCCGGTGCTGAAGGCGACGGAGATGTCCAAGGCGCTGCCGCCCGGCTCGACCCACTGGACCCTCATCGCGGGCTCCGTCCTGCTCGGCGCGCACGTGATCAGCGCGCTCATCCTGCTCGGCTGCGTGATCGTCGCCGGGCTGCGCTGGCGCAACGGCGACGACTACGACACCGACAACCTGCACGCCGCCGCCGTCATCGCGCCCTCGGCGCTGGCCCTGATCGGCGCGGTCCGCTTCGCCGTGCCCGGCGTCTTCACCACCGCGCTGCTCGTCGTGGCCGCCGCGGCGATCTGGTACGCCGTGCTGCGTCCCCTCGCGCCGTACGAGGACGAGGAGGACGAGATCAAGGACGAGAGCCGGGAACCCGCTGCCTCCGGCCGCAGAGCCGTACCTGAGCGCACGCCCGCCCGCATGGAGGCCCAGGCGCCCCTGGAGCCTCCCAGGCCCAGAGCCTCGGGCCTGGGCGACCTGGTGGCCGAGTACCGCGCGGGGGACCAGGACGTCGGCCACGCCGCCCGCATGGAACCGGGCCCCGCGACCGGCAACAGAATCCCCGTGACCGGCCACATGAGCCCCGCGATGGATCCAGGACCCTCGACCGGCTACATCATGAACGGCCAGGAACAGGCGTTCGGCCGCCACAGCGGCGGCCCGCCCCGGCCACAGCCCGACAGCTACAACATGCCGAACACCGGCGTCGTCTACCCGGGCGCCGAGGTCTTCCACCCCAGCACGCCCCAGCCCGCCGCCGGCGGCCGCCCCTCGCCCAGCATCTACGGCCTGCTCACCGTCTTCACCCTCATGGACGGCTCCGGCGAGCGGTTCGACCACCTGGCCGACCAGACCGTCGAGGCCGTGCGCAGGGGCGAGCCCGACACCCTCGTCTACGCCTGCCACGCGGTGAAGTCCGCGCCCCTGCAGCGCATCGTCTACGAGCTCTACCGCGACGAGGTCGCCTTCCGGGACCACCAGCGCCAGCCCCACGTCGAGCGCTTCGTCACCGAGCGCCAGGCGATGGTCCTGGCCACCAACATCATCGAACTCAACGTCAACGCCGCCAAGGTCGTCCCGCTGCCGACCGCGCTCTTCTGAGCCCCGTCTAGCCGCCGAGGGCCGCCCGCAGGCGTTCCTCCGACACGCGCCAGAAGTCGTGCTGTACCCCGTCCACGAGCGTGACCGGAATCATGTCGTTGTACTTTTCCCGGAGCTCAGGGGAGCCGTCGATGTCCACTTCTGTCCACTTGACCCCCAGCTCAGCCGCGACTTTCGCGATGACGGCGCGGGCGTCGTCGCACAGGTGACAGCCCTGCCGGCCGTACAGCGTGATCTCGTGCATGGGGTCCACGGTAGTGGTGACTTTGTGCGTCGGTTCACAAAGGGATTAACCTGAAAGACGGTTCGATTCCCAAGACGCGGCCGACAGGCCGCCCGTTCCCCTGGAGCCCCGGCACGTGAAGAGCCCGTCCCAGCCCCGTGACCGAGGCATACCCGAGGCAACGGTCGCACGGCTCCCGCTGTACCTGCGGGCGCTGAACGGGATGGCAGAGCGCGGGACCGCCACCGTCTCGTCCGAGGACCTGGCGGCGGCCGCCGGCGTGAACTCGGCCAAGCTCCGCAAGGACCTGTCGCATCTGGGGTCGTACGGCACGCGCGGGGTGGGCTACGACGTCGAGTACCTCGTGTACCAGATCTCCCGGGAACTGGGCCTGACCCAGGACTGGGCCGTGGCCATCGTCGGCGTCGGCAACCTCGGCCGCGCCCTGGCCAACTACGGCGGGTTCGTCTCCCGCGGGTTCCGGATCGCCGCCCTCCTCGACGCCGACCCCGAAATCGTGGGCGACGACATAGCGGGGTTGAATGTTGAGCACATCGACGAACTGGAAGCCGTGATCGGGCGGCGGGGGGTCTCCATCGTGGTCCTCGCGACACCCGCGGCGGCGGCGCAGGAAGTGTGCGACCGTGTGGTGTCCGCGGGTGTGACCAGCATCCTGAACTTTGCTCCTGTCGTACTTTCCGTGCCGGACAGCGTCGATGTCCGTAAGGTTGACCTATCAATAGAACTGCAGATCCTTGCGTTCCATGAGCAACGCAAAGCTGGGGGGCCACTCATGGCCGTGGACAGTCAATGAGTGTTCTGACGATCGGACTCAGCCACCGGACGGCACCGGTGGCCATGCTCGAACGCGTCTCTGTGTCGGGGGACACTCTTTCCAAACTCCTCCACGACGTGCAGCAGGACGTCTGCGTCGCCGAGGCGATGGTCGTCTCGACCTGCAACCGGGTCGAGGTCTACGCCGCCGTGGACCGTTTCCACGCGGCCGTGACGGCCGTCAGCAGGCTGCTGAGCGTCCATACCGGCGTGCCCGTCGAGGAGCTGACGCCGCACCTGTACGTCCACTATGAGGACCGGGCGGTCGAGCACCTGTTCTCGGTGGTGTGCGGGCTCGACTCGATGGTGGTCGGCGAGGGCCAGATCCTCGGCCAGGTGCGCAGGGCGCTCACGCTCGCCCAGAAGCACGGCACCGTCGGCGCCACGCTGAACGAGCTCGTCCAGCAGGCACTGCGCGTGGGCAAGCGGGCCCACACCGACACGGGCATCGATCAGGCGGGCGCGTCCCTGGTCAGCGCGGGCCTGGCCTTCGCCGGCCCGCTGGAGGGCAAGCGGGCGCTGATCGTCGGCGCCGGCTCGATGAGCTCGCTCGCCGCCGCCACGCTCTCCCGCGCGGGCGCCGGCGAGATCGTGGTCGCCAACCGCACCTTCGAGCGAGGCGTACGGCTCGCCGAGACGGTCGGCGGCCGGGCGGTGCCGCTGCGCGAGGTTCCCAAGGAGCTCGCCGCGGCCGACCTTGTGATCACGTGCACCGGCGGAGGGTCGCACGTGGTCACCCCGGTCATGCTGGCCGGCCGGTCCGCCGACGAGGTGTTCCTGCTCGACCTGGCGCTGCCGCACGACGTGGACCCGGCGGTGCGCGAGGTGCCCGGCGTCACGCTCGTGGACCTGGAGACCATCCAGGAGTCCGGCATCGGCTCGCGGGAGGGCGACGCCGTACAGACGGTGCGCGCGCTCGTCTCGGACGAGCTGGCGGCCTTCCTGAACGCCGAGCGCGCGGCCAGGGTCACCCCGACCGTGGTGGCGCTGCGCAGCAAGGCGGCCGACGTCGTGGAGGCCGAGCTGGGCCGGCTGCTCATGCGCCTGCCCCAGCTCGACGACCGGGCGCGCGGGGAAGTGGCGCAGACCGTCCAGCGCGTGGTGGACAAACTCCTTCATGAGCCCACTGTGCGTGTCAAACAGCTCGCCACCTCGCCCGGGGGCGATCATTATGCGGAAGCTCTGCGCGAGCTGTTCGACCTTGATCCGAAGATGCCAGAGGCCGTGAGGGAGGTGGAGCTGTGACCCTGAAGCTGGGAACGCGCAGAAGCCTGCTGGCGACCACGCAGTCGCAGATGGTCGCCGACGGCTACACCCGCGAGACCGGCCGCGAGATCGAGATGGTCGGCATCACCACCTTCGGCGACGTCACCAAGGCGCACCTCGCGCAGCTCGGCGGCACCGGCGTGTTCGTCAGCGCGCTGCGCGACAAGCTGGTCGAGGGCGAGATCGACTTCGCCGTCCACTCGCTCAAGGACCTGCCGACCAAGCGGGACGAGCGCTTCACGCTGGCCGCCCTGCCCACCCGGCACGACCACCGCGACGCGCTGGTCGGCGCGCACAAGCTGGCCGACCTGCCGAGCGGCGCGAGGGTCGGCACCGGCTCGCCGCGCCGCGTCGCGATGCTGCGCGCGCTCCGGCCCGACCTGGAGTACGTCCCGATCCGGGGCAACGCCGACACCCGGATCGGCAAGGTGACCTCGGGCGAGCTCGACGCCGTCGTACTCGCTTGTGCGGGTCTGACGAGGATCGGGCGGGACGCGGAGATCGCCCAGATCTTCGAGGTCGAGGAGATGCTGCCCGCGCCCGGCCAGGGCGCGCTGGCGGTGGAGTGCCTCGCCGACCGCGCCGACCTGATCGCCTTCCTCGGCGTGCTCGACGACCCGCGGACCCGCTCCGCGGTCGCGGCCGAGCGCGCCGTTCTGTCCGCACTCGAGGCAGGATGCTCCGCTCCGGTGGGTGCCTTCGCCGCGGATGACGGGCAGACTTTGAACCTGACCGCGGCCGTCGTCTCGCTCGACGGCCAGGCCGCGGTCCGCAAGTCCGCCGCCGGCCCGTCCTCGGACGCCGACCGCCTGGGCCGTCTGCTGGCGGCCGAGATGCTCGCCGAGGGGGCCGACAGATTGATGGGGGAGCGTTCTCATTGAGCTCCGATAGTCCTACCTCCGGTTTCGTGGCGTTCGTGGGCGCGGGTCCCGGTGACCCGAACCTGCTGACGCTGCGCGGCGCCGAACTGCTCGGCAAGGCCGACGCGGTGGTCCTCGACGAGGACCTGTTCGGCCCGCTGCTCAGGCACTGCCGCGAGGGCGTCGAGGTGGTCGAGGGCGACTACCTCAAGCGTGCCGGCGACGGCGCGCTGGTGGTGCGCCTGTGCGAGGGCGACCCGATGCTGTTCTCCTCGATCACCGAGGAGGTCGCCGCCTGCACCGCAGCCGGGGTGGACTTCGAGATCGTGCCGGGCGTGCCGCCGGCGACCGCGGTGCTCACCTACGCGGGCATCCCGCCTGCCGCGGACGTGCCCGAGTTCCGCGTGGTCGACGCCGCGCAGGAGCAGGACTGGGCCTCGCACGCCGCCTGTCCGGGCACGCTGGTCATCTACAACGGCATCGGCGACGCGGTGGCCATCGGCAAGGCGCTCGTCGCGGGCGGCAAGCCCGACAGCACGCCGGTCGCGGTCAGCAGCGCCGGCACCACCACCGAGCAGTTCACCGTGGCGACCACGCTGGGCAGGCTCCAGCCCGACCTCAAGCACGCCGGGTTCACCGAGCCCGCGATCATCGTCGTCGGCGAGGCCGTCGGGCTGCGTGACAAGCTGTCGTGGTTCGAGACCAAGCCGCTGTTCGGCTGGCGGGTCCTGGTGCCGCGTACCAAGGAGCAGTCCCAGGCGCTGTCGGAGCAGCTCATCTCCTACGGCGCGGTGCCCGACGAGGTGCCGACCATCTCGGTCGAGCCGCCGCGCACGCCGCAGCAGATGGACAGGGCCATCAAGGGCCTGGTCACCGGCCGTTACGAGTGGGTCGCCTTCACCAGCGCCAACGCGGTCAAGGCGGTGCGCGAGAAGTTCGAGGAGTACGGGCTCGACGCGCGGGCCTTCGCCGGGCTCAAGGTGGCCGCGGTGGGCGAGGCGACGGCCAGGGCGCTGGTCGAGTTCGGCGTCAAGCCCGACCTGCTGCCCTCCGGCGAGCAGTCCTCCGAGGGGCTGGTGGCCGAGTGGCCGCCGTACGACTCGATGCTCGACCCGATCAACCGGGTGCTGCTGCCCAGGGCCGACATCTCCACCGACACGCTCGTGGCCGGGCTGACCGAGCTGGGCTGGGAGTGCGACGACGTCACGGCGTACCGGACCGTGCGGGCGGCGCCGCCGCCGCAGCCGATCCGCGAGGCGATCAAGGGCGGCGGGTTCGACGCGGTGCTGTTCACCTCGTCCTCGACCGTGCGCAACCTGGTCGGCATCGCCGGAAAGCCACACAACGTCACCGTCATCGCGGTCATCGGCCCGCAGACGGCCAAGACGGCCGACGAGTTCGGCCTGCGTGTGGATGTCATGGCGGACAAGCCATCGGCCTCCGCGCTGGCCGCCGCCCTCGCCGAGTACGGTGCTAAGCAGAGGCAGGCGGCGATCGCCGCGGGCGACACCCCGCGCAAGCCCTCGCAGAACCGCCGCGGGGCACGCCGCCGCAAATAGGAGTTTCGTCACATGAGTGCTGAGTTTCCCGCCGCGCGTCCGCGGCGGCTTCGCCGTACCCCCGTCATGAGGCGGATGGTCGCGGGCACGCACCTGCACCCGTCCCAGTTGATCCTGCCGGCGTTCGTGAAGGAGGGCATCGCCGAGCCGCACCCCGTGGCCTCGATGCCCGGCGTCTACCAGCACACCCGGGAGTCGCTGCGCAAGGCCGCCCACGAGGCGGCCGAGGCGGGCGTGGGCGGGCTGATCCTGTTCGGCATCCCGGCGGTGAAGGACGCCCGCGGCTCCGCGGGCGACGACCCCGACGGGATCCTCCAGCAGGCGCTGCGCGAGGTGAACGCCGAGGTCGGCGATGCGATCGTGGTGATGGCCGACACGTGTCTCGACGAGTTCACCGACCACGGGCACTGCGGGCTGCTGACCCCGGATGGCGAGGTGGACAACGACGCCACGCTGGAGCGCTACGCCTCGGTGGCCGTGGCGCAGGCCGAGGCCGGCTCCCAGATGGTGGCGCCGAGCGGGATGATGGACGGCCAGGTGGGCGTGATCCGCGCCGCCCTGGACGGAGCCGGGTTCTCCGACGTCCCGATCATGGCCTACACGGCCAAGTACGCCTCGGCCTTCTACGGGCCCTTCCGCGACGCCGCCGAGTGCGCGCCGCAGTTCGGCGACCGCGCCTCACACCAGCAGGACCCCGCCGGGTCGCTGGACGAGGCCCTTCGCGAGGTACGGCTGGACCTCGCCGAAGGCGCCGACGTGGTCATGGTCAAGCCGGCGATGTCCTACCTCGACGTCATCAAGACCTTCCGCGACAACGTGGACGTGCCGGTGGCCGCCTACCAGGTCAGCGGCGAGTACGCGATGATCGAGGCCGCCGCGGCCAACGGCTGGATCGACCGTGAGCGGATGATCATGGAGTCGCTGATCGGGATCCGCCGCGCCGGAGCCGACCTGATCCTCACCTACTGGGCCACCGAGGTGGCTCGGCGGCTCTAGGTGGGGGTTTCCCGCTCACCCCTGCGACCTGTGCGTTAGAGTGCGATAACAAGTGCTGGTGTGTCCCAGGTGGTGCGTTGGAGCCCCCGGGGTCAGGGACCTCCTCAGGCGCGCGGGATTTTCGAACGGGAGACACCATGGTCGGGGTACCACTCGCTCGGCGTACGCGGAAGCGGGCCGCGAAACTCACGCGCCCGGCCAGGATCGACGCGGTCCTGGGCTATGCGGCTCTCGGCTGGCCCAGCGTGCCGGGCGCGCATCCGCTGCGCCACGGGCCGCGCGCCTGTTCCTGTGACCGCCTCGGCTGTCCCGACCCGGGCGCGCATCCCCTCTCCCCGGCCTGGCATCTCCAGGCCACCACCGACGCCGCCCAGCTCACCCGCTGGTGGCAGCACGAGCCCGACGCAAATGTGATTCTCCCCACGGGACGCGTCTTCGACGTCTTCGACGTACCCCTGGCGGCCGGTCTGTCCGCGCTCACGCGCATCGACGCCGCCGGCTCCCGCTCAGGCCCGGTCGCCGCCAACGGCGACCGGGTTCTGTTTTATGTGGCCACCCGCGGCAACCCCGACGACGAGGACGAGTGGTGGTCCTGCCACCTCGACTGCGACCCGGCGACCATCGACGACACGCCTGGGCTGCGCTGGCACTGCCGCGACAGCTACGTCCTCGCGCCGCCCTCCACGCTGCCCACCGGCCAGCCGGTCTCGTGGCTGCGCCCGCCGGACGGCCGCCCGCTGCCTGACCCGCTGCGCGTGCTGGAGCAGCTCACCGACTGACGGGGGCGGCCTCTACCCTGGAGGGGTGAGCCGCACTGACAAGTCCGAGAGCCTGTTCGCCCGCGCGAAGTCCATCGTGCCCGGAGGCGTGAACTCGCCCGTGCGCGCCTTCGGCGCCGTCGGCGGCACGCCGCGCTTCATGGCCGACGGCCAGGGCCCCTACATCACCGACGTCGACGGAAACCGCTACGTCGACCTGGTCTGCTCCTGGGGGCCGATGATCCTGGGCCACCGCCACCCCGCGGTCGTCGAGGCCGTCTCCACGGCGCTGTCCCACGGCATGTCGTACGGCACCGCCACCCAGGGCGAGGTCGAGCTGGCCGGGGAGCTCGTCTCCCGGATGGCCCCGGTCGAGAAGGTCAGGCTGGTCAGCTCCGGCACCGAGGCCACGATGAGCGCGGTGCGCCTGGCACGCGGCTTCACCGGCCGCTCCAAGGTGGTCAAGTTCGCCGGCTGCTACCACGGCCACGTGGACGCCCTGCTGGCATCCGCGGGCTCGGGCGTGGTGACGTTCGGGCTGCCCGACACCCCCGGCGTGACCGGGGCGTCGGCGGCCGACACGATCGTGCTGCCGTACAACTCGCGCGAGGCCGTCGAGGAGGCGTTCGCCGCGGGCGAGATCGCCTGTGTGATCACCGAGGCGTGCCCGGCCAACATGGGCGTGGTGCCGCCCGCGCCCGGCTTCAACGCGTTCCTGAAGGACATCTGCGCCCGCAACGGCGCCCTGCTGATCGTCGACGAGGTGCTCACGGGCTTCCGCGTCTCCCGCTCCGGCTGGTACGGCCTGGACCCGGTCGACGCCGACCTGATGACCTTCGGCAAGGTGATGGGCGGCGGCCTGCCCGCGGCTGCCTTCGGCGGCAGGGCCGACGTGATGGCCAACCTCGCGCCCGAGGGTCCCGTCTACCAGGCGGGCACGCTGTCGGGCAACCCGCTGGCCTGCGCGGCGGGCCTGGCCACGCTGCGCAACCTCGACGACGACGCCTACGCCCGCGTGGACGCCGCCGCCGCCACGGTCGCGCAGGCGGCCTCCGAGGCGCTGTCGGCCGAGGGCGTGCCCCACCGGTTGCAGGCGGCGGGCAGCCTCTTCTCGATCTTCTTCACCGACCGCGAGGTGACCGACTTCGACGCCGCCAGGACCCAGAACACGGCCGCCTTCACCGCCTTCTTCCACGCCATGCTCGACCAGGGCGTGTACCTGCCGCCGTCGGCGTACGAGGCGTGGTTCCTGTCGGCCGCGCACGACGACGAGGCCCTGAACCGCATCGGCGACGCCCTGCCCACTGCCGCCAAGGCCGCCGCCACCACCGCCTGACCCCACACCCCGTCCCGCGTTCGGCCGCCTATCCGGTACGGCCGCGCGACGTGGCTTGGGCAGCCTGACCCTCGCGACCGGGCGCCGGGCAGACCCGACCCGGGCTGGTCGCGCTGCGACCGCCCTGGGGTGTCGCGCGGGCTGTGCCGCGCGTCCCGGGCGTCTTGGCCCTAGCGGGCCGGACCGTTGCCGGGCGGGCCGACCCGGGCTGGTCGCGCTGTGACCGCCCTGGGGTGCCGAGCGGCGCGTCGGAGGTCGCGCGGGTTGGGCCCTGGTGGGTTCGATCGTTGCCCGGCGGGTCCCGGCGTGGGCGGGTCGTGCCGGGGAGCGGCTGAGTGGGCTGTGCCCGGTGGCTGGGTGGTGGTGTCGTGTTGCCGGGTGGCCTGACCCCTGTGGACCGGGCTGTTGCCGGGCGGGCCGGCGCGGGCTGGTCGTGGCGGTTGGGGTGGTGGATAACCGGAGGCGGGGGGTGGGGTGGGTCGGGTAGCGTCGGGGGTATGGCGATCACCTGGCGTCGGCTCACCGAGGACGACTTTCCGCTGGTGAAGCAGTGGCTGGAACGGCCCCACGTGGCCCGGTGGTGGAATCACGAGACCTCGGCCGAAGCCGTGGCCCGGGATTTCGGCCCGGCGGCCCGGGGGGAGGAGCCGTCGGAGGACCTTCTGGTGTTCCTGGACGGGAGGCCCCTGGGGTTGGTGCAGCGTTCCCGGTATGCCGACTATCCCGAGTACGCCGAGGAGCTGGCTCCCATTCTCGACGTGCCCCCGGGCGCGGTCAGCGTCGACTACCTGATCGGTGACGAGGAGCAGGTGGGCAAGGGGCTGGGCCCGGCGATGATCCGCGCGATCGTCGAGTCGACCTGGGCCGACCCGGAGGCGAGCTGCGTGATCGTTCCGGTGTCCAAGGCGAACAGGGCCTCGTGGCGGGCGCTGGAGAAGGCGGGCCTGCGCCGCGTGGCGGAGGGCGAGCTGGAGCCGGACAACCCGGTCGACGACCGGGACCACGTCATCTACCGGCTCGACCGCCCCACGGGCTCCGGTGCGGGCGAGGGTGACGGAGCAAGCGCGGATCGGGGCCGCGTACCGGCGTAAAGGACGCCACACACGATGAGTACGGCCGCGCCCGCCTTCACCCACGTGATGGGCTCGCCCACGAACAGCGCCGCGGAGGACATCCCGAACACCGGGATGAGCAGCGTGTAGGGCGCGACGACGGAGGCGTCGTAGCGGTGCAGCAGCCAGCCCCAGACGCCGAACCCGCCGAGCGTGGAGATGAACGCCACGTAGCCGAGCGCCAGCCAGCCCTCAAGCGGCGCGCTCAGCACGGGCACGCCCTCGACCGCGAACGACAGCAGGAACAGCGGCGGCGCCGACAGCGCGCTCACCCACACCATGAACCGCAGCGAGTCGGGCGGCGCGGCCTTGCGCTGCATGATCGTCCCGGCGCTCCACGAGGCGGCGGCGGCCACGCACAGCGCGAAGGCGCCGAACGGGCCGGAGGCGCCGAAGTCGACGGCGACGATGACGAGGCCGCCGAGCGCGAGGGTCAGCCCGGTGATCCGGCGGCCGGTGAGCCGTTCGCCCAGCAGGGTGACCGCGAAGACGACGGTGAAGAGCGACTGGGCCTGCAGCACCAGTGAAGCCAGGCCGGGCGGCATCCCGGCCCGCATGCCGATCAGAAGGAAGCCGAACTGACCCACTCCAACCGCCGCCGCGACACCCGCGACCCATCGCCACGGTACGCCTGGCCGTCCCACGAGCAAGAGCGCGGGAAAGGCGGCCAGAGCGAACCGGAGCGCCGAGTACAGCAGGGGCGGGAAGTGGCGCAGGCCCACTTCCAGGACGACGAAGTTGAAGCCCCACACGGCCGCGAGGCCGACGGCGAGGGCCAGATGGCGCGGCCTCACTTAGAGGCGGACTTCAAGGCGCGGTTGCGCTGCTCACGAGCCTGCTCGGCGAGCTTCTTGAGGTAGGAGGTCTCGGTCTTCGGAGCCTTGTTGTTTCTCATGCATATATTTTCTCGCGCTACACAATCAACCACAAGCGAGACTTTCTACGCTAAACCCTTTAGAGTGGCTTACGAGAGGAGGCTCACACTCGATGCTTGATCTGAATCGCCTCAAGGCGCTGCACGCCGTGCACGTGTACGGCTCGGTGGGCGCCGCCGCCGACGCCCTCATGGTCACGCCGTCCGCGGTGTCGCAGCAGATAGCCAAGCTGGAGCGGGAGACCGGCTCGCGGCTCATGGAGCGCAGCGGGCGCGGCGTGCGGCTCACCGACGCCGCGGGACTGCTCGCCGAGCACGCCGAGCGCATCCTGGCCCTGGTCGAGACCGCGGAGGCCGACTTCGAGGCGTTGCGCGGCGCGGTGGTCGGCAAGCTGCACGTGGGCTCCTTCCCCACGGCCGCCCGCGGCCTGATGCCGCCCGCGCTGGGCGCGCTCCGCGATCGCCACCCCGACCTGCAGATCCAGCTCAACGAGCGGGAGCCGGAGCGCGTGGTGCGTGAGGTCGCCAGGGGCGAGCTCGACCTGGGCGTCGTTCAGGACTGGCTCAACCGGCCCATGGCGATCCCCGACGGGCTGTCCAAGGCGATCCTCCTGGACGACATCGCCGACGTGATCCTGCCCGCCGACCACCCGCTGGCCGGCCGTAAGGAGATCGAGCTGGCCGAGCTGAGCGGCGAGCGGTGGGTCAGCTCCTCACCCGGCACCATCTGCCACGACTGGCTGGTCTACACGCTGCGCAGCGCCGAGCTCGAACCGGAGATCGTCTCGATGGCCGACGAGTACCCGACGCAGATGGCGCTGGTCGCCGGCGGGCTCGGCTGCGCGATCGTGCCCAGGCTGGGCCGCGACTGCATGCCGTCGCGGGTGCGCGCGATCCCCACCCTGCCCCGGCAGACCCGCCGCATCTACGCCATCTGGCGCACCGACGCCGCCCGCCGTCCCGCCATCAGGGCGATGGTCGAGGCGCTGAAGGAGGCGGGCGCGCTCAACTGAGCGCGATCGTCACCACGCCGCCGAGGATCACCCCGGCGGCCAGGAGCCTGCGGTTGAGGTCGCCCTCGGCCAGCAGCTTGCCGCCGAGCAGGACCGCGATCAGCACGCTGATCTCCCGCGTCGGCGCCACCACGCTCACCGGCGCCACCGTGAAGGCGAACAGCACCAGCAGGTAGGACAGCGGGACGAGCACGGCCGCCCCCAGCACGTGCCACCGGTGCGCGCGCCAGACCCCCCCGATCTGCCGCCGCCGCGCGCCCATCAGCATCGCCGGCGTCAGCGCCAGCGCCCGTCCGGCCTCGCCCAGGTAGTTCAGCACCAGCGGCGCCACCGCGAACGCGCCCACCACCTGCGCATCCCACACCGTGTACGCGGCGATGAACACCCCGGTCCCCAGCCCGAACCCCAGCCCGCGGGCATCGGACCGGCCACCGCCGCTCATCATGAACACCCCGATCCCGACCAGCGCGATCCCCGCGATCCCCGCCAAGCCGGGCCGCTCGCCCAGGAACAGCACCGCCACCAGGCTGGCCAGCATCGGCCCGGTGCCCCGAGCCACCGGATACACCGTCGAAAGATCCCCGTAGCGGTATCCACGCTGCAACAGCACGAAGTACCCGAGGTGCAACGAGGTGCTGACGCAGACCAGCGCCACGTCGAGCCACCGCACCGGCGTGCCCGTGACGAGCAGGAACCCGGCGAACACCGGCCCCCACATGACGGTCGAGGCGACCGCGACCAGCCAGACGAAGATCAGGCCGTCGGCCTGGGAGGCCTTCTTGCTGAGGAGGTTCCAGGTGGCGTGGGCCACGGCGGCGACGAGGACGAGAGCGAGGGCCCAGGCGGTCAAGCGGTGAGCTCCTTTCCGGGTGTACGGATAAGGAGCCTCCAGGCTTTTGTCCCGTCAGCTGTACGGCCAAGGCCGCGGCGCCGCTCGGACCTGTCTCCCGGCCCTGGTTGTGTGTCATCAGGACGGACCGGAACGCGGAACCCTAGGCGCAGTCAAGGCGACTTTACCCTCGGTGCCCTTTTCGGACGAGGCCGAGTCGGCTATAAGCGCCATCGAAACGGATAGGCTGTGCCACACCATGGCTGAAACCACCGTCGTTCACCTGTTGCGCCACGGTGAGGTGCACAACCCCCACGGCATCCTCTACGGCCGGCTGCCCGGCTACCACCTGTCCGAGACAGGTCAGCAGATGGCCGAGATGGTCGCGAAGGCCGTGGCCGGCCGCGACATCGTGGCCCTGTACTCCTCCCCGCTGGAACGTGCCCGCGAGACCGCCGCGCCGCTGGCCACCGCGCTGGGCCTGACCGTGGCGCCCGACGAACGGCTGGTGGAGGCGGGCAACCTGCTGGAGGGCAGGACGGTGGGCGCCGGCCTCGGAATCCTGCGCAGCCCGCGTAACTACCGCTACTTCTACAACCCGTGGAAGCCGTCGTGGGGCGAGCCGTACCTGGAGATCGTGGCGCGGATGCGGGCGGTCGTCGAGGAGGCGCGGACCGCCGCGCGCGGGCACGAGGTGGTGCTGGTCAGCCATCAGCTCCCGATCTGGGCGATCCGGCTGGCGGCCGAGGGGCGCCGGTTGTGGCACGACCCTCGGCGGCGGCAGTGCGCGCTGGCCAGCCTCACGAGCCTGACCTTCGACCGGGACCGGCTCGTCAGCGTCGGCTACAGCGAGCCCGCCGGGTCGCTGGCGAAAGGTCCGCGTCTGCCGGGAGCCTGAGCCCTGGTGTTCAGGGCGTGCGACCTCGCCGGTAGAGTTGCAAGCTCTACCGGTTGTAGTACAAGGAGATCATCCTCCCGTGCGCGCGACGTCCGTCTCCCTCGCCCTGCTGACTGTCCTGGTCGCGGGCTGCGCGGGCAACCAGAGCGGCCAGCCGCAGGCCGGTGACACCCGCTTCATCGCCGGCGACGGGAAGATGCAGGTCTTCGCCGCCGCCGAGCGCAAGCCCGCCCCCGCCGTCGAAGGGCCGACGCTCGACGGCGGCACCGCCTCGCTGGCCGCCCACAAGGGCAAGGTCGTGGTGATCAACTTCTGGGCGTCCTGGTGCGGGCCCTGCCGGGCCGAGGCGCCGGTGCTCAAGGACGTCGCCGCCAAGACCAAGGCGAGCGGCGTGGAGTTCCTCGGCATCGACTTCAAGGACCGCAAGGCCGACGCGATCGCGTTCGAGCGCACCGAGCAGTCCGGTTACCCGAGCATCTTCGACCAGCCGGGGAAGGTGGCGCTGTCCTTCCAGGGCACGGTGCCGCCCGCGGCCATCCCGTCCACGCTGATCATCGACCGGCAGGGCAGGATCGCGGCCAGGGCGCTGGGCGCGGTGAAGTACACCGACCTGATGAACACGGTCACCAAGGTCCGCGATGAATGAGGTCGTGGCCTCGGGGTCGCTGCTGCTGGCCGTGCCGATCGCGGTGCTCGCCGGGATCGTGTCGTTCCTGTCGCCGTGCGTGCTGCCGCTGGTGCCCGGTTACCTGTCGTACGTGACGGGGATGAGCGCCGACCCCAAGCGTGGGCGGCTGGTGCTGGGCACCGTGCTGTTCGTGGCCGGGTTCGCGGTGGTGTTCGTGCTGAGCGGGGCGCTGTTCGGCGGCCTCGGCTCGCTGATGCTGGGCAACGCCCAGACGATCACGCGGGTGCTCGGCGTGCTGACGATCGTGCTCGGTCTCGCCTTCCTCGGCGTGGTGCCGGGCTTCATGCGTGACGTGCGCATCCACCGCCGGCCGGCCGCGGGGCTGGCGGGCGCGCCGCTGCTCGGCGTGGTGTTCGGGCTCGGCTGGACGCCGTGCATCGGCCCGACGCTGGCCGTCGTGCTCGCGCTCGGGCTGAACGAGGGCAGCGCCGCGCGCGGCGCCACCCTGGCCGTCTTCTACGCGCTGGGGCTCGGGCTGCCGTTCGTGGGGGCGGCGCTGGCGTACAGCAGGGCTTTGCGGACGTTCCAGGCGATCCGCAAGCACTCCCAGCTCATCACCCGCATCGGCGGAGGCATGATGGTCGCCGTCGGAGTCCTTCTCGTCACCGGGTTGTGGGGACAGATGATCGCGAGCCTGCAGGGGCTCATCGGCGGATTCCAGCCGGTGATCTGATGGCGGTCCAGGAGATGGAGAAGCAGGCGCCCAAGCCGCCGGGGTTCGGCCCCGTGGCGTGGCTGCGCTGGTCGTGGCGCACGCTCACCTCGATGAAGACCGCGCTGCTCCTGCTGTTCCTGTTCGCGCTGGGCTCGATCCCCGGCTCGCTGATCCCGCAGCGCGGCGTCGAGCCGGACAAGGTCGCGCAGATCTACCTCAACGACCCGGTCCGCGCCGAGTGGTACGAGCGCTTCCAGCTCTTCGACGTCTTCAACTCGGTCTGGTTCGCCGCGATCTACCTGCTGCTGTTCACCTCGCTGATCGGCTGCATCGTGCCGCGTACCGCCACCTACTTCAAGGAGCTGCGGCGCAAGCCGCCCGCCGCGCCGCGCCACCTGTCGCGCCTGCCCCACCACACGGTCCTCGACGAGGGGCTGACCGCGGAGGAGGCCGCGCGCAGGCTGCGCAAGCTGCGCTTCCGCGTCGAGACCGGCGACGGCTGGGTCTCGGCGGAGAAGGGCTTCCTGCGCGAGACCGGCAACCTGCTCTTCCACGTCTCCCTGCTCGGCCTGCTGGTCGCCGTCGGCATCGGCGCGCTGTTCGGCTACCGAGGCAACGTGCTGGTCGTGGAGGACGAGGGCTTCGCCAACACCGTCGCCGCCTACGACCGCTTCATGCCGGGCAGCCAGGTCTCCGCCGAGTCACTGGAGCCGTTCTCGTTCACGCTCGACGAGTTCAAGGCCGCCTACCAGGTCGGCGGCGACCCGTCGAAGGTCGGCCAGCCGCTCGACTTCTCCGCCCACCTCAAGGTCAACGACGCGCCGGGCGCCCCGGAGCGCGACTACGAGCTGAAGGTCAACGAGCCGCTGGAGATCAACGGCACCCAGACCTACCTCATCGGCAACGGCTACGCCCCCTACTTCCGCGTCACCGACGGCAAGGGCCAGGTCGCCTTCGAGGGCGCGGTACCGTGCCTGATCGAGTTCCCCGCCACCCGGGTCTCCGGCTGCGTGCTCAAGGCGCCCGACGCCCAGCCCGGCCAGCTCGGCTTCCTCCTGCGCTTCCTGCCGACCATCGCCCCCGCCCAGGCGGGCGGCTTCACCTCCAGCTTCCCCGGCGACCTCATGCCGAGGGTGCAGGTCCTCGGCGCCTTCACGGGCGACTTCGGGGTCCGCTCGGGACAACCCCAGTCGGTGTACGAGCTGGCGCCCCCCGAGATCATGAAGAAGCTCAAGCCGGTGGTCATGGGCTCCAAGGCGCCACAACCGCTGGCCCCCGGCCAGTCGTTCGACCTGCCCGACGGGCTCGGCAAGCTGGAGTTCGTCGAGGTCAAGGAGTGGATGACGCTTCAGATCGCCTACGATCCGGGCCGGGTGCCCGCCCTGCTCGCCGCCGGGCTGGCCACCGTGTCCATCGTGCTCTCGCTGATGATCCGCCGCCGCCGCGTGTTCGTCCGGGTCAAGGACGGCACCGCCGAGGTGGGCGGCCTCACCCGCACCGAGGGCTCCGCCGCGGGCTTCGCCGAGGAGTTCGCCGACATCGTCAAGGTCCTATCAGCTGGAGACAAGGATGTCCGCTGAAGTACTGGCCGAGGCGAGCGATCAGCTCGTCGTCGGCGCCGTGCTCCTCTACCTCGCCGCCATGATCGGCTTCGCCCTGGAGCTGGCCTACGGCAGGGCCCGTACCGACGCACCCGCCAAGGGCCGCGTCAGGCAGCCCGTGACCGTCGGCGCTCCGGAGGACGAGTCCCCCGACCAGGCCCCCGGTCCGGTGGATGTTCCCGCCGAGCCTGAACCGCCCGCCTGGGCGGGCACCGCGGGCAAGGTGGGCCTGGCCCTGGCCTGGATCGGCTGGGTGGCCAACGCCGCCGCCATCGTCACCCGCGGGCTGGCGGTGGAGCGCTGGCCCTGGGGCAACATGTACGAGTTCGTGGTCGCCATCTGTCTGGCCGCCGTGGCCGCGTTCCTCATCACGCAGCTCCGCGCGAACGTGCGCTTCCTCGGCCCGTTCGTCATGGTCGTGGCGGTGCTCGGGCTCGGCGCCGCGGTGAAGTTCCTCTACACCGCCGCCGGTCCCGTGGTGCCCGCGCTCAACTCCTACTGGATCGCCATCCACGTCTCCGCCGCGATCGTGGCCAGCGGCCTGTTCATCGTGGCCGGCGCGGCCGGCGTCCTCTACCTCATCCGCGGTGACGGCCTCTCGCGCCTGCCCACCCGCGCCGACCTGGAGCGGGTCGCGCACCGCGCGATCGTGCTGGCCTTCCCGCTGTGGACCTTCGCCGTCATCGCCGGCGCGCTGTGGGCCGACAAGGCGTGGGGACGCTACTGGGGCTGGGACCCCAAGGAGGTCTGGTCGTTCATCACGTGGGTGGCCTACGCCGCCTACCTGCACGCCAGGGTCACGGCCGGCTGGCGCGGCAGGGCCGCCACGATCGTGCAACTGGTCGCGTTCGCGTGCCTGATGTTCAACCTGGTCGGCGTCAACATCTTCCTCGGCGGCATGCACAGCTACGCCGACGTCGGCAACTGACCCGGCAGGTCACTCCTCCCCGCGCATCCGCTTGTCGAGGTCGCGCAGGAAGTCAGGGTCGTCCTCGGGTCCCTTGGGCGGGTCCTGACGTGGCGGCGCGGGCCGCTTCGGCATGCGCAGGGGCCCGCCGCCGTCGCCGCCTGAGGCACCGCGGATCGGCCGGCCCAGCAGGAACCACAGGAGCCCGCCCACCACGGGGACGAGGATGATGACGAGCACCCAGAGGGCCTTTGGCACGTTCCGCACCTCGTCCTCCGGCGTCGTGATGACGTCGAACAGGGAGTAGAGCCAGAAAGCCAGCACCGCCAGGGTGAACAGGACACCTGCCATGCCCGAACTGTAAGCCATCCGCGGCGTGATCGTGCTTGCTTGCTGTCCCATTTCGGGTGACTCGGGAAGATCGGCCGCGTACCGTGGAACGGGATCAGGCGGGGCGGTGGGGTTTCGCCTGATGGGCAGGGTGTCTAGGGGTGAGATGGCCTTCTCCAGCGACAAGGGCCGGCATCGACGTGGACGTTGGTGGCGGCGCGGGTCCTACCTCTTCTCGCGCCGCGGTGACGCGCCGCCGGAGGCGGACCGCTCGTTCTGGTCCAGTGACGCGCCTGCCGAGGGCTTCAGGGAGGCCGAGCGGCGGCGTGCGGAGCGGCCGGGTAGGGCGCCCGGGGCGGACGGGCCTACCCCGCGCGATCAGGCGGACCGGAGCGCGTGGCCGTTCAGGAGGCGCGAGCGCCGCGGGCGCGCGCAGGACGCGGAGCGGACAGGACGCTCCGACCGGACGCGCGGCTCCGAGGAGGCCGGCGGCGCGGACGGAGCACGCGGGTCCGAGGGGGCGCGCGGTTCTGAGCAAGGCCGCGGTCCTGGGCGGGGTCCTGAGCGCGGTCCTGAGCGGGTGGACGAGCCGGGCTGGCGGCGTGAGCGGCTGCCCGCCGCCGTCGTGGAGCGGCCGCAGTACACCTGGCACGACTTCGAGCTCACCGACCTGCCGCCGCGCGCGCAGCCGAACCGGCCGGACGCGCCCGTCCAGGCCGACGGCTTACGGCACTGCGGCGAGCTGGAAGCCGTCCTGCACCGCCAGTGGGACGCCCGTCTCGGTCCGCCCTCGCCGGAGGCCGTGCGCGCCGTGGAGAGCCTCGCCAGGCTCCCGGAACGGCTGAAGCGCAAGCTGGCCATCGGCCTCGAAGGCATCTACGTCGGCGCCGGCGGCGTCCCCGACCTCGACGACATGGGCTACCTGCGCGGCGCCCCGCTGCCCTCCGGCAAGGCATCCTGGGACATCTGCGCCGGCGCGTACGGCGACCGCAAGATCGTCGTCGGCGACCGGCCCTCGCCCACCCCCGACGTGATGATGCACGAGGTCGGCCACGCCCTCGACGACATCGACTCCCCGCATGGCGATTGGGTCTCCGACTTGCCCGAGTTCGTGGCACTCTACGAGAAGGCCGCTCCCATGCTGGCCTCCGCCTTCCACCGGCAGGGTGGCGGACTCGGCCGCAAGGAGTTCTTCGCGGACGCCTTCGCCGCGATCGCCTCGCGCCAGCGTCCGGCGCTGGTCGACATGCTGAGCGGTGACACGCGGATGGCCCTCGACGTCATGTTGTTCTTCAACCGGCGCTACGGAATCTAGGTGATGAGCGATGTACGTCATCCGGCTCGCTGACGGGACCCTGCGCGTGCCGCAGAGCCTGACCAGTGAAGACGGGCGTCTCATCGGCAACGCGTACGTGGAACTGGAGCCCGGGGATCCCGACTACGAGCGGTGGCTGCCGGAGTCCTGCACCGAAGAGGAGGCGGCCGAGCGGCGGGCGCGCTGGCTGGCGGAGAACGACGATCTGGAACGGGAGTTCCTGGCCTTCAAGGCGCGGCAGGAGGATGGCTGACACCGGGGGACAACCCTGACCGGAGGGGGGTGTTGGTCACCGCGACGGCCTGAGGGGTGGAGGCCGGATCGTGGTTCGGGTCGTCCGGGCAATGTGCGTAGAAGGCGTGGGCACGCGTGCCGGGGTTCAGCGCGGGGTGGGGCGCTGGTCTCGGTCCATGGCCGTGGGGGCCGGGCCGTACCGGCGAGGAGAGCGTGCCTGTGGGATCCGTGGCGGTGATCCTGCGGCGCAGGATCACCGACCTGACGGAACGTCAGACGCGCGGGGACTCACCTGCCGGCCGTTCGGCCGTAAGAACGTCCTCGCCTCGAAGAAGGGCGTGCACTTCCGACTCGCGGAAGCGCCGGTGCCCTCCGGGGGTGCGGATACTGCTGATGCGGCCTGCCGCAGCCCAGCGCGTAACCGTCTTTGGGTCTACCCGGAAGAGGGCGGCAACCTCTCCTGGGGTCAGCAGACGCTCGCTGCTACTCTCCACCAATCTCTCCCCCTCGCATCCCGCTTCCTGCCAGCGGGCGGACAGGTAACCAGTGTGTCGAGCGAAGCCTGATTTATCCGTGGTTTTCTACAAAGATCACGGGTTGTTATCGGCTGACTGCCCGATTGTTATATGATAGAGCCTCTTTGGGGCTCTCGTGGGTGTTTCTTTACGAAACACCCTGACTGGGAACAGTAGCAGTGCTCGCGCCCGATGCGAAGAGCGGCGGCCGGTGCGGCCCGCAGGGGCACGACCAGGGGCGAGTAACCTCTGACCTGTGCATCCCGTTCTCGTTTACACCGCGTCGCGCATCGGCTTGTTCATCGTGACCCTCGGTGTCCTGTACTTGCTCGGACTGCAAAATCCGCTGGTGCTGATCCTGGTGGCTTTCCTGATCAGCGGTGTGGCCAGCTACGTCCTGCTGTCCAAGCAGCGTGACGCCATGAGCGCCCGCATCAACGACAAGATCAACCGGCCTAAGCCGCAGGACGACTAGGGCAGAGGGAACATGCCAATCCGGGCATGGTACTCCCGTCCGAGTCGTGTTGTGTCACTACCAACGAGTAGTCCGCGGCTGTGTGCCAGAAATGCCTTGACGCCGATACCGCGTTCGCGTCCCGGATTCCATGCCAGCGTCTTTCCCGTGCGCGGGTCGAGGGCGGCGATGCCCTCCCTGGGCACGGCTCCCGGACCCGCCGAGTCGCGCCCGCGCGGGTTGCTCATCCAGCGCTGGTGCCCGCCCACGTAGACGGCCGCGCCGGTCGCCGCCGCCGAGTAGAGCGAGTCGCCGCCGGTGTGGTTCACCCAGGTGGGCCTGACGCGCTGGCTGCTGGTGTAGGTCTCGAACCTGGCCGCGCTGTCGCACAGCCGCCGCGGGTCGCCGTTGCCGCCGGTCGTGACGACCACGAAGTAGTCGCCGCCGGGCGACAGGTCGAGGCCGCGGACGTAGCTGGGGAAGACGTCCTGGCAGGCGGGCTCGTACGCGGCAGTGCGCCAGTTGGCCACCCGGGGCTCCGGCGTGGAGATGTCGATCACCCCGAGCTGCGGCCTCGGCTCGCCGTCGAGCGCGGTGAAGCTGCCGTCGACCACGAGCCGGTCGGCGCTCGCGGCCAGCGCGTGCACCTTGACCTTCGGGGTGCGCGGCAGGCCGGGCTCGATGGTGAACCTCGGGTCGGCCGCGCCGGTCGTGGCGTCGAGCCTGGCCAGCGCGGTCCTCGGCGCGGTGAAGTCGCCGCCGGCGTAGAGATGGGCGCCGCGCCTGGCCAGCGTGGTGACGGTGCCGCCGGACACGCGCGGGGCGAAGCCGCGTACCACCGAGCCGTCGGACAGGCTCAGGCGGGCCAGGGCGCGCGCCCGCGTGCGGTTGACGGACGGGAAGTCGCCGCCGGCGTAGACGGTGCCGCCCGCGCCGGCCGCCAGCGCGTGGACGGGGCCGGCGACGACCGGGGCGAAGTCCGGCAGGACGGCGCCGGTGGCCAGGTCGAAGGCGAAGAGGTTGCTCCGGGGGTAGGTTCTCGTGCGTCTCGCGTCGGCTACCTCGCTGAACGAGCCGCCCACCACCACCGTGCCGCCCACCAGGGCGATGGAGTTGACGATGCCGTCGAGGACGTGGGGGGTGGTGTCGGCCGGGTTGGCGGACACCACGCGGGTGTGCGTGACAGGGGCCATCGCGATGGCCGCTGCAAGGGTGACACGCGCGAACATGCGCCAAGTAGTAGCAGACGGTGCGTTATGGAGTGGCTACTTTCCGTTCATTGTCGGGATAGAGCACACGCGATGAGGGGCTTACGGGCGGGGGCAATAGGCTTGCCGCATGACCCGCGCTCAGTTGGACAAGCAGCCGCACGAGGTCGCCGCGATGTTCGATCGCACGGCCCGGCGCTATGACCTCGTCAACGATGTGATCTCGTTCGGCCAGGTGCGCCAGTGGCGCAAGGCGGTCGCGGCGGCCGTCGACGCGGGGCCCGGAGAGGTCGTCCTGGACCTGGGCGCGGGGACGGGCACCTCCACCGACAGCTTCACCACGCTGGGCGCGCGGGCCATCGCCTCCGACTTCTCGCTCGGCATGCTGCAGACCGGCGTGCGCCGCCACGGCGGCAACGCGCTCAGCGGCCCCGGCATCCCGTTCGTCGCCGGTGACGCGATGCGGCTGCCGTTCGCCGACGACAGCTTCGACGCGGTGACGATCTCGGTGGCGCTGCGCAACGTGCACGACACCCCGGTGGCGCTGCGCGAGATGCTGCGCGTCACCAAGCCGGGCGGGCGGCTGGTGGTCATGGAGTTCTCGCACGTGACGGTCAAGTCCTTCGACCTGTTCTACCGCGAGTACCTGATGAGGATGCTGCCCAAGGTGGCCAAGGTCTTCGGCTCCAACGACGACTCCTACGAATATCTGGCCGAGTCGATCAGAGACTGGCCCGACCAGCCGTCGCTGGCCAGGATCATCCAGGAGGCGGGCTGGGAGCGCGTCGCCTGGCGCAACTTGAGCCTCGGCATCGTCGCCATGCACCGTGGTTACAAGCCGGCCTCATGAACGAGGCCCCCGGCTGCCACTTTGCCCCGTAAAAGCGTTAGACTGCGGGCCGACAAGTTTGTGAAGGGGTTCACAAAGGAACGAAGGCGCCTTACCCCACGGCCTTCGAGCGTGTAGGACAGGACAGGACAGGACAGTCCAGTGACCGTGCCAGCAGCCACAGTTGACGCCGACGTCATCGTCGTCGGAGCCGGTCCCGCGGGTTCCGCGACCGCGTACTACCTGGCCAGGTCGGGGCTGGATGTGCTCCTCCTGGAGAAGACGCGATTTCCCAGGGAGAAGGTCTGCGGCGACGGCCTGACCCCGCGCGCGGTCAAGCAGCTCCAGAACATGGGCGTCGACATCGACGGGCCCGGCTGGATCAGGAACAAGGGCCTGCGGGTCGTCGGCGGCGGGCTCCGCTTCGAGCTCGACTGGCCGCAGCTCGACAGCTTCCCCGACTTCAGCCTCGTCCGCACCCGCCAGGACTTCGACCAGATCATGGCCGCCCACGCGGTCAAGGCCGGGGTGCGGCTCATGGAGGGCGTCAACGTCACCGGCCCCGTCCTCGACGGGCGCAGCGGGCACGTGAGCGGAGTCACCACCAAGGACGGCTCGACCTATCGCAGCCGCCTCGTGGTCGCCGCCGACGGCAACAGCACCCGCATGGCGCTCGGGATGGGGCTGCACAAGCGCGAGGACCGCCCGATGGGCGTGGCCGTACGCACCTATTTCCAGAGCCCGCGCCACGACGACGACTACCTCGAGACGTGGCTCGAACTGTGGGACGAGGACACGCTCCTGCCCGGCTACGGGTGGATCTTCCCCGTCGGCGACGGCACCAGCAACGTCGGGCTCGGCCTGCTCAACACCAGCGACGCCTTCGGCAAGATCGACTACCGCGAGCTCCTCAAGCGGTGGTGCAGGAACATGCCGGCCGAGTGGGCCTTCACCGAGGAGAACATGACCGGGCCGATCCGCGGCGCGGCCCTGCCGATGGCCTTCAACAGGCAGCCCCACTACACCCGCGGCCTCGTGCTCGTCGGAGACTCCGGCGGCGCCATCAACCCGTTCAACGGCGAGGGCATCGCCTACGCCATGGAGACGGGCGAGATCGCCGCCGAGGTGATCGCGAAGGCGCTCCGCGGCACCACCCCCGCCCAGCAGGAACGTATCCTGCGCACCTACCCGCAGGTCCTCAAGGACGCGTATGGCGGATATTTCACCTTGGGCAGATTGTTCGTCGAGGCGATCGGGAAGCCCGGTGTGATGAGCTTCGGTACGAGGCACGGCCTGCCTCACCCGAGGCTGATGCGCTTCGCGCTCAAACTCCTTGGTAATCTCACCGACCGGCGAGGCGATGCGTCAGACAGGATCATCAACGCACTCTCGAAGGTCGCCCCACCAGCATGAACCGCAGACCCACCCGGCAAACTTATAGGTCAGACTGCGCGCCCGCGCGCGTGGCGACAGAAGAGGAGGCGTAGCGATGGACCTTTATGTGCCCATCCTGGTGCTCGCCATTCTCGCGGGAGGCTTCGCGATCTTCTCGGTCGCCATCGCTCCCTTCACCGGTCCCAAGCGCTGGAACCGCGCCAAGCTTGACGCCTACGAATGCGGCATCGAGCCGACGCCCCAGCCTGTCGGTGGCGGACGCTTCCCGCTGAAATACATGATCACCGCGATGCTGTTCATCGTGTTCGACATCGAGATCATCTTCCTTTACCCGTGGGCGGTCTCCTTCGCCCCGCTGAAGGGCGCCGACGGCCAGGTGATCGCCTCCGGCCTCGGCGTGTTCGCGCTGGTCGAAATGGTGCTGTTCATCGTCACCGTGCTCGTCGCCTATGCGTACGTGTGGCGCCGCAAGGGTCTGGACTGGGACTGATTATGGGACTTGAAGAGAAACTCCCCAGCGGGTTCATCCTCACCACGGTCGAGCAGGCCGCAGGCTGGGCGCGCAAGAACTCCGTGTGGCCGGCCACCTTCGGCCTCGCATGTTGCGCCATCGAGCTGATGGCCACCGGTGGCCCCCACTTCGACCTGGCGCGCTTCGGCATGGAGCGCGCTTCGGCGTCTCCCCGCCAGGCCGACCTGATGATCGTCGCCGGCCGCGTCTCGCAGAAGATGGCGCCGGTCGTGCGCCAGATCTACGACCAGATGGCCGAGCCCAAGTGGGTCATCTCCATGGGCGTGTGCGCCTCTAGCGGCGGCATGTTCAACAACTACGCCATCGTGCAGGGCGTGGACCACATCATCCCGGTCGACGTCTACCTGCCCGGCTGCCCGCCGCGGCCCGAGATGCTGATCGACTCGATCGTGAAGCTGCACGACAAGATCCAGAACATGAAGTTCGGCGCGCACCGCAAGAAGCAGATCGACGAGCTCGAACTGCAGGCCCTGCGCCATCTTCCGCTGATCGACCAGGGGGCGGGGAAGTGAGCGACAACCTTCCCGAGGTACCGGAGACGCCGATCGCCCGCCAGGGCATGTTCGGCGCCCACGACACGGGAGACACCTCGGGCTACGGCGGCCTCGTCGTACGGCGGGCCCCCCAGCTTTCCACCCCCCGCCCCTACGGCGGCTACTTCGACGCCCTGGTCGACACCCTCGACCTGGACGACGCCATCGAGCGCGTGGTCGTCGACCGGGGCGAGCTGACCCTCCACGTCAAGCGCGAGCGCCTGGTGGAGGTCCTGCGCAAGCTGCGCGACGACGCCGACCTGCGCTTCGAGCTGTCGCTCGGCGTGACCGGCGTGCACTACCCGCACCTTCAGGGCGAGGAACTGCACTCGGTCATCCACCTGGCCTCGATCACCCACAACACGCGGGTGCGCGTCGAGACCTCCGCGCCGGACGCCGACCCGCACATCCCGTCGTCGGTCGCCGTCTACCCGACGCACGACTGGCACGAGCGCGAGGCGTACGACTTCTTCGGCATCGTCTACGACGGCCACCCCGCGCTGACGCGGATCATGATGCCCGACGACTGGGACGGCCACCCGCAGCGCAAGGACTACCCGCTGGGCGGCATCCCGGTCGAATACCGCGGCGCCACGATCCCCGCGCCTGACGAGAGGAGGTCGTACTCATGAGCACCGGCTACGACGAGGCGACCGAGGGCAAGGTCTACTCGGTCAGCGGCGGCGACTGGGACGAGGTCGTCACCAGCGCGCGCGACTCCGAGGAAGAGCGCCTGGTCGTCAACATGGGCCCGCAGCACCCGTCCACGCACGGCGTGCTCCGGCTGGTCCTGACCCTCGACGGTGAGACGGTCACCGAGGCGCGCGGCGTCATCGGCTACCTGCACACCGGCATCGAGAAGAACATGGAATACCGGACGTGGACCCAGGGGACCACGTTCGTGACCCGCATGGACTACCTCGCGCCGATCTTCAACGAGACCGCCTACTGCATGGGCGTGGAGAAGCTGCTCGGCATCACCGACCAGGTCCCCGAGCGGGCCCAGGCCATCCGCGTGATGATGATGGAGCTCAACCGCATCGCCTCGCACCTGGTCGCGATGGGCACGTTCGGCATGGAGCTGGGCGCGACCACGCCGTTCCTGTTCGGCTACCGTGACCGCGAGCTGGTCATGGACCTGTTCGAGTACATCACCGGCCTGCGCATGAACCACGCCTACGTACGGCCCGGCGGCGTCAGCGTCGACCTGCCCGCGGGCGCCGTGGACAAGGTGGGCGAGTTCCTCAAGGAGATGCCCAAGCGGATCAAGGACGTCCGCAAGCTCCTCGACGAGAACCCCGTCTACGTCCGCCGCACCAGGGACGTCGGCTACCTCGACCTGACCGGCTGCATGGCGCTGGGCGTCACCGGTCCGATCCTGCGCGCCGCCGGCCTGCCCTGGGACCTGCGCAAGTCGCAGCCCTACAGCGGCTACGAGACCTACGACTTCGAGGTCGCCACCGAGCGCGGCTGCGACGTCTACTCCCGCTATCTGGTGCGCATGAAGGAGATGGAGGAGTCCCTCAAGATCATCGAGCAGGCCCTGGACCGGATCGCCGGCCCGCTCAAGGGCAAGCCCGTGATGGTCGAGGACAAGAAGATCGGCTGGCCGGCGCAGCTCGCGCTGGGCCCCGACGGCTTCGGCAACTCTCCCGACCACATCGCGCACATCATGAGCAGCTCCATGGAAGCCCTGATCCACCACTTCAAGCTGGTGACCGAGGGCTTCAGGGTGCCGGCCGGGCAGGCGTACGCCGCGATCGAGTCGCCCAAGGGCGAGCTGGGCGCGTACGTGGTCAGCGACGGTGGCACCCGGCCTTACCGCGTGCACTTCCGCGAGCCCTCCTTCACGAACCTGCAGGCCTTCCCCGCCATGACGGAAGGCGGCCAGGTCGCCGACGTGATCGCCGCGGTGGCTTCTATCGACCCGGTTATGGGAGGTGTTGACCGGTGAGCTATTCACCGGAGGTCCGCGAGCGTCTTGAGCGGGACGCGAAGGAGATCATCGGGCGTTACCCGAAGACTCGTTCCGCGCTGCTGCCCCTGCTGCACCTGGTGCAGTCGGAGGAGGGCTACGTCTCCGACGACGGTCACGAGTTCTGCGCGGAGATCCTGGGCCTGAGCAAGGCCGAAGTGGTGGGCGTCTCGACGTTCTACACGATGTACAAGCGCCGGCCCGCCGGAGACTTCCACGTCGGCGTCTGCATCAACTCCCTGTGCGCCGTCATGGGCGGCGACCAGATCTGGGAGGAGCTGTCGGAGCACGTCGGCGTCGGTCACGACGAGGCGACCGCCGACGGCAGGGTCTCGCTGGAGCGCATCGAGTGCAACGCGGCCTGCGACTTCGCCCCGGTCATGATGGTCAACTGGGAGTTCTTCGACAACCAGACGCCAGAGTCGGCCAAGCAGCTCGTCGACGACCTGCGTGACGGCAAGAGCGTCTCGCCCACCCGCGGCCCGAAGAAGCTCTGCACCTTCAAGGAGGCCTCGCGCGTGCTCGCCGGGCTGCCCGACGAGCTGGCGGGCGACGGCCCCGCGGCCGCCGGCGCCTCGCTGGAGGGCCTCAAGGTCGCCAAGGCCAACGGATGGAAGGCCCCCGAGGCATGAGCACAACTCTCACGCCGGTCCTGACCGCCAACTGGGACCAGCCCAACTCCTTCACGCTTGAGGGCTACGGCCCCTACGACGCGGCGAAGAAGGCCCTGGGCATGGACCCCGACGCGGTCATCCAGGCGGTCAAGGACTCCGGCCTGCGCGGCCGCGGCGGCGCGGGCTTCCCCACCGGCATGAAGTGGGGCTTCATCCCGCAGGGCGACGGCAAGCCGCACTACCTCGTGGTCAACGCCGACGAGTCGGAGCCGGGCACCTGCAAGGACATCCCGCTGATGATGGCCAACCCGCACTCGCTGGTCGAGGGCATCATCATCACGTCCTACGCGATCCGCGCCAACCACGCCTTCATCTACGTGCGCGGCGAGGTGCTCCACGTCATCCGCAGGCTGCACGCGGCCGTGCGCGAGGCGTACGAGAAGGGTTACCTCGGCAAGGACGTCTTCGGCTCCGGCTACGACCTCGACCTGGTCGTGCACGCCGGCGCGGGGGCGTACATCTGCGGCGAGGAGACGGCGCTGCTCGACTCGCTCGAAGGGCGTCGCGGTCAACCTCGGCTCAAGCCCCCGTTCCCGGCCGTGGCGGGCCTGTACGCCTCGCCGACTGTCGTGAACAACGTGGAGTCGATCGCCAGTGTTCCCTCGATCGTCACCAACGGCGCCGACTGGTTCGCCGGGATGGGAACGGAGAAGTCGAAGGGCTTCGGCATCTTCTCGCTGAGCGGGCACGTCACGCGGCCCGGCCAGTACGAGGCGCCGCTGGGCATCACGCTGCGCGAACTGCTCGACATGGCCGGCGGCATCAGGGCCGGCCACGAGATCAAGTTCTGGACCCCGGGCGGCTCCTCGACGCCGATCTTCACCGCCGAGCACCTGGACGTGCCGCTCGACTTCGAGCAGGTGGGCCTCAAGGGCTCGATGCTCGGCACCCGCGCGCTGCAGATCTTCGACGAGACCACCTGTGTGGTACGCGCCGTGCTGCGCTGGACCGAGTTCTACGCCCACGAGTCCTGCGGCAAGTGCACGCCCTGCCGCGAGGGCACCTACTGGCTCAAGCAGGTGCTCAGGCGCCTGGAGGCCGGTCAGGGCACCGAGGAGGACCTGGCCACGATCACCGACATCGCGGACAACATCCTCGGCCGGTCCTTCTGCGCCCTGGGCGACGGCGCGGCCAGCCCGATCCACTCGTCGGTGAAGTACTTCCGCGACGAGTACCTCAAGCACTTCGAGGTCGGCGGCTGCCCGTTCGACGCGAAGAAGTCCACTGTCTGGGGTGACCAGTGACGACCACCGCTGTAGAAACCTCCCTGGTGACCCTGAGCATCGACGGCTTCCAGGTCAGCGTCCCCAAGGGCACCCTGATCATCAGGGCCGCCGAGCTGCTGGGCATCCAGATCCCCAGGTTCTGCGACCACCCGCTGCTCGACCCGGCGGCCAACTGCCGCCAGTGCCTGGTCGACATCCCCGACGCCGGCAACGGCCGCGGCTTCCCCAAGCCGCAGCCCTCCTGCGCGATCGAGGTCGCCGAGGGCATGGTCGTGCAGACCCAGCTCACCTCGCCGGTGGCCGAGAAGGCGCAGCGGGCGGCCATGGAGTTCCTGCTCCTCAACCACCCGCTCGACTGCCCGGTCTGCGACAAGGGCGGCGAGTGCCCCCTGCAGAACCAGGCGATGTCCAACGGCCAGGGCGAGTCCCGCTTCCACGAGCACAAGCGGACCTTCCCCAAGCCGCTGCCGCTCTCGACGCAGGTGCTGCTCGACCGCGAGCGCTGCGTGCAGTGCGCGCGCTGCATCCGCTTCTCCGACCAGATCGCGGGCGACCCGTTCATCGACTTCTTCGAGCGCGGGGCCAAGGAGCAGGTACGGGTGGCCGACGGCCAGCCGTTCGAGTCCTACTTCTCCGGCAACACCGTCCAGATCTGCCCGGTGGGCGCGCTGACCGGCGCCGCGTACCGCTTCCGGGCCCGGCCGTTCGACCTGGTCTCGACGCCGAGCGTCTGCGAGCACTGCGCCTCGGGGTGCGCCCAGCGCACCGACCACCGCCGCGGCCGGGTCACCCGCCGTCTGGCCGGTGACGAGCCGCTGGTCAACGAGGAGTGGAACTGCGACAAGGGCCGCTGGGCGTTCACCTACGCCACGCAGCCCGACCGGCTGAAGACGCCGCTGGTCCGCAACGAGGAGGGCGTGCTCGTCCCGGCCTCCTGGCCCGAGGCGCTGGCCGTCGCGGCCCAGGGCCTGGCCGCCGCCCGCGGCAGGACCGGTGTGCTGCTCGGCGGCAGGCTGACCGTCGAGGACGCCTACGCCTACTCCAAGTTCGCCAGGCTCGCGCTCGGCACCAATGACATCGACTTCCGCGCCAGGCCGCACTCGGCGGAGGAGACGCAGTTCCTCGCCCACGCCGTCGCCGGCAAGGGCATCGAGGTCTCCTACACCGACCTGGAGAAGGCCCCGGCCGTCGTCCTGGTCGGCTTCGAGCCCGAGGACGAGTCGCCGATCGTCTTCCTGCGCCTGCGCAAGGCGTGGATGAAGCACGGACTCAAGGTCACCTCGATCGCGCCGTTCGCCGCCAAGGGCCTGGCCAAGATGGGCGGCACGCTCATCCGCACCGCGCCGGGCGCCGAGGCCGAGGCCATCGGCGACCTCATCGGCACGCTGGCCGAGGGCACGATCGTGCTCGCCGGCGAGCGGCTCGCCACCGCCCCCGGCGCGCTGTCGGCTCTGGTACGGCTGAGCGCCGCCACCGGCGCCAGGGTCGCCTGGGTCCCGCGCAGGGCGGGCGAGCGGGGCGCCATCGAGGCCGGCGCGCTGCCGAACCTGCTGCCGATCGGCCGCCCGGTCGAGGACGAGAGCGCCAGGGCGGAGATCGCCAGGGCGTGGGACGTCGCCTCGCTGCCGGCCACTCCCGGCCGCGACACCGACGGCATCCTGGCCGCCGCCAGGGCCGAGGAGATCGACGCGCTGGTGATCGCCGGCGTCGACCCCTACGACCTGGCCGACCCGGCCGCCGCGCTGGCCGCGCTGGAGAACACGCCGTTCATCGTCAGCCTGGAGATCCGCGCCAGCGCCGTCACCGACCGCGCCGACGTGGTGCTGCCGGTCGCGGCCGTGCAGGAGAAGTCCGGCACGTTCGTCAACTGGGAGGGCCGCGGCCGCTCGTTCGAGGCGCCCATCAAGGTGCCCGGCCTGCAGAGCGATCTCCACGTGATCGGCAACCTGGCCGACCGCATGGACGTGCACCTGGGCCTGCCCGACGCCAAGGCCGCCCGCCGCGAGCTCGGCGCGGTCGGCGCCTGGCGCGGCAGCCACGTGGCCGCGCCCAACGCCGCCGGTGGCGCCGGGGGCGTCCCGCAGGCGGGCCAGGCGCTGCTGGCGACCTGGCACCTGCTCCTCGACGACGGCCGCATGCAGGACGGCGAGCCCTACCTCGCGGGCACCTCGCGCGCGGCGGAGGCGCTGGTCTCCGAGGGCACCGCCGCCGAGATCGGCGTGGGCGAGGGCGACAAGCTCGTCATCGGCGACGCGATCACGCTGCCGGTGCGCATCGCCGCACTGCCCGACCGCGTGGTGTGGGTGCCGGCGAACTCCGGCGGCAGCTCGGTCACCCGCGACCTGCGCGCGGTGTCGGGCGACATCGTCACGATCGGGAGCGCCTCATGATCCTCCTCGCCACAGAACCGACCCTTGCCGACTTCGGCAAGGATCCGCTCTGGATCACCATCGTCAAGGCGGTGCTGCTCTTCGCCTTCCTGATGCTGGGCATCCTGTTCGGCGTCTGGTACGAGCGCAAGCTCATCTCCAAGCTGCAGAACCGGATCGGCCCCAACCGGGCCGGCAAGTTCGGCCTGCTGCAGTCGGTGGCCGACGGCCTGAAGATGGGCCTGAAGGAGGACCTGTTCCCGAACACGGTGGACAAGACCCTCTACCTGCTCGCTCCGGTCATCATGGTGATCCCGGCCTTCCTGGCCTTCTCGATCACGCCGTTCGCCGGCATGGTCAACCTGTTCGGGGTCCAGACGCCGCTGCAGCTCGTGGACCTTCCGGTCGCGGTGCTGTTCATGCTGGCCATGGGCGCCATCTCGGTCTACGGGGTGGTGCTCGCCGGGTGGTCGTCACGCTCGCCGTACGCGCTGCTGGGTGGTCTGCGGAGCGCGGCGCAGGTGGTCTCCTACGAGATCGCCATGGGCCTGTCCTTCGTCGGCGTGTTCCTGTTCGCCGGGACGCTGTCCACCTCGGAGATCGTCAAGGCGCAGGCCACGGGCGGGGAGTTCTTCGGCATCCCGATGCCGTCCTGGTACGTGGTCCTGCTGCTGCCGTCCTTCCTGATCTTCGTGATCTGCGGCTTCGGCGAGGCCGCCCGCATCCCGTTCGACCTGCCCGAGGGCGAGGGCGAGCTGGTCGGCGGCTTCCAGACCGAGTACTCCTCCTCGCTGAAGTTCGCCCTGATCATGATGGGCGAGTACCTGCACACGTTCACCGCGTCGGCGATGGCGATCACGCTCTTCCTCGGCGGCTGGCAGGCTCCCTTCGGACTGCCGGACGAAGGCTGGTGGGGACTGCTCTGGTTCTTCATCAAGTTCGTCCTGGTCTTCTCCTTCGTGGTCTGGGTGCGCGCCTCGCTGCCGCGCGTCCGCTACGACCAGCTCATGTCGCTGGGCTGGAAGGTCCTCATCCCGCTGAACCTGGCGTGGATCATGCTCGTGGCCTCGGTCCGGGCGATCATGTACGTCAGGGAGGGACCAGGCTCCGGCTTCGAGGGAAGCATGGCGGTAGTCCTGACCATCGCGGCCATCGTGGTCGTCGGCGCGCTCGGCATCTGGGCCCGGTTCGACACGGTCAACCAGCGCCGCAAGGAGGCCGAGAAGGCCAAGGTCGCCGCCGAGTACGAGGAACTGGACCGCGAGCCGACCGCCGGTGGCTTCCCTGTGCCGCCGCTCGATCTGCCGCACTACCACGGGGTGCAGCACAAGGAGGTTCCAAGTGGGACTCACTGATTGGCTGAACCCCGTCAAGGGCTTCGGCGTCACCTTCCACACGATGTTCAAGAAGCCCGTTACGGTGAACTATCCGGAGGTGAAGCGGCCGACGGCCCCTCGCTTCCACGGTCGCCACCAGCTCAACCGCTGGCCCGACGGGCTGGAGAAGTGCGTCGGCTGCGAGCTGTGCGCATGGGCCTGTCCGGCCGACGCGATCTACGTCGAGGGCGCGGACAACACCGAGGAGGAGCGCTTCTCCCCGGGCGAGCGCTACGGCCGCACCTACCAGATCAACTATCTGCGGTGCATCCTGTGCGGTCTCTGCATCGAGGCTTGCCCGACTCGCGCGCTGACGATGACCAACGAGTACGAGCTGGCCGACACCAACCGTGAAAGCCTCATCTACACCAAGGAGATGCTGCTCGCCCCGTTGACGCAGGGCATGGAGCAGCCGCCGCACCCGATGCGGCTCGGTGAGACCGAAGAGGACTACTACCGGCTGGGACGGACCAATGGGTGAGCAAGTCACTTTCTGGGTGCTCGCCGTCGTGTCCGTGGCGGCCGCCCTGGGCGTGGTGTTCAGCCGCAAGGCGGTCTACTCCGCGCTGATGCTCGGCGGCGTGATGCTCTGCCTGTCGGTGCTGTACGCGGCGCAGGACGCGCCGTTCCTCGCCGCGGTGCAGATCATCGTCTACACCGGCGCCGTCATGATGCTGTTCCTGTTCGTGCTGATGCTGGTGGGCGTCGACTCCTCCGACTCCTTCGTGGAGACGCTGAAGGGCCAGCGCTTCTGGGCCGTGATCGCGGGGCTGGGCTTCGCCTCGCTGATCATCCTGGCCGTCGGCAACGCCGTCTTCGGCAACGCCAAGGGCCTGGCGGCCGCGACCGGCCAGGGCGGCTACATCCGCTCGCTGGCCGGGCAGATCTTCACCCGCCACGTGTTCGCCTTCGAGGTGACCTCGGCGCTGCTGATCACCGCCGCGCTCGGCGCGATGGTCCTCGCCCACCGCGAGCGGCTCGCCGCCAAGGCCACGCAGAAGGACCTCTCGCGGGCCCGCTTCCAGGGTGACCAGCCCTCGCCGCTGCCCGGCCCCGGCACCTACGCCAGGAGCAACGCCATCGACATGCCGGCGCTGCTGCCCGACGGCACGGTCTCGGAGAAGTCGGTCAACCGCTACATCGCGCGTTACGACGTCGAGCACGGCCACCTGCCCGCCGATCCGAAGCTCGCCGAGGCGATCAAGCACTCGGTCGAGGTCGAGGAGGAGTCGAAGTGACGACGCAGTACCTGATCCTCTCGGGGCTGATTTTCGCCATCGGCGCGCTCGGTGTGCTGATCAGGCGTAACGCGATCGTGGTGTTCATGTGCGTGGAGCTGATGCTCAACGCATGCAACCTCGCGTTCGTCACCTTCGCCAGACAGAACGGCAACCTGGAAGGCCAGGTCATCGCGTTCTTCGTGATGGTGGTGGCCGCGGCCGAGGTCGTGGTCGGTCTGGCCATCATCGTGACGATCTTCCGAACCCGCAGGTCGGCGTCCGTGGACGACGCGAACCTGCTGAAGTACTGAGGGGTGACTGGTGGATCCCGTTAAGATCGCCGATTTCGCCGGCAGCGGCGCGATCGGTGTGTCATGGCTGATGATCGCCCTGCCACTTCTCGGCGCCGCGATCCTGCTGGTCCTCGGCAGGGTCACGAACAAGTGGGGACACCTGCTGGGCGTGGCGATGTCGCTCGCCTCGTTCGTCGTGGCGGTGCTCGGGTTCGTGGAGTTGCTCGGGCTTCCCGAGGACGCGCGGCGGCAGGCCGTACACCTTTATGAGTTCATCCCCGGCATGGTCGACATGGGGCTGTTGATCGACCCGCTGTCGATCAGCTTCGCGCTGCTGATCACGGGTGTCGGATCGCTGATCCACATCTACTCGATCGGCTACATGGCGCACGACCCCGAGCGGCGCCGGTTCTTCGCCTACCTGAACCTGTTCGTCGCGGCGATGCTGCTGCTGGTGCTGTCCGACAACTACGTCGGGCTGTTCATCGGCTGGGAGGGCGTGGGTCTCGCGTCCTACCTGCTCATCGGGTTCTGGCAGTTCAAGCCGTCGGCGGCGGTCGCGGCGAAGAAGGCGTTCATCGTCAACCGCGTCGGCGACTTCGGCCTGCTGGTCGGCATGTTCATCATCTGGACCTCCTTCGGGACGCTGGCCTTCGGCGACCTGCAGGGCAAGGTGGGCGAGGCGTCCTCGGGCACGCTGACCGCGATCGGGCTCCTGCTGCTGCTCGGCGCGTGCGGCAAGTCGGCCCAGCTCCCGCTGCAGTCCTGGCTTCTGGACGCGATGGAGGGCCCGACCCCGGTCTCGGCCCTCATCCACGCCGCGACCATGGTCACCGCCGGCGTCTACCTGGTGGTCCGCTCGGGCGCGTTCTTCTTCCCGCTCGGCTCCACGGCGGCGCTGGCCGCGGCGATCGTCGGCTGTGCCACGCTGCTGGCCGGTGCGATCATCGGTTGCGCCAAGGACGACATCAAGAAGGGCCTCGCCGGTTCGACGATGTCGCAGATCGGCTACATGATGCTCGGCGCCGGCTTCGGCCCCGTCGGGTACGCCTTCGCGATCGGCCACCTGATCACGCACGGCTTCTTCAAGGCCGACATGTTCCTCGGCGCCGGCTCGGTCATGCACGCCATGAACGACGAGGTCGACATGCGCAAGTACGGCGCGCTGTTCGGCAAGATGAAGATCACCGCGGTCACCTTCATCATCGGTTACCTGGCGATCATCGGCTTCCCGCTGATGTCCGGCTTCTTCACGAAGGACGGCATCATCGAGACCGCCCTGCACCACAACCAGGTGCTCGGCTGGCTCGCGGTGCTCGGTGCCGGCCTGACCGGCTTCTACATGTCGCGCATGGTCTTCATGACCTTCTTCGGCAAGGCGCGCTGGGACAAGGACGCCCATCCGCACGAGTCGCCCGCGGTGATGACGGTCCCGCTGATGATTCTGTCGCTCGGCGCGATCTTCCTGGGCGGCTACCTGGTGCTCAACAACACGCTCTACAACTGGCTCTCGCCGGCTGTGGGCGCGGCCGCGGAGGCTCCCGAGTTCCACATCGTCAGCGGCCCCGGCGGCATCACGCTGGCGCTGGTCGCGGTCGGCGTGGCCATCGCGTGGTTCAAGTACGGCAGGGCCGAGGTCCCCGAGCTCGCCCCGCGCGGATCCTTCCTCACCGTCTTCGCCCGGCGTGACCTGTACGGCGACGCGCTCAACGAGTCGCTGTTCATGCGCCCCGGCCAGTGGCTGACCAGGATCGCCGTCTTCTTCGACAACCGCGGCGTCGACGGCCTGGTCAACGGGCTGGCGGCGGCGATCGGCGGAACCTCCGGCCGCATGCGGCGGCTGCAGACGGGCTTCGCCAGAACGTACGCGCTGTCCATCCTGTTCGGTGCGGCCCTCCTGGCCGGCGCCCTGCTCCTCGTTGGGAACATCTGATGTCACCCTGGCTCCCAATTCTCATGGCGGTGCCCGTGCTGGGCGCCGTCGTGGTGGCCCTGCTTCCCAAGGGCAGCGACAAGCTGGCCAAGCAGGTGACCCTGCTGGTCTCCCTGGTCGTCATGGTGCTGACGCTCGTCATGGCGGTGCAGTTCAGCCCGCGCGGCGACCGCTTCCAGTTCGTGGCCGAGTACAACTGGATCCCCAGCTTCGGGGTCAAGTTCGGCGTCGGCGTGGACGGCGTCGCCCTGGTGCTGATCGCCCTGTCCGTGGTGCTGGTGCCGATCGTGGTGCTGGCCTCGTGGAACGACGCCGACGGCGTCAAGACGGCGGACGGCACGGTCATCGCGCCGAAGCGGTCGGTCAAGACCTACTTCTCGCTGCTCCTGGTGCTGGAGACGATGATGATCGGCGTCTTCGCGGCGACCGACATCTTCCTCTTCTACATCTTCTTCGAAGCCATGCTGATCCCGATGTACTTCATGATCGGCTCCTACGGCGGCGCCCAGCGGTCCTACGCGGCCGTGAAGTTCCTGCTGTACTCGCTGTTCGGCGGCCTGCTCATGCTGGTCGCGGTCATCGGGCTGTACTTCGCGGCGGGCAAGGGCACGTTCATGTTCCCCGAGCTCGTCGGCGCCATCCAGGACCCGGCCACGCAGAAGTGGCTGTTCGCCGGATTCTTCATCGCCTTCGCGATCAAGGCGCCACTGGTGCCGGTGCACACGTGGCTGCCCGACGCGGCGGCCCAGGCTCCGGCGGGCGCCGCCGTACTGCTGGTGGGCGTGCTCGACAAGGTCGGCACGTTCGGGATGCTCCGCTTCTGCCTGGAGCTCTTCCCGGCGGCGGCCAAGGCGTTCACGATGCCGATCGTGGTGCTGGCGGTGATCAGCATCATCTACGGCGCGATCGTGGCCATCGGGCAGACGGACATGAAGCGCCTGATCGCCTACACCTCGATCTCGCACTTCGGCTTCATCGTCATGGGCGTCTTCGCGATGTCGCAGATCGCGCAGTCCGGCGCCGCCCTCTACATGGTCAACCACGGGTTCGCCACCGGCGCGCTGTTCCTGGTCGCGGGCTTCCTGATCGCCCGGCGCGGCTCGCCGTACATCGCGGACTACGGAGGCGTGCAGAAGGTTGCCCCGGTCCTGGCCGGGTTCTTCCTGGTCGCCGGTCTGGCGGGTCTGTCGCTGCCGGGTCTGTCGTCGTTCGTCAGCGAGTTCATGGTGATGATCGGCACGTACTCCAGCGAGGCGTTCGGGTCCGGCGCGCTCGCGGTGGCGGCGATCGTCTCCGCGGTCGCGGTCATCCTGGCCGCCGTCTACATCCTGTGGATGGTCCAGCGGGCGCTGAACGGCCCGACGGCCGAGTCGGTCAAGGGCTTCAAGGACCTCAACGTCCGCGAGGTCGTGGTGCTCGCCCCGCTCGTCGCCCTGATCATCGGCTTCGGCTTCTTCCCGAAGCCGCTGCTGGACGTGATCAACCCATCGGTGCAGCACACGCTCACCAACGTGGACGTCAAGAACCCCGCCATCGCTGAGAAGGGAGCCGGCGAGTGAACGGCTTCGAGGCGCCGACCATCGAGTACGGGCAGCTCGCGCCGCTGCTGCTCGTCTTCGGCGCGGCCACCATCGGCGTCCTGGTGGAGGCGTTCGCGCCGCGCTACCTGCGCAAGTCCATCCAGGTGCCGCTGTCGCTGCTGAGCCTGATCGGCGCGTTCGCGCTGGTCATCGTGCAGGTCGCCAGGGGTGGCGTGCCGACGACCGCCTCCGCCATGGGCGCGATCGCGGTGGACGGGCCTTCGCTGTTCATCTGGGGCGTCATCCTGGTGCTCTCGCTGGGCGCCGTGCTGATGGTCAACGACGACGGCCACTTCGTCGCTTCGGCGGCAGCCGTACCCGGGAGTGCGGAAGAGGAGGAGGCGGAGATCAGCGGTGGCGCGCACACCGAGGTCTACCCGCTGGTGCTCTTCGCCGTCGGCGGTATGCTGCTGTTCGCGGCCTCGCACGACCTGCTGGTGATGTTCGTGGCCCTTGAGGTCATGTCGCTGCCGCTGTACCTGCTGTGCGGGCTGGCCCGCCGGCGCCGCCTGCTGTCGCAGGAGGCGTCGCTGAAGTACTTCCTGCTCGGCGCGTTCTCCTCTGCCTTCTTCCTGTACGGCATGGCCATGATCTACGGCTACGCCGGCACGGTCAGCCTGCCCGGGATCAGCCAGGCGATGTCGACCGGCTCGCTCCTGGACCCGCTGCTGCTGCTCGGCTTCTCGCTGCTCGGCGTGGGCCTGCTCTTCAAGATCGGTGCGGCCCCCTTCCACGCGTGGAAGCCCGACGTCTACCAGGGCGCCCCGACGCCGGTCACCGCCCTGATGGCCTCCGGCACGCTGGTGGCGGCCATCGGCGCGGTCCTGCGGGTGTTCTGGGTGGCTTTGGGCAACCTGGACTGGGACTGGCGTCCGGTCATGTGGGTGGTCGCGGCGCTGACGATGATCGTGGGCGCGATCCTGGCGATCACGCAGACCGACATCAAGCGCATGCTCGCCTACTCCTCCATCGCGCACGCGGGCTTCCTGCTCATCGGCGTGATGGCGACGTTCGAGGCCGCGGAGAAGAACGCGACCTCGCTGTCGGCGATCCTGTTCTACCTGCTGGTCTACGGCTTCACCACCGTGGGCGCGTTCGCCGTGGTCACCATGGTGCGCGACCCCGGCGGCGAGGCGGGTCATCTGTCCCGCTGGGCCGGACTCGGCAAGCGATCTCCGCTGCTTGCCGGTGTGTTCGCTTTCTTCCTGCTGGCTTTCGCTGGTATCCCTCTGACCAGCGGGTTTTTCGGGAAGTACGCCGTGTTCGCGGCGGCCGTCAACAGCGGCGCACAGACCGGAGACTCGATGGGCGCGTGGATGACCGGCCTGGTCGTCGTGGGTGTCATCGCCTCGTCGATCGCGGCCTTCTTCTACGTCCGCGTCATCGTGCTGATGTTCTTCAGCGAGCCCGCCGCCGACGGCCCCACCGTGGTCGCGCCCAGCATGGGCACCGCGGTGGTCATCGGCGTCGCGCTGCTGGTTACGGTAGGAGTCGGGCTTTTCCCGCAGCCCGCACTCGACATCGCCAACCAGGCTGCGTCCGGCCTGTTCATCAGATAAGGGGTATCTATGTCCGCGCCACCGGTTGTTGATCTGCCCATTGAGGACGAGCGGTTGGCGCAGGACATCGCCAGTGGCCTGAGCGCGGTCGAGAAGCTCCTGCGCTCGTCGGTGGAGAGCGAGGACGCCTTCGTCACGGAGGCGTCCAAGCACCTCATCGAGGCGGGCGGCAAGCGGTTCCGCACGCTGATGCTGCTGCTGGCGGCCCAGTTCGGCGATCCGTCCGCGCCCGGCGTCGTGCCGGGCGCGGTGGTGATCGAACTCACGCACCTCGGCTCGCTCTACCACGACGACGTCATGGACGAGGCTCCGGTACGGCGCGGCTCCCCGTCGGCCAACGCCCGGTGGGACAACACCGTGGCCATCCTGACCGGCGACTACCTGTTCGCCCAGGCCTCCGACCTCCTGGCCGACCTCGGCCCCGAGCTGATCAGGGTCCAGGCGCAGACGTTCTCCCGGCTCGTGCAGGGCCAGATCAGGGAGACGGTCGGCCCGCAGCCCGGCGACGACCCGATCTCCTTCTACATCAACGTGCTGGCCGACAAGACCGGCTCGCTCATCGCCGCCTCGGGACGGTTCGGCGCGCTGCTGTCGAACGCTCCGGCGGGCGTGGAGGAGCGGCTGAGCCGGGCGTGCGAGGCGATCGGCGTGGCGTGGCAGCTCGGTGACGACCTGCTGGACGTGGCCTCCACCTCGTCGGAGTCGGGCAAGACGCCGGGGACGGATCTGCGTGAGGGCATTCGCACGCTGCCCGTCCTGTATCTGCTGGCCTCGCCCGAGGACTCGCGGCTCAAGACGTTGCTGTCGGGGCCGGTGGCGGAGGAGGACGTCGAGGAGGCGCTGACGCTGTTGCGGGCGCATCCGGCGATGGCTCAGGCGCGGGCCGAGTTGGACGCCTGGGTGGATCGGGCGCGGAAGGACCTGTCGGGGCTGCCGGACATCCCGGCCAAGGACGCGTTTCTGGCTCTGTGCGATTACGTGGTGGAGCGCTCGGGCTGATTTTTCGGGATATTTCGGGTCGAAGTGTGATTTGCGGCGTGGTTGGCCGCCGGCCCGGAGCTCCCTTTCTGGGGCCGCTCTGGGTTTCGGCGGCGGGCCGTACGTCGAGGACGGTCAGACCGTCGTCTCGACCAGGGCGGCCTTCTTCCGGTTGGCGCGGGCGGCGCTGATGCTGTCGTAGGTGAAGACCGACAGGGCCAGCCACACGATCGAGAAGCCGATCCAGCGGCTCGGCGGCATGGTCTCCTTGGCGATCAGGACGCCGCACAGGAACTGCAGGATCGGCGCGATGTACTGCAGGACGCCGATCGTGCTCAGCGGCACCCGGATCGCCGAGGCGGTGAAGAACAGCAGCGGCACCGCCGTGATCAGCCCCGCTCCGGCCAGCAGGAGCGCGTGGCCCGGGTTGGTGTGGCCGAACGTGGCCTGGCCCGAGGTCTCCAGGAAGACGAGGTAGGCGAGGGCGGGCGTGAGCAGTACCAGAGTCTCGACGGTGAGGCTCTCGGCCGCACCCACGTTGGCCTGCTTCTTGACCAGCCCGTACACGCCGAAGCTGATGGCCAGCGTGAGCGCGATCCACGGCAGCCTGCCGTAGTCGAGCGTGAGCACCACCACCGCCAGCGCTCCGAACCCGACCGCCGCCCACTGCATCGGCCGCAGCCGCTCCCGCAGCAGCAGCACCCCGAACAGCACGCTGACCAGCGGGTTGATGAAGTACCCGAGAGCGGCCTCGACGACGTGGCCGGTGTTGACGGCGTAGATGTAGGTGCCCCAGTTGACCGTGATGATCACGGCGGCCAGGGCCAGCAGGGCGAGCTTCCTGGGCTGCCGCAGCAACTCCCTGAACCACGACCAGTGCCGCCTGACCGCGAGGATCACGACCACGGCCACCAGCGACCAGGCCATGCGGTGGGCGAGGATCTCAAGCGCCCCCGAGGGCTTGAGGAGCGGCCAGTAGAGGGGGAACAGACCCCACATCGCGTAGGCCGCGACCCCGAACAACACACCACGCTTCTCGTCAGGCATGTAGCCCATTTTCGGACATTACATGCTTAAACACAAACGCGTACTACTATGTGGGACTATTTAGGTGGTCTTAACGGTTTGTGCCTCTGCAGTGCTCTGTACAGTGAGACCAGGAGGTGCACCATGGGTTGGCTGTTCGGCAGCAACAAGACATCGATGGTCCGTCAGGAGGACGCCCTGCCGGGGCGCTCCGCCCGGATCCCGGTGCCCTCGCGGCACGCGGTCCTCGACGCTCCGCTGGCGCCGCCGTACCCCGAGGGGCTGGAGATCGCCGACTTCGGCCTCGGCTGTTTCTGGGGCGCCGAGCGCAAGTTCTGGCAGACCGAAGGCGTCTACACGACCGCGGTCGGCTACCAGGGCGGCTACACCGAGAACCCCACCTACGAAGAGGTCTGCACCGGCGCCACCGGGCACACCGAGGCGGTGCGCGTGGTGTACGACCCCGCGAAGGTGTCGTACGAGGAGCTCCTGAAGGTGTTCTGGGAGAACCACGACCCGACCCAGGGCATGCGCCAGGGCAACGACGTCGGCACCCAGTACCGCTCGGCCATCTACTACCACTCGCCTGCGCAGGAGAAGTCCGCGCTGGCTTCGAGGGACGCCTACCAGGCGGTCCTCAAGCAGTCGGGCTACGGCGACATCACCACCGAGCTCGCCCCGGCCCCGGAGTTCTTCTACGCGGAGGACTACCACCAGCAGTACCTCTACAAGGTCCCCAACGGTTACTGCGGCATCGGCGGCACCGGCGTGGCCTGCCCCGTCGGCCTGACCTCCGGCGAGGCATAGACCCGCGCAGCCAGCTAGACCCTGGCCCACGGTCGCTCGGTACATCCGGCATCGATCATGGGCCAGCGCCGTTCTCGGTGAGGTTCGTTGGGACGCGCCAGTCGTGGATGCCGTTTCTCAGAGCAGTCCGCGTTCGCGTGCCCATCGGGTGAGGTCGCGTCCGGTGCACGGTAGCCGCATCCCGGTCTCTCGCAGAGCGTCGATGTGGCTGCGGATTTCCACGAGTGTCATCTTGCCGAGTCGGAGAAGCCGCGTCAGGAGCCATACCGTGCCGTGGATCTCGAGCCCTCGCTTGCGGCCGACCTTGGTCGCGTTGCGGTCGTCTGTGATGGCGATCAGGCCGTGCGTTTCGGCGGCGGTGAAGACGCTGGCTTCGCCGAGGTTGTGGTCGCCCGCACCCAGGAGATCGACCCACTGCCCGAAGGCGATCAGCTCTTCGTCGGTGTCCTGCGGGAGGATGCGCAGCCATTCGAGATCTGTGATGGATCGCAGGGATGGAAACGCGGCGGAGTACTTGTCGACCTCCGTCGCGACGATGTGCGTGGTCGACATGGACGAGACGCTGGCGCCGAGGACGTCCAGACGGTCGGACCTGGCGAAGTGGTTCAGCACCATGGCATCGACCACCAGTGGGGGAGCGGGTCCTCGCCCGGGGACGCGGACGTCATGGAGCCTCGTCTTCGTCGAGCCTCGGTGGTAGGTCCGCGGGGTCGCCGAGCTGCCCGTGCATTAACTCCAGCGCACGATCGCTGGTGATGTGGCCATGTCGGTACGCGGTCATCACCGCGTGCGCGACGCTCGGGGGCACGCGGATCGAGTCGAGGTCCGGCTGGGGCGTCCAGCCGACGGAGTCTCTGAACTCTGCGAAGGTCGGGGGACAGGCTCGCAGCTTCTTCTCCTCGTGCGGCGTCATGGCCTCAGCCGCTCGTGCCTGTCGCAGGGTCATGCTCCATGAGGTGCGATACACGGCGGCCAGCCGTACGAATGTCGATCGATTCGCGCTCTCTGTGCTGACGGCGCGCACGATCGCTTCCGCCGGCAGTAGGAGTTCCGCCGCGAAGGCGTCCACCATGTTCTCGCGTTCCGCGCGGGAGGCACTGACTGCTATGTCTGTCGAGTACTCGTCGCCAAGAATGAGATGACCGAGCTCGTGGGCGGCGGTGCTGCGCCGGCGACCGGGATCTCCCTTGAGGCTCACCACGGCTGCCGCTACGTCGTCGTCCACTGCTGATGCCCCGTCCCCAGGCAGATCGATCACCAGGACGTACTGACCGCACCGTTCGCAAAGGCCGGCCATCGACTCTATGGCGCCGGTTCCCAGGTTGAGCTGGGCTCTCAGCCATCTGGCGGCGGCCGCGGCGGCATGAGGGCCGTCGACCTTGTGCGGGTACTGCTTGATGGGGTTCGGCTGCAGCATGTTCAACGACATGAGCAGGCGGATCTCCCGAATCCACATGGCCAGAGCGCTGTCGATGCGATACGAGGCCTGGGTGGCTTCTGCCGTGGTGTCCTCGGCCAGTGGCGCGCGGTGTGACATCACCGCCGGTGGCGCATGGAGAAAGTGGCCGAGTGGCATGTCCAGTGCACGGGCAACGCGGGCGAGTTCCAGTGCGTCGAGCCGCCTCGAACCGGCCTCGATCTTGCTGATCATGGTCCTGTCGAGATCGGTTCGCTGGGCGAGCTGTTCCTGGGACAGCTTCACGGCCAGCCGTGCTTCACGGACTCGCTGCCCGATCTCGTTCCAATCGAGCGTGCTCATGGTGCGATAATCGCACGCCCGTCGGGGGCTCGTACACGGTTGGGAAGGGTCTGGGGATAACCTTTGCCAGCGTCTTCGGCTGTGGGAGGGTCTTGCTTTTAGGTGCCCCAGGTGTGGCTTAGGTGGTGGGCTACTGCGGCTCTGGCTGCGGCCTCTGGGCCTTCGGCTATTGCGTTCAGGAGGTCCTGGTGTTCTCTGACCAGTATGTCGCGGTCCTGGTAGACCTTGCGTAGGCGGACCACGCCCAACTGGGTTTCGGCGGCCAGGGTGCTGTAGAGGCGTTCCAGGCGGGGGCTGCCTACCGCTTCGATGAGGGCCTGGTGCAGGGCCATGTGTTCGGCCACCACTTCGGACCAGGGGGCCTGCTCTGCGAGAGCCGCCAGGCGGGCCAGGGCCGTTTCCGCCTCTTGGACTCTTTGGCCGGCCAACGCCTTGGCCATCAGGTCTTCCAGCGGGCGGCGGACGTACATGAGGTCGTCGAGGTCTTCGGCCGTTACCAGGCGGACCTGGGCGCTGCGGTTGCGTTCGCGGCGGAGCAGTCCCTCGTGGACCAGTACGGCCAGCGCCTCCCTCACCGTGGGGCGGGCCACGCCGTACGTGGCGGCTATTTCCTGTTCTGGTAGTGAGGTGCCTGGAACCAGGTCGCCGGACAGGACTCGGGTGCGTAGCGCTCCGGCCAGCGCGTCGACGGTGGACACGGGTCTGAACGGCACCCTGGCACTCTAGCGGCTCGCCGGGCGTGGTTCCGGAAGGGCTACGGCCACCAGGCTGATCGCCAGCAGGCCCAGGCCGAGGACGGACAGCAGGGCCAGCTTCTCGCCCAGGACGATCAGGCCCAGGAGGGCTGCCACCGCGGGTTCGGCCAGTGCCAGGGTGGCGGCTGTGGCTACGGGGGTGGTGCGCAGGCCCCTGCCGTACAGGAAGTAGGCCAGGGCTGTGGTGCCCAAGCCCAGGTAGAGGACGGCCAGCAGGGCCGGGGGTGCCGTCAGCCAGGCTGTGCCGCGCCACCACAGGATGGGGAGCATGATGACGGCGGCGCCGCCGAACATGATGCCCATCACGGCGTTGGACGGCAGGCCCGCGGAGATGGCCTGGGCGGCGGACACCGCGTAATAGGCGTAGAGGAGGCCGCCCAGCAGGGCGAACAGGATGCCGGAGAGCACCTGGCCGCCGGTGTCGGTGCCGCTGCCGGCGATGAGGGCGGCACTGCCGGCTATCGCGGCGGTTGTCGCGGCTGACCAGCGGGCGCTTGGGCGCCGGCCGTGGAGCAACCAGGACAGCAGGCCGGTGAAGACGGGGCCGCTGCCGATGGCGACGACGGTGCCGATCGCCACGCCGGTGCGGGCGACGGCCGCGAAGAAGCAGAGCTGGTACGCCGCCACCGCCACCGCCCCCAGCAGGAGGCTCGGTCGCAGGGCGGAGCGCAGCCCCGACCAGGCCAGCAGGGCCAGCGCGGCGCCGCCCAGCACCAGGCGGGCGGCGGCCAGGGCCACCGAGTCGGCGGAGACGAGGAGGCCGGCGGTGCCTGCCGTGCCCCAGAGGACGGCGGCGGCGACGACGGCGGACGGGCCATTGCGCATATCAGGATTGTCTGACAAACAGACAATCCTGTCCAGGCGATGAGGTGGCGGGAGTGACGTCGCTGATCTACGCTCGGGTGCGTGGACAGCGAGAGTCTGGCCGCGGCCGCCCTGCTCTCGGCGCTGAGCCGGGCCGCGGGAACCCTCGCCGAACTGCGTCATCCCTTCGTGCGCAGCGCCCCGTTCACCTATCTCGCCCCGCCCGCCGGAGCGGTCGCGGGCACCGTCTTCACGCTGCCCGACGGGCGGGAGGTCCGGTTCGCCGTTTCTGTGGCGGTCGACGATGGCGCGTACCGGGTGGAGGGGGAGGTGCTCGCGGAGCACGAGCCGCTCGTCGAGCTGGCGCGCGCGAGTGTGCCGACGCTGGAGGAGGCGTTGGTGCTGCTGGACGAGTACACGATCGAGGTGGCCGAGCCCGCGGTGCGGCTGCTCGACCGGTTATTGGAGGATCTGCGCTAGTCGGTGGCCAGGCGGGCGTGGCGTTCCACGTCGAAGCGGACGCCGTCGTAGCTGAGCTTGGCGCGTTCGATGCCCTCGGCCTGGAATCCGGCCTTGAGAGCGACCTTGCAGGAAGCGGGGTTGTTGACGCGGTGGCCGAGTTCGAGGCGGAACAGGCCGCGCTCCTCGAAGGCCCATTCGGCGAGCATCGAGGTGGCGGCGGCGGCCACGCCTCTGCCGCGGGCCTCGGGGACGGTCCAGTAGGAGACCCAGCCGTTGAGGTGGCGGTCGATGCCGGTGACGGCGACGTTGCCGGCGACCAGGCCGTCCAGCGTCACGGCGAACGCGTGGCCGACGCCCTCCCAGGCGGCGATCCAGCCCTGGGCATCCTTGATGGTGATCATGGGCCAGGGCGCCTGTCTGCGCATGTCCTCGGACTGGAACGCCCGAAGCACCACAGAGGCATCATCATCCCGCCATTCCCGCAAAGCTATCCCCGACACGAAATATCCCTCCTAGTACCGATATACCCCATTGCGGGAGCCGGGGCTGACTTGAGCGGTCGCTCAGGCCGATCTACCCTTCAGTGAGAAGAGGAGCCGATGTCCACCACCACCCGCGCCAAGCTGCTCGACGCCGCCCTGGCCACGCTGCGCACCCAGGGCATCGCCGGCGTGTCCGCACGCACGATCGCCACCGAGGCGGGAGTCAACCAGGCGCTGGTGTTCTACCACTTCGGCAGCGTCGACCAGCTCCTGGCCGAGGCGTGCGAACACGGCTCCACCGAGCGGGTCGCCCACTACCGCGAGCGCTTCGCCGCCGTCACGACCCTTGGCGAGCTGCTCGAACTCGGCCGCGCCATCCACGATGAGGAGCAGGAGTCCGGCAACATCGCCGTGCTCGCGCAACTGCTGGCCGGCAGCCAGACCGACCCCAAACTGGCCCCCGCGACCGCCTCCGGCCTCAACCTGTGGGTGGTCGAGCTGGAACACACGCTGGCGCGGGTGCTGCGCGAGACCCCGTTGGCCGAGCTGGTGGACGTGGCCGGGCTGGCGCGCTCGGTGGCCGCCGCGTTCATCGGGCTCGAACTGTACGAGGGGGTCGACGCCGACGGCGCCGCGAAGGCGCTGGACTCGCTCGAACAGCTCGCCGTGCTGGTCGGCGTCCTGGACGAGATGGGCCCTCTGGTACGGCGGGCCGTACAGAGCAGGCTGCGCAAGGCGGCGCGGACGTCGAGGTAGAGACGTCAGGCGTAGTCCTTCAGCTCGATGTTCGTGGCCGCCCGGTCGCCCACCTTCATCATGGCCGCCAGCAGGAACCGGTACTTGAAGATCCAGTTGCGCATCCTGATCCCGCGCCTGGTGACCGGCGCGAGAAACGGCCCGGCGTTCCCGGTACGCGCGATCTTGGCGTACTCGAGGAAGGCGTCCTCGTAGGCCCGGTAGGCGGCCCGGTGCTCGCCGCCGCTCGCGGAAAGCTCACCGGCCAGCACGTACGCCGCCACCATCGCCAGACCGGTGCCGAACCCGCCCAGCGTGTTGCCATAGGCGGCGTCCCCGATCAGCGCCACGCGGCCCTTGCAGTAGTGGTCGAGGCGGACGTGGCTGACCGAGTCCAGGTAGACGTTCTCGATCGCCGCCAGGATCTCCGCGCTCCGCCAGCCCATGCCCCGGTAGTGCTCCCGTACGACCCGCCGCATGTCCTCGGCCGAGTGGCGGTCGAAGGACAGCTCGCCGGCGGCGAAGACGAAGAACGCGCCCGCCTTCGGCCCGCCGGGGGCGATCATCCGGCCGGGCTCGTTGTACATCAGCGCCGGGCCGGCGAAGCGCTCGGGCAGGTCGGCCAGCGCGTAGTAGTGGCCGCGGTGGCTGACGTAGCGGGACTCGGGACCGAAGGCCAGCCTGCGGATGTTGGAGTGGATGCCGTCCGCGCCGACCACCAGGTCGAAGGTACGCGGCGCGCCCCGCTCGAAGGTGACGTGCACGCCGCCCTCGGTCTCGGTCAGCGAGGTGACGGAGTCGCCGAAGACATAGCGCGCTCCGGCCGCGACGCCGACGTCGTGCAGGATGCGGGACAGGTCGCCGCGCCCGATCTCGATGTCGCCGCCGGTGAAGGAGCCGGGGAGCGTCGCCAGCCGCCGGCCGCGGGCGTCGATGATCTGCTGGTCGGTGCCGCCGGTCTGGTGCTTCAGCACCTCGTGCAGGATGCCGGTCCGTTCCAGGACGATCCGGTGCGTCTCGCCCTTGAAGTCGACGGTCTGGCCGCCCGTCCGCAGCGCGGGCGACTTCTCGACGACGGTGACGTTGAAGCCGCGGCGGGCCAGCCAGTAGGCGAGCGCGGGGCCGCCGATGCTCGCGCCGGAGATGAGGATGTTGCTGTTCTGCATGTCTACGAGCTTGGGCGGAGGCGCTGACAGCCCGGCGACGTCCGGCTGACAGTCACCACAGCACGGTCACCACAGCACGGTCAGTGCCTGCTCCCTGCTCAGCGCCGCGCCCTTGGCGTAGTGCTCGGCGAAGAGCTCGGCGCCGATCGCCCGCGTCGCCGCCGCGGCCGTCTCGGCCACGTCGCGGTCGCCGGTGACGGCCATGCCGCGCAGCGCCACGGCCGCGCCGAGCAGGTAGGCGGCGCGCTCCGCCGTACCGTCGAGGAGGGCGAGGGCGGCGTGGCCCTCGACGACGGCGGCCAGGTCGCCGGAAAGTGAGCGCGGGCCGCCCGCGCGGGCCTCGGCGTGCAGCGCGCGCGCCCGCGCGGTGTCGCCCTCGCGCGCGGCCAGCAGCGCGAGGGCGGTCTGCGCGTACGGCCGCATGCCCTCGGTCACGTAAAGGCCGGGCTGAACGGTCGCCAGCGCGCGCTCGAAGTGTTCGCGAGCCGCGGCCGGGTCGCCGCGCCGCTCGGCCAGCTCGCCCTGCGCGAGCTCGACGATCGCCGGCCGCCCGGTGGTGCGGGCCAGCTCGGCGGCCCTGGCCACGTCGGCGGCCGCCGCCTCCTCGTCGCCCTCGCGCAGCAGCCCGCCGGCCCGGCGGCACAGGATGTCCACGACCTCGTCGACCGCGCCCAGCTCGCCGAGCAGGTCGAGGGCCCGCTGCCACAGCTCGCGGGCCCGCGTCCACTCGCCGCGCCAGCTCGCCAGGATGGCCAGCGACTCCAGGTTCTGGGCCATGCCCCACCGCTCGCCGACGGCGGTGAAGCTGGCCAGCGACGACTCGAACCCGCGCTCGGCCTCGGCCGGACGCCCGTCGAGCTGGTGGATCAGCGCCTGGCCCAGCACCGCCACGGCCCTGCTCCACGGCCCGGTCCCGAGCAGCCGCTCCCGCCGCCGGTTGACGCTGGGCGCGCCGGGGCCCGCGACCATGCCCCAGAGCACCGTCCCGAACGGGTAGCGCAGCGGACGGTCCAGCGCGTTCATGATCGCCTCCGCCCGTGCCCACTGCTCTGCCCCCACATCCGGTACGGCCAGCAGCACGCACAACACGTACTCCTCACCCAGCTCGGCCGGCGGCTCACCCACCCGGTCGAGCAGATGCCGCGCCGACGCGGCGGCCTGCCCGCGGCGCCCGCTCAGGAACCAGTAGGCCGCCTGCGCGCCGACCAGCCGCAGCCCGGTCGCCGGATCGTGGCGTACGGCGTGCCGCAGCGCCGCCTGGAGGTTGGCGTGCTCGGCGGAGAGCCTGGCCAGCCAGTCGAGCTGCTCGGCCCGCAGCAGCCAGGGGTCGGCTTCCTGCGCGAGTTCCAGGAAATAGGCGGCATGCGCGTCCCGGGCGGGGTCGCCGGCCTCCTCCAGCTTCTCCGCGCAGAACAGCCGGACGGTCTCGAACATCCGATACCGCCCGTCGGCGGCCTCGACGAACGACTTGTCCACCAGGTCGGCCAGCACCTCGCCGTCGCCGCAGACCCGCTCGACCGCCGCCAGGTCCGCGCCGCCCGCGAACACGCTCAGCCGCCTGGCCACCACCTGCTCCTCCTGGCTGAGCAGGCTCCAGCTCCAGTCGACGACCGCCCGCAGCGTCCGGTGCCGGGCGGCGGCGGTGCGGTCGCCTCGGGAGAGCAGCTTGAACCGGCCGTGCTCGGCCAGCCGGGCGGCGATCTCGGCCACGGTGAAGGAGCGCAGGCGCGCGGCGGCCAGTTCGATCGCCAGCGGCGAGCCGTCCAGCGCGGTGCAGATCTCCACGACCTCGGGTCCCGGCTCGAACCCCGGGCGGACCGCCGCCGCGCGCTCGGTGAACAGCCGCACGGCTGGGGCGCGCGTCCACTCGCCGGGCTCGGCGTCGTCGGGCGGCAGCGCGAGCGGGGCCAGCGGGACGAGTACCTCGCCGGTCAGCCCGAGCGGCTCGCGGCTGGTGGCCAGCACGGACAGCTTCGGGCAGGCGTCCAGCAGCCGCCTGGTCAGCAGCGCCGCCGCCTCGATCACGTGCTCGCAGTTGTCCAGCAGGAGCAGCAGGTCCCGCTCGGCCAGCGCGGACACGATCCGCTCGACGGGATCCTGCGGGCGCAGCAGGCCCAGCCCGGTCTCGCGCACGCCCAGCGCCGCCGTCACCGCGTGGGGCACCAGGCCACCGTCGGCCACCGCCGACAGGTCCACAAAACAGACAGCTCCCCCAGAACCACCGGAACCCCCGGAACCCCCGGAACCCCCGGAACCCCCGGAACCCCCGGAACCCCCGGAACCCCCGGAACCCCCGGAATTCCGGGAAATGGAGGAACCGCCAAGACCGCCGGAACCCTTGGAACCGCTGGAACCGCTGGAACCGCTGGAAGTGCTGGACCTGGCGGACGTGGCGGAACCCCCGGAACTGGCGGAACCGCCGGAACTGACGTGCCGCCTGGCCGACTCCACTGCCAGGCGGGTCTTGCCGGTGCCGCCCGGGCCGGTGATCGTGACCAGGCGGGTGGTGGACAGGGCGGCGAGCCGTTCCAGCTCGGCCTCACGGCCGACGAAGCTGGTCAGGGGCGCGGACAGCCGGCCGCCCGCCCTGGGCGCGTCGGCGCGCAGCATCGCCAGGTGGAGTTCGGCCAGCTCGGGGGAGGGGTCGGCGCCCAGTTCCTCGGCCAGCAGCCTGCGTCCCTCCTCGTAGACCTCCAGGGCCGCCGCCTGCTGGCCGCCGGCGTGCAGGGCGCGCATGAGCTGGCCGCGCAGCCGCTCGCGCAGCGGGTGCGAGGAGACGAGCTGTCTCAGGGCGGCGACCGAGGTGCCCGCGGGCAGGGACAGTTCCGCCTCGATCAGGTCTTCGGTCGCGGCCAGCCGTACCTCGTCGAGGCGGGCGACCTGGGCGGCGGCGTGGGTCACCTCCGGCAGGGCGGGACCGCGCCACAGCGCGAGGGCCTGGCGGAGCGTGGCGGCGGCGCGTTCGGGCTGTGCGGCGGCCAGCAGCGTGCGGCCCTCGGCGGCCAGGTGCTCGAAGCGGTGGGCGTCCACGTCGTCGGGGTCGACCACGAGCCGGTAGCCGGTGCCGTGGAACTCGATCAGGTCGGGCGGGAGCTGCCGCCGCAGCCGGGAGACGTGGGCCTGGATCGCGTTGACCGCGCCCGCCGGAGGGTCCTCGCCCCACTGGCCGTCGATGAGGCGTTCGATGCTGACCAGCCGGCCGGCCTCCAGCAGCAGGAGAGCCAGCGGCGCCCGGGGGCGCGGACCGCCGAGCGCGACGGGCGCGCCGTCCTCGCCCCTGACCTCCAACGGCCCCAGGACTCCGAACCGGGGAGCCGACATGCCCCCACCCTACTGACTGCCGGATCGGCGGCCGGTGGGGCAATTGTCGGTACGCTCTGCTAGACCTGAGGGCATGGGTATCACCGTTGACGAGTTCCTGGAGATGCTGGGGCGCCTGCCCGAGCACAAGCTCAGCGACGGCGGCGAGTGGACCAGCATGAAGGTCCGCGGGCGGGGTTTCGGCTACCTGTGGGAGCGCACGGAGACGGTCGGGCTCAAGGCCACCATCGAGGAGCAGATGGCGCTCGTGGCGGAGCGGCCCGAGGTGTTCGAGGTGCAGTTCACCGCCGGGCGGTTCGGATGGGTGGTCGTGCACCTGGACAGGATCGACCCCGACGAGCTGTGGGAGCTGGTCGCCGAGGCGTGGTGCCTGACGGCGCCGCAGGAGATGGTGACGGCGTTCGAGGCGACGCTGGGGCTCACCGACAGCAGGCACGTATAAGCGCAGGCCCTTGCGGGAGGAGGGCAGGAGTCGCGAGAATCGCGCCCATGCACGGCAACCCGATGCCGGACTCCTACGTGTACGTCACCGAGGAGGGCGTCACCCGGCACTACTCCGACGGCAGCGTCGAGGCGCTGGCGTGGGAGGACGTGGTCGAGGTGCGGGTTGTCACCGAATCCGGGGCCGACGTTCTCTACATCCTGCTGGATCGCGACGGCGAGGGCTGCGTGGTGCCGAGGTCGGCGACCGACGCGACGTTCCTCGCGCGGCTGCGGTATCTCCCCGACTTCGATCTCGACCGGCTGGCCGTCGCCGCCGAATCGGTGCAGGACGGAGTTGTGGTCGTCTGGCGCAGTCCGGATCCGCCGTCCGCATTGCCAGACCTGGAGTATGACTAGTTCCTGAATTCTGGCGGTATCGCTGGGTTTCTGATGATCAAACAGACATTTCTCCTGCTCTTCGCTGCATCTTTGGATCGTTCCGTCAAGGTCTGAAATCTGCGCCCTAGCGTCCGATTGTGGACATAGTGCGTTATTCCCCAGCATGGAATCGATCTTTACTCTTTAGTGGGGGCCGCCGCCCTTGAGTTCATGTGGGATGTGGGTAAACCCATGCGCTTCAAGGAACGTCACGTTATTGCGGTGCCGAGAGTTGCAGGTGGGGTGTTATGAGGGTGGGGATAGGGGAGTCCGATGTCGTGCTCCTCCAGGCCATGCCGCGTCACGCATCCAGTATCTGGACGCGGGCGTATCTACGGCTCTTATTACTGGGCGACGTCGTCTGCGCGGTGGTCTGCTGCGCCTTCGTCTTCGGGGTACGGCTGGCCTTCGGCGCGTACATCCCGGCGGAGGAGTTCGCGCTGGGCCTCGGGCTGCTCGTCGCCTGGCCGCTCGCGCTGACGCTGGGCGGCGCGTACCGTCAGCGAGCCCACGGCGAGGGCACTGACGAGTTCCGCGCGGTCTTCAACGGCGGCGTCGGGCTGATGGCGGCGGTGGCCATCGGCGCGTACGCCACCCAGACGGCCGTCGCCAGGAGCTTCGTCATGGCCACGCTGCCGCTGGCGATCATCACGACGCTTTACTTCCGCTACCGCATGCGCAAACGCCTGCACAGCAGGCGGGCGGTCGGCGACTACATGCGCCACGTCATCGCGGTCGGACACCGGGAGGCCGTGCTGGACCTGGTGGTGACCTTCCGCCGCCAGCCGCACCACGGCATGGTGGTCGTGGGCGCGTGCCTGCCGCCGGACTCCATGGGCGCCGACCTCGAAGGGACGCCGGTGCTCGGCTCCTTCGCCGACGTGGCCGAGGTCGTGGCCAAGGTCGGGGCGGACGCCGTGGCGGTGCTGGCCTGTCCCGAGCTCGACGGGACCACGCTGCGCAGGATGGCCTGGAGCCTGGAGACGGACAAGACGGATCTGTTCGTCGCGCCGGCGCTCATGGACGTGGCGGGGCCGCGCATCAGCATCCGGCCGGTGGCGGGGATGCCGCTGCTGCACCTGGAGCATCCGGAGTTCGGCGGTGCCAAGCGGGTGGTGAAGAACGCCTTCGACCGGGTGGTCGCGGCGCTGGCCGTGCTGCTGCTGTCGATGCCGCTGCTGGGTATCGCGCTGGCGATCCGGCTGACCAGTCCCGGGCCCGTTTTGTTCCGCCAGACGCGGGTGGGCAGGGACGGCCGGACCTTTAAGGTCCTGAAATTTCGGACAATGGTGGTAAACGCCGAGCAACTCAAGCACACCCTCCTCGACGAGAACGAGTTCGACGGCGTGCTCTTCAAGATTAGGAACGATCCACGCGTCACCCGGGTGGGCGCTTTCCTGCGCCGATATTCCATCGACGAGCTGCCCCAGTTGCTCAACGTCGTCGCCGGCGACATGTCGCTCGTCGGCCCGCGCCCGCCGCTGCCGGAGGAGGTCGCCGAGTACGGCGTGGACGTGCGCAGGCGCCTGGTGGTCAAACCGGGCATGACCGGGTTGTGGCAGGTCAGCGGCCGTTCCGACCTAACCTGGGAGGAGTCGGTACGGCTCGACCTCAGGTACGTCGAGAACTGGTCGCTCATCCTCGACCTGCAGATCCTCTGGAAGACCTGGTCGGTCGTCACCCGTGGAGAAGGGGCCTACTAGCCGTGAAAGCACTCGTCCTCGCCGGAGGGTCGGGGACCCGGCTCAGGCCGATCACCCACACCTCGGCCAAGCAACTGGTGCCCGTCGCCAACAAGCCGGTCCTGTTCTACGGGCTGGAGGCGATCGCCGCGGCGGGCATCCGCGAGCTGGGCATCGTGGTCGGTGACACGCACGCCGAGATCGAGGCGGCCGTCGGCGACGGCTCCGCGTTCGGGCTGGAGGTCACCTACCTGCGGCAGGAGGCGCCGCTCGGGCTGGCGCACGCGGTGCTCATCGCCCGCGACTTCCTGGGCGGCGACGACTTCGTCATGTACCTCGGCGACAACTTCATCGTCGGCGGGATCAACGACATCGTCTCCGGATTCATGGCGAGAAAGCCGGACGCCCAGATCATGCTGACCCGCGTCGGCGACCCCCGCCAGTTCGGCGTCGCGGAACTGCACCCCGACGGCGGCGTCAAGAGCCTGGAGGAGAAGCCGCAGCACCCCAAGAGCGACCTGGCCCTGGTCGGCGTCTACCTCTTCACCGCCGCCGTCCACGAGGCGGTGGCCGAGCTCAAGCCGTCCTGGCGCGGCGAGCTGGAGATCACCGACGCCATCCAGTGGCTGATCGACCGGGGCTACCACGTCGAGTCCACGACCATCACCGGCTACTGGAAGGACACCGGCAACGTCGAGGACATGCTGGAGGTCAACCGGCTGGTGCTGGAGTCGACGGAGCCGGCCGTACGGGGAGAGAGCCTGGACAGCGAGCTGATCGGCCGGGTGCGGCTGGAGCCGGGCGCCCGCGTGGAGCGCTCGCGCGTCGTCGGACCCGCCGTCATCGGCGCCGGCGCGCGCGTCACCGACAGCTACGTCGGCCCGTTCACCTCGATCGGCGCCGACTGCGTGGTGGCCGACAGCGAGATCGAGTACTCCATCGTGCTGCCGCGCGCCTCCATCGAGGGCGTGCGGCGCATCGAGTCCTCGCTCATCGGCCACGACGTCCAGGTCACCCCCGCCCCGAACACGCCCAGAGCCCACCGCCTCGTGCTGGGCGATCACAGCAAGGTCCAGATCAGCTCATGAGAATCCTCATCACCGGTGGCGCGGGGTTCATCGGGTCGGCGTACGCGCGCCTGTGCGCGGACGACGGCGCCGAGATCACCGTGCTCGACAAGCTCACCTACGCCGGCGACCGGCGCAACCTCGACGAGGTGCCCCACACGTTCGTCCACGGCGACATCTGCGACGGCGCGCTGCTCGACGAGGTGGTGCCCGGCCACGACCTCGTGGTGAACTTCGCCGCCGAGTCGCACGTGGACCGCTCGATCGACGGCGCCGCCGAGTTCGTGCGCACCAACGTGCTCGGCACCCAGACCCTGCTCGACGCCTGCCTGTCGGCCGGCACGCGCAAGGTCGTCCAGGTCTCGACCGACGAGGTCTACGGCTCGGTGGACATCGGCTCCTGGACCGAGGACGCGCCGCTGCAGCCCCGCTCGCCGTACGCGGCGGCGAAGGCCGGCGGCGACCTGATGGCCCGCGCCTACGCCGTCACCCACGGCCTGGACGTCTCGATCACCCGCTGCGGCAACAACTACGGCCCGCGCCAGTACCCGGAGAAGGTCATCCCGCTCTTCGTCAGGAACCTGCTCAGGAACAGGAAGGTCCCGCTGTACGGCGACGGCGGCAACGTCCGCGACTGGGTCCACGTGAGCGACCACTGCGCCGGCATCAGGCTCGTCGCGGAGAAGGGCGAGCCGGGCGAGGTCTACCACATCGCCGGCACCGCCGAGCTGACCAACCTGGAGCTGACCGGCCGCCTGCTCGACGCCTGCGGCAAGGACTGGGACCTGGTCGAGTACGTGCGCGACCGCAAGGGCCACGACCGGCGCTACTCCCTCGACGACACGAAGCTGCGCGCGCTCGGCTACCGGCCCGAGGTCGACTTCGACCAGGGGCTGAAGGACACCGTCCGCTGGTACGCCGAGCACGGGGACCGGTGGGACGACTGATGCGCTGGCTGATCACCGGTGGCGGCGGCATGCTGGCCACCGACGTGCTGGAGCGGATCGCCCTCACCGGGGAGCCGGTGATCGCGCTGAGCCGCGCCGACCTCGACCTGTGCGACCCGCGCGCGGTGCGCGACTTCGTGTGCGCCTACAAGCCGCGCGTGGTGGTCAACTGCGCGGCCTGGACGGCGGTGGACGACGCCGAGAAGCACGAGGACGAGGCCCTGGCGATCAACGGCACGGCGGTCGAGGCGCTGGCCGACTCGTGCGTGCGGGCCGGGGCGCGATTATTGCAGCTCTCGACGGACTACGTCTTCGACGGGCGGTCGGCGCGGCCGTACCTGGAGGATGACGAGCCCAGTCCGGTCAACGCCTACGGGCGCGGCAAGCTCGCCGGAGAGGTCGCCGCCGCCGGTCACTACGTGGTGCGCACCGCCTGGCTGTACGGCGCGGCAGGCCGCAACTTCGTCAAGACCATGATCCGCCTGGCCGGTGAGCGCGAGACCGTGGACGTGGTCGACGACCAGCGCGGCCAGCCCACCTGGACCGCCGACCTGGCCGACTACCTCGTCCGGCTGGCCCAGTCCGACCGGCCGCCCGGCGTCTACCACGGCACCAGCGCCGGCGAGACCACCTGGTACGGCTTCGCCCGCGAGATCTTCACCCTGCTCGGCACGAGCCCCGACCGGGTCCGGCCGATCACCACGGCCGACTACCCGATGCCGGCCCAGCGCCCGGCCAACAGCCTGCTCGCCCACACCAGGGGCGAGACGCTGCGCGACTGGCGTACGGCGCTGCACGCCGCCTGGCCGGTGCTGGCCACGAGAGCCGGTCGTCAGTGCAGTCCCGCGTAGAACTCCCGGCATGCGGCGTAGGACGGCAGGAGTCCCGACTCCAGCGCCGTCTTCAGCGCGGGCGCGGCGGCGTCCTTGTCCGACAGCAGCGGCTCGTCCACCGGCCAGGCGATGCCGAGGTCGGGGTCGAGGGGGTGGACGCCGTGCTCGCCGCCGGGGTTGTAGCCCGAGGAGCACAGGTAGACCACCGTGGCCTGCTCGCTGAGCGCGAGGAAGGCGTGCCCGAGCCCTTCGGCGATGAGCACGGCCCTGCGCTCGTCGGAGTCGAGGCGCACCGCCTCCCAGCGGCCGAAGTCCGGGGAGCCCTCGCGCAGGTCGACGACGACGTCGAGGATCGCGCCGGACACGCACATCACGTACTTCGCCTGCCCGGGAGGCACGTCGGCGAAGTGCACCCCGCGCAGCACGCCCGCCTTGGAGACCGAGCAGTTGACCTGGACGGTCTCGAAGGGGCGCGGGAGGTCGGCGGTTCTGTAGGCCTCCAGGAAGGCGCCGCGAGGGTCGGCGTGGACGCGTGGGGTGAACTCCCACGCACCGTCGATGCTCAGGGGCTTCATAAGGCGCAGCATCACACGAACACTCCTGAAAGGGCTAGGTCGAGCTGACATGATCGTTTGCCGCCTCTGCGGATCGGGCGCGATGGCCGGTGTGGTGGACCTCGGCGCGACGCCGCCGTGCGAGCTGTTCCTGACCGCCGACCGCCTTGACCAGCCCGAGCAGACCTTCCCGCTGCACCTGCGGGTGTGCACGGAGTGCTGGCTGGCCCAGCTCCCGCCGCTGATCACCCCCGAGGACACCTTCTCCGAGTACGCCTACTTCTCCTCCTACTCCTCCTCCTGGGTGGAGCACGCCCGCCGCTTCGTGGACGGGCTGGCGCTCTGGCCGGACTCGTTCGTGGTGGAGGTGGCCAGCAACGACGGCTACCTCCTGCAGCACGTGGTCGAGCGCGGGGTGCGCTGCCTGGGCATCGAGCCGTCGGCCAACGTGGGCGCGGCCGCGGTGGAGAAGGGCGTGCCGACGCTCACCGAGTTCCTGTCGCCCGAGGTGGGCCGGCGGGTGCGCGAGGAGCACGGCCCCGCCGACGTGGTCGTCGCCAACAACGTCTACGCGCACATCCCGGACGTGGTCGGCTTCACCCAGGGCCTTCGGGCGCTGGTGGCCGACGACGGCGTGGTCGCGATCGAGGTGCAGCACCTGCTCACGCTCATGGAGCTGAACCAGTACGACACGATCTACCACGAGCACTTCCAGTACTACACGGCCGCCTCCGCGCAGCGCGCGCTGGCCGCAGGCGGGCTGACGCTCGTGGACGTGGAGCTGCTGCCGACGCACGGCGGCTCGATCCGGCTGTGGGCCAAGCCGGAGGGGACGCCGTCGGAGCGGGTGGCCGACGTCCTGGCGAGGGAGAAGGCCGCGGGACTGCACGAGATCTCCGGGTACGCCGACTTCGCCGCCCGGGTCGCCAAGGTCCGCCGCGACCTGCTGCGCTTCCTCATCGACGCCGCCGACGCGGGCAAGACCGTCGTCGGGTACGGCGCGCCGGGCAAGGGCAACACCCTGCTCAACCACTGCGGCATCCGGCCGGACCTGCTGGCGTACACGGTGGACCGCAACCCGTACAAGCACGGCAGGTTCACCCCCGGCAGCAGGATCCCGATCCTGCCCCCGGAGGCGATCGAGGCCGACCGGCCCGACTACGTGCTGGTCCTGCCGTGGAACCTGCGTGACGAGCTGGTCGAGCAGCTCGCCTTCGTCCGCGAGTGGGGAGGCCGGCTGGTCTTCCCGATCCCCAGGCTGGAGGTCGTCCAGTGAAGGTCGTCCTGTTCTGCGGAGGGCGCGGCACGCGCATGCGGCACGAGGGCGTGGGCGGTGACATCCCCAAGCCCATGCAGCTCGTCGGCCCCCGGCCGCTGTTATGGCATGTGATGCGGTACTACGCCCACTTCGGCCACAAGGACTTCATCCTGTGCCTGGGCTACGGCGCCCAGCACATCAAGGACTTCTTCCTCACCTACCAGTTCGCGCTGCGCGACGGCACGATCGAGATGCTGGAGACGGACATCTCCGACTGGCGGATCTCGCTGGTCGACACCGGCCTCGACTCGCCGATCGGCGAGCGGCTGCGCCGGGTGCGCGAGCGCCTGGACGGCGATGAGATGTTCCTGGCCAACTACGCCGACGTGGTGACCGACGCGCCGCTGCCCGAGATCATCGACCGCTTCGCCGCCTCGGGCGCGGGCGCGTCGATGATGGTGGTGCCGCCGACGTCCAACACCTTCCACGTCATCGAGATGGGCGAGGAGGGCCTGGTCGGCGGCATCACGCCGGTCAGCGAGATGCCGCTGTGGATCAACGGCGGCTTCTTCGTGCTGCGCCAGGAGATCTTCGACCACATCCCCGAGGGCGGCGACCTGGTGGCCGACGGCTGTATGGAGCTGGCCAAGCGCGGCCGCCTGCTCGCCTACAAGCACCGCGGCTACTGGCGCCCGAGCGACACCGTCAACCAGCGCCTGGAGCTGGACGGTTCGTGGAGCCGGGGCGAGCGTCCGTGGGCGCTGTGGGAAGCATGATCGGACTCAGGCCGGGCCGCCTGGAGCGGATCGTGGCGCTCGGCGCCCACTGCGACGACCTCGCGATCGGCGCCGGCGCCACGCTGCTCACGCTGGGCGCGGCCCGCGTGGACGCGCTCGTCCTGTCCGGCGGCGGCACCGTCAGGGAGGACGAGGAGCGGGCCGCGCTGAAGGCGTTCTGCCCGGAGGCCGAGGTGCAGGTGACCGTCCTGGACATCCCGGACGGCCGGCTGCCGGCCCACTGGGAGCGGGCCAAGGACGCGCTGGAGGAGCTGCGCGCCGCCACCGACCCCGACCTGATCCTCGCCCCCTGGGCGGGCGACGCCCACCAGGACCACCGGGGCCTGGCCAAGCTGGTGCCGACGGCCTTCCGCGACCATCTCACGCTCGGCTACGAGATCGCCAAGTGGGACGGCGACATGGGCCGGCCCAGCGCCTACCATCCGATCGAGCCCGAACTCGCCGAGCGCAAGGCGGACCTGCTCCACCTGTTCTACCCCTCGCAGCGCCGGCGTTCCTGGTTCGACCGCGAGACCTTCCTCGGCCTGATGCGCCTTCGCGGCATCGAGTGCAACAGCCGCTACGCCGAGGCCTTCCACGTGAACAAGCTGACGATCGACCTGGCTGGAGACTGACATGCGGGTACTTCTGACCGGACACCAAGGCTATCTGGGCACCGTGATGGCCCCGGTCCTGCGCGCCGCGGGCCACGAGGTGACCGGCCTGGACTCCGGCCTGTTCGCCGACTGCGTGCTGGGCCCGGCGCCGGACGACCCGCCCGGCCACACCGTGGACCTGCGTGACGCCGGGCCCGAGGTCTTCACCGGCATCGACGCGGTGGTCCACCTGGCGGCCCTGTCGAACGACCCGCTGGGCTCGCTCGCGCCCGAGCTGACCTACGACATCAACCACCACGCCTCGGTACGGCTGGCCGAACTGGCCAAGGCGGCCGGCGTGCGCCGCTTCCTCTACGCCTCCACCTGCTCGGTCTACGGCGCCTCCGGCGGCGACGGCCTGGTCGGCGAGGAGGCGCCGCTGAAGCCGGTCACCCCCTACGCCGAGTCGAAGGTGCGCGTGGAGGACGACCTGGCCAAGCTGGCCGACGACGACTTCTCGCCGGTGTACCTGCGCAACGCCACCGCCTTCGGCTTCTCGCCCAGGCTGCGGGCCGACATCGTGCTGAACAACCTGGTCGGGCACGCGTTCCTGACCGGCGAGGTCCGGGTGCTGTCGGACGGCACGCCGTGGCGGCCGCTGGTGCACGCCCTGGACATCGCCCAGGCGTTCGCCCTCGCGCTGGTCGCGCCGCGCGCGGCCGTACACGACCAGCCCTTCAACGTCGGCACCGAGCGCAACAACGTGACGGTGGCCGAGATCGCGCGGGAGGTCGCCGACGCGGTGCCGGGCTCGCGGCTGACGATCACCGGCGAGGCGGGCAACGACCCGCGCTCCTACCGCGTGGACTTCTCCAGGATCCGCCGGGCCATGCCGGAGTTCGAGGCGGGCTGGACGGTGGCGGCGGGCGCGGCGGAACTGGTCGCCGCCTACCAGCGGCACGGCCTGGACAAGCACGGCTTCGAGCGCCGCTTCACCCGCCTGGCCCGCCTGGCCGACCGGCAGGGCGCGGGCACCGTGGACGGGACGTTGCGCCCGTGAAGGAACTGGTCGAGCGCCTTTATCCGATCTGCCGCAGCATCACCGGTGACGGCGTCCGCGAGACGTTGTCGATCATCGGCGAGCACCTGCCGCTGACGGTCTCCGAGGTGCCGACCGGCACCGAGGTGCTCGACTGGACCGTGCCGCGGGAGTGGAACATCCGCGACGCCTGGATCAAGGACGCCGCCGGCCGCAAGGTCGTCGACTTCCAGCGGCTCAACCTGCACGTGGTCGGCTACAGCGTGCCGGTGCGCGGCACGTTCACGCTGGAGGAGCTGCGCCCCAGGCTGCACACGCTGCCCGGCCTGGTGCCCTACCGCACCAGCTACTACAGCGAGACCTGGGGCTTCTGCCTCACGCAGGAGACGCTCGACGCGATGGACGAGGGCCCCTACGAGGTGCTCATCGACTCCACGCTGGCCGACGGCAGCCTGACCTACGGCGAGCACGTCGTCCCGGGTGAGCTCGACGACGAGGTGCTGATCTCCTGCCACATCTGCCACCCGTCGCTGGCCAACGACAACCTGGCCGGCGTCGCGGTCGCGGTGGAGCTGGCGAAGAGCCTGGTCAGCCCGCGCCACACCTACCGGTTCATCTTCGCGCCCGGCACCATCGGCGCGATCACCTGGCTGGCCCGCAACCGCGGGCGGATCGAGCGGATCAAGCACGGCCTCACCCTGGCCTGCGCCGGCGACCCCGGCCCGCTCACGTACAAACGCAGCAGGCGCGGCGACGCCGAGATCGACCGGGCCGTCGCCCACGTGCTGCGCGAGCGACCGCACACCCTGCACGACTTCTCGCCGTACGGCTACGACGAACGCCAGTACTGCTCACCCGGTTTCAACCTGCCGGTCGGCGGCCTGACCAGGACCCCGTACGCCGGCTACCCCGAGTACCACACCTCGGGCGACAACCCGGGCTTCGTCACCGAGGAGGCCATGGCTGACACCCTCGACGCGCTCAAGCAGGTCGTCGAGGTCCTGGAGGGCAACCGGGCCTACCTCAACCTCAGCCCGTACGGCGAGCCGCAACTAGGCCGGAGAGGTCTCTACTCAGCACTGGGCGGAAGGAGTGACACGAAACAGGCCCAGATGGCGATGTTATGGGTGCTCAACCTCTCCGACGGCGACACCACCCTGCTCGACATCGCCGAGCGCGCGAACCTGCCGTTCTCGGCGGTGGCCCAGGCCGCTGTCGCGCTGCATGGCGCGAGCTTGTTGAAGGAGAAGACGTGATGGAGCTCCGGGTCGGGGACCTGGTGGAAGTTCGGAGCGAAGAGGAGATCCTGGCCACCCTGGACGATCGGGGCGAGCTGGACAGCCTGCCGTTCATGCCGGAGATGCTCAAGTACTGCGGGCGGCGCATGACCGTGCACAAGGTGGCGCACAAGCTCTGCGACACCATCGAGAAGGGGCGCATGCGCAGGATGGAGCATGCCGTACATCTGACCGGGGCGCGCTGTGACGGCGGCGCGCACGGCGGGTGCGGGACGGCCTGCTCCCTCTACTGGAAGCACGCGTGGCTGAAGAAGGTCACGCCGGCGGAGCCGGAGGAGGCGGCCAGGCGGGCGCCGAAGCTGCTGCCGCTGCTGGACGCCAACACGCTGAAGGGTCTCGACCGTTTCTCCTGCCAGGCCACCGAGCTGCTGCGCGCGGCGCCGACGTGCGTGCGCTTCAGCGACGTCGGCCAGTACGTGACCGACGTGAAGAGCGGCAACGCCGGGGTGCTCGCGACCGCGCGCACGATCCTGGTCGGGCTGTTCAACCACTGGCAGCGCTTCTCGCGGCGGCTGCCCCGCCCGATGCGCATCAAGAACGGCATCAACTGGGGCTTCGTGCCGCCCGGCACGCTCAAGCGCACCCCGTCCGGCATGCTCGACCTCAAACCCGGGGAGCTCGTGCGGATCCGCCCGAAGGCCGACATCCTCGCGACGCTGGACGCCGACCGTAACAACAGGGGCCTCGGTTTCGAAGAGGAGATGGCCAGGCACTGCGGCAAGGTGACCAGGGTCCGCTCACGGGTGGAGGTCTGCGTCGACGAGCGTACAGGCGAGTTACTGACCATGAAGAGTCCGTGCATCACGCTCGAGGACGTCGTCTGCGCGGGCGCTTACAGCGTCAACTGCCCGCGCGAGTTCGTGCCGTTCTGGCGGGAGATCTGGCTGGAACGTGTCAACGAGAGCGAGAACCATCAGTGACATCCATTGGTCAGCAGGCCGGACGCGGTCTGCGCTGGGGACTGGTCGGGAACCTGATCACCCGGGCCGGCTCGTTCACCATGGGCCTGGTCCTGGCCCGCCTGCTGACCCCCGAGGACTTCGGCCTGTTCGCGGTGGCCATGGCCGCCACCGCGTTCGTCATGACGGTCAAGGACCTCGGCATCATGGCCGCGGTCGTGCAGTGGCGCGGCAAGCTGGAAGACGTCACGCCGACCGCGACCCTGCTCTCGTTCGTCTCCGCGATCATCCTCTACGGGATCTTCTGGCTCGGCGCCCCCTACTACGCCGCCGCCTCCGGCGCGCCCGAGGCGACCGGCGTGGTCCGGCTGCTGACCGCGATCATCCTGGTGGAGGCGTTCACCGCGGTCCGCAGCGCCGCCATGCTGCGGCGCTTCGAGCAGGACAAGCTGACCACCGCCATCGCGATCGGGTTCGTGGCCAACGCGGCCGTCGCGATCTCGCTGGCCAAGGCGGGCGCGGGGGCCTACAGCTTCGCGTGGGGCCAGGTCGTGGCCGCGGTCATCACCGGCGTGATCGTCTTCTTCTGGGCCAAGCTGCCCGGCAGGATCGCCTTCGACCGGCCGATCGCGGTCAAGCTGATGAAGTTCGGCCTGCCCTCGGCGGCGGGCGTAGGGCTGGAGAGCGTGCTGCTCAACGCCGGCTACATCGTGGTCGGCGCGGTCATGGGCCCGGACTGGCTCGGCTACTTCCTGCTCGCCTTCAACGTCTCCAGTTGGGTGCCGGGCCTGATCGGCAACGCGATCAGGAACGTCGCCATCCCCGGCTTCTCCCGCCTGGCCGAGGACGGCGGAGAACGCCTGTCCGACGGCGTACGGCGGGCCACACCCCTGCTCTACACCGCGATCCTGCCATTCGCCGTGATCATGGCGATCCTGGCGCACCCGCTCATCGACTTCCTCTACGGCGAGAAGTGGGGGCAGTCGGCCGGAGTGCTGCGCTGGCTGGCGGTGGTCATGGTCGTCAGGATGCTGGTCGCGCTGACCTACGACATCCTCACCGCGCAGGGCGCTACCAAGGCGACGGTCTGGATGAACCTCGGCCACGCCTTCGTGCTGCTGCCCGCGCTCATCGTCGGCGCCCACCTCGACGGCATCAGGGGCGCGGCCATCGGCCAGGCGGTCGCCTCGGTCGCCGCGGCGCTGCCGCTGGCCGTGTTCTTCCTGCGCAGGGCGGGCGTGGACCTGCGCGGCATCGTGCCCTCGCTGGTGCGCCCGACGCTCGCCGCCCTGCTCGCCACCGCCACCGCGTACGTGATCGAGCGGCTGGTGGACGCCCCGGCGCTGGTCGAGCTGATCACCGCGGGCGGCGCCGCCATGCTCGTCTACACCCTTGTCGTCGTGCCCGTTCTCAGGAAGATGCCCTCTTTCGGGAAGAAGGAAGTCGCGTCATGACCGTCTCCATCGGCCTGCCCGTCTACAACGGCGCCGAGCATCTGGCCGAGACCGTCCGATCGATCCTGGCCCAGGATCACACCGACATCCAACTGGTCATCTCCGACAACGCCTCCACGGACGGCACGCAGGAGATCTGCCGGGAGATGGCGGCCGCCGACGAGCGCGTGCTCTATCACCGTCAGCCGCGCAACCTGGGGACCATCCCCAACTTCATGACCGCGATGGAGCTGTCGACGGGCGAGTACTTCCGCTGGATCGGCGACGACGACCGGATCGAGCCGAACTACGTCTCGCGCGTGCTGCGCGAGTTCGAGCGCGATCCCCGGGTCGTCCTGGTGACGCACCAGACCGCGTACACCACGGACGGCGTGACCACCACCGCCCGCTACGAGGGCACCGAGCTGGGCTCGGACGACCCGGTCGAGCGCTTCGCCGAGCTGCTGCGGCTGCTGACCGAGAGCTACACGATCATCGACCCGCTCTATGGGCTCATGCGGCGCGACGTGGCGGTGAGCATCCCCCGGCCGATCCTGGTGCGCGAGGACGAACTGGCCGCGGCCCGCTACGCCCTCGCCGGGCCGTGGGCGCACGTCAACGAGGTGCTGGCGGCCCGCATCTGGATTCCGGCCCGCATGGTGAAGATGTCCAGGCGGCACGAGCTGCCGACGTGGCGCGGCGTCTTCGCCAACGTGATCTTCACCCGCGAGCTGCTGCGTGCCGCCGACGAGGCGGGGCTGGACGCCGACCAGCGCCGTCGTGCCCATGCCGCGGTCTACAAGCACTACGCGGCCCGGCAGCGGATGCTGTTGCGGCGCCGTACGCGTCGCCTCCTGCGCCTCATTCCGGGTATGTAACGGATGGCCCCATATTGCCGAGGTATAAGCAATTAATTGGGGCGGGGAGCACTTCAAGGGGGAGATCTTCACCTGTCCGGCCACGGCCGCGTCGACGTGCTGGCCGGGAGGGGCGCGCCGAACGTGGACGCCGCGTGTAGCGACATCACGCTGGGTGACTTCATGCGGGCCGGCGACCTTGAGCGGATACCGGAAGCCGCGCGTGCTATGTAACGACAAGCCCGATTGGAACGATGAAACCGTGTTGGAGGCCTGCGTCCCGGGCACTGAGGGGGAGACCGGCACGTGAATTTCTGGAAGGCGCTCCTGCGCCTCCTCCTGCAGAAGCGCATCGGGATCCCCGTCGCCCTGGCCGCCGTAGGCGTCGCCGCGGCGACCTTCGCCGTCATCCCCGTCCGCTACACGTCGAGCACCATCATGATGGTGTCGCCGCCGGTCAACGGCGGCGTCGTCAACCGCAACGCGGTCAACCCGGGTGGCGGCGGCAACCCGCTGCTCATCCAGACCGAGGGGCTCAGCACCGCCGTCGCCACGCTGGTGCTCGCGCTGAGCGTCGAGAAGACGCGGGTCGAGCTGGGCGCGCCCAAGGACGGGCCCACCGAACTGGTCGTCAACGACGGCAGCACCAGCCCGCGGCTCATCGGCATGGACGGGCCGTTCCTGTACGTGGAGGCCACCAGCACCTCGGCCAAGGCGTCGGCGGACGTCGTGGCCAGGGCGCGTGAGCGGCTGATCCGCGAGCTCGACGGCCGCCAGCGGGAACTGGGCGCGCCGACCGCGACCTACGTGGTGCTCATGGACATCGTGCCGCCCACGCCGCCCGAGTCCGACGCCATGGACAAGGTCATGGGCGCCGCGATGGGCTTCGTGCTCGCGCTGTTCCTGGGCATCAGCGTCGTGTACGGGCTGGAGCGCCGCCGGGCCAGGCGGCGGGTGGAGCGGGCGCCGGCCGTACCGGAGAAGGAACTGGTGGTGCACGCGCAGATCCCGGACAAGCGGCCGGAACCCGCGCCCGCCGTCGAGTCGGACGAGGACGACATGCCGACCGACTCCTTCCCCGCCGTCGTCGCCGAGGACAGCTCCAACGGCAACGGCAAGGCGAAGACGGAGGAGCCCGAGGACGACAGCGAGCCGGAAGAGGCCGTGGCCACCGAGCGCGGCGGCTGACGGAGGCGCCATGGACTTCTGGAGCACGATCGGCGTGCTGTTCCGGCGCTGGTACGTGGTGCTGCCCGCGTTCGCGCTGGCGATCTTCGCCTCGCTCGCGGTCTACCGCACGGTGCCGGTGCAGTACGCCTCGAACGCCGTGATCGCCCTGACCCTGCCCAAGAACGGCGGGGTGCTGCCCTACAACCCCAAGGAGCCCAACCCGGAGCTCAACCCGCTCATCGTCACCGAGCGCGGGCTGACCGCCACCGCCTCGATCCTCATCGCCGCGCTCAACTCGCCCGACGTGGCCACCGAACTGGGCGCCCCGCCCGGCGGCGCGGTCGAGCTGAGCGTCAACAACGGCAGCAGCAACCTGGAGGCGATGGCCAACGGCCCGCTGGTCTACATCGAGGTGGAGAGCCCGTCGCCGGACCTGTCGCGCGAGCTGGTGCAGCGGGTCAGCGCCCGCGCGCGGGTGGAGCTGCGCGAGCGGGAGGTGCAGGTCGCGGCCCCGGCCACGACGTACATCGTGGTCACCGACGTGGTGGCGCCCACCGACCCGGAGCCCCGGCTGGCCCGCAAGTCGCGGGCCATGGTCGTGGCGCTGGCGCTCGGCGGCATGGCCGCGCTCACCTCCGCCTACGCCGCCGAGAGCATCGCGCTGGCCAGGCGCAGGCGGGTGGCGGGGAACGCGGGCCTGCCCGAGGTGGTCCTGCCCGAGCGGGTGCCCTGACCATGGCCATCGACTTCCGGCCCGCCGGGCTGCCCAGCCTCAACGGGCACCGGCCCGTCCAGGTCGCCGACCTGGACGGCATGTTCGCGGGCCCGCGCGCGGACGGGGCCACGGTCGCGTGCATCTACATCCTGATCCTGCTGACGACGCCCGCCGCGCTCATCGTGCGCGGGCTGCCGCTGTCGGTCACGCCCGCGGCGATCATCGGCATGATCGGGCTGGTCCTGTGGCTGCTCACCCAGCTCACCACCACGCTCGGGGCGGCCAAGGGCCGCAACCTGGCGCGTTCGGGCCTGTTCCTGTTCTTCACCGCGAACCTCATCAGCTACGGCTACGGCACCTACCACTGGCTGCCCTCCGACGAGCTGAACCTGGCCGACCAGAACCTCTTCCTCCTGCTGGCCAACCTGGGCATCGGGCTGCTGGTCTGCGACGGCGTACGCGGGATCGAGCGCCTGAACCTCGTGCTGAAGGCGGCGGTGGCAGGCGGCGCGATCATCGGCGTCATCGGCGCGATCCAGTTCATGACCGGCTTCGACATCACGCGCTACATGGTGCTGCCCGGCCTCCGGCTGAGCTGGGAGGACCTGTACGTCTTCGAGCGCGGCTCGGTGCGCAGGGTGTCGGCGACCACCGCGCACCCGATCGAGTTCGGCGTCATCAGCGCGATGCTCCTGCCGATCGCGGCGCACTACGCGCTGCGGGCCAAGGCGCTGGGCCAGCCGTACCTGCGCTGGTGGGCGTGCACGGCGCTGATCGGGGGCGGGCTGATGTTCTCGGTCTCGCGCTCGGCGGTGCTCAGCCTGGTGGCGATCGCCGCGGTGCTGGTGTGCGGGTGGACGTGGAAGCGGCGGCTGCGGGCCCTGGCGGTGCTCGCCGGGTTCCTCGCGGTGATGAAGGTGGCGGTGCCCGGCCTGCTGGGCACCTTCCTCGACCTGTTCGTCAACTTCTTCACCGACTCCAGCGTGCAGTACCGCACCCACGACTACGGCATCGCCGTGGCCGAGATCGAGCGGCACCTGTGGCTGGGGCGCGGCACCGGTAGCTGGTATTTCCCGAAATATCAGGTGTTCGACAACCAGTACATGCAGACCGCCATCGACCTCGGGCTGCTCGGCGTCGCCGTCTACGTGCTCATGATGGCCTTCGCCATCGCGGCCGGGCTCTGGGCCAGGCGGCTGAGCAAGGACCCGCACGTACGCGACCTCGGACTCACGCTGGCCGGCGTCATGCTGGCCCCGATCGTGGCCTCGGCCACCTTCGACCTGCTCGCCTTCGCCACCGTGACCGGCCTGATGTTCCTGCTCATCGGAACCTGCGGCGCGCTGCTGCGCGTCGCCAGACAGGAGGCTCAGCCCATGCACTCCAGCGGCCCGACCACCCCGGTCACCCGGTAGGAGTCGTCGATGGTGACGAGCTGGTTGTCGCGCCAGTCGACGGTGGCGCACTCGACCTCGGCCGGTTTGTAGTCCCAGGTGTTGTCGACGAGCAGGTTGTTGCGGAAGATCACGTACCCGCCGATGTCCCAGAGCTGGATGCTGAACGTGCCGCCCATCAGCAGGTTGTTGGTCATCACGACGTTCTCGACGTCGGGGTTCTGGGTGCGCGGGATGAAGATCGGCGCGTTGTGGTCGGGGACGTCGCGCTGGTCGATCGTGTTGTGGTCGAAGACCAGGTTGCTTCTGGCGTAGTAGCCCTGAATGCCGTCGGAGTGGTCCTTCGGGTTGGAGCACAGGTCGATGAAGGAGTCCTGGACGACGATGTCGTCGCCGGAGAAGCGGATGCCGTCGCCGTGGTTGCGCACGTGCACGCGGACCGCGGTGAACTCGCCGTCGCCGATCGCGGGCAGGCTGTCGCAGCCCTGCGCGGGGCCGACCGTGCTGTCGCTGATCGTGAAGCGCTTGAGCTTCCTGTCCTTCTCGTTGAGGATGCGGCCGTCGATCACGCTGTTGGTGATCACCACGTCGTCGGCCAGGACGACCAGGTCGCCCTTGATGTGCACGCGGTCCAGCCGCCGCCCCGCCATGTCGACGCGGTGGGCCTGGCCGCTGTCGTTGAGCACCGCCTCGGTGAGCTTGGTGCCGGGCGGCACACCCGTGCAGGCGGCGGTGGGATGGTCGGGACAGACGCGGCCGTCCGGGGTGACGACCTGGCGCGGGCCCAGCGAGGTGGGCTTGCTCGTGGAGTCGGGCGTCGGCTGCGGCTTGCCGGTGGTGGCGCTGGTGCCGGTGGCGGTCGGCTGGGACGGCGTGTTCGCCGAAGCGGTCACGGTGACGGTGACCGTCGGCCCGCCCCGCGGGGTCAGGGCGCCGCTCGACGGCACCTGCCCGCCCGCGGCCGTGCACGCCGCCAGCGCGCACACCAGCGCGGCGAGCGCGGGCAGGCGCTTGAACAACCGTCGCATCGCAGCCACTCCTTCAGGTCAGGCGGTCGAGCAGGCGCGCCCACGAACCGGCGGCGAGGTCGCGCGCGCTGACCGCCGTGGCCGGCAGCGGCCAGTCGATCTTGAGGTCCGGGTCGTCGTAGCGGACCGAGAGGTCCTCCGACGGGTCGTGCTCGCGGTCGATGCGGTAGCAGACGTCGGTCTGCTCGGTCAGGGCCTGGAAACCGTGGAGGAATCCAGCGGGCACGTAGAGGGTCACGAAGCTCTCGTCGTCGAGCGTCACCGCCAGGCTCCCGCCGAACGTCGGCGAGCCCGGCCGGATGTCGACGAGCATGTCACGGACCGCTCCGCGCGCGCACCTCACCAGTTTGGCCTCCCCGCGCCCCGCCCGCCCGTGCATTCCGCGAATCGTGCCCCGGCGCGAGCGCGACTGGCTGTCCTGCACGAACGCGGCGGCGTCGATCCCGTGCTCGGCGGCCAGCACGCTGTCGAACGTCCGGGTGAACAGGCCCCGATCGTCGCGGTGGGGCGTCGGAACGAACAGCAGGACCCCGTCCAGGGTGGTCCGCTCTACTCTCATGGTCGGCCTTCCGAAGGGAACGACAGGTGAATCCCGTCGCCAGCATCGTCATCCCCGCGCACAACGAGGAAGCGGTCATCGCGGCCGGACTCGACCGGCTGCTCGACGGGGCGGCTCAGGGGGAGTTCGACGTGATCGTGGTGGCCAACGCCTGCACCGACGCCACCGTGCGGGCCGCCGCCCGGCCCGGTGTCCGGGTGCTGGAGACGCCGGTCGCGGGCAAGGCCAACGCGTTGCGGATGGGGGACGCGGCCTGCCGTACCTTTCCGCGGGTCTACGCCGACGCCGACGTCGGGCTCGACGCGGACTCCGCCCGCGCGCTGGCGGCCGCGCTGGCGCGGCCGGGTGTGCTGGCCGCCGCGCCCAGGCCCGTGTGGGACCTGGCGGGCGCCACGTGGGTGGCCGGTCGGGTGCACCGGGTCCACGACGCGCTCGTGGCGCCGCACCGGGCGCTGGCGGGCGTCGGCGTCTACGCGCTCGGCAAGGAGGGGCACGCGCGGGTCTTCCCGCTGCCCGACGTGCTGTCCGACGACGGCTGGGTGCAGGCGAGCTTCGCCCCCCACGAGCGCGTCGTGGTGGACGGCGCGACCTCCGTGGTGCGGCCCGCGCGCTCGGTCCGCGCGCACCTGCGGCGCCGCGTGCGGGTGCGGCTGGGCAACCGGCAGCTCGCCGAACTCGGCCGGCCGGTCAACGCGGTGCCGCTGCGGCTGGGCGACCTGGGCGCGCTGCTGCGCGCCCGCCGGGTGAGCGTGCTCGACGCCGCCTGCTACCTCGCCGTCCTCCTGGCCGACCGCCTCCTGACCCGGGTACGGCGCGGCCGTCCCGCCGAGTGGGGCACGGACACCAGCAGCCGCTGACCTCAAGACACAACCCACGACAGGCTCATACCTGCGCGGTTCGCGGCCGGCCCCACGGGGCGGCCCGCAAGGAGGCTCGGTGGCCGGCCCGTGAGGAGGCACGCGAAGCGGCTTGTGGCGGGGCGCGTGAGGCGGTTTGCCGTGCGGCGCGTGAGGCGGCTCGTGGGGTGAGTCGTGGTCAGGCTCGTGCGGCGGGTTGTGCTTGGGCTGTTGGGGTGGGCTTTGGTTGGGCTCATGGGGTGGCTCACCGGCGGGTGACGGCGGCCTCGTAGGCGGCCAGCAGGGCGGTGCGGGAGTTCGCCCACGACAGCGGCCCCGACACCCGGGCCTGCCCGATCTCGCCCATCCTGCGGCGCTCGTCCGGGTCGTCCAGCAGTAACGCGATCAGCTTGGCGAACTCCGACTCGTCGTTCGGCGGCGCGTACCGGGCCGCCTCGCCCGCCGAGACCCTGGCCTCGCGCAGGTCGAAGGAGACGATCGGCCGGGCCATCGCCATGTACTCCATGATCTTGTTCATGGTGGAGACGTCGTTGAGCGGGTTGAGCGGGTCGGGCGCCAGGCAGACGTCCGCCGTGGACAGGTAGCGGAGCAGGTCGGCGTCGGGGATGCGGCCGGTGAACTCCACGACGTCGTCCAGCCCGAGCGTCCTGGACAGCTCGACCATGGCCTCGAACGTGTCACCGCCCCCCACGAACACCGCGTGCCAGTCGGTCCGCCCCACCTCGTCGCGGAGCTTGGCCAGCGAACGCAGCGCGTAGTCCACCCCGTCCTGCGGGCCCATGACGCCCAGGTAGCACAGCAGGTGCGGGCGGCCCTTCTTGAGCGCGGGCTCGGGCGGCACCTGGTGGAAGCGCTCGACGACGGGGGCGCTGCGCACGACGAAGACGTCCTCGGGGCGCTTGCCGCCGCGGGTGAGTGCCACCTGCCGGTAGGACTCGTTGGTGGCGATGACGACGTCGGCGACCCGGTAGGTGGCCCGCTCCAGCAGGCAGACCGCCCGGTAGAGCAGGTCGCGGCCGCGGGTGAAGCGGGACTCGTACAGCTCGGGGATGAGGTCGTGCTGGTCGAAGACGTAGCGGCTGCGCCAGCGCAGCTTGGCCAGGAGGGCGACGAGGAAGAAGAAGTCCGGCGGGTTGCAGCCGTGCACGACGTGGACCGGGCCCACGCGTCCGAGCAGGCGGAACGTGTGCCACAGGGCGGTGCCGTACTCCTTGAGATAGCCCTTGGGGCCGCCGGTCGCGGCGGTCAGCGGGTAGCGGTGGATCGTGACGCCGTCGATCACCGCGTGCGGCTCGGTGTCCTGCTTGGCGCCCTGCGGGCAGATGACGTGCACCTCCCAGCCCGCCTCGCGCAGCGTCGTGCACTCCTGCCAGACGCGCCGGTCCATCGGCACGGACAGGTTCTCGACCAGGATCAGCGCTTTCCTACCAGCCAAGGCCCACGTATCCAGGTTGGGCCCGGCGCCGCTCGGCGTCGGGCAGGCGGACGAGGTCGACGACCGGGCGGTCTCCGGCGTGCGCGAGCACGTCGAGCACGGCCTGGTCCTTGCAGCCGACCACGCACACCTCGGCGTGGTCGAGCACCTCCGGCGCGGAGTCGGTGAGCAGGTCGGCCAGGTGCGGCAGGCGCTGCTCGACGTAGGCGCGGTTGGCGCCCATCAGCCGCGACAGGGTGACGTTCGCGTCGTAGATGCGCAGGTCGTAGCCCTTGCCGAGCAGGCGCTCGGCCATCTCGACGAGCGGGCTCTCGCGCAGGTCGTCGGTGCCCGGCTTGAACGACAGCCCGAACAGCCCGACCCTGCGCCGGTCGGCGGCGATGACCAGGTCGAGGGCGCGCTGCAGGTGCGCCTCGTTGGCGGGCAGCACGTGCGACAGCAGCGGCACGGAGACGTCGGCGCGGCGCGCGGCGTAGACGAGACCGCGCAGGTCCTTGGGCAGGCAGGAGCCGCCGAAGGCGAAGCCGGGGCGCAGGTAGGCGGGGGAGACGTTGAGCTTCCTGTCGGCCAGGAAGACGTCCATGACCCGGTGGGAGTCGATGCCGAGGGCCTGGGAGACGGCGCCGATCTCATTGGCGAAACCAATTTTCATCGCATGGAACGCATTGTCGGCATATTTCGTCATCTCGGCGACGGGGAGCGGAACGCGGAATATCTCGCCGGGTAAATCCTGGTATAACGCGGCGACCAGATCTCCCGTCTCGCGATCGGATTCCCCGATCACCGTTTTCGGCGGGTCGAAGAAGTCGCGCACGCTGGTGCCCTCGCGCAGGAACTCGGGATTCACCGCGACTCCGAAATGCGTCCCCGCCTTCAGCCCGGAGGCGCGTTCCAGGATCGGGATGAGCAGGTCCGCGCAGGTGCCCGGCAGCATGGTGCTGCGGAAGACGACCGTGTGCCTGCGGGTCCCGTCGATCGCCCGCCCGATCTGCTCGGCCACGCGCTCCAGGAAGGCCGTCGACAGGCTTCCGTTCGCCGCCGACGGCGTTCCCACGCAGATCAGCGAGAGGTCGCTGGCCGCCACGGCCTGGGCCGCGTCGGTGGTGGCGCGCAGCCTGCCATCCTGCACCACCTCCAGCGTGAGCTCGCCGATCCGCTCCTCCACCACGGGCGCGAGCCCGCGGGAGATGAGGTCCACCTTGTCCGGGTTGACGTCCACTCCGACGACCTCGTGGCCCATCGAAGCCAGGCACGCCGCCGAGACGCAACCGACGTACCCGAGGCCGAAGACGCTGATCCTCATCTGCCCTCCCAGACAAGCAAGGGCAGCGCATCCCCCCGCCCACGTCTCGGATATCGACAGGTGCGCTTGGAACGTTACGAGACACGGCAGGTCGTGATATTTACGGGTGATGAGCGAGCTCGTAGCAACTCGCAAGCGGCTGGATTCACTGACCGGCTTACGGTGGATCGCCGCCTTCGCGGTCTTCGGTTTCCATATCCACGCGGCCGGGTTGACCAGCGACCCGGCGTTGAAGGCGGTGCTGTCCGCCCTTTTCTCCGCGGGCGCCGCCGGCGTCCCCTTCTTCTTTATTCTGTCCGGGATGGTGCTGACGTGGTCGGCGCGGCCCGGCACCTCCCCTGGCGTCTTCTGGCGGCGCAGGGCCGCGCGGGTGCTGCCCAATCACGTCCTGACGTGGCTGGCCGTGCTGGCGCTGCTGGCCGTCTCCGGCGCCGCCGTCTCCGCCGGACCGGCGCTGAGCGGGCTGGTGCTGCTGCAGAGCTGGGTGCCGGTCGAGGCGTACTACTTCGGGGGGAACACACCGGCCTGGTCGCTCTCCTGTGAGCTCGCCTTCTACGCGGCCTTCCCGGTGTTGCTGCCGTTGCTGCGGCGCGTGCCCGAGGGGCGGATGGGGTGGGTGGCGGGCGGGTTGCTGGCCGGCATCTGGGCGGTGCCGCTGTTGTCGCAGCCGATGGGTGACGAGGTCGCCTACTGGTTCGTCTGGATCTTCCCGGTGACGCGGGCGCTGGAGTTCGCGCTGGGGATCGCGCTGGCGCTGCTGGTCGCCTCCGGGCGGTGGCGGGGGCCGGGGCTGCCGGTGGCGGCGCTGGTCGCGCTGGCGGCCTATGCCACCGTGCCGTTCGTGTGGGAGCGCTGGGGATGGGTGGCCTGGACGGCGGGGCCGTTCGCGCTGCTGATCGGGGCCGCGGCGACGAGTGACAACCTGGGGGAGCGGGTCTCGTTCCTGGCCTCGCGGCCCATGGTGTGGCTGGGGGAGGTCTCCTTCGCCTTCTACCTCGTCCACCAGCCGGTGATCAGGGTGGCGGGGCGGCTGGTCGGCCCTGACCGGGCGGTTCCCGTCGTGCTGGCGGCGGTCGTGGGCATGCTCGCGGTCGCGCTGGTCCTGTCGTGGGCGCTGTACCGGTATGTCGAACGGCCGCTGGAGCGGCGGCTACGTTAGCCGCCGCTTGACCCGGCTCAGCGTGGGCCTGGCCCGCTCCAGGGCGGTGCGGGCGGCCCGCCGTACCGGATTGCGGGTGACCAGGCCCTGGCCCACGCTCGTCTCGCCCGTCTTGGCACGGCGTTTGTACTCGTCGTCGCCGCGCCCCAGGTCGATGCGGGTCACGCCCAGGGACGGCGCGGCCAGCACGAGTTCGCGCAGCAGGATCCAGCCCGGCGCGAGCTTCGCGTGCCCGGGGTCGTAGACGGGGAACCACCAGTGCAGCACCCCGCCCGACCTGATCCCGAAGTGCGCCGCCAGCAGGTGCGGGCCGGCGTGCAGGGTCGACAGGATGCCGGAGAAGTCCGGCTCGCGGGTGTGCAGGAGCAGCTTGAGCAGGTCCGCGCGGCCCGGCTCGGAGAAGTAGTCGCGCGCGCCCGTCGCCCGGTACTGGGCCCGCTTGAGGTCGATCACCCGCGCCAGCGCCTCCTCGTCCAGGCTGTCGGCGGCGAAGCGTACCGATCCCAGCTCGCGCCCGGCCTTGGCGGCGCGCCTGCGCGCCTGCCCCATGTTGTCCTTGCCCGCCTTCGACGCGAGCGCCAGATAGCCGTCCAGCCCGCCCTCCACCTCCACGTACGGCGAGGCCCGCCGAGTGATCGTCCACCGGTCGAACCCGGCCGCCCCCTCGACCAGATGATCGAACTCGAACGCCGTCACCCCCTTCCCCAGCAGCCCGAGCGGCTCGAAGACGGCCCCCGGCGCCACCAGCGGCCCCTGGAAGTCCGCACCCGGCCACCCGGCGGGCCGCAGCGTCGAGCCGGAGAGGTGGCAGGCCAGCAGCGCGTCCTCGCCCACGGCGACGTGCACGGCCTGCCCGCTGGCGTGCACCGCCCCGGCGAAGCGCGGATGGAAGAACGGGCTGTCCATCGCCGGATCGGCCGCGCGCAGCCGTTGCCAGGTGTCGAGCTGCTCCAGCGTCAGCTCGTGGAAGGGCAGCAACCTCATTGCGGCAGGCTCTTCCAGCGCCGCGACGGCCGCAGCAGCCAGGTCACGCACTCGCGCGAGGTCCTGCGCCCGGTCAGCGCCCGCGCGCCCTCGCCGAGCAGCACGATGAGGAAGTACAGGCTGCCCGCCAGAGCGCCGCGTCGGCGCCGGAACAACCGCACCTTGTTGACCATGAGCAACGCGGCCAGCGACGGGTTGACCGCCGAGTCGCCGCCGATGTGCTCGATCACCGACGCCGGTTCGTACCAGGTGGCCCAGCCGTGGTCGGCGGCCCGCAGGCAGTACTCGGTCTCCTCGCTGTAGAGCAGGAACGACTCCTCCCAGGGCCCGAGCTCGGCCAGCATCCGCGCCGACATGCACAGCGCCGCGCCGGTGGCCCAGGCGACCTCGCGCGCCTGCGTGTACTCGCTCGGGTGCGTCACCAGCTCGCCCAGCCTGCCGAGCCGGCCCGCCCTGATCCCGCCGATCGCCGCCTCCACCGCAGCCCTGCCGAGCGACGGCATCCGCCGCAGCGACGGCTGCAGCGATCCGTCCGGATTCACCATGTACGGCGCCGCGATCCCCCGCCAGGCCGCCTCGGCCAGCGGCAGGATCGAACCCGGCCGCAGCCGGCAGTCCGGGTTGATCAGGTAGACGGCGTCCAGTTCGTCCAGGTCGAGCGCGGCCACGGCGGCGTTGACGCCCGCCGCGTACCCCGCGTTCGAGCCCACCTCCACCACCCGGGCCCCGCCCGCCTTGGCCAGCGCCACGCTGTCGTCCTTGGAGGCGTTGTCGGCCACCACCACGTCGATGAGCTTCACGCCCTCGGAGCCCGCCACGATCGAGCGCAGGCAGCCGTCGATCACGTCGGCGCTGTTGTAGGTGACGATCACCACCGCGACCCGCTTCATCCGCGCGTCCTCTTGTAGAGCCGGGCGCCCAGATCGCGCGGCGACGTCCTGGCGTGCAGGACCCGCTCGATCCACGCGCCGTCCAGGTCGTGCTTGAGGCTGGTGCGCGCCTGCAGCCAGCCGCCCGCCCTGGCCCTGCCGCCGTCGCTGGTGTACGCCCGGGTCACCCCCGCCTGCCTGAGCCTGGCCAGCACGCGGCGGTCGTAGGAGCCGAACGGGATCGCCACCCTGGTCACCCGGCGTCCCGACACCTCGCTCAGCACCGCGTGCGCCTGGGCCAGTTCCTGCTCCGACTCGCGCGGCGAGACGTGCCGCCAGTCGCGGTGCGCCCAGCCGTGCGAGCCCACCCGCATCCCCGAGGCCACCAGCGCGCGCACCCCGTCCTCGTCCAGGCGGCCCGGCTTGCCCAGCTCGCCGGCCAGCACGAAGAACTCCGCGTGCAGGCCCCGCTCCAGCAGCCTCGGCAGCGCGATCTCCAGGTCGGAGGCGTTGCCGTCGTCGAAGGTGACCCGCACGTCCGGCCGGTTCACCACCGCGTCCATGACCTGCTCGAAACGTTCCACGCTCACCCAGGTCAGATCCTCGCCGGGATCGAGCGTCCGGCAGGTTTCGCCGATGCCGTGCACGGTCAGGTTGACGACCGAATCCCCCACATGCCCCTCCCAGTCAGCTTTAGGTAATCGGGCGGCGGATGACCCCGTTACACCGCGGCCAGGCGGAGCTCGCCGTGCGGGCCGTACATCTGGTGGACCGTGCGCTTGCCGACCCCCGGCACCAGGCCGGACCGCGCGCGGCGTCGCAACGTTCCAAAAGCTCCTCGAACGTGGCGAACACCGGAGCGTGGAAGGCCCGCGCCCACGGTCCGGCGCTGGCCAGCCCGGCCGCGACCGTCACGCCTTGATCGCGATCAGCGACTTGGTGAGCCCCGCCACCCGCTCGGCCCGCATCCGCGCGGTGGGGAAGAGCAGCTTCATCTCCGCGCGGCCGATCAGCTCGATCTCCAGCGCGTCCTGGAGCGCTCCGGCCCAGTCGGGGGACTTGGTGTGCACCAGCGGCCAGCGCCGGTTGATGCGCGCCCTGACGTTCAGCGGCAGGAATTGGTAGAAGGGAAAGAGCACATGCGGCTCGACCGGAAAGTAGCGGTAGGGCGTCTGCACCCAGAACCGCCCCGCCAGCGAGTGCACCGCGTCCGCGAACGCCTGCCGCCTGGCGTAGCCGCCCACGTGCTCGATCACCGCGTTGGAGAAGACTAGGTCGTAGTCGCTGCTCAGGATGCGTTTGGGCAGGTCGCAGGCGTCGCCCACCTCGGTTCTGAGCCAGCTCGGCAACTCCTGGTCCTCGTGGGCCAGGTTGATGACGTGGACGGCGGCCGGCTTGATCGGGGCGCGCATCCAGGCGGTGGCGGTGCCGCCGAGGTCGATGACGTTCATGTCGCCCAGGTCGGGGAAGCTTTCGGCCACCCAGCGCCAGCGGCGCGCCCGCGCCTTGGCCGCTACGGAGTTGGGTCCGTCGACGAATAAGTTCCGCAAGGGAGATCCCACCGCGTCATCTTCGCCCACGGGCTGCCACCACGCCAGCGTTCCGGCGCAGGTAGGCCACCTTCGGCCAACTACCACCCCGCGGAAGGTGCGTTCCTGACATTTCGCCATGCTGTGTCGTCGGAGTGCTGGAGAAACCTAAGGAGTCACCCCGTGTTCTTGAGAGTCGCGCTCATCCTGCAGACCGTCGCCCTGTTCGCCGCCCCGATCACCGCGGGACTGCTGCTGACCACCCCCAGCGGATTGGCGCTGCACAGCGCCTCCGCCTACACGATCTTCGCCGTGGGACTGGTGCACCTGCTCGCCGCCGTCCTCGCGTGGCGGCCGGGCGGCGGTTCGCCCCGGCCCATCCTGGGCGCCGCCGTGTTCTTCGCCCTCACGCTGGCGCAGATCGCCCTGGGCATCGCCGGGGTGAAGACCGTGCACGTGCCGCTGGGTGTGCTGATGTTCGGCATGAGCATGTACCAGCTCGCCAGGCTCCGTCCCGCTCCTCAGTCCGAGCAGGCCGCGCGGACCGTCTGACGGCCGGTCGAGTGGTGGCAGGCCGGGGTCGCCGGTCTGCCACCTCTCTCTGGTCAGGACTTCCTGTGCTGCTGGTCGGCGTACCAGGCGATCGTGTTCTTCAGCCCGTCGACGAGCGGCGTCCTGGGCTGCCAGCCGAGCGCCGCCCCGGTCGGGCCGAGGTCGGCGATGTGGGCGCGTTCGAGCCGCCGGTCGGGCAGCGCGCCGTACTGCGGCGTGAGCGGGCTGGCGGCCAGACGATGGAGCAGCTCGACCGTGTCCCTGATGGACACTCCCACCCCGCTGCCCACGTCGTACATGCCGCCGGCGGCCCTGTCGCTCTCCGCGGCGGCGATGAACGCCTCGATCACGTCGTCGATGTAGATCCAGTCGACCAGCCTGGAGCCGCTGCCGATCCGGGCGGCACGCCCGTTGAGCAACTCCGTGGTCACGTACGGCACCAGCTTGGCGGTGTCACGCTGGCCGGGGCCGTACACCATGGCGATGCGCAGCACGGACACGTCCACCGACCACAGGTGGTGGAAGAGCCGCGCGTATATCGACGCCGCGGACTTGGCCGCGGAGTACGGCGAGTGCGGCACGCAATCCGCTGAGCGCAGTTCCTCGACGGACCCGGCGAAGACGAGCTTCACGGGCTGTCCCGCCGCGGCCGTCAGCAGGTTGACCGCGGCGACCAGGTTGCCGTCGAGCATGGCCCTGACCATGCCGACGTCTCTGGTGCCGGTGACCTCGCTGGCCAGATGGAAGATCAGGCCGGGCCGGATCGTTCCCAGGAGGTCGGCGGTGGGCCCCGCTTCCCGCAGGTCGCAGCGGTGCCAGATCTCGGCTCCGGTCCGCGGTCGCGGTCGCCTGCTCACCGCGTGCACCTCGGCGCCCAGCAGTTCCAGCCTGCGCGCGAGGTGCGATCCGATGAACCCGCTGGCGCCGGTGACCAGCGCTCGGGTTCCTTGCCATTGCGGCATTGTCCTATCCCTCCTTCATGACATGTCGGAACGTGCCTGAACGGAGGGGCGGCGGCCCCCTCGGGCTGGGCGGGGGGTGCCCTGGACTATGCGGGTCCGGGTCGGGACCCGCCCTGGCGAGGCGGCGGCGGGCGCGCGTACGGCGCCTCGGGACGTACCTGCGGATCTCCTGCCGGCGCCGCTGCGGACGCGCCACGGCGGTGAGCGCGGCCACGGGGCTGACCCGTTGGGAAGGGTGGTGCGCGGGCCCGGCGTGCCGCGGAGACCTGGTCAGGCGGCACGAGTGGCCGCCGCAGTCGGGTTCGACCGGAACCTGCTCGGACTCCACGACGCCGACGTGCGCGACGACGACCGGCGGCAGTGTTACCGCCGGTAAGCCGAGAAATGTGGCTGCCAAGAGCAAGACGGCAGACAGCACGCTCTTGGCAGCCAAGTGAGTCTCCGCGACAGAGGATCTGCTACGGAGACATTGTCGGCTCGGCTCAGCCGATGCGCCAGGTGTCTCCGCCCAGCAGAAGCTCGCTGAGATCGCCGGGACCCTGCTTGGCGGCCGCCTGCTCCAGTTGCTCGGCCATGAGCACGTCGTAGGCCGGGCGGTCCACCTGACGGAAGATGCCGATCGGCACGTGCTCGAACGCCGGCTCGTCGAGCCTGCTGAGCGCGAACGCGACCGACGGGTCCGGGTTGTGGGCGTCGTGGACGAGGATCTGGTCCTCGCTCACCGACCCGCGCGCGACCACCTCGATGCCGCCGTTGGCCGCCCTGACGACGGCCTTGGTGGTGCTCACGATCGGCTGGTCGTGCTCCAGCCGCAGCGTGATGTCGTCGCGGACCTCGGGGTCCTTGAGCGGCTCGAAGGCGTTGTCGTTGAAGATGTTGCAGTTCTGGTAGATCTCCACCAGCGACGTGCCCCGGTGCGCCGTGGCCTCGCGCAGCACCGACTGCAGGTGCTTGCGGTCGGAGTCGATCGTGCGCGCCACGAACGACGCCTCGGCGCCGATGGCCAGCGAGATCGGGTTGAACGGCTTGTCCAGCGAGCCCATCGGCGTCGACTTGGTGATCTTGCCGACTTCCGAGGTGGGCGAGTACTGGCCCTTGGTCAGCCCGTAGATCCGGTTGTTGAACAGCAGGACGTTCAGGTTGACGTTGCGGCGCAGCGCGTGGATGAGGTGGTTGCCGCCGATCGACAGCGCGTCGCCGTCGCCCGTGATCACCCACACCGACAGGTCGGGACGGCTGGCCGCCAGCCCCGTCGCGATCGCCGGCGCGCGGCCGTGGATCGAGTGGAAGCCGTAGGTGTCGAGGTAGTACGGGAAGCGCGAGGAGCAGCCGATGCCGGAGACGAAGACGATGTTCTCCCGCTTGAGCCCCAGCTCGGGAAGGAAGCTCTGCACCGCGGCCAGGATCGCGTAGTCACCGCAACCCGGGCACCAGCGCACCTCCTGGTCGGACTTGAAGTCCTTGAGCGTCTGCTTCACGTCGGTCTTGGGGATGAGGTTCAGCCCCTTGCCGTTGACCAGCTCAGTCATTGTCTCTTCCCCGGCTGTCGATCACGTCCTGGATGACCCCGGCCAGCTCCTCGGCCTTGAACGGAAGCCCGCGCACGCGGTTGTAGCTGATGATGTCCACCAGGAACTTCGCGCGCAGGAGCAGCGCGAGCTGGCCCAGGTTGATCTCGGGCAGCAGCACCTTGTCGTAGCTCTTGAGCACCTCGCCGAGGTTGGCCGGCAGCGGGTTGAGGTGGCGCAGGTGGGCCTGGGCGACCTTGCCGCCGGCCTTCCTGATCCGCCGCACCGCCGCCGCGATGGGCCCGTACGTCGAGCCCCAGCCCAGCACCAGCACCTTGGTGCCGTCGTGGACGTCGTCGACCTCGACGTCGGGGACATCGATCCCGTCGATCTTGGCCTGGCGGAGCCGCACCATGAGATCGTGGTTGTTGGGGTCGTAGGAGATGTTGCCGCTGCCGTCGGCCTTCTCGATGCCGCCGATGCGGTGCTCCAGGCCGGGCGTGCCGGGGATGGCCCAGGAGCGGGCCAGCGTCTCGGTGTCGCGCTTGTAGGGCTGGAACTCCTCGTCCGTCTTCACCGCGAACTCGGTGGAGATGTCCGGCAGGTCGGCGACCTCGGGCAGCCGCCACGGCTCGGAGCCGTTGGCCAGGTAGCCGTCGGACAGCAGGTAGACCGGCGTGCGGTACTTGACCGCGATCCGCGCGGCCTCGATCGCCGCGTCGAAGCAGTCGCTCGGCGAGCTGGGCGCCACGATCGGCACCGGCGACTCGCCGTTGCGCCCGAACATGGCCATCAGCAGGTCGGTCTGCTCGGTCTTGGTCGGCATGCCGGTCGAGGGGCCCGCGCGCTGCACGTCGACGAGGATCAGCGGCAGCTCGGTCATGACCGCGAGGCCGACCGTCTCGCCCTTCAGCACGACGCCCGGACCCGACGTGGTGGTCACGCCCAGCGCGCCGCCGAAGGCCGCGCCCAGCGCGGCGCCGACGCCGGCGATCTCGTCCTCGGCCTGGAACGTCCGCACGCCGAACTTCTTGTGCTTGGACAGCTCGTGCAGGATGTCGCTGGCCGGGGTGATCGGGTAGGAGCCGAGGAACAGCGGCAGCTTGGCCTGCACGCTCGCGGCGATGAGGCCGTAGGCGAGGGCCTGGTTGCCGGAGATGTTGCGGTAGACGCCGGGAGCCAGCTTGGCCGGCTTGATCTCGTAGGAGACCGAGAACGACTCGGTCGTCTCGCCGTAGTTCCAGCCCGCCTGGAACGCCGCGATGTTCGCCTTGGCGATCTCCGGCTTCTTGGCGAACTTCTGCTCCAGGAACGTGATCGTGTGCTCGGTCGGCCGGTGGTAGAGCCACGACAGCAGGCCCAGCGCGAACATGTTCTTCGAGCGCTCGGCGTCCTTCTTCGACAGCTCGAAGCCCTCCAGGGCCTTGACCGTGAGCGAGGTCAGCGGCACCGCGTGCAGCCGCCACTCGGCGAGCGTGTCGTCCTCGAGCGGGTTGCCGTCGTAGCCGACCTTCTGCAGGTTGCGCTTGGTGAACTCGTCGGTGTTGGCGATGATGTCCGCGCCCCGGGGAAGATCGCCGAGGTTGGCCTTGAGCGCGGCGGGGTTCATCGCCACCAGGACGTTGGGCGCGTCGCCTGGAGTGAGGATGTCGTGGTCGGCGAAGTGCAGCTGGAAGCTGGACACACCGGGCAGGGTTCCTGCGGGGGCGCGGATCTCGGCAGGGAAGTTGGGCAACGTGGACAGGTCGTTGCCGAACTCGGCGGTGCCAGCGGTGAACCGGTCACCGGTGAGCTGCATGCCGTCGCCGGAGTCGCCGGCGAACCTGATGATCACACGGTCGAGTTGCTGAACCTGCTTCGTCACGGCGCCTCCTTGGCCGGCGCGGTGTGCTCGCTGGTGCCCTCGCTACGCTCGGTCACGAGTCCTCCTCGACGCGCCTTCGCGCGGGAGCGGGCGTGGTCTCTGTTTCCATGCTAGATCCTCGGGAGGGTCAAGACGTTTCCTCGCCGCACAATGCGGGTAAACGCGTTGAAAGTTAGGGGCTGCGGGGGAGAACGACTAAGGGTGACACAGCCCGGACGCGAGCCTGCCGAGATCGACGTGCAGGCGGGCGAAGAGGGTGGTTCGGGTCACGAGCGCCAACTATACGTCCCCCCAAAGATCGGTTTACGCCAGGGGCTGCTTGCGTGAACCGCTCGCCCCCGACACGTACAGGCGTCCGGCCTGCATCCCAGCAGAGCCGTACAACTCTGGAACGGTGACGAAGGTGTAACCCTTCCCGCGGAGCTTTTTGAGGATGTCCGGAACCGCCTCAACGGTCGTGCGATGAATGTCGTGCATCAGGATGATCGCCCCGGGATGCGCGCCCTTGACCGCCCGCCTGCTCACGACCTCCGGCTTCCTGTCGCGCCAGTCGCGGGTGTCGACGTCCCAGTTCACCAGGGAGACGTCGAGTTCCTTCGCGACCGCCAGGACTTCCTTGCTGATCGCCCCGTAAGGCGGCCGCACCAGCGTCGGCCGTTCACCCAGCGTGGCCGTCAGCGTGTCCTCGGTCCTGGCCAGCGAGTCGGCGATCTTGCTGCTGGACAGCTTCGACAGGTCCCGGTGCGCCCAGCTGTGGCTGGCCACCAGATGTCCCTCGCCGCTCATCCTGCGCAGGAGGTCGGGCCGGGAGGCCGCGTTGGTGCCGACCGTGAAGAACGTCGCGCGCGCCCCCGCGTCGCGCAACGTGTCGAGCAGCGACCCCGTGTGCGGTCCCGGCCCGTCGTCGAAGGTGAGCGCGACGCACTTGGTCCTCGCGCAGTCGACCGAGCCCGCCTGGTTGCTGGTCGCCTCCGGGCTGTGCGTGGGCGTCACCTTCGGCTTGGTGTCCGGCGTCGGCGGCGCGGCCGCGCGGGCCGCCTCCCGCGCCCGCCGTCCCGCCGCCGACAGCAGCGGCTCCACCTCGCCCGCCGGTACGGCTTCCGCTACCCGCCCCAGCGAGCAGGCGCCGACCTGGCAGTCGTCGAACTCCACAACGAGATCCCCGTCGCGGTTGAAGGCCATGGAGTCGAACAACTCGGGATCCGCGGCCACCGTGCCCGACCCGCGCGCCACCAGCCGCCTGCTCACCTTCTCCGCCAGCGCGCCCAGCGCCGCCTCGCCGCCGAGCAGCCCGGTCGAGGGGAACGCCTGCCTGCTGCGGCCGTCGTACCAGAGGGTGCGGTTGGAGTTGCCCCAGTCGGCGCCGTGGAACTCGCCGGTGCGCAGCCGTACCGCGATGGCGGCGTCGGAGGCGACGGGCAACTGCCAGTCCACGTTGAGCTCGGGCCGGGGGGCCGGTCCGTGCTTGGTGGTGGACTCGCGGAACGCGCGCAACTGGCGCTCGGCCTCCTGGCGGACCTGGTCGTTGAGCGGATCTGCCCCCTTGATCTCCGGGTAGGTGATGTGCACGTAACGGCCGCTGCCGTCCCCTTCGCCGAGGGTCTTGGTGACGAGACCGTTGACGGCGGAGGGGGTCACGAAATCGATCTTCGTCGGCTCGGCGGGGACCTTGCGGTCGCCCTCGGGGGAGGCGGTGGCCAAGCCGCAACCGGCGACGGATGCAGCTATCAGCGCGATTCCTCCGAAGAATCGCATTTTGTGCATGCGGGCCAGGTTATGGGGGGTCTTTGAGCGCTTTACCGTCCCTTGGGAATCTTGGAGTCGAGCCTTTAGCGGGGTATGTACGTAAAGGAGTTGCGTGCCTACGATGTGATGGGTGCGGGATCTAGGACCGTCTTCAGGGTTCGTCCAGTCCACTCTTCTGCAGCGCAGGCTCCACGAACTGGTGCCGGGCGGCGCGCACACGTACGCGCGCGGCGACGACCAGTATCCGGAGGGCATGGCGCCGGTCCTCGTGCGCGGCCAGGGCGCCCGGGTGTGGGACGCCGACGGCAACTGCTTCGTCGAGTACGGCATGGGCCTGCGCTCGGTCACCCTCGGCCACGCCTACCGGCCGGTGCTCGACGCCGTGCGCGAGGTGCTCGACCAGGGCCTGAGCTTCAGCCGCCCCACCGAGCTCGAACTGCGGGCCGCCGAGGACTTCCTCACCCCCCTGCCCGGCGCCGACATGGTCAAGTTCGCCAAGAACGGCTCCGACGCCACCTCCGCGGCCATCCGGCTGGCCCGCGGCTTCACCGGCCGCGACCTCGTCGCCGTCTGCGCGCAGCCGTTCTTCGCCACCGAGGACTGGTTCGTCGGCGCACTGGAGATGAACGCCGGCGTGCCGGAGGCCACCAGGAAACAGACCCTCCGCTTCGCCTACAACGACCTCGGCTCGCTGCGCGCGCTGTTCGACCGGCATCCCGGGCAGATCGCCTGCGTCATCATGGAGGCCGCCACCGCCCTGGCGGAGCCGGAGCCCGGCTTCCTCGAAGGCGTACGCGCCCTGTGCACCGAGCGCGGCGCGCTGCTCGTCTTCGACGAGATGATCACCGGCTACCGCTGGGCCTACCCCGGCGCGCAGGAGCACTACGGCATCCGCCCCGACCTCGCCTGCTGGGGCAAGGCCATCGGCAACGGCTTCCCCATCTCCGCGCTGACCGGCCGCCGCGAGGTCATGGAACTGGGCGGCCTGCGCACCGACCGGGCCCGCGTCTTCCTGCTGTCGTCCACTCACGGCGCCGAGACGGTGTCGCTGACCGCCCTGCGCGCGGTCATCCGCGCCTACACCGAGCACGACCCGGTCGCGGTCATGGAGGAGCGCGGGCGCGCGCTGGCCGACGGCGTCAACGCCGCCGCCCGCGAACTCGGCCTGTCCGCGCACGTCGCCGTCCTCGGCCGTCCCTCCTGCCTGATCTTCACCACCAAGGACGCCGCCGGGCAGCCGTCACAGCCGTTCCGCACGCTCTTCCTCCAGGAACTCCTGCGCCACGGCGTCCTGTGCCAGTCGTTCGTGGTCTCCGCCGCCCACACCCCCGAGGACATCGAGCGCACCGTCGAGGCCGCGCGCGCCGCCCTCCTCGTGTACGGCAAGGCGCTGGAGGACGGCGTCGAAGGCTTCCTGAACGGAGCCCCGGTCGCACCCGCCCTGCGCAGCCACGCCGCCCCTCGCCGGTTGCGCTGACGCCGGTTACGATCAGCCCATGGACGGCTACTACGGCAGCTACGCACTGGTCGCCGCGCTCCTGCTCATCGGCGTGATCATCGTGGCCGGCGCCATGACGGCCAACCGTCTCCTGCGCCCGACCAGGCCGACGCCGGAGAAGCTGACCACCTACGAATGCGGCGTCGACCCCGTCGGCGACGGCTGGGCCCAGTCCCAGATCCGCTACTACGTCTTCACCTACCTCTACGTCGTCTTCGCCGTCGACGCCGTCTTCCTGTTCCCCTGGGCCACCGTCTTCGCCGCCCCCGGTTACGGCATGACCACGCTCGTGGAGATGTTCGTCTTCCTCGGCTTCATCGCCCTCGGCATCCTGTACGCCTGGCGCAAACGTGTCCTGACCTGGACCTAGAGCCGGATATATTGCCCCATGACGTCATGGCGGGCCCAGGGCCTCTACGACGAGGTCAGGCAGGGCTCCGTCACCGGCGGCCGCCTCGTGCGCGCGGCCTCCTACGCCGCCGCCCTCCTGGTGCACCTGCTGACGCTCGCGCTCGTCGGCGCCGGGATCTGGCTCGTCACCCGGCCCGGGTTCATCGGGATCATCCTCGGCGCGGGGGCGTTCGGGCTGGCCTGGCTCATGGCGCCGCGGCCGGGGAAGCTGCCCCAGGGGGTGCCGCTGGGCCGTACCGAAGCGCCCGAGCTCTTCCGGCTCGTGGACGAGATCGCCACCGCGCTGCGCGCGCCCAAACCCGACACCGTCGTCGTGACCGGCGAGGTCAACGCCGAATACGGCACCTACGGCCTGAGGCGGCGCCGCTTCCTGATGCTCGGCTACCCGCTCTGGCTCGCGCTGACCCCGCAGGAGCGGATCGCGGTGCTCGGGCACGAGATCGCCCACTCCGTCAACCAGGACGCCCGGCACGGGCTGGTCGTCGGCTCCGCGCTCGGCGCCCTCGCCGAACTGCACGAGACCGTCAGGATGGACGGCGACCACCTCACCTTCGGCAAGATCGTCGTGGCGCCGCTGCGGCTCGTCGTCGGGTGGTTCCACACGGTGCTCGAACGCATCACCTACCGGGCCACCCAGCGCGCCGAGTACCGCGCCGACCTCATCTCGCTGCGCGTGGCCGGGTCGTCGGCCGCCGTGTCCTCGATGGACAAGGGGCTGTGGGCGCTGCCCCACCTGGACGACTACCTCGCCACCCAGGCCCACCAGGTCGGCGGCGACCTGTGGGAGGCGGTCAGGTCCTACACCGCGGCGCTGCCCGAGGACGAGCGCGACCGGCGCCGCGCCGCCGCCCGGCGGCGGGAACTGCGCGTGGACACCACCCATCCGCCCACCCACCTGCGTCACGACCTGCTCGCCGGCCGGCCGTACACCGAACCCGAGGTGCGCGCGCCGCGGATGGAGCCCATCGACCGCGAGCTCGGCGCGGCGGCGGGGCGGATCGCGGGAGAGGTCGTCGACAACGCGCGCGCCGCGCTGTACATGTAGGGGGCTCTACTCTTCCGCCGCCACCCGCGCGAGAATGGTCACCATGGCCGATCTTCCGATGCCCACCGTGGGGCCGATCTCGCGGCTGGCGCCCAAGCCGATGCGGTTCGTGCTCAACTGGGGGCGGCGCTACTCCCTGTGGGTGTTCAACTTCGGCCTGGCCTGCTGCGCGATCGAGTTCATCGCCACCTCCACCAGCCGGCACGACTTCATCAGGTTCGGCGTCATCCCGTTCGCCAACGGGCCCAGGCAGGCCGACCTCATGATCGTGTCGGGCACCGTCACCGACAAGATGGCGCCCGCGGTCAAACGGCTCTACGAGCAGATGCCCGACCCCAAGTACGTCATCTCCTTCGGCGCCTGCTCCAACTCCGGCGGGCCGTACTGGGACTCCTACTGCGTCACCAACGGCGTCGACCAGATCATCCCCGTCGACGTCTACGTGCCCGGCTGCCCGCCCAGGCCCGAAGCGCTGCTCTACGGCATCATGAAGCTTCAGGAGAAGATCGCGGGGGAGAAGCTCAGCGACCGCTACATCTGGTCGCGCGCCCACAAGGAGGACGTGTGAGCTTCGCCGCCTGGGGCGACCGGGCCCAGCTCAGCGAGTCCTACGGCGACCACACCGTCGACGTCGCCGCCGCCGACTGGACCGAGGCCCTCACCCACGCCCGCGACGAACTCGGCTACGAGTTCTTCGACTGGCTGACCGGCGTCGACGACCCGCCCGAGGGCTTCTCCGTCGTCGCCCACGTCTACAACCCCGCCGAACGCGCCCGGCTCCTGCTGCGCACCTGGGTCCCCCGCGCCGAGCCGCGCCTGGCCTCGGCCGTCGGCGTCTACCGGGGCGCCGACTGGCACGAGCGCGAGACCTACGAGATGTTCGGCGTCACCTTCGACGGCCACCCCCACCTCGTGCCGCTGCTCCTGCCCGACGGCTTCGAGGGTTACCCGCTGCGCAAGGACTTCATCCTGGCCGCGCGCGTGGCCAAGGCGTGGCCGGGCGCCAAGGAGCCCGGCGAGTCCGCGCCGAGCCGCCGCAAGACCCTCCCACCCGGAGTACCCGCCGACTGGGGCACAGGAGGTTAGGCCACATGCTGGACGTGATCGTGCGCTTCGCCGTCATCCTCGCGGTGTTCCTGCTCCTGCCGCTCATCATCGGGCAGACCGAGCACAAGGTCATGGCGCACATGCAGTCGCGTCTCGGCCCCATGTACGCAGGACGCTTCCACGGCTGGGCCCAGCTCATCGCGGACGGGGTCAAGTTCGCCCAGAAGGAGGACGTCATCCCCGCCGCGGCCGACCGCCGCATCTTCATGATCGCACCGGGGGTGGCGCTCGTGCCGTACCTCGTCGTGCTGATCGTCATCCCCATCGACAAGAACGGCTTCGGCGTCAACCTCGACCTCGGCCTGTTCTTCGTGCTGGCCGTCATGGGCATCGGCGTGCTCGGCTCGATCATGGCCGGATGGGCCTCGGCCAACAAGTACTCCGTCCTCGGCGGCATGCGCTCCGCCGCCCAGCTCATGTCGTACGAGCTGCCGCTCGTCCTGGCCGCCTCCTCCGTCGCCATGGCCGCCGGGACCCTCTCCCTGCCCGGCATCCTGGACCAGTGGCAGTGGTGGTGGCTGCCCTGGCAGGCCATCGGCGGCGTCGTGTTCTTCGTCGCCGGTCTCGCCGAACTGCGCCGCCCGCCGTTCGACATGCCCATCGCCGAGTCCGAGATCATCATGGGCCCGATGACCGAGTACACCGGGATGCGGTTCGCCCTGTTCATGCTCGCCGAGTACGTCGGCATCGTGGTGCTCTCCTTCCTGACCACCGTGCTGTTCCTCGGCGGCTGGCACGGCCCGTTCCTGGCCGGGTGGATCTGGACGCTGATCAAGGTGTTCCTGCTGGCCTTCGTGGTGATCTGGCTGCGGGTGAGCTTTCCTCGGCTGCGTGAGGACCAGTTGCAGAAGCTGGCCTGGGTGGGGCTGGTGCCGTTGGCGCTGGTTCAGCTCGCGTTGACGGGAGTCGTGAAGGTGCTCCTTTGACCTCGCTGCGCTCCTCGGGCTCCGGCCCGGTGACCCTGTCCTGGTCCCCGTCCGGCGAACTCCTCATCACCCCCTCCCAACCACCCCCAACACCCACACCCGAGGTGCCGCCTTTCTCCCAGGTACGGCTGACGCCCGCCTCTCTCCTCCACTACCGCTACGAACAGACCGTCGTGGGCCCCAACGGTCTGCCCACCTACGACCGGACGGTCAGCGGCTTGGCGGTACTGGACCAGGACGGACTGGTCCTCGCGGACCTGCCCGGCGACTGGGAGGCCGTCGCGGACTTCGCCGCCGCCGGTGGCGTTGCGCTGCACGAGGCGCTCGGCGCTCCAGCCGCCCGGGTACGCTCCGCGCTGGCCGCACGGGCACCTGGCTGGAGGCGCATCACCGGCGTTTCGCCGCCCCCACCCGCACGCTGGCGAAAGCCGGTGGCGATCGGACTGGGCGTGCTGGCCCTGGGCGCCATGGTCTACCTGACCACATCCGGGTTCTGGTACGTGTGGCGGAGCTTCTCAGCCATCGGCCGCATGCTCATCGATGTCGTAGAGGTCAAGTGGCTGATCTTCTTGTTCAGCCCACTGCTGTTGTTCCTGGCGCCAGTACGCGAACGCTTGGGACGCCGAAGCGTACGCAAAGGGGCGATCGTGGCCTCAACAGGCGGCCTACACCTGAGACTGACCTCCGGCATCCTCTACATCAACCGCGCCTCCCAAACCGAAACCGCCCTCCCCACAACCCCACCCCTCCCAACCCCACCCCTCCCAACCCCACCCCTCCCAACCCCACCACGTTCCACCCCGCACCTCTCCACCCCACAGCCACCCGCCACATCCCCACCCCCACCCCCACCGCCGGGCACGCACCCCGATGACCACCTGCCCTCGACCCCCAAGAGCACCCCCGAGCCCCAGGGCAGCCGGGTCCAAGGGGGCGCGGCCGGATTGTTCCTTTACCGGTACCAGGACCTGGCCGGTCTGGTGGTGCTGGCGGCCGACGGGCAGCCCATCCACCACCTCCCGGGCCCCTGGTCACCCGAGCACGTCAACCTGTTCGCCGCCCGCCACAAGCTCCCCCTGGAGATCCGCACCCTCACCCACGAGGAGTACCTGGCTTTGACCACGAAGGCCGCCGACGCCACCGTCTGACACCCGGGTCAGTGCACGATCGCCAGCATCACGTCCGAGGCCGACGGCCGCTCCGCCGGGCTCTTGTTCAGGCACGACCCGATGATCCCCCGCAACCCGGGCGGCAGCGGCGACAGATCCGGGTGAACCGTGAGCACCCTGTTGAACACCGCAGGAACCGTGTCCTCGCCGAACGCCGGACGCCCCGTGGCCGCGAAAATCATGGTCACCGCCCAGCTGAACACGTCCGAAGCCGGACCCACCGCCTCACCCGTCAACTGCTCGGGCGACATGTACGGCGGCGTCCCCACCATCTTCCCCTGCGTCACCGTGACCTGATCCAGCGCCCTGGCGATGCCGAAGTCGATCACTCGCGGGCCGTCCGGGCCGATCAGGACGTTGCTCGGCTTGAAGTCCCTGTGGACGACGCCTGCCTTGTGGATGGCCGCCAACGCACCGGCTGTGGATAACGCTAGCCGTACCAGACTGTCCTGATCGCGCGGACCGTGCTTCTTGACGAGCTGTTCCAGGGACGGTCCCTCGACGTACTCGCTGACGATGTAGGCGTGCTGGCCGGTGATGTTGACGTCGAGGAGCCTCGCGGTGGAGAAGGTGGCCACCCTGCGCGCCGAGTCGACCTCGCGGGCGAAGCGGGCGCGGGCGGTCTCGTCGACCAGGTCGTGCAGGACCTTGACGGCGACCCGGTTGCCGTCGGGCGCCGTCGCCAGGTAAACCGCGCCCTGGCCGCCTCGGCCGAGCTGGTGGAGAACGCGGTACGGGCCGATCCAGGCGGGCTGTCCCGATTGGCGGTGGAAGCCGGTGTTGCCGGGCGGCGGGTGGTAGGTGGGGGTGGTGACGCGCTGGTGGAGGTCGGTCGGCGACTTGATGCGGGCCTTGGCCATGAAGGGGACCAGGATGCCGCTGTGGATCACGCCGCCCAGCCAGCTGATGCCGAAGCCGATGGTGATGAGCGAGCGCATGGGCTCCGGTATGTGGTCGAACTCCTCGTAACCGACGATGGTGATCAGGAACGAGCCCACGAACACCGTGTAGACGACGGCGGCGATCGCGGTGAAGGTGCTGCGCAGCCAGTAGGCGGCGAAGCCGATGGTGAGCGGGGTGGCCAGGCCGCAACTGACGAAGGGGAGGATCGCCCAACCCACGAAGGCAGCCCAGATCCCGGCGCTGGGGCGGGCGGGGTGGGGGTGTGGCATGCCGGAACACTATCGGTCGGGGGTGACAGGGATGGGCCGTGCGGGTCGCCTGTGGATAACTCGGGGACAGCCTGTGGATGTCTGTGGAAAAACTGGGGACAACAGTCTGGCTCATTCACCTCAGACGCATAGTGCGTCATGATGTTGAACCATGGTGCGGATACCGGGAGTAGGGCTGGCGAAGGGGCTGTCCATCACCCTGCGCCACATGCTGCGCAGATCCGTCACGCAGCAGTACCCCGAGGTCAAGCCCGCTCTCCCGGCGCGCAGTCGCGGCGTCATCGCGCTGGTCGAGGAGAACTGCACCTCCTGCATGCTGTGTGCACGCGAATGTCCGGATTGGTGCATCTACATCGACTCCCACAAGGAGACGCTCCCCGCCCCCGAAGGCGGCCGCCCCCGCCAGCGCAACGTCCTCGACCGATTCGCGATCGACTTCGCCCTCTGCATGTATTGCGGCATCTGCATTGAGGTGTGCCCGTTCGACGCGTTGTTCTGGTCACCCGAGTTCGAATACGCGGAGGGCGACATCCGCAACCTTCTCCACGAGAAGGAGCAGCTCGGGGGATGGGTCCAGACCGTACCGCCGCCGCCCGCCCATGACTCGGGCGCGGAGCCGCCCAAGGAGCTGACCGCCGCACCTCGCCGCCCATCCGGTACGGCAGGCGCCGCCGTACGCCCGACTCCGTCCGAAACCCCAGCCCCGCGCCGAACCCCCAGAACCCGCGAAACCCCCAGCACGCCGCAACCCCCAACAACGCCCCCCACAGAGCACCCGCCCCCCACGGAACCACCCACAGCGGAACCGCCCACGGCGGGTGAGAAGCCCGCAGGGGACACGGCCGCAGGCGTCACCCCGACAGCAGAGCAGCCCACGGACACGCAGCCCGCTACGCGCGTGAAGGCCGCCGAGGACACGGGGACCGTCGAGGAGGGGAAGACCGCTGAGGCGGGAGCTGGCGAGGACGCCGGTGCCGCTGGGGAGACGTCTTCGCAGGTGACGCCTCCGGATGAGGCGTCGGCAGGTGGCGCACCGGCAGGCGGCCAGGCCACGGACCGCTCGCCCGCAGGGGGCGTGCCCGCGACTTCCGGAGGCGGACCCGAGGCCGGTGAGGGTGGACGGTTGTCCACAGGTGAGCCGTCCGCCGATGAGTTGTCCACAGGTTCCGGCGAGTCGTCGCGGCCGTCCGATCCGGGAGAGCAGACTTCTCCCGCGAGCTCCCGCAGACGACGGATGGCCGATCCACGGTCCATCCGTCCACCCGGGCGGCTGCAGCCCGACGAGACACAGGAGTCCGAGGAGGATTCGTGACCGAGGCGGCGCCCTTCTGGCCACCCACCACGCAAGAGGTCGTGTTCTTGCTCCTGGGCGCGGTGGCCGTCGGATCGGCGCTGCTCGTCGTCACCACCAAGCAACTCGTCCACGCCGCCCTCTGGCTGGTCCTCTGCTTCGGCGCGCTGGCTGGTGGATATGTGGTGCTGACGGCGGAGTTCGTCGCCTGGGTGCAGGTGCTGATCTACGTTGGCGCGGTGGTCGTGCTGATGCTGTTCGGCATCATGCTGACGCGCGCCCCCATCGGACGCTCGGCCGACCTCGACAGCGGCAACCGCGTGGTGGCCGCCCTGGTCGCGCTGGCGACGGCCGCGGTCCTGGTCACGGTCGTGATCGACGGCTTCCGTACGGCTTACGCGCCCCTGAAGCCGGGCGAAGGCGCGGCGGGCGAGCTGGGCGCGAGCGTGTTCAGCACCTGGGTGCTCCCGTTCGAGGCGCTGTCCGTACTCCTGCTCGCGGCGCTGATCGGCGCCATCGTCCTGTCCCGCACCGACATCCGCGGCGCCTCGCCGCCGGCGGGCGAGTCCGGCGACAAGGCTCCGGCTGAAGGTCCCGGGGGGCCCTAGTGCACATCGTGTACCCCGCGGTCGTCTCCGCGCTGCTCTTCTCCATCGGCGTCTACGGCGTGCTGGCCAGGCGCAACACGATCCTCGTGCTGATGTCGGTCGAGCTCATGCTCAACGCCGTCAACATCAACCTGGTCGCGTTCGACATGTGGCTGGCCGACGTCCTGCACAGCGGTCAGGTGCTGACGTTGTTCATCATCGTGATCGCGGCGGCCGAGGTGGGTCTCGGCCTGGCCATCGTGCTCGCGCTCTTCCGCAACCGCCAGAGCGTCGACCTCGACCGCCTGCGCGCCCTGGCCGAACCCGCCGAGGGCGACCCCGACATGGGCGGCGACGGCGCAGGGGGAGACGGCAGGGGTGGCGACAACGGCGAACGCGCCGACGACCGCCGGCCCGCCGAACTGGACACCGTCACCTCGCCGCGGCTCACGTCCCGTGGCAACGGCGCCTCCGACCAGGATGGCGGCGGCGCGGACCGTCCCGGCCACCCCGCCAGGCGAGGAGGCAGCGCATGAACACGACGTCCTCGCCGTTCCCCCTGCTGATCGTGCTGCTGCCGTTCCTCGCCGCCTTCGCAGGACTCCTCCTCTCCCGCTGGCCGGCAACCCGCCGGCCGGCCCACCCGCAGAAAAACAAAGGGCCGGGGATCCACAAGCCGGACGGCACCGGGGTAGCGGTGCGGGGCCATGGGGGCGGCAACCGGCGTGCCGCCTGGATCGCCATCCTGCCCACCGCGCTCTCGGCCGCCCTGGCGCTCTGGCTGGCCGCCGCCCAAGGCTTCGCCTTCTTCGGCGAACGCCCGGCCGTCCCCGTCGGCGCCGACTACGGCACGATCCTCACCGGTACGGTCCCCATCTCGCTCACCCTCCAGGTGGACGCCCTGTCCGGAGTCCTAGGCGTGCTGGTGACCCTGGTGGCGCTGGCCGTACAGGTGTATTCGGTGGGTTATCTCCACGACGACCCGCGCTACCCGTCCTACAGCGCCTTCATCAGCCTGTTCACCAGCGCCATGCTGCTCGTCATCTACTCGGGCGACCTGCTGGTGCTGTACGTGGGCTGGGAGGTCATGGGCCTGTGCTCCTACCTGCTCATCGGCCACTGGTGGGAAGACCGGGCCAACTCCAGGGCCGCGGTCAAGGCGTTCCTGGTCACGCGCCTGGGTGACGTCGGCTTCCTGTTCGGCATCTTCGTGCTCGGCATCTCGGCGGACAGCTTCCGCATCGCCGACGTGCTCGCCAAGGTGCCGGAGATGTCCACCGCCACGCTGGTCACCGCGACGATGCTGCTGCTGGCCGGGGTGGCGGGCAAGAGCGCCCAGGTGCCGCTGCACACCTGGCTGCCCGACGCCATGGCGGGTCCGACGCCGATCAGCGCGCTGATCCACGCCGCCACCATGGTCGCCGCCGGCATCTTCATCGTCGCCAGGCTCTTCCCGGCGTTCCTCGGCGCGCGGCCCACGCTCGACGTGCTGGCCGTCCTGGCGGCGCTCGGCATGCTGGGCGCCGCCCTCGCCGCGCTGGCCCAGGACGACCTGAAACGCGTGCTGGCCTATTCGACGATCAGCCAGCTCGCCTACATGGCCGGTGGCCTGGCCGCGGGCTCCGACCACGCGGCCATCTTCCACCTGCTCACGCACGGCGCGTTCAAGGCGCTGCTGTTCCTGTGCGCGGGCGCGGTCATCCACCACGTCGGCTCCAACCTCATGAGCCAGATGGGCGGCCTGCGGCGTGAGCTGCCGGTCACGTTCGCGGCGACCACGATCGGCTTCGCCGCCCTCATGGGCCTGCCACCGGCCAGCGGATTCTTCAGCAAGGACAGCCTCCTGCTGGCCATGGACGAGGCGGTCACCGGCGCCACCCTCACCGACGCCGCCGCCCTGCTGCTCTACGCCAGCGCCCTGGCCACCGTCGTCGCCACCGGCGCCTACTCCGCCCGCGCCTGGTTGCGTACCTTCTTCGGACCCGCGCGGACCATCGCCCTGCCCGAGCCGCAGCCTGGCACGGCGCACGTGGTCGATCCCCGCGAGGCGCCGCCGTCCATGCTGATCCCGATCGTCCTGCTCGCGGTCCCGGCACTCCTGCTGGGCTTCGCGGGCGGCCTCCACCTCGACGTGGGCGTGGCCACGATCAGCGTGGTGCTCGCGCTGCTCGGCGCCGGAGTCGTCTACGCCTTCTGGCGCGGCGATCCGGTCGTCGACCCCGCGCGCATCCTCGGACCCTTCCGCGTCCCGTGCGAGCGCGCCTTCTACGTCGACTCCGTCTACGCGGCCCTGTTCGTCCGCCCGATCCTCGCGCTGTCCCGGCTGGTGGTCGGCACCGACGACCGGGTCGTGGACGGCGCGGTACGCGGCTCCGGCCGCACGGCCCGCGGCCTGTCCGGGGTGCTGCGCCTGGCGCAGAACGGCAACGTGCAGCTCTACGTCAGCGGCGTCCTCGCCGGAGTGCTCCTGATCGTCGTCGGGGCGGTGGTGTTCGGATGAGCGAGCAGAGCTGGCTGCCTGTTGCGCTGCTGGCGGTACCCCTGCTGGGCGCCCTCGCGCTGCTCGCGCCCCCGCCCGCGCTACGGCGCGCGCTTCGCCTGTACGGCCTGGCCGTCTCCGGCGCGGTCCTGATGCTGGCCGCGATCATGGTGGCCACCTTCCAGTACGGCCAGGCCGCCCGTATGCAGTTCACCCTCGACCTGCCGTGGATTCCCGGGCTGGGGCTCAGATTCCACCTGGGAGTCGACGGGATCTCGCTGCCGCTGGTCGCGCTGACCGCCCTGCTGACCTTCCTGTGCTTCGTCTACCTGGGCATCGGCGACGCCCGCGGCCCCGGCCAGCTCCTGCACCCCAGAGCGGGCGGCAGCCGTCCGAGGGCGCTGGTTTTCACGCTGCTGGTGCTCGAAGTCGGCATGATCGGCACTTTCCTGGCCCTGGATCTGCTGCTGTTCTTCGTGTTCTTCGAGATCGTCCTGATCCCGATGTACTTCTTGATCGCCGTCTGGGGCGGCAAGGCCCGCAGGGCGGCGGCGATCAAGTTCATCCTGTACACGCTGCTCGGCTCGGTCGTCATGCTGCTGGGCCTGCTGTTCATCTGGGCGCAGGCGGGCACGCTCGACATGGTGGAGCTGGCCGCCGGACACGGCGCCGGGATGTCCAGAGGCGTGCAGGTGCTCGCGTTCGTGGCCGTCGGCATCGGCCTGGCCGTGAAGACCCCGATGTGGCCGTTGCACACCTGGCTGCCCGACGCCCACACCGAGGCGCCGACGGTCGGCTCGGTGCTGCTGGCCGGTGTACTCCTGAAGATGGGCACCTACGGCTTCGCCAGGATCGCCATCCCGGTCCTGCCCGAGGGCGCCGCCGTCGTGGCGCCGTGGCTGGGCGCGCTGGCCGTGGTCGGCATCGTCTACGGCGCGCTGGCCTGCCTGGCCCAGCGCGACCTGAAACGGATGATCGCCTACTCCTCAGTCGGTCACATGGGCTTCGTTCTGCTCGGCTTCGCCACGCTGACCACGGTCGGCATCAACGGCGCCCTGTTCGCCAACATCGCCCACGGCCTGATCACCGGCCTGCTGTTCTTCCTGGCCGGAGCCGTCAAGGAGCGCTACTCGACCGCCGACATGCCCTCCATCACCGGCATGCTGGCCACGCTTCCGCACCTGGGCTCGGTGCTCACTTTCGCGGCCATCGCCTCGCTCGGGCTGCCGGGGCTCGCCGGGTTCTGGGGCGAGATGCTCGCCCTGCTCGGCGCCTTCGCTCCGGCCGAGGCGCTGTCCCGGCCGCTGTTCCTGACGTTCATGGTCATCGGCGGCCTGGGCGCCGTGCTGACCGCCGCGTACTTCCTGGTCATGCTCTCCCGCGTCACCCACGGACTCCCCGGCGCCCAACCCACGACGGGCACGGCCACACCCGCACCCGGCGTCGGCGCGGACACCTCAGACAGAACCGCCCCAGACACGCTTGAAACCGGCAGAGTCGCCGCGCACGGGTCTGACGTCGGTGCGGGGGCGTCGGCCGTGACCGGCGTTGCCGCGTCGGAGCCGGATGTGGGGGTCGGTGCCGCACCCGCGACCGACCAGTCCGCGCTCGCCACCGGATCGTCCGACGAACGAGGCGACACACTCCTGGAGAAGACCGGCGAACGGATCGGCAGCCGGTCCCGCATGCCCGACATCCGCGGCTACGAGATGGCCGCCTGGGTGCCGCTGATCGTGCTGATCCTGCTGTTCGGCCTCTGGCCCGGCCTCCTGCTCTCGCTCACCACACCCGCCGTCGAGGCGCTGCTGGGGGTCGTGTCGTGATCCAGTCGATCGACTACTTCGTCATCGCCGCCCCACTGATCCTGGCGCTGGCGGCGGGCCTGGTGCTGCTGCTCGACGCCTTCCTGCCCGCCACCCCCCGGATACGCACCACGCTGGGCCTCATCACCCTGGCCGCATTGCTGGCCGCCCTGGCCTTCGTGATCGCCCAGGCCACGCAGGCCACCCGCGGCCTGGCCACGTTCTGCGTCCCGAAAGCCCTGAACCCGGGCCCCACCCCCCTGTGCTCCTACGTGGTCGACCACTTCACCGTGGTCTTCGCCGGTCTGGCGCTGGTGGCCGGAGTCGTCGTGGTGCTGCTGTCGATGACGGAGCTGGCCGAGGGCGGCATCCCGGTCGGTGAGTGGTACTTCCTGCTCCTGTGCACCCTCGTGGGCGCCGTCTCCCTGCCCGCCTCCCGCGACCTGATCATGCTCGTCGTCGCCCTCGAACTGGTCTCCCTGCCGGTCTTCGCCCTGACGGCGCTGAGACGCTACGACGGCCGCAGCTCGGAGGCGGCGGTGAAGCTGTTCGTGGTCTCGGTGGTCTCGACCGCCATCATGCTCTTCGGCGTCTCCCTGCTCTACGGCATCACCGGCAGCGTCTACCTCGACCGCCTGGCCGCCGTCCTGAGCGGCCAGCTCCCCGCCCCCGGCGCCCAGGGGGCCCTGCCCGCCGTGGTCACGGTCGGCGTGGTCCTGGTGACGGCCGGGTTCGCATTCAAGATCGCCGCCGTGCCGTTCCACTCCTGGGCCGCCGACGTCTACCAGGGCGCGCCCATCCCCATCGCCGCCCTGCTGTCGGTCATCTCGAAGGCCGCCGGGTTCGCGGGCCTCATCCTCGTCCTCGTGGCCGCGCTCCCGGGCCAGGCGCGGACGTGGTCACCGTTGATCGCCATCCTCTCGGCCCTGACCATGACCGCGGGCAACCTGCTGGCCATGCGCCAGCGCTCCGCCGTACGCATGCTCGCCTGGTCTTCCGTGGCCCAGTCCGGCTACATCCTCGCCCCGCTGGCCATCGCCGCGGGCACGGCCACCGCGGTCGCCGCTTCCATGACCTATCTGGTCCTGTACGCCGCCATGAACCTGGGCGCCTTCGCCGTCGTGATGCTCGTCTCCCGGAGCGCCCCGCGCAACGAGCTGGACGACTACCGCGGCCTGGCCTTCCGCACCCCGGCCGCGGGCATCGCGCTGGCGTTCTGCCTGATCTGCCTGGCGGGCCTGCCGCCCGGCCTGGCGGGGCTGTTCGCCAAGGTCGTGGTCTTCCGCGAGATCGTCGAGGGCGGCCTGGGCTGGCTGGCGGTGGTCATGGCCGTCAACACCGTCATCGGCCTCTACTACTACGTGGCCTGGACCGCCCGGATCGTCACCCCGGCCACCGCGCCGGCCCGCGTGTCCACGCGCGCCCACCCGGCCACCTGGGCCGCCGTGGCCGCGACGCTGGCGGTCGCCGTCGTGTTCTCCGCGGCCCCGCAACTGGTCCTGACCTTGACCGGTTGAGAGCCGAAACCCCGGATGCCGATCACAACGGCCGCCTTCGCATAGCGCGTGCTCAACCCGCTGAATCAGCGACCCGGACGTGGCATAAGACGAGAACACCCCTGTCGTAAAAGCTATTACATGAAAACGCGAATCCCGTTTTCGGCTCACCTCGCCGAATGTGACCGGACGGTGAATGGAAGTTTCAATCTGAATTGCCGCTCCCGGCGCGCCGTCAGGGCCTGAATTTTGTGTCTTTCCAGTCGCATGCTCGCCTGTTAACTTCGCTGTGGAATCCACGACCGCGACGAAGGAGAGGCAATGCTCCAGGTCGAACTCGACGTCTTTTCAGGACGTCCGAATCCGCATTGGCAGCTCACGGCACGCGAAGAACGCGAACTCATCGACCGGCTCAACGCGAATCGTTCCGCACTGCGACCCGTCAACGACGTCGAGTCCAAGCTGGGATATCGCGGAATGGTCGTGACCGCCGACCGGTCCAGTGGCAGTCGCCTGGCCGCCGCCGGACTCCCACCGGCGTTCCGGCTCAGAGAGGAGACCGGGATACGGGTCTCGGACGTCACCGAACGCTGGCTGTTACACACCCCCGGCGCGCAGGCGACCATCTCGCCCGAGGTCAGCGGCTTGTCCGACCGGACCATCGGCACCCCGACGGCGCAACTGGAGTCGGGCACGGCCGGGCTCGCGGCCTGCGTCACCTGGTCGTCGACCTGGGCCGACCTCGACACGTTCTGGAACGGCGCCCGCCGTCCCGTGAACAACTGCTACAACTTCGCCTCCAGCCTGGCCACCGGCACCTTCGCCCAGCCCGGCCGCGGCACCGGCCAGATCTTCACCGCGCTGACCGTCGCCGACATCAAGGCCGCGGTGTTCCGCGACGGATACACCAGCGCCTGCAACGACGACAGGTTCGTCAGCTATCTGTGCATCTGGCCGGGCACGGACTTTCACTTCTACCACCGGATCGCCGATTTCTCCGGCAGCCTGCGGCGCTGGGCGCACAAACCGGGAAGCACTCCGGCGACCAACGTCGACAATTCCGGGCTGGCCATTACCAATCCGGTGACATGCAACAGGGGCCCGTATACAGTAGACGGATCCCCGTACATCTACCCTCGGGTTAATCCGCGGTCCACCATCAACTAGTCAGGGAGTTCCGGTGGCAGTCCGGCTCGTTCTCGCGGTGCTCGGAGTTTCGCTGTCCATGCTCGCCTGCGGCAATTCGGGAGCCCAGGGCGTTTCGCCGAGCGTGGCGACGGTCGAGATTTACTCGGGTCGGGAGAACCCGAGCTGGACACTCGACAAGTCAGCACGCTCCGCGGTGGCGGCGGCGATGGACGGCCTGCGGGCCGACGACCGGCTCAAGGCGCCGGACGAGGGCAGGCTCGGCTTCCGCTGGATCGAGGTGACCGCTCTGGACACCTCACACGGCCGCGTGACCAGGGCCAAGGTGGCCCCGCGCATCGTCGCGCTGGAACTTCCGGCCGACCGGCGCACGCTCGTGCTGGCCGACCCCGAATCCCGCACACTCCAGGAACTGCTGCGGCACGCCGCGGGCCACGTTGACGCCGACGTGCTGGATCTCATCCGTCAACAGATCCGCTAATGGAGGACACCATGTCCGAATCCGTATCCCGACGTACGATCATCGCCGGACTCCTCGTGGGCAGCGCCGCCGCGCTCGCCCTGCAGCCGGAGGCGCTCGCCAGCCGAGCCCCGGACCGCGGCGTCGAGTCCTGGCTGCTGAGCACGGCCAAGTTCTGATCGACCACGCGCGCCGAAGCCAGGAGGGGCCAGGCGCCGCGACGTTCCCGCGAACTTCCCCCAGGCCGCCGCCGCGGGCCTCGGGATAAAGCGAAGGGCCTCTGGTGCGCGTGAGCGCAGACCAGAGGCCCTTCGTCCTGCGGGTGGCAGGTCCAGGGTTCGAACCTGGGTAGGCTAAGCCGACGGATTTACAGTCCGCTCCCATTGGCCACTCGGGCAACCTGCCGTGTCAGACCCGCTTGCGCGGCGACAGGTAGAAGAATAGCGGACTTTCGAGGTGGACGTGACATCAGAATGTCCTGCTTGTGGGCGCGCGTCAGCGGTGCTTCGCGACGGTGAGGAGGACGGCCGAGTCTTCCAGTGCCTCCACCGCGTGTACGGCCTGCGGAATGATCAGCAGGTCCCCGGTCATCCCATCCCAGGACACCCCGTCGGACATCAGCCTGACCCGGCCGGACACGACGTACAGGGTGGCTTCGCCGGGATTGTTGTGGTCGTCCATCCGGGATCCGGCGGCCAGGGCGATCATGGTCTGGCGCAGGACTTGCTCGTGCCCGCCGTACAGGGTGGTGGCTGAGCGGCCGCTGGAGGCGACACGCGCGGTTTCGAGCTGGTTGCGGGCTACCGCGGTCAATGACTGCTTGTTCAAAGGTTCCACCTCTCACCATCCTGGTCGTGGGTATTCCCGCAGCTCACCCCCATCTCCCCGGCCAAGGCTCGGGTAAACGACATTTGACCGGCTGAGCGCCGCGCGCGGATGCTGGCTAGGCTTGTCAGGCTTATCAAGGACTATCGGGCCGCGGCGCCCGTGCGGGCTATCGAGAGTGAAGAGGCCGAGTCCGCCGTGACTTGGCACGTCTGAGAGGTTTCGGGCATTGGCAGACTCGTCGTTCGACATCGTCAGCAAGATCGACCATCAGGAGGTCGACAACGCGCTGAACCAGACCGTCAAGGAGATCGGGCACCGCTTCGACTTCAAGAACACCGGCGCTTCGATCAGCTGGTCCGGCCAGCAGAACATCGAGATCAAGGCGAACAGCGAGGAGCGCGCCAACGCCGCCCTCGACGTGTTCAAGGAGAAGATCATCAAGCGGGGTCTCTCGCTCAAGATCCTGGATTCCGGCGAGCCGAAGCTGTCGGGCAAGGAGTACCGCATGATGATCGCCCTCAAGGAGGGCATCGACCAGGAGAACGCCAAGAAGATCTCCAAGATGATCCGCGACGAGGGCCCCAAGGGCATCAAGGCGCAGATCCAGGGCGAGGAACTGCGGGTGAGCTCCAAGAAGAAGGACGACCTGCAGGACGTCATCACCCTGCTGAAGGGCAAGGACCTGGACATCGCCCTGCAGTTCGTGAACTACCGCTAGCGACGCTCGGGGCACGCCGGTGCCCCGGGCCCCGCCCCTGTTGACACCCCGCCCTGACCGCCCGCCGTACCCCTGACTGGGCTTGTTCGTGCAGGTCAGCCGGACATGCGCCAGAACGGGAGATTTCCTCCGGCCCCGCACGGGATGGTTGGGCGGGAACGTTGAGGTGGGGGATGGACGTTGGAGCTGGTGAACCCAGACCACGGAAGGGGGAGCCTTGCGTCGCAATGGTGTGCGCACTGCCGTGCTACTCGGCGGACTGTCGGCAGGAATCCTCGTCGTGGGCTCCTGGGTGGGTGGCAGGGTCGGGCTGCAGATCGCGTTGCTGCTGGCGCTGGGGAGCTCCGGGGTCGCGTACTTCTTCTCCGACCGGATCGCGCTGTCGGCCATGCGGGCCCGGCCGGTCAGCGAGGTCGAGCAGCCGACGCTCTACAAGATCGTGCGGGAGCTTTCCACCGAGGCCAGGCAGCCGATGCCGAGGCTGTACATCTCGCCTACGGCCCAGCCGAACGCCTTCGCCACAGGCCGGAGCCCCAGGCGGGCGGCGATCTGCGTGACGTGGGGGCTGACGCGGCTGCTGGACGAGCGGGAGCTGCGCGGGGTCATCGGGCATGAGCTGTCACACGTGTACAACCGCGACATCCTCCTGTCCTCCGTGACCGCGGCGCTGGCCACGATGATCACCTGGCTCAGCTATGTGGCGGTGTTCTTCGGCGGCTCCGACGACGACGAGGGCCCCGGGTTCCTGGGGGCGCTGCTCATGATGGTGCTCGGACCGGTGGCGGCCGGAATGGTGCAGATGGCGATCTCCCGGACGCGCGAGTTCCAGGCGGACGAGTCGGCGGCCCGGCTGACCGGCGACCCGCTGGCGCTGGCCTCCGCGCTGCGCAAGATCGAGATGGGCGCCCGCCGCCTGCCGCTGCCGGAGAACAGCCGCCTGACCTCGGCCTCGCACCTGATGATCGCCAACCCGTTCAGCGGATCGGGGCTCGGCCGGATGTTCTCCAGCCATCCGCCCACGTCGCAGCGGGTGGCGAGGCTGGAGCGCATGGCGGGCTACCGGCGCTGAGGCCGCTCCGGCACAATTGGATCATGGCGTTACGCATGCGGCTCAACGCGGCCGAGCAACGGGTCTGGAAGGCCTTCGAGACCGGCGCCTGGACCGAATTCGCCGAACCCATCGCGGGGCCCGGCCGTACCGCGGGTCAGAACGCGCCCACCGACGGCGACACGTGGGGCCCGGAGCGCACCGTGCGCGGCGAGGTGATCTCGGCCCTGCTGCTCGGCGCCCACGAGCCCGCCGCGGGAACCGCCCCCGCCGTACGGCTGCGCGGCGCCCGCATCACCGGCCAGATCGCCCTCAGAGGCGGCAGCACCGGGTACGAACTCGTGCTGAGCGGCTGCCACCTGGAGGAACCCGTCGATTTCGCCGGAGCGACCACCAGAACGCTGCGCCTGACCGACTGCCACCTGCCCGGCCTGCGCGGCAGCGGCATGCGGGTGGCCGGGCACCTGAGCCTGTCGGGTTCGGTGGTGACCGGTTCGGTCCGGGTGGCGCGGGCGGTGTTCGAGAGCGGCCTCTGGCTCGGCGGCACGAAGATCACCACAGCGGACGAGTGGGCGCTGTGGTCGGGCTCGATGGTGGTCGACGCCGGCCTCTACCTCAACAACGCCGACATCACCGGCGGCCTGCGCCTGGTCGGCGCGCGGCTCAACGGCGGCCTGTTCATGAGCAACGCCACCATCCGCAACCCGGGCAAGGACGCGCTGGCCGCCGACAACATCACGGTCGAGGACATCGTCGAGGGCGATTTCCATGCCTTCGGGGTGGTACGCCTGCGCGGCGCCCGCGTCAACGGCACCCTGTCGATCACCGGCTCCATCCACAGCCCCGACACGCCCTACGCGCTGCACGCCAGCCACATGGAGGTCCGCGAGCTGGTACTGCAGCCAGCCGAGCCCATCGAGGGCGTCGTCAGCCTCGCCCACTCCCGCGTCGGCACGCTCAGGGACGACCCCGCCACCTGGCCGGAGAAGCTCCGCCTGAACGGCCTGGTCTACGAGGCGCTGCGCGGCAGCGGTGTCACCAGGCGCATCGACTGGGCGGGCCGGGATCCGGCGGGGTTCCGGCCGCAGCCGTACGAGCAGCTCGCCGCGTGGTGCCTGCGTGACGGGAACGAGCATCTGGCCCGCCGTACGCAGTTGGCCAAGCTGCGGGCGCGCCGCCGTACCTTTCCCTTCAGTGGTCGCATCTGGGGCAATCTCCTCGACATCACCGTCGGGTACGGCTACCGCCCCTGGCTGGCCGCGGTCTGGTTCGTCCTGCTGCTGGTCGTGGGCACGGTCGTCTTCGCCATTAACCCACCCAGAGCGCTCAAGCCAGCCGAATCCCCGGAGTTCGACGCGTTCGCCTACACCTTCGACCTGTTGCTGCCGATTGCGGCGTTCGGGCAGCGGGAGCTGTTCGATCCGGCCGGGTGGACGCAGGGGCTCGCGTACGGGCTGATCGCCGCCGGATGGCTCCTGGCCACCGCGCTGATCGCGGGCGCTACCCGGATTCTCCGTCCAGTGTGATCTTGCGGAGAATGGCCGGAAGGTCCGGAGGGAAGAAGGTCTCGTCGGTCGCTTCCAGTTCCGCCACGCTCCACCAGCGATGTCCCAGCGTGGTGCGCTTCTCGACCTCCTCCATGTGCTCGAAGGAGACCTCCGCGCCGGGCACCCGGACCGCGAAGAACGTCTGGTCCTGCGTGATGGCGTACTCGGCGAAATTGAACGAGATCGTCCCGGTCGCCAGCGGGCCGGTGAAGTCCCCGGCCTGCGCCGCGATCCCGGCCTCCTCGAACAGTTCCCTGACTGCCGCGTCCAGCAGCGTCTCCTCGCCCTCTGCCGCGCCGCCGATCGTGAACCAGAACGGCTGCTCCGGCGCGGCCGGATCGAACCCGTGCAGCAGCAGGACCCGGCCTTCTTCGTTGATGGGGAGCACACGACCGGTGAACCGGCGCAACGGGATCAATGTCACGACCGACAGCATAAGCCGCCGACCGGGTCGTCTAGCCTGGCCCGGTGAAGGTCCTCTACGTCATCGTCTGCGCCGCCGCGCCCGCCTCGGACGTCGGGCGCCTGGTCGAACTCGCCCAGAACGCCGGGTGGGCCGTCCAGATCGTCGCCACCCCGCAGGCGCTGGACTTCATCGACGTGCCGACGCTGGAGCTCCAGACCGGCCGGCCGGTGCGCAGCCGCTACCGCAAACCCCACGAACCCAAGCCGCCTCGCCCTGACGCGATCATCGTCGCTCCTGCCACGTTCAACACCGTGAACAAGTTCGCCCAGGGGATGACGGACTCGTACGCGCTCGGGCTGCTCGCCGAGGCGCCTGGGCTGGGGATTCCGGTGGTGGTGCTGACCTTCGTCAACGCTGCGCTGTCGGCGCGGGCGCCATATGTGCGGAGCGTGGAGAGCCTGCGGGGCGAGGGGGTCGTGGTGGTGGAGGGTTCGGACGGCGAACAGGCCACCCAGCCCTGGCACCTGGCCCTGCGGGAACTCACCCAACCCCTATGACCCAGTACGGCCCGCCGCGCCGTGCGCCCGAGGCGAGAGGCGGCCGGTTGACCCTTGGGCCGACGAGAGAGCATGTGCGGGGGTGGAGCTCTGGGCCGAACGGGTCGCCTGTAGGTGCGGGGCGACCGGGGTCCAGGTTGTGAGCGCTCGGGGGCGTCGCGTGGGGTGTGGAAATGCGACAAACCGGCGCCTCGGGGTGAGGTGCCGGTTCGTGCGGTGTGTAGCAGGAGTGTTTGCCCTGCGGACCCGGGCCGCGTGTGGAATCGCGGCGATGGCGCGGTCGGCCGGATCGGGAGGTGGCCTGACCGCGGCCGAGTGCTAGCGGGTCTCGCGGTGCGCGCGGTGGGTGCGGCAGTTGGGGCAGTACTTCTTCAGCTCAAGCCGATCCGGGTCGTTGCGCCGGTTCTTCCGCGTGATGTAGTTGCGGTGCTTGCACTCCTGGCAGGCCAGCGTGATCTTCGGCCTAACGTCTGTGGCAGCCACGTGGGAGTGCCTTTCTACGTTCGGGACATGGACATACCCGTGCCCAGGCCGGGTGACCTGGGAAGGGCCGTAGCGGAGGCCGGACTTGAACCGGCGACACAACGATTATGAGCCGTTTGCTCTGCCTGACTGAGCTACTCCGCCTGGAGCCGGGCGAAAACAACCCGGACCCGTAGAGGATACCCGACCTCGGGAGCACATACGTACATCACCTGGTCAGGTGGGTTGACCTCATCGATGCCTCACCCAGATCTCATAACAAAAGCCTCGACCGAAAACTTCCGGTGAGGCCTGGTGAAGCTGGAGCCCCCAAACGGAATCGAACCGTTGACCTTCTCCTTACCATGGAGACGCTCTGCCGACTGAGCTATAGGGGCCTGTCCGCTGGTGCGATCTGCGTCGCGGACAGGTGTAACCATACACGGCAGTCAGCCATGATGCGAACTGGTTCCGGGCAATCTCAGCGTCACCACGGCACCGGTCCCGGTGTTGCCGAACTCCAGCTCAGCACCCAGCATCCGGGCCTGCCCCGCGGCGATCGTCAGCCCCAGCCCACCCCCGTGCCACGGGCGCTCGCACCGCTCGCGAACCGCTGCGGCCCGTGTTCTCGCAGCACTTCCAGCATCTCCGCGGGAAACCCCGGCCCATGATCCTCCACCCGCACCTGGGCGCCTTCAACGGTGACGGTGACGGGCGGATGACCATGGCGTACGGCGTTGGCCACCAGGTTGGCCAGGATGCGCTCGACCCGCCGCGGATCGGTCTCCACCTCAACATCCCGAACCACCACCAACTCCACCACATCGGACGCCGTGGTGGCCGGGTTGGCGTAGGTGCTGGCAGCGGCCAGAGCCCGGCGGGTCAGAACGCTCAGCAGCCGCTGCTCCAGGACGGGCTGCTCGGTGTGGGCGTCCAGGCGGGCGACTTCCAGGATGTCCTCAACCAGCCTTCCCAGTACGGCGGCGCGGTCGCGGACCAGCTCGGTGGGACGCCCCGGGGGCAGCAGGTCGGCGGCGGTGATCAGACCGGTGACCGGGGTACGCAGCTCGTGCGCGATGTCGGCCGTCACGCGGCGCTCCGCCTCCAGCCTTGCCTGGAGCGCGTCGGCCATCCGGTCAACCGCCCTCCCCACCGCCACAACCTCATCCCCCCGCCAACCCCACCCAACCCGCCCGGCCTCCCTGCCCGACACGAACCCACCCGATGATGCGGACACGAGCGAGGTGGCCACGGGAAGAGCGGGGGATTGGACGGGACGCGGTGGGGTTGCGGTGGGCCCGCTGAGTGGTGTGGACGCGGGAGAGGAAGGGCGCGGTGGTGTGGACGCGGCTGAGGTGGGCGCGGGAAGGGGCGGGCTTGCCGTGGAGTCGGCAAGCGGTGGTGTGGACGCCGGAGAACGCGCGGGTGGTGGCGCCGGCGAGGTGGGCGCGGGACGCGGTGGGGTTGCCGTGGACTCCGCGGGCGGTGGTGTGGACGTGGGCGCGGCAAAGTCCGGTGGTGGCGCGGGTGCGGACTGGGGGTGTGCGGCGACGGGTGGGGTGGGCGTTGGTGGAGGTGCCGCTGACCTCGAGGGCGGGGGGAAGACGCGGGCGGTCAGGGTTCCGGAGGCTATGTGGGTGGCGGTTTGGGAGACGTGGCGCAGGCGGCGGCTCAGGCCGGTCGCCACCGCCATCCCCGCCAGCGAAGCCACCACCGCCGCCAGCACCCCCGAGGTCAGCAGCGTGCGGTCCAGGGCGGCGAGCTGGGTCTGTTCCGGGTGGTACGAGCGGGTCAACGAGACAGGGCGGCCGTTCAGGACGGTGGCCGCCCAGAGGGTGTCGCCGTCCAGGAAGGTGGCGCGGACAGGGCGGCTGGTGATGGTGCGGGCCAGCGGCGCGGGCAGCGGAGCTCCCACGTTCAGGCCGGCGTCCTGGCCCTCCGCCTGCCGGGCCAGCAACGACCGGAACTCGGTGTCGAGCCCGCGCCGGGCCGTGTCGAGCTGCGTCTCGGCGGTGCGCAGGTGGACGAGGACGCCGATGGCCGCGGCCACGGCGACGGCGGTGAGGGCCAGGGACAGGGCGATCTTCACGCGCAGGCTCATGAGCGCCTCAGCTTGTAGCCGAACCCGCGCACGGTCTCGATCCGGTCGTTGCCGATTTTGAAGCGGAGCCGCTGCACGTGTACGTCGACGATGCGCGTGTCACCCTCCCAGGCGTAGTCCCAGACGTTCTGCAGCAGGGTGTCCCTGGACAGGACGATCCCGGCATTGGCCGCGAACTCCAGCAGCAGCTTCAGTTCGGTGGGGGTCAGGGACAGGGGGGCGCCGCCGCGCCGTACCTCCATGGACTGGGTGTCGAGCGTCAGGTCGCCGAACGTCAGCACGGCCGGGGCGGTCGTGGCGGCGGCGCGGCGCAGGACGGCGCGGATGCGGGCGTGCAGGACGCCCAGTTCGAAGGGTTTGGTGACGTAGTCGTCGGCTCCGGCCTCCAGGGCGTTGATCACGTCGATGGCGTCGGACCTGGCCGAGATCATGATGATGGGGACATTGCCCGCCTGCCTGATGCGCCTGGCCAGGCTGACGCCGTCGAGGTGGGGGAGCATGACGTCGAGCAGGGCCACGTCGGGAGCGTGGCGCTCGAAGGCGGCCAGGCCGGACAGGCCGTCGGAGGCCGTGCGTACGGCGAGGCCGTGGCGTTCGAGGGCGAGTTGGGTGGCCTCGCGGATCACCGCGTCGTCCTCGACCAGCAGGACGTCGGTCATCGGGGCGGCACCTCCAGCCTCTGGTCGGTCAGGTCGTCCTTGATCTTCTGGCCGGAGGTGACGGTGAAGCGGGCGTAGTAGGCGGTGCGCTCCAGCCGGGTCAGGCGGGTCAGGGTGATCGTGGCCGGCAGGCCCTTGGCCTCGCAGCCGGGCAGGCACCAGGTGCCGCGCAGTTCGCCCCTGCCGACGGCGCGCTCGTCGCCCCAGGAGTCCCAGCGGACGCCGTTCATGCTGCTGAACTCGGTCAGCGCGAAGTCGGAGGGGCGTTGCAGCGCGTCGCCCATGTAGGCGACGACGTAGACGGGGCCCCGGGACTCCGGCGGGGGCGCCTGGCCCTCGACGCGTACGCCGCCACCGGCCCCGCAGGCCGCGGCGGTCAGGGCGATCGCGGCCAGTGCCGCAGCCTCTTTTCGCATGTCAACGAGGTTATGGCGGCACCTGTGTCGGTTATCCCGCAGCTTTGTAACGACGGTTCATCGGCAGCGCGATCACCTCGCACAGGTCGGCGAGGTCCACGTGCCTGGCGACCTCGGCCACGGTGAGGCAGTCGGCGATCAGCCAGCCGTTGCGCCGGATACGCAGCACCTGGCGGCCGGCCCGCGTGGCGGGAACGACCTCGTAGCCGCGGGGGCCCACCCATCGCCTGTCCATAGCGGCACAGAGTAGACCCCAGGACTCTCAATTTTCACGCAGCGACTCATGCCTCCTGGGCATCGTGCGTTCAGTACCGGTAGTAGCCGGCGAAGCCTTTCTTGTCGGCGATGTCGTCGATGCGGATCTCCGCGCCGGTCTCGGGGGCGTTCATCATCTTCCCGCCGCCGAGGAAGATCCCGACGTGATGCGTCTTGATGCGCTTTTTCGTAATTTTTCCGAAATAGACGAGGTCGCCGGGCTGCGGCTTCTTGACCCGGTACATGCGCCGCACATGGTCATCGGTGTTGCCGGGACCGAGCACGTCGGCGCCGTGCGCCAGCGCGTACACCCATCGGGTGAACCCCGAGCAGTCCAGCCCCCTGGTCCTGGCGGCGGGGCACGGCTTGATCCTGCCCTTGTAACCGAGGCAGGTGCCCTTGGACGGGCCGGGTTCCTCGGCGTGCCCGCCGCCCCACGAGTAGGTGATGTCCTTGCGCTCGATCTCGTAGGCCAGCCTGACGATGTCCGGCGCCACCCACTCCCTGATGGGCGCCGAGGCCGTGGCCAGCAGCAGTACCAAGACCAGCGCGGGCAACAGCCCACGCCGCACCCGCCCCGACACCGCCCGCGCCTCCGGTCAAATTAGGGAATGTCGGGATTCATCCTCGCGCACGGCCGGCAAGATCGCGCGTTCAGCGGGCCTTCAGATCCAGTTCGACCGTCCCGACCGTGAACCGGATCCCCACGCTCCCCTTGGCCGGGGGCTTGGTGGTGAACGTCAGCCGTACCTTCTGGCCCCGGTTCAGCTTGGTCACCGTGCACTTCACGGCCGTCCCGCTGAACTTGCAGCCGGGCGCCTTGACGATCTTCTGCCCGCCGTACGCGCGGCCGGAGATCTTGATCGTGCCCGCGGGGTGCGGGCCGGTGTTGGCGATCGTGACCGTGTACGTGCGGCGGCTCTTCGCCTGGCCGGAGACGGTCAGCTCGACCGCCGAGATGGCGAGCTCCTTGAGCTCGGACTCGCTGCCGTTGAAGGAGTTCTGGCCACCGGCCAGCGGGCCCTTGTCCGCCGACTGCCAGAACGTGTGCCGGTTCCAGCTCTTCGGCAGCTCGCCCGGATCGGCGCCCCAGCGGGCCAGCCAGAGCGGGTTGGCCTTGAACTTGTCCGAGTCGCCGGTGCACGTCCGCCACCAGCTCGTCGTGGTGTAGATGATCGCGTGGCGGCCGGTGCGCTGGTGGTAGCGCTTGGTGAAGCCCTTGACCCAGGTGACCATGTCCTCGGGGGACAGGCCGTAGCAGTTGTCCTTGCCGTTGCGGTCCTTGTAGGGGTTGTCCTCCAGGTCGAGGACGCCCGGCAGCGTGATGCCGTCGCCGGTCCACCGGCCGCCGTTCCGCACGAAGTACTCGGCCTGGGTGGCGCCGTCCGACTCGTGCGGCTGGGCGAAGTGGTAGGCGCCGCGGATCAGGCCCGCGTCGGCCGCGCCCTCCCACTGGGCCGAGAAGGTCGGGCTGACGAAGTCGCCGCCCTCGCTGGCCATGACGAACGCGAACTTCGCGCCGCCCGAGGCGACGTTCGCCCAGTCGACCTCGCCGGTCCAGTTGCTCACGTCGACGCCGGCCACGCCGTCGACGGCCTGGGCGGGTAACGCGTTCGCCCCGAAACCGACCGCGGCGAGCGCCGCGGCCACAAGAACACGCTTCATGAGGGATCCCCTTTTCGCCGGATGCGGGGAGATCCTCCCGGAGTACGGCAGGCCCCGCAACCGAGCTCGTCGGAAATTCCGTGAAATCCCAGGTCGGAGGGCTATTCCGGCCGTTCCCTTATGTAGCGTTTCCGCAGGTCAGAGCCGTATGTGAATGTTATGTTCGCGTTTGCTAAAACACCCCTGACCTGCTCAGACTTGGGGAAATCCACCCGCCTCCCAAGCAAGGGGCTGTTTGCCATGCCCATCATCAGCGCCCGGGGCCTCACCCGGAGCTTCACGTTGAAAAGAAAAGAGACGGTCGACGCCGTGCGCGGCATCGACCTGGACGTCGAGGACGGCCAGCTCGTGGCCTTCCTGGGCCCGAACGGCGCGGGGAAATCGACCACTCTGCGAATGCTCACCACATTGCTGCCGCCGACGAAGGGGAGCGCGACGGTGGCCGGGCACGACATCGCCACCGACCCGTCCGGCGTGCGCGCCCGCATCGGCTACGTCGGCCAGAAGAACAGCGCGGGCGAGAACTACCGCGTCCGCGACGAACTCGTGGCGCAGGGCCGCTGCTACGGCCTGCCCACCACGCAGGCCCGCCGCCGCGCCGACGAGGTGCTGGAGATGCTCGACCTCGCGCAGATGGGCAGGCGCAAGCCGGGCACGCTCTCCGGCGGCCAGCGCCGCCGCCTCGACCTGGCGATCGGCCTGGTGCACCAGCCCAAGCTGCTCTTCCTGGACGAGCCGTCCACCGGTCTCGACCCGACCAGCCGCGCCGAGGTCTGGTCGCACATCCTGCGCCTGCGCGAGGCGATCGGGATGACCATCTTCATGACCACCCACTACCTCGAAGAGGCCGACGCCATGGCCGAGCGGGTGATCATCATCGACAACGGCAGGATCATCGCCGACGGCACCGCCGAACAGCTCAAGAACGACCTCGCCGGCGACCACATCATCCTCACCACCCCGGACGCCGCCCGTGCCGCCGAACTGACCGGCGGCGAGGTGGACGGCGGCGCCGTACGGCTGCGCGTCGCCAACGCCCCGGCGGCGCTGCCCGAATGCCTCAGAACCCTCGACGCGCACCAGATCAAGGTCACCGCGGCTGAGACGAAGCGCCCGACCCTCGACGACGTGTTCCTCGCGCTGACCGGAAGGAGTCTGGCCGATGACGACGTTCCTGCGTGACGTCAGGACGGTCTTCACCAGGGAGTTCACCCCGTCGCTGCGGGAGCCGACGAACCTGGTGTTCGAGATGTTGCAGCCGCTGCTGTTCCTGTTCCTGTTCGGCTCGCTGCTGAAGGGGTCGACGAACGCCTCGTGGCAGTGGTTCGTGCCCGGCATTCTGGTCATGATGTGCCTGACCGGGCCGATGGGCTCCGGCTACAACCTGCTCACCGAGGCGATCGGCGGCTCGCTGGAGCGCCTCATGGTCTCGCCGCTGAACCGCACCGCCATGCTGATCGGCAGGACGCTGAAGGAGATGGCGGTCCTGTTCTTCCAGGCCGTGCTGATCATCCTGCTGGCGCTGCCGCTGGGCTTCCAGCTTCACCTCGCCGGGGTGGTCCTGGGGCTGGTGCTGCTGATCGTGCTGGGCGTGGGGCTCGGTTCGCTGTCGTTCGTGCTGGCGCTCAAGTCGGCGCCGGACGGCACGATGTTCTACCTGGTCACGCAGTGGGCGTTGTTCCCGTTGCTGCTGCTGTCGGGGGTGCTGCTGCCCGTGGACTCCGGCCCGACGTGGCTGCGCGTCATCGGCTACGTGAACCCCGTCAAATACCTCGTCGACGCCCAACGTTCGCTCTTCTCCGGCCAGGTGGGTGATATCTCTGTCTTGTACGGCGCAGCGGCCGCCGGCCTGGTGGCCCTGATCGGCCTCTATGCCGGAAACCGGGCCATGCGCAAGGGCATCTAGACCCCCGGAAGGGGTGACGTCATGTCGAGCGAGCGCGACGACCTCGTCCAGACGCTGGACAAGCACCGCGGATTCCTGCGTTACACGGTCCAAGGGCTCACCGACGAGCAGGCGGCCCTGACGCCGACGGCCAGCGCGCTGTCACTGGGCGGTCTCGTCAAGCACGTGGCCAACGTCGAGGAGCGCTGGGCGCGCTTCGCGACGGGCGGCGCGGAGCACATGGAGAGCGTGCCGGTGGACTGGGAGGGCCAGTTCAGGATGGGGCCGGGCGAGACGCTCGGCGCCCTGCTCAAGCACTACGCGTCGGTGGCCGAGGCCACGAACGAGCTCGCCCGCACGCTCGACCTCGACATCTCACACGAACTGCCCAAGGCGCCGTGGTTCGAGCAGGGGGTGCGGTGGTCGGTGCGCCGCGTGATGCTGCACATCATCGCCGAAACCTCCCAGCACGCCGGCCACGCCGACATCCTCCGCGAGTCCATCGACGGCCAGAAGTCGATGGGATGATCTCTCCTTAGAAGCTCAGGATCCGTTACGGCTCCCGCCGCCCCACCCCCACCCACCGACGCGCGCGGGCGCCGATCGTGGGGATCGCTTCTCACGTCGGACGTGGCGCCCGCCGCAACGGCGCCACGCCAGCCGGCCAAGTGGTCAAACCCCCGAGGCCGCTTAGTTGGCCAACCCCACGGCCGGCCAAGTGGTCAAACCCCCATAACGGCCGGTTGGGTGGTAAACCCCAAGGTCACCCGGGCGGTCCAACCCCAAGGTCACCCGGGTTCACGGGCTGACCGCCAGGAACAGGAACGCGGCGAACAGGACCAGGTGGACGCCGCTCTGCAGCAACGTCGCCCGCCCCGGCACCACCGTCAGGGTGGAGACGCCGACCGTCAGGGCGAGCAGCACCATGTGGGTGCCGCCGAGTCCCAGGACCAGCGGCCCCTCCAGCCAGATGGACGCCAGCGCGATCGCCGGGATCGTCAGCCCGATGCTGGCCATCGCCGAGCCCAGCGACAGGTTGAGGCTGATCTGGAACTGGTCGCGCCTGGCCGCCCGCACCGCCGCGATGGTCTCCGGCAGCAGGACCAGCAGGGCGATCACGACGCCGACGACGGCGTGCGGCAGCCCGGCGTCGGAGACGAGGGACTCGATGATCGGGGACTCGACCTTCGCCAGGCCCACCACGGCCACGAGGGCGACGAGGAGGAGGGCGAGGCTGGTCATCGCGGTTCTGGTGGTCGGCTGGGGCGCGTGGCCGTCGGGGGCCACGGCCTGGCCGTCGTGGGTGACCGGGAGGAAGTAGTCGCGGTGCCGTACCGTCTGGGTGAGGACGAACAGCCCGTAGAGCGCGAGCGAGGCCACGGCGGCGAAGGCGAGCTGGCCGGGGGAGAACTCCGGGCCCTGGGCGCTGGTCGTGAACGTCGGCAGGACGAGGCTCAGCGTCGCGAGCGTGGCCACGGTGGCCAGGGCGCCGCCGGTGCCCTCGGCGTTGAAGGCGGCCACCCGGCGGCGCAGGGTGGCGGCGAGCAGCGACAGCCCGACGATGCCGTTGCAGGTGATCATGACCGCGGCGAAGACGGTGTCGCGGGCGAGCGTCGCGGTCTTCTCGCCGCCACTGATCATCAGGCTGACGATGAGCGCCACCTCGATCACGGTGACCGCGACCGCGAGCACCAGGGACCCGAACGGCTCGCCGACCCGGTGCGCGATGACCTCCGCGTGGTGCACCGCCGCCAGCACGGCCCCCGCCAGCAGCACCGCGACGATGATCACGACGACCATCGGCGGTTCGCGTCCCCACGTCAGAGCCAGCGCCAGCAGTGCGAGGAGAGGGACGGCGGTGGTCCAGTCGAGGAAACGGCGCATGGTACAGATCATGCCCTAAGTGGAGTGTCTGTTCACTTCTGTCCGATCTGACGAACGGGCATCATCCGTGGTCAGGGTCATCGGGTGGCAATGCCGGTTCACGATGAGGTCGAGACGGCGACAGCCGAACCTTGTTCTGTTACGGTCGGGTCAAAGCTCAGGTACGCGTGAAGGGGCACGAATGGCCTTGAACCGTGATTTCGTGGGGCGGTCGTATGCGTCCGCCGCGCCGTACGAGGTCAGCCGGGTGAAGATCCGCGAGTTCGCCGCGGCGATCGGCGACCACAACCCGATCTACCGCGACCGGGACGCGGCCCAGGCCGCGGGACATCCGGACGTGTTGGCGCCACCCACCTTCCCCATCGTGTTCAGCCTGCAGAGCGGCGGCGAGGCGCTCGCCGATCCCGAGCTGGGGCTGAACTACGCGATGGTGGTCCACGGCGAGCAGCGGTTCGAGTACACACGCCCGATCTACCCCGGCGACGAGCTGGTCACCCGATCGACGATCACCGACATCCGCAGCGCCGGACGCAACGAGCTGCTCACGATCAGGAGCGAGGTCAGCACCGTCGCCGGCGAGCCCGTCTGCACCACCTACAACACCATCGTCGAGCGCGGAGGGGCGGCCTGAGATGACCGCGACGATCAGGTACGACGAGGTCGAGGTCGGCCAGGAGATCCCCGCCGCCGAGTACCCGGTGCGCAGGCTCAACCTGGTCATGTACGCCGGAGCCTCCGGCGACTTCAACCAGATCCACTGGAACGAACGCTTCGCCAGGACCGTCGGCCTGCCCGACGTCATCGCGCACGGCATGTTCACGATGGCCCAGGCGGGACGGTTCGTCACCGACTGGGCCGGCGACCCCGCCGCGGTGGTCGACTACGGCGTGCGGTTCTCCTCGATGGTCGTGGTGCCCGACGACGACGCCGGCGCGACGATCTCCGTCAGCGGCGTGGTGGAGGAGAAGCTGGAGGACAAGCGGGTCGTCGTCGGGCTCGTGGCGAAGTCGGCCGACGCCCATGTGCTCTCCAAGGCACGTGCGGTGGTCCAGCTGTCCTGATATAGGCGGCCTGTCCTGGGGTAGGGCGGTCGGTATGAGTGAAGCGCCGCACCACGTCATCGAGCTGGCCGAACAACGCGTGAAGGCGAGAGCGGAGCGCGACTACGCGCTCGCCGACGAGCTGCGCGCGCGGATGGAGCGTGACGGGTGGCTGGTCGAGGACACCGCTGACGGCTACACGTTGCGGGAGAAGCCGCCCTACTCCATCTGGCCGACCGTCCGCTCAATCCCGATCTCCGCCGTGACCGACGACGGCCCGCCCCGCCGCCTGAAGCCGCGCGCCGTCGCCCCCTCCTCGGGCACCGGCCGCGACACCACAGGCGGCGGTGGCGGTGGCTCGGTGACGGGCGCGCGGGGCGCGGGGGCCCAGGAGGATCCCGCCGCCGAGCTCGGCTTCTCCGGCGACCCGGGACCGAGCGGCCCGCCCGACGACGACATGCTCCACGCGCAGCGGATCTGGGACGCCAGCCTGGCCGCCAACCGGCTCGACGACGCGGGGGTGACCAGGGAACGGCAGCGCACCGAGACCGCCGAGGTCACGGTCTCGGTCGGGCTGATCGTCGACGGCTCGCCCGAGGACGTGCGCGCCTGCATGGAGGCGCTGCTGGAGCACACCGACGCCGCCGTGCTCGCCCTCGACCTGGGCAACCGGGACGGCGCGGGCGACGTGCTGCACGACTACGCCATCCGGCGGCCCGAGCGGGTGAGCGTGTGGCACGTGGCCGAGGAGCCCCACTGGTTCGGGGGGTCGGCCGGGTGGGGGGCCTGCCGTACGACATTGATGCGGTTGGACACCTCGGACGTGCACGTCCTGATGGAGACCTCGACGATCCTCACGGGCGACGCGCTCACGCCGCTGACGGCGGCGATCCAGAACGGCGCGGTCGCGGCGGGGTGGAAGGGCGCCGACCCCGACGCGGACGGGCGCACCTGGCACGAGGCGGGCCCTGGCCGGGTCCGCGCGCTGATGGGCTACCTCATGGCGGTACGGCGGGCCGAGGCGCTGACCGCCATGCCGCAGGACGCCCGCTACTACCGCAACGCGGACCTGGAACTCTCGCTCGGCCTGGACGGCGAGCTGGTGGTGCCACAGGAGACGCTCCCGGTGCGCGCCGTGCGCCACCGCGGCTACCACGACGTGCCGGAGGAGTACCGCGACCGCGAGTCCCGCCGCACCTACGACCGCGTCCTGCGCCTGCTGACCGGCGCCACGTGAGGTCGCGTGCCCGCCCCCTCGTTCAGAACCGTGAGCCCACCACGCGACCAGCCCGTCGCCGCCCGCCGCGTCGAGGGCCGGGGGTGCCGCGCGTCGTGGAGGGCTCATAAGCTAGGGCCTCATGGAGATGCTGGCGCCGTACACAACGCTGGGCCTGGGTGGTCCGGCTCGCGAGTTCGTCGAGGCCGCCACGGCGGAGCAGATCGTCTCCTTCGTCGCCGAGGCCGATCGCGACGGGGTTCCCACGCTGGTGCTGGGCGGCGGCAGCAACCTGGTCGTGCCCGACGAGGGTTTCGACGGGCTGGTCGTCAAGGTGGCCTCGACCGGTGTGCGGGCCGAGCGGGACGGCACCCAGGTGCTGCTCACGGTCGAGGCGGGCGAGGACTGGGACGAGCTCGTGGACCGCGCGGTCGGCGAGGGGTGGTCGGGCATCGAGTGCATGTCCGGCATTCCGGGGCTGGTCGGGTCCACGCCCATCCAGAACGTCGGCGCCTACGGCCAGGACGTCTCGCAGACCATCCGCTGCGTGCGGGCCTACGACCGCAAGACCCGGCAGGTGGTGGACATCGAGGCCCGCCGGTGCGGGTTCTCCTACCGCGACAGCGCGTTCAAGCGGGATCTGTCGCGGCACGTGGTGCTGGGCGTGACGTACGTGCTGGACATCTCCGATCTGTCGGGCGAGGTGGCCTACAAGGAGCTGGCCGCGCGGCTCGGGGTGCCGATGGGTGAGCGCGTACGGCTGGCCGAGGCCCGCGAAGCCGTACTGGCGCTGCGCGGCAGCAAGGGCATGGTGCTCGACCCCGACGACCCCGACACCCGCAGCGCCGGGTCGTTCTTCACCAACCCCGTCCTCGCTCCCGAGCAGGCCGCCGAGCTGGAGCTGCGCGCGCCCGGCCACCCGCGCTGGGACCTGCCGGACGGCACCGTGAAGGTGCCCGCGGCGTGGCTGATCGAGCAGGCGGGCTTCCCCAAGGGCTACCGCCGCGGGCCGGCGCGCATCTCCACCAAGCACACGCTCGCCCTCACCAACCCCGACGGCGTGGCGACCGCGGCCGACCTGCTGGCGCTGGCCAGGGAGGTACGTGACGGGGTCGCGCAGAAGTTCGGGGTGCGGCTGGTCAACGAGCCCGTGATGGTCGGCTGTGAGCTGTGACACCGACGCCTGAGGAACATTCGCGACGATCCTCCTGTTAGTGTGGTCGAGATATTCCGAAGGGGAGTAGTCCCAATCACGTGGTCGACACACTGGCGCTCGCGCGCCCGGCCACGTGGGCCTGAACAAGGCGGACGAGACCTTCGGCCTGGCAGTCATGCCGGGCCGAAGAGTCGTTGCCCCGATTGACGCTCCGGTCCGGTTCGTAGGAATGAGGACCGTTGGAAGCGTTCTGGATCAGTCTTGTGGCCATTTTCGTGGCGGAGCTGGGTGACAAGAGCCAGTTGATGGCGATGACGTTCGCCACCAGGTTCAAGGCCTGGCCGGTGCTGGCCGGCATCACCATCGCCACCACCGTCGTCCACCTGCTCAGCGTCGCCGTCGGCGGGCTGATCGGCGACGCGCTGCCCACCACCGCGATCTCCATCGCCGCCGGCATCGCCTTCCTCGGCTTCGCGCTGTGGACGCTGCGCGGTGACGAGCTGAGCGAGGAGGAGTCGAAGAAGGCCCAGCGCACCACCAGGAACGCGATCATCGCGGTGACGGTCGCGTTCTTCCTGAGCGAGCTGGGCGACAAGACGATGCTGGCCACGATCGTCCTGGCCACGCAGCACGGCTGGCTCGGCACCTGGATCGGCTCGACGGTCGGCATGGTCGCCGCGGACGCTTTGGCCATCGTCGTCGGGCGGATCCTCGGCAGGCACCTGCCGGAGAAGGCCATCCGTTACGGCGCCGCCGCCGCGTTCGCCGTCTTCGGCATCATCCTGCTGGCCGACGCGATCTGGTAGCAGGTCAGGATCTTGTGGCCGGTCAGGATCCGGTAACCGGTCAGGGTCTTGTGGCCGGTCAGGACGTCAGCAGCGACAGCCGGTACGCGGCCGCGGCGGCCTCGCCCCGGCTGGAGACGCCGAGCTTGGCCAGGATGTTGGACACGTGCACGCTGACCGTCTTGGCCGAGATGAACAGCTCGGCCGCGATGTCGCGGTTGCTGCGCCCCAGCGCCACCAGCCGGAGAACCTCCAGCTCCCGCGGCGTCAGGAGCTCGGACGTCGACGGCGGCGCGGCGGCCCCGCCCACCCGCCGGCTGAGCAGCTCGATCTCCTCCACCAGCGGGGTCGCGCACAGCCCCTTGGCCAGGGGCTGGGCCACCCGCAGCCGCGCGGCGGCGCCGTCCCGGTCGCCCGCCTGGGCGGCGATGGTCGCGGCGTGCAGGAGCGCCTTGGCCTGGGCGTGGGGACGGCGCAGCCGTTCCCACGCGGCCGCGGCGGCGTCGAAGTCGCCGGTGTAGGTCAGGCGGTAGGCCTCGGCGGGCGGGCCGGAGATGCGCAGGGTGGCGGCGGCCTCGGCGGCGTGGCCGCGCACGTGCTCGGCCAGCGTGGGGTCGAAGGACTCCGCCTGGTCGCAGACGTGGGCGATGAGGGAGAGCAGCCGCCAGCCGAGCGCGGACTTGCTGGACTGCGACGGCCGCGACAGCACCCGGTGCGCCACCTCCAGCGCCGACTCGGGCTCGCCCTTCAGCAGGTGCCAGCCCATGTGCAGGCGGGAGCTGGAGGTGATGTCCTGGACGAAGTCCTCGGGGCGCTCCTTGAGCACGCCCAGCTCGGACAGCGTGCTCTCCAGCGTGGACAGGTCGCCGCGAGACAGCGCGATGTCGGCCTGCACGCGCAGGATGTGGTGGCGGGTGCGCAGGCTGGGCCCGAAGCGCAGCGAGCGCTCCGCGGTCTCCAGCGCCTCGTCCCAGCGGCCGAGGAGTTCGAGCGCCTCGGCGCGGTTGTTGAGGATGAAGACGCCGGTGGTTCTGATCAGGCCGTATTGCTTGGCCATGCGCTCGCCCTCGTAGGAGAGCTCCAGCGCCTCCTCGGAGCGGCCGAGGTCGTTGAGCGCGTCGATGTTGTTGCCGATGGCGCGCAGGATGAGGCGGGGCGCGCCGATGCGCTCTCCTATCTCGCGGGCGCGCTGGTTGGTCTCGTACTGCTGGAGGCTGCCGCCGTCCATGGCCTGGCCGAGCGCCAGGTTCATGAGCAGCTCGCCCTCCAGGAACTCGTCGCCGATGTCCCTGGCGATGAGCAGGCCCTCCTCGCACCGGGCGGTGCCCTCCTCGACCTCGCCCTGGAGCATCAGGTGCTGGCTGAGCTTCGTCAGCACCTCGGCCCGCGGGCGGCTGTGGTCGGGCACCAGCTCCAGGGCCTTGTGGAAGTCCTCGACCACGCCCATCTTGCCCTTGGAGATCTTGAACGCGGCCCAGCGCGCCATGAGCATGGCCACGCGGTCGGCCTGCGTGGTCTCGTCCAGCTCGGCCAGCGCCGCCCGCACGAACTTCACGCCGCGATCCACCTCGGCGCTGTTGCCCGCGGCCAGCGCGGCCTTCTCCAGCACGTAGGTGTGGTCGGCCTCGATGCGCTCGGCCGCCCCCGGCACCTTGTCCCAGAGCATGAGCACGCGTTCGAGCAGCGGGATCGCCTCGGCGTAGGCGAAGGCCTTCATCGACTTGCGCGCCGCCTCCCAGGCGGAGATCAGGGCCCATTCGTCGTTGCGCGCGCCGTACCAGTGGTGGGCCAGCTCGACCGCGGCCCGTCCCGGCGGGACGAGCTTGCGGTCGCGGGAGATCTCCTCGGCGTAGCGGGCGTGCAGGCGCTGGTGCTCGCCGGGCAGAAGCTCCTCGTGTACGGCTTCGCGGATCAGCGCGTGCCGGAAGACGTACGCCCGGTTGTCGGCGATCTGCAGCACGTTGCCGGCGATGGCGGGGCGCAGCGCGGACTCCAGCTCCACGTCGGACAGCCCGCTGACGGCGGCGAGCAGGGCGTGGCCGATCCTGATGCCGCCGGCCGCGGCCACCCGCAGGACCCGCTGGGTCTCCTCGGGCAGGCGTTCGACGGCGCTGAGGATGAGGTCCTGCATGGAATCGGGGAAGGCGCAGTCGCCGTCGGGGTCGTCCAGCAGCGCCTCGACGAACAGCGGGATGCCCTCGCTGCGGTCGAAGACCTTCTGGACCCGCGCGTACTCGGGCACCCGGCCCAGGATGCCGGTCATCTGCTCGGCCACCTCGTCCTGCGACAGGCGGGGCAGGTCGAGCCTGAGCACGCCCCTGACCCGGCTCAGCTCGGCCAGGACGGGGCGGAGCGGATGCTGGCGGTGCAGGTCGTCGGATCGGTAGGTGAGCACGATCAGGACCTGCGCGGCGGCGAGGTTGCGGCTGAGGAAGGCGATCAGGTCGCGGCTGGAGCGGTCGGCCCAGTGGATGTCCTCGATGAACAGTATCGTCGGGCGGGACTCGGCCAGGCGTTCCAGGAGCGTGAGGAACTGCTCGAACAGGCGGGCGCGGCCGGTGTCGGTGTCGCCGTCGACGGTGGGCTCGCCGAACTCCGGCAGCAGCCTGGCCAGGTCGCGCTCGGCGCCCTCCGGCAGGAGGCGGGCGATCCTGGCGGTGCCCATCTCCCTGACGAGCTGTCTGAGCGCGGCGGTGAACGGCGCGTAGGCGAGGCCGTCGGTGGACAGTTCCACGCAGCCCCCGAAGAGCACGTGGGCGCCGTCCTGGGCGGCCTGGTCGGCGAAGCGCTGCACCAGCCTCGTCTTGCCCACACCGGCTTCGCCGCCGAGCAGCACGGCGGTGGCGGTGCCCTGCCTGGCCTCTTCCATGGCGTCGGCCAAATGGGCGAGTTCCGCTTCCCGCCCTACGAAGACGGGACTCACCGTACGTCCCAGCATGTCGTCCAGCATGTCATGCCTTATCTGTAGCTTTCGCCGCATTTAAGGAGGCGCTGACCGGAGGCGGCGGGGACCGACGAGGGAGTGTTTCCTGCGTGATGTGGTCAAGGGGGGTGTGAGGCCCGGCCGCGAGGGAGGGTGCGGCCGGGCTCTCGTGCGGGGGTCATGACGTGCGGCGCTTGCCGAAGACCGAGCGGCGCTCGGCCTTGTTGCCACGCTCCGCCTCACGTACCCGGCGGTGCTCGGCGGCGACCCGGCGCAGTTCGCTCGCCTGGCTCTTCATCAACTGGAAGTCGAGCTCGGGGTTCATTTCGTTCTCCTTTGTCGTTTGCACCCCTAACACTCCTCCTAAGGCCCACCCCGTCACATCAGGCGGATGCCTTATCTCTTGCCGAACCATCGGCTTACCCCTACCTAGGACACGCCTGCCCCCCGCCTAAGGCAGGCCACGATGATGCCCCATGAGACGCATCGCGATCGTCGCGCTGGCGCTGTTCTCCCTGATGGCGGCCGTGCCCGCCGCGGCTCACGAGGCGAGCTGGCGGGTCTCCAGGACGGACGGCTCCCTGGGCGGCTACAAGGACGTGGGCGCCACCGGCGGCGACGATGCCTGGGTGGTCAGGACCGGGCAACCCCTTCTGCGCTGGAACGGCAGTGCCTGGCGGAACACGGCGGGCGGGGCGCCGCCGTACCTGGTGACCTCGGCGGGACGGGGTGAGGCGTGGCAGTTCGCGGAGAGCCTGGACCGCGTGGACGCCCGCCAGCTCACCGGCGGCAGGTGGCACGCGCGCCCGATCGAGGCCGCCGGCGCCCACGCGACGGCGGCGCTGGCCACGAGTCCGGTGGAGTGCTGGGTGGCGGGGCTGCGCTCGGGCGCGCGCGGGATGCGGGACGTGGTGTGGCACTGGACGGGCAGGCGCTGGTCGGAGGTGTCCTCCCCGCTGCCGATCACCGACTTCGCCGCCTCCTCGCCGAAGGACGTGTGGGCGCTCAGCAGCCTCGGCGCCGCCTCGCCCGCGCACGCCGCGTCGATCCTGCGGCTGACGGACTCGGGGTGGCGGCGTTCGCCGGCGCCGTCGATCTCGCTGCCCAGCCGCTCGCGGATCGGCGACGCGTACGCGGAACTGCACGACATCGTGGCGCTCGGGCCGGACGAGGCGTACGCCGTGGGCGGAATCTCCTTCATCATCGGCGAGGAGCGGGTCATGCGCGAGGCCCTGGTGCTGCGCTGGAACGGCACTCTCTGGGAACGGCTGCCCCACCGCCCGGCCGGGACCTCCTACAGCAGGGTCGCGCCGGACGGCGCGGGCGGGTTGTGGCTGGCCACGCGGCGCCAGGACCTGCCGGACGTGCTCACTCACCGCGAGGGCAGGCGATGGACGCGGACCCCGGTCGGCAAGGTCACCCTGAACGGCCTGGCCAACGTGCCGGGAACCAGGACGATGTGGGCGACGGCCGAGACGCGTGAGGCTGGAGTGACGCGCCAGTTGATCCTCAGCTATCGGTGACCTGATCCGGTTTGGAGGTAGCCTGCCCGGTCGGCGATGCTGTGGAGGTGTCAACTCTGACTACCTCGCTCGCGGACGTAGCGGCCTCCGCCACCACGCTGCGGGCCTTCCTGCACGGCCTGCCCGGTGTCGACCGGGTCGGCGCGGACCAGCGAGCGGCGACGCTCGGCACCCGATCCATCAAGACGACCGCGAAGGCGCAGGCGATCGACCTGGCCATCTCCATGGTCGACCTCACCACGCTGGAAGGCGCGGACACGCACGGCAAGGTGCGGGCGATGTGCACCAAGGCGATGCGTCCTGGTGGCGGCGCGCCTCGCGTCGCGGCGGTCTGCGTCTACCCCGACCTGGTGGCCGTCGCCGCCGAGACGGTCAAGGGCTCCGGGGTGAAGGTCGCCTCGGTGGCCACCGCCTTCCCGAGCGGGCGCTCCTCCCTGGAGGTCAAGGTCGGCGACACGGCGCTGGCCGTGGCGGCGGGCGCCGACGAGATCGACATGGTGATCGACCGCGGCGCCTTCCTGGAGGGCGACTACCTCAAGGTCTACGAGGAGATCGTCGCGGTGAAGGCCGCCTGCGGCCAGGCGCACCTGAAGGTGATCCTGGAGACGGGCGAGCTGGCGACCTATGACAACGTACGGCGCGCGTCCTGGCTGGCCATGATCGCCGGCGCCGACTTCATCAAGACCTCGACCGGCAAGGTGGCCCCCGCCGCCACGCTCCCGGTGACCCTCATCATGCTGGAGGCGGTCCGCGACTTCCGCGACGCCACCGGCCGCCAGGTGGGCGTGAAGCCCGCGGGCGGCATCCGCACCACGAAGGACGCCATCAAGAACCTGGTCCTGGTCAACGAGACCGCCGGCGACGACTGGCTGACGCCCGAGTGGTTCAGGCTCGGCGCCTCCTCGCTCCTCAACGACCTGCTGATGCAGCGAGAGAAGCTGGCCACCGGCCGCTACGCGGGCCCCGACTACTTCACCTTGGACTGACGATGGCCTTCGAATACGCGCCCGCGCCCGAGTCGCGCGATGTCGTCGACATCAAGCCGTCCTACGGGCTGTTCATCAACGGAGAGTTCGCCGAGGGTTCCGGCACTCCCTTCAAGACGATCAACCCGGCCAGCGAGGAGAAGCTCGCCGAGATCGCCACCGCCACCTCCGACGACGTGGACCGCGCGGTCCAGGCCGCGCGCAAGGCGTTCGGCGTCTGGAGCGCGCTGCCCGGCGCCGAGCGGGCCAAGTACATCTTCCGCATCGCCCGCATCATCCAGGAGCGGGCCCGCGAGCTGGCCGTGCTGGAGTCGCTCGACAACGGTAAGCCCATCCGCGAGTCGCGCGACGTGGACGTGCCGCTGGTCGCCGCGCACTTCTTCTACTACGCGGGCTGGGCGGACAAGCTGGAGCACGCCGGGTTCGGTACCAGGCCGCTGGGCGTGGCGGGACAGGTGATCCCCTGGAACTTCCCGCTGCTCATGCTGGCCTGGAAGATCGCTCCCGCGCTGGCCTGCGGCAACACCGTCGTACTCAAGCCCGCTGAGACCACCCCGCTGACCGCGCTGCTGTTCGCGGAGATCTGCCAGCAGGCGGACCTGCCGCCCGGCGTGGTCAACATCGTCACCGGCGCGGGCGAGACCGGCGCCGCGGTCGTGGCGCACCCCGACGTCAACAAGGTCGCCTTCACCGGCTCCACCGAGGTCGGCCGCATCATCGCGCGCACCGTCGCGGGCACCGACAAGAAGCTCACGCTGGAGCTCGGCGGCAAGGCGGCGAACATCGTGTTCGAGGACGCCGCCATCGACCAGGCGGTCGAGGGCATCGTCAACGGCATCTTCTTCAACCAGGGCCACGTGTGCTGCGCGGGCTCGCGGCTGCTGGTGCAGGAGTCGGTTCAGGAGGAGCTGCTGGCCGCGCTCAAGCGCCGGCTCGGCACGCTGCGGCTGGGCAACCCGCTCGACAAGAACACCGACATCGGCGCGATCAACTCCGCCGAGCAGTTGGCGAAGATTCGTGAAATGTCGGAAATCGGGGACTCGGAAGGCGCGGAGCGCTGGTCGCCCCCATGCGACATCCCGGAGAAGGGGTTCTGGTTCCCGCCGACCGTCTTCACCGGCGTCGCCCAGTCCCACCGCATCGCCCGCGAGGAGATCTTCGGGCCGGTGCTGTCCGTGCTCACCTTCCGCACCCCGGCCGAGGCCGTGGAGAAGGCCAACAACACCCCGTACGGGCTGTCGGCCGGCGTCTGGACCGAGAAGGGCTCGCGCATCCTGTGGATGGCCGACCGGCTGCGCGCCGGAGTGGTGTGGGCCAACACCTTCAACAAGTTCGACCCCACCTCGCCGTTCGGCGGGTACAAGGAGTCGGGCTACGGCAGGGAAGGCGGGCTCGCCGGGCTGGAGGCGTACCTCGATGTGTGAGCACAGGCGCGTCAGGCGCAGGGCCCGTCGCGCGCAGGCCGCCAGAGGCCACGCCTTCGCCAGGGCCGGACGGCCGGGGCGCACCGGCTGGTTCGCGCACCGCTGCGGGGTCAGCAGGTGCGGTCAGATCTTCGCTCCTGTGCAACTGACGCAGGAGATCACGTGGAGGGGGCGCGGCGATGAGTAGGTTGGCCGTCCGCAAGACCTACAAGCTGTTCATCGGCGGGGCGTTCCCGCGATCCGAGAGTGGAAGGTCCTACGTCGTGACCTCGGCCAAGGGCGAGTTCGTGGCCAACGCGGCGCGTGCCTCGCGCAAGGACGCCCGTGACGCCGTGGTGGCCGCCCGCAAGGCGTTCCCCGGCTGGTCGGGGGCGACGCCGTACAACCGTGGGCAGATCCTCTACCGCGTCGCGGAGATGCTGGAGGGGCGGCGGGCGCAGTTCGCCGAGGAACTGGGCGGGCCCAAGAAGGCCGCGGCCGAGCGGGTGGACGCGGCCGTGGACCGGCTCGTCTGGTACGCCGGGTGGTCGGACAAGATCGCCTCGGTGCGCGGGGCGGCCAATCCGGTGGCGGGGCCGTACTTCAACCTCTCGACGCCGGAGCCGACCGGGGTGGTCGCGGTCCTGGCGCCCGCCGACCCGCTGCTCGGGCTGATCTCCGTGATCGCGCCCGTGATCGTCACCGGGAACACGTGCGTGGTGGTGGCCGCGGAGAGCGCGCCGCTGCCCGCGATCACGCTGGCGGAGGTGCTGGCCACCTCCGACCTGCCCGGTGGGGTGGTCAACGTCCTGACCGGCCACCAGTCCGAGCTGGCCCCGTGGCTGGCCGCGCACATGGACGTCAACGGCCTGGACCTGACCGGCGTGGAGGATCCCGACCTGGCGCTGAAGTGCGAGCAGGAGGCCGCCGAGAACCTCAAGCGCGTGCTCCGCCCCTCGACCGTCGACTGGTCGGCCGACCCGGGCCTGTCCCGCCTCACCCCCTTCCTCGAAACCAAGACCGTCTGGCACCCGGTCGGGATTTAGCCCATCCGTTACGGCGAGCCCCCGCCCACGCCACCCGCCGGCGTGGGCGGGCGCCGATCGCGGGGGTCGCTTCTCACGCCGGACGTGGTTCCCGCCGTCACGGCCCTTCGTCGGCCCCCTGGGGCGGGATCCGGTGGGTGTGGCGGAAGAGGTCGGCCGGGTCGTAGGCCCTCTTGAGGCTTCTCAGGCGCTCGTACGCCTCCGGGGTGAACGCCCTCTTCACGTTCTCCTCTGTGGCGTGTGCGGTGAACAGGAAGTTCAGCGCCTTTCCGCCGGTGGACCAGGGGCGCAGGGCGGCTTCCGTCTCCGCGTGCTCGTTCGTCACCTCTGAGCCTCGGGAGAGAACCGCGTAGAGGTAGGCGGCCTCTCGGTTGCCGACGGCGTTCGGGGTCGCCGTCGGGCGGGACAGGGCGCCGCCCAGGTGGCGGATCTCGATGATGTTGGACTCCAGGGCCCTGGTCGCCTCGATCGCCTGGGGCGGCAGTTCCCGCAGCAGGCTGTGGGAGGACTGGGCGGCCACGGGCTCAGTGGGGTCGTTGTGGATGGTTCCCGAGGCGGTGTAGGGGATCTCCTTCACCGTGTCCATCAGGGGTTTCGCGTGGGCGCGCAGGGGCGCGATCAGGGCGGCGCCCGCCTCCGGAGTGCCCAGGTAGGCGATGCGGACATGCGTCACCCTCCTGCCGCGCAGGGGTTCCGGGACGAAGGGGGCGTCCGGGAACGGGATGACCGCCACCGACGACGTCAGCTCCTCCGGGGCGCCGGCCACCCATTCGCGCCAGGCGTGGACCGCGTCGAAGCCGTCGAAGAACAGCCCGCCGCCGAACAGGGTCCTCAGCGGGACCAGGGCGATCTCCAGGCGGGTGGCCACGCCGAAGTTGCCCCGTCCGCCGAGCAGGGCCCAGAACAGGTCGGGCTCCTTGTCTGGGGTGGCCAGGACCAGGTCGGCGCCGGCCGTCACGACCTCGATGGACCTGACGTGGTCGGCGGCGTAGCCGTGCTTGCGTGCCATGAGGCCGATGCCGCCGCCGAGCGTGTAGGAGAGGGCGCCCACCGCGGGGGCGGCGCCGGAGAGCGGGGCCAGGCCGTGCGGGGCGGCCGCCTCGACCACCTTGGACCACGGGGTGCCCGCCTCGATCCAGGCGGTCGCGGTGGCGGGGTCGACGCGGACGCCGTCCATCCTGCCCGTGGTGATGAGGACGCCGCCGTCGCTCGCCCCCGGCATGCCGTGGCCGGTGGCCTGGACGGCTACCGGAAGCTCGCGCCCGGCGGCGTGGGCCACGGCGGCGCGTACGTCGGCCGCGGTCTCCGCGGCGAAGATCACGTCGGGACGGTGGCTCGCGGAGAGCTGGAAGCCGGTCCGCTCGCCGTCGTACCGATCGGATTCTGCGGTGATTTCTTGAGCCATGCCGCCATCCTCGTCGCGGAGGCACTCATAAGTCCAAGAGCTTGTTCTGCTCGCAGCTATAATCCTCAGTTATGGAACTGCGGCAGCTCGAGTACTTCGTCTCGGTGGTCGAAGAGGGTGGGTTCACCAAGGCCGCGGCCAAGCTGCACGTGGCGCAGCCCGGGGTGAGCGCGCAGATCAAGCAGTTGGAGCGGGAGCTGGGGCAGCCGCTGTTCGACCGGTCGGGGCGGAGCGTGACGCTGACCGAGGTGGGGCGGGCGGTGCTGCCGTACGCGCGGGCCGCGCTGTGGGCGGTCACCGGGATGCGCGACGTCGTCGACGAGTTCACCGGGCTGCTGCGCGGGCGGGTCGTCATGGCCGTGGTCACCGCGCCCTGGGCGCTCGACCTGGCCGGGCTGCTCGCGGGCTTCCACGACAGGCACCCGGCCGTGGAGATCACGCTCAACGAGATGGACCCGGTCACGCTCGCCGAGGCGCTCGCCGCCGGGCAGGTGGACCTGGCGCTGCTCGGACTCGGCGCGCCGCTGCCCCCGGGGGTGGAGACCCAGGTGGTCCTCGACCAGGAGGTCGTGGCCGCGGTCAGGCGCGGGCACGCGCTCGACGGGCGCGACTCCGTCACGGTGCCGGAGCTGCGCGACCACACGCTGATCACGTTGCCGCCCGGGACGGGGTTGCGTTCCATCCTCGAGTCGGCCTGCGCCGCGGCGGACTTCCGGCCCCGGGTGGCGTTCGAGGCGAGCGAGCCGTACTTCCTGGCCAAGCTGGCCGCCCACGGGCTGGGGGTGGCGATCCTGCCGCGCTCGGCGGTGCTGCGGCACGACGACCTGCACGTGCTGGCGGTCAGGGAGCCGGCGATGCGGGGGCAGATGGGGCTGGCCTGGCGTACCGACCAGCCCGCTGGGCCGGCGGCCCGTGCGCTGGTCGAGCACGCGAGGGAGACGATGGCGGGAATGGGTCAGGCGGCGGGCGCCGGCTCGGCCGCCGGCGCGCGGCGGTAGGTGGCCAGCGTGAACAGCACCGCGACCACGCCGAGGGCCGTGGAGAGCACGATCACGCCGGCTCTGCCGTACCACTCCAGGGCCAGGCCGCCGGAGAGACCGGCCACGAACAGGCCCAGGTACTGCGCGGACGACAGGAGACCGAGCCCGATCGGCACGCTGCCGGGGACCGCCGCGACCGTCCGGTACTGCTGCGCGGGCGCCATCATCCAGCCCACCGTCCCCCACAGGAACGCCCAGACCAGCGCGATCGGCAGCGAGAGGTTCGCGACCGGGATCAGCCCGAGGAACACGGTCGCGGCGACGAGGCTCAGGAAGATCATCCGGCGCGGGCCGTAGGCGTCGGTGAGCCGGCCGCCGAGCTGGTTGCCGATGATCCCGCCCAGCCCCCACGCCCACAACACCGCGGCCAAGGGCAGGTCGAGGAGCGAGCCGATGTAGGTGTAGGCGGTGAAGCCCGCCGCGAAGATGAGCAACTGGGTCATCAGCACCGCGCCCACGCGCCGGTCGGTCAGCGGGGCGAAGCGGTCGCGCAGCCGTCCCGAGGCGGGGATCATCACCTCGGGCACCTTGACCGCGACGCCGACCAGCCCCACGACGCCGAGCCCCACCACCAGCCAGATCGTCGAACGCCAGCCGCCCGCCCCGCCCAGCCAGGTGCCGAGCGGCACCCCGATCGCCGACGAGACGCTCAGCCCGCCCATGACCAGCGCCAGCGCGCGGCCCCTGCGCTCGGGCGTGGTCAGCGCGTTGGCGACGCCCGAGGCGGTCGGCGTGAACATGGCCGCCCCCGCCGCCGCGATCACTCTGGTGGCCAGGATCAGCGGGTAGGTGGGCGCGAGGGCGGTCAGGGCGTTGCCGAGGACGAAGACGCCGAGCGCGATCAGCAACAGGCGCTTGCGCGGCATCCGGGCCGTGAGCGCCGCCAGCACGGGCGAGAGGACGGCGTAGGCCAGCGCGAACACCGTCGCCAACTGCCCGGCCGCGGCCACCGAGATCCGCAGGTCATGGGAGATCGGGGGGAGAAGCCCCGCCGTGACGAACATGCCCGTCCCAACGGCGAAATTTCCCACAGCGAGTGGATAGAGCCTGGAATTCACGCCCACTACGCTGGCTTATAGTTGGATGGTTGTCAAACAATGGAACTGAAGTAGAGTGACATCATGCGCCAGCTTCCCCACCCGGACGCGAAGGACATCCAGCTCACGGAGGTGCTCCGGGTGCTGGGCGACCCCGTGCGGCTGGAGCTGGTAGTCAAGCTCGCCGACGGCAGCGAGCTGTCGTGCGCCAGCGCGGGCGACGACCTCGACATCCACAAGTCCACGCTGTCGCACCACTACCGCGCGCTGCGCGAGGCCGGGGTGACCAGGACCCGCGTGAACGGCCGCGAACGCCTGCTGAGCCTGCGCAGGGACGACCTCGACGCCCGCTTCCCCGGCCTGATCGACTCCATCGTCAGCTCCGCCCACCCGGCCTGATCCCGTGCCCAGACCGTTCCACGACCCCGATGGCCTGCCGATCGGCGAGGTGCTGGGGGAGCTGTCGGAGGTGCTGGAACGGCACGGCGCCGCCGTCCTCACCGCGCCGCCCGGCACCGGCAAGACCACCGTCGTGCCCCTCGCGCTGGCCGAGCAGGGGGCGAGGGTGCTGGTCGCCGAGCCGCGGCGGCTGGCCGTACGGGCGGCCGCGCGCAGGATGGACGCCGGCTACACGATCAGGGGCGAGCGCAGGACCGGCCGCAACCGGCTGGTCGAGGTCGTGACCACGGGCGTGCTCCTGCAACGTCTCCAGCGCGACCAGGAACTCCCCGGCGTGGACGTCGTCATCCTCGACGAGTGCCACGAACGCCACCTCGACGCCGACACCGCCCTGGCCTTCATGCTCGACGTCCGCGAGACGCTCAGGCCGGACCTGCGCCTGCTGGCCACCTCGGCGACCGCCGACGCCGCGCCCCTCGCGCGGCTGCTCGGCGACGCGCCGATCGTGGCCGCCACCGGCGCCCTGCACCCGGTCGAGACCGTGTGGGCGCCGCCGCCCCGCCCGGTCGCGCCGCCCCACGGGCTGCGCGTCGACCCCGCGCTGCTGTCCCACGTCGCCGCGACGGTACGGCGGGCGCTGGCCGAACGGCAGGGCGACGTGCTCTGCTTCCTGCCCGGCGTGGCCGAGATCGCCAGGGTGGCCGGGATGCTGTCCGGCGCGGGTGTGGACGTGCTCCAGGTGCACGGCCAGGCCCCGGCGCACGTCCAGGACGCCGTGCTCGCCCCGGCCGAGGCCCGCAGGGTCGTGCTGGCCACCTCGGTGGCCGAGTCGAGCCTGACCGTGCCCGGGGTGCGCGTGGTGGTGGACTCGGGGCTGGCCCGCGAACCGCGTACCGACCACGCGAGGGGGCTCGGCTCCCTGACCACGGTCCGCGCCTCGAAGGCGGCGGCCGTGCAGCGGGCGGGCCGGGCGGGCCGCGAGGCGCCCGGCGCCGTCTACCGCTGCTGGAGCGAGGCCGAGCACCAGCGCCTGCCCGACCACCCCCAGCCCGAGATCGCCCTGGCGGACCTGACCGGGTTCGCCCTGCAGGCCGCCTGCTGGGGAGACGCGGACGCCACCGGCCTGCGCCTGCTGACCCCGCCGCCACCGGCCGCGATGTCCGCCGCCACGCGGACCCTGGAGACCCTCGGCGCGCTCGAACCCACCACCCGGACCCTGGAGACCCTCGGCGCGCCCGGACCCACCGCCTTTCGCGTGACCGGGCGCGGACGGCGGATGGCCCAGGTGGGCGTGCACCCGCGCCTGGCCAGGGCGCTCCTGGACGCCGGACCCGGCGCCGCCGAGGTGGTCGCCCTGCTGTCTGACCAGTTGCCCAGGGACGCCTCCGACGACCTGGCCGAGGTCTGGCGCTCAGCCAGGCGCGGCGCCCTGCCGCACTGGCGCAAGGAGGTCGAACGGCTGGCCAGGGCCGTACCGCCGGGCGGGGAGCGGCAGGACGCGGTGGCCGGGGTGACGGTCGCGCTGGCCTTCCCCGAGCGGGTGGCGCGGCGCAGGGGCGGGGCCTACCTCATGGCCTCCGGCACGCAGGCGCGGCTCGGCGAGGGCTCGCGGCTGGGGGAGGCCGAGTGGCTGGCCATCGCGGTGGCCGACCGGCCGACGGGATCGGCCACGGCGCGGATCCGGCAGGCCGTGGTGATCGACGCGGAGACGGCCATGCTCGCCGGCGAGGTCACGGTCGAGGACGAGGTGGCCTGGCGGGCCCAGCCGGGCGAGCGGCGCGGCGACGTGGTGGCGCGGCGGGTCGAGCGGCTGGGCGCGATCGAGCTGTCCTCCAGGCCTTTGCCCGGCGCCGACGTGCGGGAGGCCCTCCTGTACGGCCTGCGTACCGAGGAGGTGCTCACCTGGACCCCCGAGGCCGTGGCGCTGCGCGAGCGGCTGGCCTTCTGCCGCAGGGCGGAGGGCGACCCGTGGCCGGACGCGGACGCGCTGGCCGAGCTGGCCGAGCAATGGCTGGAGCCGGAACTGTCGCGGGCCCGCCGCCGTTCGGACCTGGAGCGCATCGACGTGGCCACCGCGCTGCGCAGGCTGGTCCCGTGGAACCGGCGGCTGGAGGAGGTCGCGCCGGAGCGGATCGAGGTGCCGAGCGGGTCGCGCGTGCGCGTGGACTACTCGGGCGAGCGGCCGGTGCTGGCGGTCAAGCTGCAGGAGCTGTTCGGCTGGGACGACGCCCCGAGGATCGCGGGGGTGCCGCTGCTCATTCACCTGCTGTCCCCGGCGGGGCGGCCGGCGGCGGTGACCGCGGATCTGGCCTCGTTCTGGCGCGAGGGCTACCGGGCCGTGCGGGCCGAGCTGCGCGGGCGCTATCCCAAGCACCCCTGGCCGGAGGATCCGCTGACGGCGAAGGCCACCCGGCACACCAACGCCCGGATAATGGGGAAATGACCGACGAGAGGGTGCTGGCCGCGGCGCGCAACAACGCCGAGTGGTGTGACCTGATGTGCCGGGCCCACGGCCTCACCGGACGCTTCGGCCCCGCCGTGTGGAGCAGCGCCCGCAGGACGCCGCCCTACTACCCCGACGCCGTCACCCTCGATCCCGCCGCGAGCGCCGCCGACGTGCTGGACGGCATCGACGCCGGCCCCTGGGCCTCGGTGAAGGACAGCTTCGCGGCGCTGGAGCTGGACGGCGGGTTCGAGGTGCTGTTCGAGGCGAGCTGGATCCACCGGGAGCCGCCCGAGGGCACCGATGCGGCGGGCGAGATCGCGTGGTCGGCCGTCGAGGACGCCGCGACCCTTCGCGCCTGGGAGCGGGCCTGGAACGGCGGGAGCGACGGCGAGCTGTTCCTGCCCGCGATCCTGGACGGCGCCAGGGTGCTGGCCGGTCGGGCCGACGGCGAGATCGTCTGCGGCGCGGTGCTCAGCGGCGCGGAGGTCGTGGGGGTCTCGAACGTGTTCGCCGCCGGGCGGGACGTGGACGACGCGTGGGCGGGCGTGCTCGCGATGGCCGCCCGGCTGGTTCCCGGGCGGCCGCTCGTCGGCTACGAGAGCGACGTCTCCGCCGCGGCCCGCCACGGGTTCACCGCGATCGGGCCGCTGCGGGTCTGGCTGCGCGAGGGGGAGTAGCGGCCGGCCGTACCGCTAGAGGGCGTCGCGCCAGGTGGGGTCGGCGAGCACCTCGGTACGGCCTGCGCCGACGCCGAGGTCCTTGAAGCCGCTGGAGGTCCCGACGCACACCACGGGCCCGTCGAAGGTACGGCCCAGCGCGCGGAACCCGGCCAGGCCCGCGGCGGCGGAGAGCTCCTGCCAGACGCCCTGGCCGGCCAGCTCCCGCTGGGCGGCGCGCATCCGGTCGTCGCCGACCAGCAGCGCCCGGCCGCCGCTGTCGGCCACCGCGCGCACGGCGCGGTGGCCGCCGACCGCGCACAGGATGGCGTAGGCGTCGGACGGGCCCGCCTCGACGATCGCGGCGGGGTCGCCGTCGGCCAGCGCCCGCGCGGTCGGGCCGCCGGACGCGGGCTCGCAGGCGAACATGAGCGGCAGGTCCTTCGTCGTGCCCGTGCGGCGCAGCTCGGTGAAGCCCTTCCAGACGCCGTAGATCAGCTCGCCGTAGCCGGTGGGCGTGAACACCGCCGCGGGGACCCGGCCGAGCTGGGTGTACAGCTCGTAGGCGATGGTCTTGTAGCCCTCGGGGCCGTAGGGGTGGCCGGTGTGGGTGACGGTCTGGTTGCTGACCGGGTGGTAGCCCAGCTCGTCGACGATGTCGCGCATCAGCGGCCAGCGCGTGGCCGCGTCCACGGTCAGGACCTTGGCACCGTACGCGCGCACGAACGACTGGACGGCCGGCGGCGAGTCGGCCGAGGCGAGCACGACGGCCCTGAGCCCGGCGCGGGCGGCGTAGGCGGCGGCGGAGGCGCCGTGGTTGCCCGAGGAGGCCACGACCACGCCCGGCGCGCCCGCGGCCACGGCGGCGCTCACGGTGACGCGGTTGAGCCGGTCCTTGTGCGACCAGGTGGGGTTGCGGGACTCGTCCTTGAGGTGGACCCCGTCCTCCAGCTCCAGCAGCGGCGTGCCGCCCTCGCCCAGGGTGGGCGCGTGGAGCGGCGGCAGCAGCGGCGACCACCGCGCGAGGTCGGGCAGCGGCGCCTGCTCGAACAGCCCGGCCGGCACCCGGTCGTAGGCGTAGTCCACGTCGAGCGGGTAGGCCAGGGCGTCGGTGCTGGTCTTGGGACAGCCGCGGGTGAGCGGCGGGTCGAGCGGATAGCTGATCGAGGGGTCGCCCAGCGAGCGCTGGGAGAGGGCGAGCGAGGTCACGCGTTCGAGTTTAGTGGGCTATCATCGTGATATCACTTCGATAGCAAGGAGTCGCGATGGAACGACGTGCCTTCCGCCTCAACGGCTTCCTGGCCCTGCTCGTGGCGATCGCCCTGGCCGCGGCGGCGGGGCTGATCCTGCTGAACGGCGGGATGTCCGGGCTGGTGCCCGCGATCGTCCTCGGGCTGGTCGTGCTGCTCATGCTGACCGGCTTCGCGGTCATCAACCCGAACGAGGCCAATGTCGTGCAGTTCCTCGGCCGCTACGTCGGCACGGTCACCGACACCGGCCTGCAGTGGGTGCTCCCGCTCACCACGAAGCGCAAGGTCACGCTCAGGGTCCGCAACTTCGAGACGGCCCGGCTGAAGGTCAACGACGCCGACGGCAACCCGGTCGAGATCGCCGCCGTCGTGGTCTACAAGGTCACCGACACCGCGCGGGCCGTGTTCTCCGTCGACGACTACGAGGAGTACGTCTCCATCCAGTCGGAGGCCGCGGTGCGCCACCTGGCCACCACCCACCCGTACGACTCGCACGAGGAGTCCCGCACCAGCCTGCGCGACGGCGCCACCGTCGCCGAGGAGCTCACCACCGAGCTGCGCGAGCGCACCGAGCTGGCCGGGGTCGAGGTGCTGGAGGCGCGCATCACCCACCTCGCCTACGCGCCCGAGATCGCCCAGGCCATGCTGGTGCGCCAGCAGGCCGCCCAGGTGGTCGCCGCGCGCACGCGCATCGTCGAGGGCGCCGTCGGGATGGTCCAGCTCGCGCTGAACCGGCTCGCCGCCGAGGGCGTGGTCGACCTCGACGAGGAGCGCAAGGCCCAGATGGTCTCCAACCTGCTGGTCGTGCTGTGCGGCGACCGCGCGACCCAGCCGGTGGTGAACGCCGGCAGCCTCTATGCCTGACAAGAAGAAGCTCCTGCTGCGCCTGGACCCGGCCGTCCACGACGCCATCGCCAAGTGGGCGGCCGACGACCTGCGCAGCGTCAACGCCCAGATCGAGTTCGCGTTGCGGCTGGCCTTGAAGGAAGCCGGTCGGGAGCCTCGCACCGAACGCTAGAAACCTGCAGACTCTATGCATGTTGTGGGCAGGAAGGTCGGCCGTGGAGATCGCGGCAGCCGTACGGCATGGAGACGTCGCGCCGGAGACCGTCGTCGAGGAGCACCTCCACGTGATCGCCGAGCGTGATCCGCGGCTCGGCGCCTTCCGCCTGGTCAGGGCCCGCGCGGTCGAGGAGGCGCGGGCGGTGCGCAAGCGCCGCGACCTGGCCGACCTGCCGCTCGCGGGCGTGCCCGTGGCGGTCAAGGACAACCTGGAGGTCGCGGGCGAGGCGTGCCGCCACGGCTCGGCCGCCACGCCCGCCGCCGCCGCGCGCGAGGACCATCCCGCCGTCGCCCGCCTGCGCGCGGCGGGCGCGGTCGTCGTCGGACTGACCAACCTGCCCGAGCTCGGCCTCGTGGCCTTCGGCGACAGTGCCTACGGCACCGTCAGAAACCCCTGGGACCTCTCCCGTACGGCAGGCGGCTCCTCCTCCGGCGCCGCCGCCGCGGTGTCGGCGGGCATGGTCCCGATCGCCCTCGGCAACGACGGCATGGGCTCCCTGCGCATCCCCGCGGCCTGCTGCGGAGTGCTGGCGCTGAAGCCGGGGCCCGGTGTGGTCCCGCCGCCGGTCAACGACTGGCGGGGCCTGACCGAGAACGGCCCGCTGGCCTGGAGCGTGGCCGACCTGTCGATGACGCTCTCCGTGCTGGCCGCCGATCCCGGGCTGGCCGAGTCGTGGCGGAGCGGCGCCCGCACCGAGCCGATGCGGCCCATGCTCCGCTCGGTCTGGGCCGACGACGGCGAGGAGGGGACCTGGGAGAACCGCCCCATCAGGCCGGAGGCCGGCGGCCCCTTCGACCTGCGCGTCGCCTACGCGCCCCAGCCGCTGCCCGCCGGACTGCCGATGGACAGGGAGTTCCGGGCGGCGGTGGAGGCGGCGGCCGAGACGCTGCGCGTGGCCGGGCACACGATCGTGGAACACGGGGAACGCCTGCCCGCCTGGCTGGGCCCCGCGACGGTCGCCGCCTGGCTGGCCCGCTCCGCCGAGGCCGCCGACGGCCTGGACCGCAGCCGGCTGGAGCGCCGCAGCCGCGCGCTCGGCAGGGCGGGACGGATCCTCGCCAGGCTCTCGCTCGACGGCGCCAAGGGCAGGGAACGCTGGCGCGGCTACGGCGCCGACCGCTGGTTCGGCGACGCCGACGTGCTCATCACCCCGACGCTGGCCGCGGTGCCGCCGCGCGCGGACGGGTGGCGGGAGCGGGGCCTGCTCAGCAACGTGCTGGCCAACGCCAGGTACGCGCCGGCGACCGGGCCGTGGAACATGTGCGGCTGGCCGGCACTGTCGGTACCGATCGCCACCCACTCCACCGGCCTGCCGATCGCGGTGCAGCTCATCGCACCACCCGGCGGCGAACCCCACCTACTCGGCCTCGCCGCCCAACTCACCACGGCACATCCGGCTGTCCGCCCGCCCGGGTACTCGCTGTAGCCGGCCGACGGGCCGCCGGAGTCGATGGTGACGCCCGCCGGATAGTGGGCCGGCCGGCTTGTCGAATCGGGTGGCGATGCTGCGCCGTTGCCTGAGTTCGCAGATGTGGCGTTCCCTTTCACGGGCCCGGGCGATGACCGTTGATCGTTTGTCGGACAGTCCGTAACTCCAGGAGGATGCCCTCAGTCGGCGGCCTCCGTGACCGCGCTGTGGCGGGCGCGGATCAGCGCGATCACGAGGTCGGCGGTGCGGTCGAGGTGGGTGCGGCCGTCGGGCAACTCGGCCGCGGGACTGATGTAGCTGCGCCGCCCGAAGTGCGTGGCCGGATCGAGCCAGTGCGTGGTGACCTTCCCGGCACTGCGGGCTCGGTTCCACCCGCTGCCGCGCCACAACCGCCAGCGTTGCGGGAACATCCACACGCCCACCCGCTCGATCAGGTCGTCGGCGCTCGTGAGCTGATGCAGGTGCTCGGCGTGTGTCATGTCGTTGGCGCCGTTGTGAAACCCACCGACGGTGATCAGCACCAGCGGGCAGCGCAACGTCGTGTACAACATCTCGACCGCACCGGTGGCGACCTGTGCTCCCCCGCTGTAGCTGAGCAGCACCACGGGGATTCCGCTGCCCGCCTTGTAACCGGCCCGCTGGAGCTGCGTGGCGATCTGGGATCCGACGGCACGGTTGTAGATCGGACGGTAGCGCTTGTCGGCGGCGACGAAGGTCTGCATGACGTTGTGCAGGAACAACAACAGCCCGGCTCGGTGCCGGAGCCTCGCCCAGACCGGCCGCTGGGCGAGCGGGTTGGCCAGCGGCGAATAGGGCAGCACCTGCCCGAGCACCCGCAGCTCCGGTGCTTTGGCGAGCAGCGCGAGGAGAGCTGACCACCGTCGCGGCTGTCGCGGAACCAGCGTTTGCCGATGCCGTCCAGATAGACCAGATAGGCGTCCGGAGGGCGCTCGGGAGCCGCGCCGCGGGCGTTGGGCACGTCCGCGGGGAGCTCGCCGGTGGGAGTACGCCAGCCGGCGCCGTAGACCAGCAGCTCGTAGCGGGCCAGGAGGCCTTCCGCGAGCAGTACCGCCCCGACGACCAGGGCCCACAGCAGGAAGCCGTTCACCAGACCACCCCCGGCACCTCGGCCGCGTTCCACCGGCCGACCAGCCGCCGGGCGCCCTCCACCGCGAGACCCAGCCCCACTCCGGCGACGGTCACGCATCCGGCGGACTCCCACCAGCCCAATCCGGTCAGCGTGGCGAGCGGGCCGACCAGCCCCGCCCCGACTCCCACCAGGAGCAACAGATGGAACAGCGGCCCGAGCAGCGGGAACGCGAGGACGGCCGACAGCACCAGCGGGGCGACCAGCTCCGGCGTCCACACGAGCACGGCGCCTGGCGACGTGGGCAGCACCAGATCGGCCAGGGTCCACGCGGTCAGCGGCCACAGTGCGAACACCACGGCCTCAAGGAGGCCGCCGGCGACCAGAAGGCCGGCCACCGCCCTCCACGACCTGCCGGGGTTGCGCGCGAGGAAGGGCAGGACGCGCCCGAGGGCCTCCGACATCCCGGCGAGGACCAGCAGAACCACGACGGCGGGCGACATCACTCGGCCTCGCTGCGTTGCGGGACCGGCCGCGCCTCGTGCAGGTACCGCTCCAGTTCGTCGGCCGCGCGCCGGTACCCACCCGCCTCGTGCTGGGCTGTCCGCAGGACGCCCGCCCGCGTCCGGAACCACGCTCCGTCGAGCAGCCGGTTGGCCAGGTCGCGCACGGAGCTCACGGAGACGTCCTTGTTCTGGAGCGACAGGCCGGCGCCGAGCTCGACGACGCGCCGCGCCACCAACGGCTGATCGTTACCCTGCGGCACCACCAGCAGCGGCACCCCGGCGGACAACGCCTCGTTGACGCTGTTCATCCCTCCATGGGTGACGAACAGCGCGGCACGGGACAGCACCTCGGGTTGCGGCACGAAGCTGCGGGCGATCACGTTGGCGGGCAACGGTTCCAGGGCCGCGGGATCGTCCCGCCCGGTGGAGATGACCACCGTGCCGCCCAGCGGGGCGAGCGCCGTGGCGAAGGTGCGCAGGAGCCAGATGCCGCCGTTGACCACCGTGCCCAGCGACGCGTACAGGACCGGGTCGCGCAGCTCATCGACCGGGAACGACGGATCGGCCGGGCGAGCTCCGACGCTGGGCCCGACGAACCGGTACGACGGGTCGACGTCTCCCGGTTGGAACGCCCGCGAGGTGAACACCAGGTTGAGTGGCTCGCTGATGTTGATCACATCGAACAACGGCAGCCCGCTCGTGTCGAAGAGGCGGTCGAGCCGCCTGCGTGCGCGCAGGTAGCTCGCGAACTGCCGAGGCCGTGCCCCGGCCAGCAGGTCCAGCGACGCACGGGTGGGGCTGGGCACCCGCCGGTTGAAGGCGAACGTGGTGTACGACGAAGCCGCGGGCACCCCAAGCTCACGTGCGGCGACCGCACCCCACACACAGGCGCTGTCGTGGACGATCAGGTCCGGCTGGACGCCGCGCAGGTCATCGAGTACGGCGGGCACCAGCTGGGCCGCGCCGCTCACGAGCCCTTCCATCAACGTGATCGGGATCGGCGGGTCGGGCAGCGGCTGGTCACCTCCGGGATAGAGGAACACGGTCGCGCCCGCGTCCTCGATCTCCTTCTGGAAGGCGGGCGACGTGTGATACGTGACGGTGTGGCCGCGCCGGACGAGCTCGGCCACAACGGGCAGCGTCGGGTTGACGCGCCCATGCATGGCGATGTTGAGAAACGCAATGGCGCTCATCGCCCCACACCTCCGCCGTCCCAAACCCATGTGACCCTCATGACGACCCGCCTTCCTCACCGCGGTGCCGGACCGGATTCGTTCATCAGCCACGACAAGACAGCCGCCGAAGTTGTGACACTTCCCTTCGCATGGTCAGTGCAGAGCCCGCAGCACCGACCGACACGGCGTGGGAACGGCTCAAGCCCTTCTGCTGCCTGTGGGTGGCGGGCTGGGGGTGGAATGACCATCGAAGGCCGATCGACGGCGTGTCGTACCGGGCCCGTTCCGAACTGCCGTGGCGTGACCTGCCCGAACGGTTCGGCTCCTGGATCACGGTGTACAAGCGGCATCACCGCTGGTCGGCTCATGGCACCTGGCAGATCCTGCTGGCGGGGCAACGGGTCGAGCCCCACCTGGTCAACCACCTAGCCGGGCCCCGGGGAGACAGCCTTGCCCCACGCGCGAAGCGCGCACCCCGGCTAGTCCGAGCTTGTCGGGTGGGCTCCAACTGGCCGACCACTTAGCTGGGCAAGGGGTGGGGCCCAGAAGACAGCCTTGCCTTCACGCGCGAAGCGCGCACCACAGCTAGTCCGAGCTTGTGGCGCCACAGCTAATCCGAGCCCTTGGCTCCTGACGCTGGACGGGATATACGCCTCATGTCAGCCCGGAAGTATCAAGAGGAGCTCTTACTACCCTGAAACTCTCGTGTAACCGCTTGATCGGAGGATCGAATTGGTCTAGAGGTAGACCAAAGAACCCCCCGAGGAGACCACATGTCTGTGGATGAGGATTCCAAACGACTCGCCGAGCTGGGTTACAAGCAGGAACTCGCACGTACCTGGAGCGGTTTCTCCAATTTCGCCATCTCCTTCTCGATCATCTCCATCCTCGCCGGCTGTTTCACCACCTTCTACCAAGCCTGGAACAACGGCGGCCCGGTCGCCATCTCCTGGGGCTGGCCCCTGATCTCGATCTTCATCTTGATCATCGGTTTCTGCATGTCCGAGCTCGTCTCCGCCTACCCGACGGCGGGCGGCATCTACTGGTGGGCCGCCAAGCTGGGCAAGCCGGTCCACGGCTGGTTCACCGGCTGGCTCAACCTCGTTGGCCTGATCGCCGTCACCGCCTCCGTCGACTACGGCTGCGCCACCTTCCTCGACCTCACCCTGACCCAGTTCTTCCCGACCTGGGAGCCGAGCCTGGCAAGGGTCTTCGGCTTCTTCGCGGTCATCCTCATCCTCCACGCGCTGATCAACATCTACAGCCACCGCCTGATCTCGCTGCTGCAAAACATCTCCGTCTGGTGGCACGTGCTGGGCGCGGCGGTCGTGGTCGGGCTGCTGGTCTTCCTGCCGCAGCAGCACCAGTCGGTCTCGTTCGTGTTCACCGAGACGATCAACAACTCGGGCTTCGGCGACGGGACGGGCGGCCTGCCGTTCTGGTTCTATGTGCTGCCGCTGGGCTTCCTGCTCACGCAGTACACGATCACCGGGTTCGACGCGTGCGCGCACGTCTCGGAGGAGACCCAGGGCGCGTCGACGGCGGCGGCCAAGGGGTTGTGGAAGTCGATCTTCTACTCGGCGATCGGCGGCTGGATCGTGCTGCTGGCGTTCCTGTTCGCGGCCACGGACGTGCAGGCGATCAACGAGAGCGGCGGCGCCGTCGCGACGATCTTCACGACCGCGCTCGACTGGGCGCCGGCGACGCTGATCCTGGCGATCTCGACGCTCGGCCAGTTCTTCTGCGGGATGAGCTGCGTGACCTCGATGTCGCGGATGACCTACGCGTTCTCGCGTGACGGCGCGGTGCCCGGCTGGCGGCTGTGGTCGCGCGTCGACGCCAACCGCACCCCGGTCAACGCCATCCTCGCCGGCTGCGGCGTGGCGCTGTTGATCACGCTCCCCGCCCTCTGGGCCCCTCCAGGTACGGCCGCGCCCGTCGCCTTCCTCGCGGTCGTGTCGATCGCGGTCATCGGCCTCTACCTGGCCTTCCTGATCCCGATCTGGCTACGGCTGAGGCAGGGCGCCGCGTTCGTGCCAGGACCCTGGACGCTGGGCTCGAAGTACAAGGTCCTGAACTGGATCGCCATCATCGAGATCGTCGTGATCTCGATCTACTTCATCATGCCGGTCTCGCCGAAGGGGGTGCCGGGCAACGCCGAGTTCACCTGGACGGCGGTCAACTACGCGCCGATCGCGGTGGGCGTGGTGCTGGCGGGCATCGCCCTGTGGTGGACGTTGTCGGCCAAGCGCTGGTTCACCGGGCCCCGCCGTACCGTGGACGAGGTGCCGTTGCCCTAGCGGGCCTCGAACGCGGTCGCGACGGTCTCGCGGACCTCGGTCATGTCGGCGGCGCCCAGCTCGCGCTTGACCGAGGTCATGTCCACGTCGGGCATGCCGCACGCCACCGCCCAGTGCCAGGGTTCGAGGTCGCCGTCGACGTTGAGGGCGAAGCCGTGGCTGGTGACGCCGCGGCTCTGCCGCATGCCGATCGAGACGATCTTGCGGCTGGTCTCGCTGGTCCAGACGCCGGTCAGGAGCTCGTGGCCGGGCGGGGTGTCGCGGCGCTCGGCGGGCAGGCCGAGCTTGCCCAGCGCCTCGACGAGGCGGAGCTCCACCTCGCGGACGTAGTCGACGATGCCCTCGTCCTCGCCGAGCTTGACGACGAGGTAGCCGACGAGCTGCCCTGGGCCGTGGTAGGTGAGCTGGCCGCCCCGCCCGGTCTCCACGACCGGCACCCCGCGCGCGGGGTCGGGCAGGTGCTCCAGCGGTGTGCGCCGCCCGACGGTGAAGACCATCGGGTGGCTCAGCAACCACAGCGTGTCGCCCCGCTCGTCTCGCTGTCGCATGCCGACCAGGTCGGTCATGCGTTCCATCGCCGGGTCGTAGTCGACGAGATCGTCCTGGATGAGCGTGAGCGGGCGCGACTTCATACTAGTGAGCGTAACTCCGCGGGCCGTTGGGCAGGACGATCCACAGCACCACGTACGCCACCCACATGGGCCCGGGCAGCAGCGACAGCAGCAGCCACAGCACGCGCACGACCGTGGGCGACCAGCCGAGCTTGTCGGCGATGCCGCCGCAGACGCCGGCCAGAATCCTGTGCTCCTTCGAGCGGTACATCTCGCTCCTCCGTTGGTTGCGAACTCACTTGAGAAAACGGACAAGGTGCCGGTTCGCGTTCCACTACGGACCCTGAGAAAACCCTGACAGGGTGAGCCAGTCGGTGGCGAGGTCGAGATGTCGCCTGGTAAGCCCCCGTTTCGGGTCGACTTGAACGAGCAGGAAGTCGCCGACGTCCGGGTGGTCCCTGAGATAGCGCTCGTCGGTGGAGAACAGCAGGTCGTCGAACCACACGAACGGCCGCCCCCGCACGTACGCCGCCACGTGCGGCGTCTTGAACATCTCACCCACCTCGCTGGGCCGGTCCTGGGCCACCCGGATGACCGGCAGCGACGGCAGCCCGAGGCGGGGAGCGATCCATTCGTTGGCGTGGTGTTCCCAGGTGGTCGCCCAGACCAGTTCGGCGCCGGCCCGCACGGCCAGTTCGAGCAGCCACCTGCCGTGCCGGGGGTTGAGGTGGACGATGTAGGTCTCGCCTTCGAGCACGCACCGGTAGCGCCGGAAGTCCTCGGACGGCCGGCCGAACGGGTTGAGCACGCCGTCGATGTCGACGAGCACCAGGGGTTTCATCCGACCTTGTATTCCTGGGGACTGATGCCGCGTACCCGCTTGAAGGCGGTGCTGAGGGCGAAGGGGCTGCCGTAGCCGACCTTCCTGGCGACGGAGCCGACGGTGGCGCCCGGCTCGCGCAGCAGGTCGGCGGCGAGGGCGAGGCGCCAGTCGGTGAGGAACGCCATCGGCGGCTCGCCGACCAGCTCGGTGAAACGCCTGGCCAGCGAGGCGCGCGAGACGCCGACCTCGGCGGCCAGCGAGGCGACGGTCCAGGGGTGGGCGGGGTTGTTGTGGAGCATGCGCATGGCCTTGCCGACGATCGGGTCGCTCTGGGCGCGGTACCAGGCGGGCGCCTCGTGGTCGGCGAACCAGGAGCGCAGCGTGGAGATCAGCAGCAGGTCGAGCAGCCGGTCGAGGACGGCTTCCTGGCCGGGTTCGTCGCGTACCATCTCGGCGCCGAGCAGGCCGATCAGCGGCCCTCCCGGCAGCACGAGGAGCTTCGGCAGCGCCTCCAGCAGCCGCTTGCTGACCTCGGTCTCCATGGCGTAGGTCCCGACGATCATGATGGTGTCGCCGTCGGCGCTGTTTCCCCAGGTACGCACGCCCAGGTCCATCGACTGGTAGAGCGATTCGCCGTCCAGCGTGGTGCAGTGCTGGTCGGCACCGATGATGATCTGGGGTACGGTGCCCGGCTGGTCGGCCACGACGTACTCGTCCGGCCCGCGCACGATCGCCACCTCCCCGGGGCTGATGCGGACCGGCGTACCCCCTTTCGGGACCACCCACGCCTCCCCCCTGACCACGGCCACCAGCGTGAGCGGCGCCTGGTCCTCCACCCGCATCGACCAGGGCGGATCCAGGAGGGCACGCAGCAGGAAGGCGCCCCGGGCACGCGGCCCGTCGAGGAGTGCGGCAAGCTGGTCCATGGTTGAGACGATCGCACATGGAATGGCGCGTTTCAACCATGTCCAGTCTCATTCGTAGGCACTTAACTAAAGGGCATGACGAACACGACACTGGTTCTCGGTTCCAACGGCAAGACCGGCCGCCGCGTGGTCGCGCGGCTCGAGGCGATGGGCCTCGACGTGCGCAGGGGCTCGCGTCCCGCGTTCGACTGGGAGGACGACTCCACCTGGGCGCCCATCGTCCGCGACGTCTCCGCCGTCTACATCACCTACTACCCCGACCTGGCCTTCCCCGGCGCGCTCGACCGCATCCGCACCTTCACCGAACTCGCCGTCGCGGCCGGCGTGCGCAGGCTGGTCCTGCTGTCCGGCCGCAACGAGGAGCTCGCCCAGGAGGCCGAGCAGGTCGTCCTCGGCGCCGGCGTCGAGGCGACAGTCGTGCGCTGCTCCTGGTTCATGCAGAACTTCGACGAGGGCTGGCTGCTGGACCCGGTGCTGAGCGGCACCATCGCGCTGCCGGCCGGCGAGGTCACCGAGCCCTTCGTCGACGTGGAGGACATCGCCGACGTCGCCACCGCGGCGCTGACCCAGGACGGCCACGCCGGCAAGGTCTACGAGCTGACCGGCCCCCGCCTGATCAGCTTCGCCGAGGCCGCCGCCGAGATCAGCGCGGCGACCGGGCGCGAGGTCGCCTACGTCTCGGTCACGCCGGAGGAGTTCGCCGCCGGCGCCATCGCGGCGGGCGTGCCCGAGGAAGAGGCCCACGGTCTGAACGCGCTGTTCGCCGAGGTCCTCGACGGCCGCAACGAAAGCCTCGCCGACGGTGTACGGCAGGCCCTGGGCCGCCCGGCCCGCGACTTCGCCGAGTACGCCAAGCAGGCGGCCCCGGCGTGGAAGGTCTAGGGCCGGTCGTAGACCGCCGCCGACCAGGCCCCTGGCTGCACGCCCAGGTCGGCGGCGAGAGAGAGGGCGACGTCATACCGGATGAGCTCGGCGGCGGCGTACCTGCCGTCGCAGAGCCCCTTCTCCTCCTGGGCCACCGCGCAGGACCCGAGCGGCTTGTCCACCACGGGCGCGCGGCCGGGGAACACCCACACCCGCACGCTCTTGCCCTTCCCGTTCACCTCGAACTCGGCCTCGCCGCCGTCGCACCGCCCGGTCCGCCCCTTCCCGCCCTTGAAGGACACGACCACCCACGCGCCCGCTTCCTCGCACCGCACCACCACCCGGGTGGACTTCGGGCCGAGCTTCAGATCGTGCCCGACGGCCGACTTGGTGCTGGAGACCCCGGCGGTACGGCGGGCCCCGCCGTCGAGGGCGGGAGGCGGCTCATGGGCGAGCATGCCGCGGGAGTCGCGCGGCGCGGCCGAGGCCGGGGCGGCCGAGGGCGTCGCGGCGGCCACCTGGACCGGGTCCGGACCCCGCCAGGGGACCAGCAGGAACACCACGAGCGCGGCGGCCCCCGCCAGCACCGCGCCCATCCCCCACCGGATCATCAGCATGCGGCGGCCCCGCCGTACGATCTGGGTCACGCTCGTCGCCCCTTCGGGTGCGCAGGCGGTGCGCTCGTCCAGCAGCGCCCGCAGGTCGTCTTCGGTGAACGTCATCGCGCCGCCTCCTCGGCCCGGATGCCCGGGTGGACGCGCAGCTTGGCCAGCGCCCTGCCGAGCTGCGTCTTCACGGTGCCGAGCGAGCACCCCAGCACCTGGGCGCACTGGGGGAGCGTCAGCTCCTCGAAGTAGTGCAGGACGATCACCGCGCGCTGCCGGTCCGACAGCGCCCGGATCGCCGCCCACACCGCGGCCTTCTCCGCCGCCTCGGCCGAGAAGTCGCCGCCCGGGGTGTCAGGCAGCCGCTCGGTCGGCACCTCCCCGCGCCACCTCCGCCGCCACCAGGAGGCGTGGGTGTGGGTGAGGATGCGGTAGACGTAGGGATCGGGGTCGCCCTCGATGCGCCGCCACGCCGTCCACGCCTTGGCCAGAGCGGTCTGGACGAGGTCGTCGGCGGTGCCCCAGTCGCCGGTGAGCACGTAGGCGGTACGGCGCAGCCGTGCCGACCGGGTCATCACGTACTCGGCGAAAGTGTCCATCACAGGTACTACCGTCTGGCCCACCCCATCCGGCCGACAGCCATATCCCGAAATTTCGGGACCAAGCCCGCTCCCACGAGCCACGCTGTCACCACCCGCCCCCGACGACCGATAACCTCGCTTCGTCAAAGAGACGGGCGTGGGAGGGTATGCGCGTGATCGGCTGGCTCGAAGCTGTTGTCCTGGGCCTGATCCAGGGCCTGACGGAGTTCCTCCCGATCTCCTCCAGCGCACACATCCGCGTCGTCTCCGAGCTCGTCGGCTGGAAGGACCCGGGCGCCGCCTTCACCGCGGTGATCCAGCTCGGCACCGAGACCGCCGTGCTCATCTACTTCCGCAAGGAACTCTGGGAGATCATCTCCACCTGGACCCGCTCCCTGTGGACACCGGCCCTGCGCGGCGCGTTCCACGCCAGGATGGGCTGGTTCATCATCGTCGGCTCGCTGCCCATCGGCGCGCTCGGCCTGCTGTTCAAGACCGAGATCGAGACCGTCTTCCGCGACCTGCGCATCATCGCCACCACGCTCATCGTCTTCGCGATCATCCTGTGGTTCGCCGACCGCACCGCCCGCAACAAGCTCACGCTGGAGAAGCACCTCAGCTTCACCCACGCCATCGTGTACGGCTTCGCCCAGTCGCTGGCCCTGATCCCCGGCGTCTCCCGCTCCGGCGGCACCATCACCGCCGGACTCCTGCTCGACTACCGGCGCGAGGACGCGGCCAAGTACTCCTTCCTGCTGGCCATCCCCGCGGTGTTGTCGTCGGGCCTGCTGGAGCTGACCGAGATCGGCGAGGGCCAGGCGCCCGCCTGGGGCCCGACGATCCTGGCCACGATCATCTCGTTCGTGGTCGGTTACGCCGCCGTGGCCTGGTTCCTGCGCTACATCAGCACCCACCGCTTCACCGGCTTCGTCATCTACCGGATCGCGCTGGGCGCGTTCATCTTCCTGGCCCTCGCGCTCGGCTGGATCACCCCCCTGCCGCCCAGCTAGCGGCGTACCCGGAAGCGCAGGTGCAGCACCCCCTCGCCCTGCAGGACCACGTGGGGATCCTCCAGCAGATGCTGCCCCTCGACGCTGCCGAAGTAGCGCTTGCCCGACCCGAACACCACCGGCACCACGTCCATCGCCACCTCGTCCACCAGCCCCGCCGCCAGCATCTGCCCGCCCACCTCCCCGGCGCTCACCGCGACGACCCGCTCCCCGGCAAGCTCCCGAGCCCTGCCGATCGCGGCCGTCAGGTCGTCGACGAAGTGGTAGGACGCCTCGGGGTGCCAGCCCTCGGGCTTGGGCCGGTGGGACACCACGACCACGTGGTCGCCGGTGGGCGGGTTGCCCTCCCAGCCGTTCATCAGGTCGAAGAAGTGGCGGCCCATCACGATCGTGCCGATCGACTCCCACATCGACCTCACGTACGGCGCCGACGCCTTCGAGACCCTGAAGCCGCCTCCGGAGCCGGAATGGTCGTAGTCCTGGTCGGTGCTCCTGATCGGGGTGTCCCCGTTGAAGTACCAGTCGTGCAGCGGCCCGACGCCGTCGTTCTCGTCGGCGATGAAGCCGTCCACCGACACCACGTTGTGCATGATCACTGTGCTCACAGGTCCTCCTCCATCCGGGTGCGCGTTCGTCTCGATCCTGGCGGCCGGAGGGCGGGTGAGCATGTAAAAAATCAATCAGCGGGCATCGGTCCGCTGTCCGGCGGGAACCCCGGTTCGGCGGGGAACCGGCGCCGCAGGGCCAGATATTCCGTAGGGGAATGGCCGGTGAAGTCCTTGAACTCCCGGCTGAAGTGGGCGTGGTCGAAGTATCCCGCCGCTTGGGCGAGCGCGGACCAGTCGATGGTACGGCGGGCGTCCACGGACACGATCAGCCGCGCGAAGCGGTAGATCCGGGCCACCCGCTTGGGCGTGACCCCGACATGCGACTTGAACAACGTGGCCAGGTGATTGCCGCTCACCCCGGCGTCGTCGGCCAGCGCCCCGACCGGGACGACGCCGTGGGAGGTCTCCAGGCGGCCCCCTGCCTGCCGTACCAGAGCGAGGCCGCGCGACGGCCCCTCGGCGAGTCGCGACCGCAGTTCCTCCTCCAGCACCCGCAGGGTCTCGGCAGGCGAGGCGAGGTCGCCGATCCGGTTGCGGATCCGGTCCAGGGAACGCCGCCAAACGGCGTCGACCGGCACCCACCGGTTCCGCAACTCGCTGGCCGGAACACCGACAAACGGCGAAATCCCCCACGGCTTGAAGTGCACCCCGACGAGCCGGACCCGGCGGGGGTACTCGATGAGGAACCGCCTGGTCCACACCCCCATGAACCACCCGTCCACGAACACCTCCGGCGGCACCGCCGGATCGGAGTCCCGCAGGAGGGCGGGTTCGCCCAGGTTGACGAACAGATGCGCCGACGGCATCGGCGGAACGTTCATCCGGCGGTGCCGCGGCGCCCCGGTCAGGCAGTAGAGGTCGTCGATGAAGCCGTCGAGCGGCGGGGCGGGAACCCGGCCCACGTAGCGCATGAACCCAGTGTCGCCGATCGTGTGTCCGCGAGCTGCCCGGCTAGTCCGTGGTTCTGAGGTGGTGGTCTATTTCGTCGAGGGTCAGCGGGCGGCGTAGGGGATCGGTGGTGTCGAGGGTGGTGGCTTGGAGGCCGCCGAGGAACAGGTGCAGTTGCCGCTCGGTGATCAGGTCGTTCAGGTCGGAACCGATCACGGGGAGCGGGCGGGACAGTTTGATGACGCCCAGCCAGATGTCGATCGGGTTGACGCCCTGGCGGAGTTGTCCGGCCTGCTGGGCGGCGCGGGTGAGGTGTTCCATCTGGTCGTAGAGGCGGTCGCGTTGTGCGCGCAGCGTCTCGTCCTCGCCGCGGGCGTCCTCCTCCAGGCCGGGGAGCAGCATCGGCATGATGATGCTGAGCCGTAGCTCCACCAGGCGGCGGATGAGCTGGGTCAGGGCGCCCCAGGCGTCGGGGTGGGCGGTGGTGGCGCGGGTGAGTTCCTCGCCGACCAGGGCCAGGTTGGCCAGGGCCACCTGCTGGACGAGCGTGTGGCGGTCGGGGAAGCGGCGGTAGAGGGTGGCGATGCCGATCCCTGCCCGGCGGGCGATCTCCTCCAGCGGCGCGTGGATGCCCTGCTCAAGGAAGACCTCGCGGGCCGTGGTGATGATCTGCTCGCGGTTGCGGCGGGCGTCGGCTCGCAGCCGGGTGGTGTGCTCGGTCAATCTGTCGCCTCGGGATAAGTGGAGGGAACTCCTTCGATTGTGTTAGCTTAGCCCTCACCGGAAAGCGTAGGGATTTCCTCCGCTTATTGAGGAGAGGCTGATGTCTGACAGCGCGAACTTTCCGCTCCTGAGGCAGTGCCCGTTCGCCCCGCCGCCCGAGTACGAACGGCTGCGCGCGGAAGAGCCCATCTCCCGGGTACGGCTGCCGCCAGGCGGCACCGCCTGGCTGGTGACCCGGTATGAGGATGTGCGGACCGTGCTGAGCAGCCCGGTCTTCAGCGCCGACGGCACCCGTCCCGGATTCCCCACGCTGCTGCCGGGGCAGGCGCAGCTTCTGCGGAAGCCGCCGTTCATCCGGATGGACCCGCCGGAGCACAGCTTCTACCGGCGCATGCTCATCCAGGAGTTCACCGTCAGGCGCATCAAGACGATGCGGCCCGGCATCGAGGCCACGGTGAACGGACTGATCGACGACCTGCTCGCCATGACCCCGCCGGTGGACCTGGTCCAGGCGTTCGCGCTGCCCGTGTCGTCGCTGGTGATCTGCCAGTTGCTCGGCGTGCCGTACGAGGACCATGAGTTCTTCCAGACTCGCAGCAACGTCGGCGTGTCGGGGGAGAGCACCGCGCGGGAGTTCGCCGTCGCGCTGGGAGAGCTGCGCGCCTACATGGACGCCCTGGTCACCCTCAAACAACGCGAACCCGGCGACGACCTGGTGAGCAAGCTCGTCACCGAACACCTGGAACCCGCCGGCGAACTCCGCCGCGACGACCTGCTCATGATGTGCCTGATACTCCTCAACGCGGGCCACGAGACCACCGCGAACATGATCTCCCTCGGCACCGTGGCACTCCTGGAACACCCCGACCAACTCGCCACCCTGCGAGCGGACCCGGAGTTGTCGCCCGCGGTCGTCGAGGAACTGCTGCGCTACCTCAGCATCGCCGACTTCGTCACCACCCGGATCGCGGCCGAGGACACCGACCTCGGCGGCACCCGGATCCGCGCGGGCGATGGCGTCATCGCCCTGCTCGCCGCCGCCAACTGGGACCCCGCGGTCTTCCGAGACCCCGAACACCTGGACCCGCACCGCGGCAACCGCCACCACGTCGCCTTCGGCTACGGCGTACACCAGTGCCTCGGCCAGCACCTCGCCAGGGCCGAGTTGGAGATCGCACTCTCCACCCTCTTCAGCCGCATCCCCACCCTGCGAGTCGCCGCGCCGCTAACCGAACTGCCCTACAAGAACGGCAACCTCGCGTACGGCCTCCACCAACTACCAATCACCTGGTAGGCCGCCCACATGGCGTGCCGGCTTATCCGGCAATGGCCCTTGCGGGTTACCGGTCACTAGGTAGGTCCGGGCGGTGAGTCGGCCTGTGCGAGCTACCGATCACTAGGTAGGTCCGGCCGGCGGCTGCCCGTCAAGGGCGGCTATCTGGCGTACGGCCCGCATGAGCTACCGGTCACTTGGTAGGTCCGGGGGGTTGAGTCGGCCTTGCGGGTTACCGGTCACTTGGTAGGTCCGGGCGGTTGAGTCGGCCTGTGCGAGCTACCGATCACTCAGGGTTTGTCCCGTGAAGGGCAGTCAGCTCTGGGGACGGGCGCAGAGGAGGCGGTGAACGTGCTGCGCGGTGTTAGCTTCTTCTCCCGTGACGGAGCACCAGGATGAGACCAGGGCGGCCTACGACGGGGTTGTCGAGCTGTACGCGTCGTTGTTCGCCAACCAGTTGGAGGACCAGCCGTTCTCGCGGAACATGATCGGCACCTTCGCCGAGCTGGTACGAGCGGCAGGGAACACGCGGGCGGCCGATGTCGGGTGCGGGCCGGGGCATCTGACGGCCATGCTGAACAACCTGGGGCTGGACGCCTTCGGGCTCGACCTCTCCCCGGGCATGGTCGAGTACGCCCGGCGGGCTCACCCGGCGCTGCGGTTCGACGAGGCGCGCATGGAGGCTCTTCCGATCGAGGACGGCGCGCTCGGCGGTGTGCTGGCCCACTACTCGATGATCCATACCCCGCCGGGGGAGTTGCCCGCGCTGCTCGCCGAGCAGGTGCGTGTCCTGGAATCAGGGGGGCTGCTCCTGGTCTCGTTCTTCGCGACCGACGGACCGGAGCCGATCCGCTTCGACCACAAGGTGGCACCCGCGTACAGCTGGCCGGTAGACCGATTCGCAGAGTCGCTGGCCGACGCCGGTCTCACCACGTTCGCCCGTCTACTCCACGACCCAGCCTCCGAGCGCGGCTTCCTCGACGCCCACCTGCTGGCCCGCCGCCCTTAGCGCGGGTCCCGCCGCCTATCTGGGGCGAACGGGGTGCCCTGTGGCTGAACGGGGTGCCCTGTGGCTGACGACCGCCTGAAACGCCCATGATCTGACTCCTGGACCCCGCCGCATGATCACGGGACAGTCTCTAGCAGGCCCAGGTAGCGAGTCGCCTTCCAAAGGCGGCTACCGGCGCAGAGCCTGGACGAGCTACCGGCCACTTGGTAGGCCCGGGGCGGTGCGTGGCTCTACGGGGGTGGCTAGCTGGTGTATGGCCTGCGTGAGCTACCGGTCACTTGGTAGGTCTGGGGTTGGGGGTGGCTTTGCGGGTGGGGTATCTGGGCGGGTGTGAGCTACCGGTCAGTTGGTAGGCCGGGGGACGAGTTCGCCGTTGACGAGGTGGGCGGGTTCGAGGGTGTTGTCCTCGTAGAAGCGCATGTGGACGGAGAGGTTGAACGCGGCGTCCCGCACCCTCTCCTCCAGCCAGCGGATTAGCTGGGTCGCCGCCTGGAAGTCGTCGGCGTGGATCTCCTGGCGTGAGGTCAGGGCCGGGGCGGCGTTCCTCGTTGGCGCGGCGTTCCAGACCTGAGAAGAGCACGCCGCGGATTCTTGCGGCGGGTCCGCGCTGGGCCAGTGCCGGGAGCGGGACCGGGCTCCATGAGCCTTCGCCGCCGTCCTCGACGAACTCGGCGGGGAAGTCGGTCACGATGGTGAACCGCTCGGGCTCCGGGCCCAGCCCCAGGTGCCAGCTCAGCTCGGCCACCTCGGCTTCCGAGAGGTCGTCGGGGAGATCGGCTGTCACCAGCAGCTCGTACAAGTCCGCCATGCGTGGACATCTTTGCATACGCGGCTAGCGTCCGGGGATGCTCGTCGCCCTCGTGAACGGCCCGCCCGGGTCGGGCGAGACCCCCTGGCCCAGGCGCTCGCCGGCTTGGGATGGCTGCGGCGGGAACGCTCTGGGCTGCGCTGGCCGATGGGTCTGGTGGGGCGGATCAGGTGACCGCTTCCACCATCGCGTCGCAGAACGCCTTCAGGTCGTCGGGCTTGCGGCTGGTGACCAGGGTGCCGGGTCCCTTGGTGTCCACCACGACCTCCTTGTCCACCCACGTCGCCCCCGCGTTGCGCAGGTCGGTCTGGAGGCTCGGCCAGGAGGTGAGGGTGCGGTCGCGGACGACGTCGGCCTCGATGAGGGTCCAGGGCGCGTGGCAGATGGCCGCGACCGGCTTGCCGCTGTCGAAGAAGTCGCGGACGAACTGTACGGCCTGCGGGTTCGTGCGCAGGAGGTCGGGGTTGGCCACGCCGCCGGGCAGGACGAGGGCGTCGAAGTCGGCGGCGCTCACCTCGTCCACGGTGGCGTCGACGGCGAAGGCGTCGCCCTTGTCGAGGTGGTTGAAGCCCTGGATGGAGCCGGAGTCGGTGGAGATCAGGCGCGGGGTGCCTCCGGCCTGCTTGACGGCCTTCCAGGGGTCGAGCAGTTCGATCTGCTCCACGCCCTCAGGGGCTGCCAGGAATGCGATCGTCTTTCCCTGCATGATGGTTTCTCCCTTTTTGGGCCACCTTTCCGGTGGATGGGGAGATATGCGCGAGGGCGATCAGCGCGTATCCCGCCAAGAGGAACACCACCCAGAATCCCAGCCCTGCCAGGACAGAGTCGGAAATGTTGATCTCTTTCATGCGGGCCATTTCCACCCGCAGGCCGGGGGCTACAACCAACACCGGCACCGCCTATCCCAGCGGGAACACCAGCCACTTGAAAGGGCCTGGCGGCGGATGAGGGGGAAGGTGCTCATCGGCGGGCTATCAGGGTGTGGACGGTTCCGGCCAGCGCGGCGCCAGCGGCGTACCAGAAGAGGTCGGGTGGGTTGAAGGTGCTGCCGAGCAGCGGGCGCAGGACGGCCGGGATCCCGGCGAGCTGCGCGAACTCGATCGCCCAGCTCAGCCCGCAGGACAGCGGCGCCGCCACCCACGGCCGCACGTTCGGGCGGATGAGGACGATCAGCAGGTAGATCAGGACGGTGTAGAGGGCGTCGCCCGAGTACTTGGCGAAGGGGCCGGAGAAGAGCGCGCGCACGCCCAGTCCCGCGGCCACGGTGACGGCGGCGGCGACGGCTACGGGCAGACGGGACATCCCCATGACCCTAGACGAGCTCGGCGCGGCTCAGGGTGGCTAGCATCAATGCACGTGAGTGCGACGATGGTGGTGAAGGGCCTGGCGGCGGGGCACGGGGAGCGGATGCTGTTCTCCGGGCTCGACCTGGTGGCGGGACCCGGTGACGTGATCGGGCTGGTCGGCGCGAACGGCGCGGGCAAGTCGACGTTGCTGCGGATGCTGGCGGGGATCGACGCGCCGGAGGAGGGCGAGATCCGGCTGAGCCCGGCCACGGCCGTCGTCGGACACCTGCCGCAGGAGCCGGAGCGGCGGCCGGGTGAGACGGTCAGGGCGTTCCTGGCCAGGCGCACCGGCGTGACCAAGGCGCAGCAGGATCTCGACGCGGCCACGCAGGCCATCGTCGAGCAGGCCGAGGGCGCCGACGACGCCTACAGCGTCGCGCTGGAGCGCTGGTTGTCGCTGGGCGGCGCGGACCTGGACGAGCGGGCCGAGGAGGTCGCCGCCGAGCTGGGGCTCAAGGTCGACCTGGACCAGCCGATGACCACGCTGTCGGGCGGGCAGGCGGCGCGGGCGGGGCTGGCCTCGTTGCTGCTCAGCCGGTATGACCTGTTCCTGCTCGACGAGCCGACCAACGACCTCGACCTCGACGGGCTCGACCGGCTGGAGACGTTCGTGCGGGGGCTGCGGGCGGGCACCGTGGTGGTCTCGCACGATCGCGAGTTCCTGGCCAGGACCGTGACGAAGGTGCTGGAGCTGGACCTGGCCCAGCAGCAGGTCAACCTGTATGGGGGCGGCTACCAGGCGTACCTGGACGAGCGCGAGGTGGCCCGCAGGCACGCGCGCGAGCAGTACGAGGAGTATGCCGAGACCCGCGCCGGGCTGGAGGCGCGCGCCCGCACCCAGCGGGCGTGGATGGAGAAGGGCGTCAAGAACGCCCGCCGCAAGATGCCCGACAACGACAAGATCGGACGCAACGCCCGCATCGAGACCACCGAGAAGCAGGCGGCGAAGGCCAAGCAGACCGAGAAGATGATCGAGCGCCTGGACGTCGTGGAGGAGCCGCGCAAGGAGTGGGAGCTGCGGATGGAGATCGCCGTCGCGCCCCGCGCGGGCGCGGTCGTGGCCACGGTACGGCAGGCCGTAGTCCGCCGGGGCGGCTTCACCCTGGGCCCGGTCGACCTGGAGATCGGCTGGGCGGAGCGGGTGGCGATCACCGGGGCCAACGGCTCGGGCAAGACCACGCTGCTCGGCGCGCTGCTCGGCCGCATCCCGCTGGACGAGGGCCACGCGGCGCTGGGCCCCGGCGTCGTGGTCGGCGAGGTGGACCAGGCCAGGGGGCTGTTCGTGGGGCAGGAGGCGCTGATCGACGCCTTCACCCGCGAGGCGCGCCTGGCTCCGGGGGAGGCGCGGACGCTGCTGGCGAAGTTCGGGCTGCGGGCCGCCCACGTGCCGCGCGCGGCGGCCACGCTCTCGCCCGGCGAGCGCACCCGGGCGGCGCTGGCGCTGCTGCAGGCCAGGGGCGTCAATCTGCTGGTGCTCGACGAGCCCACGAACCACCTCGACCTTCCGGCGATCGAGCAGCTCGAGTCGGCGCTGGCGAGCTACCCGGGAACCCTGCTGCTGGTGACGCACGACCGGCGAATGCTGGAGGCCGTGCAGGTGGATCGCCATCTCAAGGTCGACCAGGGGCAGGTCTTTGAAAATTAACACCGCTCCAGGAAACGAGAATGAAACAATTTTCCGCCACTCGTTGACACGCGAGTACGGGATGGTGTGCCTTTCTCTACACAGGGAACCCCCCGCCTGAAGGTGAGGCACACATGAAGAAATGGCTCGCGCGCCTGTCGGCGTTGAGCGTGGCGCTTGTCATAGCAGGTCAGGGCCAGGTGGCCTTCGCTCAGGATCCGGCGGCGGGGAAGAAGATCGTCCGCGTGGGCGCGACCCAGGCCGTCGACTCGATGAACCCGTTTCTCGCGGTCCGGCTGATCTCCACCTCGGTTCATCGCTGGATGTTCGGCTATCTCACGGTTCCCGACTCCAAGACGCTGAAGCCCAGCGCCGACCTGGCCGAATCGTGGGAGTCCTCGGCCGACGGCCTCACCTGGACGTTCAAGATCCGGCAGGCGAAGTGGTCGGACGGCAAGCCGATCACCGCCGAGGACGCCGCCTGGACGTTCAACAAGATCATGACGGACGAGGCGGCCAAGACCGCCAACGGCCCGGCCGTCGAGAACTTCGAGAGTGTCACCGCCTCGGGCCAGGACCTCACCATCAAGCTGAAGGCGCCGCAGGCGTCCATGCTGGAGAACCCCATCCCGATCATGCCGAAGCATGTGTGGGAGGGCGTCACGGACATCGCCAAGTTCGAGGCCGACCAGTATCCGGCCGTCAGCAGCGGGCCGTACATCGCGACGGAACACAAGAAGGACCAGTACGTCAAGCTCAAGGCCAACCCCGACTACTGGCGCGGCAAGCCCAAGATCGACGAGCTGCAGGTCATCTTCTATGACAACCCGGCCGCCGCGATCGTCGGGCTGAAGAAGGGCGACATCGACCTCATCGGCCGCCTCGCTCCCTCCGACTTCCAGGCGCTCGCCGGTGACGCGAACATCGAGCAGTGGAACAAGCAGGGCAGGCGTTCGGCGTACCTGCAGATCAACCACGGCGCCACCACCACCGACGACAAGCCCGTCGGCGACGGCCACCCGGCGCTGAAGGACCCGAAGGTGCGCACCGCGCTCCACCACGCGATCGACAAGGCCAAGCTCGTCGCCGAGGTCCAGAACGGCCTGGCCAAGCCGGCCGACGGCTCGATCGTGCCGCCGATGTACACGGACTTCTTCTGGGAGGCCACCGGCGAGGAGAAGGTCGCCTACGACGTCGCCCTCGCGAACAAGATCCTGGACGACGCCGGATACAAGAAGGGCGCCGACGGCGTCCGCACGATGCCCGACGGCAAGAAGAAGCTGGAGTTCCGCTTCAGCATCCACACCGACACGCCCGTCGAGGACAAGCTGGCCGAGTACCTGACCGGCTTCTTCAAGGAGATCGGCATCACGCTGACGACGAACCGGCTGGACTCCAGCAAGTTCACCGAGGAGACCGGCGTCACCGGCCTGTTCGACATCGCGATCAGCGGCTGGTCGGTCAACCCCGACCCCGAGGAGGTCCTGGCGACGCACCTGTGCAGCCGGCGGCCGAACGCGGCGGGCGAGGGCGGCGGCACCGAGTCCTTCTACTGCAACCCGGAGTTCGAGAAGCTCTACCAGGATCAGCTCAAGGAGCTCGACCGCCCCAAGCGCGCCGAGATCATCAAGCAGATGCAGAAGAAGCTCTACACCGACGCCCCGGTGATCGCGATCTACTACCCGAACGACCTTGAGGGCTACCGCAAGAACACGATCACCAGCGTGACCTCGATTCCCGAGGGTGACGGCATCATCTACGGCGGCAGCAGCTACTGGCCCTTCTACACGCTGGACGCCAAGGCCACCGCGGCCGGATCCTCCGGCTCGGGCGCCGGCGGCTCCAACACCGGCCTGATCATCGGCATCGTCGCCGCGGTCGTCGTGGTCGGCGGCGCCGGACTCTTCCTGGCCAGGCGTCGCAAGGGCGTCGCGGACGAGCGCGAATGACAGCTCCGCTCGAAGCCATCGAGCCCGCCGCCGAGCAGGCGGCGGGCCCCGGTGACGAGCGCCCCGCCTACCGGGGCACGCTGCGGTACGCGGCGGTCAAGGCGGGCGGGGCTCTGCTCAGCATCGGCATGGTGATCATCGGCACGTTCTTCCTGTTCAGGATGCTGCCCGGCGACCCGGTGCGGGCGCTGGCCCAGGGCAGGAACATGACTCCGGCCCAGCTCGACCTCGAACGCCGCAGGCTCGGGCTCGACCAGCCGCTGTTCGACCAGTTCCTCGACTTCCTGACCGGCACGCTCCGGCTGGACCTGGGCACCTCCTACGAGTACAAGCGCCCGGTCCTCGACCTGATCCTGGAGCGCCTGCCGGCGACGATCCTGCTGGCCGGCACCGCCCTGGTGGTCGCGGTCGGGCTCGGCGTCTGGCAGGGCACCAAGGCGGGCTGGCGGCGCGGCAGCCGCTTCGACCGCTTCTCCACCAGCACGTCGCTGGTGTTCTGGTCGGTGCCGACGTTCTGGCTCGGGCTGCTGCTGCTCATGGCGCTCGGCAACGGAATCGGCCCGATCCCCGGCATCTTCCCCACCCGCGGCATCGAGAGCGTGGACGCGCCCGAGGGCTTCGCCTACGTCGTGGACGTCGGCATGCACATGGTGCTGCCCGTGCTGACCATGGTCGGGGTCGTCTACGCCCAGTACCTGCTGGTCATGCGCTCGTCGCTGCTGGACGAGGTCGGTCAGGACTACATCACCACCGCACGGGCCAAGGGCCTGCGCGACGACCAGGTACGGCGCCGCCACGCCGTCCCCAACGCCCTGCTGCCGACCGTGACGCTCGTCTTCATGCGCATCGGCTTCGTCGTGGGCGGCGCGGTCACGGTGGAGGCCATCTTCACCTGGCCGGGGCTCGGGCAACTGTTCTACCGGGCGATCAAGGTGCCGGACTTCACGCTGATGCAGGGCACGTTCATGCTGCTGTGCGTCTCGGTGATCCTGATGAACACGCTGGCCGACGTGGTCTACCACGTCCTCGACCCGAGGGTGAGGTCGGCATGACCACGGTCGCGTGGACGCGCAGGAAGATGGCCTTCGGCCGGTTCTGGCGCACGTTCCGCACCCAGCCGGCGGGTCTGGCGGGGCTGGCCATCCTGGTGGTCGCGGTGGTGATGGCGCTGATCGCGCCGCTGTTCATCGACGACAGCGTGACCAGCGTGGTCTCGGGCACCGGGCAGAGGTGGGGCGCGCCCGGCACCGACAGCGCCCTGGGCCGCGACGAGTCGGGACGCTCCATCCTGGAGCTGATCTGGTGGGGCTCGCGGACCTCGCTGCTCATCGGGTTCCTGGCCGCCGTGCTCGCCATGGTGATCGGCACCGTGGTCGGGATCGCCGCCGGGCACTTCCGTGGCTGGATCGGCGCCGGGCTCATGCGGGTCACCGACTGGTTCCTGGTGCTGCCGTCGCTGGTCACCGCGCTGGTCCTGGCCGCCATCCTGGGCGGCAGCATGGCCACGATCATCGTGGCGATCGGGGTCACCGCGTGGCCGTCCACTGCGCGGCTGATCAGGGCGCAGACGCTGGCCGTGGAGGCGCGGCCGTACATCGAGCGCTCGAAGGCGCTCGGGGCCGGGCACTGGCACGTCATGACCAGGCACGTGCTGCCGAACGTGGCGCCGCTGCTGCTGGCCAGCACCACGCTGGAGGTGGCCAGCGCGATCGTCACCGAGTCCACGCTGGCCTTCCTCGGCGTGAGCTCCAACAAGACGTCGTGGGGGACCATGCTGCGCGGCTCCTACGACTGGAACGCCGCCTCCAACGGCGCCTGGTGGTACATCGTCATCCCCGGCCTGTGCATCGTCGCCGTCGTGATGGCGTTCACGCTGGTCGGCCGGGCCCTGGAAGCCGTGCTGAACCCGAGGTTGCGATGAGCCTGCTCGAACTGGACGACGTCTCCGTCACCTACCGGATCGCCGCGGGCGAGGTTCCGGCGGTGCGCGGGGTCTCGCTGAAGCTGGCGGCGGGCGCGGCGCTGGGCGTCGCGGGCGAGTCGGGTTCCGGCAAGTCGACGCTGGCCATGTCGCTGCTGCGGCTGCTGCCCGCCGACGCCCGCGTCACCGGCAGGATCCTGCTCGACGGCGAGGACGTGCTGACCATGAAGTGGGGCCGCCTGCGGGCGGTGCGCTGGGCGGAGGCGTCGATCGTCTTCCAGGGCGCGCAGCACGGCCTCAATCCGGTACGCCGCATCGGTGACCAGATCGCCGAGCCGCTGCTGGTCCACGGCCTGGCCAAGCCGGAGGGCGCGCGCAAGAGGGTCGCCGAGCTGCTCGACCAGGTGGGCCTGCCGTCCTGGCGGGCGCGCAGCTACCCGCACGAGCTGTCCGGCGGCCAGCGGCAGCGCGTGATGATCGCGATGGCGCTGGCCTGCGAGCCCCGGCTGATCATCGCCGACGAGCCGACGACCGCGCTCGACGTGATGGTACAGGCCCAGGTGCTGACGCTGATCAAGGATCTGGTGGCCTCCGAGGGCATCTCCCTGATCATGATTTCTCACGATTTGTCGGTTCTGGCGGACGTGTGCGGGCAGCTCGCCGTCATGTACGCCGGCCGCATCGTCGAGAACGGCCCCGCCCACGAGGTCTTCCACGACGCCAGGCACCCCTACAGCAAGGCGCTGGCCGCTGCCTTCCCGACCGTCGGCGACCCGGTCTCCCGGATGGCGCCGAAGGGCCTGGGCGGCGATCCGCCCGACCCGATGGAGCTGCCGGGCGGCTGCTCGTTCCATCCCCGGTGCCCGGTCGCGCTCGAGGCCTGCCCGACCCTGGACGTCGAGCTCTGGTCGGCCGGCGCCGGCCGTTCCGCTGCCTGCGTGCACGTGAAGGAGGCGTCATGACCGAGACCGAGACGCCCGTGGAACGGGCGGACGCCACCCGCACCACGCTGCTGGAGGCGCGGGACCTGCACGTGGAGTTCGCTTCGCGCGGGCGCCGCGCCCGCGCCGTCGACGGCGTCAACCTCGCGGTCGGCGCGGGCGAGATCGTCGCGCTCGTCGGCGAGTCGGGCTGCGGCAAGACCACGCTCGCCCGCACGCTGCTCGGTCTGGAGCGCCCGACCTCGGGCACCGTCCGGTACGGCGGCGCCAACCTGGCCTACGACTCCCGGGCGCTGAAGGCATACCGGCGCGAGGTGCAGCTCGTCCTCCAGGACCCGACCGGCTCGCTCAACCCACGCCACACCGTGTACGAGGCGGTGGCCGAGGGCCCGCGCATCCACGGCCTGCCCGACGAGGAGAAGGTCGTCGCCGAGGCGTTGTCACGGGCCGGGCTCCGGCCGCCGGAGCGCTTCTTCCTGCGCTACCCGCACGAGCTGTCCGGCGGCCAGCGCCAGCGCGTCGTCATCGCGGGGGCGCTCGCGCTCAACCCGCGCGTACTGGTGGCCGACGAGCCGGTGGCCTCGCTCGACGCCTCGGTACGCGGCGAGATCCTCGCCCTCATGCTCAGGCTCCGCGCGGACCTCGGCCTGTCGGCCCTGGTCGTGACCCACGACCTCGGCCTGGCATGGAACATCGCCGACCGGGTGGCGGTCATGTACCTGGGCCGCATCGTGGAGTCCGGCCCGGTCGAGGAGGTCCTGACCGCGCCCAGGCACCCGTACACGCAGGCGCTGATGTCGGTGCTGCCCGAGTCGCCGGAACGCGTCATCCTGACCGGCGAGCCCCCGGACCCGACCCGCATCCCCGGCGGCTGCCGCTTCCACGCGCGCTGCCAGGTGCTGGCCTCGGGGAAGGCGGAGGAGGCGGGGGTCGCCGCCAAGTGCAGGACCGAACCGCTGCAGGTGCTGCCCGCCGTGCCCGCGGCCCAGGCGGCCTGCCACTACGCGGCGCTGACCACCTGATCAGCCCAGGTCGGCGTCGTGGACCAGGATCGCGGCCTGGACGCGGTTGGCCAGGCCGAGCTTGGCCAGCAGCCGGCTGACGTGGGCCTTGACCGTGGCCTCCGTCAGGTGGAGGTCGCGGCCGATCTCGGCGTTGGACAGGCCGCGGGCGAGGCAGCGGATGACGTCCTCCTCCCGCCCGGTGAGCAGGGCCAGCCGCTTGCGCGCCTGCTCCGCCCGTGACGGCGCGCGGTCGACGAAGGCGGAGATCAGCCGCTTGGTCACCGCGGGCGACAGCATCGCCTGTCCCGCCGCCACGGTGCGGACGGCGCCGGCCAGCTCGCGCGGCGGCGTGTCCTTCAGCAGGAAGCCGACCGCGCCCAGCCGGAGCGCCTCGTGCACGTACGCGTCCAGGTCGAACGTCGTGAGCATGACCACCTTCGGCGGCTCGGCCCCGGCCAGGATGCGGGCGGCGGCGGTCAGGCCGTCGGCGCCGGGCATCCGGACGTCCATGAGCACCACCTCCGGACGCAGCCGCGCCGCGGCCGTCACGGCCTCGTCGCCGTCGCGGGCCTCGCCGACCACCGAGATGCCGCCCGCCGCCTCCAGGATCATCCGCAGGCCGGACCTGACCAGTTCCTCGTCGTCGACGACCAGGACGCGGATCATGCGGGGATCCTGGCGCGTACCCGGAAGCCGCCGTCGGGGGCGGCGCCGGCCGCGAGCGTGCCGCCGACCAGTTCCACCCGCTCGCGCAGCCCGACCAGCCCCCAGCCCGACGGTCCCAGCTCGGGGCCGGGCGCGGCCGAGGGGGCGTTGCGCACCTCGATCTCCAGGTCGTCGCCCTGGAAGCGGAGCGTCACGGCGGTCGGTGCGCCGCCGCCGTGCTTGTGCACGTTGGTGAGGGCCTCCTGCACGACCCGGTACGCCGTCCGCTCCACCGCGTCGCGCAGGGGACGCGCTTCGCCCTCGTCGCTGCGCGTCACCTCGATGCCCAGTTCCCTGGACTGCTCCAGCAGCCGGTCCAGGTCGGCGAGCGTGGGCTGGGGGTCGCGTGAGGTGTCGTGCCGCAGGACGCCGAGCACGTCGCGCAGGTTGGCCAGCGCCTCCCTGCCGATGCCGCCGATCAGCGCCGCGGCCTGGGCCGTACCGTCGTCGGGGGCGCGCATCTCCAGGGCGCCGGCGTGCAGGACCATCAGCGAGACGCGGTGCGCGACGACGTCGTGCATCTCGCGGGCGATGCGCGCGCGCTCGTGCGCGCGGGCCTGCTCGGCGCGGATGACCTGCTCCTGCTCCAGGCGTTCCGCGCGCTCGCGGGCGGCGGCGAGCACCTCGGCCCGCGCCCTGATCCACAGCCCGGCCAGCAGCGGCACGACGATCGTGAGCACGGCCATGAAGACCGCGTTGACCGGCGTGGCCAGCACCAGCTCGCGCGCGCCGCCGACGGCCCGGCCCACCGCGACCGACAGCGCCACGACCAGCGCGCCCGCGCCCAGGTAGGCGGCGACGTCACGGCCGCGCCGAAGCGTCGTGCCCGCGTAGTAGGAGGCCAGCATGATCGGCGGCCAGATCCCCAGCCCCGCGTACGCCGCCGCGCCCACGACGGCCAGCGGCCACCACGCGCGCGGGGCGTGCCAGGCGGCGACGGCCGCGACGCCGGCGATCGCCAGCAGGACCGGCAGCGGCAGCCCGGAGGCCACGCCGAGCTGGCCGGTGGCGGGGCCGAGCGAGAGCGCGAACGTCGCGACGCCGAGGAGGACACGGAGCATGCCTTCGAGAGTACGGCCGGCTGACCTGCACGTATGACGACGAAAGTAGCGGGTCCCGATCGACGTTCGCATCGGGCGCGATCGGGTGGGCCACGGCGATTCTGGGCCCATGAACCGCACACTGACCATCGTCGGCGCCGCCGCGCTGACGCTCGTGACCACGACCGGCGCCGTCCAGGCGGCCCACGATCCGCGCCTGCCGGCGCCGACCGGCAAGGACCCGGTGGGCATGTCGACGCTGCACCTCGTGGACTCCTCCAGGCCCGACCCGTGGAACCCGGCGGCCACGGCACGCGAGCTGCTGGTCTCGGTCTGGTATCCGGCGAAGAAGGCGGGCGGGAAGCCGGTGCGCTACCTCACCCCGCGGGAGTCGGAGCTGATCCTGGAGCCCTTCCCCGACGTCCCGCCGGAGATCCTCTCGCGGACCAGGACACACGCCACCACCGACGCCGTGCCACGCAAGGGGCGGCTGCCGCTGGTGCTGATGTCGCCGGGCTTCAGCTGGCCGAGGGCGACGATGACCACCCTGGCCGAGGACCTCGCCAGCCGCGGCTATCTCGTCGCCGCCGTCGAGCACACCTACGAGGCCGTCGCCACCTTCCCCGACGGCCGGACCACGACCTGCCTGGCCTGCGTCAAGGGACAGGACCTGGCGAAGGTGGCGGCGGGCCGGGTGAAGGACGTCCGGTTCGTGCTGGACGAGGTGAAGAAGCGGTGGCGGGTCGGCGAGGTCGCCATGGTCGGCATGTCGGCCGGAGGCAACAGCACCGCGCACGCGATGCTCGCCGACCGGCGGATCAAGGCGGGCGTCAACCTGGACGGCACGTTCAAGCCGGTGCCGGGACGGCTGACGCGGCCGTTCCTGCTGTTCGGCAACCCGGTTTCGCACGAGCCCACGGGAAGGGACGAGACCTGGGGCCAGGCGTTCGCGAACATGAAGGGCTGGAAGCGCTGGCTGACGGTCGACGGCAGCGTACACGCGAGTTTCAGCGACTACGGCGTCCTGCAGCCGCAGATCGGCCTGCCCGGCTCGGAGATCGGCGGCCCGCGCGGGCTCAAGCTGACCCGGACATACGTGGGAGCCTTCCTGGACAGGCACCTGCGCGGCGCGAAGGCGCCGTTGCTGGACCGGCCGGAAGACTCCGAGGTGAAGCGCTGGAAGTAGGTGAGCGGGGGCTCTGCGCGGAGAGCCCCCGTAGGGCTCAGAAGTCGGCCGCGTTCTCCCGCGCCCACTGCGCGAACGTGCGCGCCGGCCGGCCGGTGACCCGCTCGACGGTGTCGACCACGGTGTAGCCGATCTCGGGGGTGTTGCCGAGGGCGTTGACCAGGAACTCGATCAGCTCGGATCCCATGCCCTTGGCGGCCCACATCTCGCGGGCGCCGGCCTCGGTCAGCTCCTCGAAGGTGACCTCCTTGCCGATGGCCGCGCCGAGCTGCCTGGCCTTCTCCTCGGTGGTGATCGCCTCGGGGCCGGTCAGCACGAGCTCCTGGCCGTCGTAGCCGCCGTCCACGAGCACCTTGGCCGCCACCGCGGCGATGTCGCGCTCGTGGACCAGCGCGCTGAGCCGGCCGCCGAACGGCTCCTTGATGACCTCGCCGGCGCGGACCGTCTCGGCCCACCACTGCTTGGTGTTCGACATGAACTCGACCGGGCTGAGCAGCGTCCACTCCAGCTCGCTTCCGGTCAGCGCCTGCTCAAGGGGGCCGTCGGCGCGACCGCCGAGGACGGTGGCCCGCCGTACGCCGTGCTTCTCGGCCAGCTTGACGATCTGGTCGCCGTTCTCCAGCGGCTCGTAGTTGTCGCCGGCGAAGTTGATCAGGTGAACGGCGGTGACGCCGTCGAAGGCGGCGTCCAGGGTCTCGATCCGCGCGAGGTCGCCGGCGACCACCTCGACGCCCTCGGGCAGGGCGGCCTTCTCGGGGTTCCTGGTCAGCGCCCGCACCTGGTGGCCGGCCTCAAGCAGCTCGGCGATGACGTTGCGGCCGACGGTGCCGGTGGCGCCGGTGACGAGGAAGGTCATGATGGTCTCCTTCTGAAGAGTGCGGAACGGAACGTTCTGGTTTCACTCTAACAGAACGGAACGCTTTATTCCACATATTTCTACAGCGAGATGGCGTTGGCCGCCCGGCGGATGCCGCCCGCGATGCGGTCGATCATGGCGTTCTTCCAGGGCAGGCGGGGGAGCAGCTTGATCATCTTGAGCTGGAACCAGATCATCCCGGCCGACGCCAGGACGATGCCCTTGATGTTCGCCGGGCCGAGCTTCTGGTTCTCCTCGACGAAGTGCCGCATCTCGCGCTCGTAGCCCTCCAGTGAGCCGCCGGCCAGCTCGCCCGCCAGGACGTACGCGCCGACCAGCGCCAGGCTGGTCCCCTGCCCCGAGGCGGGCGAGGCGCAGTAGCCGGCGTCGCCGACCAGCACCACGCGCCCCTTCGACCAGGAGTTCATGTGGATCTGGGTGAGCGAGTCGCGGTAGAAGTCGTCCGACCGGCGTACCTCCTCCAGCAGCCTGGGCACCTCCCAGCCCACTCCGGCGAAGGCGTCGTGGAGGTCCTGCTCGCCCGACCACATGAACAACGCCTTGGCGTCGTCGCCCTGCTTGGTGCTGTAGACGTTCGCGGTACGGCCCGGCGCCAGGTGCACCGCCTCCTCGCGGTCCAGGTCCAGGTGGTTGGGCACGGTGGCGATCGCGATCTGGTAGCCGAGGTCGCGGGCGAACAGGCGCTCCTCGCCGAAGATCAGCCCGCGGACGTTGGAGTGCACGCCGTCGGCGCCGACCACGTAGTCGAAGCGGCGCGGGGCGGAGCGCTCGAAGGTGACGGTCCCGTCCTCGGCGATGGCGGTGATGGAGTCGCCGAACACGTACTCCACCTCCTCGCGGGTCAGCTCGTAGAGCAGGTCGGTGAGGTCGCCGCGCATGATCTCGGCGTCGTTCTCCAGCCGGCCGCCGAACAGGTCGGCGTCCATGGTGGCCATGACCCGGCCGCGGGCGTCGTAGTTGGTCGCGATCGTCATCTCGGTGCTGTGCGCCCGCACGGCCTCCAGCAGCCCCATCCGCTCGATCACGGTGAGCGCGGCACCCCGGATGTCGACCTTGTAGCCGCCCCTGCGGATCTCGGGCGCCCGCTCGACGACGGTGACGGTGAAGCCGTGGCGGCGCAGCCAGTAGGCGGTCGCGGTGCCGGCGACGCTGGCGCCGGAGATCAGGATGTTCGTCATGCCCTGAACGGTACACATGTCTTAGACGCTTGTGCAAGACGTTTGTGCTAATCTCCCTCCCATGGGAAATCGCGAGGAACTGCTGGCCGGTGCCAAGACGTGTCTGCTGGAGAAGGGCTACTCGCGCACGACGGCGCGCGACATCGCCAACGCCTCGGGCGTGAGCCTGGCCGCGATCGGCTACCACTTCGGCTCGAAGGACACGCTGATGAACGAGGCGCTGTTCGACGTCATGCGCGAATGGGGCGACGAACTGCAGGCCACGCTCACCGCCGACCTCAAGCCCGACGCCACCCCGATGGAACGTTTCGAGAGCGCCTGGGACCGCGTCGTGGAGTCCTTCGAGCGCATGCGGCCGCTCTGGGTCACGCAGTTCGACCTGCTCGGGCAGATCGATCACCTACCGGAGGTCCGCGCGCAACTGGTCGGCGTGATGGGCGAGGCGCGCACGGGCCTGGCGGAGCTGTTCCTCGGCGTCGACCCCGCCGCCGAGCCCGAGCGCGCCCGCCTGACCGGAACGTTCTACCAGGCCATGCTCACCGGCCTGCTCGGCCAGTGGCTGCTCGACCCCGCGAGCGCGATGAAGGGCCGCGACGTCGTCACGGCCCTTCGCTCGATCGGGTCCTAGAAGGCGCTGATGGTGGCGGGCGCCCGCTCGGCCCTGCTCAGCGTGCGGATGACCGCCGTAGCCCCATGCCGATGTACGGCCAGCCGCGCCAGCAGGTCGATGACCGGATCGATCACCGACTCCGGCAGCTCGGGCGTCTCCAGGCCCACGCTGGACGCCAGGTCGTCGGAGTGCACGACGATCTCCATGAGCCGCGTGAGCAGGAAGTCGTCCAGCCGCAGCGACCAGCCGTTCCAGTCGAGGTGCACGACCCGGTCGGCGGGCTCGGCGGGCAGCGCCTCGGTCAGGTGCGCGAGCACCTCGGCCATCCGGCCGGCCAGCACGCCGGGACCGCAGGCGGCGATCGACTCGCCGCCCTGCCGGATGGCCATGTTGCTCTCGTGGTCGAGCCCGGCCTCGACCCAGGGCGAGTTGGTGTAGTGGTCGATGAGCGCGATGGGCGGCTGCGCGCCCGGCCGCGGCAGCACCTCTTCCACCCTGACCAGTTGGTGACCCAGATGCCCGGCCAGCCCGCCGACGCTGAACTCGGTCAGCGCGCTCGGCTTCTCCCACGCGGCGGCGACAGCGGGGTGGCTGAGCAACGCGACCGCCGAGCCGGCGGCGATCAGGTAGGACTCCCGGATCTCACCCATGCGCATCCCTTTCGGAGGGGTCAGGTCGTTACCCGCGCCAACACTATCCCGCCGACTATCAGCGCCAGCGCCGCCATCCTGCCGACCGACACCGGGTCGTCGTTGAGCACGATGCCGAGCACGATCGCCCCCACGGCGCCGATGCCGGTGAAGACGGCGTAGGCGGTGCCGACGGGCAGCGTGTTCATGGCGATCGACAGCAGGAACACCGCCGCGGCCATCAGCAGCAGGCTGACCAGGGTGGGGATGGGCCGGGTGAAGTTCTGGGTGGGCTTGATGCTCTGCGACCAGGCCACCTCGACCAGCCCGGCCAGGGCGAGAATGAGCCAGTTCACTTCGACGCCTCCTTGAGGGCGGCCCTGCGCGACTCCTCGTGCTGCTCGCGCAGGTGCGCCAGCCTGGGGTCGATCAGGGCGTTGGCCAGTTCGGTGCTGATGAAGGTGACGTCCTCGACGTCGAAATGGCCCTGGAAGAAGTCGCGCAGGTAGCGCTCCTGGTGGTCCATGGGCTCGCGGACGGTTCCCGGGCCGTAGGCGCCGCCGCGGGCCGAGGTCACCACGAAGCGGCGGCCGCGCAGCGACATCTTGGGGAAGGTGATCTGGTCGAGCCACGCCTTGAGCGACGACGGGATCGAGTAGTTGTACATCGGGGTGCCGATCAGCACGACGTCGGCTTTGACCACCTCGTCGAGCAGCGGCTTGAGCGTCTGCCAGGCCGCCTGCCTGGGCGGGGTGGTGGCGGCCTCGCCGTACCGGGAGATGTCGGTGATCTCGTGCTGGAGCACGTGGTCGCACAGCTCCGTCCACGCCTCGGTGATGTGGGGGATCGGGTCCGCGGCCAGGTCGCGGTAGAGGTATCCGGCGCCGGGGTGGGCGGCGCGCCAGGCGTCGGCGTAGGTCCGGGACAGCTCACGGGAGAAGGAGGTACGGCGGGCGCTGGCGTCCAGGTGCAGCAGCATGGGTCTCTCCGGGGTTAAGTGGACAAGCTGTCCGCTTAAACGGACGCGCTGTCCGGATATATTCCTGGGTATGGAAAGAGCCGATGCCGCCCGTAACCGCGTCAAGATCCTGCGGGCGGCGGCGGAGTTGTTCGCCGCCCGGCCGCCGCAGGACGTCACCATGGACGAGATCGCCAAGGCGGCGGGCGTCGGCCGGGGCACCCTCTACCGCCGCTACCCCGACCGGGCCGCCATCGCCGTCGCCCTGCTGGACGAGCACGAGCGCGCGCTCCAGGAACGGCTCATCCAGGGGCCGCCGCCGCTGGGACCCGGCGCGCCGCCGGCCGAACGGCTGGCCGCCTTCTACGCGGCGATGTGCGACCTGCTGGAGGAGCACGCCCACCTGGTGCTGGGGACCGAGGTGGGCAGGCAGCGCTTCGAGACCGGGGCCTACGGGTTCTGGCGGGTCCACGTGCGCGCGCTGCTGGTCGCCGCGGGCACGCCGGGGCCGGACGCGCTGGTGGACGTCCTGCTCGCGCCGCTGGCTCCGGAGGTGTACACCTACCAGCGGCGCGAGCGCGGCCTGAGCAAACGGCAGATCGTCGACGCCCTGACCAGACTGACCACCGCGCTCTAGACCGGGCCTGAAGCGCTCTGGACCGGGCCTGAAGCGCTCTGGACCGGGCCTTGAAACGTTCTAGCCAGGGCTTAAACCGCTCTAATCCAAGGTCTAGCCAGGGGTTGAACCGCTTCAATCCAAGGTGCGGTGGATCGTGGTGCGGACGAACGAGCGGGCCAGCATCGCCCGGCGGGCGCGGCCGAGCTTCGGGCCCGGGGTGCCGTAGCGGCGGGCCCTGACGTCGGCCACCACCCGCTCGGGCGCGCCCATCTCGGCCAGCACCTCGAACGCCTCCCGCTTGGTGATCAGGCGGTTGTCCCTGAGCGTGACCGCCGCCCTGGCCACCGTGATCAGGCCGAGGTCGACCCAGATGTCCTGCAGCCAGCGCTTGAAGCCGCCGGTCTTGAGCAGCCAGAAGTCCGCCAGGTCGGCCCGGATGAACGCGTGCAGGTCGGCGTCGCTGACCTCGGGGAGCAGGTCGGGGACGGCGGCGCCGTACAGCTCGACGGGGTTGGTGTGCAGCTCACGGCGGGTCACGGGCGTGACGGGGCGGTGGAACAGCTCGCCGTGGGCGGCGGTGAGGTGCGGCGCGGTGAGGTCGGCTAGCGCGGCGCGGACGACGTAGGAGCAGTGGAGCAGGTCGGGGAAGCCGCGGTGGATCTCCTCAAGGCGGGCCGGATCGGCGACGGGGGTCTCGACGACGGCGATCAGGTCGAGGTCGCTGCGGCCCGGCTGGTAGTCGCCGGCGCCGAGCGAGCCGTGCGCCCACAGCGCGAGCAGGGGCAGCTCGTCCCTGATCTCGCCGAGGAAGCGCTTGAGCATAAGGTCCGTGCCGGTGTGCACGTCAGGCGCCGAACAGGGCGCTGACCGACTCGCCCTCGTGGATGCGGCGCATCGCCTCGGCCAGGGCGGGTGCGATGGACAGCACGGTCAGCTTGCCGCCGCTCTTGTGGCCGGGCACGGTGTTGGTGCAGACGATCTCCTCGACCTCCGGCCTGGCGCTGAGCCGCTCGATCGCGCCGCCGGAGAACAGGCCGTGGGTGCAGGCCACGCGGACGCTGTTGACGCCGCGCTCGCTGAGCCGGTCGAGCAGCTCGATCATCGTGGTGCCCTTGGCGATCTCGTCGTCGAGCACGATCACGTCCTTGCCCGCGACCTCGCCGATCACCGAGCTGATCACCACGCGGTCGTCGCTGAAACGTTGCTTGGCGCCCATCGCGACCCCCGCGCCGAGCAGGCGGGCGAAGGCCGCCGCCTCCTTCGCGTTGCCCAGGTCGGGGGAGACCACGACCGCGTTGGACAGGTCGTGGCGCCGGAAGTGGGCGGCCAGCTCCCGCAGCGCGTGCAGGTGGTCGACCGGCACGCTGAAGAAGCCGTGGACCTGCGGCGAGTGGAGCGTCATCGTCAGCACGCGGCCCGCTCCCGCGGCCACCATGAGGTCGGCCACCAGCCGGGCGCCGATCGAGATGCGCGGGGCGTCCTTCTTGTCGGAGCGGGCGTAGGCGTAGTGGGGGAGGACGACCGTGGTCCTGGCGGCCGAGGCGCCGCGCGCGGCGTCCAGCATGAGCAGCAACTCCACCAGGTGTTCCTGCGTGGGTGGGACGAGGGGCTGGATCAGGTACACGTCGCGCTCGCGGCAGTTGGCCTGCAACTGCACTTCCAGGACGTCGTTGGCGAAACGTTTCACGCTGACCGGGTGCAGAGGCGTGCCCAGGTGGGCACAGATCTCCTCGGCCAGTTCGGGGTGGGCACTTCCGCTGAAGACAGTGATGTCGCGCACGCCACGCAGGATAGTGGTCGGCGCGTTGACCACGCTTCGCGGTCGTGAGCTGCCCTAACGTAGCGGCCATGCAACTGTCCCGTGGTCTGCGGCTGCTGATCGGCGTCGCCGCCGCCGTGGTCGCGCTCGCCGGGATCAAGCAGGTGAGCCAGATCGTCGGGCCCGCCTTCCTCGCGCTGACGCTGACCATCGCGGTCAGCCCGCTGCGCAGGTGGCTGACGCGCAGGGGCGCGCCCGGCTGGGTCACCGTGTTCGTGCCGCTGGCCACGGTCATCGTCGTCCTGGGCGCGCTGGCGCTGTCGCTGGTGGTGGCGCTGGCCCAGCTCGCCGAGCTGGTCCCCACCTACGCCGCCAAGTACCAGGAACTGCTGGCGTCGCTGACGGCCTGGCTCGGCCGGCTCGGCGTCACCCCGGAGCAGGCCAGGACGATCTTCAGCGGCTTCGACCTCGGTGAGGTCGTCAGGGCCGCGCAGGGGGTGCTGACCGGGCTGCTCGGCGTGGTGTCGGCGGTGGTGCTGATCGTGCTGCTGTTGTTCGGGATGAGCCTGGACGCGCGGTTCATGCACGAGGCGATCCAGCGGCTGTCCCCGTCGCCGCTGGTCTCCGCGCTGGCCGGGTTCGCCAAGGGCACCTGCGGCTATCTGGTCGTCTCGACGTTGTTCGGGCTGGTCGTGGCCGTGCTGGACACGGTGGCGCTGGCGGTGCTCGGCGTCCCGCTGCCGCTGCTGTGGGGGCTGCTGGCCTTCATCACCAACTACATCCCCAACATCGGCTTCATCATCGGGCTGGTGCCGCCGGCGCTGCTGGCGCTGCTGGACTCGGGGCCGGTCACCATGCTGTGGGTCATCGCCGTCTACTGCGCGCTCAACTTCGTGATCCAGTCGGTCATCCAGCCCAGGTACGCGGGCGCCTCGGCCGGGCTCTCGACCACGCTGACCATGCTGTCGCTGCTGGTGTGGACCTATGTGCTGGGGGCGCTCGGCGCGATCCTGGCGGTGCCGCTGAGCGCGTTCGTCCGTGCCGTGCTGATCGACGCCGATCCGGCCACCCGGTGGGCCACGCCGCTGGTCGCCGGGCGGGAGGTCACTCCCCGTCCATGAGCCCGAGCTGCTCCAGCAGGTCGGCGGGGTCCCAGTACTGGCGGAAGTCGGCGATCTTGCCGTCGTCCAGCTCGGCGAAGATCGCGCCGCGCAGCTCCAGCCGGCGGCCCGTGGGCTCGATCTCCAGGTCGTCGTCGAGCTTGAGCGGGCCGGTGTGCAGGGCGGTCATCGTCCACTCCGCCACCACCGAGCCGCCGGGGAACTCGACCGGCGCAGCCCGTACCTGGATGTCCGACAGGGCGTCGCTCCTGCCCACGGCCTCGGCGATGAGGTCCTCGATCGAGGCGATGTCCTCGCCCGCGCTCCAGCCGACCACGTCGGGGGAGTAGAACTTCCGGATCGCCGAGGCGTCGCCGGTCGCCGACGCGTTGAGCGCGCCGAGCAGGATGTTCGTAGCTTGTGCCATAAGTGGGTTCTTATCCGGAAACGAGGCAAGCACCGCTCAAGTCCGGGTCATGGCATGACGTAATGGTGCAACACGGCCGGTTGGCCGGCGTTGTTCAGCCAGGTCGCCCGGGTGATGGCCACGCGCCGCCAGCCGGTCCGCTCGTACAGGGCGATCGCGGCCACGCCCTCGTCGGAGACCTCCAGCGCCAGCGGGCCCTGCGCCTGCTCGCGCACGGTCGCCATCAGCTTCTCCGCCAGCCCTCTGCCCCGCCCGCGCGGCGTCACGAAGAGCCTGGCCACGCTCAGCGCCCGCGCGCCGCCGACGGCCGCGGCGACGGCGGGCTCCAGGTCCTCGGGAACCAGGCCCACGTGCCCGAGGACCGCTCCCGGGTCCACGGCGATCCACGCCCGGACCATGGACGGCGGAGCCAGCCAGCCGCGCGGATCCGCCGGCCACGAGACCGGATAGCCGTCGGCTTTCTGGACCTCGGCCAGCGCCGCGACGCAGGCGTCCAGATCGGCCTCCCGCCTGGGCCTGATCAACCGGCCACCGCCGCGGGGGTGAGGGCGTCCAGGTCGGGCAGCACCTTCCAGGCCAGCGCCAGCGCGTCGCCGGCGGGCGGGTAGACCGGGTGGGGGATGGCGATCACCCGCATGCCGGCCGCGTGCGCCGAGCGCAGCCCGTTGCTGGAGTCCTCCACGGCCGCGCACCGGTCCGGCGCCACGCCCAGCTCACGGGCGGCGGCCAGATAGCCGTCGGGGGCGGGCTTGCCACGCTCGACCTCCTCGGTGGAGACGGTCGCCGCGAAGTGCGCGCCGAGCCCGGTCTCGGCCAGCACCGCGTCGATCAGCGCGCGCGGCGAGGAACTGGCCAGTCCCAGCGGCACCGCCGCCGCCATCCGCGCCACCGCCTCGACCGCGCCGGGCAGCAGCGGGACCCCCTTGTCGTGGTAGCGGGCCTTCATGTGCTCGATCACCCCGCGCGCGATCTCGTCCGGCGGCAGCTCCACGCCCAGCTCATGCAGGTACGCCGCCCACTCACCGGTGCTCATGCCCATGAGCCTGGACTGGGTGTCGGGCCGCCAGACGCCGCCGTGCTCGGCGACGAAGGCACGGCGCACCTCCTCCCAGACCGGTTCGGAGTCGACGAGCACGCCATCAAGGTCGAACACACAGGCTTCCACCCCACCAGGGTACGGAGCCTGAGGCGGGTTTCTCCGGCCGGAGTCACCTGACCAGGTGGTTCACCCGCGTCTACAGGCGTTTGTCGGCTGTCAAGCTCTCTGGCATAACGTGATGCTGGGACCAGATGTTATGGTCCGGCCACCGCCGTTCACCGGATCTTCAATCATGCGCTCCACCTGCGGAAACGCTCATTCTCTCGTGCTGCCATAACGCGCTGTTCCTAACAGGTTGATATGCCCGGAAAGGCGACTTTCCCCTTTACGTTGACGGCGCGCCCCCCAATTCGAGGAGAGAAACCCCATGCTCCGCAGGCACGTCGTGGGGATGAGCGTCGCGCTCGCCCTCACCCTGGCAGTCGTCCCGGTGGTGGCCTTCGCCGCCTCCGCCGGCGAACCCCCCAACCCCTATGCGCAGGCGCGCGAACAGGCCGCCGTCGTCGCCAACCCCGACCCCAAGGTCGTCGCCGCGCTGCAGCGCGACCTCGGCCTGACCGCCGACCAGGCGCTGGCCAGGCTGGTCAACGAGGCCGCCGCCGCCCAGGTGGAGGCGGACTACGCCGCCCGGCTGGGCACCAACTTCGGCGGTCTCTGGGTGACCGGCCCCACCGCCGAACTGGTCCTGGCCACCACCCAGTCCGCCGGCTTCTCGCAGATCACCGAGCTGGGCGCCAAACCGGTGCTGGTGTCCCACTCGGTCAACGACCTGAAGGCCGTCGTCGACCGCTTCGACAGGCTGGCCCGCCGCATGCCCGGCGGCGTGCACGTCTGGTACGCCGACATCACCGCCAACAAGGTCGTCCTCCAGGCCAAGGACCTCGTCGCCGCGCAGAAGTTCGTCGACTCCAGCGGCGTCAACGCGGCGCTGGTCCAGGTCCAGAAGTCGGTGGAGCAGCCCAGGCCGTTCTACGACGTGCGCGGCGGCGACGCCTACTACATCGGCAGCAGCAGCCGCTGCTCGGTGGGCTTCGCCGTGAACCGGCCCGGCAGCCAGGGCGGCTTCGTCACCGCCGGCCACTGCGGCAACACCGGCGCCACCACGACCGGCTTCAACCGCGTCGCGCAGGGCACCTTCCGCGGCTCGTCCTTCCCCGGCAACGACTACGCCTGGGTCGAGGTCAACAGCCAGTGGACGCCCACCAACCTGGTGAACGGCTACAGCCAGGGCAACATCACCATCACCGGATCGACGCAGGCCCCGGTCGGCGCCTCGATCTGCCGCTCCGGCTCGACCACCCAGTACCACTGCGGCACGATCGGCGCGCACAACACCAGCGTCACCTACCCGCAGGGCACGATCACCGGCGTCACCCGGACCTCGGTCTGCGCCGAGCCCGGCGACTCCGGCGGCTCCTTCTTCTCCGGCAACCAGGCGCAGGGCGTCACCTCCGGCGGCTCCGGCAACTGCTCCAGCGGCGGAACGACCTTCCACCAGCCGGTGAACGAGATTCTGCAGACGTACGGGCTCACGCTCCCCGGCGGCGGCGGAACCTCCACGCCGACCTCGACCTCCACCCCCACCGGGACGCCTCCCGGCGGGACCTGGGCGCCTTGGACCGCGTACGCGGCCGGTGCGACCGTCACCTATGACGGCGCCTCCTACCGGTGCCTGCAGTCCCACACCTCCCAGCCTGACTGGACACCGCCGGCCGTCCCTGCGCTCTGGCAGCGGATGTAGTCCGGTAGGCGAGCGCCCCCGGAGCGGCGGCTCCCGGGGCGCTCGATCATTGTTTGGCCAGGGTGACACTTGCCATGCTGACGCCGTCAGGGCTGGCAACTTCCCCCTCTAGGCCGGATTCGACCTGCGAATTAGGCTCCGCATTTGGCATGTCACCCGCGGGGCGGGCGTCGAGGTGACACCCCTCCCGTCGGGTACTCAGCAGCCCTTCAGGGAGGTTTCTCAGTGCCGAGCAATCCCCGTTTATCCGTCGCCGGACGCTTAGCCGCGGGCGCCGCGGCTCTCGCCCTCGTCCTCACGGCGACGCCGCCCGCCCTCGCGGGCCCGACACCCACCCCGGTGGACAAGTGGCGCGTCACGCCGCTCACCGGCGGCCAGCTCGTCGACGGCGACAAGTCCGCCACCGGCAAGCTCGCGAAGAACGACGCCGCGCTGCTCAGCGCCACCAGTGCCGGTGAAGTGAACGTGATGGTCAAGCTCGACTACGACGCGCTCGCGGCGTACCGGGGCGGGCTCAAGGGCCTGCCGGCCACCAGCCCCTCGGCCACCGGCAAGGCGCTCGACGCGGACGGCGCCGACGCGAAGAAGTACGAGACGCACATCACGAAGATCGAGAACGACTTCCTCGCGGCCCTCGGCAGGGACGTCCCCGCCGCCAAGCCGGGACAGAAGCTCCGGATCGTGTACGGCGGCATCGCCCTGCGCCTGCCCGCCAACCAGGCCAAGAACCTGGTCAAGCTGCCCGGCGTCGCCGCGGTCCAGTCCGACGCGCCCGAGCAGATGCTCACCGACGCCAGCCCCGCCTTCATCGGCGCCCCCGCCATCTACAACAAGCTCGGCGGCGCGCCCAGCTCCGGCAAGGGCGTCAACGTCGGCATCCTCGACTCCGGCGCCTGGCCCGAGCACCCGTCCTTCGCCGACCCCGGCAACCTGCCGGCGCCCGGCCCCACCAAGGACGGCACGCCGCGCGTCTGCGACTTCGGCGACAACCCGCTCACCCCGGCTCCCGACGTGTTCGCCTGCAACAACAAGCTGATCGGCGGCGGACCGTTCCTCGACACCTACAACGCCGTCATCGGCGGCGAGGTGTACCCGGACTCCGCGCGTGACTCCAACGGTCACGGCACCCACACCGCCACCACCTCGGCTGGCGGCCCGGTCGCCGACGCCAACCCGCTCGGCATCAGCCGCGGCCCCATCCACGGCATCGCGCCCGCCGCGCAGGTGTCGGTCTACAAGGTCTGCGGCGCCGAGGGCTGCTTCCCCTCCGACTCCGCGCAGGCCGTCGGCCGGGCGATCCTCGACGGCGTCCGGGTGATCAACTTCTCGATCTCCGGCGGCACCGACCCCTACAGCGACCCGGTCGAGCTGGCCTTCCTCGACGCGTACGCCGCCGGTGTGCTGGTGTCGGCCTCGGCGGGCAACGACGGGCCGGGCGCCGCCACGGTCAACCACGTCAGCCCGTGGGTTACCACGGTCGCCGCCTCGACGCAGACGCGGACCTTCCGTTCCACGGTCACGCTCAAGGGCGCCGGCACCGCCACCGCCACGGTCTCCGGCTCCACCGTCACCGCGGGTGTCACCACTCCCGCGCCGGTGGTGCTCGCCTCGGCGCCGCCGTACTCGAACGCGCTGTGCACGACGCCGGCACCGCCCGGACTGTTCTCCGGGAAGATCGTCGCGTGCGAGCGCGGGCCGAACCGCGTGCTCAAGGGCTTCAACGTCAAGCAGGGCGGCGCCGTGGGCATGCTGCTCTACAACTCGACGCCGCTCGACATCATGACCGACAACCACTGGCTGCCGACCGTCCACCTGGACAAGCCCGACGGTGACGCGCTGCTGGCGTTCCTCGCGGCCAACCCCGGCACCACCGCCTCGTTCGCGCAGGGCACGAAGACCACGTGGCAGGGCGACGCCATCACCACGTTCTCCTCGCGTGGCCCCGGCGGCGACTTCCTCAAGCCCGACGTCACCGCGCCCGGCCTGCACATCCTGGCCGGCACGACGCCGACGCCGGAGAGCCCGCTGGAGGGCCCGCCCGGCAACCTGTACCAGAGCATCGCCGGTACCTCGATGTCCTCGCCGCACGTGGCCGGCTCGGCCGCGCTCGTCTTCGCCCTCAACCCCGGCTGGACGCCCGGCCAGGTCAAGTCGGCGCTGGAGAGCACCGCCACCACCAAGGTCACCAAGCAGGACCGGACCACCCCGGCCGACCCGTTCGACTTCGGCGGCGGGCGCATCGACCTCACCAAGGCCGGCGACCCCGGCCTGACCATGGACGAGAGCGCCGCCAACTTCGTGGCCGCCGAGACCGACACCCTCAACCGCATCGACCTCAACCTGCCGTCGGTGAACGCGCCCACGATGCCCGGTGTCATCACCGCCAAGCGCACGCTCACCAACGTCACCAACAAGACGCTCACGTTCACCGCCACCGGCACGACCGTGAACGGCGCGCAGATCGCCGTCCTGCCGCCGCTCATCGTGGTCAAGCCGGGCAAGAGCGCCAAGGTGGAGATCGTGATCGCCGCTCCCGACCTGCCCGACGGCCAGTACTTCGGCCAGGTCAACCTCAAGCAGGTCGGTGGCTCGCGCAACCTGCACCTGCCGGTCGCGTTCTTCCGCAAGGAGGGCGCCGTCCCGATCGACCAGACCTGCGCGCCGGCCGCGATCCCGCTCAACACCGGCGAGTCGGTCTGCACGGTCTCCGTCCAGAACAACACGCTCCAGGACGCCGAGGTCACCGCGCTCAGCACGCTCGACGGCAAGCTGCGCCTCAACTCGGTCACCGGCGCCACCAAGGTCGGCAGCCAGATCGCCACCACCAAGCAGACCCTGGCCGCCCGCCAGCCGGACAAGCCCGGCATCGCCCCCGGCGCCAGCCCGGCCGGCTACCTGCCGCTGAGCGACTTCGGCATCGCGCCGGTCCCCATCGGTGACGAGCAGGCGCTCAACTTCACCGTCCCGCCGTACGTCTACGCGGGCAAGACCTACAACCGCATCGGCATCGTCTCGAACGGCTACAGCGTGGCCGGCGGCACGAGCGGCAGCGAGGACATCTCCTTCACGCCGCAGACCCTGCCCGACCCGGCCCGTCCGAACAACGTCCTGGCCTCGTACTGGACCGACCTCGACGGCACCGGCGCCCCGGGCATCTACGCCGCGACCCTCACCGACGGCGTCAGCACGTGGCTGGTGCTCGAATGGCGGGTCAACCTGTTCGGCACCTCGGCGCAGAAGGTCTTCCAGCAGTGGATCGGTGTCAACGGCACCGAGGACATCAGCTACGCCTACGACCCGGCCAACCTGCCCGGTGCCCCGCCGGCCGCGTTCGGCCTGACGGTCGGCGCGGAGAACGACGAGGGTACGGCCGGCGGCCAGATCACCGGCCCGCCCACCACCGACCTCCGCGTCACCAGCACGCCGGGCGCGCCCGGCGGCACCCTCACCTACACGATGAAGGTGAAGGGCGTGGTCAAGGGAGTCGGCTCCGTCACCACCGCCACCTCGACCCCGCAGGTGAAGGGGATCACCGTGGAGGTGGACAAGATAACCGTCCAGTAGCAGCCCGTCGTTCGTCATGAGGGGTCCGGCCGCGTGCCGGGCCCCTCGTGCATGTGCCGAGGCTTCTCCGCCCGCGCCCACAGCACCCCGGGCAGCGCGGTCACGTCGACCCCGTCGGCCACCACGACCGCCTGGCCGGGCCTGAGCTGCCTGAGCACCCGCACCCCGGCGACCTCCGCGACGGCCGCTCGGAACTCCTCCAGCGAGCGGTCGATCCCGACCACATAAGCGACCTTGGCCACCCGTTCACGCTACCCCGCCCTTGCGGAGCGCTCCGCTCCGGTTTACAGTCTTTATCGGAGCACAGCGCTCCGATAAAGGAAGGATGGGATCATGGAAGACGCGATCCGTGAGCTGGTGGCCGACGCCTCCCGCCACCAGAGCGACCCCGAGCCGTTCCTGGCCCTGCACACCGACGACACGAGCATCGTGAACTTCGGCGGGCGCCGCGTGCTGGGCAAGGAGGCGGTCGGCCAGGCCATGAGGGCGGCGCTGGCGACGCCGCTGGCCAAGGTGGTGACGAGCGTGGAGGTGGCCGACATCAGGTTCGTACGGCCGGACGTGGCCATCGTGGGCGTGCGGAAGAAGGTCTCCGACGAACGCGACGGCGACTCGGTGCACGCCACGGAGGGTTGGCTGACGTACGTCGTGGTGGAGAACGAGGGCACCTGGAAGATCGCCTCCGCCCAGACCACCCCGATCCTGTAGACCCTCGGGAAATCTGTCGCCGGGTTGCTCTAGTCTCCGGGGCAAATGGATCAAGTCCCGGGCAAACTGGAGAAGCGCACATGACCTACCTCGAGCTGTCTGAAGACGGCGGCGGAGCGCACAAGTTCTACGAGGTGACCGTCGCGGGCACGCAGGTCACGATCACCTACGGGCGCATCGGCGAGTCGGGTCAGACGAAGGTCACCGCCTTCCCCAGCGAGGCCAAGGCCCAGGCCGCGGCGGCCAAGAAGATCGGGGAGAAGACCAGGAAGGGGTACGCCGCCGCCGTACGCGGAGTGCGCCAGCGCAGGGCCATCACCCGCAGGGCCATGGCGAGCACGCGCTCGACCGCACAGCAGGCCCCGGTGCTGTGGCGCTTCGACAGCGGCGCGGCGGCGTTCGGGATCTTCGTGGACGGCGAGCGCTGCTGGGTCGGCAACCAGCGCGGCGACGTCTACACCGTCACCCACTCCGGCACCGTGACCGGCCGCTTCCGGCTGCCCGACGGCGTCAAGTGCATCGTGGCCGACGACTTCTGGATCTACGCCGGCTGCGACGACGGCCGCGTCTACGACCTGAGCGGCAAGGTGCCCAGGTCGGCCTACGAGATCGCCGCGGACGTGGACATCTACTGGCTGGACATCCACGACGGCGTGCTGGGCGTGTCGGACCGGGCGGGGCGGATCACCACGATCGACTACGAGGACGAGTTCCAGTGGGCCCGCTCCGGCTCCGGCGACTCCGCCTGGATGGTCAGGTGTGACGAGGACACCGTCTACCACGGCCACTCCAACGGCGTGGCCCGCTACGACACCGCCGACGGCACGCTCGTCTGGGAGAACAAGCTCGCCGGCGACGTGCTGTTCGGCTGGCAGGAGGAGCACTCCATCTACGCCGGTACGGCCCGCCGCACCGTCCACCGCCTGGCCAAGGGCGACGGCCGGGTGGAGGCGGTCTACCAGTGCGACGGCGCGGTCTACTCCTGTGCCACCTCGCCGGGCGGCCGCCACGTGTTCGCCGGCGACAACCACTCCTCGGTCTACTGCTTCGACGCCTCCGGCGAGCGGTTGTGGAAGCTGGCGACCGGCTGCGGTTCGGCGTTCTCAATGCAGTTCCTGGACGACCGCCTCTACATCGTGACCACGGACGGCTCGCTGGCCTGCATCGACGCGAGCGAGGCGGCCATCGCGGCGGCCCGCGCGGGCGACGTGCCGCAGCCGCTGGACGTGAAGGCGGCGGCGTCGCTGGAGGTCGTCGAGCCGTCGGCGGTGCTGGAGACCGTCGTGGAGACCGTGGCGGGCGAGGGCGTCGTCGTGGAGTGCGTCAGGGAGGGCGAGCGGCTGCGGGTACGCGTGGTCAGCCCCGGCTTCGAGTCGTGGAACGTGCAGTTCCCGAAGACGGTGCGCGAGGCGGGCGCCCGCTACCTGGTCGACGGCGTGCGCCCGGCCGGCCGCGGCGGCTTCTACCGCGCCTACGGCGAGATCAGGCGGCTGCTCTAGCCGCCCCGGCGGGGGTTGCGCAGCGCGTCGCGGGTCCAGGAGCCCAGCACCATGAGCGTCTTGGTGCCCGTGACGTTGCCGGTCCTGCGCAGGCCGTCGATGATCTGCTGGAGGTGGTCCAGGTCGCGTACCCGCAGGTGGATGAGCGCGTCGGGGTCGCCGGCGATCGTGAAGACGGCCTGGATCTCCGGGACCGCGGTGGTCGAGCGGAGGATCTCGCTGACCGGGGTGGCGCCCGAGTAGCGGACCTCGGTGAACGCCTCGATGCCCCAGCCGAGCTTGGCGTAGTCCACCTGGACGGTGAAGCCGGTGATCACGCCGGTCTCGCGCAGCCGGTCCACCCTGCGCTTGACGGCCGCGACGGACAGGCCCACCTCCGCGGCCATCTCGGAGAAGGTCCTGCGACCGTCCTCACGCAGCAGCCGCAGCAGCCGGTGGTCTATGTCGTCGATCTCGCTCACGGCCGCTCCTCACGCAAACCAGGGCGCTCGAAGTGCCAGCCCTCGCAAACTATTTGCGTCTTTATCGCATTATGTCCCCTGATACTTGTGCAAGCACTGCCGTGATTGCTCCACTTGGCGCATGGTGGCCTTGGAAGACACGGTGGCGTTGGACGACAAGTACACGGCCCGCGACGGGCGCGTGCTGCTCTCGGGCATCCAGGCGCTGGTACGGCTCACGCTGGAGCAGCGCCGCATCGACGAGGAGCGCGGCCTCGACACGCGCGTCTTCGTCTCCGGTTACCAGGGCTCGCCCCTGGGCGGCGTCGACATGGAGATGGCCCGCGCCGCCCGGCACCTCGATCCTGCCGGCGTCGTCTTCCGCCCCGGGCTCAACGAAGAGCTCGCCGCCACGGCCGTCGCCGGCACCCAACTGCTCGGAGTGGCGCCAGGGCGCAGGCACGACGGCATCACCGGCTTCTGGTACGGCAAGAACCCCGGCCTCGACCGCGCCGCCGACGCCATCCGGCACGCCAACGTGGCCGGCACCGCGGCCAAGGGCGGCGCGGTCGCGTGGATCGGGGACGACCCCGGCTGCAAGTCCTCGACCGTGCCGAGCTCGTGCGAGCCGATGTGCCAGAGCATGTTCATGCCTTTGCTGGTGCCCGGCTCGGTCGCGGAGATCGTCGAGTTCGGGCTGCACGCGGTGGCGATGTCGCGGGCCAGCGGCCTCTGGGTCGGGCTGAAGATCGTCGCGGACGTGGCCGACGCCTCCGCCACCGTCGACCTGGACGCGCTGCGCCCCGAGCTGCCCGCCCACGACCGCGCCGACACCAAGCCGCCCACGCTGGTGGGGCCCGCCGCCCTGGACGCCGAGTACGACCTGCTCACCCGCCGCCTCGACCTGGCCCGCGCCTACGCGCGCGCCGCGGGTCTCAACCGCGTGCTGTTCAGCGCGCGCCAGGCCAAGCTCGGCATCGTCGCCTCCGGTACGGCTCTCGCCGCCGCCGAGCGCGCCCTGGCCGACGCCGGGGTGGACCTGGAGGAGCGGGGCATCAGGCTGGTCCGGATCGGCATGCCGTACCCGCTGGACCGGGAGGAGTTGCTCGGCCTGCTCGACGGGCTGGAGGAGGTGCTGGTCGTCGAGGACAAGGTGCCGTTCCTGGAGAACCACCTCAAGGCCGCCCTCTACGGCAGCGAGCAGGCGCCGAAGGTGCGCGGGCTGCTGCCGCTGCGCGGGACGGTCGGCGCGGCCGACGTCGCCAAGGCGCTGGGCCTGGGCAAGGCGGCCCGCCGCTCGCGCATGCTGCCGGTGGTGGCCGCCCGCACGCCGTACTTCTGCTCGGGCTGCCCGCACAACATCTCCACCCGCACCGACGACAGCACGCTGGTCGGCGTCGGCATCGGCTGCCACGCCATGATCGCGCTGGACGGCGACGCCCGCGGCACCCAGCTCGGGCTCACCCAGATGGGCGGTGAGGGGGCGCAGTGGATCGGGCTGGCGCTGTTCACCGATGACCGGCATTTCGTGCAGAACCTCGGAGACGGCACCTTCCACCACTCCGGCTCGCTGGCGATCCGGGCCGCGGTGGCCGCCGGGGTGTCCATGACGTACAAGCTGCTCTACAACGACGCCGTCGCCATGACCGGCGGCCAGCGCGCCGAGGGGCGGCTCGCCATCCCCGAGCTGACGCGGTGGCTGGCCATCGAGGGCGTGCGCCGCGTGGTGATCACGACCGCGGACCCCTCCTCCTACCGAGGGGTCCGGCTCGACCCGGTCGCGACGGTACGGCACCGCGACGACTTCGCCGACACCGAACGCGAGCTCGCCCAGGTGGACGGCGTCACCGTGCTGATCCACGACGACCGGTGCGCCGCCGAGGAACGCCGGCTGCGCAAGCGCGGCAAGCTGCCCACCCCGGCCGAACTGGTCGTCATCAACGAGCGGGTCTGCGAGGGCTGCGGCGACTGCGGGGAAAAGTCCACGTGCCTGTCGGTTCAACCGGTGGAGACTGAGTTCGGGCGTAAGACCCGGATCCACCAGCCGTCGTGCAACTCCGACCTGAGCTGCCTGAAGGGCGACTGCCCGTCGTTCCTGCTGGTCGAGCCAGGTCCGCGCAAGAGCAAGCCGATCCCGCCGCCGCCCGTCGGCCTGCCTGAGCCGACGCCCCGCTTCACCGGCACGGTCACGCTGCGCATGCCCGGCATCGGCGGCACCGGCGTCGTGACGGTCTCGCAGATCCTGCAGATGGCCGCGCACCTCGACGGCCTGCACGCCGCCGGGCTGGAGCAGACCGGGCTGGCGCAGAAGGGCGGTCCGGTCATCAGCGACGTGCGCGTCTCGCCCGAGCCGATCACCGGGGCGGTCAAGGCCACCAGGGCGGACGTCCTGATCGGCTTCGACCTGCTCGGCGCCGCCGCCGAGGGCAACCTGGGCGTGCTGGTCAAGGACCACACCGTCGCGGTGGTCAACACCGCGGTCGTGCCGACGGCCGAGATGGTGACCGGCCGGGCCGTGGTGCCGGGCGCGCAGGCGGCGCTCGACCGAATCGAGACCGCGACCCGCGACAACCTCTACCTGGACGCGCAGGCGCTGGCCGAGGAGCTGTTCGGGGACCACATGCCGGCGAACATGCTGCTCGTCGGGGCCGCGTACCAGCACGGCTGCCTGCCGATGAGCGCCGCGGCCATCGAGGGCGCGATCCGCCTGAACGGCGCGGCCGTCGAGAAGAACCTCGCCGCCTTCGCCCACGGCAGAGCCGCCGCGCTGCAGCAGCCGAGTGAGGAAAAGTCACAGTCCTTCGCCGAGATCCTGGCGATCAGGACAGACGACCTCACGGCCTACCAGAACGCCGACTACGCCCGCACCTACGCCGACGACGTCCAGCAGGTCGCCGAACTGGCCGCCGACGAGGACGTCGCCATCGCCTACGCCAAGGGCCTGTACAAGCTCATGGCCTACAAGGACGAGTACGAGGTCGCCAGGCTCCACCTCGAGACCGAGTTCGCCCCGGAGGACAAGGTCGCGGTCCTGCTCCACCCGCCGATCCTGCGCGCCCTGGGCATGAAGCGGAAGATCAAGCTGCGCCGTACCGCGAAGCCGGTGTTCCGGACGCTGCGGGCCGCGCGCTTCCTGCGCGGCACCGCCCTCGACCCCTTCGGCTACGCTCACGTACGCCGGGTGGAGCGCGAGCTCATCCACGAATACCGCACCCTGGTGCGTACCGCCCTCGCCGCGGGCACGAGCGCGGAGGCGGTCGCCGAGATCGCCGCGCTGCCTGACATGATCCGCGGGTACGAGGACATCAAGCTCGCCCGGGTCGCGGACTTCCGTGAGCGCGCCCGCATGGCCCTGGCCGGACTCTGAGATCGGAGACAGACACGTGGCCGTATCCCGCCTCCTCCCCAGCCAGGAAGCGCACGACCTGCTCGACCTGACCCGTTCGATGGCCGACAAGGAGCTCGCGACCCGCGTGGAGGAGCATGAGCGGGCCGAGACGTACCCGGCCGGACTTTTCGCGAAATTGGGCGAAGTTGGGCTGCTTGGGTTGCCTTATCCGGAAGAGCTGGGTGGGGGCGGCCAGCCGTACGAGGTCTATCTGCAGGTCCTGGAGGAGCTGGCGGCCCGCTGGGCCGCCGTCGCGGTCGCGGTCAGCGTCCACACGCTCGCCTGCTTCCCCCTCAAGCAGTACGGCACGCCGGAACAGATCGACCGCTGGCTCCCCGACATGCTGGCCGGACGCCAGATCGGCGGCTACAGCCTGTCCGAGCCCCAGGCTGGATCCGACGCCGGAGCCCTGACCTGCAAGGCCGAGAAGGTAGAGAACGGCTACCGCATCACCGGCACCAAAGCCTGGATCACCCACGGCGGCATAGCCGACTTCTACGCCCTGTTCGCCCGCACCGGCGAGGGCAACCGGGGCATCTCCTGCTTCCTGGCCCCCGGCGCCGTGGACGGCCTCACCTTCGGCCGCCCCGAGGAGAAGATGGGCCTGCACGCCATCCCCACCACCACCGCCCACTGGGACGGCGCCATCCTGGACTCCGGCCGCCTCCTGGGCACGGAGGGCCAGGGCCTCCAGATCGCCTTCAGCGCCCTGGACTCCGGCCGGCTGGGCATCGCCGCCTGCGCCACCGGCCTGGCCCAGGCCGCCCTGGACGCGGCGGTGGCGTACGCGAAGGAACGGACCACGTTCGGCCGCAAGATCATCGACCACCAGGGCCTGGCTTTCGTCCTGGCCGACATGGCCGCCGCCGTGGACGCCGCCCGCGCCACCTACCTCGACGCCGCCCGCCGCCGAGACGCCGACCTCCCCTACAGCCGGCAGGCATCGGTGGCCAAACTGGTCGCCACAGACGCCGCGATGAAGGTGACCACAGACGCCGTGCAGGTGTTCGGCGGTTACGGTTACACGCGCGACTTCCCGGTCGAGCGCTACATGCGCGAAGCCAAGATCATGCAGATCTTCGAGGGCACGAACCAGATCCAGCGCCTGGTGATCTCCCGCAACCTCTGACCGGGCTTGAGTCCGCACGCTCTGAACCGTGCGGGAAGGCGGTCGTCCGCATCAACCCGTCTTTCGGCCTGGTTCAGGAGCGGCACCGGATTGGCGGTGCGGTGCGCTGCGTTTGAGGGTCGATCGTTGAGGTCATGGCGACGGCATACATCCCGTGCCATACTCCCGCCTTGCCGCTCCGTGAACGGAGACTGGTTTAAGTACGATTGAAAAATCGCAGGTTTCCAGCAATACTTGGCCCTATGACGCGCCCTGGAGCAGGTCTACTCTCGATGCTTCTGGCGTTCCGGGCCGGAAATATCCACTCGTTCCGCGATGAGTTGGACTTCTCGATGGAAGCGACAGCTCAAGCCGAGGAGGGTGTGCCCCGCGAGGTGCGATGGCATCAGAAGGTTGGCAGCACCCTGAAGGTGCTCCCGGCTGCTGGCGTATTCGGGGCGAATGGATCAGGAAAGACGAACCTCCTGCGAGCGATGACAGCGCTGCGCGAGCACGTTCTGTTCTCGTTCCGATCCGGTGATCCTGCGGGTGGGGTGCACCGGCAGCACTTTCGTCTTGATCCTGCCGCCGATGACAGGCCGACCAAATTCGAGATCGATCTCATCTTGGATGGGGTCCGCTACGAGTATGGCGTCAGCATGGATAGCGAGAAGATCATCCGCGAATGGGCATCCCACTCGCCTAAGGGGCGGCCGGCGCTGCTGTTCGAGCGTTGCTATGGAAGTCCCATAACCTTCCCGGCTGGCAAGCGAGCACTTGGACGAGCTGTCGAGCGCATCACCAGGCCGAACTCACTGTTCCTCTCGGCTGCTGCGGCGAGCGGACATCCCGATCTCCTTCCCCTCTTCGGATGGTTTGAGCGGAATCTGATGCTGGCGGAGGCGTCGAGTCGACCTCAGCGGTGGGCGTATACCACCCAGCTGTTGCATGACAAGGAAACACGCGACAGCGTTCACGCCCTCATCCGCGCGGCGGATCTGGGAATCTCCAATGTCCGAATCCAGCCACTTGATCCAAAGGTACTTGACCGGATCCGGCGGGCCGTACTGATCTTGGCGGGTCGAGAGGACGACGCGGACGGATTTCCGGAAATCGACCTAACTGAGCTCGGCCTGGTTCTGAGCCACCGGGGTGTCAAAGAGGACGTGGAATTCGGAGTCGCCGAAGAGTCGCTCGGAACCCTTGTGTGGTTGGGGATCGTAGGCCCTGTGGTCGCTGCCCTGCAGGCGGGGACCGTCCTCCTCGTCGACGAACTGGAATCCAGCCTCCATCCGACGCTTGTGGAGCGCCTCGTTGCCCTCTTCCAGGACCCAGATGCGAACCTCAAAGGAGCACAACTGGTCTTCAGCTCACACGCTGCCACGCTCCTGGGGAGCGGTTCGGGTAGTCGCCCGCTGGGACGCGATCAGATCTGGCTCACGGAGAAGCGGTCCGACGGGAGCAGTTGCCTGTATCCACTCTCGGATCTGTCGCCACGGCGGGAGGAGTCGATCGCCAAGCGATACCTGTCCGGCCGATACGGAGCTACGCCGATCGTGAGTCACGAGGAGTTCGTAGAGGTTGCCCGCCTCATGACAACCTGCGGTCGCGAATGACGCGCAGGAGTGGCCGCTCACAGAAGCCCCAATCGAAGATCGCCCGGCGGCGCTCGCTGCGCGTATACACCGAGGGCAAACGCACCGAGGTGCTCTACCTACAGCATTGGCATCGTCTTTTCAGAGATCAGGTACTGGTCACGATCGACGAATTTCATGGGACACCCCTTCCCCTCGTACGCGAAGCGGCAAAGAGGAAACGGGAGGACGAGCGGGACCAGAGGCGAGGCCGGGGCGACGCGTTCGATGAATACTGGTGCATGTTCGACGTCGACGAGCATCCTGGGCTAACAGCCGCAATGGTCATGGCCGGCGCCAATGGGATCAACATTGCGGTCTCCAACCCATGCTTGGAACTGTGGTTCATGCTCCACTTTCAGGATCAATACGCAGCGATCGACCGTAAGGTCGCGCAGACCATCGCGGCAACACAGCTCAACTGCGGCAAGGTTCTGTCCCCCCACGCGCTACAACATTTAGAGGAACAGTACGAACTGGCTGTCGAGCGTGCTCAGAAGCTCGACAGCAAGCATGAGGGTGATGGTTCGCCCGAGGGCTCCAATCCCAGCTCGAGCGTGTGGCGATTGGTCAACCGCATCCGAAGTCAGTAGATCTCGTTGATCCGCTCGGCCAGTACTCCGTCGCATCGCGCTCGCTGTGCCCACGGGCCAGACTCGCACCGCGAGATGCCGCACCGAGAAGGGCGCTGTCTCAATGGGCGCAGCAGTTGCCTCATTGCTGATCAGACGCGCGTTGCATCCATCTGACAGTCCGCCCACCAGTGGAGCGGACTGTCAAGAAGCGATCGGTTCGGGTTCTGGGTGGGGGGCGGCGGGGGTCAGGGCTCGGACCGGGCGGATCAGGAGGAGGGCGGCGGCCACGGCCATGGTGACCACCGCTGAGCCCAGGAGGAAGGTGCGGGGCTCGATCACCAGGGCGGCTGGGCCGGCCAGTGCCTGGCCCACCGCCATGCCTGCCACCGAGCCTGCCACCTGGTAAGCGGAGACGCGGTTGAGGACGTCGGGTGCCACCTGGGTCTGGACGCTGGTCGACCACATCACCGACCAGAAGGCCAGCGCCACGCCGCCCAGTACATGGCCGGCCATCAGGGCCGGGAGCGGAAGACCCAGGGCTACCGTCAGAGGGACCGCGGTGTAGCCGGTCAGGGCGATCGCGCCGGCGGCCAGGGGGCGGCGGGGGCGCAGACGGATGGCGACCAGGCCGCCTACCACCGTGCCGGAGCCCAGGGCCGCCATCACCCAGCCGTAGTCGGGGCCGATGATCTGGGAGGAGAGCGGGACATAAGGGCCGATCACCAGCACGCCCCAGAACACCCATACCAGGATCACCGACCACATCCAGCTCCTGGCCTTGAACTCGTGCCAGCCCCTGCGCAGGTCGCTCAGCACGTTCGCGGGCTCCGGCCGGGGTACGGCCACGCGTACCAGCAGCAGGCACACCACGCTGACCAGGAACGTTCCCGCGTCGAGCGCGTAGACGAAGACCGGGCCCGCCGCCAGCACCAGGATTCCGGCCAGTGCCGGGCCGGCCAGTTGGGTGATCGCCTCGGCGATCTTCAGGGTGGCGTTGGCGCGCTGCGGATCGCGGGCGACGAGCGGCACCATGCCGTTCACACACGGCTCGAACAGGCCCGCCCCTATCCCGGACAAAAACGCCGTCGCCAGCAGCAGCGGGTACGGCGGGGCGCCGTCCAGGAACGCGAAGGCCACCACGCCCTGGGTGAAGATGCGCAACACGTCCGCGGCGATCATGATGGTCCTGGCGCCGAACCGGTCGGCGAAGACCCCGCCGAAGAGCATGACGAGGACGGCGGAGGCGGTCCAGACGGCCAGCACGTAGCCGACTCCGGCGATGCCGTACACCTGGCCGACGGCCAGCGCGGCGGCGACGGGCATCATGGCGTCGCCGAGCAGCGAGACGGTCCTGGCGCCGAAGTAGAAGGTGAAGTTCCTCGTCCACATGGGCACCAAGTCTGGATATTTCCACGTCAGCGCGCCGGTGTCCCAGATGACATCGTTAGGTACATTTGCGCCATGCCCGCCGCGCCGCCGCCCCCGCTCTCCTCCCCGCCCTCCCCGCTCGCCGCACCCCCATCCTCACGAACGGCACCCCCATCCTCGCGAACGGCACCGCCGTCCCCGCGAACGGAACCCTCGTCCCCGCGAACGGCACCGCCGTATCCCCAGACAGCGCCCAAGCCCCTGCGAACAGCGCTCCCCCCGATCACCCTCCCGGTCTGCCCGCCCGCGCCGCCCCCGCCCAACCCGCACCGCGTAGTAGCCCTGGTAGGCGAGAATCAGGAACTTTACCCGGTCACCTCAGCCTCGGCCGTCTTCGGTTACCAGGGCCAGGAGATCCCCCAGCACTACAGCTTCCGCCTCTGCGCCGAACGCCCAGGCCCGCTCACCACCACCCTCGGCTCCACCATCCAGGTAGAACACGGCCTGGAAGCCCTGGAAACCGCGGACACCGTCATCATCGCGAGCTGGACCGTATCCCCAACCCCCGCGGTACTGGACGCCGTGGCCCAGGTCCACGCCAGAGGCGGCAGGATCGTCGCCGTCTGCGCGGGCATCTACGTCCCCGCCGCCCTCGGCCTGCTCGACGGCCGCCGAGCCTCCGTCCACTGGGAACTCACCGCCGACCTGGCCGCCCGCCACCCCCGCATCATCCCCGACGACACCGTCATCTACGTGGACCACGGCGACGTCGCGACGGCAGGAGCCTCGGCCGCCACCCTGGACCTCTGCCTCCACCAGGTACTCCAGGAGCACGGCTCCTCCCACGCCATGCGCATCGGCCGCCAACTGGCCGCGGGCCCACGCAGGGAGGGCTGCCAACGCCAGTACCCACCCCTCCCGACCACCGGACCCATGCCCGACTCGCTGGCGGGACTGCTGGAGTGGCTGCTGGCCCACCTGTCCGACCCCATCACGGTCGAGGACATGGCCGCCTACTCCGGAGTCTCCCCCCGCACCCTCACCCGCCAGTTCGCCGACCAGCTCGGCGTCCCACCGGCCCGCTGGCTGCTGGAACGTCGCCTGGCCGCCACCCGCGCCCTGCTGGAGGACACCGACCTGCCGGTCGAGACCATCGCCACCCGCGTCGGCCTGTCCTCGGCGGTCAACCTGCGCCGCCGCTTCCACACCGCCCTCAACACCACCCCCGCCGCCTACCGCCGCTCCTTCCGATGAGGGCAACGCATGCCGTGACCTTCGCGATCATGACGGTGGGCGGATCATCCACAGGTCGGTCGGGTCCTGGGCGTAGGTGGTGAAGCCGTGGCGTTCGTACAGTCGCTGCGCGGGGCTGTCGCGGAGCACGTTCAGGCGGAACACCTCGGTGTCGGTCAGCACCGTGCGCAAAATCGCGCTCCCCACCCCGCGCCCCTGGGTGGACGGTGACAGGTAGAAGTGCTCCAGCCACACCCCGTCCCCGGCCGGCCGCAGCGCGATGCTGCCGGCGAACGTCGCGTCCACCTCCACGATCGAGGTGTGCTCGGGCAGGAAGGCGTCCTTGAAGCGCCGCCGTACCCGGTCGGGGTCGAAGATGCCGAGCCGTTCCAGGTCGGGGCGGAGCACGACGGCCCGCAGCTCGGCGATCGGGTCCGCGTCATCGGGTACGGCGGGCCGCAGCGCCCAGGTGGTCACCTCAGAGGGCAACGGAGAACTCCACCTGCACCAGCGGCCGCCCGTCGCCGAAGTCGTGCTCGCGCTCCGCGCCCGTCTCCGCGAAGCCGCACTTGGTGTAGAAGCGGCGCGACTGCGGCGTGTCCCGGAGCGTCCACAGGTGGGCGCGGGTGAAGCCGTCCTCCCTGAGCCGGTCGAGCGTGGCGGTCATCAGCGCGGGGGAGATGCCGCTGCCCCAGCCGTCGGGGTGGGCGTAGAAGCCGTGGACCTCGGCGATGCCGTCCACCGTCTGGGAGGGGCCGAACCACGACAGCGCCAGCGCGCGCCCGTCGACCTCGCCGATGAGGATCGTGTCCTTGAGGGGCGAGAGCCTGGCATGCCAGCGGGTACGGCGGTCGCGCACCTGCGGCGCGGCGAAGGCCGGGTCGAAGAACGGCGCGTAGGCGACCGCCCAGGAGTCGGCATGGATGGCGCCGAGGACGTCCCCGTCTTCGATCGTCGCGTGTCGGATGGTGATGACCACTGTGCAACTCTAGCCAAATGCGGACAATTCTCATCATCGGCACCGTGGGGGCGGGCAAGACGTCGGCGGCCGAGGCGGTCGGCGATCTGCTGGCCGCCGCCGGCACGCCCCACGGCGTGATCGACCTGGACGAGCTCGCGCGCGGCTGGCCGCCGCCCGAGGGGGACCGGTTCAACTTCGAGCTGACGATGCGGAACCTGCGCGACGTGGCGGCGAACTTCCGCGCCACCGGCGCCGAACGACTGGTGCTCGCGGGCGTGGCCGAGAACGCCGAGCACCGCGCGAGGATCGCCCAGGCCGTGGGCGGCGACCTCGCCGTCTGCAGGCTGCGCGTGGACCTGGCCACCATCCGCGTACGGCTGGCCGCCCGCCACGCCGGCGACCGGGACGGCCTCGACTGGCACCTCAAGCGCTCCGGCGAACTCGACAGGATCCTGACCGAGGCCCAGGTGGAGGACGTGGTGGTGGACGCCTCCGGCCCGGTGACCCAGGTCGCGGCCGACATCCTGAAGGCGGTCGGCTAGGTGGGTCTCGGGTAGTGCGGGCGCAGGACGGCCGCGGTGACGCGGTCGAGCAGCCGGTCGGGCAGCAGGCGCGACAGCCGGGCGAGCAGCGCCGCGTCGCGACCGATGGTGTAACGCGTGCGGGGCCGGCGCGCGGTCACGGCCTTGGCGATCACCTGGGCGGCGTCCTCGGCGGACGTGCCGCCGGTGGTGCCCGCGGCGGTGAGCCCCATGATGGCCTGGACCAGCGGCCCGTAGCGGTCCCGGTGCTCCGGTGACATGGCGGCGGCCAGCCGGCCCGTGGCGGCGATGCCGCGCTCGCCCATCTCCGTACGCACCCCGCCGGGCTCGACCACGACCACCTGGACGCCCAGCGGCGCCATCTCCCTGCGCAGCGCGTCGCTGACCGCCTCCAGGGCGAACTTCGTGCCCGCGTAGGCGCCGAAGGTGGCCATGGCGACCTTCCCGCCGACCGAGCTGACGTTGACCACGCGCCCGGAGTGGCGCAGCAGGGCGGGCAGCAGCGCCTGGGTGACGGCGACGTGGCCGAACAGGTTGACCTCGAACAGCCGCCGCCACTCGGCCAGCGGCAGGGTCTCGACCGGGGCGTTGACGGAGACGGCGGCGTTGTTGACCAGCGCACGCAGCGCGCCCGTCCGCGCGCCGGCCCGGACGGCCAGCCGGTCGACGTGGTCCGGCTCGGTGATGTCGAGGATGACCGGCTCGATGCCGGGGGCGCGCAGCGCGTCCGCGTCACGCTCGCGGCGTACCCCGGCGAGGACGTGGAAGCCCCGCCGGGCCAGCTCGCGGGCGGAGGCCGCGCCGATGCCGGTCGAGGCTCCGGTGACGACGACATGATCCCGATTTTCAGATGACACTGTCACCTGAATGACGCTAGACGGCTCAGATGACAGTGTCAACTGTAGGCTGGGCGGCATGACGACCCGCCTGGAATCGGCCGCCGCGACCCGCCGCGCCCTGCTGGACGCTGCCGCCGGCCTGCTCGACGACGGTGGTCCCGACGCGGTGACGCTGCGCGCGGTCGGGGCGCGGGCCGGACTCACCCGCGGAGCCCCCTACCGGCACTTCCCCGCCAAGGACAGCCTGCTGACCGTCGTCGCGACCGAGGCCCTCGACCGGCTCGCCGACGAGGTGCGGGCCCTGCGCGCCGATCCGCGGGAGTCCCCGGCGGGCAGGCTGCGGCGGGCCCTGTTCGCGCTGATGGCGATCGGACGGCGTCAGCCGCACCTGTACCGGCTGATGTTCGCCGCACCGGCCGGCGACCCGGCCGTGGTCGAGGCGGCGAACCGGGCGGGCGATCGCGCCCAGGACGAGTACCTGGCGATCGTGGCCGAGGTGGTCGGCGAGCCGGACACCCGCCGGTTCGCGCCCCTGTTGCTGACCAGCGTGCACGGGATCACGGACATGGAGGTCAACGGCCACCTGTCCGCCGAGAAGTGGCAGGTCACGGCCGAGGAACTCGTCGCGACCCTGGTATCGATGATCGAGACGGCGACCTAGTCCCAGAGCGGCAGCCGGGTTCCCGCGCCCTTCTCGACGGCCGCGCGGTAGAGGACCTGTGCGGCGGCGACGTCCTGGATCGCGGTGCCGGTCGAGTCGAACACGATGATCTCGTCGGCCGACAGCCTGCCGGGCTTGGCGCCGGTGACCACCTCGCCGAGTTCGGCCCTGACCGGGGTCCGCGGGCGGTGGTGCAGCTCGCCGACCTCGGCGCACTGGTGGGTGACGTCGGTGACGAGGGTGGCGCCGGCCAGCAGGTCGGAGTGGAGTTCGCGCTTGGCCGGCGCGTCGGAGCCGACCGCGGCCACGAGGCTGCCGGGCCGTACGTCGGCCAGGGACAGATAGGGCTCGGTCGACGGCGTCAGCGTGACGACGTCGGCGATGGCGTTCTGGATGAGGTCGATGTGGTCGGCGGGCGCGAGCAGGCGTTCGACCTCCGACTGGGTGAGCATCGGCGTTTCAGGCTCCGACCGTGCCGTCGACCGCCTCGCGCAGGAGGTCGGCGTGCCCGTTGTGCCGGGCGTACTCGTGGATCAGGTGGAGCATCACCATACGCAGCGACACCTCGGCCTCCCAGCGGGCGTTGTAGGCGGTCACGTCCAGGGAGTCGGCCTCGCCGAGGATGCGCCTGGCGTGCCCGACCTCCTCCTCCCAGGCGCCGAAGGCCTGCTCGCGCGTGCAGCCGGTGTCGTCGTAGGCGGCCTGGAAGTCCCACATCGTCGCCGACCACACCATCGGCAGGTCCTCGCCGTCGACCACGCGGCGGAACCACTGCCGCTCCACCTCGGCCATGTGCCGGACCAGCGCCATCAGCGACAACGTGGACGGCGGCATGGACCGGGCGCGCAACTGCTCGTCGGACAGCCCGTCGCACTTCATGGCCAGGGTGGCGCGGTGGAAGTCCAGAAAGGCCGTGAGCATCTCGCGCTCGTCGGCGATCAGCGGCGGCCCTACACGCTCTGTCGTCATCCGGAGAGGCTACCGACCCCTTGACGCTGCGTGCCAAGCCGGGGAGACTGCATCACATGTCACTATAGTATTTTATTTGAGGAGCACCCCCATTCCCATGAGCGCCATCCTCGCGCTTGCCGCGTTCATCGCCGTCATCGTCGTCTGGAACCTCGCGTTCCGGCGCAACATCGCCGAGTCCATGTTCGTCGGCTTCCTGGCCTGCACCGCCTTCGCCGGCCTCGACGCCCCCGCCCTCGCCTGGCAGAGCCTGATCGAGGGCATGAAGTCCGAGGTCACGTACGCCGCCCTGACCTTCGTCTTCGTCAGCGAACTGCTGACCAGGATCGGCCTGATCGGCCGGCTGATCGACATCCTGAGCTCATTGCTCGGCCGGCGCCGCGGCGGCGCGCTCTACGCGGCCACGGTCGGCTCCGGCGCGTTCGGCGCCGTCGCGCACAACGGCGCGGCCATCGCCGCCACCATCGGCTCCATCGCGATCCCGTGGATGAAGCGCTCGAAGACCAGCGGCGACACCGCCGCCCTGGTCATCTCGGGCAACGCCGGGGTCGGCGCCGTCTTCCCCTTCAGCGGCGCGTTCTTCCTGCTACTGGCCGCCCCGACGGTCGCGCCGGTGCTCAACGCCGACCAGATGATCGTGCCGATGTTCGTGGTCGCCGCGTGGACCGTGGTGATGCGGCTCGGCATCGCGTACGTGATCGTCCGGCGGCGCGGCGTGGACCGCATGGACCCCGGCGACGTGCACCCGCTGGCCGCGACCCTGCGCGCGGGCTGGCCCTCGCTGCTGGTGCTGGCCGCGGTCGCGCTGCCCATCCTGGCCACCGCGGGCGCGGGCGCGCAGTGGGTCGTCGGCCGGATCGGCGAGGACGCGGCCGACACCATCCCCGTGCTCTTCTGGCTGCCGATCTTCATGCTGGTGGTCGGGGTGATCGTGGGGTGGCGCAGGCTGCCGCGCCGTACCGGGGAATGGTGGGCGATGCTCGGCGAGATCAGCCCCAAGTTCGCCGTCGTCGGGCTGACGATGGTCTCGGCCTTCGCCGCCTCCGCGGCGCTGTCGACGCTCGGCCTGGGCGAGCAGCTCGCGCCGCTCATCGAGCGGATGCAGGGGGTGCCCACGCCGGTCGTGGTGGTGGTCGTCGGCCTGGTCGTGCTGCTGGTGTCCGGTCCGCTGAGCACGACGGCCACGATCGCGGCCGTGGGCTCGGTCGGGTTCCTGGCGCTGACCAGCGCCGGCGTCGAGCCGCACCTCGCCTACGCCGCGCTCATCGTCTGGGCCAGCGCGGAGGGCTGCTCGCCGCCCGGCGCCGCCCCCCTCTACGTCGCCGCCGGGATCGCCGGCAGCGATCCGGTGAAGATCTTCCGGCCGGTCATCGGCTACTACCTGGTGCCGTCCTTCGTGGCCGGGATCGTGGTCGCGCTGAGCCTGCTGTGGATCCCGTTCTGAAAGAGGAAGCCCATGTACGCGCTGCTGCTCACCGTCTTCAGGCTCCTGCTGATCGCCTTCGTGCTCGGCGGCGTGGCCGTGACGTTCTTCCAGGTGACGGGCATCCTGATCGCCAGCCCGGGGCTGACGTCGTTCTTCGGCGGCGAGTTCGCCGACTGGACCTGCGTCGTGGCCGCGCTGGCGGGGATCGTCTCGTTCCTGCAGCTCTACACGAAGGAGGCGAAGGACGCGGAGGAACTCGTCTAGCCCGCCGCCGCGACGGGGCGCTGCTTCCTGCGCCGGTTGGCGTTCTGCAGGTGCTCGCGCATCCTGATCGAGGCGATCTCCGGGTTGCCCTCCACCAGGGCCTCGTAGATCGCGCGGTGCTCCGCGGCCGCGTGCTCGGCGCCGGTGTTGCCCATCCGCGAGAACAGGCGGAAACGCTGCACCTGCCCGTTGAGCGAGCGGTAGGCGGTCTCCAGGAACTGGTTGTCGCACTGCTGGGCGATCAGGCCGTGGAAGCGGTCGTCGGCCGCCCAGTAGGAGCGGAAGGAGCTCGACTCGGTGTCGGCCAGCCCCACCGAGCGGTCGAGCTCCTCGACCGCCTCCAGAAGCTCCTCCAGAAACTCCGGCGTGGTACGCCGGCACGTCTCGTAGACCAGCGCCGGCTCCAGGACCAGCCGGGCGTCCATCAGCTTGCCGATCTCCCTGTCGGTGAACATCGGCGCCACCCGGTAGCCCTTGAGCGCCTCGCGGACCACGAGCCCGGTGTGCTCAAGCCGGGCCAGGGCCTCGCGCAGCGGGGTCTGGCTGACGTCGAGCTCGCGCGAGAGCGCGCCGATGTTCAGAGGGGAGCCGGGTACCCGCTTCCCGGTCATGAACTGGTCGAGCAGCACGTCGTACATCTGGTCGGCAAGGGGCTGCTTCTTCTTGCGGGCCTCGGACATCACGTTCCTCTCGTCGAGCCGATTATCCCAGGCAATCAGCTATAGGATTTAGCTCTATAATATATTTTAGATGGAAAGGATCTTAATCATGCGTGTCCTCGTGACCACGGCCTGGCTCCACCCCGGCGACGACGTCGACCGGTTGCTCAAGGAAGAGGGCTTCGAGGTCGTGCACAAGCGGGCAGGCCGGCTCGCGGACCTCGTCCGGGACGCCGACGGCGTGGTCGCCGGCACCGACGCCTTCACCGCCGAGGTCCTGGCCGCCGCGCCGAGGCTGAAGGTCATCGGACGCACCGGCGCCGGCTACGACAACATCGACACGGAGGCGGCCACCGAGCGCGGCATCGCCGTATGCCCGACCCCAGGCGTCAACCGGCGCGCGGTCGCCGAGCACACCCTCGCCCTGATGCTCAACTGCGCCCGGCTGCTGCCCCAGAACATCCGCTCGGTCAGGGACGGCGGCTGGGAGCAGCCCAGCGGGCGCGAGCTGGCCGGCTCCACGCTCGGCATCGTGGGCCTCGGCGCCATCGGCAAGTCGGTCGCCGAACTGGGCACCCTCCTCGGCATGGAGGTGCTCGCCTACGACCCGGAGCTCGACCACGACTTCGCCGCCCGCACCGGCGTGCGCGCCGTACCGCTCGACGAACTGCTGCGCCGCGCCGACTTCGTCAGCCTGCACATCTTCCTCGACGACACCACCCGCCACCTGATCGACGCCGCCGCGCTGGCCAGGATGAAGCCCACCGCGTACCTGATCAACACCGCCCGCGGCGGCGTGGTCGACGAGGAGGCGCTGGCCGACGCGCTCGAACGCGGCGAACTGGGCGGCGCCGCGCTCGACGTGGTCGAGGTCGAGCCGCTGCCCGCGGCCAGCCGCCTGCGCGCGCACGACAACGTGATCGTCACCGCCCACGTCGGGGCCGCCACCGCCGAGTCCCGCGCCCGCTCGGGCCGGATGGCGGCGCAGGCGGTCATCGACGTCCTGAACGGCCGCGCCCCCGCCTTCACGGTCAACCCCCGATAGAGGACCACGACATGCGCTTCGACGCGAACCTGAAGTGGTTGTTCACCGAGCTGCCGTTCGAGGCACGCTTCGACGCCGCCGCCGCGGCCGGATTCGAGGGCGTCGAGTACCCCTCGCCCTACGACCACGACCCCGCCGAGCTCGTCCGCCGCCTGCGCGAAGCCGGGCTCGAACAGGTGCTCATCAACACGCCGCAGGGCGCCGACGCCTGCCGCGCCGCCGGGTTCCGCGAGGGCTTCGCCCAGGCGATGGAGTACGCGCTCGCGCTCGGCGCCGGCCTCGTCCACGTCCGTGCCGGGACCCTGCCCGAGGATGTCAGCCGCGAGCGCGCCGAGGCCCGCCTGGTCACCAACCTCGCCTGGGCCGCCGAGCAGTCGCGCGGCAGCGGCGTACGCCTGGTGCTGGAGGCCCAGAACCACCGCGACAACCCCGGCGGCGTCCTGCGCACCCAGTCGCAGGCCGCCGCCGTGGCCGAGGCGCTCGACGCGGAGCACGTGGGCGTGCTGTTCGACCTCTACCATGCCCAGGTCGACGAGGGTGACCTGATCACGAAGGTGCGGGCGCTGCTGCCGTACACCTTCCACTACCAGGTCGCCGACCCGCCTGGCCGGCACGAGCCCGGCACCGGCGAGATCGGCTGGCGCGCGGTCTTCGCCGCCATCCGCCAGAGCGGCTACCAGGGCTGGATCGGCTGCGAGTACGAGCCGCGCGGCCGCACCCTCGACGGCCTCGGCTGGATCGAGGAGCTGGCCGGATGACCCGCATCGCGCTGATCAGCGCCGTCCCCGCCGCGATCGCCCCCGCCGTCGCCGGACTGGCCGACGCGTTCCCCGAGGCCGAGCCCTGGAACCTGCTCGACGACAAGCTCCTCGCCGACGCCCGCGCGGCCGGGCCGAGCGCGCGCATGTCCGCCCTGATCGGCTACGCGGTCGCCGCGGGCGCGCACGGGGTGCTGCTCACCTGCTCCCTGTACGGCGCGGCCGCCCGGTCGGCCGGTCAGCCGGTACCCGTCCTGGCCCCCGACGACGCCGCCTTCCGGCAGGTGGCCGAGTCCGGGCACCGGCGCGTGCTGGCCGTGGCCAGCCTGGAGGAGGCGCTGGCCGACTCCGTCGCCCGGCTGAGCGCGGCGGCGCCCGGCGTGGCCGTGGACGGCGTGGTCAGCCCGGCCGCTTTCGGGGTCGCGGACCGACGGGAGCTGGCCAGGGCGCTGCACGACTCCTGCGCCCCGTTCGCCGCGCGGGTGGAGGCGGTGGTGCTGGCCCAGTACTCGCTGGCCCCGGCCGCCGGCGTGCTGGCCGCCTCGCTCGGGCTGCCCGTGGTCTCCGGTCCGCACGCCGCCGCGGCCGCGTTGCGGCGGGCCGTACTGGACGGGGAGTGGCCGTGATCGGCGCGATCGCCGACGACGTCACCGGCGCCACCGACGTCGCGGTCGCACTGCACCGGCACGGCCTGCGCACCCTGCTGTTCTTCGACACCCCTCCCGCGCTGTCCTCTGAAACCTCTCCCGCGCCCGACGCCGTGGTCGTCGCGCTGAAGACGCGGACCATACCCCGTGACCAGGCCGTCGCGCGGTCGCTGGCCGCGCTCGACCGGTTGCGCGCGGCCGGGGCCGGGCAGATCTACTTCAAGTACTGCTCCACCTTCGACTCCACCCCCGAGGGCAACATCGGCCCGGTCCTCGACGCCCTGGCCGACGCCCTCGGCGCGCCCATGGTGGCGATGACCCCCAGCTCGCCCGAACACGGCCGCACCCAGTACCTGGGGCACCTGTTCGTGGGGGAGCGGCTGCTGTCGGAGTCGCCGATGCGCGACCACCCGCTCACGCCGATGACCGACTCCTACCTGCCGCGCGTGCTGGAGGCCCAGTCCGCGCACCGGGCGGGGGTCGTCCCTTTGCCGGCGGTACGCGGGGGACCGGCGGCCATCCGCGAACGCCTCGCCGACCTCCGGCGCGACGGCCTGCGGTACGCCCTGCTGGACGCGGTCGAGGACGCCGACCTGTTCGCCGCCGGGCAGGCGCTGGACGGCATGCCGCTGGTCGCGGGCGCGGCCGGGCTCGCCGCCGGGCTGGCCCGTACCCTCGGTCGCGAGCTTCCCGAAGGGACCGCGCACGTGCCGGGGGGCCGCGCGGCCGTACTGGCGGGGAGTTGTTCCGCGCGCACACTCGAACAGGTCCGCGCGGTCATCGAGTACGGCAGGCCCGCCCACCGCCTGGACGCCCTCGCCCACCCCGACCAGGAGGCGCTCGCCGCGGACGCCCTGGCCTGGTACGACGCGCAGCGGCCCGAGGACGGCGCCCCGCTGATCTACTCCAGCCTGCCGCCCGACCGGCTGCGCGAGGTCCAGGGCGAGCTGGGCCGCGAACGTTCGGCCGAGATCCTGGAGTCCGCCCTCGCCATGATCGCCCGCGGTCTGGTGGAGCGCGGCGTCACCCGGCTGGTCGCGGCGGGCGGCGAGACCTCGGGAGCGGTCGTCCGCGCGCTCGGCGTCACCGGCGGCGTCATCGGCCCGGAGGCGGCCCGTGGCGTCCCCTGGATCCTCACCCCGTCCCTCAGCCTCCTGCTCAAGTCGGGCAACTTTGGCGAACCCGGCCTTCTGCTCGACGCCTCTCGATCGGAGAACCCATGAAGTTGTTCAGCACCCTGGCCGTGAAGAAGGCCTTCGACGACGTGCTTCTCGCCGAGTTCACCGGCAGGACCGGCATCGCGGTCGACGGCGTCTACGACCCCACCACCCAGTTGATGGCGCGCATCCGGGCAGGTGAGCGGCCTGACGTGATGATCGCCGTCACCTCCGCCTTCGACGACCTGGACGACGGCGTCCTCGACCTTTCCACGAAGGTGGTGATCGCGAAGACGGGGGTCGGCCTGGCGGTGCCGCCCGGTGCGCCGCTCCCCGACGTCTCCACCCTTGAGGCCTTCACCCGGACCCTGCTCGACGCTCGCAGCGTGGCCTATTCGCGGACCGGGGCCAGTGGCATCTACTTCGCCCGGTTGATCAAGGAACTGGGGATCGCCGAGGAGGTCAACGCCCGCGCCACCGTGATCGACAAGGGGTTCATCGCCCATGCCGTGGTGGATGGGCGGGCTGATGTGGCGATCCAGCAGCTCAGCGAGTTGCGGTTCGTTCCTGAGGCTCGGATCGCCGGGCCGTTTCCTGCGGAGGTGCAGCACTACAGTGAGTTCTCGGCTGTGGCCGCCCGTGCCGGGGACAGTTCGGCCGCCGCCTTCCTCGCCTTCCTCACCTCACCCGAGGCGCATCGCGCGTACGCCGAGACCGGCTTGGAACTGCCCTGACCTCGGTGACCTGCTGCGCGCTTTCGTACGGTCAGGAGCTTTTGTGACCGGCTAGAGCCAGCCACGTTCCTTGGCCCGGGTGCCGATCTGGAAGCGGTTGGCCGCGCACAGCCGTTCCATCAGATCGGCGACGTAGCCGCGGAAGGTCCGCACCGACACCCCCATGGCCCGCGCCGCCACCTCGTCCTTGCCCACCCGATCGAGCAACTCCAGCACCCGCCGCTCCAGCGGGGTGGGGTCGGCGTCGTCGGGTTCGAGGTCGGTGGCGCGCCGCCCTTCCGCGCTGCGTTCCCGCACCGGGCCCTGCCCCTCGCCTGCGTCCCCGCGACTTGGCCCGCGATCTCGCCTGCGCGCGTCCCGGGGTTCCGGTGTCCTTGGAGGGTTGGGGTGGCGGGTTGTAGGGCTGGATGGTGACCGGGCGGGGTATGGGCTGTTTGTGCTTTATGTCTTTGGGTTTGAGAAGACCGGCGTAGTTCTGAGCGACCTCTACTTCGTCGACCCGAAACCAGCCAAAGGCCAGGAAGGCCCCGAGCACGGCGTCCGCCTGGAAGTCAGGGAGCTGGAACGGGGCGAGCTCAAAGGGACGATCTACTCGGCCCAGCCGATCGCCGTAGGCCGCCCCATCTGGCGGGTGGATCTTCTGGAGTCGGTTGAGGGTACGCCGGGCAGCTTCGACCGTACCCACCACCACCCGGAGTTCACCGGCTGGGACCCGAGCTCACGCGTCTTCGACCGGGCGCTCACTGCCGACCCCTTGGGCTGGCTGAGCGACCGGCTCATCGAGGCCGCCGGGCCGCTGGACGTGCTCGACGAGGCGGATAAGGGCGCGCTTCGCCGGGCCGTACCGGAAATCGTGGAGGCGGCGGGGCGGCTGCTCGACGGCGTGCGCGCGGGCGCGCTCGGCACCGCCCCCTCCTCCGGCGCGCCCCTGACAGACGCGCGGGCCGGTTGGCTGTAGCTCAGAGCTTGACGAGCTTGGCGTACGGCACCGTGATGCGAAGGGTCTCCGTGCCGAAATTCACGACCACGGCGACATCCTTCTCCACACGGATGACCGACCCCAACCCGTATTTGTCGTGGCTGACCAGGTCCTGCACCTCGAAGTCGGGCATCGGAGGCGCAGGGGCCTGAGGGACGTTGAAGGGACTTCCTGGCAGGGGGCGCCGGACCGCGGCTGTTCTGGGTTTCATTACGGTAAGTATGAGCCCATTTGACACGCAGCGGGGGGTTTCTGGATATCAATCCGTACTCGTCGCCGCCGCGCGGGCCTTCTCGCAGGTCAGAAGGGCTATGCGGTACGCCGCCGGTGGAGCAGGGCCTCGATCATCGAGGCGAGCAGGAACCCCATCGCCACCAGCGCCAGGCTGTGCTCGACCCACTGGACGACCACGTTCCATCGCATGGACTCGGCCAGCAGACTCTGCGGCACCCCCGTGGCCAGGCCGATCACATGGGTGAGGACCACCCAGCCCGCGACGGCGCTCATCGTCCACAGGGCCCACTGTGGATAGCGGTCGACGGACAGGGAGTTGCCGAGGCGGATCGCGGCCAGGGCACGGTTGACGGCCATACCAAACACTATGGCACTCGCACGGTTGACCTGACGCCGGTGTCAACGTTCTAGCCTCCGGGTCATGAAGTTCGGCATCAGCTACAGCACGCCCTACTACGGCACCGACCCGGAGAAGCTCGTGGCCTTCGCCCGGCTTGCGGAGGAATGCGGCTTCGAGTCGATCTACGTGCCCGAGCACATCGTCCTGTATCCCGGGGCCAAGGTGGGGGCGTTCGAGATACCGGCGGCGCTGCCGTACCTGGACCCGCTCGACTGCCTGTCCTTCATCGCCGCCGCCACCGAACGCATCCTGCTGGGGACCGGGGTGCTGCTGCTGCCGTACCACCACCCGGTGATCCTCGCCAAGCGCCTGGCCACGGTCGACGTGCTGTCCGGCGGCCGCATGCGGCTGCTCACCGTCGGCCTCGGCGCGCTGCCCGGCGAGGCCGAGGCGTTGGGCGTCGACTTCGCCACGCGCGGCCGTCGCGCCGACGAAGCGATCGCGGTTCTACGCCTGCTGTGGTCGGGCGGCGAGGAAGGCGTGCGCCATACCGGCGAATTCTTCGCGTTCTCCAACCTGGTCAGCTACCCCAAACCCCACCAGATCGCCAACCTGCCCATCCACGTCGGCGGCTCCAGCGCGCCCGCCGCCCGCCGCGCCGGACGCCTGGGCGACGGCTACTTCCCCGGCGGCCGTCCGGACCCGGCGCAGTGGGAACTCGTCCGCACCACCGCCATCGCCACGGGCCGCGACCCCGACGCCCTGGAATACACGAGAACCGCCCCCATCGACCTGTCCCCTGACCGCCTCGCGGCCCTGACCCGCGAAGGCGTCACCAGAATCGTCGTCAACACCCCGGCCACCACGGTGGAACAGCAACGCCGGGACCTGACCGACTTCGCCCGCCGCTTCGGCCTCTGACGTGAACCCTCAGTCACTGATCAAAGGCGCAGGTGATGAGGATGCTGATCCGGGGGCCCGGACAGCAGGATCTCTCGCAAACTGCGCCGGAGAATTTCGACGCCGTCGTCGTCGATGTGGAGGTCGATGCGCATCACCGGGTCCACGTCCAGTTCCCGCGCCGCGTCCTCGGTGAAATGCAGGGTCAGCCGGCCGTACGTGAGATCGCAGAGTGTCACGCCGCCATAGGTGGTGCCCGCGCCGTGCTCCCGGGTTATGCAGTACGCGTCGTCGTCGGCCGCCATGAAAATCAGGGCCCTGCCATTGCCGTCCACATCCTCGGCGAGACCGAACGTGACCAGCCCGGAATCGTCGTCGCGGCCGGCCGTTCGCGCCACCATTTCCCCGGCGCGAGCAGGAGGAAGAGGTGAGGGCGGCATCCACGGAGGCGTGTGTTCGGACGTGCGCGGATACCGGGCCTGTTCGTCGGCGAAAGCGGAAGGCGGCACCTCAATGTCCGGCCCGAAAGGCGGCTCCTGGCTGAAGGTCTGCGCCATGAGGTTGTACGAGCCGCCGCGCCGGCCGTAGTCGAGCCGGCATCGCAACCACGTGCCTTTTCCAGGCTCGTACAGCGCCGACTTCGCACGCTGAAAGGGCTCGTCAAGGCCGTCGGCGTGATGAAGCGTCCGCCGCGAGCCGTCGGACATCTCGTAGACGACGGTCGTGATGCTGAACGTTCCGAGCTGGACGCGATCGATTTCGACGTGCTCCCAGCCCTCCGGCGCGGCGGCCTTCAACGCCTCGCCTATGGCGATGAAAGGCTCTTCTCCCATTTTCTGGCACGCCCCTCTTTCTCCCGTGGTTGGGAGCAGGCTAGCGGGCGGGTATGTCAGGGATCATGCTCATTGATCTCACGGACAGAACGGCCCTGGTGACCGGTTCCACGCAGGGCATCGGGGCGGCGATCGCGACGGGACTCGCGCGGGCCGGCGCCCGGGTCGGCGTCAACGGCCGAGGCGAGGAATCGACCGCCGCGGCGGCGAAAAGGCTGGCCGAGCAGGTGCCTGGGGCGCACGTCATACCGGTGGCCGCCGACCTGGCGACCGAGGACGGCGCCGCGACGGCTGTGGAAAAGCTGCCGGATGTCGACATCCTTATCAACAACCTGGGGATATTCGAGTCGCGCCCGCCGCTGGACATCGACGACGCGGAATGGCGCCGGTATTTCGAGGTCAACGTCCTCGCCGGCGTACGGCTGACGCGGGCGTACCTGCCGGGGATGATGGAGCGTTCGTTCGGCCGGGTGCAGTTCATCGCCAGCGACTCGGCCGTCGCGATTCCGGCAGAGATGATCCAGTACGGAATGAGCAAGACCGCGGTCCTGGCGGTCTCCCGAGGTTTCGCCAAGGCCGCCGCCGGCACCGGAGTCACGGTCAATTCGGTGATCGCCGGGCCCACCCACACCGGTGGCGTCGAGGATTTCGTCTACCAGCTCGTGGATCGGGATCTGCCCTGGGACGAGGCGCAGCGCGCGTTCATGCGCGAACACCGTCCGCAGTCGCTTCTGCAGCGTCTCATCGAGCCGGAGGAAATCGCCAACATGGTCGTCTACCTCAGCTCCGAACACGCCTCTGCGACCACCGGCGGCGCACTCCGCGTCGACGGCGGATACGTCGACGCGATTCTTCCCTGAGCCACTGACGCGTGCCCGCGTGACGTGGATATGTTGCCGCGCATGCGCGACTCACTGGATGTGACTGACGTAACCACGGCCCTGTCGACGGCCCTCGACGCCGTGGGCGGCGACATTGCGTACCGGTTGTGCGGCACCGGCGCCGCGCTCCATCAAGGCGTTCCGCTCCCGGTCGGGGACATCGACATATTGCTCTCCGGCCGGGACGACGTGGACAGGTTCGCCTCGGCGCTCACCGCCTTTCCCTGCCTGTACAAAGCCTCGTGGCTTGCCGACACCTCGCAGTACTTCACCCGGTTCTCGGTTGGCGGGGTCGACTTCGAACTCAGCACGCTCGAACGGCATGCCGTATCGGATGCCATGGAATGCGTGGGCAGCGGGCCGTGGCAGCATTACGTCCTGGTCAGTTGCGGCGCTCATGAGGTGCCGGTGGTACGGCTGGAACTCCGGCTGGCCTCCGAACTCCTCCGCGACCGGCCCGATCGATACGGCCCAATCCTTGACCACCTGAGCACGTACGGATTCGACGCCGATCTGCTGCGACGCGCCTTGGCCGCCCACGACATTCCCGCACGTCATCGGCGTCTGGTGCGGGAGCGGCTGCCGTAACTCCTCGTCGTGTTCGTGGCGCATGATCGCCACCGCGAGGATCTGCTGGCCTCGAAAGGACGTTGGCGAAGTGGAGCAGTGCGAGCACCATCGCCGCGCCCCGCTCGGAATGGCCCGCGACGCGGAGTATCTCCACGACGATTGTCCGCGTGAGGATTTCCTGTTGCCAGGTAGAGCGCGAGGCAAACGACGGCAACCAGGACCGCCGGCCACCATCCGCCCCGATTCCCGAACGCCTGCCACCCCGTTCATCGGTGACACTGGTTCTCGCGTGCCGCCTGCATAGAACGCCTTAGTTCGTTCACGCTTCGGCGTGCCGTACCCACATCCTGTTGGATTTTCGACCGGCGGCAAGCCGATCGCGAGCGGGGCCCGGCCGGACCCCGCTCGCGCATTTCCGTGGTGAATGTGCCGTCAGGCGGCGTCGAGAGCCGTGGTGATTTTGCGGGTCATTTCGGCTGCGGTAGGGCTGGCCGCGCCCTTGTGCGCCACGGCGGCCGCTTCGACGGCGATCAGGACGATGCCGCGGAAGTTGTCGGCCTCGGCCGCGTCCTGCTGCTTGAGCAGGCCCATGGCCGCCGTCAGGGCCGGCAGCACGTGGTCGGCGATCGCGGCCACCGACTTGCCCTCCAGGGTGATGTCCTTGGTCTTCGCGGCCAGCACGTGCCCGATCGGGCCGGTCGAGCTGTACAGAGCGAGCGAACCCGCGGTGGCGGCCTTGTGCGGCGAACCGGCCGCGTCGGCGGCGGCCAGCAGCGTGACGGCACCGAAGGCGGCGGTGCGAAGGGTGGCCTTGTCCTGGGCGGTCAGGTTGAGGGACATGATGATGCTCCTTTGAAGCGTTCAGACGGATATGTACTGACGGCCCGAGAGTTCTTCTCGCCGCTCGAACCGCCATGGCAGCTACTTTCGCCCGCCCGTCTGATACGCGGCCGCTACCGCCCTGACATGGCCGCTGACACGAGCCCTCGCATGCTCGATGGCCCGTTGCCGGACGGATCTACTGGGTCGCGCCGCTCCTGGGTGGCGCCTCTTCTGGGCCCGGGCGGCGGGGCTGCGTCCGTGCGGCATTTCGGGCCTTGAGGCCAACGGCGATCGCCGCCTCAAAGACCGAGGCCATGGCCACGACATCAGCGTGTGTTCGGCGGCTGCTACGGAACGGCGTTGACCACCGCCGGTGCCCCGAGCGCCGGCCCGAACGCCATCGATCGCCTCCGCCTACCGGGTCTTACTCGATGAGCACCCATCCCTGGCTCTGGGCTGTGATCAACTCCCGAATCAGACCACGAGCGTCAGAGTCCCGATCTGCGACCACAAGCAACGCGTCAACGGACCGACCAACCCGCTCGACAATCGCCGCGATGACATCGACCGTTTCTCCGGCGGTATCGATGTACGACTCGAATCCTGGCTCCGCCCAGCCAAGCCTCTGCCCTCCGGGCTGCACCGAGAATCACCATCGACACACAAACGTGTTCAGTGCTTCAAGCTGCCCTCACGTCGTTCAGCCTCAGCGTCGAACGCTTCCCGATCCTGAGGGGCCGCGCAGGTTGTCCAGCCCAGGCGCACTGATGAAGTCCTGCGGCTGTGCTGGCATGGTCGACTCCTTCTGCCTCTCGAAAGCGCAGAGGAGAGGACACCGGTCATCTACGTCACGAACGGCGAGGCTGGATGGTTGTCAGCTTGGGAACTGCGCCCAGCGCCATCCGGGCAGTCGGGTGAGGTCGTGGCTGACCGTTCGTCACCTTCGCTGATAGCCCGACGATCGCCGCCGTTGACACTAAGTGCGCGGGACGTTCGGCACCGAGGAGGGCGGCTAACCGGGCTGGAACAGCACCGCACCGACCTTGTAGTGATCGCTTGCCCATGCTTGTGTGTTCGGCGTGAGCCGTGATTCCAAGGTAGATGGGTGTCTTGAACCTGATCCGGTGAAGGTGGCCCCGGCAGGTGGCGAACGGAGTCGCATCACACCGATCATCGTCCTGAGCGCAATCCCACTTCTGCTCACCAACTGGTTTCTCGCTGTCATGGTCCTCGGGCGCACCTGCGCCCTTACATATGCGGGCGGCAACATAACGGAATGTGCTGGCGGGCTTTCCGAGGAAGGGACAACCGCCGCATCGGGTCTGATCGCGCTGGCGCTGCTCGTCATCCAGATAGGGCTGATCGCCCTGGCGCACCGACGCATCCGCAAGTCGTAGCGAGGCCAAAGGGCCTCGCCAGAACGCTGCTCAAACACATACGAGACACCTGTCGGCATCAGTCGTGTCACCGGAATCCCAGTCGGGTCAACTCTGCCCGTACCCTCTCAACGATTTGGGACTGGTCGGATCCCATCGGCACGTCATCAAGGTGGAGCACGCCGCGCAGTCGCTGCCCGTCCAAACTCAGATGGCCGAGGACCAACTCCAGATACTGCATGGCGTCACGCTCAGCAAAAGGGGCGAACGCCTGGCTGAGGTGCAGGCATTCGACGTAGGCCGCTGCGAGTTCGGAAGGGTTGGCTCGGCGGCTGGACAGCAGCCACAGGCGGATCAGGGCGCGGGCTGGTGAGACGGCGCGGTCCGGCCAGAATCCGGCGAAGGTCGTTACAGAGCTGCCGAGCTCTGCTGACAGCGGCTCCACCGTGTGCAGCAGGATGTCTTCCTCATAACCGCAGAGGAAATGCAGTTGCCGGGCCGACGGTTCGAACTCGTCGTGCATCCACGCGTAGGCCCCGCGATCGTTTACGCCGTAGGTCCAGTATGGGTCCACATTAGGCGTTCTCGGCAGTTCCTCATGGATCCAGCTGATGATCACGTCCCGTCTCTCACCTCCGCCAGCGCGCTTCAGATTGATGGTGTGGATCAGGTTGAACCATGCGTTGTAGGTGATCTGCGACTGCCAGAGGCGAGCTAGGGCACGCCACCTCGCGATCACGTATTCCGGCTCGCCGAAGAGCTCCCTGCCCGATACTTCGCCGCACACCACGACGAGCAGGAGCAACAGGTTGACGCTGTAGGCGGCGTGTCGCGCCGGAACCGATCTGAGCGCGTCGATCCGGCCCGGCTGGTAGGCGTCGTACGCCGACGGCGTACGGGAGTTGAGCGCATCACCGAACAGTCCGAGCAACAGTTCCTTGCCCTCGGGCAGGTCCACCAGCAACTCGCGGAGGAACTCCATGACCGACTCGCGCGAGGAGAGAGGAGCGTGGGAGAGCAACGCATGGAGGAAGGCGTTGTTGGGGCTGGTCCGTCTGGCTCTGGAGGCTGACAGTTCGGCCTCGGCGACCAGATGGCGTACCTCCTGAGCGGTCAGCCGGGCGACCAGGTATTCGCCGAAGGTGGCATGCAGGAATTCATAGGTTTTCAGTCGCCGCTCGTCTTGGAACGCCTGAGCCTCATGGACGAAGAAGAACCGTCCCACAGCCAATTGGCTCAAGCTCAATGCAGGCAGGAACCCCTGCGATGAGGCGGGCGGCGCTGGCAGCAGCGCTTGTAGATCGGCCTCTAACTCCTCCTCAGAAACCCACTGACTGTCCCTGTTGAACATGGCGAACGCCACCACGGATAGCCGCAGCAGTTCCGAGTCGACCGCCCGCGCCAATTCGGCCTCACCGAGTCGAGAGCCGTACTTGATGACCTCACGACGGGCGAAGCGCGCTAGGAGCCGTTCGTAGAGCTCGCCACGGGCAAGCTCACCCTCTCGGCGCAGTGGCTCCCCGCCCGCGTCGTAGAGAGCGAGCAGGAGTAACAGCAGCGGCTGGGTGGCAAGCTCTCCCAGGGAGAGCACCACGTCGGTATCCAACTCCGTGCCGTTGACCAGATTCCAGATCGCCAGCCAGCGCTCGACTTGCGCTCGTTGAAACGGCTCCAACCGGATCACCACGCTGCCCTGAGGCACCCGCGCACGGTCCGCGACGGCGGTACGACTTGTCACGATCACCACGGTGGGGCGGCCTTGGACGACCTCCCGTTCCTGGAAGGCCGCCACTCGCTCCAGGTAGTCGGAGTTGCCGACCCGGGTGGCCTGCAGCAGTTCGTCGAAGCCGTCGAGGAGGATCACCGCCACCACGTCGGTCTCGTGAATCGAGGTCCACGGGTGGTGCTCGCCGGTGGCCTGCCGTACAGCGTGCTCGATCTGAGCTTGCAGGTCCGCTTCCGCGGGCACCTCGCGCAGGGGGACACGGACCACCGCGAACTGCTCCGGAGGCAACTCGGCGGCGAGCACCTTGGTTAGGACGGACTTGCCCGCTCCCGGTTGGCCGAGCACAAGCAGCGGGTATCGGGTGGCCGTGGGATGGGTGAGATGCCCGAATAGGAACGCATGTAAATCCTCGCGAACCGGCACCTCCGCCCACCACTGGTCTTCTGCTGGTCTCGCCGTGTCACCTGCGGCAGCCAGGCGGAAGCATAAGCTGAGGTGGGCATCGCTCAATGATGGGATCCGTACCCCCGCAGGCAGGTCCGTGGCTGACAGGATGGGTTTGCCGAGCGCCAAGCGGTAGAGGCGGGACAGGGCGTCTCGCACGCCGCGAGGCTCTGTCCCGGCCCCGACCGACTGGAGCAGCCTCCGCAGGTCACGCAGGCCTGCGTCGAGTTGCTCCCGAGTAGCCTGATGATCGATCCTGCTATTCCAGTAGGCGACCTCCGGTACGTCGGCTCCGAAGCGATGGAAAAGCTCGGTATAGCGCTCGCGGGCCTGGGCAGGCAGGTCCCTGGTGAGCCACCGGCGGAGCCGGTCCTTGCGCGCGCCGTCCATCGGTTCCCACCACCGCAGCCCCGCGTAGAATTCCAGCAGCCGCGAGCCGAGCATCGCGTAATAGGACTCCACGTCCCGAACGACGATCTCGTACGGCAGGGCGGGGCTGGGACACGGCACCTGCATTTGCAGAAGGCGCTGCACCAAGTGGCCGAGCCTGGACACCTCGCTTCCACCGCCCCCAGCGATGGCTAATTCCTCCCCACGCAGTAGGCGGAGTTCCTCGACGTTGAATCCGCGGGATCCCTCGGCTACTGCCTCGAAGAACGCCGTTACCACGATGACCGTATGGGCAGCCGCGATGCGCTGGGTGCGCGGGAAGCGGCTCAGCCCGCGCAGGCGATCGCCGAGCTCGGCCCCGAGCTTTCGGCTGAGGCCGACCAGTTCGCCCTTGGCGTCGAAGAGGCTGAGCGCGAGCTGGCTGCCACCTCCGGTCGCTACGAGGAGCAGACCGCCGGCGAGCCGGTCGAGCGCGTCGATGAGCCTGGCGTCCGCGTCGAGGATCTTTACCGCGTTGGTGTAACTGAACCAGCCGTTCGTCACGGTATGAGCATCACCGCCCGCCGCTCACGGCTCAATGCTTTTCTGCGGTCGGCTCAGGCAAGCGGCAACTGCCTGTCCTGCGGAGGGCGGCTTCCAGTACGGACTGGCGGATGGCCGGCTTAAACAGGAGGTTGATGTCGGGCTAGCTGGCAGGTCCTGCCTTGGCTCCTGTCACGGGTGTACCTAAAGCAGGTGTTCGGCTTGTCTTGGCGCAAGCTCTGAAGAGGGTGTGCGGAGCGGAGCGGAGCACCTTTGGGCGGGGCGGGATCCAACTGGCTGACCACTTGGCTGGGCAACGGGTGGGCCTTGAAGGGGCGCCCGACCGAAGGGAGGCCCGAAAGGGGTCGAGCCCCCGGCTCGACTGGAAGAACAGCCTGAGCCCTTAGGCGCGAAGCGCCCCATGAGCGAAGCCCAAGCAGTGAGGCGGGGCGTGGGGGCCGCGCCCCCACTGAACACAGCCTGAGCCCACAGGCGCGAAGCGCCCCAAAAGTGAAGTCCTTGCCTTTTGGAGCGGGTGACGGGAATCGAACCCGCGCTGTCAGCTTGGGAAGCTGATGTTCTGCCATTGAACTACACCCGCATCGGCCGAAAGCCGCGCCCCCCACTGTAGCGGAAACCAGCCGTCCCCAAGCAACCCCGCCCCACCACCCCAACCACGATAGGTTGCTCCACGTGCTGCTTTCAGACCGCGACATCTTCGCCGAGATCGAGTCCGGCAGGCTCAGCCTGGACCCGTTCGATGAGGACATGATCCAGCCGTCCAGCATCGATGTCCGGCTCGATCGATTCTTCCGTGTCTTCGAAAACCATAAATATCCGCACATCGATCCGGCAGTAGAGCAGCCCGACCTCACCCGCCTGGTTGAACCCGAAGGCGACGAGCCGTTCATCCTCCATCCGGGCGAGTTTGTCCTGGCCTCCACCTACGAGGTCATCACCCTGCCCGACGATCTCGCCAGCCGCCTGGAGGGCAAGAGCTCGCTGGGCCGCCTGGGCCTCCTCACGCACTCCACGGCCGGCTTCATCGACCCGGGCTTCAGCGGCCACGTCACCCTGGAGCTCTCCAACGTGGCAACGCTCCCCATCAAGCTCTGGCCGGGCATGAAGATCGGCCAGTTGTGCGTGTTCAGGCTGAGCTCCCCGGCCGAGCACCCCTACGGCGCCCAGAAGTACGGCTCCCGCTACCAGGGCCAGCGCGGCCCGACCCCGTCCCGCTCGTTCAGGAACTTTCACCGGACCAAGATTTAGACCGCAGCTCCACCAGCCCGGGAATGGCCAGCGCCACCAGCGGCAGCACCGCGGTGAGCGCGCTGACCAGCAGCACCGGCCTGGCCCCGACGGTGTCGACGAGCACACCGGTCGCGACCAGCCCGAACGGCGTCAGCCCCAGCACCGCCACCCATTCCAGCGAGGCCACCCGGGCCTGCCGTCCAGGCGGCACCTCGCGCAGCATCCCGATGACCCATTCGATGGCGGCGACCTCCAGCCCCACCCCGGCCAGTAGAAAACAGGTGAACACCGGCCAAGGCGTCGTCGCGGTCAAAAGCGACAAAGGCACTAGCCCGTACGGCAGCAGCCCCAGCATGGCCGTGAGCCCCGGCCGAGGCCCTGGCCGGATCAGGGCGAGCACGGCCCCGATGAGCCCGCCGAGCGAGAGCGCGGCCAGCGACAGCCCGTAGATGGCGTCGCCCTCGTGCAGCGGCAGGAAGTTCCACTGGAGCTTGGCCGCGGTGGCCGGCAGCAGTACCTGGGCCGGGGCCACGATGAGTGTCTGGTGCAGGGCGAGCACCGCGATCACCGCGGCCATCCAGGGCCTGGACCAGACCTCGCGCATGCCCTGGCGGATCTCGTCCATGAGGGGGTGGCGGGGCTGGGCGGGCAGCACGGGCTCGCGCATGAGCCAGATGAGCCCGGCGCTGCACCCGAACCCGATCGCGGCGACGAGAAAGGCGGCCCACGGCCCCCACACGACGACGATCGCCGCTCCGGTGAACGCCCCGAGCAGCGATCCGCCGCGCAGGGAGACGCTGGTCATGGCGATTCCGGTACGGCGGTGCCGTTCGGGAAGAACGGTTGACAGGACGCCCTGCAACGCAGGGCGGAAGAACGCCTCGCACAGCCCGCCGAGGAAGACGGCGATGCCCATGAACGGCGCCAGCGGCCAGATCGCCACGAACAGGGCGATGACCACGAGGCCGAGCTGGGAGCAGGCCATGACGACGCGGCGGGGGAGCCGGTCGGCCCATACGCCGCCGAAAAGGGCGAAGCCCACCAGGGCGATCAGGCGTCCGGCCAGGACGAGGCCGATGGCGGCGGCGCCGTGCCCACCCCGGACGAGTGAGATCACCACCGCTATGGGAAAGATGTAGTCAGCCGCGACAGAGGCGGTGAGACTGCACCAAAGGAGACGGAAGGCGCGATCTCCCAACACTCCGGCGGCTGCCCGCATATGTCACCAGGATGAGCCATAACTGGCTCAAAAACCAGCAAAGCGGACGTGGGCAAAATGGTGATCAAGGTATCCACACGTGCCGTGTCGGGCAAGGGATGGAGGGTAGCCAGATGATGAAGGGGACATGAAGTTCGCATTTTGCCTGGTAACCCGTACCCTCTTCCACGGACCATCCCCGCACATCTGGAGAACGACGTGCGCCTGCGTCTCACGCCTCGTGAGGACAGCTACTACGACCTGTTCGCCGATTCCGCGAACAACCTGGTCACGGCATCCCGGCTACTGGTTGAGATCATCAGTGACGGCTCGGACCGGGAAGCCCTGGCCGAGAAGATGCGCGCTTGCGAACACGCCGGTGACGAACGCACTCATGCGATCATGAACCGGCTCAATGAGAGCTTCATCACCCCATTCGACCGCGAGGACATCTACCGCCTCGCCTCGAACCTCGACGACGTGATGGACTTCATGGAGGAGGCCTCCGACCTCATCGTCCTCTACCAGATCGACCACCTCCCCAAGGACGTCATCCGGCAGGTCGAGGTTCTTGAACGCGCGGCCGAGCTGACCGCCGAGGCGATGCCGCGGCTGCGCTCGATGAAGAACCTGAACGAGTACTGGATCGAGGTCAACCGCCTGGAGAACCAGGGCGACCAGGTGTATCGGCGCCTGCTGGCCAAGCTTTTCAGCGGTGAATACGACGCGCTCACGGTCATGAAGATGAAGGAGGTCATCGACCGCCTCGAAGAGGCCGCCGACGCCTTCGAGCACGTGGCCAACACGATCGAGTCGATCGCGGTCAAGGAAAGCTAAGTGGACCTCACGCTCGCCCTCGTCATCGGCGTGGTCGTCGTGGCGTTGATCTTCGATTACACCAACGGCTTCCACGACGCGGCGAACGCCATCGCGACCTCCGTCTCGACCAGGGCCCTCACCCCGAGGGCGGCGCTGTTCATGGCGGCGGCGATGAACTTCATCGGCGCCCACCTGGGCACCCAGGTCGCGCAGACCGTCGGAAAAGGCATCATCGACGCCCCACAGGGCTCCCACGGTCTGGTGGTCGTCTGCGCCGGCCTCATCGGCGCGATCACCTGGAACATGGTCACCTGGTACTTCGGTCTGCCCTCCTCCTCCAGCCACGCCCTCATCGGCGGCCTGATCGGCGCGGCGCTCGCCTCGGCCAGCATCGTCCACTGGGACGGCGTCGTGGAGAAGGTCGTCATCCCCATGATCCTGTCGCCGCTGGTGGGTTTCTCGCTCGCCGCCGCGATCATGATCGCAATCTATTGGATCTTCCGCAACGCGCAACCGGGGAAGACCAACCGCGGCTTCCGCTACGCGCAGACCGTCTCGGCCGCCGCCATGGCGCTCGGGCACGGCCTGCAGGACGCGCAGAAGACGATGGGCGTGATCTTCCTGGCGCTCACCGTCGGCGGTTACGCCGCCCCGAAGGACCCGATCCCGCAGTGGGTCATCCTGGCCGCCGCCGGGGCGATCTCACTGGGCACCTACGCGGGTGGCTGGCGCATCATGCGCACGCTGGGCCGGCGCATCATCGCGCTCGACCCGCCGCAGGGCTTCGCGGCGGAATCCGCCGCGGCGACCGTGCTGTACGGCGCGGCCATCGGCTTCGGCGCCCCGATCTCCACCACCCACACCATCACCTCGGCGATCATGGGCGTCGGCGCCACCAAGCGCCTGTCGGCCGTGCGCTGGGGCGTGGCGGGCAACATCGTGACTGCCTGGATTCTCACGATTCCGGCTGCGGCTCTTGTCGCGGCACTGTCGTACTTCGTGCTCCATTGGCTCGTGGAGTAGCGGCGTACATCACGTCCACGTCCCATCGGCTGAACCCGAGACCCGAGTAGAGCCTGATCGCGGCCGCGTTGGCCTCGTCCACGTAGAGCATGACCTGGGCGAGGCCGCGCGAACGCAGATGGCGCAGGCCCGCGACGGTCAGCGCCTTGCCCAGGCCGGTGCCCTGCTGGGACGGGTCGACGCCGACGACGTACACCTCGCCCAGCGGCTCGTGGCCGTGCTCGTCGGAGCCGTGGACCTTGGTCCAGTGGAAGCCGACCAGCCGGTCGCCGCGCTCGGCCAGGAAGAATCCGGCCGGGTCGAACCACGACTCCGCCTCGCGCCGCAGCACGTCGTCCAGCGTCCATGCCCCCTGCTCGGGGTGATGGGCGAACGCCGCCGCGTTCACCTTGAGCCACGCCTCCTCGTCCCGGCCGGGTACGAAGGCGCGCAGCCGTACCCCTGAGGGCATCTCAAAGGACGGCAGGGGCGCGAACAGCGACCGGCGCATCTGCCACAGGGAACGAACCCTCTCGAACCCCATGGAAGCCGCCAGAGCGCCCGCGGCGGGGTGATCGCCGTGGGCCCAGAGGCGCAGGCGGCCGCCGGTCAGGTTCATGACCTCGCCGAGCAGGCGTTTTCCATGGCCGTGGCGGCGGTAGGAGGGGTGGATGACCAGTTCGCCGCTCGGGCCCTCGACCTCGTCGGTGGGGTCCACGTGGGCGTAGCCGGCCAGCGCCTCGCCGTCGTAGAGGAGCAGCGAGCGGGCGCGGGCGTCGCCGCCGTAGCGCAGGTGGAGCATCACGTGCTCGTTCAGGGGGCGGACGCCGTCGGCCTCGGTGGCCGCTTCCACGACACCCAAAACGTCGGTGATTTCCTGTTCGGCAAGTCGTTCCGCGACCTTCACTCGCACGCTCATGGCTCGAACTCTAGGCGTCCGTATGGCAAACAACGCCAGGGACCCCGCCGATGAATCGTTACCTTTGCGCCATGGGCCGCATGGATTGCGGCCGTAACGTCTGGTCCATGACGTCTCACTTACTCCCCCGACTCGCGCTGGCCGGAGCCGTCGCCGCGAGCGGGTTCGTCCTGGCCGTCACGCCCGCGGACGCCGGTAAGACCACCACCAGAACGGTCCCCGTCCGCCTCTTGGCGCTGAACGACTTCCACGGTCACCTCGAGCCGCCCACCGGCTCCTCCGGCCGCATCGTCGACGAGCACGGCCAGACCGTCGACGCCGGCGGCGCCGCGTACGTGGCCGCCCACATGAAGCGGCTGTCGGACCGCAACACCATCGGCGTCGCCCAGGGCGACCTCATCGGCGCCACGCCGCTGATCTCGGCCGCCTACCACGACGAGCCGTCCGTCGAGTTCCTCGGCAAGATCGGCGTGAAGGTCTCCGCGGTCGGCAACCACGAGTTCGACGAGGGGTACGCCGAACTTCGCCGGATCATGTACGGCGGCTGCCACCCGGTCGACGGCTGTTCGCCCGCCGGCCGGTGGAAGGGCGCCCAGTTCGACTACGTCGGGGCCAACGTGCTGTTCAAGAACAGGGACGAGCGCTCCGACGCGCTGGCCGGCCTGTCCAGCACGCCGGAGGCCAGGCGGCTGCTCGAGGACTGGGGCGTCCCCGCGCTGCCGCCCGTCAGCATCAAGTGGAAGAACGGCGTGCCGATCGGCTTCATCGGCCTCGTCACGCAGACCACGCCGGGCATCGTCACGGCGGAGGGCATCAAGGACATCAAGTTCGTCGACGAGGTCAAGGCCGCCAACGTCGCGTCCAAGCTCCTCAAGCTCTTCGGCGTCAAGGCCCAGGTCGTGCTCGTGCACGAAGGCGACCAGGTGAACGCCGGCCAGTCGCCCGACGCCTGCAGCGCCATCCCCGGGGCGGGCAACCGCATCGCCACCCAGGTGGACGCCGAAGTCGACATGATCCTCAGCGGGCACTCGCACCAGGCGTACAAGTGCACCGTCAAGGACCCGGCGGGCAACGACCGCCTCTACTCGCAGGGCGGATCGTTCGGCCGCGTGATCACCCAGGTCGACTTCCAGGTGAACACCCGCAGCCGCGACATCCTCCGCAACACCGTCATCGCGGACAACCACGTCGTGACCCGCACGATCGCGGCTGACCCCGAGATCTCCACCTTCGTCCAGACGTGGAAGGACCGGGTGGCGCCAGTCGCCAACAAGCCCGTCGGGAAGATCACCGCGGACATCTCGAACGCGGCCACCCCCACCGGGGAGACCCCGCTCGGCAACCTGATCGCCGACGCCCAGCTCGCCGCGACCAAGACCGGTGGCAACGCGCAGGTGGCGCTGATGAACCCGGGCGGGATCCGGGCTCCGCTGACCTTCGCCGGGACGCCCGCGGGTGAGGGAGACGGGGTGGTGACGTACGGGGAGGCGTTCACGGTTCAGCCGTTCAACAACCTGATGCAGGTGGTGACGCTGACCGGGGCGCAGTTGAAGACGGTGTTGGAGCAGCAGTTCGTGGGGGGTCCGAACGGCCAGCCGTTCCAGAAGATCCTGCAGCCGTCCGCGAACCTGACCTACACCTACAGCCGCGGCGCGGCCTGGGGTTCCAAGGTCCGGGACCTGAAGATCGACGGGACCGCGGTGACCGACGCTCAGCAGATCAGGGTGGCGGCGAACAACTTCCTCGTGGGTGGCGGCGACGCTTTCGCGGGCTTCAAGGACGGGACGGACGTGTGGAGCGGGCCGCTCGACATCGACGCCCTGGTCACCTACCTGACCGCCAACCAGCCGATCGCGCCTCCGGCGCTGGGACGCATCACTGCCGTGGACTAGCAAATCAGACTTCGCATGGGGCTGGGCGTGGGGCGCGGTCTTCGCAGTGAGGCGCTTCGCGCCCTGGAGCTCAGGCTGTGTCGTGTGGGGGCGCGGCCCCCACACCCCGCTCTGAAGCTCGGTCTTCGCCCTTGGGCGCTACGCGCCTGGGGGCTCAGGCAGCTTTGATCCAGATCGAGGTGCTGCCGCCCCTCAAGCACCCCGCCCCGTTGGCCAGCTGAAACGCGGAGAAAGCACCCAGTCGATTCGGCAGGGGAGGAACCATGTCACGCAGATGGCGGGCCTTGCATGTGAAGCGCCTTTGCGGCAGGTGCGCAAAGTGATGCTGATGGGGACAGCGATACAGGGCGGTTCAGGCCCAGAGGCGGGAAGCCGGTGAGCAGGTCACCTGGCCGAGACCTCACCATCGGCGGCCCGCAGGGGATGCGGAGCATAAAGGGGCCCAGGCCCGCACCTGACACCGCCTCATACCCGACCCAAAACTCGGTCTTCGCCCTTCGACGCCATGCGCCGCAGGGCATGGGCCGTGCTGACTCAGCTCAAGGGGCTGCTGCCTCCTGACTACCCAACTCCCGGGTTGGCCAGGGTCAGATGCCGGGGACGGGACCTGGCTGGGTCAACGGAGCGGAACTAGAGAGTGGGCCAGGCCAAGGTGATCGGGGTCGAGGAAATGTTCTACGTCCGCGCGTTCGCCCTCGGTGATGACGGTCTGGTACATCGTCAGCCGTTGGGATGGCTGCGCCAGGTCGAACTGTCGCCGTCCTGACCAGCAGAGGTGGAGGGGCAGCGGCACGACGCCTTCAGCGGGGCCGCGCAGCGCGGCCAGCGATACCGGAGCACGGTCCGGGACGTCGGCGTAGCGGCTGGGCCACGGTGTCGCCATGTTGCCCAATATGCCCTGGTGGGAGCCCTGAGCTCAGGTAGATGGATCGGGTGGCCCGTCAGATGTGGTCACGAAAGCTTCATGGGTAAGGCGTCAGCAGAGTTTGCGGGGCGCCCGTAACGAGGCATCAGAGGTGTTCGCGGCGAGGTCGTGAGTGGGCTCGTCAGGGCGTTTGCGAGGACGCCTTTGAAAGGGCGCCAGAGGGGTTCGTGCGTGGATCGCAGGAGGCGTTGGAGGAGTTCGCGGGTAGGTGGCGTAAGAAGGCGCTACAGGAGTTCGCGGGGGAAGTCCGTGAGTGGGTCGTCTGGGCGGTCGGCCCAGGACCACCAGTGGTGGTCGCCGGGGCAGGACCAGCGGACCTTGCATGTCCGGCGGCCGTCGTCCTCACGCTGCATCAAATACAACCCGCCGAATGACAAGAGCCGGCCGCACGTGGGGCAGGCCATCTCGGATTGGTCTGTCATGGGCGGCACGCTATTGGCATCAGGGGCCTTGTTACCGTCGATGGTTGTGGCTGATGATCTGGCGCTGCCTGTTCTTGCGACGTCCGTGTCCCGGCTCACTCTGCGGCCGCTTGTGGTCGATGATGCCGAGGTCTACTTCGACTTGGTCGTGCGTAATCGCGGGCATCTCACTCGCTTCGGCGATTACGAGGAGGTCAAGGCGGCCACGTTGGAGTCGGTGGCGCGGGAGTTCGCGCGATCGGCGGGGAGGAATCTGCGGTTCGGGATCTGGCTCTCGGGTCGGCTTGTGGGCCGGGTGGACCTCAATCCGGTTGATCCGCCTCGGTATTCGATGGGCTATTGGCTGGATGAAGGGGCTACCGGCAGGGGTTACATGACTGCGGCCTGCGGGGCGTTGGTGGACTTTGCTCGGGTCGAGCTGGGGGCCACGGAGGTGTTCGCCGGGGTGACGCATGGCAACTTGCGGAGTGTCGCGGTTTTGGAACGGCTGGGGTTCGGGGTGGTGGCTGAATTCGAGCGGTACACCAGGTTTCGTCTTGTGTTGCGGGCCGGTCAGGTGGATCCGGGGCGCTAATCGTGCCTGTGTCGCTCGTGCCTTATGGCGAGCCGTACTGCCCAGTAGATGATTAGGAAGAGGGCGATGGCCGGGACGAGCCAGCTCGTGATCATGAAGAGCTCGGCCACGGTCGATCCCCTTTCGGGCGGATTACAGGTGTGGCGATTATGGCTCACCGGAGAAAGGAACGGGGCATTTCCGCATGGGCCGCCTCATCGCCGGCCGCCGCACATGGAAGCCACTCTTCGAAGTCGCACTCAGTTCGGTGCACGTCTCGCTTTGTGGAGGCGGACCCAGGAGGAGCAGGGCCTGCTGACTCGGGTGAGGGGACCGTGCTCGCCGTAGAACTCCGGCTGAGCGGGAATGTTCCGGGCTGCCCGTCCTGGTGAGAGGATCGCCCGCCACACGGGCTGGTCAGGAAGGCGGGAGCAAGGCCAAGGGCAGGACCGGAGGGGGTGGCCGGGGAAGGGGACGACCTCACGAGCCCTGCACGAGCTGATCCGCAGCCCGCAGAACGATGGTGCCCGAACGGATCAAGTTCGGCTCGGGGAGGCGACGGGGGTCACGCCGCCACCTACACGAGGGACGAATCCCCCCGCTCCGGCACAAACCGGTAGCCAACATTCCGCACAGTACCGATCAACGACTCGTACTCAGTCCCAAGCTTGGCCCGCAACCGCCGCACATGCACATCCACCGTCCGAGTCCCCCCGAAGTAGTCATACCCCCACACCTCCTGCAACAACTGCGCCCGAGTGAACACCCGGCCAGGATGCTGAGCGAGGTACTTGAGGAGCTCGAACTCCTTGAAGGTCAGATCCAGGACCCGCCCACGCAACCGCGCGGTATAGGTCGCCTCGTCAATGGAAAGGTCCCCGCTGCGAATCTCGTCGGGAACGTCCTCGGATGACGACAGGGACAGCCGCCCCGTGGCCATCCGCAGGCGCGCTTCGACTTCGGCCGGTCCGGCGCTGTCGAGCAGGACGTCGTCCACGCCCCATTCCGCGGTCATCGCCGCGAGCCCGCCCTCGGTGACGATGACCAGGAGCGGGACGTCGATGCCGGTCGTTCTGATGAGGCGGCACAGGCTCTTGGCGTGGGCCAGTTCCTTGCGGGCATCGACGATCACGGCGTCGGACGGCGGGGCGTCGATCAGGGCGGAGGCCTCGGCCGGGGCGACGCGGACGGAGTGGAGCAGCAGGCCGAGCGCGGGCAGCACCTCGGCCGACGGCTCCAGAGCGTTCGTCAGCAGGAGCAGGTTGCTCATCACGCCTCCCCAAAACGCGCAAGGACCCGGGGGCTACGTCGCCCAGGTCCCGTACGTGAGGATAACCCAACGGAATCTCGCGTTCATTGTGCGTCCACCTGGTGAACAGCGAAACGTACGCGTTAACAGGGGCGCACAATGGTGCCGACACGATTGTGAGGAGCCTATGGCCACGGGAAAGGTTCGTTATTGGGCGGCGGCGAAGGACGCGGCGGGAGTCGCGGAGGAGCCGTTCGAGGCCGCCACTCTTGGCGAACTCATGACGAAAATCACAGCCGGGCGCGACGATCTGGCCAGGGTGGTGCGGCGCTCGTCGTTCCTGGTGGACGGCGATCCGGTGGGACGGCGGGCGCACGACGACGTGGTGCTGGGTGAGGGGGTGACGGTGGAGGTCCTGCCGCCGTTCGCCGGTGGGTGATCTCCAGCTTTTTCCGGGAATTGGTCGGTAAGCTCAATGTCCCCCCGTGCCAAAGGAGTCCGATGCGCAAGCTGGTCATTTTCCTGATCGTGCTGATCGTTCTCCTTGTCGCCGTCGACCGGGTCGCGGTGGCCGGGGTCCAGCGTGACCTGGCCAACCGGATCGGAGCCGCCGCCGACCTCAGCGGCACGCCCACGGTGACGATCGAGGGCATCCCCTTCCTGACCCAGGCGTTCGCGGGCCGCTATCCCGAGGTCCGTTTCGACCTCGGGACGCTCACCTACGGCGGCGTGCCCATCCGCAACCTGCACGGCGTGGCCTACGGGGTCACCGCGCCGCTGGCCGACGTGATCCAGAACACCGCCGACGTCCGCGCGGAACGGCTGACCGTCAGCGGCACCGTGACCAGGGCGACGATCGACAAGTTCGCCCCGCAGGGGGTGAAGATCTCGGGCAACGGGCAGAGCCTGGTCGCCTCGGGGGAGGTGCCGTTCGCCGGGCAGAAGGTGAAGTTCAACGCGGAGCTGAAGGTGGAGCTGACCGACGGCGGCATCAAGCTCGCCGCCACGAAGATCCAGGGGGTGCCGAGCCAGCTCGCGCAGTTCGTCACCTACACGATCCCGTTCAAGGGCAAGCTGCCGTTCGACGTGAAGGTGACGGGTGTGAAGAGCGTGGCCGACGGGCTGGAGCTGTCGGCCGAGGGGAAGAACGTGCCGCTCCGTGGATGAGGACAAAGCCGCCGGTGAACCGCCTGGCCGTGCCGTACGTGATGAGGATGTGAGTCCAGCAGGCACCGCCGACGAGGAGCTTGTCCGTACCCTCTTCGACGAGCACGCCGGGCCGCTGTATGGCTACGTATTGCGACTTACCGGAGATTCCGGCCGGGCGGAGGATGTCGTGCAGGAGACGCTGCTGAGGGCTTGGCGGCATCCCGACGCGCTGTCCGGGCGTCCGATCCGCGCGTGGCTGTTCACGGTGGCCCGCAACCTCGTCGTCGACCAGCACCGGGCGAGGAGGGCCCGGCCACCGGAGACGGGCGACGAGGCGCTGGCCGTGATCCCCGCGGACGACGAGCTGGAGAAGGCCGTCGAGTCGTGGGCCGTGGCCGAGGCCCTCGCGGCGCTGCGGCCGGAGCACCGCGAGGTGCTCATGGAGGTCTACTACCGGGGGAAGTCCGTGAAGGAGGCATCGGCCACGCTCGGCATCCCGCCGGGCACGGTCAAGTCCCGCACCTACTACGCGCTGCGGGCGCTCAAGCTGGCGCTGGAAGAGCGGGGGTTGGCGCCGTGATGATGACCTGTGAGGAGGTACGGCTGTCGCTGGGCGCCCACGCGCTCGGCGCGCTCGACCCGGAGGAGGCGCTGGAGATCGACACCCACCTCGCCACGTGCGAGGCGTGCGGCGCTGAGCTGACGGAGCTGGAGGGCGTGACCGCGTTCCTGGGCAAGGTGTCCGAGCGCGACGTGGAACTCGTCGCCAGCCCCCCGCGCCAGGTGCTCGACCGGCTGCTGAACGACCGTGCCAAGCGCAGCAGGCGCGGCAGGGTCCTGCTGGCCGTGGCCGCCTCGGCCGCGGTGCTCGCCATCGGCGGCGCGGTCTGGACCTCCACGACCGGCGGACAGGGCATGAGCTCGACGGCCGCCGGCAGAGAGCGCGCCGAACAACAGGAGGCGCCCGCGGCCAAGAGCGACGCCCAGCCGGACTACAACTTCGACGCGAAGACGAGCCAGGAGCCGCGGACCGCCAGCGAGAGCGCGTCGGAGTCGCCTTCGGCGCAGACGCTGAACGCTCCGGCGGGCAAGGAGTTCAAGGGCGCCGACGGCGCCAGGCGGGCCACGATCATGGCGGTGCCCGCCGAGGGCGGAACCGAGCTGAACCTCACCGTTTCGGGCGTGGCGGTCGGCACCCGGTGCCGCGTGATCGTCCTCGGCGACGGCAACCGGCGCGAGACGCTCGACGGCTGGGAGGTCAGCCGGGAGAACTACGAGAAGCCGCCGGTCTTCCAGCTGAAGACCAAGCTGCCGCTGGAGTCGATCAGGATCATCAGAATCGTCGACCAGAACGGCAAGCTCCTGGTGAACACCAGAACCGGGGCCTAGCCAGCCGCCTGACGGGGTAGCCGGGCTTGCTCCTGTGGTCTGGTGCCGGCCACCCCTCGCGACAGAGGTGACCAGGCCCGGGGGAAGAACGCCGGATGCGTGGTGGTTGGGGGGAGGGATGACGGGATTGTGGGTGGCGCTCGGCACGCTGGCGCTGGGCCTGGTGATCGGGGTGGTACGGCTGCGCCGCGACGGAAGGATGCGCGAGACCCCCTCGGACGCGCTGACGGAAGGGCAGATCGGGGCGCCGCTGGGGGAGCGGGCGACGCTGGTGCAGTTCTCGACGGCGTTCTGCCAGCCGTGCCGCGCCACGCGGAGGATCCTGGCCGAGGTGGCCGATCTGGTGCCGGGCGTGGCGCATGTGGAGATCGACGCGGAGTCCCGGCTGGATCTGGTACGCCGGTTGGACATTCTCCGCACCCCCACCGTTCTCGTCCTGGACAGCTCCGGAAAAATCACTAAAACGGCGTCGGGGCAGCCCAGAAAGGCCGACGTGCTGGCGGCTCTGGGCGATGCGGTGTCTCAGGAGCCGGACGAGATGTGACAGATGGCGAGACGTCGATGTACGCTCGTCGTCATGAACCCCACGACAGAGCTGCTGACGAAGCGGCGCGCGGTTGATTTCTGCCGCGTGTCCACCGCGCTCTGTCGCGCTGCCTGAGGACGGTCTCGCGGACATTCCGGTCCGCCCCAACCCGACCCCTTCAGGAGCATCCAGCGATGCGTGCCGACCCTAGAGCGCTGCGCTTCGGCGCCGCGATCACGACATTGGTCCTGACCCTCGTCCTGGCGACAGAGAGCCCGTTGCTCCTGGCCGCCCAGGCGGTGGTGTTCGCACTCGGTTCGGCGGGGCGCCCGCCGTACAGCATGCTCTTCAAGGCGCTCGTCACGAGCGCCCCGAAGGAGACGGAAGACGCCCGCCCGCCGCGCTTCGCGCAGGTTGTCGGGCTGGTCTTCGCGGGTGCCGGGCTGATCGGTTTTCTCACCGGGATCACGCCGCTCGCCCTGGGGGCGACGGCAGCGGCCCTCCTCGCCGCCCTCCTCAACGCAGCCTTCGGATTGTGCCTTGGCTGCGAGATGTACCTGCTGATTCGCCGTCTACTGCCCGCCGCCAAACTGGAGGTTCCCCAATGAGCCGCTCCGCCGTCCTGGTGGATGCCGACTGGGTCGAGGCCAACCTCGACACGCCCGGTGTCGTACTCGTCGAGGTCGACGAGGACACCAGCGCCTACGACAAGGGCCACATCCGTGGCGCCGTGAAGATCGACTGGAAGTCCGACCTTCAGGACCCGGTCCGCCGCGACTTCGTGGACAAGGCGGGCTTCGAGGCCCTGCTGTCCGAGCGCGGCATCTCCAACGACGACCAGGTCGTGCTCTACGGCGGCAACAACAACTGGTTCGCCGCCTACGCCTACTGGTACTTCAAGCTCTACGGGCACCAGAACGTCCGGCTGCTCGACGGCGGCCGCAAGAAGTGGGAGCTCGACTCGCGCGAGCTGGTCAAGGACGTTCCGTCCAAGCCCGCCACCACCTACGTGGCCCAGGAGCAGGACAGCTCCATCCGCGCCTTCCGCGACGACGTCGTCGGCGCGATCGGCAAGCTCAACCTGGTCGACGTGCGCTCGCCCGACGAGTTCACCGGCAAGCTGCTGGCTCCCGCGCACCTCCCGCAGGAGCAGGCCCAGCGCGCCGGGCACGTGCCCACCGCCCGCAACATCCCGTGGTCGAAGGCGGCCAACGACGACGGCACCTTCAAGGCCGACGACGACCTGCGCACCCTCTACGGGGAGGCGGGCGTCGACTTCGGCAAGGACACCATCGCCTACTGCCGCATCGGCGAGCGTTCCGCGCACACGTGGTTCGTGCTGCACGAGATCCTCGACCAGGCGAACGTGAAGAACTACGACGGTTCATGGACCGAGTACGGCTCGCTCGTGGGCGTGCCGATCGAGCTGGGGGAGGCCCGCTGATGTCTGTTGTGTCCCAGGGGTGCGCCGCGCCGGAGCAGACCGCCGCGCTGCCCGCAGGAATCGATCTGTCCACCCAGGCCGTCATCCAGGGCGTGGTGACCGGCGCCGGAACCGCGTACGCGCGGCTGCTCGACCACTCGGGCGAGTTCACCGGCGAGGTCGTCGTGTCCGACGAGGGCGTGTTCCGCTTCTTCGCCGCACCGGGCGACTGGACGGTGCGCATCATCGCGGGCGGCGGCGTCACCCGCGACGTGCAGGTCTCCGCGCGCCTCGGCGAGGTCTCCCAGCTCGCCGTCGCGGTCTGACCGCTTCTCTCCTGACGGGCCCGCCTTTGCGCGGGCCCGTCTCTTTTATCCGCTACGGCTCCCGCCCGGACACCCGCCCCGCCGCCCCCAGCGCGCCCCCGTCGAGCGCCGGTCGTGAAGGCTCACGGGCAGTTCGCCGTAACGCCGCACTGTGGGCCGTGCAACCTCCCGGGTCCCGATGGTGTTCTATGGACTGTGATTGACATGGAATGCCTGGATCCGGTGCGCAAGGCGCTGCTTGCCGACCTCGATGAGGGGTTCGGCGAGCTCTTCAACGCCTACCGGGGTCTGGTCTTCTCGACCGCGCTGCGCCTGACCGGCAAGTGGGCCGACGCCGAGGACCTGACGGCCGAGGCGTTCCTGCGTGCCTACCGCGCGCTGGCCGACTACGACCACGAGCGCATTTCCGCCCTGCAGCCGCGTGCCTGGATCGTCACGATCGTGATGAACGTCTGGCGCAACTGCGCCCGGCACAAGTCCCGCAAGCCGCCGCCCCACCTGCTCGACGAGCCGGTTGAAACGTTCGACCCGGGCGAGGGCGTGGAGGAGATGGCGCTGCGGCACGAGACCGGGGACGAACTGGGCCGGCTGCTGGTCCAGTTGCCGGAGGAGCAGCGGGCGGCCGTCGTGCTGCGGCATGTCGTCGACCTTCCGGTCAGCGAGATCGCGACGGTCATGCGGATCCCGCAGGGCACCGTCAAATCGCATATCTCACGAGGTTTGAAGCGGCTGCGCACTCTGGGAGGTGCCCGATGACCCACGACCCGATCATCAGCGGACTCGCGGCACTGGCCGCGGAGCCGCCGCCCGGCCTGTACGACCGCATCGCCGCCCGGTGGACGCTCGTTCCGGGGCCGATCGGCGAGCTTTCGGTGGCCTTCACCGATCACGGCATCGCGTACGTGCACCACGGCGACGGCTTCGCCGAAACGTTTCGACGGCGGTTCGGACGGCCGCTCGTGCGGGTGGAGCGGCCGCCCGCGGGGCTCGTGCCCGCGCTGCGCACCGGGCAGGCGTCGGGGCTGGAGCTGGACCTGCGCGGGGTCAGCGACTTCCAGCGCGAGGTGCTGCTGGCGGCGCGGACGATCCCGCGGGGCGAGGTGCGCCCGTACGCGTGGATCGCCGCCAGGATCGGCCGCCCCAAGGCGGTCAGGGCGGTGGGCACCGCGCTGGGCAACAACCCGGTGCCGCTGCTGATCCCCTGCCACCGGGTGACGCGCTCCGACGGCGTGCCCGGCGAGTACGTCTTCGGCGCGCAGGCCAAGGAGGAGGTCCTGGCGGGCGAGGGCGTGGATCTGGCGCGGATGCGCGAGCTGGCCGGTTCGAGCGTCTTCTACCTGGGCAGCGACACCACGGGCGTGGTCTGCTTCCCGACCTGCCATAACGCCCGCCGGATCACGCCCGCGCACCGCGTCGGCTTCCGCACGCTGGCGCAGGCCGAGCGGGAGGGCTACCGCCCCTGCAAGGTCTGTCGCCCCGGGTAGCGGATCAGCAGGCTGGCGTGGACGACGTCGGGGCCCTCCGCCCGGTAGAGGTGGGGCTCGTTCGACGTCCAGCTCAGGTGGTCGCCGGGTCCGGCCGTCATCGGCGCGGACGCTGGTCCGGCGACCAGCGTGCCGTGGAAGACGGTGAGGTGCTCGGTGACGCCGGCGTGGTGGGCGGGGGAGGACTGGGTGGTTCCTGGCGGGATGCGCAGCCGGTAGAGCTCGTAGGTGACCTCCGGGTCCTCGAACACCTCCAGCAGGGTGGCCTCGACGGCTGCGCCGTACATGACCTTGGGTTCCGCGGGGGTGTCGAGGATGGCGCCGATGGGCACGCCGAGCTGCGCGGTGATCGCCCAGAGGGTCTCCAGGGTGGGGTTGCGCCGGCCGGTCTCGACGCCGGACAGCGTGGCCTTGCCGATTCCGGCCCGCCTGGCGAGCTCCGACAGGGAGACGCCGCGTGCCTCCCTCAGCCTGCGTATCCGCTGGCCCACCTCGTGCGGGTCGCCGTCGATCGCCGGCCGGGAATCCATGCGCCCATCTTGCCCTCTCCCCGCCAGGTTCACTACTGTTCCGTAAATGGAACGCAGCCTGCTGAAGCCGGTCGTCGCCGGCATGGTGACGGCGGTGGTGGGCTTCGCCAGCTCGTTCACCGTGGTGCTGGCGGGCCTGCGCGCCGTCGGCGCCGACTCCCGCCAGGCCGCCTCCGGCCTGCTGGCCCTATGCGTGGCCGTGGGCGTCACGACCATCGTGCTCTCGGTACGGCACCGCCTGCCCGTCACCGCCGCCTGGTCCACCCCCGGGGCGGCGCTCCTGCTGTCCACCGGACCCGTGGACGGCGGCTACGCCGCGGCGATCGGCGCCTTCCTGGTGTGCGGCCTGGCCATCATGGCCACCGGGATGTTCCCCGCGCTCGGCCGCCTCGTCGCCCGCATCCCGCAGCCCGTCGCCGCCGCGATGCTCGCCGGCATCCTGCTCAAACTGTGCCTGGCGCCGGTGGCCGCGGTCTCGCAGGTGCCGCTCATGGCGATCCCCGTGATCGTGATCTGGGCGCTCCTCCACCGCTTCGCCCGCATGTGGGCGGTCCCGGGCGCGCTGGCCGCCGCCGTCGTCGCGATCGTGGTGACCGCGCCCTCGCTCACGTTCGACGCGCTGCCGGTGGTGGCGCCGGCCGTACCGGCCTTCACGGGCTCGGCGATGATCGGCATCGCCCTGCCCCTCTTCCTGGTGACGATGGCCTCCCAGAACGTCCCGGGCATGGCCGTCCTTTCCGGGTACGGCTACCGCCCGCCGTTCGGCGAAATCCTGCTCACCACCGGCGCCGGCACCGCCGCCGGAGCTTTCCTGGGTGGCCACGCGATCAACCTGGCCGCCATCTCCGCCGCGCTCGCCGCCGGACCCGACGCCCACGAGGACCCCGCGCGCCGTTGGATCGCCTCGCTGACCTCGGGCATCTCCATGATCGTGCTCGGCCTGGCCGCGGGCCTGGCGACCGCACTGGTCCTGCTGGCCCCGCCGGTCCTGATCGAGGCGGTGGCGGGGCTGGCGCTGCTCGGCGCACTGGCCGCCTCGATCGCGGCCGCGTTCAGGGCAGGAGCGGAAAGGGGCGGGGTGGATACGGCCGGGGTGGCTACCGCCGGGGTGGAAAAGGCCCGGGTGGAAAGGGCCGGGGTGGAAAGGTCTGGGGTGGAAAGCGCCGCCTTCACCTTCGTGGTGACCGCCTCGGGGGTCTCCTTCTTCGGCGTCGGCTCGGCCTTCTGGGGCCTGCTCGCCGGCGGCGCCTTCCACCTGCTGATGAACTACAAGGACAGCTTCCGCTCGACGCGCGTCACCGAGTCGGCGTAGTCGGGCTCGCCGGCCATGGCCGCGGCCATCCGCAGGTGCGGCAGCGCCTGCTCGGGCTTGCTCGACCGCTCCAGCGTCCGGCCCAGCAGGAACCGGGCATAGTGGTCGCTCGGGTCACGCTCGACCAGCGTCTCCAAGGTCTTCCTGGCACGGCCGAGCTGGGCGGAGTGGAAGTAGGCACGGGCGGCGAGCAGAAGCACGCCACGGTCGTCGCCGTGCTCGTCGAGCAGCGGCTCCAGCATGTACAGGGCTCCGAGCGCGTCCCGCTGGCCAAGCAACCGCTCGGCGTAGCGGTAACGCTCGATCTCGTTGAGAAGCGTCATGGACGGTTGAACAATCAACTTATCTGCGTCATTCCGCGTTGTGGATGCGCCCATCCCGGACAGAACGCTACGATTCTGCAGATGTCCGGATCGTCTGGTGTGATGGCACCGCCTCGACCTGGGCCAACACCGGCTCAGCGAGTGCCCTCGCCGTACTCGCTGCCCCTCCACACCCTGCGTCTGGCGGGCAAATGCGCGCTGCCGCTGATCCTGTGGTTCTCCGCGGGAGAGCTGGCGCGCTGGGCGCTGCTCTACCTCGCGACCGAGATCTCCCACGGCGACTTCCGCCAGGCCCGCCTGGTCGCGACCGTCACCTTCATGACGATCATCGTCATGGTGTCGATGACGATGGTCGCCGGAATGATGCTCTCGCTGCGCGCCGTCATGTGGGAGAGCGCCGCGCGCCGGGCGGGCGGCGCCGAGGACGAGTCGTTCTGGTCGTCGCTGAACCGGATCGCCCCGGCCTTCGCGGTCATCTATCTCGCCTGGGAGCTGTACAAGTCCGACACCAGGGCCTTCGTCGAGATGGACGCGCTGCACAACCTGGACGACAACTTCTACTCCACCATCTTCGGCAACATCGCCAACGACACGAATGAGCAGGTCACCTACCTCACGGGCCTGGTCGGGCTCGACTGGCGCGTGTCGCTGGCCGCCATGGCGGTGGCGCTGGGGCTGAAGATGTTGTTCGAGCGGCAGGTCGAGCGCGGCTCCGGCAAGCTGGCCGGCGTCGCGACCGCCTTCGCCGAGTTCGCGTTCATGTTCTGCGGGCTGAACGCGGTCTTCACGTTCGCCAAGCTGCGCAGCGACTGGACTGAGCACCGGGTCGTGGTCTCCGAGGCGGGCGACCTCGTCACCGAGGCGAAGGAGAGCGTCCCCGGCCTGGAGGCGTTCCTGGCCTGGGCGGGAGAGACATGGCCCTTCGTGGTCGCCGCGCTGGTCATGCCGCTCACCTGGCTGGCCGTCACCGTGCTGGTGTTCGGCGGCTCGGTCGACGACACGCGTCGCGCGGTGCGGGGCACCAGGCTGGCGGGCAGCGTCGACCGGCTTGAGGGTTCGCACGAGGTCACCCAGCGGTCGGTCAACCGCGTCGTCGGCGGGTTCCAGGAGCGCTGGGTCCCGGTGGTGAACGCCTTCCGCGTCACGATCAAGGGCGGTGCGACGCTCTTCGGGCTCATGTGCCTGCTGTACGTGGGCCTCCACGTCGGCGCGGACTACCTGGAGCGGGCGGTCAGCGAGTTGATCGGCTCGCCCACGCCGTACATGTGGCTGTGGGTGAGCTGGCCCGTGTTGTTCGTCAAGAACCTGCTGGTGACCGTGCTCACCTACTGCCTGCTGGCCGCCACCTTCGACATCGCGGCGACCAGGGCCAGGGCCCGCGGCGAGGACATCACCGCCTGAAGACGATCACGTCGTTGCGACGGGACTTCTCCATGTCCTCTTCGCTGACGTCCATCAACTTCTTGGTCGGGGTGTCCGAGCGGTAGGTGATGTTGGGTTCCAGGTTCAGCTGGACCTCTTCGCCGACCGTCGCCGGGACGACCGCGAGGGCCAGGTAGCTGTACTCCTTGCCGACCTCGTGCTTGTCGGCAGGCAGGTCGTCCTCGTAGATCTCGGCCTTCCACATCCGCCCGCCGGCGTCCTTCAGCGAGAGCTCCGGCTTGGCCGTGAGCACGGCGCCGGTCTCGTCGGTGGCCGAGCGGATGACGGTGATCTTCAGCCACTGCTTGTCGGGGGTGTTGTGCCTGCTGCCGGGGGGCGCCTTCGTGGGTTCGATGGCCGACTTCCACGACACGTGCTCGTAGGTGAGCGTCTGGCCGGGCTCCACCAGGTGCACGGTCGGGCTCGGCCGGCCGCTCTTGTAGAACAGATACCGGTCTACGGTCGGCGCGCCGAAGGCCGCGATCAAGGCCGCGACCGCCGCGACGCCGAGCAGGAGCCGGCGCGGTCGCCGCGGCGGCGTGGCGGGCGGCGTCTCCTCGGGAGGGGTCCACGGCGGCTGGGGCGGCCTCGGGGGCAACGGGCCCGCGCTCGGGATGGCCGGGATGGGCTGGGTCGAGCTGCCGGTCGGCTCGGCGGCGGCGGGCGGCCACACCTGCTGGTCGGCGTGGATCGCCTGCCGGGGGCGCGGCTGCGGCGTCGGGGCGGCGGCCCGGCGGGGGCGCTGGACCGGCGGCGCCGACTGCTGCTGCTGCCGCCGCCGCTGCTGGGGCTGCTGGGGTTGGGCGGGCTGCCGCGGCTGCTGAGGCCGCTGGGGCTGGGCGGGCTGGCCGGCGGGCGGCGCGAACCAGTCGCGCTCTGAATCGTTCGTGCTCATCGTCCGCTACTTCTTCTCGGTCACCGTGTAGACGTCCTGCGGAGCCGAACCGAGTTGCTTCGCCGCCGCCTCGTCGATGCCCAGGTCGACCTCCGCGGCCGGCAGCATCGGCTCGCCGTAGAACGCGTTGGTCGGCGCGACGAACGACGCCTTGGCGCCCCTCAGCGCGTCGGCGGGCACGTCGAACACGAAGACGCCGGAGGACCACCAGCCCGGCTGCGTCCACGGGTTGGCCAGGGTCTTGCTCCTGTCGACCTTGTCCGAGGTGTCGAAGTGCCGTCCGTCCTCGGCCACCAGCACGGGCGGCCGTATCTTGATGGGCTCCTGAGGGACGGTCGCGGAGGTCTCGACCACCAGGAAGACGTTCTCCGTGACGGCGGTCTCGTCCCCTGCCCGGACGGACTTGGCCGTCTTCACGCCGTCCACGCGGACGCTGAACCGCCCGGTGGCGACCTCCTCGCCCTTGTCGCCGACGCTCGCGAGCGGCCTGTTCATCTCCTCGGCGCTCAGCCCCACGGTCTGGAGCCACACGGCCGCCGCGGCCAGGGCGATGCCCACAACGGCGCTGACGACCTTGGAAGCGCCCCCGCCCCCGCGCTCACGGCCGGGCGCGCGGCGGCCGCGCGGCGCCCGCTGCTCGGTCGCGGTCACTGGGCGTCCTCCTGCTTCACCGGAGCCTTGATCGTGTAGAGCACCTGGACGGCGCGCTTCTGGGTGAAGGGGTCTTCCTTGGAGACGGGCATCCACATGGGCGTGCCCTGGAGGATGCTCTCAACCTCCTCCAGCTTGGACAGGCTCAGGGCCACCTCGGTCGGAGCCGTGGCCGCCTTGTCCAGCTCGTAGCGGACGGTCACGTTCGACGGGACGCCGGGATGCAACTGCGAGCTCTTGCTCTCACCCGAGGGGATGAAGGCCTGCGCGCCCCACTCCGACTTGATCTCGGGCGTCACCTTGATCAGCGTTTTGGCGAAACCGCTGCCTTCGCCCGAGGCACTCGCGCCGACACCGGTCGGGATCGTCGCGTCACTCTTGTTCGTGACCTTGAAGAGGATGTCGAGATAACGGCGGTCCTCGGCGAACCTGTTGGCGCCTCGCTGGAGGGTGACCTTGGCTTCCACGAACTCGGTCTCGTAGAGGCCCTGATCCATCTTCTGGCCGGCGGCGATCTGGGGCGGCGGCTTGTCCGGCGCGGTGTTCAGGCCGCCCAGGAGGGCGGTGATGCCGAGTGTGGTGAGGATGACCAAGCCGATCGCGGGCACCACAACCGGGCGGGTGGGGGTGCTTGGCGCGCCGGAGGGTTCCGTCATGGGTAAGGATGGTAATAGGTCGCGCTTGTCCCATCTGCCGCAATGGTCCCATCCCTCTGATGGATTTGGCGGGAACCCTGCCCGAATAGGGGTTCTAGCTCTTACGCTGTCACGAGCGGCCGACGACGAGGTCGGCGTGGAACAAGGACATATCGCAGCCGGAGGGTCACGTGACGGACGTGCATCCCGAGCATGCGCAGCTCCAGGCCGACCGGATCTACCTGGGCTGGCAGTACGTCCTGCTGCACCCCGACCCCGGCCCGCCGCCCAAGCGGCCCTCGCCCATCGGCGAGACCGGCGAGCCCGCGGACGCCGGAGAACAGGCCAAGGTCGACACCGAGCTGCTGCGGCGCGAGAAGCTCCAGGAGGATCTGCTCAACCGGCCCGTCCGGATCTTCCGGACGTTCATGATCTTTCTTACCCTGCTCATCTTCGCCCTGGCGCTGCTGGGGTATCTCGACTGGTCGTTCGCGCTGATCGGGTTCGTGGCCGCGGGCGGCGTCGCGGGAATCTGCAGCTACGCGCTGCTGCAGGGCGACAGGGCGGTGCGCTACCGGGTCATGGAGCAGCAGGCGCGCGACGACCGGGTACGTCAGGAACGTGACAAGGAGTTGTTCCGCGCCCAGGAGGAGCACGCCCAGCGCTACCGCGAGTGGCAGGAGGTCAAGGATCGCCACGACCGGCAGGTCAACTGGTACGCGGTAGCCGTACCCGACGAGATCGACAGGATCGACGTGGCCGGCGGGACGCTGCCCGGATGGTCGGCGCTGATCACGCTCATCGGCGCCACCCGGCTCTACAGCGGCGGGCACCTGACCGTGCTCGACCTGTCCGAGGGCGCCATCGCCAAGGACCTCATCGAGCTGGCCAGGCGCGGCGGCGACGACCCGCTCGTCTGGGTGCTGCCGGTCGACCTGCCCCGGCTGGACCTGGGGGCCACGCTCAAGCCCGAGGCGTTCGCGGACGTGCTGGCCCACGTCGTCAGCGTCAGCGAGGAGCACCGCACCACGCGCGACCTCAGCTTCGACAACGCCATCCTGGAGCGGGTGCTGGAGGTCCTGGGGGAGAACGCCACGATCAGCCAGGTCACCGCGGCGCTGCGGGCGCTGGCCCAGGTGGGCGACCCGCGCGACGACCTGCGGTTCGGGCTGATCACCGCGACGCAGTTGGAGCGCATCGGCACGCTGTTCGGGCGCGGCGTCAGCGACCGCGTGGTGATCGAGCGCGCGTGGGCGCTGGAGTCGCAGCTCCGCAAACTCGAAACCCTCGGCACCCAGGCCGTACGGCTCCCGCCCGCCCGCCTGCGCGTGGTCAGCATGGACCGCCAGGCCGGCGTCTTCGGCAACCGGGTCCTCGGCACGTACGTGGCCACGGCGCTGACCCACATCCTGCGCCAGTCGCCCGCCTCGGAGCGGCCCTGGTACCACACGATCATCGTCGCGGGCGCGGACAAGCTCCGCGGCGACGTGCTCGACCGGCTCATGGACGCCTGCGAGACCTCGCGCACCGGCCTCGTGCTCACCTACCGCTCGCTGACCCCCACCGTCAGGGAACGGCTCGGCCGGGGCCACGCGGCGGTGGCGTTCATGCGGCTGGGCAACGCCGAGGACGCGCGGGTGGCCAGCGAGCACGTCGGCACCGAGCACCGGCTGGAGCTGGCCCAGCTCACCGAGACGATCAGCGCCTCGGTGCCGGGGCTCGACGGCGGCTACACCTCGACGATCTCCCAGGTGGAGGAGTCGACGGAGGAGCGCGGCGACAGCCGTACCGACCTGGCGGAGGACATCACCGAGTCGACCGAGTGGGGCAGGACCGCGACCAAGATCGGGGAGAAGGAGCGCGTGCTGCAGCGCTCGCGGGAGTTCCTGGTCGAGCCGCACCAGTTGCAGCAGTTGCCCACGACGTCCGTGATCGTCACCGACGCCACCGCGGAGGGCCGCCGGGTACGCCTGGCCGACGCCAATCCCGCGATACTGACCTTCCCCAAAACCACGCTTGGCGAGCTGGAGGACGTCCGCGACGCCGTACTGGCGCAGAACGGCAACGAGGACCCCGGCGAGGAGCCACCCCCGAACCTCGGCCCGCCCCCGCCCCGTCTGGACTGGCGCAAGGAGAGGTAAGGACCTCCCCAATGACCGGGCCACGCGCCGAATGGAGGCGGACTTTACTAAGAACCATCTGTGGGGGGATGAGATGCAGCTAAGCGGACCCTGGTACAGAATCCAGTCGATCGCCGCACCCTCGCGAAGTTCATCGGCGGAGTGGGACTTCGTCTCCATCCTGCCGGCCGTGCTCTCGGCGGCGCAGCGGCAACGTCCGCTCGTCATCGGCTGGCTCTCCCGCGGCTCGGGCGCGCCGCTGGAGCTGATCACCAACGCGGGGCCGCTGTCGCCGCCGCGGCACCCGCGCCGCGCGCCCGGCCCGGAAGGGGAGCGCGGGCCGCAGCCGCTGCTGTTCCCCGGCGGCGCCAGGGGCGTGCAACTGGGCGAGGAGTGCCTGGCCGACCTGGCCGACCTGGTGTGGATGCCGTGTCCGGGCCGCCAGGCGCCGCCGCTGAACGCGCGCAGGGACCACGACCCCGACGAGCTGAAGCGGCCCACGTTGTTCGAGTCGACGCTGGTCACGCTCATGTCACGGCCGTTCGCCTGGCTGCTGGTGGCCGAGCCGACCGACCTGCTCGACGCCGAGGTCGCCCACCTGCGCACACAGCTCAACGTCCTCAGGCAGTACGGCGACGCCTCCGAGCGTTCCCGGTTCGACGCCGAGCGCGCGGAACGCCGCATGCAGGAGCTCGACGCCTTCCGCGAGGCCGGGCTGTGGAACGTCAGGGCACTGGCCGGCGCCGCCACCGCCGACGAGCTGCGCCAGATCGCGCCCGTCCTGGTCGGCTCGGTCGAGATCGGCCACCACCCGTACCGGCTGCGCAGCGCCGCCGGCGCCGTCTACGCGCTGCCCGAGGCGCTGAGCCTGAACCTCCAGGACCCGGGCGACGGCGCCGCCGCGCCGTTCGCGGCCACCGCGGGCGCGCTGGCGGCCCTGGCCGGGCTGCCCAGGCGGGAGGTGCCCGGCCTGCGGGTGCTGGACGCCGGGTTCTTCGACGTCACCTCGGAGGCGTCCGAGGCGGGCGAGCTCGACCTGGGCGAGATCCTCGACGGCCAGGACCGCGGCGTGGGCGCCTTCCGGGTGCCGCTGGCCACGCTCAACCGGCACGCCTTCGTCACCGGCGCGACCGGCTCCGGCAAGTCGCAGACCGTCCGCCACCTGCTCGAACAGCTCAGCGCCGCCAGAATCCCCTGGCTGGCCATCGAACCGGCCAAGGCCGAGTACCAGGCCATGGCGGGCCGGATCGACACCCCGGTCACGGTGATCAACCCGTCGGCGCCGGACAGCGTGCCGTTCAGCGTGAACCCGCTGGAGCCGGAGCCCGGCTACCCGGTGCAGGCGCACATCGACATGATCCGGGCGTTGTTCATGGCGGCCTTCGACGCCGAGGAGCCGTTCCCGCAGATCATGTCGCTGGCGTTGCAACGGGTCTACGAGGCCACCGGCTGGGACGTCGTCACCGGCGGCGCGGTGCCCGGCTCGAAGGTGCCGCCGAGCGTCCCGACGCTGGAGCAGTTGCAGCAGCACGCCATGGACGTGATCCAGGAGATCGGCTACGGCCGCGAGGTCCAGGCCGACGTCGAGGGCTTCATCTCCCTGCGGCTGCGCTCGCTGCGGGTCGGCTCGGCCGGGCGCTTCTTCGAGGGCGGCCACCCGGCCGACGTCGGCGGGCTGCTCGAACGCAACGTCGTCCTGGCCATCGAGGACGTCGCCAACGACGAGGACAAGGCGTTCCTCATGGGCACGCTGATCATCCGGATCGTGGAGCACCTGCGGATGCGCGCCCGGAGCGAGAAGTCCGCCGGGCTGCGGCACGTGATCGTCATCGAGGAGGCGCACCGGCTGCTGCGCGACCGCGGCGCGGGCCGCGCCTCCACCCACGCCGTCGAACTGCTCGCCGGGATGCTCGCCGAGATCCGCGCGTACGGCGAGGGCATCGTCGTGGCCGAGCAGATCCCGACCAAGCTCGTCTCCGACGTGGTCAAGAACACCGCGCTCAAGGTCGTCCACCGGCTCCCGGCCGAGGACGACAGGCAGCTCGTCGGCGCGGCCATGAACCTCAGCGACGAGCAGTCCCGGCAGGTCGTCTCGCTGCAGCCGGGGGCAGCCGCGGTGTTCGCCGACGGCATGGACCGGCCGCTGCGCATCCGGGTGCCACTCGGGGAGTCGCGGGAGAAGGTGCTGCCGGGTCCGCCGCCGCCGATCCGGGGGCGGCGCTCGGCGGCCTGCGGGGCGGCGTGCCGTACCGGACAGGCGTGCACGCTCGTGGAGCTGCGTGAGGCGGACGTGCTCGCGGACGCGCCCCAGTGGGCGTGGCTGCGCATCTGGTGCGACACCGTCGTGCTGGCCTTCGTCGGCAACCGGCCGCTGCCGGGGGTGCCGCGCGCGCTCGCCGGGGTCTGGGCCGAGATGCCGGCGAGGCGGCGCGAGTGCCTGCTCGCCACGCTCGTCGAGCGGGCGGTCAGCAGGCGGGCTTGGGCGCTGCGGAGCTGGTTCGACCCGGCGCTGCTGGTGGAGAAGGCCGCGGAGACGGGCGCCAAGCTGCTGGGCGGGGCCGAGGGCGGCGGCGAGCGGCCGGGGCCTTCGTGGGTGATTCCGCAGGTGCGCTGGCTGCACGAGGTGGACCGGCTGTTTCCGTTCGGGCATGCCGCGCCCGACCTGCGCGCGCCCGCGCCGCCGCTGGAGTACGCGCTGTTCGGCACCGGCGCCGCCACCGAACTCGTGCGCAGCGAGCTGCTCGGCCACCGGGCCAGGGCGCTGCGCCATCATCCGCTGTCCATGGAGATCGACCACAACCGGGCGCTGGCCTGGCGGGTCATCCTGGGCGACGACGAGAACGAGGGCGTGCAGCGCGACATCCTGACCGTCGCGATCGGGATCGAGGCCGCCGCGCGGCTGCGGCACGTCGGGCAGCTCATGGGCGCGGGGTGGCTGGAGGCCGTGCTGTCGTGGCCGCGCCGCTTCGTGCTGCCGTTCGAGAACGGCGGGGCACCCGAGATCACCTTCGCCGAGTCTGGGTAGGTCTGCCGGTGTGCGACTGATAGTGATCGGAGCGTTGCTGGTTGTCGCCGCCCTGGGCGCGGTGTACATGCTGGCCGACACCTTCGTCCGGCCGCCCGTCACCGAGCCGGCGCCCACGAGCCCGCCGTCGGTCGAGAGCGCGCGGGTGGTGTGGGTGAACGACGGCGACACCATGGTGGTCTCGCCGGTCGACGGCGCGTACGCGGGGCGTGAGCAGCGTGTGCGGCTGATCGGCATCGACGCGCCGGAGGTACGGCCGGTGCCCCAGTGCTGGGCAGGGGAGTCGACCAAGGCGTTGCTGAAGCTGGCGCCCCGGGGGTCGATCGTCACCCTCGCCTTCGACACCCAGAAGTTCGACGACTACCGGCGTCAACTGCGTTATGTGTGGAACGCGCAGGGGGTGCTGGTGAACGAGTCGCAGCTTGCCGGCGGGAACGCGTTCTTTCTCCGCGTGTGGCCGAACGTGGCGTACGAGAAGGACTTCAGGGAGCAGGCCGATCGGGCGCGGGCCGCAAAAAGGGGCTTGTGGGGCGGTTGCGCCGACCCCAGGCCGCCCGTCCACGGCCCGAATTCGGCGCCACCGCCGAGTACCGGGACCCCGCATGCCCGGCCTTGACTAGGATCCATAACCATGACCCAGCTTCCCCTGCGGGCTCAGCTCGCGAGTGCCCTGGGGCGCAGTGCCGCCACCCTGTCCAGGATGACCGGACGCGGCGACGGTTCGGTGATCGGCGGTCGCGTGGGCCTCATGCTGGAGCCCGACCTGCTGCGCCAACTGGCGCGCGACCGCAGGCTGGCCCTCATCAGCGCCACCAACGGCAAGACCACCACGACCCGGCTGATCACCTCCGCGCTGCTGGAGATGGGCGAGGTGGCGACCAACGCCTTCGGCGCCAACATGCCCGCCGGGCACGTCTCCGCGCTGTCGCAGCACAAGGACGCGCCCTACGGCGTGCTGGAGGTCGACGAGAAGTACCTGCCCGAGGTCCTCGACACCACCGGCGCCGGCGTCGTGTGCCTCATGAACCTCAGCCGCGACCAGATGGACCGCGCCGCCGAGATCTGGCTGCTGGCCCAGAAGTGGCGCCGGGCCCTGTCCGGCAAGCCCACCCACGTCATCGCCAACTGCGACGACCCGCTCGTCACCTGGGGCGCCTCCACCGCGGCCAAGGTCACCTGGGTCTCCGGCGGCCAGCGCTGGAAGGAGGACAGCTGGTGCTGTCCGGAGTGCGGCGGGCCGCTCGACCGTAAGGACCGCCACTGGGCCTGCCGCGAGTGCACCTTCCACCGGCCTGAGCCGCAGTGGATCCTCGACGACGACGCCGTGATCGACCCGCGCGGCCAGCGCTGGGTGCTCGACATCCAGCTACCGGGCGCCGCCAACCGCTCCAACGCCGCGATGGCCCTGGCCGTCGCCGAGGCGTTCGGCCTGCCGGTCGAGCGGGCGCTGCCGAGGCTGCGCGAAGTCACCTCGGTCGCCGGCCGCTACACCACCGTCGAGCGCGACGGCCGCCACGCCCGGCTGCTGCTGGCCAAGAACCCGGCCGGCTGGCTGGAGGCCTTCGACGTCGCCGACCCCGCGCTGCCGATCATCCTGTCGGTCAACGCCCAGGGCCCCGACGGCCGCGACACCTCCTGGCTCTGGGACGTCGACTACCGCATCCTGCGCGGACGTCCCGTCTTCGTCACCGGTGAGCGGCGGCTCGACCTGGCGTTGCGGCTCGACGTCGCCGACGTACCCTTCGCGCTGGCGGAGACCTTCTCCGAGGCCCTCGCCGCGCAGCCGCCCGGCCGGGTCGACGTGATCGCCAACTACACCGCCTTCCAGCAGATCCGATCGGAGTTCGGCCGTGCCGTCTGACAGCACCCTGCGCATCGTCTGGATCTACCCCGACCTGCTCAGCACCTACGGCGACCAGGGCAACGCGCTCGTGCTGGAGCAGCGCGCCCGCCGCAGGGGCATCGAGGCCGAGGTCGTCCACGTACGCTCGGCCGACCCCGTCCCCGAGACCGGCGACATCTACCTCATCGGCGGCGGCGAGGACCGGCCCCAGATCCTCGCCGCGGAACGGCTGCGCCGCGACGGCGGCCTCCACCGCGCCATCGCCAGGGGAGCGGCCATGCTGGCCGTCTGCGCCGGATACCAGATCATGGGATCCACCTTCGGCGGCGAGGAGGGCCAGCCGGTCGACGGCATCGGCCTGCTCGACATCAGCAGCAGCCGCGGCCCCGCCCGCGCCGTCGGCGAACTCGTCGCCGAGGTCGACTCCGCGCTCAATCTGCCCACGCTGACCGGCTTCGAGAACCACATGGGCGTCACCCACCTGGGCCCTGGCGTCAAGCCGCTGTCCCAGGTGGTCACCGGCGTGGGCAACGGCAACGGCTTCGAGGGCTGCTACGCCGGGCACGTCGTCGGCACCTACCTCCACGGCCCGGCCCTGGCCCGCAACCCCGCGCTGGCCGACCTCCTGCTGTCCTGGTCGGCCGGCGACCTCCCGCCGCTGGACGACCGCTGGTACGAGGCCCTGCGCACCGAACGCCTCTCGGCTGTGCTGCCGCGTTGACCGAGCCGGAAACGGACTTACGGCGGCTGGCCGACGGGTCCGCGGACAAGCACGCCGTCTGGCGGCTGTGGGAGAGGTGCTTCGTCTCCTTCAACTCCGACGAGGTCACGGAGGAGGCCACCTGGGTCGTGGGCCGGCTGATGGAGCCGCTGGCGATCCCGGGGCTACCGCGGCGGGCGCTGATCCTCCGGCTGCTGGGCGAGGTGGCCTCCGGCACCGGCCCGCACGCGCAGACGGCCCGCGCGGCGATGGTGGCCGGGCTGGGGACGCTGACCGGGCTGCTGGACGATCCGAAGCGAAAGGTCGCCATGCGGGCGGTGGAGCGGATCGCGGGTCAGTAGACGAGGGCCTGGGCGCCTTCCGTCACCGCCTCCTCGACGAAGGCGGGGGCCCCGGCGATGCGTACGCCGTCGATGAGGTCGTCCACCGTGATCTCGCGGCGGGCGGCGCACTGGGTGCAGACCGTGACCCGGCCGGCGGCCAGGACCGCGTCGAGCAGGTCGGTCAGGGGAGCGGCGTGGGGGAGGCTGAACTCCTTGGCCCTTCCCGGCAACGCGAACCAGGAGGCCTCGCCGGTCAGCCAGAGCGATACGGGGACACCGCTGGCCAGGGCGGCGGCGGCGACGGTGAAGGCCTGGTTGCACCGCTCAGGGGCGTCGGCCCCCGCGGTCACTTTGATCACCAGTGATCGTGCCATGCAGGCCACCATACGCCCCTGGGCCCGGCCGCCAGAACCTCGCCCGGCCCTCGGGAAACGGCGCGCGACGGAGAGTAATGTTGGGCGGCATGGAGACTCCTGAGGTGCACCCGGATCTTGAGCACATCTCCTTCCTCCTGGGCAGGTGGGAAGGCGCCGGGGTGGGCGGCTATCCGACGATCGACAGCTTCAACTTCGGGCAGGAGATCGAGTTCGGGCACAACGGCAAGCCGTTCCTGGAGTACGTGAGCCGTACCTGGCTGCTCGACGGGGACGGCAACCGGGTCCGGCCGCTGGCCACGGAGACGGGCTACTGGCGGGCGCGGCCGGAGCGGCAGCTCGAGGTGCTGCTGGCCCATCCCACGGGCATCGTGGAGATCTACGTGGGTGAGGTCGTCTTCCACAAGATCGAGCTGAGCACCGACGTGGTGGCGCGGACGGAGTCGGCCAAGGAGTACACGGCGGGGCGCCGGCTCTACGGGCTGGTGAACGGGAACCTCATGTGGGCCTATGACATGGCCGCCGAGGGACAGGCACTGACGTCCCATATGTCGGCGGAGCTGAAGAAGGTAGCTTGAGCCGATATGACTACCCCTTTCACCCCTGATGTCGTCGAGGCGATCAAGCGCCACATGAACGACGACCACACCGACGACGCGCTCATCATCGTGCGCGGGCTGGGCGGGCGGCCGGACGCCACCGAGGCGGTCACGAGCGACGTGACGGCGGAGGCGATCGAGTTCACGATCGACGGCGGGGAACGGCTCAGCGTGCCGTGGGGTGAGACGCTGACCGAGCGCCCCCAGGTACGCAAGGCGGTGGTGACGCTCTACCGCGAGTCCTGCGAGAAGCTCGGGATCCCCTGGCGCAGCGAGCACTGAGCCCGGAAAAGGCAGAAGGGCCCCGGGCGGACTCCGCCCGCTCGAGCGGACGGGCTGGATGGGCCATGGGTCGGGATGGACCTCCCGCCCTCCAGCAGCCTCGGGGCCCCGGTGGTTGCCTCGTATTTCGCCGAAACGACGCGAGACATGGAGTCCGCGTCGTTAGCGGACAACCACCTCGCTAGCCCAACTATGAATCACCATTGTTTGGACCACCTCCTTTCCGCGTGCTGACGACGCTATGCGAGGCCCCCGAACCCGGGCAAGCGATTATTCTCAGGGCATGACGGAGACGCAGTGGCACGAGGAACTCCGCGCCAAGGGCTACCGGGTGACGCCGCAGCGCCAACTGGTGCTGGAGGCGGTCAAGGACCTCGAGCACGCCACCCCCGAGGAGATCTGCGTCAAGGTCCGCCAGACCGCGCGCGGGGTGAACATCTCCACCGTCTACCGGACGCTGGAGCTGCTCGAAGAGCTGGGCATGGTCACCCACACCCATCTCGGCCACGGCGCGCCCACCTACCACCTGGCCGCCGACGCCGACCACGTGCACCTGGTGTGCCGGGGGTGCGGCGAGATCGGGGAGGTGGGGCCGGAGATGGCGGAAGGGCTGGTCAAGGGGCTGGACGACCAGCTCGGGTTCGTCGCGGACGTCCACCACCTGACCGTCTTCGGGCTCTGCCGCAACTGCCGATAACCTGGAAGGCATGCGTAGCCCTCTGCTCGATCTCCCTGGCGCGGTCGCGGCCGACGCCCCCGACGCCGACGTGGCGGCGCACTACGGCGACCTGTTCGCCGAGCAGCGCGCGCTGATCAAGGGAGAGGCGGTCGTCGACCGCAGCAATCGCGAGATCGTACGCGTGTCCGGGGCAGACCGGCTGAAATGGCTCAACGACCTGACCTCCAACAAACTCGACACCCTCCAGCCGGGGGAGTGGACCGAGACGCTCATCCTGGATCTGCAGGGCCGGGTCGAGCACCACCTCACGCTGGTCGACGATGGCGAGGCCGTACTGGCGCACGTGGAGCCGGGCACGTCGCAGGCGTTGATCGACTACCTCGACAAGATGCGGTTCATGCTGCGCGTCGAGGTCTCCAGCGCCGACGACGAGCTGGCCGTGATCTCCACCGCCGACGGCGACCGCTTCGTCCCGCGTGCTGAGCTGGGTCCCGGTCTGGGGCGGATGGCGGGCATCTGGGCGTACGAGGCGCTGCGCATCGAGCGGTACCAGCCACGCCTCGGGCTCGACACCGACCACAAGACGATCCCCCACGAGGTGGGCTGGATCGGCGCGGCCGTACACCTGACCAAGGGCTGCTACCGAGGCCAGGAGACGGTGGCGCGCGTGCACAACCTGGGCCACCCGCCCCGGCGCCTGGTGTTCCTGCACCTCGACGGGAGCGTGGACACGCTGCCGCCGCACGGGGCGCCGGTGATCTTCGAGAGCCAGGAGGTGGGGTCGGTCGGCTCGTCCGTCCGGCACCACGAGCTGGGCCCGATCGCGCTGGCCGTGGTCAAGCGGACCGTTCCGGTCGACGCGCCGCTGCTGGCCGGAGGCGTGGCCGCCACGCAGGAGGTCATCGTCCCGCCGGACGCGGGCCGCAACGTCACCATCGATCCGGCCATGCGGCGCCGCATCCGCTGAACTCATTCTTCCGTGCAGGTGACCCGGGCGGCGCAGGTGAGACCCCTGGCCGCGCCGGCGACCCTGACCCGGGTCGCGTCGGGCACGGTCAGCACGTAGTCGGCCGCGCAGCCGTCGTCGCACGCGTAGGCGATGCGCAGCCGTCTGGCGTCCTCCCACGCCTCCTCGTGGCGGCGCCCGCCGGTCCAGCTCAGCTCCCGTTTGATGACGATCCGCCGCGCGCCGCCCGCCACGACGGTGAGGCGGACCGGCCCGTCGGCATCGACGACCAGGTCGGTTCCCGGAAGCTCGTGGTGACCGATGGTCGTCTCCGTCCGAGGCACGGGCGCGGGGCCGGGCTCGCGGCCGTGGGAGTGGATGACCAGGGCGACGACGAGGAGCCCGGCCCCGGCGAGCGCCCAGAGGATCTTTCGCATACCAGCGACGATAGAAAGCGCCCGATATTTCGGGAAATGGGCCAGGATGGCTGGTTATGGGTGGGGCCAGCCCCACCCTAGATGTCGATCACCAGCGTGATGGGGCCGTCGTTGACCAGGGAGACCTTCATGTCGGCGCCGAAGCGGCCGGTCTCCACGTGCGCGCCGAGTGCCCGCAGCTCCGACACCACGGCCTCCACGAGCGGCTCGGCCACCGGTCCCGGGGCGGCCGCCTGCCAGGTGGGGCGGCGGCCCTTCCTCGTGTCGGCGTAGAGGGTGAACTGGCTCACCACCAGCAGCGGCGCGCCCACGTCCGAGCAGGACTTCTCGCCGTCGAGGATGCGCAGCCCCCAGAGCTTGGCGGCCAGCTTGCGCGCCTGCTCCGCCGCGTCCGTGTGGGTGACGCCCACGAGGACGAGCAGGCCGGGCTCGTCGATCGCGCCCACCGTCTGACCGTCCACGACCACCGTGGCCGTACTCACTCGCTGCACCACCGCCCGCATGGGACCTCATTCTCCCCGATCCGTAGACTCCTGGGGAAAGGGGGCGGGAATGTCGCTCGTTGTCGAGGTCGTCCGATCCGGGTTCGTGGAGTCCACGCATCTGGCGCGGATGCTCACCGTGGACGCCGACGGGACGCCGGTCGACGCGCACGGCGCGGTCCACGTGCCCGCCTCGCCCCGCTCGTCGATGAAGCCGCTGCAGGCGCTGGGGATGTTGCGCCACGGGCTCTCGCTGGAGGGCGAACTGCTCGCGCTGGCCTGCGCCTCGCACGCGGGCGAGCCGTACCACGTGGACGGGGTGCGCAAGATCCTGGCCGGGGCCGGGCTGGACGAGTCGGCGCTGCGGTGTCCCGAGGACTACCCGGAGGACAGGACCGTCACCGACCGCTCGCGTGTCTACATGAACTGCTCGGGCAAGCACGCCGCCATGCTCGCCACCTGCGTGCTCAACGACTGGCCGCTGGAGACCTACCTGGAGCCCCGGCATCCGCTGCAGCGGGCTGTGCGGGCGACGATCGAGGAGCTGACCGGGGAGCGCGTGGCCGCCTCCGGGGTGGACGGGTGCGGCGCGCCGCTGTTCTTCGTGTCGATGCTGGGGGTGACCAGGGCGTTCCGCGCCCTTCCGCTCGGCGGGGCCGGCAGCCATGAGCGCCGGGTCTTCGACGCGATGCGCGCCTTCCCCGAGTGGACGTCCGGCACGCACCGGGACGAGGTCAAGCTCATGCGGGCCGTACCCGGACTGATGCTGAAGTCCGGGGCGGAGGCGTTCGACGCGTTCGTCTTCGAGGACGGGCGGGCCGGCACCGTCAAGATCGAGGACGGCTCGTCGCGCGCCCGGACGCCCGTCACGGTCGCCGCCCTGCGCGGCCTCGGTCTGACCGGCCCTGACCTCGACGTCCTCGCCAAGGGCATCCTGTACGGCGGCGGCCGCCCCGTAGGCGAGATCCGCCCGCGCCCGTAGTCAGCCCCGCAGGATGTCGGCGACCTCCCGCTGGCCCTTCTCCACCGCGTGCCGCAGGGCGGTCACGCCCTCCCGGTCGGCCAGCTCACGGTCGGCGCCCGCGGCCAGCAGCAGCCGGACGATCTCCTGGTACCTGGCCGAGCCGTCGCCCAGGATCACCGCCTCCAGCAGGCCGGTCCAGCCGAGGTCGTTGACGTGGTTGACGTCGATGCCGGTCTTCAGCACCTCGCGTACGTAGTCCACGTGCCCGCGCTCGCACGCGGGGATCAGGGAGACGCCGCCGTAGCGGTTCCTGATCGTCAGGTCCGGGTTGGCGGGCAGCAGCACGCGCAGCATCGCCACGCTGCCGGTCACGCCGGTCACCAGCCACGGGGTGTCGTGCTGGGCGTCCAGCGCGTCCGGGTCGGCGCCGGCCGCCACCAGGATCTGCGCGACCTCCACGTGGTCGGCGGCCGAGGCCAGCAGCAGAGCGGTACGGCGGCGGCCGTCGCGGGCCTCGAGATCGGCCCCCTCGGTGACGGCCTCGCGCACGGCGGCGGCCTCGCCCGCGGCGGCGGCGACAAGCAGTTGTTCCTCAAGCACGTCTGATCCTTTCACGGCTGTCGGGGAGGTACCGCCCGGAGGGGTAGATACCACCCGGCCGCCACCTCCACCACAGGCCGCCGCCACGAGCCCGATTCCGGCGAGCAGTAGCCCGCGCCTGCCAATCCCACCCACACCCCTATCCTCTCTCCCTCGCCGCTCACCTGGGAGTTCGGAGCGGACATCAGCCCAGTCGGCCCTGGACGGCCTTGAGACCGGCCTGAGCGATGGCCTCGTCGATGTCGCCGCTCGGCGCGCCGCCCACGCCGATCCCGGCGATCGGCGCGCCGCCCGAGGCGACCGGGACGCCGCCGGCCAGCAGCAGCGTGCCGGGGATCGCGGCCAGGGCCTGGTTCTTGGACAGGGCGCTGGTCGGCTGACCGAAGGAGACCGCGGTGAACGCCTTGCGCCTGGCCGACTCCTCCGTCTGCGGCCCGGCACCGTCGCCCTTGAGGATGAGCCGGGTGGCGCCCGAGCGGTCCACGATGGCCACGCTCACGCGCTGCTTCTGCTTGGCCGCCTCCTTCTGCACCGCATCCGCGATCTTGAGCGCGGCGTCGGCCGACAGCACGTTGGTCTGGACGACCGCGGGCGCGTCCGGGGCGGCGGCCTGCGCGGCGGTGCCGGTGACGCCGCCCGTGATGGCGAGCGCGGCGAGCGAGGTGGCGGCGAGACGGGTACGGAGCTTCATGGTGTTCCTCCAGGTCAGTGGTTGTTGCGACGAGTTCCAGACTGCCGGGGGGAACCGGCCACGCCATCGGGAGACCGATCGAGGCGTGGGAGAGAATCGGGGGACGTGCAGGTCAACCGATCGGTTGATGTGAACGCCGCGGGCGCCGCCTACGCTCGCACAACGGCGAGGAGGCGGGCATGGAGCGGATCTGGCTCAACCGGGCGATGCACGCCGGCTTCTTCCTGTTGCTGGCCGCCTCCGCCTCCCGCCTGGTCGTGCGCCACGCGATGGACCTCAAGACCATTGCGGCGCTGGCCGACGCGGGCCTGCTGGCACTCGTCTACGCCGGTGGCGTGCTGCTGTGGGAGCGGCTGGGGCGCAGGGGGCGGCTGGTGTGGCTGGCGGTCGTGCTCGGGCTCTGGCTGGTGCTGGTGGAGCTGGCGCCGTCGTTCGCGTGGTGCGCGATCCCGCTGCTGTACCTGTGCCTGCGGCTGCTGTCGTTGCGGATGACGCTGGCCGCCGCGGCCGTGCTGACGGTCGCGGTGATCGTGGCGCAGATCAGCCTGTCCGACCGGTTCGACCCGAGCCTGGTGCTGGCGCCGATCGCCGTGGCGGCCATGACCATCGTGATCTTCTGGGAACTGAGGAAGGCGGGAATCATGCAGGAGCGCGAGCGCCTCTCGCGGGAGATCCACGACACCCTCGCCCAGGGGCTGACCAGCCAGCGCATGCTGCTGCAGGCGGCCGAGCGCGTCTGGGAGTCCGATCCCGAGCAGGCCCGCTCCTACGTCAGGACGGCGATCGAGGCCGCGGGGGAGAACCTCGACGAGGCCCGCCGCTTCGTCCGCGACCTCGGTCCCGCGCCGCTGGCCGGGCGGTCGCTGCCGGAGGCGCTGAAGGCGCTGGGCGCGGAGTTCCGGGTGGAGGGCACCGAGTTCCCGCTGGCCGACGAGACGCAGGCCGTACTGCTGAGGGTGGCTCAGGGCGCGCTGGCGAACGCGCGCGAGCACGCGCACGCGAGCCGGGTGATCGTCACGCTCGCCTACCTCGACGACGAGGTCACGCTGGACGTCTACGACGACGGGGTGGGCTTCGACCAGAACATGGCCGTGACCAGGCCGGGACGCGGCTACGGCCTGCGCGCGATGCGCGACCGGGTCGCGCAGGCGGGCGGGACTCTGACGGTGGAGAGCGCGCCGGGGGAGGGCACGGCAGTGGCTGCGAGGATTCCGGTATGAAGCTGTTCCTGGTCGACGACCACCCGGTGGTCAGGGCGGGCATCGCGGCCCTGGTCGGCGGCGAGGCCGACATGGAGATCGTGGGCGAGGCGGAGAATGCCGACGACGCGCTCCGCCTGATCGCCCTGCGCCGCCCCGACGTGGTGCTCATGGACCTGCAACTCGGCGACGGCCCCGACGGCGTCACGGCGACCAGGGAGGTGCGGGCGCTCGACGGGGCCCCGCAGGTGCTGGTGCTGACGACCTACGAGACCGACGCCGACATCGTGCGCGCCATCGACGCGGGCGCCACCGGCTACGTGCTCAAGGCGTGCCCGCCCGACGAGCTGTTCCAGGCGATCAGGGCCGCCGCCAGGGGCGAGACCGCGCTCTCGCCCAGGGTGGCGACCCGCATGATGCGCCGCCTGCGCGACCCCGGCCCCGCGCTGACCACGCGCGAGATCGAGATCCTCGAACTCCTGGCCCGCGGCGCGGGCAACAAGGAGATCGCCAAGGCCCTGTTCATCACCGAGGCCACGGTCAAGACCCACCTCAACCACGTGTACGGCAAGCTCGGCGTCGACACCAGGACAGCGGCCGTCAGCAAAGCCGTCGAACTCGGCTATATCCGTCTATAGAAGGATGAGCTGCCCGAGCCGGTCCACCGTCTCGAACGGGTTGCCCGGGCAGATGCGGTTCTTGGTGATCCCGACCGCCAGCCCGCTGGCCTTGTCGGCGAAGGCCGCGGTGCCGCCGCTGCCGCCCATCCCGAAGTACGTGGGCCGGTCGAGCGTCTCGGTCAGCCCGATGGAGTAGCCGAGTCCCCAGGTCGCCGGCATGCCGCTGACCTCGTCCGTCCCGCTGGCCTGGACCGAGGTGACCTCGGCCAGCCGCTCGGCCGGGATGAGGCCGTTGAGCAGGGCGTCGTACATGCGGGCCAGGGCCCTGGCGGTGCCCGTGGCGCCGCAGTCGGCGGTCAGGATGTCGGGCCGGTTGCTGAAGGCGGCGTCGGGCAGTGCCGCCATCGGCGCGGCGGTGTAGCCGTCCACGACGCGGAAGAAGGGGATCTGCGCCAGCACCTCCGGCGGCATCTCCTCCTGCGGGCCCTCGGAGCTCTCGATGACGGCCAGGCGCGGCAGTTCCGCGGCGGGCACGGCCAGGAAGAGCTCGTCGGCGACGCCCAGCGGCTCGGCGACCAGTTCGCGCAGGGCCTGGGAGACCGTCTTGCCCGTGGTCCTGCGCACGATCTCGCCCATCAAGTACATCCACGACTGCGGGTGGTAGCCGATCGTGGTGCCCGGCTCCCACCAGGGCTTCTCGTCGGCGATGGCCGCGCACATCCGGTCCCAGTCGGCGAGGTCCTCCGGCGTTGTGTCCACGGGCACGCCCGGCACGCCCGCGCGGTAGCTCATGGCATGCCGTACGGTGGCCCGCTCCTTGCCATGGGCGGCGAACTCGGGCCAGTACTCCGCGATCGGCGTGTCGTAGCCGATGACGCCCTGCTCGGCCAGCAGGTGGACGACCGTGGCGATCATGCCCTTGCCGGTGGAGGTCACGTAGACCGGCGTGCCGGAGGTCATCGGGCGGTTCGTGGCGGGGTCGGCGAGGCCGGCGACCGCGTCCACGACGAGCTCGCCCTCCCGGTACACCGCGACCTGGACGCCGCGCTCGACACCGGACTCCACGAGCTCGTCGATAGCGGCCTGTACGTTTTTCTGCAGATCAGTCATGCCCATATGACGACGGGTCCCCGGAAAAGGAATCGGGCAGACCCAGAACCGGGAAAAGTTCGTCGCCGAAGGTGGCGATCTGGCTGATCAGCGGCCCTTCCATGCGGAAGACACCGAGCCAGAACGGCGAGAAGCGCTCCTCACCCGGCTTGCGCAGGTACGCGGCGATCGCGGGCTGGCGGTTGACCCGGGCGGGCAGCACCTTCCAGTCGCCCCACGACGCCTCGCCGGACATCTGCGGCGCCCACGCGGACACGAACGACTCCCGCCCGAGAATCCACAGGGGCGAGGGCGGCATGGTCTGCCAGACGTCGGACTTGAGCAGCGCGGGCAGCACCGAGGGGTCGCCCTGTTCGAGCGCGGTGATGTAGGTGCGCACCACGGCCAGTTCCTCGGCGCTGGCCGAGTTCATGCGCTGGGCGGGCAGGTGCTCGCGCAGCACCGGCCGGGCCCGCTGCAGGGCGCTCTTGACCGCGGTGACCGTCGTGTCCAGCGCCTCGGCGGTCTCCGGCGCCGACCAGCCGAGCACGTCCCGCAGGATGACGATGGCCCGCTGCTTGCCCGGCAGGTGCTGGATCGCCACCAGGAAGGCCAGCTCGATCGTCTCGCGCTCGATGACGGAGTCGAGGAGGTCGTCGGGGTAGGGGCTGATCCAGGGCACGTGGGTGGAGGTCGGCCACGCCATCCCCGGGTCGGCCACGATGGGCTCCTGGCGCGGCTCCGGCCGGCGCGGGTTGGCGCGCAGGAAGTCCAGGCAGGCGTTCGTGGCGATCTTGTACAGCCAGGCCTTCAGGTTGTCCGGCGAGGTGTCCCGCCTGCGCCAGGCGCGCAGGAACGTCTCCTGGACCAGATCCTCGGCCTCGTGGTACGAGCCGAGCATCCGGTAGCAGTGAACGTGCAGCTCCCGGCGATGGAGCTCCAGATCCTCCGGCCTCACAGCGAGCGGAGCTGCCGGGTGGCGGAGATCGCGCCGGACGTGGTGGTGGTGAAGGTACGCATCGAGCCGGCGAACTTGGACAGGTCCCATTCGGCGGGCCCGTGGTACCAGTACAGGTTGTCGGCCTGGTGCCCGTTGCCGGTCACGGAGGCCACCACCCGCGACCAATGCTCCACGCCATCAAAAATCACGGCATAGGGCAAATATCGCGAAAAAAGCTCGACTCGGTGCTGCTCGGGGACATTTCCCAGCTCGCCGGAGAACAGGTACTGCCGGAACCCCAGCGTGTGCGCCAGCGCCGCCGACCCCCTCGCGGTCTTGGCCGGCATGAACTGCCCGCCCACGGCCAGCGCCGCCCCCGCGATGATCAACGCCAGGCCGAGCAGCCCGTAGGTGGTGAACCAGGCCAGCGCCACCGTGGCCACGATCCCGGCGCCGATGAGCACGAAGCCGATCGTGGTCCAGCGGGTCCGCTCGGTGTCGGGCCGCCGGGCGAACCAGCCCTGCCGCACGACATCCGCATAGAGCTCATCCCTCACTTTCCCCAGATTTTTCGCGAAAGATCCGGACAAGTCGGAGAGGAGGACGGCGTCGCGGCCCTCGAACACCGCGTCGTACAGCGCCTTCTCATACGGCAGCAACGCCTCGACCGGCGCGTTCGGCAGCCTGACCAGCATCCAGTCCGGCGCGTCGTAGGCCCCTCTGGGCTGCTCGTCGATGCGCAGGTACCCGCGCACCGCCAGGTCCACGATCGTGGCGGTCACGTCCACGACGTCGGCCTGCTCGTCCACGAGCGTGCCGATCTGCCCCGGCCGCACCCCGTCCGGCGGCGAGAAGTGCCCGTTCTGCACCGGGTCGACGGTGGTCTCCTGCCCGGCGACCCGCGCGTCCCGCCCCCGCGTCCAGTAGAGGAGCCCGATCCCACCCAGCATCAGCACCAGCAGCGCGCCCAGGGCCCCGCCGGTCACCCCGTCGAGGGTGAACGCGGCGGCCAGCGAGAAGCGCCGCTCCAGGATGGGCGTGCCGGAGCTGGTGCCCTTGGGGTAGCCGACCACGACGGTCAGCGCCTGGCCGGGCGCGAGGTTCTGCTGCTCGAAGTCGGCCTCGGTGGCCCCGTGGTCCATGGAGGCGCTCGTGCAGCCGATGGCCGAGGTCAGTTCGCCGGCGAAGCACGACAGGTTCTGCACCATGCCGGCGCCGGTGACCTTCACCGTGGCCTTGGAGACCGGGACGTTCCAGCCGTTGACCGCGAACCAGCGCAGCTCCTCCACGCCGCCGGACGGCGTGACCGCGCCCTTCACCTCGTAGGTGACGGTAGCTGGGGCCTTGACGGTGAGCACGTCGCCGGCGAGCTGCCCGCCCTTGACGCCGGTGACCTGGTAGAGGCGGTCGTTGCCGTCGTCGTAGCGGGTCCTGGTGAGGAAGGTCCGCTTGACCTCGCCCTCGCCGCCGATCTTCTCGCTGACCCTGAGCACGCCGTCCTTGCGCAGCTCCAGGGTGACGTCGTCGGTGATCGGCGCGGCGGCCGTGCCCGCCTGCGCGGGCACGGCGGTCAGCGTCAGGGCGGCGGCGCCCAGCACGGCCAGCGTCAGCCTGATTCCGGTCATGGCGGCAAATCGTATCGGTTCGCCCTTTGTCTGGCAGGGGTATGCCTCTGACCAGGGGGAATGATGCTGATCAGGCCGATGCTGGCCGTCAGCGGGGAGCTGCCCATCGCCGCGCGGGAGGCGGCCTGGGCCGCAGAGTTCAAGTGGGACGGGGTACGCGCCGTCGCCTATCTGCTCGACGGGGAGGCACGCCTGCTCTCGCGCAACGACCGCGAGGTGACGGGCGCCTATCCGGAGCTCCGCGCTGACCTGGCCGGCGAACGGAACATGGTGCTGGACGGCGAGGTCGTCGCGCTGGACGAGGCGGGGGCGCCCGACTTCGGGCTGCTCCAGTCGCGCATGCACGTGCGAACGCCGAGCCGGTCGCTGCTGGCCACGGTGCCGGTGGTGTATCACGCGTTCGACGTGCTGCACCTGGACGGGCGTTCGACGTTGCGCATGCCGTACGAGCGAAGACGGGCTTTGCTGGAGGAGCTGGCCCTGGACCGGGGGCGGGTGCGGGTGCCGCCGTCGTTCCCCGGCAGCGCCCGCGTGGTCATGGACGTGGCCCGCGAGCACGGGCTGGAGGGCATCGTCTGCAAGCGGCTCGACTCGCCCTACCTGCCCGGCCGGCGCAGCGAGCTGTGGATCAAGGTCAAGATCACGCTGATGCTCGACGTGCTGGTCGGCGGATGGAAGCCGGGCGAGGGCCGCCGTTCCGGGCTGATCGGGTCGCTGCTGGTGGGGGTGCCGGGGGCCGGGGGGCTGCGGTACGTGGGTCACGTGGGCACCGGCTTCACCGAGCGCATGCTGCGTGACCTCGCGCGGCGCATGGCGCCGCTGGCCCGGCCCACCTCGCCGTTCGCGGGGACGGCGCCGGAGCCCGCCCACTGGGTGGACCCCCAGTTGGCGGGCGAGGTCGAGTACGCCGGCTGGACCAGGGACGGCGTCCTGCGCCACCCCACCTGGCGCGGCCTCACAGAATGATCGCGCCGGCCGCCTGGGCGCGGTCTCACAGAGTGATCGCGTCGGCCGCGCGCCGCACGCTCTCCTCGGGCGCGGGCCCGGTCGGGTTCTCCTTGGCGAGCGCCTGGTTGAGCGCCACGAACTCGCTCATCCGCTCCTGGTAGCGCCCGAACCCGCCGCCCGCCGCCATCTCCTCGGCCAGCACGTACGCTCCCACCATCGCCAGGCTGGTCCCCTGCCCCGACTTGGGCGAGGCGCAGTAGGCCGCGTCGCCCACGAGCGCCACCCGGCCCCTGTGCCACTGGGGGAGGTGCACCTGCGCCATCACGTCGAAGTAGAAGTCGCCGGCCGCCCACATCGCCTCCAGCAGCTTGGGCGCGATCCAGCGCAGCTCCCCGCACGCCTCGGCGAGCAGCCGCTTCTGCTGCCCGATGTCGCGGTGGTCGTAGGCGATCGGCCCGGCCTCGAAGCCGAGGTTCACCACCAGCTCGCCGCCGTCCCTGGCCGGATAGAGGCCGAAGCCGGCCGCGCCCTCGCGGTGCCAAACCTGCCAGCGGTCCAGGCCCAGGAAGTTCTCGGTGCGGAACAGCCCGACGTAGGTGCCGAGGTGCTCGACGTGGCGCCCCTCCTCGCCGAAGACGAGCGCGCGGGTGTTGGAGTGCAGCCCGTCCGCCCCGACCACCGCGTCGAACGTGCGCGGCGCGCTCCTCTCGAACCTCACCTGTACGGCGGAGCCGTCGTCGTCGAGCGAGACGATCGAGTCACCCCACAGGATCTCCACACCCTCGACGGCGCCCAGCAGCAGCCCCATCAGGTCCTCGCGCATGATCTCGATGTCCGGGCTGTCCAGGCGCCCCCCGCTGAAGGTGGACTCCTCCGAGCGCATCACCTCGTTGCCGTCGCCGTCCATCACGGACATGCCCAGCATCTCCGTCCTGAGCGACCTGGCCGCCTCCAGGAGCCCCATGCGCTCGGCGACGGTCAGCGCGGCGCCGCGTACGTCGATGGCCTGCCCGCCGCCCCGCGGCGCGGGCGCCCGCTCGACCAGGGTGACCCGGACGCCGCGCTCGCGCAGCCAGTAGGCCAGGACGGTGCCGCCGACGCTCGCTCCGGACACGAGAACGTTCACGATGCTTCTCCATTCAGTCGTTGACGCTGTACGCAAACTGAATGTACAGAGTACGCACAGCTCGTGCAACTGCGATTTCTGCTAGCTTCTGTACTAGAACAGGAGGCGCACATGACCCCGCCCTACGCCCGGATCGTGGCCGACGTCAAACGGCGCGTCGCGGAAGGCGAGCTGAAGCCAGGCGACAGGATCCCCTCCACGCGCGCCCTGGCCCGCGACTGGAACGTCGCGCTGGCCACGGCCGCCAAGGCGCTGACCCTGCTGGCCCAGGAAGGCGTGATCACCTCCGAGCCCCGCGTCGGCAGCACCGTCGCCGGCGCGGACCCCGCCCGCGAGCGTGTCCCCACGCACTCCGACCTCACCCGCGAGCGGATCGTCCGCGTCGCCATCGAGATCGCCGACGCCGAGGGCCTGGCCGCCCTGTCCATGCGCGGCATCGCCGCGAGGACCGGCGCCGCCACCATGTCCCTCTACCGGCACGTGGGGGGCAAGGAGGACCTGGTCAGGCTGATGGCCGACGCCGCCTACGGGGAGTTCGGCTACCCGGACCCGTCACCCGAGGGCTGGCGGGCCCGCTTCGAACTGTCGGCGCGCGGCCTGTGGGGCCTCTACCGGCGCCACCCCTGGCTGCCGCACGTCACCGCGCTGACCAGGCCGCTGGTCGTGCCCAACCTGATGCGGCACGCGGAGTATTTGCTGGCCGCCCTGGACGGCTCCGAGCTCGACGCGCCGACCAGGCAGAACATTCACGTGCTCGTCTACAACTACGTGCAGGGCGTGGCCGTACACCTGGAGCGGGAGGCCCAGCAGGACGCGGCGGGCGGCATGGGCGACGACGAGTGGATGGCGGCGCAGGGTCCCGGCCTGGCGGCCATCCGGGATTCGGGCGCCTACCCGCACTTCTCCGCCGTCATCGCCGGGCTGGGCGACGACTACGACCTCGACCTCGACGCCTTTTTCGAGTTCGGCCTGACCCCGCTCCTCAACGGCCTGGCGACCATCATCGAACCCTCGGCATGACAGGCCGGCCGCTGCCTCAGGCGCGTAGGCCGGGCGGGCTCGGCTGATCTACGCGGCGGGCGGGTGAGGGTCAGTCGGAGATCGCGATGCGCAGGCGGCGGAAGCCCTTGCCCTTGCTCTCGATCTTGGTGACCTTGATCCGGCCGATCTGCGACGTGGAGCCCACGTGGGTGCCGCCGTCGGCCTGGGTGTCGAGGCCCACGATGTCGACGATGCGCACCTCCTCGACCTCCTCCGGGACGAGGTTGGTGGCGGTGCGGATGATGTCGGGGATGTCGAACGCCTCCTTGCGCGGCAGCACCCGGATGTCGATGCGCCGGTCGGCGGAGATCTCGGCGTTGCAGGCGTCCTCGACCGCCTCCTTGAAGCCCGGCGGCACCTCGGGCAGGTTGAAGTCCATGCGGGCGGTGAACGGCTCCATGTTGCCGCCCGTGACCAGCGAGCCGTAGTCGCGGAAGACCACCCCGCACAGCACGTGCAGCCCCGAGTGCGTGCGCATCAGCGCCGAACGCCGCTCGTCGGCCACCGCGGCGCGCACCACCGTGCCCACCGGGGGCACCGGGTCGCCCTCGGCCGGAATCAGGTGGAGATCGTCGCCTTTGCGCACCCCGGCGATCCGGGTTTCCACGCCCAGCCAGAGCAGAACTCCGTGATCGGCCGGCTGACCCCCGCCGCCTGGGTAGAATGCCGACCTGCTCAAGACGATCCCGTCGGGCGCCGAGTCAAGCACGACAGCCTCGAATTCGCGCAGGTTCTGGTCGGACAGCTCGAGACGCTCAGTGCGCCCGTAGAGGTCGGAGCTCATGTCCGGCAGCTTAGAGCCCGTGAGGTGGTCATGCGCGGCCTGATGCATCGACAGGTGATCGCACCGACCGCACTGATGATGGTGATTTGCACCGGATGTGGCAGTGCGGCGGGCGAGACGGCCGCGCCGGAACCGACCCCGGTCCAGCAGAGGTCCACACCCGTGCTCATGTTCGTCGGCGACAGCTTCACCGTCGGCTCCGGCCCCGTGCCGACCTGGGGCTCCTACGCCGCCGAGACCGCCCGCCTGCTCGGCTGGCAGCCCGTCATCGCCGGCGCCGGCGGCACCGGCTACCTCAACAGGGGTCGCGTCGGCCGCAGCTTCCAGGACTCCTTCGACGCCGAGCTGTCCTGGCGCCCCGCCCCCGACCTGTTCGTCATCTCCGGCGGCCACAACGACCGCCGCTGGCCCCTGCGGAGCGTACGGCGGGCCGCCGCCGGTCTCCTCTGGACCGCCCGCGCACGCTGGCCGGAGACCCGCGTGGTCATGGTCGGCCCGATCTGGCTGGCCGACGCCCCGCCCAAGGCCTATGCCGTGCGCGACGCCCTGGCCGAGGTCGCCGCCCGCGAGGGCGTCACCTTCCTCGACCCGCTGAAGCAGCGCTGGGTGACCGGCCGCCGCTCGGAGGTCCTGCTACCCGACGGCGTCCATCCCACCTTCACCGGCCACGCCCGCCTGGCCCGGTGGCTGTCGGACGCGCTGGGCGCTCAGGCGGCTCACCAGGGGCCGTAGGGGCCGTTGTTGCCGCCCCTGCCCATGCCCTTCACCGCGGGCTTGACGTCCACGATGTACACCGTGGCCGCGATCACCGCGAGGATCGAGAAGATGCCCACGCCGATGCCGATGAACGCGACCCCGCCGACCACCAGGAAGGCGTTGAGGTAGGACCAGGCCCCGGCGGCGGAGAACAGGGTCGCCAGCCCGAGGATCAGCAGCCACAGGTTCTTCTGCAGCTTGCCCGCCGAGACGAACGCGTTCGCCGGCACCCGGACCGCGTGGATCAGTGCGTAGACCGACATGCCGAAGATGCCAGCGGCCAGCACCAGGAAGAGAAGGTTGAGAACGCCGTTGATCATACTCATGTTGGCTCCGCCCCAGGCTGCGTTGTCGGGCCCAGCCTAGTGCGCAACTCGGGCACGCGGGCAACGAAAGAGCCCGCCCCGGAACGGGACGGGCTCCTCGCGCCGCACGCTCAGGCCTTGGCCTTGGGGGTGCGGGTGGTCTTCTTGGCGGGAGTGACGGGGGTGGCGACGGCCGGCTCGGCGGCCTCGGAGACCTCCTCCAGCTCCAGCGCGGCCTCACCGCTGACCTTGCTGACGACCTTGCGGCCGCGGCTGGCGAACTCCTCGTAGACCTCGGTGGCCTTGAGGCCCAGCTCGTCGGCGTAGGCGCGGGCCTTCTCGGGGAAGTCCTTGGCGAAGCCCTCGGCCCTGCCGGTGAGCACGCGGGCCCGCTCGGGCAGGTCCTTGGCGATCTCGGTGCGGCGGGCCTGCAGCCTCTGGAGCTGCTCGGGCAGCTCGCGCAGCTTCTCCACCGCGTAGTCGCCGGCGCCCGCGACCGCGTAAAAAGGCTTGGACTCTGTCAGCTTCTTGACCTCGGTTGCAAGCGTCATGGGTTAACCTTCCCTCGTTTCCTGGTTGACGTTTTCGTTGCCCGCACCCGCCGCGAAGGGCTCCAACGCGGCGAGGTAGTCCTCGGGCAGCGGGTCGTCGTCCGATTCCGGATCACGCTGGGGACGGGCATTCTGGGAGGGCTGCTCGTCTCCGGCGTGGTTCTCCTTGCGGAACGACTCGTAGATGTCGATGAGCACCTGGCGTTGCCGCCCGGTGAGATGCGTGTCGGCCCGGATCGCCGCTTCGACGTCGCTCGGCGGCTCTTTGTCCTCGATGAGACCCGCCTGCACGTAGAGCGCCTGCGCCGAGATGTGGAGACCCTTGGCGATCTGGTTGAGGATCTCCGCGCTCGGCTTGCGCAGCCCGCGCTCGATCTGGCTGAGGTAGGGGTTGGAGACCCCCGCCGCGGCGGCGAGCTGGCGAAGAGAGATCTTCGCCTGCTGCCGTTGCTCGCGGATGTACTCGCCGATCGAGCCGACCTTGGGCAGTGCCATGCCCACAGTCTGCCCCATGGTGCTTGCAATTGCAAACGCAGAGCTAGCAGATGCAAGCGGTCAGAGCGGGATGACCCACAGGCTGGCGGCGGAGACCAGGAGCGCGGCCGACAGGCCCAGGTAGCCGTAGCGGTGGTGGGGTCGCAGGTCGGGATCCGGCTTGACCAGGCGGTTCACGCGGGCCATGACGTTGGCGGCGGTCACGCTGCCCAGCATCCCGTGCGGAGCGGGCAGGGCGCCGGCCGTACCGAAGCGCAGGAGGGCGGTGGCGAGGCGGCGGGCCGAGCAGTAGCGGCGGGCACGGTCGTCGGCGGCCATCTCCACGAGCAGCTCGACCTGGGCCTGGGCGTCGCGCACGACCTTCGACCAGGGCAGCACGCGGCGCAGCGCGCCGAACGGCAGCAGCACCAGGTCGTGGCGCTCGCGCACGTGCGCGGCCTCGTGGGCGAGCACGGCGGTCAGCTCGTCGTCGGACAGCAGTTCCATGGCGCCCGCGCTGATCACGACCTGCGAGCGCAGGCCGGGCACGCAGTAGGCGGCGGCGCCGGGGTGGTCGAGCACGCGCACGCCGGGCACGAACGGGTCGTCGCGCGCGATGAGCGCCAGCAGGATGCGGTGGCGGCGCCGGGCGCGCAGGGCCTGCGCCATCGCGGTCAGCGTCACGGCCACCAGTACGGCCAGCGCGGTCAGCCCCGCGATCAGGGCGAACAGATGCGGCGGATCCCAGGGCTCCACCGGTGCGCGGCCCTGCGCCACGGCGATCAGCCCGTGCAGCAGCCCGCTGTTGTACGGCTGGACGGCATAGGCCAGCATCGCGCCGGTGGTCGCCAGCCCCCAGGCCAGCCCGAGCGCCTGCCACAGGACGATGGCCACGCGGGGCGCCCGATAGGTCCAGCGCGCGGAGGTGAAACGCCAGGCGCCGAGCGCGCACGCGGTCGCGAGCGCAGCCAACGCGGTGGCGGTGATCACTCGTCCTCCAGCTCCGTAAGGGCCTTGCGCAGGATCTCCGCCTCGGAGGCGGGGACCGCCTGGGCGAAGCGGGTCAGGGCGGCCGATCGGTCGCCCGTCATCTCCAGAGCCTCCAGCATAAGCTCGGCGATGTACGAGTCGCGGCTTTCCGCCGGTTCGTACCGCCACGCGCGCCCGTCGCGGATGCGGCTGAGGAAGCCCTTGCGGGTAAGACGGTCCAGGACGGTCATGACCGTCGTGGGGGCGAGGTCGCGTTCGGCGATGAGCCGGCCGACCTCGCGGGCTGTCAGCGGGCTGCTCTGCGCCCAGAGGATGTCCATGATGCTGCGCTCAAGCTCGCCAAGACCCTTCACACGCTCCAGCGTAGTACTACAGGTTGTCGAGCAGCCATTCGGGAGGCCGGTGAGATGGACATCACTCTGGTACAGGGAGATATCACCACGCAGGAGGTGGACGTGGTGGTGAACGCCGCGAACTCCTCGCTCATGGGCGGTGGCGGGGTGGACGGCGCCATCCACCGGCGCGGCGGCCCCGAGATCCTGGAGGAGTGCCGGCGGCTGCGCGCCGCGCGCTACAGGGACGGTCTGCCCACCGGTCAGGCCGTCGCCACGACCGCCGGGCGGCTGCCCGCGCGCTGGGTCGTCCACACGGTCGGTCCCGTGTACACGCGGGAGGAGGACCGCTCGGCGCTGCTCGCCTCCTGTTACCGGGAGTCGCTGCGGGTGGCCGACGAGCTCGGCGCGCGCACGGTCGCCTTCCCGGCGATCTCCACGGGCCTGTACGGCTGGCCGATGGCCGATGCCGCCGGGATCGCGCTGAAAGCCGTCTCATCAGCCGGGACGTCGGTGGTGGAGGCGAGGTTCGTGCTGTTCGACGCCCCCGCTTACACCACCTTCCACGACTTGATTATGAAATTTGCCAGGAAATCGTGACATCTGGCGACTTGTCGGGTGAGGGAGGGGGTGAGGAAGATCAGCCAATGGCCGACCAGGGGATGGTCAGCTCCCCGAGCCGCCACCTGGCCCGTCCACCCAGAGGCGCATGCTGGGGGACGGGCCAGGTGGCTCCCAGCACCTCCACCGCCGCCAGCCAGCGCTGACGCAGGCCGTGCGCGCCATAGGCGGCGCTGACCGCCCACGCGTGGTCCCAGTCCTTGAGGAAGGCGTGGACGCGCTCACCGGGCACGTTGCGGTGGATGAGCGTCTTGGGCAGCCGGTCGGCCAGGTCCGAGGGCCGCTCGAAGGCGTCGAACCTGGCCGAGAACGTCAGCGTCCGCGGGCCGTGCCCGTCCAGGCCCGCCCAGACCGCCCGGTGCCCGACCTCGGAGCAGGTGCCCTCGACCAGCACGCCGCCGGGCGCGAGCCGGGAGCACAGCTCCTGCCAGTAGTGCCACGCGTCGGCCTCGCCGTACTGGCGAAGGACGTTGAAGGCGCGCACCACGTCGGGCGGGCGCGGGACCGGCAGCTCGAAGCCGCCCAGCCGGAAGGACAACCCGTCGCGCTCGTACGGCCTGGCCAGCGCCACCCGCGCCGGGTCGATCTCGATGCCGATCACCTCGACGTCGGGACGTATCCTGCGCAACCGGGTGAACAGCTCCAGCGTGGTCGTGTGCGAGGCGCCGTAGCCGAGATCGACCACCAGCGGGCGGGCGGCGGCGCGCAGGACGTGCCCGTGCGCGGCGGCGAGCCAGCGATCGGCCCTGCGCAGCCGGTTGTACCCGGTGGTGCCCCTGGTGATCTCCCCGACCGGCCTACGCACTTACGCGGTGCACCTTGTGCTGGGCTGCCTGGGCGCGGGGGCGGATGACGAGGCGGTCGACGTTGACGTGCGCCGGGCGGGTGACGCACCAGGCGATCGCGTCGGCCACGTCGTCGGAGGTCAGCGGGTCGGGCACGCCGGCGTAGACGCGGGCGGCGGCCTCGGAGTCGCCCCTGAACCTGGTCACCGCGAACCCCTCGCTGTGCACCATCCCCGGCGCGATCTCGATGACGCGCACCGGGCTGCCGACCAGTTCGAGGCGCAGAGTCTCGACCATGGCCGTCTGGGCGTGCTTGGCCGCGCAGTAGCCGCCGCCGCCCTCGTAGGAGACCAGGCCGGCCGTGGACGTCAGCATCACCAGCACCCCGTCGCCGGACTCGACCAGCTTCGGCAGGATCGCCTGCGTCATCCTGAGCGAGCCGAGGACGTTGGTGTCGTACATGTTCTGCCAGTCCGCCAGCCGGGCGTCGGCCACGCTCTCCATCCCGAGCGCGCCGCCCGCGTTGTTGACCAGCACGTCGCAGCGCTCCACGGCGGACACGAAGGCGGTCACGGACGCGTCGGAGGTGACGTCGAGCTCCAGCGCCCTGACGCCGGGGACCTCGGCGGCCAGCTTCTCCAGCCGCTCCAGGCGCCTGGCGCCCGCCACGACCTCGTACCCCTCCGCGGCCAGCCGCCGCGCGGTCGCCGCCCCGATGCCGCTGCTCGCTCCGGTCACCACTGCCGTCTTCGTCATGCGCCCATCCTTCCACGCACGCCCAGGCCCACTCCTGGCCATGGCTTGGGCAGGGGTACCCCTGTTTTCCGGCTTGTCGGTGTTTGTCGGGAATGCGACATAGGTCTGTCTGGTTGTAGCCGGGTTGGAGGTGGTGACGTTGAGGCGTCGACGGGTCAACCGCGTGGCGACCATCAGCATGCACACATCCCCCCTGGACCAGCCGGGCACCGGCGACGCGGGCGGGATGAACGTCTACATCGTCGAGTCGGCCAGAAGGCTGGCCGAGCTGGGCGTCGAGGTGGAGATCTTCACCCGGCAGACCGGCAGTGCCCTGCCGCCGGTGGCGGAGATCGCGCCGGGCGTCTCCGTCAGGCACGTGACGGCCGGGCCGTACGAGGAGCTCGACCGCGCCGACATGCCAGGACAGCTCTGCGCGTTCCTGTCCGGCGTGCTCAGGACCGAGGCCATGTACGACCCGGGCCGCTACGACGTCATCCACTCCCACTACTGGCTGTCCGGCCAGGTCGGCTGGCTGGCCAAGGAGCGCTGGGGCGTGCCGCTGGTCCACACCATGCACACCATGGCCAAGGTCAAGAACCTCCTGCTCGCCGCCGGCGACCGTCCCGAGCCGCCCGCCCGCGTGCTCGGCGAGGAGCAGGTGGTCGAGGTCGCCGACCGTCTCGTGGCCAACACCTCCGACGAGGCGCGCGAGCTCAGGGAGCTGTACGGCGCGCCCGCCGAGCGCGTGGCCGTCGTCAACCCGGGCGTCAACCTGACCGTGTTCCAGCCCGCCTCGCAGGGCGCCGCCCGGCGCCGGCTGGGCGTGCGGCAGGACGCGCACCTGCTGCTGTTCGTGGGCAGGATCCAGCCGCTCAAGGCCCCCGACGTGCTCCTGCGCGCCGCCGCCCGCATGCTGATCGAGGACCCCTCGCTGCGCGATCGCCTGGTCGTCGCCTGCGTCGGCGGGCCCTCCGGCAACGGCCTGGCCCGCCCCGACGTCCTGGTCGACCTGGCCGCGGAGCTGGGCATCGCCGACGTGGTCCGCCTCGTGCCGCCCGCGCCGCAGGAGGAGCTGGCCGACTGGTACCGGGCCGCCGACGTGACCGTGGTGCCCTCCCACAGCGAGTCCTTCGGCCTCGTCGCCCTGGAGTCCCAGGCTTGCGGCACCCCGGTGGCCGCGGCGTCGGTGGGCGGGCTGCGCACCGCCGTACGCGACGGAGTTTCCGGGCTGCTCGTCGACGGCCACGACCCGCACGACTGGGCGCTGGCGCTGCGGCGCTTCGTCACCGCACCGCGCTGGCGCGACGGCCTCGCCTCCGGGGCGCGCGCCCACGCCGCCGCCTTCGGCTGGCAGAGCACCGCCTCGCGCCTCATGGAGGTGTACGCGGGCGCGATGGCCCACCTCCACCGGATGCCGGTCGCGGTCAACTCGTAGGGTGTCAGGCATGCGCGAGGTTGTGGAGGCGGCGCTGAAGGCCGCCGAGGTGCCCTTCGAGGAGGAACGGCCGGGCGCCTTCGTGGTCACCCTGCCCGGCAGACGCAAGCTCGCCACCGTCACCTGGCTGGTGCTGGGCGACCAGGCGATGCTGGTGGAGGCGTTCTTCTGCCGCCAGCCCGACGAGAACCACGCCGAGTTCTACCGCTTCCTGCTGTCGAAGAACGGCGGCATGTACGGCGTGCACTTCGCCCTCGACCCCGTCGGCGACGTCTACCTGGTCGGCAGGATCGCCCTCGACGCCGTCAGCGAGCAGGAGATCGACCGCCTGCTCGGCTGCGTCCTGACGTACTCCGACGACTGGTTCAACAAGGCGCTCGAACTGGGCTTCGCCTCGACGATCAAGCGCGAGTGGGAGTGGCGGGTCAAACGGGGCGAGTCGCTCAAGAACCTCCAGGCGTTCGCCCACTTCGCCGACCCCGACCCCGGCTCCTAAGATTGTCGCCATGGCGACTTTGGTGCTGCTACGGCATGGCGAGAGCGATTGGAACGCCAAGGGGCTGTTCACCGGCTGGGTGGACGTGAGCCTTTCGGCCAAGGGCGAGGAGGAGGCCAGGCGCGGCGGGCGCCTCCTGACCGAGGCCGGCGTGCTGCCGGACGTGGTCCACACGAGCCTGCTCGACCGGGCCATCCAGACCGCGCAGCTCGCGCTGGGCGCGGCCGGGCTGGCGTGGCTGCCGGTCCGGCGCTCCTGGCGGCTGAACGAGCGCCACTACGGCGCGCTGCAGGGCAAGAACAAGGCGCAGACGCGCGAGGAGTTCGGCGAGGAGCAGTTCATGCTGTGGCGCCGCTCCTACGACACCCCGCCGCCACCGATCGCCGACGACGACGAGTACTCGCAGGCCGGCGACGCCCGCTACGCGAACCTGCCGAGCGAGCTGCAGCCGCGTACCGAGTGCCTGAAGGACGTGGTGGAGCGCATGCTGCCGTACTGGTACGACGCGATCGTGCCGGATCTGGCGGCGGGCCGTACCGTGCTGGTGGCCGCGCACGGGAACTCGCTGCGCGCGCTCGTCAAGCACCTCGACGGCATCTCCGACGCCGACATCGCGGGGCTGAACATCCCGACCGGCATCCCCCTGGTCTACGACCTGGACGCCGACTACAAGCCCGTCAAGAGCTCCTACCTCGACCCGGAGGCGGCCAAGGCGGCCATCGAGGCCGTGGCCAACCAGGGTCGCTGAAAGCTCCTCGGGGCTACCCGCCGGCGCGGGTAGCCCCGATCCGGTCTTCTAGCCGGGGCGGGAGCCGGTGACGAGGTAGACCACGTCGCGGGCGACCCGTACCGAATGGTCGGCGTATCGCTCGTAGTAGCGGCCGATCAGCGTTATGTCGATCGCCGGCTCCACGCCGTGCGACCACTCCTTGGACAGGATCTTGCGGAACAGCTTCCTGTGCAGCCTGTCCATCGCGTCGTCGTCCTGCTCCAGCTCCAGCGCGGACTCCACGTCACGCGAGGCGACGGAACTGCCCGCCTTGGTGATGAGGTTCTCCGCGATCTGGCCCATCTCCAGGATGGTCGAGCGCATCTCCGGCGGGATGGCCGAGTCCGGGTGACGCAGCCGCGCGACCTTGGCCACGTGCCCGGCCAGGTCGCCCATGCGTTCCAGGTCGGTGCCCATGCGCAGTGCGGTGATCACCATGCGGAGGTCGACGGCGACCGGCTGCTGCCGCGCCATCAGCTCGAAGATGGTGGTCTCGATCTCCGCGAAGATCCTGTTCACCTCCTCGTCACGGGAGATGACGCTCTCGGCAAGCTGCAGATCGGCATCGAGGAGAGCAGTGGTGGCCCGCGAGATCGCGGACCGGACAAGCCTGGTCATTTCCACCAGCTTGTCCGTGAGGGAATCGAGTTCTTCATGGTACGCGTCGCGCATGTCGTCACGGTACGGGTGGATCTGTGAACGAACCCCGACCGCAAGGTGAACTTTCCGGGAAAGGACCGTTCATCCGCAGGTGGAAGGGTCTGCTGCGCCTGCCGGGCCACCTACCATCGAAGACATGAGTGAGATGGCCCTGAGCTTCGCGGCCCTGGCCGGCTTCGTCGTGGGAGCCGTGGCCGTCCTCTTCTATCGCAACCAGATCGAGACGCGCGCCAGAGACGAGGACACCGACGACAACGAGACCGGTGCCCTGCCGCAGGGCGTCGCCTCGGTCCTCGCGGTGCTGCCCTCCTCCGCCGTCGTCCTCGACGCCCACGACCGGGTGCTGCGCGCCAGCTCCGCCGCCCGCGCCTTCGGGCTGGTCAAGGGCGACCGGCTCATGGCCGCCGAACTCCTCGCGCTCGCCCGCCAGGTCCGCCGCGACGGCGAGATCAGGGAGAGCGAGATCGACGTGGCCGGGCACAAGTTCGGCCAGGAGACCACCTGCTTCGCCGTGCGCGTGGCCCCGCTGGGCTCCCACGGGCAGGTCCTGGTGCTGGCCGAGGACCAGACCGAGCGCCGCAGGGTCGAGGCGGTGCGCCGCGACTTCGTCGCCAACGTCAGCCACGAGCTCAAGACCCCCGTCGGCGCGCTCAGCCTGCTGGCCGAGACCATCCAGGACGCCGCCGACGACCCCGAGGCCGTCACCCGCTTCGCCGGCCGCATGCAGCACGAGGCGGCCAGGCTCACCTACCTCGTCCAGGACCTGATCACGCTCAGCAGGATCCAGGGCGCCGAACCCATCCCCACCCCCGGCCAGGTCGCCATCGACGAGGCCGTCAACGACGCCATAGACCACTGCAACACCAAGGCCGTCGCCAAGGACATCACCCTCGTCTCCGGCGGCACGGAAGGGCTGCGCATCTGGGGCGACGACGAACTCCTCGTCACCGCCCTGCGCAACCTCATCTCCAACGCCATCGCCTACAGCCCCGAGCACACCAGGGTCGTCGTCAGCGTCAGGCCGGCCGGCGACTCCGTCGAGATCAGCGTGAGCGACCAGGGCATCGGCATCCCGGAAGAGGCTCTGGAGCGCATCTTCGAGCGCTTCTTCCGCGTCGACGCCGCCCGCTCGCGCGCGACCGGCGGCACCGGCCTGGGCCTGGCCATCGTCAAGCACGTCGCCGTCGCCCACGCGGGCGAGGTGTCCGTGTGGAGCAAGGAAGGCTCCGGCTCGACCTTCACCCTCCGCCTGCCCGCGTTCGGCGGGACGGCGGTAGCTGTACCACCCTCGATTCCCCTGGAGGCAGTCCAATGACCCGAGTTCTCGTAGTTGAGGATGAGGAGTCGTTCTCCGACGCCCTTTCGTACATGCTCCGCAAGGAGGGCTTCGAGGTCTCCGTCGCCGCGACCGGCCCCGAAGCGCTGGACACCTTCGACCGCAACGGCGCCGACCTGGTCCTGCTCGACCTGATGCTCCCCGGACTGCCCGGCACCGAGGTCTGCCGCTCGCTGCGCCAGCGCTCCAAGGTCCCGGTCATCATGCTCACCGCCAAGGACAGTGAGATCGACAAGGTGGTGGGGCTGGAGCTGGGCGCCGACGACTACGTCACCAAGCCCTTTTCCTCCCGCGAGCTCGTCGCCCGCATCCGGGCCGTGCTGCGCCGCCAGGGTGACGTCGTGGAGGAGCTGGAGAGCGCCGTGCTGGCGGTCGGCCCGGTCCGCATGGACGTCGACCGGCACGTGGTCGCGGTGCGCGGCGAGCAGATCCAGCTGCCGCTGAAGGAGTTCGAGCTACTTGAGGTGCTGCTGCGCAACGCCGGCCGGGTGCTGACCCGCGGGCAGCTCATCGACCGCGTGTGGGGCGCCGACTACGTGGGCGACACCAAGACGCTCGACGTGCACGTGAAGCGGCTGCGGGCCAAGATCGAGGCCGACCCGTCCAACCCCCGCTGCATCCTGACGGTGCGGGGTCTCGGCTACAAGTTCGACGCCGTCGAGGAGTGACCTTCTCCGGTACGGCGGGCCGCCCGCCGTACCGGAGTGGAGGCTTCTAGTGGCCGCCGGTGGTGGCCGAGTGGCTGGCCGACGGCGTCGGCGTGGGCGCGGGAGTGGCGCCCGGGGCCGCCGGGTAGGCGGCGAACTCGCGGCTGCGGGTCACCACGGGCACGTGCATCTCCACCTGGCCCGCCTTGGCGAACTGGATGGACAGGCGCACGCTCTCGCCGCCGTGGAGCGGCTTGGACAGGCCCTGGATGATGATCTGGGGCGTCGGCTTGCCCGTGCTGGTGAGCACGCCGGCCGGGATGTTGACGGGCGCCGCCAGCTTGGCCGCGCCGACGTCGGAGTTGACGGCCTGGATCGAGTCGCCGGCCTGGCTGACCACGTTGAGGTAGACGGGCGCCTGGCCGCCCTGGGCGAGCTGTGCGCCCGCGTCGGGGCCGAGGATGAATGCCTGGGGGATCTGGACGCCGCGGGCGCCGTACGCGCCGTTCTCGATGAGGGCACCGGCCTCGACGGGTGCGTACGGCTTGTTGGTGTTGGCGTCGAACCCAGCGGCACAGCCGGCCAGCACGGGGGCCGCGAGGAACGCGGCGGCGGCGACAATCCAGCGACGGCTGGTCACGGGGGTAACTCCTAGGTCTCGCGCGTGCGTGTGAGTGGGCAGCGCCCACCATATCCGGCCTATTCCATGGTCATATCCGCACCCCCGCAGGTCATTCGGTATGTCAGCATTTGTGATTCACAGAGTTGAAGGGATGTCAACCCCTAATATGCGGCTTTGACCTGCAGTTATGATGATTTCACTGTTCCGGGAGGCTGTGGATGCGTGGTACCCTGGAGTACAGCGGAAGGGGTACTTGTCACATGACTTTCCAGGTCGGCGACACTGTCGTCTACCCCCACCATGGGGCTGCTCGGATCGAAGCAATCACGACCCGAACCATCAAGGGTGAGGAAAAGACCTACCTGGTGCTCAAGGTCGACAAGGGCGACCTAACCGTCCAGGTGCCAGCAGAAAACGCAGAACTTGTCGGCGTACGTGATGTTGTCGGCCAGGAAGGCCTCGAGCGGGTTTTCGACGTTCTTCGGATGCCGCACACCGAGGAGCCGACCAACTGGTCTCGCCGTTACAAGGCCAATCTCGAGAAGCTCGCTTCCGGTGATGTCAACAAGGTCGCCGAGGTGGTTCGGGACCTGTGGCGGAGGGACCGCGAGCGCGGCCTTTCCGCGGGTGAGAAGCGCATGCTCGCCAAGGCCAGGCAGATTCTCGTGAGCGAGCTCGCACTCGCCGAGAAGACCAATGAGGACAAGGCCGAGGCCCTGCTCGACGAGGTTCTCAACTCCTGAACGCGCAACTTCCCCGGGTGGGCGTCGGTATCGACGTCCACCCGTTCGCATCTGGGCGGGAACTGTATCTCGCCGGCCTGCACTGGCCGGGCGAGACCGGGCTCGACGGCCACTCCGACGCCGACGCGGTCGCCCACGCGGCCTGCAACGCGCTGCTGTCGGCGGCCGGCATGGGCGACCTCGGCGCCGTCTTCGGCACCTCCGACCCGCGCTGGGCGGGCGCCTCGGGCGCGGCGCTGCTGGAGGAGACCGTGCGCCGGGTGCGCGCGGAGGGCTTCCAGATCGGCAACGTGGCCGTCCAGGTGGTCGGAAACCGGCCCAAGCTGGCCCCGCGGCGCGCGGAGGCGGAGAAGGTCCTCAGCGCGATCGTGGGCGCCCCGGTGAGCGTCTCGGCGGCGACGACCGACGGGCTCGGCTTCACCGGCAGGGGCGAGGGAATCGGTGCGATCGCCACGGCTCTCGTGGTGAACCTTACGTAGCCGTAAGGCGTCTTATGTCGGGATGCGTTGAGGGTATCCCGGCTCAGGAGTGCGGCGGTCCGTCACTGGCGCGGTACGGACCGCCGCGCTTCCCATGCGTAGCTCTCCGTGTTGTCGGGTAAACCCTTTGTGAAGCGGCAAGTGGATCTGGGGGGACCTTGTCATGATCGGAGCCATCGTCTCGGCGATCGTCATCGGTGCCATCGTCGGCGCGCTCGGCCGGCTGCTGGTGCCCGGCAAGCAGAACATGTCCATGGGCCTGACCCTCATCGTCGGCATCGTGGCCGCGCTGCTGGGCACGCTGATCGCCCACGTGTTCGGCTGGGCCGACACCCGCGGCATCGACTGGCTCGAGCACATCCTCCAGCTCGCCCTCGCCGTTCTCGGCGTCTGGCTGATCGCCCGCATGCAGGCCGGTCGCGGCTCGGGAACTTCAGGTCCGGTCGCTTAGGCATATTCGCCGGCGTCGGGGTAGGCGTGCCTCCCTGAGCGTGAAGAGCTCACGTTCACTGGGAGGTGCCCACATGACCATCGAGTCCATCCTCGGCGCCATTGTGATCGGCGCGGTGATAGGCGCAATCGGCCGCCTGCTGATTCCTGGCAGGCAGCCCATCGGGTGGATCCTCACCATCGTCGTAGGCATCGTCGCAGCCCTGGTCGGCACGCTCATCGCCCAGGTGCTCGGCGTGGAGACCACCCGCGGCATCGACTGGATCGAGCTGGTGATGCAGGTGGTCCTGGCGGTCGTCGGCGTCGGCCTCGTCGCGGGGCTGCGCCGGGGCAGCAGAACCTAGACGGCGGGATAGACGGTCCCCGCGACCGAGCCGAACCCCAGGCGCGACCCATCGGCCGCGGGGACGGAGGCGGTGATGCGCACCGCGTCGCCGTCCCGCAAGAAGACCCGCTCGGAGCCGTCAGGCATCCCGAGCGGGTCTCTGCCGTTCCAGGTGAGGTCCAGGAGCGTGCTGGCGCCCCCGACGGGTCCCGTGGTCAGAAGATCGCCCGTGCGCACCGGAGCGCCCGTCACAGCGGCGTGCGCGAGCATCTGGGCTCCGGTCCAGTACTGGCCCTTGTAGTTCGGCCTGCCGATCGTCTGGCCGTTCAGCCGGATGTCCAGCTCGGCCTTGACGGCGGCGTCCTCCTTGATCGTCAGGTAGGCCGAGGGCTCGGGGTCCTGGATCGGCTGGGCCGTGCGCGCGTGGTTGAGGGCCGACAGCGGCACCACCCACGGCGAGATCGACACCATGAACGCCTGCCCCAGGAACGGGCCCATCGGGCGCGCCTCGCAGGCCATCAGGTCCCAGGCCCGCCACGCGTTCACCAGCACCGCGCCGAAGACGTGGGCGGGGAAGTCGGCCGTGGCCAAGGGGTACGGCGGCGCCGACGGCGTCCCGACCACGTATCCGATCTCGGCCGACAGGTCCAGCTTGGCCGTCGGGCCCACCTGGCCGTCGCGGAGCTGGCCGCTCGGGCGCACGACCGGCGTCCCGGAGACGGTGACGGCGGCGGCCCTGCCGTACTGGCCGACGGGCATCTGCCGCCACGTGCGGGGCAGCGGGTCGCGCTCGGGCGGCATGAACATGCGGCCCACGTTCGTGGCGTGCTCCAGCGAGGTCTGGAACAGCATCAGGTCCGCCACGTTGATCGGCAGGTGCAGCCGCACCTCCTTCAGCGGCGTCAGCGCCGGGATGATGTGCGGCCTGCGGCGCTCGTCGGTGAGCAGTTCGAGCAGCTCGGCGCGGACCTTGTGCCACACCCTCGGCCCCGCGGCCAGGAAGGAGTTGAGCGTGCCGCTGGCGAACCAGTACGCCGGCGGCAGAGAACCCTGTGTTGTGAGCAGGTGCATGTCGATGACGTAGTCGCCGATCGCCACCCCCACCCGTGGAAGCTCGCCGCGGCGTGAGAACACGCCGAACGGCAGGTTGAGGAGAGGGAAATCAGTTCCCTCGGGGACCGGTACCCACGACATGATCGCCACGGGTGGCTGATTCCCCCATCTACGTCAGGGGGCTGTGAGCATACGGTCAAACTTTCATTCCTCGGGAGGTAACGGGGTGCTTCGCATGCGTCCCGAGGGGGCGGGAGACTCCTCGCGCTCGCTCTCGTCGGCCTGTTCCGGGCCGTGGCCGGGGTCGGGGGTCTCCTCCTCCTCTTCCTCCCTGAACACCCGCACCGGCTGGGTGTCGGCGTCGCGGTCGGTGACCTCGGGGGTTCTGGGGTGGACGAGCACGTCGGTCGGCTTGACCCGATCACCCCAGCGGACGGGCTGGGGTTCCGGCTTCTCCGGCTCGGGCTCCGGTTCGGGCTCGGGCTCGGGCTCTGGTTGGGGCTCCGGGTCCGGCTCCGGTTCCGGTTCCGGTTTTGCCTCCGGTTCCGGTTTTGGCTCCGGTTCCGGTTTTGGCTCTGGGGCCGACCAGCGGGTGACGCGCTCCGACAGCGGTGGCGGCTGCTCCTCCTCCTGCTTCTGTGGCTCGGGTCGGTGGAAGGGCACGATGTCCGGTTCGGGCTCCGCCTCCTCCGGTACGGCGCCGCGTCGCGCCTGCACGTGCTTGATCAGGAGCAGCCACAACCACAGCGCCACGGCCAGCATGATCCAGGGGGCGAGGGCCACGCCCAGGGCGGCCTGCCGTACGTCGAAGGAGAAGCGCAGCGCCGTCGCGACGTTGACCGCCGCGGCCGCGACGATCAGCAGCACGAGCGCCGCCGCGGCCTGGGCGCGCACCAGCGGGCGGGCCGCGCGCAGCAGCAGGACGGCGATCAGCGCGACCGCGAGCACCGCGTCGAACGCGGCCGGATACAGGAACGCGAGATCGGGCCTGGCCTCGCCGAGGATGGCCAGTTCGCGCAGGTCGTCGAAGGAAAGGGCACAGGCGGCGCCGGTCAGGGCGGCCACCGCGAGTCCGGCGAGGGCGAGGCCCAGGCGGCGCAACGTGGAGGGGGGAGTCACTTCCATGGCGTTTTCGAGACTACAGAAGAATGGGTGAGAGCAAGCGATCAAGGGAGATTCCATGGCAGAGCTGTCCGACGAGGTGCGCAGGCTGTTCGACGGCCCCAACTACGCCACCGTGACCAGCATCAATCCGGACGGCGGGCCGCAGTCGTCGGTCATCTGGGTGCGCACGGACGGCGACGACATCCTGTTCTCGACCATCAAGGGGCGGCGCAAGCCGCGCAACTACCTGCGCGACCCCCGCACCAGCATTCTCGTCATCGACCCGGACAACCCGTTCCGCTACGCCGAGGTGCGCGGCGCGGTCACGCTGGAGGACGACCCGTCGGGCGACCTCATTCAGGAGCTTTCCCGCAAATACACCGGCGGGCCCTGGAAGGAGCACGCGGGCGCGGAGCGGCTGATCGTCCGGGTACGTCCGGAGAAGGTCTTTCTCAGAGGCTGATTGTCGGCCTGCGACACCACCCGAGGCGTTAGCCTTTCTTCCGTGAGCCTGCACCTTTACGACACCAGCACGCGCGCCATCCGTGAATTCGTTCCGGTCGAAGCCGGCCGGGCGTCGATTTACCTGTGTGGGGCCACCGTGCAGGCGCCTCCGCACGTCGGTCACATCCGTTCCGGCGTCAACTTCGACGTGCTCAGGCGCTGGCTGACGCGCTCCGGCTACGACGTGACCTTCTGCCGCAACGTCACCGACATCGACGACAAGATCATCAGGGTGTCGGCCGAGGAGGGCGTGCCCTGGTTCGTCGTGGCCGAGCGCAACCAGCGCGCCTTCACCTGGGCCTACGACACGCTGGGCTGCCTTCCGCCCACCGTCGAGCCGCGCGCCACCGGCCACGTGCCCGAGATGATCACGCTGATGGAGCGGCTGATCGAGCGCGGCCACGCCTACGCCTCGGGCGGCGACGTCTACTTCGACGTGCGCTCCTACGCCGACCGCTACGGCTCGCTGTCGAACCAGCGGCTGGAGAACATGCGGCCCGCCTTCGACTGCGACGACGACTCCCACAAGCGCGACCCGCGCGACTTCGCCCTGTGGAAGGGCGAGAAGCCGGGCGAGCCGACCTGGCCGACGCCGTTCGGACCCGGGCGGCCCGGCTGGCACCTGGAGTGCTCGGCCATGGTCACCAAGTACCTCGGCCCCACCTTCGACATCCACGGCGGCGGGCTCGACCTGATCTTCCCGCACCACGAGAACGAGATCGCCCAGTCGCAGGCCGCCGGAGACGGCTTCGCCCGCTACTGGATGCACAACGGCATGCTCAAGATCGGCGCCGAGAAGATGAGCAAGTCGCTGGGCAACTCGCTGCTCATCCCCGACCTGGTGAAGAAGGTGCGGCCGGTCGAGCTGCGCTACTACCTGGCCGTGCCGCACTACCGCTCCTCCATCGACTACTCGGAGGAGGCGCTGCTGGAGGCGGCAGCGGCGTACCAGCGCATCGAGGGCTTCGTGACCAGGGCCGCGGAGGTCATCCACGACGTGGACGCCGACGCGCCCCTTCCCCAGGCGTTCGTCGACGCCCTCAACGACGACCTCGGCACCCCGCAGGCCGTGGCCGTCATCCACGAGGTCGTCAGGGAGGGCAACGTCGCGCTGTCCAAGGGCGACAAGGAGGCGGTGGCCCGCCTGCTGGCCGAGACCCAGAACATGCTGGACGTCCTCGGCCTCGACCCCCGCTCGCCCCAGTGGCGCACCGGCGGCTCCGACCTCAAGCCCGTCGTCGACGCGCTGGTGGCGGTGGCGCTTGAGCAGCGCAAGTCGGCCAGGGAGCGCAAGGACTACGCCGCCGCCGACGCCATCCGCGACCAGCTCACCGCCCTCGGCATCGTCGTCGAGGACACCCCGCACGGCCCGCGCTGGGAACTGGCGCGCTGATTTCCCCCGGTACCCTTGGTCCCATGGCAGCAGGTGGTAGAGCGTCCGGTCGACCGGCGAAGAAGAAGGGCCCGGCCAAGGGCACCGGTGGGCAGAAGCGGCGCAGCCTGGAGGGCAAGGGCGCGACGCCGCCCGCCCACATGCGCCACTGGTTCAAGGACAAGTCCCGCGAGGAGCGCATCGCCCGCGAGTCCAAGGGCGGCGCCTCCTCCCGGCAGCCGGCCCGCCAGCGCCGCTCGGAGGACGCCCCCGAGTACATCGGCGGCCGCAACCCGGTCCTGGAGGCGATGCTGGCCGGTGTCCCCGCCAGCGCCCTCTACGTCGCCCAGCGCATGGAGAACGACGACCGCGTCCGCGACTCCATCAAGATCGCGGCCGAGCAGGGCATCGCCCTGCTGGAGGTCAGCCGCGAGAAGCTCGACCGCCTGACCGAAGGCGCCGTCCACCAGGGCATCGCCCTCCAGATCCCCGCCTACGACTACGCCCACCCGGCCGAACTGGTCACGCTGGCCGAGGAGGCCGCCGAGATCCCGCTGATCGTGGCCCTGGACGGCGTCACCGACCCCCGCAACCTGGGCGCGATCGCCCGCTCCGCCACCGCCTTCGGCGCCCACGGCCTGCTCATCCCCTCCCGCCGCTCGGCCGGGGTGACCGGCGGCGCCTGGAAGACCTCCGCCGGAACCCTCGCCAACCTCCGCGTCGCCCGCGCCGCCAACCTCACGGCGGCGCTGCGCGAGTACCGGGAGGCTGGGCTGTTCGTGGTCGGGCTCGACGGCTCCGGGGATGTCTCCATCGCGGACGTCTCGCTCTTCACCGAGCCGCTGGTGGTCGTGGTGGGGTCGGAAGGGAAGGGGTTGTCCCGGTTGGTACGGGAGCAGTGTGATGCGCTGGCCAGGATTCCCATGCGGGCTGCGGCCGAGTCGTTGAATGCTGGGGTGGCGGCTGGGGTTACCTTGTACGAGGTGGCTCGTCATCGGAGCGGGTGAGCGTCTACACTGGTGGGCCGTGCCGACGTAGCTCAATCGGCAGAGCATCTGTCTTGTAAACAGAAGGTCAGGGGTTCGATTCCCCTCGTCGGCTCTGCGCTGTGAAGCCTCTGAACCGGGTGTCTTCGGTTCAGAGGCTTCCTGTTTGTCAGGACAATGTGGCGATCTTGCTAACACGGTGAATCGCCAGCGCCGCCGTTGCGGCCTGTTCGTGGATGACGGGGGCGTACGTTCGTACGTCAGGCTTGGCGGTCCCGTTCGGGCAGGCGTAGCCAGGCATCCGGTGCGGTGATCGGCTGGGCGTCCATCAGGTGCAGTCCTGCGCCGGCGCAGCAGAACGCCACAGGGTGGTCGCGGTAGAGGTGGGCGGCGAGGATGCTGTCGGCCTCAGCGTCAGGGGGAACCATGTAGGCGCTGTCCGGCTCCCAGGCGACGACCGCGCCGTCTCGGGCGAGGTGGCCGAAGATGCCGCCTTTGGGGTTGGAGTACATGCTGTAGCAGACCGTGCCCTGTGCGACGCGCTCGATGACGCCGGGTGCGGACGGGGTGGGGCCCCAGGGTTGGGCGATGACGCAGCCGCCGGGCACATCCGTGATGCCGACGATCATGTCGGCATCCGGGACGTTCCACGGGGCCTCGTAAAGCACGTCGATGTCCACGTTGTCGGCAGGTGTGGCTTCCAGGCGCGCTGCGGCCTCGGCCGCGCTGATATCGGCCACGCAGGCGAGGCTCAGGCCGTCGTGATAGAGGTCTCCCAGGGCGGGGATCAGGCGGTTGGCTTCTGCCGCGGCGGCGGCCTCGGCCTTGGACAGGCCGATCTCCGGCGAGGGGGCGGGGAAGAGGCCGGGGGTGGGGCCGGCAAGGCTGAGACGGCCTGGGGACCAGCCGCCCATCATGGGACGCCACGGGTCCGCTCCGGCGGTGAGAAGGGCTCGGGCGTTGTCCGCGCGCCCTTCGAAGACGGCCATCCACAGCGCGGTACGGCCTCGATGTTCGGCGTCGACGTCGTCAACCCGCATGGCCAGTTCGGCGACCACCTCAGGCGATCCCTGCTCGGCCGCGACGTGTAGCGGCCTGTCGAAGTCGCGTACGCCGGAGTTGGGATCAGCGCCCGCGGCGAGCCGGTCACGGATCAAATCGAGGTCTGACCACCCGTCATAGCCGACGATCCACCATCCGACGTCGCCGGTAGCAGCCATGACACTCCTCGGATGACTCAGGACGGGCGCACCATTGAGCATGACCCACGGGGCCGACATTTTTGATCGGTACCTTGCGGGGCAAGGGGGCACCGCCTCGGTAGGGTCCGGCGACCTCACGTCATGATCTTGCCGGCACTGATCTTGTACGGCCGGCCAACGGAACCGGGCATCCCTTTTGAGCGTTCTCCGGGCATGACCAGCCCTCAACTCGTCTGCCCCCTCTGTCGGAACACCGAATTCCAGCAGGAGGAAGGGCGGCTCGACAGCCGGTGGGGGATCACCTCTCACCGCATGACGCTGATGATCTGCACGAGGTGCCGTTACATCCTGCACTTCTACGACAAGCACTCAATCTTCGACTTCGACTGACAAGCCCATGGGCTGTCACTGTTAGGAAGGTTTCTAAAGAGAAAAGCAGGCCGGCTGGGTATTGAACTCTGCATTGGGTCTGGTCGGGGGTGCTATGGGCGCGTACGGTGACGACACGCCTGGGGTGTCCTGCCTGGCCGTTGTTGGGCGGTTTGGTGGGCTCCTCACGGTGATGGGGACCCCGGCGGTTACGGCCGAGGGCGTAGAAGGGCTCACCCGCCCGTCGGTGATCGGGCGGGTGAGCCCGACTGTGGTCGGCGTTGCGGATGGTGCGCACGGGAAATGCCAAGGAAGATGTACGGCGGGCAGACCTTGCACCGGCACTGACATGCGAAAATGGTCAAATGGGGGATAGGGAAGAAATCTATCTTCGGGTAGACCCAAACGATTCGCTGCGCGACGAGTATGACGACCTTTTCGTCAGGACCCAGCCGGGGGTACTGGAGCATCGGGAGTATCTCGCGGGCCGCTACTGGATCGTCTTCCGGGATACTGGGCAGACCCGAGACGGCACCGATGGCAACATCGTGCGCATTTTCGAACTGACGACGAAGGTCGTACGCACCGCGCACTAGCTGAAAGTGGGCGTGTCACGTCTTTCCGGGCAGATGGCACTTGTGGCGCATCTTGCCATTCACCTGCGAACTCGTGGTGCGGGTGGGGAAGATGATGGCATCCGCTGGCCCCGGTCAAGGGAATAGCGGACACCCCCGGCTCAGGCGATCTTGCAGATTCATAACCTGGGCCGGGGGTGGCTTGATCAGAGATCAGTGGCGATGATTCTGTCGATGTTGCGTTCGGCCAGTGCGGTGATGGTGACGAACGGGTTCACGCTGGTGTTGCCTGGGATGAGCGCGCCGTCGATGACGTACAGGCCGGGGTAGGCTGTCAGCCGCCCGTAGTTGTCGGTGGCCTTGTTGAGTACGGCTCCGCCGAGCGGGTGATACGTGAGATGATCGCCCCAGATCTTGTAGACGCCGAAGAGGTCAGTCCGGTAGATCGTGCCCTCTTTCGAGTTGATCTTGTCGAAGATCGTTTTGGCCATGTCGATGGACGGCTGTTTCCAGGAAGTCTGCCAGCTCAGATCCACCGAACTCGTCGCGGAGTTCCACGTGAACGCGGCCCTGTTCGGGTTCTTGGTGATCGAGAGATAGAACGAGGCGAACGTTTCGATTCCCGTCGGCAGCGGCGCGACCTCGGCGAAGGCGCCGCCCGCCGACCAGTTGTCTATGCCTGAGCACGGAATCGTCGACTGGAGTTTGCCGGTCGGGTCCCACAGGTGATTGGCGCGGCCGCACATGACGTTGCCGTTGTCGCCCCAGCCCTTGCCGATCTCGTTGTTCAGGTTGGGTAACGCGCCGGTGGCCTTCAGCTTCACCAGAAGCTTGCTGGTGCCGACGCTGCCCGCCGCGAAGAAGACGCGGTCGGCGGTGACGGTCTTGGTGGCGGTGGTGGCGCCACCGGTGTCGAGCTGATCGATGACGACGGTGTAGCCGCCGCCGGAGGCGGGGGTGACGGAAGTGACCTTGTGGAGAGCGGAGATGGTGACCCTGCCGGTCGCCCTGGCGCGGGCCAGGTAGGTCTGTTGCAGGGATTTCTTGCCGTGGTTGTTGCCGTAGAGGATCTCGCCGGCGAGGGCTGACTTGGTGGCCGTGCCCGCTGCCTCCCGCTTCATGTAGTCCCAGTCGTAGACGTCGGGAACGAAGACGAACGGGAAGCCCGAGCGCTGCGCGTGTTTACGGCCCACGCGCGAGTACTGATAGCAGGCGGTGGTGTCGAACCATGCGGGATCGATGAGGCCCACGCCGAGCCCGGAGTTGGCGCGGGGGTAGTAGGTGGCGTACATCTCGTCGGCGTTCACGGAGGGGAGCACCGAGGCGAAGTTCTCGCGCTTGGGGGTCACGGCCATGCCGCCGTTCACCAGGGAGCCGCCGCCGACGCCGCGGCCCTGGTAGACGGTGATGCCGCTGAACTCCTCGGCGTCGAGGATGCCCGTGTAGCGAGGGATGTCGCGGTCGATGGGGAAGCCGAGGAAGTAGTTGAGGGGGGCCTTGGTGCGCGTGCGCAGCCAGTAGGAGCGGTAGTCGGGGGAGAGCGTGCTGCAGAAGATCTTGCCATCGGGGCCTGGCGTGTCCCACGCCATCCCCATTTCCACCATGTGTACGGCCACGCCCGCCTCCGCCAGGCGAAGGGCGGCGACGGCTCCGCCGTACCCGGTGCCGATCACCAGGGCGGGCACGCGCTCGCCTGAGGTGATGACGGCGGCGCGCGCGGCGGGGGCGCGACCGGCCAGGACCGCGGCGCCCAGGAGAGAACCGGTTCCAGCGATGAAGCCACGACGGGAGACACCCGACATGTATCACTCCTCACTCTCGACGGATTCGCGCCTTTACATCACTCGGTGCGAGCGGGCCTGCTCCAGGTCGGCTCGGTGGGCGGGGGCTCGCACGGGTTTCGCTCGGTGGCGGGCGGGGGCTGGCGCCCGTTCAGCTCTGTGGTGGGGCGGAGCTCTTGCGTGTCTGGGCCTGTGGTGGGCTGGGGTGTTTGTGCGCGGGGGCCTGTGGTGGGGTGGGGTGTTTGCGCGCGGGGGGTTGTGGTGGGGTGGAGCGCTTGTGCGTGGGGGGTTGCGGTTGGACGGGGCGCTTGTGCGTGGGGGCCTTTGGTGGGGTGGGGTGCTTGGGTGTTCGGGGTCGCGGTCCTGGCGCTCACTTCCTGGCGGGGGAGGCTCCGCTGGGAAGCTTGCAGACGGTGTCGAGGCCGAGCACCCGGTTGAGACGGCCGAACGCCAGCCAGGAGCCGATGCTCATGCTCAGTTCGACGATCTCGAGCTGGGTGTAGTGGGCCGTCATCCGGTCCCAGAAGTCCTCGTCGAGGGAGTGGTGGTCGACGGCGTAGCGTTCGGCGTACTCGGCGGCCAGGCGGGTGCGCTCGTCGAAGGCGTCGGTGGTGCGCCAGTCGGTCACGGCGTCGGCGAAGGTGTCCTCGACCTTCTCCCCGTCGCGCTCGGTCCGCCAGTCCAGGCAGAAGACGCAGCCGTTGATCTGTGCGATCCGCAGCCGGGCCGCCTCGAACTCGCGCAGCCCGAGCGTGGTGTGGGCGTACACCGACAGCGAGAAGTGGGAGGCGGCCGGGCCGATTCCGGGCACCATCTCGCCCCAGACGTACTCGATGGCGTCCTTGCCCTCGGGGATGTCGATCCTCATGTCAGCCTTCCCGGGTCCGAGAGCTCGGCGGCGATGCGGCGTCGCCGGGAACGTCGGTTCTCATGTCAGTCTTCCCGGCCTGAGGGGGATGTCGAGGGCGTCGTAGAGGCCGGGTTCGGCGGCCAGGAGCCAGTCGATGGCGCCGATCAGCCTGCCGACCGCGGTGGCGTTGCCGCCTGCGGAGCGGTTGCCGTCCTCGTCGGTGGCCTCGATGGTGACCTCGATGCGGGGGCGGCCCTCGATGACCACGCGGTGTGCGCCGACGCCGTCCGGCGGCGTGGGCCAGTCGGGCGCGCAGGAGGCGTGGATGCGGGTGACGTGTTCGATCACGATGCGGGGCGCGCCGCCGACGACTCCCTGCACCTCGAAGCGGACGGCGCCCTGCGTGCCGGCCTCGAACTTGCCCATCGTCGTGGTGCTCACCGTCGCGTCGAGCGCGCGCCGGTCGACGCTCTCGCGGATCTCGTCGAGCTGTACGCCGAGCGCGTGGGCCATGAGCCGTATCTGCCCGCCCCAGACCATCGACGGGATCGTGGGCGCGAGCATGGGCGGCTCGTAGTCCATCGGCTGGCCCATGCCCACGATGTAGCGGACGGAGTCCTCCTGGTCGTAGGTGGAGTAGTCGAAGATCTCCTGGCAGCGGATGACGTCCACGACGGAGCCGAGCCCGCTGATCAGCAGCGGCAGCACGTCGTTGCCCCAGCCGGGGTCGACGCCGGAGACGAACAGCGAGCCGCCGCCCTCGGCGATGGCCGACAGCACGGGGTCGCGGAGTTCGGGTGGGGCGTTGCGCTGGTCGTAGAGGGCGTAGAGGGAGGGGGTGACGACGACGGCGCCGGCCCGGATGGCCCTGACGATGTCGGCGAGCGCCTCGTCCGGGCGGATTTCCCCGGAGGCGGCGTACACGACGGCGTCCGGCCGGGCCCCCAACGCCGCTTCGGCGTCGGCGCTCGCGGTGACGCCGAGATCGCGGCCGAGGCCGGCGAGCTGCCCGGCGTCCTGGCCGACCTTGTCGGGGTTGTGGACGATGACTGCGGCGAGTTCCAGGGCCGGGTTGGCCTCGACGGCTCGGATGGCCGCTCGGCCGACATTGCCGGTACCCCAGACCATCGTGGAGACCATGGGCGGAGCGTAGCAAGCGCTTGGTTCGGTGTACAGGGCCTACCATCGAGGGCGGAGGGGGATGGAGATGAGGATCGGCGAACTGGCCAGACGGGCCGGTGTGAGCGAGCGGTCGCTGCGTTACTACGAGCAGCAGGGGCTGCTGGTGGCCGGCCGCACGCCCGGCGGGCACCGCGACTATCCCGAGAGCGCGGTCGATCGGGTGATCCGAATCCAGGAGCTGTTCGCCGCCGGTCTCCACAGCAAGAAGATCGCGCGGGTGCTGCCCTGTATGCGCGACTCCGACGGCGGCCCTGCGGCGATCGCCACTCCGGCGTTGGTGGACGAACTCACGCTGGAGCGCGAGCGGATCGACCGGATGATCGCCGACCTGGTCCGTTCCCGCGAGGTCCTCGACGACGTGATCGCCACAGCCTCGGACAACGCCTGACGACACGACTCTGGCCCCGACTTGGGTTTGCGGTCGGGGCTTTGGGATGCCAATGGCGGGTTCCGGCTGCCTGGGGTGCCGGAGTGCGCTTCCACCACCTCCAGCCCTGGCTCCATACCTGGGCGGCCGGACCACACACCCCCACCCCCTGAGCAACCGGACCACGCACCCCACCTAGCCCAGTTCGCCACCGGTGACCTGAGTGGGTGGGGCGGTGGCGCGTGGAACGGCGAAGGCGCGGGTGGGTGGAGTGGCGAAGTCGCGGGTGGAGAAGCGGTGTGTGGGTGGGGTGGTGAAGGCGGGTCAGGGCTGGGTGGGGCGGTGGGGCGTGGAACGGCGATGGCGAGGGTGGGGGAGCGGCGGGGCTTGGGGTGGGGTGGCGGGCGCGGGTGTGGTGGGGGCGAAGGTGGGTGGGGTGGTGCACGCGTGGAACGGCGATGGCGTGGGTGGGGGGATGGGCGCGCGGGTGGGTGGAGCGGCGGAGCGTGGGTGGGTGGAGCGGTGGAGCGTGGGTGGGTGGTCCACGCGTGGGATGGCCAAGCGCGGGTGTGTTGGGTGGGTTGGGTGGCCCCTGCTCCAGCTCCCCGGGGCGGCCGGGGAGCTGGAGCCCGTTCACTCGGCGGCGAGTCGTTCTGCCTCTTCGTGCAGCACCGCGATCAGCGCCATCTCCAGCTGCAAGTCGCTGAGTTCCGGTGCCGCGAGGCCGTCAAGCACGCGCATGCGGGCCTCCCTTTGCTGGGAGACGCCTCAGCAGTCACACAGGTTTACAAGGAAGGCGCCTTGAATCTCTCCCAGGCCGACTGCCGGGTCATGCTGAGGGCGGCGCCGATGCGTTCCCAGCTCACGTTGCGCCCGCGGAGGTGGCCCACCCAGTCGCGCAGGTTGTCGTCGATCTGGGCCTGGACGGCCGCGATCTTCGGCAGGTGGTCGAGGATCTGGTCCTCGCTCATCGTCTCCCACATGGGCAGTCGCGGCTCGGTGCTCTCGGCCAGCCGTTCCTCTTCGAGGATCTGGTCGCACAGGCCCACGCAGGCGTCGCAGATGTGGACTCCGGGCCCGGCGATGAGCTTGGCGACCTCGGTGCCGTTCTTGTGGCAGAAGGAGCAGTGCAGCTTGTCTTTCCAGTCAGGCATGGCCTGACACTAGAACGTCAGGCGACTCCTGACAAGCCCTCGTCGAGCAGTGCCTTCTGCTCTTCGTGGATGCGGCAGCACAGGGTGACGTAGGCGTCGAGCACCTTGTCGTAGGCGGCGCGCGCCTGGTCGACCTGGGCGCTGAGCGCGACGATCCGCTCGGGGTCGCCCTGCCGCTCGGCGTCGGCGAGCATCATGCGCGCCTCCAGCACGATGTCCTCAGCCCTGGTCCTGGTACGGCGGAGCAGTTCCGAACATGCGTAAAGCTCCTTCAGCCGCGCTGAAGCGAGAACGTCCTCGGCCGCGTAAAGCACCTTGGCCTGGGCCACGAGCTGCTTGTAGAGACTGGTTCCCATAACCTGCCACCTCCCGGTCAAGGTTGCCTGAGTGTAGACGCGCGAGTCTTGAGCGTGGATCACGGCTCCGGCCAGGGGGTAGGGCACTGTTCCCTTCGGGGTTGTTCTTATCCTCCGGGTGGAAAAAGAGCGCCCCTGAACGGAATTCGATGCTCCGCATAGCCGCCCATTAGGGGATATGGCCGGAAATATCGGCGGTTGCGGCGGAGGAAAACGGCGCACCAAAGAGGCCGGATCGCCCACGCGAGAGCCGTCCCTCGTCACATACTGAAACGGAATGCAAGCAGATTGTGACGGCTGAGGGGCGCGGCTGTGGCTGATACGACAACGGGGTGCGACGAGGATGCGGCGGACGTCAGCGTCATCATCCCGGCCCACAACTGCCGGGCCTACCTGGACCGCTGCCTGACCTCGGCGCTGATCCAGCGCGTGAAGAAGGAGATCGTCGTCATCGACGACGGTTCCGACGACGGCAGCGCCGAACTGCTCGACCTCTACGCCGCCTACCACCGCAGCATCGTCAAGGTCGTCCACCAGCCCTGCTCCGGCGGCGCCGGGCGGCCGCGCAACGTCGGCCTCGAACACGCCACCGGCCGCTACGTCTTCTTCTGCGACGCCGACGACTACCTCGGCGCCGAGGCGCTGGAGCGCATGGTCGCGATGGCCGACCGCAACGGCTCCGACATCGTCCTCGGCCGCATCGTGGGCCATGGCAGGCGCGCGCCCGTGTCGATGTTCCAGCGCAGCGCCGACCGGGTGGAGCTGGGCGAGAGCGCCGTCTACAACAGCCTGAGCTGCTTCAAGCTGTTCCGCAGGGAGATGCTGGAGCGCCACGCGATCCGCTTCGCCGAGGACCAGCTCATCGGCGAGGACATCCAGTTCTCCGTGCACGCCTACTGCCACGCCGGGACGATCTCCGTCGTCGCCGACTACGACTGCTACCACCTGACCGCCCGCCCGGACGGCAGCAGCATCATGCAGCAGCCCGGCAGCCGCGACCCCATCTCCTGGCTCACCATGATCAGGGGCCCGATCGAGCTCATGACCCGGCACGTCGAGCCGGGCCCGCTGCGTGACCACCTGCTCAGGCGGCATTTCCGGCTCGACGCCTTCGCCCAGCTCGGCGCGCCGTTCCTGGAGGCCGACGACGTCCGGCGCAAGGACATCGCGGCCGAGGTGGCGGCGCTGTGCGACGAGTACCTGACGCCGGGCGTGGCCGAGCGGCTCACCAGCACCGACCGCCAGCGCCTGGCCGCACTCGGCGACATCGACCGGCTGCTGCGCCTGGCCGACATCGAGAGCGCGACCGTGCTGCGGCGGCTGACCGGGCTGCGGTGGGAGGCCGAGCGGCTGCTGGTCACCGGCACGGCCGGGCTGGAGGGCATGCGCGACAACGACGGCGTCTCGCTCGTGCTGCGTGCCCGGCACGACCCGGCCGGCGAGCAGGTGCTGCCCGCTGAGTGCGACAACGGCGCGTTCACCGTGCGGATCGACCCGGCCCAGCTCGCCTCCGGCGTGTGGGACGCCTACGTCGCGGTCGAGCTGGAGGGGGTGACCCGGCTGGGCCGCCTGGGCGCCAACCGCGAGGGCGGGCTGGGCAGGCCGTCGCCGCGGCTGATCGGCAACGTGGTGGCGCTGCCGTACTTCACGAGGGACAACGGCAACCTCAGCCTGGACGTCGGCGGGCACGTGCTGGCGGTGCCGGGCAGCGTGCGGATCACCAGGACGCGCTGGGGGCTGGGGCACCGGCTGCTGCTCGACGGCGAGATCACGGTCGGCGGGTCGGCGGTGGAGGCGGGAGCCGTACGCGGACTGGTGTGGAAGGAACGGCGCACGGGCAGCGAGCGGACCGAGCGCGTCACCGCGCTGCCCGGCGGGGCCTTCGCGGCGCGGCCGGCGGTGGGGCGGTTCGCGCCCGGCACCTGGGACGCCTACCTGGAGCTGGAGCTCGGCGGGCCGCCCGCGCGCTTCCGCATCGAGACCGGCGCCGTGGGCGTGCCCGCGGCGCGCCGGTGGTGGCGCGGCGCGGTGCTGCGCACCGTGCGGCCGTACGCGACCTCGGGACGCGGACGGCTGAGCACGGTCGTCCGCAAGCTGACACCCAGGGCGATTCTGCGGAGAATTCTTGGCTAAATGCCATCTATGTGCAGGTGCAAGGCGATGACCTATCGTAAGGACGTTATCCCCTCCTTACTGAGAGGCAGGAGTCGTGCACGTACCCGATGGCTTCTTCAACGCGGCAGTGTCCATCTCCGCCGGCGTCGTCGCGGCAGCGGGGGTCGCGGTCTGCCTGCGCGGCGCCCGGCGTGAGCTCGACGACCGGACCGCGCCCATGGCCGGCCTGGTGGCGGCGTTCATCTTCGCCGTCCAGATGCTGAACTTCCCGGTCGCCGCCGGCACCAGCGGACACCTGCTCGGCGGCGCGCTGGCGGCGATACTCGTCGGCCCCTACACGGGTGTGCTGTGCGTGGCCGTGGTGCTGCTGGTCCAGGGCCTGTTCTTCGCCGACGGCGGGCTGACCGCCCTCGGCGTGAACATCACCATCATGGGCATCGTGACCGTTCTGGTCGGCTGGGGCGTCTTCCGGCTGATCACTCGCTTCGCCGGCGGCAAGGGCGCGATCACGGTCGCCGCGTTCCTGGCCGCGCTCATCTCGGTGCCCGCCTCGGCGCTGGCGTTCACGGCGCTGTTCGCGATCGGCGGCACCGCGCCGATCGACGTCGGCACGGTCGCCGCGGCGATGGGCGGCGTGCACGTCCTGATCGGCATCGGCGAGGGGCTGATCACCGCGGTGACCGTCGGCGCCGTCCTGGCGGTCCGCCCCGATCTCGTGTACGGCGCGGCCGGCCTGGCCAAGCCGCTCGTGCTGCGCGGCGCCGACGGATCGACCACCGAGGTCGAGGGCGAGCAGGCGGTGGGTTCCGGCGCCGGGGTGCGGCCGTTCGTGCTGGGCGGGATCGGCGTGACGCTGATCCTGGCCGGCGTGGTCTCCTTCTTCGCCTCCTCCTCGCCCGACGGCCTGGAGCGCGTGGCCGAGGACAAGGGGTTCATCGACCAGGCCGCCGACCACCTGTTCGGCACGTGGGCGCTGGCCGACTACGGCGAGGTCGGCGGCATCCCGGTCGGGGTCGCGGGCATCATCGGGGTCGGCCTGACCCTGCTGGTGGCGGCCGGCGTCGCGTACGCGGTGCGCAGCCGTAAGGTCAGGACCGAGGCGTAGGCATGGGCGCGGGCCACCACCACCAGCTCTACCGGCCGGGCGGGTCGGCCGTGCACCGGCTGCCGCCGCAGTGCAAGCTGCTGGCGGTGCTGGCGTTCGCGATCGTGGTGGTGGCCACGCCCCGCGAGGCGTTCTGGGCGTTCGGCTGCTACGCGGCGCTGCTCGGGGTGGTGGCGGCGGTGGCGAGGGTGCCGGTGACGTTCGTGGCGCGGCGCATGGTGATCGAGCTGCCGTTCGTGCTGTTCGCCTTTCTCATCCCGGTCATCGGGCTGGGGGAGCGGATCACCGTGCTCGGCCTCTCGCTGAGCGTGCCCGGCCTCTGGGCGGCGTGGAACATCCTGGCCAAGGCCTCGCTCGGCGTGGTCGCCTCGATCCTGCTGGCCGCGACGACGGAGCCGCGGGCGATCCTCATGGGCGCGCAGCGGCTGCGGGTGCCGTCGCTGCTGGTGCAGATCGCCATGTTCATGCTGCGCTACATGGACGTGATCGTCGACGAGATGCGCAGGATGAAGGTCGCCAGGGAGTCGCGCGGGTTCGAGGCGCGCAACATGCGGCACATCCCGGTCATCGCGCGTTCGGCAGGGGCACTGTTCATCCGCTCCTACGAGCGGGGTGAGCGGGTGCACCTGGCGATGCTGAGCCGGGGGTACGACGGCCGGATGCCGGTGGTGCAGGAGCTTCCCGCGAGCGCGCGGCAGTGGGTGACCGCGCTGGCGCTGCCCGGCGGGGCGCTGGCCGTACTGGGGATGATGGTTCTGTGAACCACTCGCTGGAGGTCAAGGACCTCGCCTACGCCTACCCCGACGGGACGCAGGCGCTGTTCGGGGTGGACCTCGCCGTCGCGCGCGGCGAGCGGGTCGCGCTGCTCGGGCCCAACGGCGCGGGCAAGACCACGCTCGTCATGCACCTCAACGGCATCCTCACCGCCGGGCACGGCACCGTCACCGTCGCGGGCACCCCCGTGCGCAAGGACACGCTCAAGGAGATCCGCCAGCGTGTCGGCCTGGTGTTCCAGGACCCCGACGACCAGTTGTTCATGCCGACGGTCCGCGACGACGTCGCCTTCGGCCCCGCCAACGCCGGCCTGCGCGGAGAGGAGCTCGAACGCCGGGTCAAGGACGCGCTGGACCGGGTGGGGATGCTGGAGTTCGCCGACCGGCCGCCGCACCACCTGTCCTTCGGCCAGCGGCGGCGGGTCGCGGTCGCGACCGTGCTGGCCATGGAGCCGGAGATCCTCGTGCTCGACGAGCCGTCGTCCAACCTGGACCCGGCCGCGCGCAGGGAACTGGCCGAGATCCTGCGCTCGCTGGACGTGACCGTGCTCATGGTGACGCACGACCTGCCGTACGCGCTGGAGCTGTGCGAGCGCTCGCTGATCCTGTCGGGCGGCGTGATCGCCGCCGACGGGCCCACGCGCGCGCTGCTCGCCGACCCCGGCCTGCTCGCCGCGCACCGCCTTGAGCTGCCGTACGGCTTCGCTATACCCGCGGAACGTGGATGACGATCAGCCGGTCGTCCTCCCGCAGGGCCTGGGCCCGAGGGTCGGCGTAGGTCAGCACCTCACCGCCGCGGACCAGGGCGATGACCATGCCGTCGCCGTCGGCCGGCTTCTTGCCCACCTCCTCGGCGGTGACCGCGCGCTCGTACAGGTCCAGGCCCTTGCCGAAGACGAGGAAGTCCTCGATGAGCGCGCTGATCGCGGGGCTCTGCGTCGCCACGCCCAGCATCCGGCCGGCCGCCTCGGAGGAGGTGATGACCACGTCGGCGCCGCTCTGCCTGACCAGCGGGTCGTTCTCGGCCTCGCGCACCGCCGCGACGATGGTCGCCGAGGCGTTGAGGCTGCGCGCGGTGAGCGTGACCAGCGCCGCGGTGTCGTCGCGCTGGACGGCGATGATGATCTGGGCGGCCGTGCGGATGCGGGCGCGGTTGAGCACCTCGCTGCGGGTGGCGTCGCCGGTGACTCCGGCGAACCCGTCGGCGGTGGCCTCCTCGACCAGGGCGCGGGAGGAGTCGATCACGACGATCGACTCCTTGGGCCGCTCGTTCTCCAGCAGCGTGCGGATCGCCGAGCGGCCCTTGGTGCCGAAGCCGATGACCAGCGTGTGATCGTTCAACCTGGACCTCCAGCGTCTGATCCGGAACGCGTCGCGGGTGCGCCTGGTGAGCACCTCAAGGGTGGTGCCGACGAGGATGACCAGGAAGGCCACCCGCAGCGGCGTCACCGCCACGATGTTGACGATCCGCGCGGTGTCGGTGACCGGGGTGATGTCGCCGTAGCCGGTGGTGGAGAGCGAGACGGTGACGTAGTACAGGGCGTCGAGCAGGGAGACGGAGTCGTCGGCGTTGTCGCGGTAGCCGTCCAGGTCGATCGCGACCAGCAGGAACATGGCGGCCAGCACGCCCATGGCCAGCGCCATGCGCCGCAGCACCGCGCGCATGGGGCCGATCGGCGCGGAGGGCAGCCGAACGCCCAGCTCCGCCTCGTCCTCCCGCATAGTGGTTGATCGTAGTTTGTGCATGCCCGCTTATCGGGGATGTCCAAGTACAGTGGCTCATCGAGGAGGGGCCGAACATGAAGCTGCGGCTTGCGCGACACTCGATGGGCGACGCCGTGGTGGTGGCCGTTGAGGGTGAGCTTGACCTGTTCACCGCGCCCTTCCTGCGCGACGAGGTGCGCGATGCCATCAAGCAGGACGGCGCGCGGCTGGTGCTCGACCTGCAGCAACTGTCGTTCATGGACTCCAGCGGCCTGTCGGTGCTGATCGAGGCGTGGCGCCTGGCCACAGGTGAGGGCGGCGGCGTGTCCCTGGCCGCTCCGCAGGCGCCGGTGGCCCGCATCCTGCGTACCACCGGGCTGGACCGGCGCATCAAGGTCTACTCCGACGTGGACAGCGCCGTCGGCGGCATGTGACCGCGTTTTAACCCACCCCGAGTAGAACTTCATTCGGTTGTCGGGTTAGGGTCCGGGATATGGACGTCAACGGATCCGCAGCAATCATCTCCGGCGGTGCCAGCGGCCTCGGTGAGGCCACCGCCCGCGAGCTGGCCGCCCACGGCGCGACCGTGGTCATCGCCGACCTCAACGAGGAGCGCGGCAAGGCCATCGCCGACGAGCTCGGCGGAGTCTTCGTCAGGACAGACGTGTCGGACGAGGAGCAGGTGCAGGCGGCGGTGGACGCCGCCGTGGCGACCGGCAAGCCGGTCCGTGTGATCGTGAACAGCGCCGGCATCGGCTGGGCCGAGCGCACCGTCAACCGCGACGGCGCGCCGCACAGCCTGGCCAGCTACCGCAAGGTCATCGAGGTGAACCTGATCGGCACGTTCAACCTCATGCGCGTCGGCGCCGCCGCCATCGCCAAGACCGAGCCGGCCTCCGAGGACGGCCACCGCGGCGTCGTCATCAACACCGCCTCCGTCGCGGCGCTGGAGGGCCAGACCGGGCAGCTCGCCTACTCCGCCTCCAAGGGCGGCATCGTGGGCATGACGGTCCCGGCCGCGCGCGACCTGGCGGCGATCGGCGTCCGCGTGAACACGATCTGCCCCGGCATCATCGACACCCCGATCTACGGCTTTTCGCCGAACTCCGAGGAGTTCAAGGCGAAGCTGGTGGCCCCCGTGGTCTTCCCGAAGCGCATGGGCCGTCCGGACGAGTTCGCGCACCTGGTCCGCTCGCTGATCGAGAACGACTACATGAACGCCGAGGTCGTCCGCTTCGACGGCGGCATCCGCTTCCAGCCCAAGTGAGGTCGCGTGTCTGACTCTGAGGTTCTCGTCGACGAATCCGGCAACGTCGCCGTCATCACCATCAACCGCCCGCAGGCCCGCAACGCCGTCAACGGCGCGGTGGCCCGCGGCATCGCCGCGGCGCTGGACGAGCTCGACGCCCGCTCCGACATCTCGGCTTACGTCCTGACCGGAGCGGGCGGCACCTTCTCCGCCGGCATGGACCTCAAGGGCTTCCTGACCGGCGACCTCCCGGTGGTCGAGGGGCGCGGCTTCGGCGGCCTGGCCGAGGCGCCGCCGAAGAAGCCGCTGGTCGCCGCGGTGGAGGGGTACGCGCTGGCCGGCGGCTTCGAGCTGGCGCTGTCCTGCGACCTGATCGTCGCCTCCGAGGAGGCCAAGTTCGGCCTGCCCGAGCCCAAGCGCGGGCTGGTGGCCGGCGCGGGCGGCGTCATGCGGCTGCCCCGCCGCATCCCCTACCACGTGGCCATGGAGATCGCCCTGACCGGCGACCACTACCCGGCCGCCCGCCTGTACGAGCTGGGCCTGGTCAACCGGGTCACCCCGGCGGGCGGCGCCCTGGAGACGGCGCTCGAACTGGCCAGGAAGATCGCCGCGAACGCCCCGCTGGCGCTGGCGGCGACCAAGAAGGTGGTCATCGAGTCGCAGGACTGGTCCCTGGAGGAGATGTTCGTCAAGCAGGGCGCGATCGTCGGGCCGGTGTTCGGCTCGAAGGACGCGATGGAGGGCGCCGCGGCCTTCGCCGAGAAGCGCGCCCCCAACTGGAAGGGCGAGTAACAGGGGGCCCTCTCCGCGAGAAGAGGGCCCCCTCTACGCGTCCGTGACGATTCCTGCGTACGGTAAAAGGGAAGTCAGCCGACCCCGCAGGAGCGCGCATGAACGGCCAGCCCGAAGGACGGTCCCGCTTGCGTGGCATGCTCGCCGAAGCGGCGGGCGCCGTGATCTTGCTCGTGGTGGCCGTCGCCGCCATGTGGGCACTGGAAGTCGCCGACTACGTCCTGCCGGTCAACCTCGACGGCTACGGCATCGCCGGCTGGCAGCCCTCCGGCCTGATCGGCATCCTGTTCGCGCCGTTCCTGCACGTGGGCTTCGGCCATCTGATGGCCAACTCGCTGCCGCTGCTCATCCTGGGCTTCCTGGCGGCGGTACGCGGGCTCGGCCGGTTCCTGGCCGCCACCCTGCTGATCATCCTCATCGGCGGGCTGGGCACCTGGCTCACCACCCCGATCGGGACCGTCGCCGTGGGCGCCAGCGGCCTCATCTTCGGCTACTTCGGCTACGTGGTGGCCCGCGGCATCTTCGACCGCAGCATCCTCGACATCGTCATCGCGGTGGGCGTGGCGATCGCCTACTACTCGATGCTGCTCGGCGTGCTGCCCAACCAGCCCGGGATCTCGTGGCAGGGCCACCTGTTCGGGCTGATCGCCGGCGTGGTGTCGGCCTGGGTGCTACGCCGCCGCCGCGGCGCCCCCCTGACCGCCTACTAGTGCACCAGATCCCTGGTCCGCTCGGCGGGCGAGTGGGACAGCAGCCGGTCGATCCACGCCAGCCCGATCGCCGAGGCGACGAAGGCCAGGTGGATGAACGTCTGCCACATGATCTTGTTGTCGGGGATCCAGCGCGCCTGGATGAACGTCTGCAGCAGGTGCACCGACGAGATGCCGATGATCGCGGTGCCCAGCTTGACCTTGAGCACGTTGGCGTTGACGTGGGAGAGCCATTCCGGCTCGTCGGGGTGCCCGTTGAGGTTGATGCGCGAGACGAACGTCTCGTAGCCGCCGACGATGACCATGATGAGCAGGTTGGAGATCATCACGACGTCGATCAGGGCGAGCACGGAGAGCATGACGATGACCTCCATGCTCGGCGTCTCACCCGAGGTCAGCTTGGAGAAGCTCAACGCGACCGGTGAGTGGCTGGGATCGCCGGAGACGACCGTCTGAATCAGGTGCCACAACTCGACCAGGAACTGCCACACGTAGACGCCCTGCGCCACGATCAGCCCCAGATAGAGCGGCAACTGCAGCCAGCGGCTGGCGAACATCAGGTACCCCAGGCCAAGAGGCCGTGTGGGATGGGACGTCACTCCGGTCAACCCCCGTCACGTGCGTGCTTTCTCGCACAACTTTACGGAATCTCGACATCACTGGTCGCGGCGGGGGTTTTCCGGCAACAATGTTAACTGTGGCAACCCTGGGATCCCTGGAACGCGCGATCATGGACGTGCTGTGGGACGCCCGGAAACCGCTTCTCGTCAGAGAAGTCCTGGGCAGGCTGAACGAGGACAGGGCGCTGGCCTACACCACGGTGCAGACCGTGGCCGAGCGGCTGCTGAAGAAGGGGCTGCTGGTCCGCACGCCGTACCGCAACGCCTTCAGGTACGCGGCCGTGCACAGCAGGGACGAACACCTCACCCGGCTGATGCTCGAAGCGCTCTCGGCCAGCACCGACAGACTGCCGGTGCTGGCGCGCTTCGCGCAGAGCGTCGAGGACGCCGACGCGCTCGCCCTGCTGGAGGAACTGGCCAGGCGGACGGGTCAGAGACGCTCGACCACGTAGTCGACGCAGGTCGTCAGCGCCTCGACGTCGGCCGGGTCGATGGCCGGGAACATCGCCACGCGCAACTGGTTGCGGCCGAGCTTGCGGTAGGGCTCGGTGTCGACGATGCCGTTGGCGCGCAGCGCCTTGGCCACCGCGGCGGCGTCGACGTCGTCGTTGAAGTCGATGGTGCCGACGACCTGCGAGCGGAACTCCGGCGCGGCGAACGGCGTGGCGAAGGAGGACTTCTCCGCCCACGTGTAGAGGCGCTGGGCGGAGTCGGCGGTGCGGGCGGTGGTCCAGGCCAGGCCGCCGTTGGCGTTCATCCACTCGATCTGGTCGGCCAGCAGGAACAGCGTGGCCACCGACGGCGTGTTGTACGTCTGGTCCTTGCCGGAGTTGTCGATGGCGACCGGCAGGCTGAAGAACTCCGGCACGTACCGGCCCGAGGCGGCGATCTCCTCGACGCGGGCCAGCGCGCGCGGCGACATGATCGCGATCCACAGGCCGCCGTCGGAGGCGAAGCTCTTCTGCGGGGCGAAGTAGTAGACGTCGGTCTCGGTGATGTCGACGGGCAGGCCGCCGGCGCCGGAGGTGGCGTCGACCAGCACCAGCGAGTCGTCGGAGCCCACGCGCACGATCGGCATCGCGACGCCGGTCGAGGTCTCGTTGTGGGTCAGGGCGTAGACGTCGACGCCCTCTTCGAGCACGGCCTCCGGGTGGGTGCCGACCTCGGACTTGATGATCGTCGGCTCGCCGAGCCAGGGCGCCTTGCTGACGACCGCGCCGAACTTCGAGGAGAACTCGCCGAACGACAGGTGCTGCGACCTGTCGCGCACCAGCCCGAAGGCGGCGATGTCCCAGAACGCGGTGGTGCCGCCGTTGCCCAGCACGACCTGATAGCCCTCGGGCAGCGAGAACAGGTCGGCGAGGCCGGAGCGCACGCGGCCGACCAGGCTCTTGACCGGCTTCTGGCGGTGGGAGGTCCCCATGACGCCGGCCCCGGCGGAGGCGAGCGCGGCCAGTTGCTCAGGACGGACCTTCGAGGGCCCGCAGCCGAAGCGGCCGTCGGCGGGCTTGATGTCAGCGGGAATCACGATGTCAGCCACCTGCCCAAGCGTACTGAGGTGCGACGACTGGCTTGGCCCGGGTCCGAGATGTGAGACATGATGTGGGTCTTGCGATCGATGGGGCAGCGACGTGGCCGATCTGCGGAACGTGATTGCGGGGATCATTCGGCGGCCGGCGTTCTGGCGGGCCGACCCACCTCTTCCGATGGTGCTGGTGTCCGGCGAGGGCGCCTTCGAGGCGGCCAGGTGGCTCGCGCAGCCGTACGAGGACTGCGTGTCGAGCGCCATCGTCCAGGAAGGCGGGAACGCGACCGTCCATGACCTGGTGAAGGCGCTGGCGGGTGCGGAGGGGCAGCTCGCCAAGCCGGTGGGCGGGACCTTCCTGCCGCCGCCGCGCTTCCCGCTGGCGCAGTTCGTGCTGTGGGCGCGCGAGCAGCGGGACAAGCCGGAGGGCGTCCCGCCGGAGAAGTCGCACACCGGCTACCGCGAGATGAAGAGGCGGCTCAGGGACTGGCGCAGGTCCAAGTACGCCGACGTCCGCGGCCTGCGGACCTTGGCCGACTTCGTGGCCAGGGCCGCCACGACCTGGGTGCCGCTCGGCACGCTGGCGGTGTGGTGGGTGGGCGGCGCCTCCGACCTGGTCGGCGTGCTCCCGTGGCTGTTCGGTCTCCTGGTGGCGCTGGTCGGCACCGGGGTCCAGGGTGTGCTGTCGATCCGGGGCACGCTGTTCACCGGCTGGTTCGGCCGGATGCGCTACCTGAAGCGCAAGAGGTTCGAGAGGCTCCCGGAGTACGCGCTGCGGCTGGCGAACGCGGGCGACGACGACATCGAGCGATTACTCGTCCACGCGCTCTGCCGGGATCTGCGCGAGGCGTACAAGAAATGGCTCATTCCGTGGCCGAGCTGGGGGCGCGGGCTCTACTGCCTGGTGCTTCTGGAGGTCGGGGACCCGGAAGGGACGAACGCCCGGTTCCTGCGTCTGGTGGAGGAGACCACGGAGGAGACGGGGCTGCTCGCTCCGATGGTCGTGCTGGCCGCGGTGCCCGAGCCGGTGCCGCCGCCGCAACCGCCGGGGCCGGGGGAACTGGGCGCCGCGGTGGACCGGTGGGAGCGGGCCGTCCGGCTGAACGTGCCCCCGCTGCGGGTGAACGCGCTGGCTCCGGCTCCGCTGGCGGCCACGCCGTACACGGCGAGGAGATGGCCGAGCCAGGCCCGTGCGGTGGGCTACTGGCTCGCGGTCGGACTGCTGCTGGTGCTGCCCGCGGTCTGGGTCGTGCTGACGCAGCAGGACCGCGCCGCGCACTGCGGCGGGCTGGACTGGGTGGAGCGGCGGGGCGCGGAGTGCGTGGGGGTCGTCAACGCCACTGAGTCCACGCCGGAGACCATGTTCGGCGGTGAGATGGCGAACCTGATCAAGAAGATCGACACCAACAACGCGTACGCCGTCAGCTCGAACAGGTACGTCAGCGTCGTGTTGTTCGGCGAGTTCTCGATCAGGATGTCGGCGGTGGACGACACGCGGCTGGCCGGTTCGCTGGCGGAGCTGGCGGCCGTCGAGGAGTACCAGCGCACCGTGTCGAGCACGCCCCGGCTGCGGGTGCTGATCGCGAACGCGGGCGACAACTACGGCCACGCCCGCCGTACGGCCGAGCTCATCACCGGGCTGGCCGCGCAGGACCCGCGCGTGATGGGGGTGGTGGGGTTCTCGCGCAGCGTGGAGGGCGTCAGGCAGGCGGTCGGTGTGCTGCACGACGCGAAGATCCCGATGGTGGCGAGCACCGCGACGGCCGACCGGCTCGGCTACCTGGAGGACACGGGCGCTACGTCGCCGTACTACTTCCACGTGGCGCCGACGAACTTCCGCGTGACGACGCTGGCCTCCCGCTACATCCGCGACAAGCTGCTCAAAGGGGTGCCGGAGCCCACGGCGGTGATCGTCCAGGACGGCACGCCGCAGGACGAGTACACCAACAACCTGGCCGCCGACTTCAGGGAGGCGCTGCCACGGCACGGCATAAAGATCGCCGAGTCCCTGCCCTACACGGTCGAGCAGGGCGGAATCTCGGCGGCGGTCCTGCGGGCCTGCCAGCTCGATCCCGGCGTCATCGTCTACGCGGGGCGCGCGCCCGAGTTCCGCGACTTCCTCAACGTGATCGAGGGCAAGGCGTGCGGGGAGGGCGTGGTCAAGGTGATCGCGAGTGACGACGTGGTCAAGGTCGTGGCCGATCACGGGGCGGGCATCGCGGACATGAAGCAGGTCGAGGTCTACCACCTGTCGCTGGCCAACCGGGCGATGTGGGCGGCCGACGAGGTGAATCCGACGGCGTTCGTCAGCAGGCTGCTGCAGGGCGCGCATCCGCGTGCTCCCGACGACAACCTCATCCTGACCTATGACGCCACGAGCGTGATCTACCAGGCGGCCAACACGGCGTACAAGGCGGCGTTGCAGGCGGGACTGCCCAGCAGGGGCGACATCCTGTACCGGCTCTCGCGCACCTCGGGCGGCGCCGCGTGGGAGGGGTCGAGCGGCGTGATCGACTTCGGGCCCTCCGAGCGCCACGGGCCGAAGGACAAGGCGCTGGCCATCATGCGGGTCGCGCGGGGGAAGCACGGTCATTCGCAGCCGGTGGTGCGCTGCGGGCCGCTGGACGCCGGTGCGGCGCCCAAGGAGAACCCGCTCTGCGAGGGGTTGCCGGATGACGCGCCCGCGGGGGTGAAGCCGCCGTGACCTGGCGTACGGCTGCCACGGGACGCGCGGCAGCCGTACGGGGCAGGCTTCAGATGAGGCCGGCGACCTCGGAGGCTCCGGGCACGTCGCTCAGGGGGCGGGTGGCGGGGCCGGTGTAGTTCGCGCTGGGGCGGACGAGCCTGCCCGTGCGCTTCTGCTCCAGGATGTGCGCGGCCCAGCCGGCCGTGCGGGCGCAGGTGAACATCGAGGTGAACATGTGCGAGGGCACCTCGGCGAAGTCGAGCACGACAGCGGCCCAGTACTCCACGTTGGTGGCCAGCACGCGGTCGGGCTTGCGGGCGTGCAGCTCTTCGAGCGCCGCCGTCTCCAGCGCCTGCGCGACCTCGTAGCGGGGCGCGTCGAGCTCCTTGGCGGTACGGCGCAGCACGCGCGCACGCGGGTCCTCGGCGCGGTAGACGCGGTGGCCGAAGCCCATGAGGCGGTTGCCCTTGTCCAGCTCGCTCTGGACGTACTTCTTGGCGTCGCCGAGCTGCTCGACGCCCTCGATCATGTGCAGCACGCGGGCGGGGGCGCCACCGTGCAGCGGGCCGGACATGGCGCCCACGGCACCGGAGAGCGCGGCGGCCACGTCGGCGCCGGTGGAGGCGATGACGCGGGCGGTGAACGTGGAGGCGTTCATGCCGTGCTCGGCGGCGGAGGTCCAGTAGGCGTCGATGGCCTTGACGTGCTTGGGGTCGGGTTCGCCGCGCCAGCGGACCATGAACCGTTCGACGATGGTCTTCGCCTCGTCGACGCGGCTCTGCGGCACCATCGGCAGGCCGAGGCCGCGCGCCGACTGCGCCACGAAGGAGAGGGCCATGACCGAGGCGCGGGCGAGGTCGTCGCGTGCCTGGTCGTCGTCGATGTCGAGCAGCGCCTTGAAGCCGTAGGCGGGAGCCAGCATGGCGAGGGCGCTCTGTACGTCTACGCGGATGTCACCGGAGTGAACAGGGATGGGGTACGGCTCCGCCGGGGGCAGGCCCGGCTGGAACTTGTTGTCGACCAGCAGGCCCCAAACGTGCCCGAACGGGACACGGCCGACCAGCTCTTCGATGTCGACGCCCCGGTATCGAAGGGCGCCCCCCTCTTTGTCCGGTTCCGCGATCTCGGTCTCGAAGGCTACGACGCCTTCGAGGCCGGGTTTGAAGTCGGACATTCTCGGCCGCCTCCCTTTCTTGATGTCGAGATACCGGCGCGTCAATTTAACCCCCTGCCATCGGGTGCTTCGTCTTCGGGCACGCCGAAACGCAATCACCGCTGGTGGGGGCCGTTGTGTGGGATCGCCACCAAGCGCGCAAGAATACCGTCTCGTGGATGCCACCTCGCTGTCAGGGCTGCGCCGCTCGTACGAAGGCGAGCCGCTGCTCGAAGCCAACGTCGCCGCAGACCCCATCGCCCAGTTCACCGTCTGGTTCCAGGAGGCGCTCGACGCCGGCCTGCCCGAGCCCAACGCCATGGTCGTCGCCACCGCCTCCGCGGGCGGGCGGCCCAGTGCCCGCACGGTCCTGCTCAAGGGCTACGACGAGCACGGTTTCGTCTTCTTCACCAACTACGAGTCCCGCAAGGGCCGCGACCTGTCCGAGAACCCGCGCGCGTCGCTGCTGTTCCCCTGGCACCCGATCCGCCGCCAGGTGCGCGTCGAGGGCTCGGTCGTACGGCTGCCGCACGAGCGCTCCGCCGAGTACTTCAACTCCCGCCCCTACGGCTCCCGCATAGGCGCCTGGGCCTCCAGGCAGTCGGCCGTGGTCCGATCCAGGGAGGACCTCGACCGGCGCTACGAGGAACTGGCGGCCCGCTGGCCGGAGGATCCACCGGTTCCGGACTTCTGGGGCGGCTATCTGGTGGTGCCCAGCGAGATGGAGTTCTGGCAGGGCCAGCTCGACCGCCTGCACGACCGGCTGCGCTACCGGCGGGCGCACCCCGGCTGGGAGCTGGAGCGACTTGCCCCTTAATGTGCCTTAAGTGGCAATCGGGGATTTGATCAAACGGCACCTTGTGGACACCCGGCCACTGCAGGTACCCGCCTACCGGCGGCTCTGGATCGGCCAGGCGGTCTCCCACGTCGGCATGGGCGTGACCGTGGTCGCCGCCAGCCAGCAGGTCTGGGTGCTCACCCAGTCGTCCCTGTGGGTCGGCTTCCTCAGCCTGGCGAACCTCGTCCCGCTCGTCGTCTTCGGTCTGTGGGGCGGCGCGGTCGCCGACGCCGTCGACCGCCGCAAGCTCCTTCTCATCGGCTCGCTCATCGCCTGGGCGAGCACCCTGCTCATCCTCCTGCAGGCCCTGCTGGACCTGCGCAACGTCTACCTGCTCCTGGGCCTGATGGCGGTCAACGCGACGGGCTTCGCCATCACCTCGCCCACCAGGGGCGCCATCATCCCGAGGATCCTGCCTCCGGAGCGCGTACCGGCGGCCAACGCCCTGCAGTCGCTCGTCTTCAGCGTGGGCGCGGTCGCCGGGCCGATGCTGGCCGGGGCGGTCATGGCCGTCTCCGGGTTCGCGGCCGCGTACGCGATCGACGCGGTGCTGTTCGGCGCCGGGCTCTATGCGGCCGTACGGCTGCCGCCGCTGCCGCCCGTCGGCGTGGTCACGCGGCCCGGCGCGCGGGCCGTCCTGGACGGGCTGCGCTACATCCTGGTGACGCCGGTGCTGCTCATGTCGTTCGTCGTGGACATCATCGCGATGGTGTTCGCGCTGCCCAGGGCGTTGTTCCCGGAGCTGGCGGCCACCCGGTTCGGCGGGGACGAGCTCGCGCTCGGCTGGCTCAACGCGGCCATGGCGCTCGGGTCGTTCACGGGCGCGCTGTTCTCCGGCTGGGTCGGCAGGGTCACCAGGCAGGGGCTCGCGCTCGTCGTCGTCATCGCGCTGTGGGGCCTGTCCGTCGCCGCCGCCGGGCTCGCGCAGTCGCTCTGGCTCGTGGTGGTGTTCCTGGCCCTGGGCGGGGCGGCCGACGTGGTCTCCTCGGTGTGGCGGCAGTCGATCCTGCAGCTCTACGCGCCCGACGAGATGCGCGGCCGGCTCCAGGGGGTCTTCATGGTGGTGGTCGCGGGCGGACCGCGGCTGGGCGACCTGCGCGCCGGGGCCACGGCTACGGCGTTCGGGCTGGCGGGGGCCTGGGTGGGAGGCGGTCTGGCCTGCGCGCTGGCCGTGGTGCTCGTGGGGCTGGCCGTACCGGGATTCAGGAACTACCGCTCGCGCGGGCGGTGATCGGGAAGGAACGGGGCCGCTCGTTTGTTGCCGTCCTTTGCCATCGTCGGTCGTTCTCCCAATAGGGTTCCCTTTGACCTCTGTGCCCGCCGCGGACGGGCTCAGTCCCCGCCGGACCGGCGTAGCATCAAGATGGGAGGAGCCTTGACCGCACACGGCCTGATCGACACCACGGAGATGTATCTCCGCACGATCTACGAACTCGAGGAGGAGGGCATCGTCCCTCTTCGCGCACGCATCGCCGAGCGGCTCCAGCAGAGCGGCCCGACCGTGAGCCAGACCGTCGCCCGCATGGAACGTGACGGCCTGGTGAAAGTCGAAGGCGATCGCCACCTGGCCATGACCGACCTCGGCCGCACGCTGGCCACGCGCGTGATGCGCAAGCACCGGCTCGCCGAATGCCTGCTGACCCAGGTCATCGGGCTGCCGTGGGAGGAGGTGCACATCGAGGCCTGCCGCTGGGAGCACGTCATGTCGGAGTCGGTGGAGAGCCGCCTGGTCACGCTGCTCGACAACCCGACGGTCTGCCCGCACGGCAACCCCATCCCGGGGCTGGCCGAGCTCGGCGCGCACGAAGCGGATGAAGCAGCCGATAAGCCACTGGAGGCCATGGCCGATCTTGCCGGACCCCGTGATATGCCGGTTGTCGTGCGGCGAATTAGCGAACAAGTGCAAAGCGATCCCGCTGTGATGCTTAAACTCAAGCAAGTTGGGATACAACCCGGACGCGAGGTGACGCTCGCGGCGAGCGACGACGGTGTGCGGGTGACAGGTGACGGAGACGCGAACGGAACTCCCGCGGAACTTCCGCGTGAGGTTGCCGCGCACGTTTTCGTCTCCAGGCGCTGACGCACGAGCTTCTGCTTGGTTGAATCCCTCAAGGGAGAACCCTCCACTCCCCCCGGCCATGACTGTTGCAGGAGCGCCCGTGGTTCGCTTTTCGCATAAGCCTCCCCGAGGAGTGGTCTCCGGATGAAGCGATGGGGGGATCTGTCACCGGACGCGGCTGATCACCTGGCAGCCGGGTCGGTGCTGGATCACGCGGAGATGGCCGTCGTCGTGACGGACAGGTTCAGCAACCTGCTCTACTGGAACCCCTTCGCGGAGAAGCTGTTCGGCCGCCCAGGCAAGTCGTCGAGCAGGGAGACGTCCGTCCTGTCCCTCGGGATCATGGAGAAGGACCACCCGCTCGCGATCGAGCTGGCCAAGCACGTCCTCAAGGGCGGCGTCTGGGAGGGCACCTTCGACGTACGGCGGGGCGACGGCACCATCGTCTACGTCCGGGCACAGGCGGTGCCGCTGCGCCACCCGTCCGGCTCGGTGACCGGCGTGGTCATCACCGCCCGCGAGGCCCTGCGCAGCAACGAGCGCGAGAAGGACCGCTTCGGCCTGCTGGAGCGCATCGGCGAACGCCTGGCCGGCTCCCTGTACGTCGAGGAGACGCTGAAGCGCGTCGCCGAGATGCTGGTGCCGCAGTTCGCCGACCACTGCTTCATCGAGCTGATGGAGGGCGAGCGCCTGGTGCGCCGCGTCTCCCAGCACGTGCAGGGCTGGACCCCGCCGCCGGGCACCTGGAAGCCGGTCGGCGCGGAGATCCGCTACCCCTCCGGCCACTACGCCGACACCGCGCTGCGCCGCCAGGAGACGATCCTGGTCGAGGACTTCGCCACCAGCAGCTTCCCGGCCCCCCACGAGGGCAGCGCCCAGTTGTGCGGCGAGGTCGGCATGACCTCCGCCATCGTCGCCCCGCTGTGCGTGCGCGGGGAGACGCTCGGCCTGATGTACCTCGGGCTGTCCAACCTCACCGACCGCCGCAGCCCCCACTACGACGCCTTCGACCGCGACTTCGTCGGCGCCATCGCCACCCGGGTCGCGCTCGCGATCGACAACGCGCTGCTGTTCGAGGAGGAACGGCACACCGCCGAGTCCTTCCAGAAGCACCTGCTCCCGCGTGCGCTGCCGCAGCTCGACGGCCTGGAGATCGCCGTACGCTACTACCCGGCCGCCCCGCTGGCCTCCCACGGCCAGGGCATCCAGACCCAGGTGGGCGGCGACTGGTACGACGTGATCCCGCTGTCGGCGGGCCGGGTCGGCATCGTCATCGGCGACGTCGAGGGCCGGGGCGCCAAGGCCGCGGCCATCATGGGTCAGTTGCGCGCCGCGCTGCGCGCCTTCGCCCAGGACGACAAGTCGCCCGCCGACATCCTGGCCAGGCTCGACGAGTGGACCCGCATCATCGCCACCCCCGAGCAGGACGACAACGGCACCGAGGTGAGCATCCCGCCGATCGTCACCTGCCAGTACCTCGTCTACGACGCCTGGTCACGCCAGTTGTCGTTCGCCAACGCGGGCCACGCGCCGCCGCTGCTGCTGGTCGACGGACAGTGCCTGGAGATGGACATCGAGGAGGTCGGCCAGCCGCTCGGCGTCAGGGCCAAGGGCCTGCACGCCGACCTCGTCTACAAGGAGGAGACGCGCACGCTGCCGCCGGGCGCCGCGCTGCTGCTCTACACCGACGGCCTGGTCGACCGCCGCCCCACCCGCGACGGCCGCTCCCCGACCGACGAGGAGACGCTGGCGGTCCTGTGCGACAAGCTCGCCAAGACCACCGGCGACGACGTCGAGCGCATCGCCGACGCCGCCACGGTCGCGGTGCCCGGCGAGATCGACGACGACATGGCGATCCTGGTGCTGCGCTCCAGCGACGTGGACCTCGACGTCGAGGAGCGCACGTTCCCCGCCCAGCCGATCATGGTCGGCGAAGCGCGGCGGATGGCCGCCGAGGCCTTCACCGGCTGGAACGTGCCCGAAGAGCGGGCCGAGCTGGCCTGCCTCCTGGTCTCCGAGGTCGTCACCAACGTGGTGCTCCACGCGGCCACCGCGAGCGTGCCGCGCAGGGAGCTGGTGGTCGAGGGGCCGCCGCTGCCGTTCGAGGAGTCCTGGGACATGCCGTTCGAGGACGAGGTGATGGGCGACAAGGAGTTCACGCTCCGGCTGCGCAGGGGCGAGGAGTCGGTCTGGGTCGAGGTGTTCGACCAGGACCTGCGCCTGCCGCGCATCCGCAGCGCGGGGGAGAACGACGAGGGCGGGCGCGGCCTCTACCTCGTCGACCAGCTCGCCAAGCGCTGGGGCTCACGCCCGACCAGGGAAGGCAAAGCGGTCTGGTTCGAGATTCCCACGCGCAGCCGCTGAGTGGTTGACTCGTCGGCATGGAGCTGGCCTACGAACGTCGTGGCTCGGGCGCGCCGCTGATCCTCATCCACGGCATCGGGCACCACTGGCAGGCGTGGTTGCCGGTGCTCGACCGGCTCGCCGCCTCCTATGACGTGATCGCCATCGATCTGCCCGGCTTCGGGGTCTCGCCAGGGTTGCCGGACGGCACGCCGTACACCGCGGAGTCTCTCGCGGACGCGGTGGAGTCCTTCTGCGCGGTGATGAGGGTGCGCGAGCCGCACGTCGCGGGCAACTCGCTCGGGGGGTACATCGCGCTGGAGCTGGCTTCTCGCGGAGTCGTCCGTACGGCTGCCGCGTTCTCGCCGGCCGGGTTCTGGTCGCGTCCTGAGCTGGTGTGGTGTCAGACGACGCTGCGGGCGATGCGTTCCGCGGCCCGGGCGGTGCCGTACGAGCAGGCGGCCAGAGCGGCGGAGAACCCGCTGGGACGCGCGCTGTCGGCGGGACTGCTGGTCGCCCACCCGTCACGGCTGACGCCGACCGCGCTGATGGCGGCGACGCAGGCGCTGGGATGCGCGGCCGGGTTCGACGAGACGCTGGAGTCGTTCGCCTGCCTCATGCCGCCCGCGCCGCCCAAGGCGCCGATCACGATCGCGTGGGGCGAGCACGACCGGCTGCTCCCGCGCCGGCAGGCGGTGCGCGCGGCCAAGTGGTCGGGGCAGCGGGTGAAGCTGCTCAAGGGGTGCGGGCACGTGCCGATGAGCGACGATCCCGACCTGGTGGCCAGGGTCGTGCTCGAGTCCCGCTAGCGCATCGTCTGGCCCCAGACCAGGAGCATGACGATGACGAAGACCAGCATGACGCCGATGTAGCCGACGGGGCCCAGTCGAAGGGCCCGCCGGACACGGTTGAGACCCCAGGCGAACAGCAACGCCAGGAAAGCCAGGAGGATCAGGCCGCCGTCCATACGGCCAGTATGGCCAATTTTTCCGGCTAAAAGCCGAAAGAGCGGCCGATGATCTCCTTCATGATCTCGGTGGTACCGCCGTAGATCGTCTGCACGCGGCTGTCCAGCCACGCCTTGGCCACCGGGTACTCCATCATGTAGCCGTAGCCGCCGTGCAACTGCAGGCAGCGGTCGATGACCTTGTTCTGCAGCTCGGTCGTCCACCACTTGGCCTTGGCGGCGTCGACGACCGAGAGCTCCTTCTTGTTGAGCGCGAGCACGCACTTGTCGACGTAGTGGCGGGCGATCTCCACCTCGGTGGCCAGCTCGGCCAGCACGAACCGGGTGTTCTGGAACTTGCCGAGGTTGCGCCCGAACGCCTGCCGGGTCTTGCAGTACTCGATCGTCATCTCCAGTACGGCTTCCGCCGCCCCCACCGCCACCACCGCGATCGACAGGCGCTCCTGCGGCAGGTTGTTCATGAGCTGGAAGAAGCCCTCGCCCTCGTTCGGGCCGAGCCGGTTGGCCACCGGCACCCGGACGTTGTCGAAGAACAGCTCGGCGGTGTCCTGCGCCTTGAGCCCCACCTTCTCCAGGTTGCGGCCCCGGCTGAAGCCGTCCATGCCACGCTCGACCACGAGCAGCGTGGTGCCGCGCGCGCCCTCGTCCGGGTCGGTCTTGGCGACGACCACGACCAGGTCGGAGTTGATGCCGTTGGTGATGAACGTCTTCTGACCGTTGACGACGTAGTGGTCGCCGTCGCGGATGGCCGTCGTGCGAATGCCCTGGAGATCGCTGCCCGCGCCCGGCTCGGTCATGGCGATCGCGGTGATCAGCTCGCCGCTGACGAACCCGGGCAGCCAGCGCTGCTTCTGCTCGTCATCGGTCAGCTCGACCAGGTACGGCGCGACGACATCGTTGTGCAGCCCCCAGCCGAGACCGGAGGCGCCGGTCCTGATGATCTCCTCGGTGATGATCGCGTTGTAGCGGAAGTCGGTGATCCCGGCGCCGCCGTACTCTTCGGGAACGGCGAAGCCGAACATCCCGACCTCACCGGCCTTCTTCCAGACCTCCCGGGGGACGATGCCGTCCTTCTCCCACTGGTCGTGGTGGGGGAGTACCTCGCGGGCCATGAACTCGCGGACGGTCTCCTGGAAGAGCAGGTGCTCGTCGTCGAAGAGGTCTCGCTGCATCTGTTCGCCTCCAAGTCGGATGGACTGCCAACAGAATACGATTCTGTTACCTGGAGGTATACCCGCTTTCAGGTTCGCCCGGTCAAGGACTTCGCTCCGCTCAGGCGTTTTGATTTGGAGTGCCCACCCCGGCCACAAAGGTCTTCGCTTCGCTCAGGCGTTTTTGATTTTGGAAGGCCCACCCCTTGCCCAGCTAAATGGTTGAGCGGCTGATGCCCACCCAGGGCACAGCGGTCTTCGCTTCGCTCAGGCGCCCTGCTTGGAGCTGCCGCCCCGCGCTTGACCAGCCGCCGCGTGCAACACGCGGCAAGGTCCCGAAGGAAGATATGGGCCCGGGCCGGCAGGCGCGCCACCACAGGGGTAGGTACACCAGCCGGACCCAGGCGGCGCCGAGGGCGTAGGCCCAGGCGCGTTCGCCGAGGCCGTCGGGTATCGCGGCGGCCATCAGGCCGAGGTCGGCATGGCGGCCACGAGCATCGCCTGTGTGCGCCGGTTGCCGGGACCGAAGACGTTGACGGTCAGGTTGATCCACGCCCACCAGGCGGGGAAGAACAGGGCGAGGAAGACCGCGAAGTCGGCCGGTCTCGGGTTGCCGTGCAGTTCGTGCGCGAGTTGGTAGATGGTGACCACGAAGACGAGGTCGAAGAACAGCTCGAACCAGTTGGCACGCGAGCCCTCAGCAGGCGGGCCTGGGCCATCGCTGTCGTCATAGGGCGGGTGCGGGTCGTCGCTCACTCACCCCAGGACATCCACGCCCGGACCTCCGGCCCGGGCCGGCGGGCCTTTCGGAGGCGAGTTCTGACCGGGAGAAGTCATGCGCGGCCAGGGCCGCGACAGGCTGGCGGACACGGCTTCATCACAAGTCCCGCTCGCCGCCACATATCGCCCCGTTAGCCGCCGTTCCGCCCCTAAGATCTACCGTTGGTATGCCTGGGTGATCGGAGTGACCCATGAGTCGATGGCGTAAGGCAGTGGTTGCCTCCTCGGTCGGGTTAGCGGCTTCTGCGGCCTTTGTGGTCGCGCTGTCCGTGCCCAGCCAAGCTGACACGCTCGTGGCGAAGTACCGATGCACCGGGGGCGTGGCCGGCACCATTCCGGTGGAGCTCGAAGCGGGCATCACCCCCAAGATCAACTCTGCCGGCCAGCTGGAGGTCGGCTGGTCGCTCAAGTACCTGGGCGACCGCCGGTTCGGCTCGCCGGGCTACTTCGCCAAGGGCTCGCTGCTCAACCTGGAAGGCGTCGTCGAGATCACCGGCGCCTGGGACGGACAGCTCCGGCCCAAGGGCGGCAAGGAGCAGGCCGCGCTCGTGCCCGGCGACCAGCTAGTCGTGCCGGAAGGTCTTTCCGACGCCGGCTCGGTGCAGCGCCCGGGAACGGTCAGGGTCGTGCCCGGCTCGCTCGTGGTCAGGTTCACCCCGGCCCAGGGCGAGGTCACGCTCAACAACAACCATGCCGGGATCGACTACACCGGCGGCTGGTCGCGCATCCACACCGAGGCGGAGTTCGGCGACCACCTCAACGACCTGCACACCACCACGGCGGCGAACGCGAAGGCCAAGCTGGAGTTCACCGGCACCCAGGTCGAGTACATCGGCCGCCGCGAGCGCGACCTCAGCCCCATCCGGATCCTCATCGACGGCCAGCCGATCACCGACCCGCTCGTCGAGCCGGGCAAGGACGTCAACGGCACCCCGATGACCGGTACCAAGGCCAAAGAGGTGCTCTGGAAGTCGCCCGAGATGGCCTACAAGCCGCACACCATCGAGGTTGAGAACACCGCCGACGGCCGCGCGTACCTCGACGCCTTCAAGGTGATCACCGCCGCCCTGCCGTCCCCGCCCAAGCACCACGAGGCGGAGTGCGAGCTCGTGAGCGGCGGAGGCGGCATCGACGTGGTCGTCCCGGGCACCCCGAGCAGCCCGCCGCCGACCACGCCCACCCCGACCAACACCCCCACCACCAGCAACGACCCCACCAGCACCCCGACCACCACGCCCCCGAACAACAACGGCGACAACGACCCGGACCCCTGGCACGTAGGCGTTGTCCCCGGCGCGGTGAAGACCCCGACGACGCGTGCCTCCGCCTCGCCGACCACCACCCGCTACATCAAGGCCCAGGTCCTCAAGACCCCCAAGGGCGGGGTGGACACGGGTGAAGCGCCGGAGGAGGACGCGGGCGGGCCGTACGGGCTGATCGCGGGTGGTTCGGCGCTGCTGCTGGTCAGCGCGTCGGGCGGGTTGCTGGTACGGCGGCGCCGCGCCGAGCACGCCGGAGGAGCGAAGTGATGAGTGAGCGGAAGAAAGCCATGAACCGGGCGCTGCCCGGGCTGCTGGTCGCCGGCTCGCTGGCCGGGGTGGTGGCGGTGACCGTGGGCGTGCTCCAGTTGGCGCCGCGGGTGGAGGGCGGGCCGGGCGGCGTACTGGCTGGAGCCGCCGAGCCGCGTCAGGGTGAGAACGGCGAGCAGCCGACCCCCATCGAGATCCAGAACGCCGGCGCCTTCATGCTCTCCCCGACCGTGGGCCCGGGTGGCAAGGACGTGCCGCTGACCCCGGCCAAGCTGGAGGCCCCGCCGCCGCTGGCCGCGGTCCCGACGGTGGCCCCGATCCCCCCGGCGAAGAAGGCGACCAAGAAGGCCAAGCCGACCCGGATCAAGATCCCCAAGATCAAGGTGAACGCCCCGATCGGCGGCGTGGGCCTCGACTCCAAGGGCACCCTGGGCGTCCCGCCGCTGACCAAGCCGAACCTGACGGGCTGGTACCGCAACAGCCCCGTCCCCGGCGCGGTCGGCCCGTCGATCATCAACGGCCACGTCAACACCCGCAAGGGCCCCGCCGTCTTCAACCGCCTCGCTGAACTGGCCAAGGGCGACGTCATCTACGTCTACCGCTCGGACGGCAAGGTCACCCGCTTCACGGTGAGCGGCATCGAGCAGGTGAACAAGACGACGTTCCCGACCAACCGCGTGTACGGCAACACCAAGGACGCCCAGCTCCGCCTCGTGACCTGCGGCGGCGTCTACAACAAGTCGGCGCACAGCTACGCGGACAACGTGATCGTGTACGCGACCCTGTCGAAGAAGAAAGGATGACCGGCCCTTGGGTCCGGTTTTCAGGTTTACAGGAGATTTACAGGGTCAGTTCGTACGATCTCAACCTAACCGTGACCAATGGCTGGAATCCTGGTACGCCTGTTGAACCTGCGCTGAAACGGAGATAGACAGTGCTGACGTCCAAGGCGCGGCGCCGCCTCGCCCAGAAGACCTCCGCCTTGGGGCTGGCAAGCACGCTCCTCTTCGTCGCAGGTTCGGTCCTCCTGACGTCGCCCGCCGCGGCCCAGTCGAACATGATGTCGACATGTACGGCCGCGACCACGCCCGACGCCACGCTGAAGGTCCCGATCGGCACCGGTACCGGCGACAAGGGCCCGAAGACGGCCACCTTCAACTGCACCGCCGGTGGCGTCGTCACGAACACGTCAGTCCAGGTTGAAATCAGTACGGTCGCGAGTTCGGTGACGGCGGGGGGCAGCTTCGATGTCACCCTGAAGATCCCGGCGCTCACGCTGGCAACGGCGCCTACGGCAGCTTCCACCATGAACGTCGCCTGGGCTGCTGGAGTTACCGGGGGCACCGCCGAGACCGGAACCAAGCCGGGCGGCGCCATCACCGCACAGTCCACGTCGGTTCCGACCGCGAGCGTGGCCTTCAAGATCACTGCAGCGACAACGGGCACGATGGTGGAGATCAAGCCCGGTGCGCTGACGTTCTCCATTGGCACCGGCGGCGGCACCGGGACCTCGGACGTCGTCCAGTACACGTGTCAGGGCGCGGCCAACCCCACGGTGGATATCAAGGTCCTGCTGACGATCACGCCGGCGAGCGTGAAGACGAACGAGGAAGTCACGATCACCTGGAAGGGTGAGAACAACGAGTCCGGAGCTGAGCTGGAGGCGCCCGCAGCGGGTCTGCCGGCGAACAGCAAGCTCTCCGTGACCGTGGACGGCGGCAGCACCGTTGGGCTGACGACCATCAAGGGCGAGGCCACACTTCCGGCCGCGACCGCTGCCAACGCGCCGGTCGTTTTTCCTGCCGCAGGCATATCCATCAAGGTGAAGCCCACCACCGCGGGCACGGCCAATCTGAAGCCCGGCGGACTTACGATCACGCCGCAGTCCGGCACCGCCGCCATCACCTGCACGGTCGACTCGACGCAGACCGACCTCAAGACCTATCCGCTCACCGTGACCGCGGGGAACGGCACCACCCCGACCCCCACTCCGACGCCGACCCCCACTCCCACGACCACCACCCCCAAGCCCACCAAGACCACGACGAAGTTCGTGACCGAGACCCCCAAGGACAACAACGGGAAGGTCACCAAGACGCCCAAGGCCGGGGCGGACACCGGTGGTGGTGGGGACATGGGGCCTGATGGGCGGATGTTCATTCTTACCGGGTCACTGCTCATCCTCGCCGCCGGCGCAGGTGGGTTGATGATCCGGCGGCGCGGGCTCAACCGGAGCTGAGGGTGGCCGCGCAGAGTCCTCAGGGCGGTGGCGGGCTGCGGATCACGTTGATTCTGGCGGCCATCGCCGGAGTGGTGACCGTTGTGGCCGGGCTGTTGATCGTGGCGGGGTCGCCTCAGGAGTATGGGCTGGCGCGGGACAGCCTTGACCTGGGGACGCAGCCCGACGGGAAGGCCAGTGGGGCGCCGCAGCAGGCGTTGTTCAAGGCGGAGGCGACGGTGCCGCCGCCGTTGCCGCCGATCAACCCGGCGCCCGCCATGCTGCCCTCCACGCCCAAGCGAATCGTGATCAAGCGGCTGGGCATCAACGCGCCCATCTCCTCGATCGGGGTGGACAAGCGGGGCGCCATCCAGGTCCCGTCGATCGACAACCCGAACCTGGTCGGCTGGTACCGGCACGGGCCGACCGCGGGTGAGGCGGGGCCGTCGGTGATGCTGGGGCACAAGGACACGCGCCGGGGCAGCGCGGTGTTCAGCCGCCTGTACGAGATCCGCAACGGCGACACGATCGAGGTCAAGCGGCAGGACGGCGTGACGGCGGTGTTCACCGTGGGCGGCGTGGAGCAGGCGGCGAAGACGACCTTCCCCACCCAGCGCGTCTACGGCGACCAGGGCGACAACGCCCAGCTCCACCTGATCACCTGCGGCGGCTTCTACAACCGCAACATCGGTCACTACACCGACAACATCATCGTCTACGCGACAATGACGAGCTCCTACAGAAGCTGAGGACACGCGCTATGGGCTGGATGGCGAAGCGGCGACTGCGTACTGGCCCTACGGCGGCGGTGCCCGCCAAGCCGGATCCGGCCGAACTGCTGCGGATCGTGCAACTGGCCGACCCGGACGCCCGCGCGGACGGCGACGACATCCTGGCCGCCGACACGAGGATCCACGCCGCCGTCGAGGCCGAGCCCGATCTCGTGGGCGGCGAGATGGAGCAGGTGTGGGCGCTGCGGGTGGCGGCGGAGGGGCCGCTGCCGTTCGACTACTTCGACCGCTACCTGGCCGAGGGCATCGCGTTCCGGCTGGGCGGGCTGGCGGTGTGCCGGGGTGAGGTGAGCGATCCGACCGATGAGGACGTTCCGCGGGGCGCCGCGGTGATCCTCCCGGTACGGCCGGCCGACGCGGACCTGGCCGAGCTGCTGGAGGCCGACCCGGACGAGGAGGGCGCCTTCGAGGGCACCGGGTTCCGTGCGGTGGTGGTGCCGTTGAAGACGCGGCCGCCGGCCGTACGGGATCTGCTGCCTTTCGCGACGGAGCTGACCGCGGTGGAGCTGCGCGGCGAGGACCTGGAGAAGGTCGGCGGGCTCGCGCTGTCGCTGGCGGAGGAGCTGCAGGGCATCGCGGTGGACCGGTGGTCCTTCCGGATCGACGCCCCGGGGGATCTCCTGTAGAGCATCGTTCTGTTGTAGTCTGCCCAGTAACCGAATATTGCTCGGTTTCATGGAGGGCAACTGTGGCAGAGGCGTACATCGTCGGGGCGGTCCGTTCCCCGGTCGGAAAGAAGAAGGGCGGCCTTTCCACCGTCCACCCCACTGACCTGGCCGCGCAGACGCTGAAGGCGCTCATCGACCGCACCGGCGTCGACCCGGCCGCGGTCGAAGACGTGATCATGGGCTGCGTCATGCAGTTCGGCCCGCAGAGCATGGACATCGCGCGCAACGCCTGGCTGAGCGCGGGACTGCCGGAGACCACGGCCGGTGTCACGATCGACCGGCAGTGCGGCTCCTCGCAGCAGTCGATCCACTTCGCCGCGCAGGGTGTGCTGTCCGGCACCCAGGACCTCGTGGTGGCGGCCGGCGTGGAGTCGATGAGCGTCGTGCCGATGGGCTCGTCGATCACAGCTGCGCTGGAGAAGGGCATGCCGTTCCCCTTCGGCGACATGTGGGTCGAACGGTACGGCAAGCAGGAGATCTCCCAGTTCCGCGGCGCCGAGCTGATGTGCCAGAAGTGGGGCTTCACCCGCGAGCAGTTGGAGCAGTTCGCCTACGAGTCGCACCAGCGCGCGGCCAAGGCCATCGCCAACGGCCACTTCAAGGACCAGATCGTCCCGGTCAACGGCGTGCACGACGACGAGGGCCCCCGCCCCGACACGACGCTGGAGAAGATGGCCGGGCTGAAGACGCTGAAGGAGGACGGCGTGATCACCGCCGCCACCTCCTCGCAGATCTCCGACGGCTCCGGCGCGCTGCTCATCGCCTCCGAGCAGGCGGTCAGGGACCACGGGCTGACCCCGCGCGCCCGCATCCACCAGCTCGCCCTGGTCGGCGACGACCCGGTGTACATGCTGACCGCGCCGATCCCGGCCACCCAGAAGGCGCTGAAGAAGGCGGGCATGTCGATCGACCAGATCGACGTCACGGAGATCAACGAGGCGTTCGCGCCGGTCCCGCTGGCGTGGATCAAGGAGCTGGGCGCCGACCCCGCCACGGTCAACCCGAACGGCGGCGCCATCGCCCTGGGCCACCCGCTGGGCGGCACCGGCGCGATCCTGATGACCAAGCTGCTGCACGAGCTGGAGCGCACCGGCGGCCGGTACGGCCTGCAGACGATGTGCGAGGGCGGCGGCCAGGCCAACGTCACGATCATCGAGCGGCTGTAGACAGGCGACGGCCCCGGGAGGCGGATCCCGGGGCCGGAAACTCCTTTAATGATCTTGCGCACTACCCAGCCCAGCTCTAGAGGGATCTCCGGGTAGCAAGATCGCGAAGGAGGTGCCTCATGGTCGGTGCCAGCAGGCGGCAGGTGTTGATGGCGATGGGGGCGGTGCCGTTTCTGGCCGGCCCGCCGCCCGTGGACGGGTGCGTCGAGCTCACGCACAAGGGCAGGAAGATCAGGCTCTGCCCGTCGGGTCAGGAGATGCACGGCCTGCTCAACAGGTCGGTGTTCATCGACGGCGTCGCGCTGGAGATGATGGAGCAGCACGGCAGGTTCACCAGCGAGCTCAACATCTACACCAGCCACCGCACGCTCAGGGGCGCGGCGCTTGAGGCGGCCGAGCTGCTGCGCGGCGCCAGACTGGTCGATCGGCCACCGGCGCCCAAGGTGCGGCTGGAGCAGCCCGACGCCGGCGGCCGGCGCAGGGCGGCCGTTCTGCGCAAGAACGCCGCGGCGCTGAGCGCGGCGGAGAGGTCCGCGCTCGTGGACGCCTTCCTGCGGCTCAAGCGCACCGGGGCCTACGACTACTTCGTGGACCTGCACCGCAGGGCCTTCGCCGAGCACGGATGGAACGCCCACCAGCACGCCGGCTTCCTGCCCTGGCACCGGGCGATGCTGGTCCACTTCGAGACCCAGCTCGGGGTGCCGCTGCCGTACTGGGACTGGACGGTGCAGCAGAGCGGCGGCGCGACGCCGTTCACCCCGGACTTCCTCGGCGGCAACGGGCGTCCGGGGGACCAGCAGGTGATGGACGGGCCGTTCGCCTTCCGCAACGGGGCGTGGCGGCTGACCGTGCGCGAGGACGACAGGGAGTTCCTGCGCAGGGAGTTCGGCGCGGGCGCGGACCGGCCGTCGGGGGCCGGGCTGGTCAGCCAGGCGATGGCGATCTCGCTCTACGACCAGGCGCCCTACGACGCCTCGGCGAGCGCGGGCTTCCGCAACCTCGTCGAGGGCTGGCCGGGCGGGCCGGTCATGCACAACCGGGCCCACGTGTGGATGGGCGGCAGCATGCTGCCCGCCTCCGCGCCGAACGACCCGGCCTTCTTCCTCAACCACTGCTACGTGGACAAGCTCTGGGCCGACTGGCAGGCCAGGCACGGCTCGGTCGCCCACTTCCTGCCGGCCGAACTGCTCGACGTGCCGATGGAGCCGTTCGCGAACGAGGTCGGCTGGACGGTCACGCCGCGCGAGCTGCTCGACCACGGCAAGTGGTACACCTACGGCGGCGCCCCGGCCCTGTGACAAGCAGGACCGGGGCGCCGGCGGTGTTCGCGCCCATGGCGTGGAGGCGCTTCAACTACCCATCCAGGTAGTGGCTCTTGGTGCTCCGACAGTAAGCGAGCGATCATCGGGAGTGCAACGGATTATCGCCCCAGCAGCCTCTCGCCCAGCGCGCGGACGTGTTCGACGAGCTCGGGCGGCTCGTGCGTCTCGAAGCGGAAGCCGAGCCGCCCCACCCACAGGGCCAGCTCGTCGAGGGAGTCGGAGCCGGTGAGGACCATGCAGGTGTTCTCGTCGATCGGCGTGATCGCGCCGGAGGTCGCGGTCATCAGCTCGCTCACCGCGGCCGCGGGCCCGTGGACGGTGAAGCGGCCCTGGTAGCGGTAGGGGGCGCTGGCGATCCTGTGTGAGGTGTAGGCGGCCAGGTCGTCGGCGGGCAGCGGCCTTGGCGTGAAGCGCGGGCCGTTCGGGGTGCGCAGGGTGAGCCGGTCGACGCGGTAGGTTCGCCAGTCGCGCCGCTCGACGTCCCATCCGACCAGGTACCAGCGCCGTCCGGAATGGACCAGCCGGTACGGCTCCGCCGTACGTCTGCTGGGTGTCCCGTCGTGGGAGCGGTAGTCGAAGCGCAGGCTCTCCCGCGCCCACGCCGCGCCCGCGATCGCCGACAGCACCCCGGGATCCACGGCGGGACCGCCCAGCGGCAGCGGCACGGTCACCGCCTTGAGCGCGTCGACCCGATGCCGCAGCCGGGCGGGCAGGACCTGCTCCAGCTTGGCCAGCGCCCGCACGCAGACCTCCTCCAGCCCGGCCACCGTGCCCCCCGCGCCGGTACGCAGCCCGATGGCCACCGCGACCGCCTCGTCGTCGTCCAGCAGAAGCGGCGGCAGTCGCGACCCGGCCCCGAGCCGGTACCCCGGCGCTCCCGCTGTGGCGTTGACCGGGTAACCGAGCTCGCGCAGCCGGTCCACGTCCCGCCGGACGGTACGCGTGGACACGCCGAGCCGCTCGGCCAGCTCCGCGCCCGACCAGTCCCGGTGGGTCTGCAGCAGACCCAGCAAAGAAAGCAGCCTCACAACCTAGGACGGTACCTGACCTAGGCGCTTCCTAGGGTGGTCGTCATGAAGCCCTTCACCATCGCCATCCCCGACGCCGACCTCACCGACCTGCGCGAACGCCTGGCCCGCACCCGCTGGCCCGATGAGCTCGCCGGGACCGGCTGGTCCTATGGAGTCCCGCTCGACCACGCCCGCGACCTGGCCGCGTACTGGGCCGACGGCTTCGACTGGCGGGCCCAGGAAGCCGCGCTGAACGCCTTCCCGCAGTTCACCACCGAGATCGACGGGCAGAACATCCACTTCGTCCACGTCCGCTCCGCCAAGAAGGACGCCCTCCCGCTGATCATCACCCACGGCTGGCCGGGATCCTTCGTGGAGTTCGCGAAGGTCATCGAGCCGCTGGCCCAGGACTTCCACGTCGTGGCGCCGTCGATCCCGGGCTTCGGCTTCTCCGGCCCGACCCGCGAGACCGGCTGGGACCTCAAGCGCGTGGCCAGGGCGTGGGCGGTGCTCATGGACCGCCTCGGCTACGAGCGCTACGGCGCGCACGGCACCGACACCGGCTCGGTCATCGCCCCGGAACTGGGCCGCGCGGCGCCGGACAAGGTGGTCGGCGTGCACGTCAACGGCGGTCTCGGCTTCCCGACGGGCGACCCGGCCGAGCTGGAGGGCCTGACCGAGGAGGAAAGCGTCCGTCTGGCGAAATATCCGGACACGGAGGCGCTCGGCTACGCCATGATCCAGTCCACCCGCCCCCAGACCCTCGCCTACGGCCTGCACGACTCACCCGTCGGCCAGCTCACCTGGATCGCCGAGAAGTTCCACGAGTGGGCCGGTGTGGAAGTGGACCGCGACCAGTTGCTCACCAACGTCAGCGTCTACTGGTTCACCGGTACGGCAGGCTCCTCGGCCCGCATCTACAAGGAGGGCGCCTCGGCCTGGGGCGGGCAGAGCCCGTACTCGGGAGTGCCCCACGGCGTGGCCGTCTTCCCCGGGGACACCGGCGTGCGGCGCATCGCCGAGCGCGAGCACAAGGTCGTGCACTGGACGGAGTACGACAGAGGCGGTCACTTCCCCGCGATGGAGGTGCCGGAGGTGCTCGTCGCCGACCTGCGCGCGTTCTTTCTCTGAGAAAGGCTTCGGCCGCCGCGGGTCGCGCGGCGGCCGAGGGGCGGGCGGGAGGAGGTCGCCCGCTGCGGGTTGGCCTACTTGATCGAGCCGGCGGTGAGCCCGCCGACCACCTTCCGCTCGATGAGCGCGAACAGGATGATCACCGGGATCGTGGCGATCACCGAGCCGGCGAACAGGCCCTGCCAGTCCACGGAGTACTGGCCCATGTAGGAGTGCAGCGCCACCGGCAGCGGCTGGTTCTCCGGGCTCGTGGTCAGGGTCAGCGCGACGACGAACTCGTTCCACGCCGCGATGAACGTGAAGATCAGCGCGGTGATCACGCCCGGCATGGCCAGGGGGAGCGTGATGCGGAACAGGGCGCCCATCCGCCCGTTGCCGTCGATGAAGGCCGCCTCCTCCAGCTCGCGGGGGATGCTGGAGAAGTAGGCGTTGAGGATCCAGACCGCGAAGGCCAGGTTGAAGCCGCCGTTGACCAGGATCAGCGACCACACCGAGTCCACCAGCCCGAACTGGAAGAACTCCCGGTAGATGCCCACGACCATCGAGGTCGGCTGGAACATCTGCGTGACCAGCACCAGGATCAGGAAGAACGTGCGGCCCCTGAAGTTGTGCCGGGCGGTGTAGTACGCGGCGGGCAGCGCCACAACGAGCACCAGCAGCGTCGAGCCGATCGCCACCTGCAGCGAGACCAGCAGGTTGTCGGCCAGCCCGCCCCGCCAGAAGCCGCCGATCGCCGACAGGTCCCAGGTGTCGGGGAACCACTGCGCCGTGCGCAGCTCGGTCTGCGGCCGCAGCGCGATCAGCACCATGACCAGGTACGGGAAGAGGAAGACGAACCCGATCAGATAGGCGAGACCGGCGATCAGCGTGGTCTTGAGCCGCGGCATCGTCCGCGGGCGGCGCGGGCGCACGTGGGGACGCGGCCGCCGGCTCAGCGGAGCGGGAGCGGTCTGCGTGCTCACCTACGCCACCTCCTTGTTCCATCGCGAGACCCGCAGGAAGATGATGGTCAGCACGATGACCATGCCGAAGTTCACCACCGACATCGCCGCCGAGGCCCCGATGTCGGAGCCCTTCAGGATGTACATGAAGATCGTGGACGTCGCGGTGTCGTAGCCCGGCTGGCCCTTCGTCATCGCCCAGATGATCGGGAAGCTGTTGAAGACGTTCATGACGTTGATCAGCGCCGCGACGGTCAGCGCCGGTCGCAGCAGCGGAAGCGTGATCGACCAGTAGGTGCGCAAGCGCGACGCGCCGTCCATCCTGGCCGCCTCGTAGATGTCGGCCGGGATCGTGGCCAGGCCCGCCAGCAGCGCGTACGTCGTGAACGGCACCGACACGAACACCGCCACGAAGACCAGCCAGGGCATCGCGGTGGAGGCCTGGCCGAGCTGGTCGGCGGAGGTGCCGCCCATCGCGCCCAGCAGCCCGATCGAGCTCGGCTCGATGCCGAAGGCGTCGTTGAGGAAGACGCCCAGGTCACGCCGGATCAGGTTGATGACACCGACCTCGGGGTCGAGCATCCACTTGAACACGATCGCGGTCATCAGCACCGACGCCGCCCACGGCGCGATCAGCGCCCAGCGGGCCACCTTGCGGCCGGGGAACCTCTGGTTGAACAACTGCGCCAGCAGCAGGGAGATCAGCACGGTGAGCGCGACGACCGCGACCACCCAGATCACGCTGCGGACCATGATGTCCGCGAAGTCCTTCGAGTTGAAGACCTTCGTGTAGTTGTCGGGGAAGTTGACCTCCCGGACCACACCGAACCGGCTGATCTGCAGGAACGACGACCGGATCATCTCGATCACCGGCCAGATGACCACCGCGGCGATCAGGACGACCGCGGGCCCGACCCAGGCGAGCGGCTCCAGCTTCTTCATGCGAACCCTTTCGTGGAGGTACGGCAGGCGCCCGGCACCGAGCCGCCTGCCGTACGCATCCCTGGACCGATCAGCCGGCCTCGGCGACCTTCTGGAGCTCACCGAGGGTCTTGGCCGGGTCCTTCACCGCACCGCCCATGGTCTGCTTGATCTGGGTGTTCAGCTCAGACCACTTGGGGTCCTGGAAGGGGTAGAAGCTGGCGTTGGGCAGGCCGTCGAGGAACGGCTTGAGCTTCTCGTCGCCCGAGAGCTTCTGGATGCCGCCGTTGGTGACGGGCAGCAGCTTGTAGAGGTCCACGATCTTCTCGGCCGCGGGGCCGGTGTAGAAGAAGTCGAAGAACTTCTTGATCTCTTCGGGGTGCTTGTTCTGGTTGAACGCCATGATCCAGTCCATGACGCCCAGGGTGGTGTCGAGCGGGCCGGTCTTGCCGGGGATCGCGACGACGCCGTACTTGTCCTTCACGGCGCCCTTGTCGAAGATCGGGATGGACATGGGGCCGCCGTTGGCCATGCCGACCTTGCCCGCGGCGAAGTCCTCCCAAACCGTCTTGCGGTCCTTGGTGCCCGGGTTCGGGCTGGTCAGGCCGGCGTCGACGAGGCCCTTGACGTAGGTGAAGGTCTCGACGTTGGCGGGGGAGTTGATCGCCCACTTGCCCGCGGCGTCCTTGTAGCCGCCGCCGTTGCCGAGCATCCACAGGAACGCCTCGGCCTGCGCCTCCTCCTGGCCCAGGGGCAGGCCGAAGGGCTGGCTGACGCCGGACTTCTTCAGCTTCTCGGCCGCGGCCTTGAGCTCGTCCCAGGTCTTGGGCGGCTCGGCGACGCCGGCCTTCTCGAACAGCTCCTTGTTGTAGAACAGGGCGCGGGCGGAGGAGACGAACGGCAGGCCGTACGCGGCGCCGTCCACCTTGCCGAACTCGGCGAACTTGGCCAGCAGGTCCTGCTGGACGTTCGGGGAGACGATCTCCTCGACCTTGTGCAGCAGGCCGTCCTTGACGAAGCCGGAGTAGTCGCCGGTCTGCAGGATGTCGGGCGCCTGGCCGTTCTGGACCATCGTCGCGACCTGCTTGTCGATGTCGTTCCAGTTGATGACCGTGACCTGGACCTTGATGTTCGGGTTGGCCTTCTCGAACTCGCCGACGACCTCCTTCCAGAAGTTGTCGCCGGAGTTGGCCGCGCCGGGGCCGTCGCCGTAGTCGGCCGCCACCATCTTCAGCGTGACCTGGCCGGCCGCCGCGGACTTCTCGCCCTCCGCCGGCGTGCCCGAGCCGCCGGAGCCGCCACAGCTGGACAGGACCAGCATGGTGGCCAGGCCGAGAGCGGCGCCGCCCACAAGCTTGATGTTCACCGTAGATACCGCCTTCTCGTCGGACGGGTCACGCTGGTCCGTACCAGCCCCGGACCCAGCCCACAGGGTTTGGGGATGTGTGAGCCACAGCTCACCGCGTTTGCGTCAGAGTAAGCCTCTGTTCAGCAGCCGGTCTATACCGGTGGGTATCGGTTTGAAAACATCCAAACGCACAAACTGGGATAACCGGTCTAGACCGGGTGTGTCAGGGGATCTTTCTCCGCACGTTCTCCCCGCCCTCCGGGGCGCCGATCCACGGGCCCTCGATCGAGGGGTCGAGGATGCCCTCCTCCAGGAAGTCGTAGCGGCCGCCGAGGACGTAGCGCGCCAGCCGTACCTCTTGGGCGTCGTTGTTGTCCCAGAGGGTGGAGAACAGCGTCTGGACGCGGCGGCTGGCCTGCAGGCAGAACGTGTCGGCCAGCTCCTGCGGGCGCCGGCCCAGGTCGGCGGCGTCCTCTCTGGCCTTCACGCAGGTGGCGGTCATCGCGAACAGCTCGGCGCCGATGTCCACGATCCGGCCGAGGAAGACCTGCTTGTGCTCCAGGCGTCCCTGCCAGCGGGACATGCCGTAGAAGAGCGAGCGCGCCAGCTTCCTGCTGGTCCGCTCGACGTAGCGTAGGTGGCGGGCGAGCGGCCCGAAGTCCGGGTACGAGGCCGGCAGCGAGCCGGAGCCCGCCACCAGGGTCGGCAGCCACTTGGCGTAGAAGGCCGTCGCCCGGCGCAGCGCCTGGGCCCGCTCGTGGCGGGAGGCGTCCGGGTTGATCAGCTCGCCGGCGGCGCTCAGGTGGGCGTCGACCGCCTCGCGGGTGATCAGCAGCTTCATGATCTCCGAGGAGCCCTCGAAGATCCGGTTGATCCGGGAGTCGCGCAGCATCTGCTCGGCGGGTACGCCCCGCTCGCCCCTGGCCGCCAGCGACTCGGCGGTCTCGTAGCCGCGTCCGCCCCTGATCTGGACCAGTTCGTCCAGGGCGGTGTAGGACATCTCGGTGGCGTACAGCTTGGCCAGCGCCGCCTCGATCCTGATGTCGGTGGCGGCGGAGTCGGCCATGCGGGCGGTCAGGTCGCTGACGGCCTCCAGCGCGTACGCTGTGGCCGCGATGAACGCGATCTTCGTGGCCACGGCCTCGTGCTCGCCGACGCTGCGCCCCCACTGCACGCGCGCCGAGGCCCACTCGCGGGCGATCTTCACCGCCCACTTGGCGTTGCCCGCGCAGGTGGCCGGCAGCGACAGCCGTCCGGTGTTGAGTGTGGTCAGCGCGATCTTCAGCCCTTCGCCCTCGCGCCCGATCAGGTTGGCCGCGGGCACCCGGACGCCGGTGAACGTCGTGACCCCGTTCTCGATCCCGCGCAGCCCCATGAAGGTGTTGCGCCGCTGGACGGTGATGCCCGGCGAGTCGCCCTCGACCACGAAGGCGCTGATCTTCTTCCCGGTCCGCGCCATCACCACGAGCAGGTCGGCGACGACGCCGTTCGTGGTCCAGAGCTTGGTCCCGTCGAGGACGTACGCGTCGCCGTCCCTGGTGGCGGTGGTGGCGAGGCGGGCAGGATCCGACCCCACATCCGGCTCAGTCAGCAGAAACGCCGATATTTCCCCCTTAGCGCAGCGAGGGAGGAATTTCTGCTTCTGCTCCTCGGTCCCGAAGAGCTTCAGCGGCTGCGGCACCCCGATCGACTGGTGCGCCGACAGCAACGTGGCCAGCGCCGGGCAGTACGAACCGACCAGCATGAGCGCCCGGCAGTAGTAGAGGTACGGCAGGCCGAGCCCGCCGTAGTCCTCGGCGATCGTGATCCCGAAGGCCCCGAGCTCCCTGAACCCGTTGACCACCTCGTCGGGAACCACGCCCGTCCGCTCGATGGCCGCCGGATCCACCCGCGTGTCCAGGAATCTCCGGACGGCCCTGACGAAGTCCTCCCCCCGCTTGGCGTCGTCCTCGGGCAGCGCCTGGACCGGATAGACCAGATCCAGCCGGAAATCCCCGAGGAAAAGCTGCTTCGCGAAGCTGGGCCGGGTCCACTCCGTCTCACGGGCCTGCTCGCCGAGCTCTCGTGCCTTGGCATAGTCGCTCATCTGCGCCCTCCCGCCGACGTTACGCCCCCTTCGCGCATGCCGGAAGGCGCGGCCTAGTAGGTGGAGACCTCGATGAGGTTGCCGTCGGGGTCGCGGAAGTAGACGGACGTCATCTCGCCCAGCGCGCCGTCCCGAAGCACCGGCCCCACCTCGACCGCCACGCCGCAGGCGCCGAGATGCGCCACGACCTCGTCGATCGGCACGGCGCTGACCAGGCACAGGTCCGCCGATCCCGGCGTCGGCCGGGCGGCCTTGGGATCGATCTCGTCGCCCGCCTGGTGCAGGTTGATCTTGTGCGGACCGAAGCGCAGCGCCCGCCGGCCCTCGCCGAAGACGACCGGCTCCATGCCCAGGACGCCGCTGTAGAACGACACGGTCCTGTCGAGGTCGGCGACGGTCAGGACCAGGTGATCGAGACGCTCGATGCGGATCATCCGGCCACTGTAGTTGTCGGTCCCGCCCGGTACGGTGTGGCTTCTCGGCTCACCAGGAGGGGACCATGACCACTCTCGACAACCGGCCCAACACCGCGCTGCTGGTCATCGACGTGCAGAACGGCGTCGTCGCCGCCGCGCACGAGCGTGACACGGTCGTCGCCAACATCGTGGACCTCGTCGACAAGGCCCGCCGCGAGCAGGTGCCGGTCGTGTGGGTGCAGCACTCCGACGAGGACCTGCCGCTGCGCAGCGACGGCTGGCAGATCGTGCCGGAGCTCGCCCCCGACCCAGCCGAGCCGCTCGTGCACAAGCTCTACCTCGACTCCTTCGAGGACACCGACCTGGAGAGCGTGCTGTCGGGCCTGGGCGTAGGCCATCTGGTCGTGGCAGGCGCGCAGACCGACGCGTGCATCCGCTCCACCCTCCACGGCGCCATCGTCCGAGGCTACGACGCCACGCTGGTCAGCGACGCCCACACCACGGAGGACCAGACCGCCTGGGGCGCTCCCACGCCGGGCCAGGTCATCGCCCACACCAACCTCTACTGGCGCTACCACGCCGCCCCGGGCCGCAAGGGCGGCACCGTGGAGACCAAGGACGTGGCCTTCGGCTGATCAGGCCTGGGGGACCCGGGCCACGCAGAAGACCGTCTGACCGAACGGGGGCCGGATGAAGCGCTCGATGAACCGGGTCGTCGGCACCACCGTGCGGTCGTAGATCTTGACCAGCCGGGGGTCCGGGTATCCCACGCCGCCCCTGCGCACCGCTGCCCACCAGGCGATGCCGCCCAGGAAGTTGATCGGCTTGCACACGTCGATGTCCAGCCCGGCGCGCATGACCGTCTGGGTCAGCGTCTTGGGCGTGTAGCGCTGGACGTGGCCGACCTTGCGGTCGAAGTCCCCGTAGAGCTGCATGTAGCCGGGCACCCAGATGATGATCCGGCCGCCGGGCGCCGTGACCTTGGCCAGCGAGCGCAGGGCCTCGGCGTCCTCCTCGATGTGCTCAAGGACGTTCATGAGGACGACGGTGTCGACCTGCCCCTCCATCGGGACCGGGTCGGGCAGCGCGAAGTGCAGGACCTCGATGTCGGGGTTCTCGGCGAAACGCTTGTTGAGCTGGTCGCAGCAGTAGGGGTCGAAGTCGCTGACCACCAGGCGGTCCAGCCGCGGCAGGAACTGCTCGGCGAAGTGACCCAGCCCCGAGCCGATCTCCAGCATCGAGCGGCCGACGTGCGGTGCGACCATGTCGAACTCGTACTGCCGGTAGTTCTTGGCCTCGTCGCCACCGAGGTGGTTCTCCAGGGCCTCGTCACCGGCCGCCGGTTGTACTACACGGTCATACCCAGAAGACATGAGTCCTTGTTTCCTTCAAGGGGCTACGGATCTGCCAGAGTCTAGTGCCCGGCCAACGATGAGGCTCACCTCTTCCGCTGCGGGGCCGCGATGCGGTGGAATCTGTCTCGTCCATGGACGACAACGAGGCGATCACCCGCGCGCTGTCCGGCGACCTGTCCGCCTACGAGGCGCTGGTCGCCCGATACAGCACGCTCGCGCACCGCACCGCGGCCATGCTGGGCGCCGGTGACGAGGCCGAGGACGTGGTCCAGGAGGCGTTCGTCAAGGCGTACCGGCACCTGGCCTCCTTCCGCCGCGACGCGCCCTTCCGGCCGTGGCTGCTGCGCATCGTCGCCAACGAGACGCACAACCTCACCCGCTCGCGCGGCCGCCGTACCGAGCTGACGTTGCGGGCGAGCATGAGCGCCGCCGCCGCCGCCCCCGACGACCCCGAGGGTACGGCTGTCGCCGCCGACCGCAGGGCACGGCTGCTGGAAGCGGTGCGGCGGCTGCCTGATCGGGAACGTCAGGCCGTGGTCTGCCGGTACTTCTTACAACTGTCCGAAGCGGAGACCGCACAGGTGCTCGACTGGCCGTTGGGCACCGTCAAGTCCAGCACCCACCGTGGGCTGGCCCGGTTGAGGGAGGAGGTGGGCCGTGACCTCGCATGAGCCGTTCGACGATCTGGAAGCCGAACTCACCGCGCTCGGCGATGCCGTCGACGTGCCCGCGCCGCCTCCCTCCGAGGTGGCGGCAGCCGTACGCGCCCGCCTGGAAGCCTCCGACACCCCCACACCCACACCTCGGAGGCGGGGTGGGATCTTCAGGAGGCCGCGGGGGCGGGACGATGTGGCGCGGAAGCCGCTGAAGCGGCGGTGGGTGGTTACGGCGGTCGTGGTCGCGGTCGTGGTGGCGATCACCGCCGCCACGCCGCAGGGCAGGGCGGCGGTCGCGCACATCCTGCGGCTGGCCGGGATCGAGCTGCGCATCGGCGACGCCCCACCGGCGCCCGTGACGCCCACGCCGCTGCCCGGCGAGCGCACGGTCTCCCAGGACCAGCTCTCCGGCCTGGTGAAGTTCGAGGTCAACCGGCCAGGCGTCCTGGGCGAGCCCGACGAGGTGCGGATCAGCGACAAGGGCCGCGTGGTGTCGATGTTCTGGGACGGCGTCAGGCTCGACCAGTTCGACGGCGGCTTCAGCCCGGTCTTCCTCAAGGAGATGGGCGAGCCCTGGCCCGACAACGTCCGGCTCCGGTACGGCGAGGCGTGGTGGATCACCGGCACCCACCGGCTCAGCTACCTCCGGCGCGGCGACGACACCCCGCTCCCGCTGCGCCTGGCCGAGGAGACCCTGCTGTGGGAGCGCAGCGGCATCGGGTTCCGGCTCGAAGGCGTCAAGGACAGGGCAAGAGCCGCGGAGATCGCGAACTCGCTGCGCTGACGGCACTCACTGCGCCGACGGCGTCGCCAGCCAGTCGTCCACGCCCTTCAGCATCTCCTTGGCCACCGACTCCGGCGCCGCCGACGACCTGATCGACTGCCTGGCCACCTCGGCGATCTCGGCGTCGCGGAAGCCGTACACCTCGCGCAGCAGCTCGTACTGGCGCAGCAGGCGCGCCCCGAACAGCAGCGGGTCGTCGGCGCCCAGCGCGATCGGCACCCCCGCCTCGAACAGCCGCCGCACCGGCACGTCGGCCGCGCGCTCTGCCACCCCGAGGCCGACGTTGGAGGTCGGGCAGACCTCGCAGCAGATCTGCCGGTCGGCCAGGCGTTCCATGAGCCGCTCGGACTCGGCCGCGCGCACGCCGTGGCCGACCCGGTCGGCGTTGAGGTCGTGGACGCACTGCTCGATGCTGCGCGGCCCGAGCAGCTCGCCGCCGTGGGGCAGCGAGAGCAGGCCGGCGCGCTTGGCGATGCGGAAGGCGCGCTCGAACTCCCTGGCCTCGCCGCGCCGCTCGTCGTTGGACAGGCCGAAGCCGACGACCCCGCGGTCGACGTACTGCACGGCCAGCCTGGCCAGCGTGTTGGCGTCGAGCGGGTGGCGGGTCCTGTTGGCCGCGACGATCACCGCGACGCCGATCCCGGCGTGGCCGGCGGCGCGCGCGGCCGCGTCGAGCATCAGCTCCAGCGTCGCGGTCAGCCCGCCGAAGCGCTGCTGGAAGCCGGACGGGTCGACCTGGATCTCCAGCCAGCGCGACCCCTCGGCGGCCTCGTCCTCGGCGGCCTCGCGCAGCAGCCGGTAGACGTGCTCGGGCGTGGCCAGCACGGACCTGGCGATGTCGTAGAGCCGCTGGAAGCGGAACCAGCCCCGCTCGTCGGTCGCGCGCAGCCGCGGCGGCCAGTCCTCCTCCAGCGCGTCCGGCAGGTGCAGCCCCTGCGACCTGGCCAGCTCGATCAGCGTCGAGTGGCGCATCGAGCCGGTGAAGTGCAGGTGCAGATGGGCCTTGGGGAGCGTGTGGAGCGGGCGGTGCATCTCCTTATTCTTCCACTCAACTTCCCGGCGGGTTCGCGTGTTGTGGAAGGCGAAAGGGGACCCGCTGATGACCGATGAAGACGAGGCGGCCTTCGACGAGTTCGTCGCCGCCAGAAGCACCTCGCTGCTGCGGACCGCGGTACTGGTCTGCGGAGCGTCGGCGCACGACGCCGAGGACCTGGTCCAGGGCGCGCTGGAGAAGGTCTACCGGCACTGGCCGAGGATCCGCCGCGACAACCCCGAGGCGTACGCGCGCAAGGTCGTCGTGAACGCCGCCATCAACAAGGCCAGGCGCCGCAGGGTGCTGCAGGAGATCACCTTCGCCCGGCCGCCGGAGACCCCGGCCGGCTCACCCGACGTGGACCTGCGCGACAGCCTCATCGAGGAACTGCGCAGGCTGCCGCCCAGGATGCGGGCCGTCCTGGTGCTCCGCTACTGGGAGGACCAGTCGGAGAGCGCCACCGCGGCGCTGCTGGGCTGCTCGCTCGGCACCGTGAAGAGCCAGGCGGCCAGAGGACTGGCCAAGATCCGCGAGAGCGTCAAGGAAGGAGTGTTCCGATGAACGCCGATCTCATCGAGGAAGAGCTCAGGGAGGCCATGGCCAGGCACGTCGCGGACGTGCACGCGCCGCCGACGATGGGACGCTCCGTGCGCCGCGCGCGCCGCCGCCACGTCGTCAGATTCCGTACGGCGGGGGCCGCCCTGCTCACCGCGGCGGTGGCGGTGACGGTGCCCGTGGTCCTCACCTCCGGCGAACCCAAGCCCGTCAGGGGCAACGAGACCGCCACGGCCGTGGTCGTCACCAAGGTGACCGTGCCCGACGTGAACGGCCTCAAGCTGGACCAGGCTGTGCGGACGCTGAAGGCCGCGGGGCTGAAGGTCGACGACGTGTCCGAGGTGCCGCATCTCGTCATCCGGCAGGACCCTCCCGCGGGCCAGGAGGTCGATCCCGGGACCAAGGTGACCCTCTTCGCGGCGCAACAGGATCTGGGCGACCTCGGCGACGGCCGCAGGTTCGGCGGCATCGAGGTGACCTACCTGCCCGACGGCCTGGCCTGGGGCAAGTGGTCGGGCAAGAACGGCTTCGGCAAGACCTCCTACACGACCTCCTTCGACGAGCCCAACAAGGACGGCTCCTACTCCATCCAGGTCGTCGTCTTCGCGGGCGAGGCCGCCTCGTTCGTCACCAACCGGCTGGCGGAGTTCCCCGGCCAGGGAGCGGAGACGGTCGAGATCAAGGGCGAGAAGGCGTACCTGGCCAACGTCTCGGAGGGGGGCGAGGTGGCCAAGGCTGGGGCGTACACCGAGCCGGAGGGCGGCACCCACACCATCGGCTGGAAGCTGCGCGACGGCCTCGCGGTCGAGGTCATGATGAGCCCGTTCCGGGCCGAGAAGATCGGCAAGGACGCGATCAAAGACGAACTGGTCAGGGTCGCGGAGGGAATTCGCCCGACCTCCGAGTAGGGAACGCCGGAAACCGGGGATCTACCGGGTATGCGTTCGGGGCAGTGGTGGCGTGCCGCGTTCTCGGTCCTGGCACTGGTGTCGTCGGTGGTCGCCCTGTCTCTGGTCTTCTCCACAGATTTCGGACACGAACCCCGTCCCGCGCCGCCGCCTCCCGCCCCGGCGATCGTCGAGCCGACGACGATCGCCGTGGTCTCCGACGACTTCTGGCTCACCCACCTTCCCGACGGACTCGAAAGAACCGGCGGCGGGGTGATCGCCCAGGAAGAGGGCGTGGAGGGCGGTTGGGCCCGCTTCCAAAGCGGCGAAGCGACGGTCGAGGCGCAGGTCGAACACGGTACTGTCGCTGCTGACTGGGAGACCTATCGCGAGCGGGCCGATCTCGGCCGTGCCCGCGAGACCACCGTGCGCGGCAGGCCCGCCGCGGTCGGCGCCCATCCGGAAGGCGGCAGGATGATCGTCTGGCTGGAGCGCGTCGGCACGGGGGCGTGGATCCGGGTCAGCGAGTCGCTGGCCAGGGAACTGCTCGCCATCGCGGCCTCGGTGAAGGCTCCCGTCGGCGACTAGGGACCTTTTCCGGAAGGGGGACGATGCGGCGGTTGGCAGCGGTGGCGCTCGTGCTCGCCCTGGGCGGGTGCGGCACCGCCGTACCGGAGAGCCGGGTCGTCCCCAGCCCCAGCGCCGAGCCCGTGCGGGCGACGGTGCTCGGGTGCGGTGAGCAGCGGATCACCTACACCGTGCCCGCGGGGCTCAAGCGCGGCGACGCGATCACCCGCATCCCCGGGCTGCCCGGCCGGTACGAGGCCAAGGGCGTCGCGTTCGGCAGCGCGGACGACACCCTGTGGATCGGGGTGGTGTGCGGGGTGAACTCGGCCCAGCGGTTCGTCACGCTGGTCGGCTCCGCGCGGCTGACCACCTACGAGGGGTTGCCGGCGTTGCGCTGGAACACGCGGGGGAGTGTGCGGCACTTCATGTGGCTGGAGCGGCCGGGGCTGGCGGTGTACGTCGCGGCCACCCCCGACCTGGCTGACCAGATCGCCACGGTCGCCGCCACCATCGCCTCCGAGTAACCTCACCGCCCCTGCCGTCTCCAGATCGCTCTTGATCGCCCCCGGCCCCCCTCCGGCAGCCCCCTTGAGCCGCCGAGGCCGCCGTTTGGATCGCCGAGGTCCCCGCTTCCGCGGCCGCTGCTTTCGAGGGCCCCGCTTGGTTGCCCCCGGTCGCTGAGGCCGCCGCGTGGTTGCCCCGGGTCACCGGGGCTGCCTCTTGGCACCCCCGGTTGCCCCCTCTCACCTCTGGTCGCGCCTCGTTGTTCTGGTGGGTGGCGTGACCTTGGTGGCTTTTGTGGGTTTTGTGGCCCGCCTCGGTTGTTCCGGTGGCGGGCCTGAAAGCCGTGGGTCAGTGGGCCTCGGACAGAAGCTTGGCGATCCTGCCCACGCCCTCGGCGAGGTCCTGGTCGCCCAGCGCGTAGGAAAGGCGGAAGTAGCCCGGGGTGCCGAACGCCTCGCCGGGCACCACCGCGACCTCGGCCTCCTCAAGGATCAGCTCGGCCAGTTCCGCGGAGGTCTGGGGGCGGCGGCCGCGGATCTCCTTGCCCAGCACGCCCTTGACCGACGGGTAGGCGTAGAACGCGCCCTTCGGCTCGGGGCAGAACACGCCCGGGATGTCGTTGAGCATGCGCACCATCGTCTGGCGGCGCCGGTCGAACGCCTCGCGCATCTCGGCCACGGCCGACAGGTCGCCCTTCACCGCGGCCAGCGCGGCGACCTGGGCCACGTTGGAGACGTTGGAGGTGGCGTGCGACTGGAGGTTCGTCGCGGCCTTGACGATGTCCTTGGGGCCGATCATCCAGCCCACACGCCAGCCGGTCATCGCGTACGTCTTGGCCACGCCGTTGAGGATGACGACCTGGTCGGCGGGGACGTAGTGGGCGATGCTGGTGAACTCGGCGCCGCCGTACACAAGATGCTCATAGATCTCGTCGGTGACCACCCACAGGCCGTGCTCGCTCGCCCAGCGCCCGATGGCCTCGACCTCCGCGCGGCTGTAGACCGCGCCGGTCGGGTTGGACGGCGAGACGAACAACAGCACCTTCGTACGCTCGGTGCGGGCCGCCTCAAGCTGCTCCACCGAGGCCAGGTAGCCGGTGGACTCGTCGGTCACCACGTCGACCTGGACACCGCCGGCCAGCTTGATCGCCTCGGGGTAGGTGGTCCAGTACGGGGCGACGACCAGGACCTCGTCACCCGGGTCGAGCAGGGTCGCGAACGCCTGGTAGACGGCCTGCTTGCCGCCGTTGGTCACCAGGACCTGAGCGGCCTCGACCTGGAAACCCGAGTCGCGCGCCGTCTTCTCCGCGATGGCCTGCTTGAGCTCGGGCAGCCCGCCGGCCGGGGTGTACTTGTGGTTCTTGGGGTCGCGCGCGGCCTCGACGGCCGCCTCGACGATGTAGCCGGGCGTGGAGAAGTCGGGCTCGCCGGCGCCGAAGCCGATGACCGGGCGGCCCGCGGCCTTCATCGCCTTGGCCTTGGCGTCGACGGCGAGGGTGGCGGACTCGGAGATCGCGGAAATTCGCGTGGACACGCGGGGTCGGGTGGACATGCCTCCATGCTCCCACGTTGCCGTTTCTTGGGGGCCTTGACCTGCGCGATCAGATTCGGTTCGACGTAGCGGGGTATTCCCCCGTAGACTCTAGCCTGGTCCTGCCGCCGCATGTCGAGCCGCGGTTGGGTCCGGGCAGTGAGCTGACCGGGGTAGTCTGGTTGGCGACATAGGGCACTAGCGCAATTGGTAGCGCACCGGTCTCCAAAACCGGCGGTTGGGGGTTCGAGTCCCTCGTGCCCTGCGAGTGCGGTCCGCGCAGCTTGGGCGTGAAAGCGCGCCGCAACTGCGTTGGACACGACGGATCAGGTGAGGACTGTGGCGATCGACACGCGCGGCGAGACCGCAGGCAAGCCTAGTGGCGAGAAGAAGACCCGCACATCTCCTGCCCTTTTCTACCGGCAGGTGGTCAACGAGCTGCGTAAGGTCATCTGGCCGACACGCAAGGATCTCATCACCTACACCACGGTCGTTCTGATATTCGTTCTGATCATGGTTGCGATCGTTTACGGCCTTGACGCCGCCCTGGGCTGGGGCGTCATCCGCGTCTTCGGCGGGGAATGACCCTTCGCCGCCACGCGATTCGACGAAAGAGGAAATGTCACCGTGTCCGAGTCTTCATTCCCGGCCGACGAGCCCCGCGAAGAGTGGGACGCTGAGCCGGAAGAGGCCGCTGACGAGGCTGCAGAGCCCGCCGACGACGAGGTCGTCGACGAGGCTCCGGCTGCCGTCGACGAGGTCGATGAGGCCGAGGACGAGGCTGACGACGCCGACGAGGCCGACGGCGAGGACGCCGACGAGGACGTTCCGGACGTCGATCCGGTCGAGGAGTTCAAGCAGTCGCTGCGTGGCCAGCTCGGCGAGTGGTACGTCATCCACTCCTACGCTGGCTACGAGAACCGGGTGAAGTCCAACATCGAGAGCCGCAACGTGTCGCTCAACATGGAGGACTACATCTTCCAGGTCGAGGTGCCCACGCACACCGTCCAGGAGTTCAAGAGCGGCAAGAAGGTCCCGGTCAAGGAGCGCGTGCTGCCCGGCTACGTCCTGGTGCGCATGGAGCTGACCGACGAGTCCTGGGCCGCCGTGCGTAACACGCCCGGTGTGACCGGCTTCGTCGGCCTGTCCAACAAGCCCTCCCCGCTCAGCCTCGACGAGGTCGCCAAGCTGCTGGCCCCGGAGCCGAGCGAAGAGGCCAAGCAGACCAAGACCAAGGCGGCCGCCGGCCCCACGGTCGAGTTCGAGATCGGCGAGTCGGTCACCGTCATGGACGGCCCGTTCGCCACCCTGCCCGCCTCGGTGAGCGAGATCAGCCCCGAGTCGCAGAAGCTCAAGGTGCTGGTCTCGATCTTCGGCCGCGAGACCCCGGTCGAGCTGTCGTTTAACCAGGTCTCCAAGATCTGACATACACTGAGTCGTTCGGCTGGCCGTCTCTCGCGAAGGGCGGCCTTCCGACATGTTCGGCCAGGTACCCGGCCGAACACATCACCTATCAGGACCCGGAGTAGGAAAAATGCCTCCGAAGAAGAAGATCGCGGCCCTGGTCAAGGTCCAGCTCCCCGCTGGCCAGGCCACCCCGGCCCCGCCCGTCGGTACCGCCCTCGGTCCCCACGGCGTCAACATCATGGACTTCGTCAAGCAGTACAACGCTGCGACGGAGGCTCAGCGGGGCAACATCATCCCCGTTGAGATCACCATCTTCGAAGACCGCAGCTTCACCTTCATCACGAAGACGCCCCCGGCGCCCGAGCTGATCAAGAAGGCTCTCGGCCTCGACAAGGGCAGCGCGGTCCCGCACAAGGAGAAGGTCGGCAAGCTCAGCCGCGAGCAGCTCCGCAGCATCGCCGAGACCAAGATGCCGGACCTCAACGCCAACGACATCGAGGCAGCGGAGAAGATCATCGCCGGCACCGCCCGGTCGATGGGCATCACCGTCGCCGAGTAACTTCCCGACCGCCGTGGAAGGGCCGCGCTGGCCCGTACCACAGACTCCACCACAGGAGATTCCCATGCAGCGCAGCAAGGCGCACAAGGACGCGGCCGCCAAGGTCGACCGCGACAAGCTCTACTCCCCGGCCGAAGCCGCCAAGCTGGCCAAGGAGACCACCACCACCAAGTTCGACGCGACCGTCGAGGTCGCGCTCCGGCTGGGCGTCGACCCTCGCAAGGCCGACCAGATCGTGCGCGGCACGGTCAACCTCCCGCACGGCACCGGTAAGACCGCCCGGGTCCTGGTCTTCGCGACCGGTGACCGTGCCGAGGCAGCCCGCGAGGCCGGAGCCGACATCGTCGGCGCCGACGAGCTCATCGACGAGATCTCCAAGGGCAACCGCCTCAACGAGTTCGACGCCGTCGTGGCCACCCCCGACCTGATGGGCAAGGTCGGCCGCCTGGGCCGCGTGCTCGGTCCCCGTGGCCTCATGCCCAACCCGAAGACCGGCACCGTGACGCCCGACGTCGCCAAGGCCGTGACGGACATCAAGGGCGGCAAGATCGAGTTCCGCACCGACCGGCAGGCGAACCTGCACTTCATCATCGGCAAGACGTCGTTCCCCGAGCGCCAGCTCATCGAGAACTACGCCGCCGCGCTGGACGAGGTGCTCCGTCTCAAGCCGTCGGCCGCCAAGGGCCGTTACGTGAAGAAGGTCACCTTCTCCACCACCATGGGCCCCGGCGTCCCGGTCGACCCCAACGCCACCCGCGGGCTCACCGCGGAGCTGGACGGCTAGCCGTACCGGCTGCAACAGCACAAGGCCCGGGCCCTAAAGGCTCGGGCCTTCGCTGTTTCGTGGGGGCGCTTCGCGCTGGGCGGCTCCGGGCTGTGTCCGATCGGGGGGCAGAGCCCCCCGCGCCCCCACCCAAAAGCGTGGTCCTCGCTCCGCTCGGGCAGCCCATTTCCGGGGGCAAGCCCAGGTCTGGCAGGCGCCTACACGGCGATGGTGTCGCCCTGTGTGTCTGCGGATTTGTGAAGTAGTGAGCCGTGGGTGTGGAGGCGGCCGGGTAGGTATCGCCCGCTTGCATCCGTGGAGTCGTGAAGCGTGGCTTCAACGGTGAACCCGGGTCAGGCGCGCTCGGAGGTGACCAGCGGGCTCCGGCTGCCTGTAGCCATGGTGACTGCCGCTCGTCTGTGTGGCGGTAGCGGTGTGGACTGTGGTTGAAAGGGTGCGCGACCGCATGGCGCCGGGGGCGAATACCAATTGGCCGTTCACTCGGTAGCGCCCACCTGTGGGTTCTTGGGGCAAGATCGCTGTTGCTCTATGCTCCTGATCGACAACGCTTAGTGATCTTCTGGGGGAGTCATGCGCGTCAGGAACATCGGCACCGGCCTCGTCGTCGCGGCCCTGCTCTCCGGGCCCCACCCTGCGGCAGCGGCCACAGCGGCGCCGCCGCCCTGCACCGGCGCGGGATGCTTCAACAAGGACCCCGTCACCACCGGCTGCGACAAGGACGGCAGGCCGATCGCGGAGGTCTGGTTCCGCGACCGGCTGCTGCAGGGCTACTACAGCCCCTCCTGCAAGGCGAAGTGGGCCACGGTGATCGGTGCGCCGCTGAACCGCAGGATCTACGTCAGGAACAACAACGGCTCGCCGCTGTTCGAGAACATGGTCCACCATGTCGCGTGGACGAAGATGGTCGACGGCACGCGTCCGACGGAAGCCTGCTTCGAGAACTCCTCGGTCTGCGCCAGGCCGACGGTGGGCCAGGCCCTCTTCTGACGACAGTTGCCTTGGGGGAGTAGTTCGGAGGCGGACGTGCTGAGCGCGATCATCTCCCGGCTACGGCAACCGACCGGAGAGGTGCCCATCGTCCCCCAAGGCGGTCACGAACCCCACAAGATCACTGACGAGTGGCGCGATTGGTAACACCGCAAGATCGGCAAGTGCAGAGAATGCGTCATCTCCAACGCCGGCCACGTCGTCGATTTGGATGACCTGGCCCTACGTCAGCGCCGGTTCGGCGACCGGACCCTCAATCGCTTCCCACCCCATCAGGCGCTCGCCGCCTGATGGCAAGCTCAAAGAGGAGTGCCGGCGAGTTTCTTCGCCATCTTCCTGGCCTCGATTCCTCCGTACTCCACCGCCCGCCACCTCGGAGGATTGTCCGGCCCGTCACTGTTGCTTGGACTGGTGTAGATGGCCACGGTCCTGCCTTGTCGCATGACGGTGGCTCCATCGATTGAGGCCACTTTCCACATGTTCACCATGAACGCCTCGTGTCCGATGCGCGTGTCCTTCACCCGGTAGAGATGGCGGTTTCGGTTGGCGCACCGCCGTAGATCGGAACGCAGGCCCTTGACGGCCGCGCGTGCGGCCGTCTCATTCCGGTAGACGATCACCTGTTCGGAGTAGTCACCGTCCCACGAAACCGAACGCCCCGTGATGGTACGTGCGGCCTGGCGACCCTTGTCGGTCTGCTTCCGCGTGGCACACGGGTCGATCAGCAGTGGCTCGCCCAGGCGGTCACTGGTCCTCCATCGCATGCGGGTGTGGACGACCGACTTCTCCAGCCTCTTCCTCGTCGCCTTGCTCTCATACAGCAGGAACCCCATGGGGATGGCTATCTCCACGGTCGCGCTCGCCGTGGCCGGAGTCTGGTTCTCTGCGCGTGCGGGCGTGGCTGAACCGATCACAGTCATTAAGGCGATCACCGCGGTCGGCAGCGCCACGGCCTTGCGAGCCGAACGAGGCCGCACCTGACTTTCCCGACGGGTATCCATGGCTGCTCCTCCTGATCGTGACGTCACTCGGTTATGTGGGATGCTGAAATCCCCTGGATTGTTCACTACCTGCGAGGTCAGCCCCGGTCGCGCCGCTGTCGCACGGAAGGACTTGGGGTTGGGGGACATCGGAGCGAAAGGTCGCGGCTTGTAGCCCTGGACCTTCTTGGCCCTATGGCGGGGCCGTCCTGCGGGAATTATCAGGGGCTGGATGTCACGCCGGGCCGGGGGATCAGCGCTCGCTTGCAGCGGCACGACCGGGCAATCGACGCCATAACGCCGGAGCTTCACCGCCTCCTTCATCGACGGGCGGGCAAGGCTGCGGTCAGGGTGTCGGGACGTTGGCCGGGCTGGAGCTGATTCGCCAGGGTTCAGTGCGTCGCCGGCTGGACCGGGAGATGACGGCCCTCAGGGCTTGGCCTCCCACAACGCGCTCACCGGTACGGCCAGCATCCGGTCGCCGAATGAGAAGGTGTCCGTGCCGGTGTGCAGGACCAGGCCGGCGACGAAGTCGGGCCCGACCCGTGCGGCGAGGTGGCGCAGGCCCTGGAAATCCACCGGTCGCACGGTGGACGCCGCCTTGACCTCGATGCCCACCACCCGTCCCTGGCGGGTTTCGAGGATGGCGTCCACTTCCACCTTGTCCTTGGTCCGGTAGTGATAGAGGTCGGCCAAGGTTCCCGACCAGGTGGTCTGCCTGGCCAGTTCCATGAAGACGAAGCCCTCCAGCAGCGGGCCGAACGCGGAACCCGGCCGGAGCAGGCCGCGGGCGTCGGCGCCGAGGAGGTTCGCGGCCACACCCGAGTCCACGAAGGCGATCTTGGGCGTGTGGATGGCTCGGTTGCTGATGTTCCTCGACCAGGCGGGTACGCGCTTGACGAGGAAGACCTCTTCCAGGAGCGCGAGGAACCGTCTGGTCGTGGTGCCGGGCAGGCCGAGGTCACTGCTCAGGCTCTGGATGACGAGCAACTGGCCGGACCTGGCCGCCAGCAGCCTGATCATCGCCCGCAGTTCCGCGGTGCGTTCGATCTCCGACAGTTGCCTCACATCGCGGTTGATCAGGTCGCCGACGTAGGAGTCGAAGAAGCGTTGTCGGCGGCGAACGTTGGTCCTGGCGACCGCCTCGGGGTAGCCGCCGCGTACCAGGCGTTCGGCGTAGTCGGCTCTGGTGATCTGGGAGGTGTGCCTCAGCTCGGCGCCGTGGGTGAAGATCGCGTCGATGAACGCGTCGGGTTGCCCGTCGATCTCGCCCTGTGCGAACGGCCAGAGTTCGATCGTCTCCATCCGGCCGGGCAGGGTGTCGGGTAGATCCTTCAGGGCGAGGAGCCGCGACGAGCCGGTGAGCAGGTATCTGCCGGGTCGCGGGTCGGCGTCTACCTGGGACTTGATGGCCAGGAGCAGTTCGGGGGCTCGCTGGATCTCGTCGATGACCATGCGCTGAGGAAAGTCGACGAACCCGCCTGGGTCGCTCAGTGCGGCCTGCAGGGTCAGCGGGGTGTCCAGGTCACGCCACTCCGTGTCGCCTGACTTCGCCAGTTGCCGGACGAGTGTGCTTTTGCCGGACTGCCGGGCACCGTTGATCAGGACGACTCGGGTGTCGGTCAACGCGTCTGCGACCGCTTGTTCGGCGTGGCGCCGTACCAACTGCCCGGATGGTGTCGTGACCATGGGTTCATGATGGCAGCGTGGTGAGCTGGTCGCCACTCTCGTGGTGGGATGGTCGCTGTGATCACGGTGGGATGGTCGCGCTCTGGGGGCCGTTGCGGGGTGCCGACGTCTTGGTTCGGTAGTGGGTAGTGATTCACCCCCAGCGATGATCCGTAGACTCCAGCACGTTGCGCAACGGGCCTAGACCGCGACCACCTGCACGGCTTTCCCGCACAGGTTGTTCATGTCGTCCTCGTTGGACGTCAGGACGATGGCAGGACGCACCGAGTGCAGCGCGGTGGCCGCGACGACGGCATCGATGGCGTACTTGTGACCGTGCAGGCGGGTATCTCGGAGAAGCTCGATCGCTCGCGAGGAGATGTCTTCGGTCACAGGCTCGATCTTCAGCCGGGACAGGTACCACCTAAGACGATCGCCTTTGACTCGCACGTCTTGGGCCTCGATCGGTGTCATGGCGCTGACAACGACTCGAAAGTCGTTGCCCTGCGCCTCCCGTACGAACGCCGTCACTCGCTGGTCGGCCTCACACCACTTCACGAGTCCCTGGCAATCGAGAACGACGGTGCCCGCGCTCAACCGGCTTCGTGACCGCGCCATTCGTCCTCCCCCTGAAGTTCGGGCGCCGACTTCACCCGGCGGAACAGCTCGGCCGCCTCCTCGCGCATGGACTGCGGGATCGGCCCAGACGCGGTCTCGTTCGCCTGCAGGGCCTCCTCCAAGAGATCCCGCTCGATCTGACGCTCCACAGCGGCATCCACGTAGGCGGAAAACCCGCGAGCACCGACTCTCTCTCGGACGGCACGAATGTTGCCCGCTCTCAACGACACACTTACCTTGGCGGCCGGACCGTCTCCCGGGGAGAAGTCTTGCTCTGGCATGCTCATGAGCTCACTTTACTACTCGAAGTAGCAAATGCCAGCCCATGCTCGCTGGATCGCCTCGATGATCATGTACTCGGGAAGCGCTCACGGTGGACTCGTCGACAGGCCCATGGTCAGACGGTCGCAGACCTTGGCCGTGATCCAGGGGGCCCTGGGTGGTCAGTCTGTGGGGGTGGGGTGGGGGAGGCTGAAGACCAGGATGCGGGTGCCGGTTCGGGTGCCGGGCTGGTGTACGGAGCCTGGGTGGTAGTGGAGGAATGAACCGGCCGGGAAGGTCTGGCCGTTGTCGAAGAGTTCGCCTGAGGCTACGTAGATGAGCTCGTCGGTGGCGTGGTGGTCGGGCTCGGGCCAGGTGGTGCCGGGGGCGAAGTCGAAGGCGCGGGCGGCCAGGGCGCCGCCGGGCAGGCCGCGGCGGACGATGCCGGGGGCTATGTCGCTGGTCTCGACGGCGTCGATTGCCACGTGGGTGAGCTTCGGGATTTCTGACATGTGGGTCATCGTGCCGGGCCTGGTGACAGGGCAAAAGTGGCTGGAATGTCATCTCTGGGTATATTGCTGCCATGATCAGAGTGGTGGCGCTGGTACACCCTCCGCAGGCGCCGTTCGAACTCGCCTGTGTCACGGAGGTGTTCGGGCTGTCGCGGCCGGGGATGCCCGCGCGCTACGACTTCGCCATCTGCGCCCTCGAACCCGGCCAGGTGCCCACGCTCGGCGGCTACACGATCGGGGTGGGCGACGGGCTTGAGGCTCTGGACGGCGCGGACACGGTGGTGATTCCGGGCTGGCAGACCGACGACGTGCCGCGGAAGATCGTTGATGCGGTACGGCGGGCGCATCGCCGTGGGGCGCGGATCGTGTCCATTTGTACGGCGGCGTTCCTGGTGGCCGAGGCTGGGCTGCTGAGCGGGCGGCGGGCCACCACGCACTGGCGGCGGACAAAGGAGCTGGCGCTGCGGTATCCGGACGTGACGGTGGATCCCGACGTGCTCTATGTCGACCACGGTGACGTGGCGACGTCGGCGGGCACCGCTGCGGGGCTTGACCTTTGTCTCCACCTCGTCAGGAACGACCACGGCGCCGCCTATGCCACGGAGATCGCCCAGCACATGGTGATGCCGCCGCGCAGGGAGGGCGGGCAGGCGCAGTTCGCGCGTCCGGCGCCGGTCCGGGAGCGCGACGGGTCGCTGGGGGCGGTGCTGGACTGGGCGGCGGGGCGGCTCGACCAGCCGCTCACGGTGGGGGACCTGGCGCGGCGGGCCCGGTTGTCGCCGCGTACGTTCGCGCGCCGCTTCGCCGCTGATCTGGGGGTCAGTCCCGGGCAGTGGCTGCTTGCCCAGCGGGTGGACGCGGCCCGCGAACTGCTGGAACGGACCCCGCTGCCGGTTGAGACGATCGCCGCCCGGGTGGGGCTCTCGTCGGCGGTGAACCTGCGCCGGCACTTCCACGCCCGCCTCGGCACGACCCCGGCCGCGTACCGCCGGACCTTCGGCGGAGAGGGACGTGGGTAGGGGCGCGCGGGGCCGGGGCAAGCGTGTGCGAGGTGGGAGAGTGGGGGGATGGATTACGTCGGGCACTTTCGTCGTGAGGTCCGGGCGTTCGAGGCCGCCGGTCGGCGGGTGGCGGGGCGGGAGGCGCCGCCTGTTCCCTCCTGTGCGGGGTGGACGATGTCCGACCTGGTCATGCACCTGGCGGGCGTGCACAGGGTGGTGACCGCGGTCATCGAGGAACGGCTCGCGCAGGCCCCGGATCCGTCGGGGCTGGCGCATCTGCTGCCGTCCGACACCGAGGGATGGCCGCTTTCGGGTCGGGCGCCGAGCCTCGGGGTGTTGCCGGTCGGCTTGGTCGACTGGTTCGCGGAGGGCGCCGCCGTACTGGAAGAGGTGTTTGTCAGGACACCTCCGGACACCCGGGTGTGGACGTGGTCGGCGGAGCAGACGGCCGGGTTCTGGGCGCGGATGCAGATGATCGAGGCCGCGGTACACCGGTGGGACGCGGAGAACGCCCTCGGCGAGCCCGGGGACATGGACGCCGAGCTGGCCGCGGACGCCGTGGCGCAGACGTTCGAGGTGATGGTGCCGGGCAGGCGGGCGTTGAAGGGGGCTCCGGCGGGGGCGGGGGAGACCTTTCGGTTCGTGTGTGACGAGGGGTCGTGGACGGTGCGGTTCGAGGGGGACAGGCTGGTTCGTGGGGGGTCGCCGGATATGGGGCTCTCCGGTCCGGATGGGGAGGTCTCCGGTCCGGGGGTGGAGGTCTCGGGTACGGCCTCGCAACTGATGTTGTTCCTGTGGCAGCGGATCCCGGCTGAACGGCTGGCCGTCTCAGGGGATCGCGGGCTGCTCGACCGGTACTTCGAGCTGGTGCCGCCCATGTGATGTGCAGATGTGGTGCAGGTCTAGGGGATTCCCCCGAGGTTTCCCTGGGTTTGTGCGGGGAAGCCGCCAGATCGGTGATTCGCCACATAGGGTCGGAGGCATGGTGAAGCGTAGGTTTTCTCTCGCTGCCGCCGCGGCTGCTGCCGCGCTGGTGGTGGCCGGGGTAGCAGGTTGTGGATCGACGGCGCAGCCCATCCAGGTCAACCTGGCCGCCTCGGAGGTGCTCACGCAGGCTGCGCAGAAGACCGAGCAGGTTTCCAGCTACACCGTTGACGCGGTGGTGAACGCGACGGACCCCAACGGGGAGAGCGGCAAGCTCCAGGGCCGGATGCTCTACCAGAGCAAGCCGACGCTGGCGATCGATCTCACCGTGGACACGGCGGGGTTCGGTAACCGCGAGCTGCCGGGCGGGGCCAAGGCGGTCCTCCAGGGCGACGTCGTCTACGTCAAGGTCGACGCGCTCAACAAGCTCGTCGGAGCCACCAAGCCGTGGATCAAGGTCCCGCTCCGCGAGGCCGACAGCCGCGGTGAGGTGCAGCAGTATCTGGCGCAGGTACAGCAGTTCGACCTGGCGGCGGTCACGAAGATGGTCACCGCCTCGAAGGACGTCAAGCAAGTCGGCACCGAGAGCGTCAACGGCGTCGACACGACCCACTTCAGCGGCACGTTCCCGGTCGAGGCGGCGGTCATGCTGCTTCCGGCCGACGAGCAGCAGCGCGCCAAGGAGAACCTGGCCGAGCTGAAGGACGTCAAGTTCGACATCTGGGTCGACGGTCAGGGCCTTCCCGCCAAGCTCCAGCTCAACGGTGAGAAGCAGGGCGGCAAGCTCGACGCCACGCTGTTCTTCAAGGGCTTCAACGAGCCGGTCAACATCCAGGCTCCGCCCGCGGACCAGGTCGGCGAGATGCCGTCGAACGTCCCGCAGCCGAGCCCGTCGAACTCGTAGCGACAACCCACAAGAGAACATCGATTTGGAAACTCGGCGACCAGCCCGTACTCTGGTCGTTGCCGAAGACCGCCGGTTGTCACCTTGGCCAGTCCTGGTGACCGAAGGATCCGCTTCTTGCGGACGGCCCGCGCAGGTGTGATGCGAGTTTCCCCACACGATACGTGTGTGTGAAGCCCCGTGCGCCCTGCGCCCGGGGCTGTTCTCATTTCTGGGCCTTCGCCGGCGGAACATCCTGGAAGGAGGCCCATGGCGAGGCCGGATAAGGCGAGCGCGGTCGCCGAGCTCAAGAACGAGTTCGAGGGCAGCAGCGCAGCCGTTCTGACCGAGTACCGCGGTCTCACCGTCGCTCAGCTCAAGGAGCTGCGCGTTGCACTCGGTGGGAATGCGAAGTTCGCCGTGGCGAAGAACACCCTCACCAAGATCGCTGCCAACGAGGCCGGTCTGACGGGCCTCGACGGCCTGCTCAGCGGCCCGACCGCGATCGCCTTCGTCAGCGGCGACGTCGTCGAGGCTGCCAAGGGTCTGCGTGACTTCGCCAAGGCCAATCCCCTCCTGGTGATCAAGGGCGGCGTCCTCGACGGCAAGACGCTGGACGCCACGGAGATCACCAAGCTCGCCGACCTTGAGTCGCGCGAGGTTCTCCTCGCGAAGCTGGCCGGTGCGATGAAGGCGAAGCAGTCCGCTGCTGCCGCCATGTTCGCCGCGCTGCCCACCAACATGGCTCAGCTGGCCGAAGCCCTGCGCGCCAAGCGCGCGGAGGCCGGCGAGTAGCTGGGGGTTGCCGCACCAAACCGCGGTCCCGATCCACCTTTAAAGCACATCCCTTACGGAGGAAAACATGGCGAAGCTCAGCACCGACGAGCTGCTCGACGCGTTCAAGGAGATGACCCTTCTCGAGCTCTCCGAGTTCGTGAAGGTCTTCGAGGAGACCTTCGACGTCAAGGCCGCCGCCCCGGTCGCCGTTGCCGCCGCTGCCGCCCCGGCCGCCGCCGGTGGCGAGGCCGCCGCTGAGGAGCAGGACGAGTTCGACGTCATCCTCGAGGCCGCCGGCGACAAGAAGATCCAGGTCATCAAGGAGATCCGCGCGCTGACCTCCCTCGGCCTGAAGGAGGCCAAGGACCTGGTCGACGGCGCTCCGAAGCCGGTCTTCGACGGCAAGGTCAACAAGGAGCAGGCCGAGAAGGCCAAGGCTGCCCTTGAGGGCGCCGGCGCCAGCGTCACCGTGAAGTAACTTTCACGCTTCGGAAAGAGGCGGCCACACCCAGGTGCCGGGTGTGCCGCCTCTTTTCTTTTGTCGCGGGCTTTTGGTGCCTCGCCGTTTTCGGGCCTTGAGGTTACGGCTGTCGCCACCCCACCCGCCCCGCCGCACCCAGCGCGCCTCTGTCGAGCGATGGTCGTCAGGGCTCACGGAGTTCTCGCCGCAACAACTCCGCTCTTGGCCCGTCCAGGGCTCAGGGAATTTCATTTTCCCTCTCATCGCCGTCTCAGGCGGGGTGCCTAGCGTCCCTGGCATGAACTGGAAGGTGATCGGGCTGCTCGGCGGCGCCGCCGTACCTTATCTGTGGGGTTTGGGGGCGTCTGGGTGGGCCAACGCCTACTACTCGGCCGCCGTGCAGGCGCCTCCGCCCCCAGCAAGGCCCCCAGACACCGACCACCCTCACTCTCCGCCCCCACCACAAGCAAGATCTCGTGACTCGGCTGCCCAGCGGCCTCGGCGGCGGCCCGGCCGCCGAGATCGCCGCCTGGGTCGAGCGGACGTACGAGCCCGAAACGGTGGGCGGTACGACGGTGTTCGACCTGACCAGACCCCGATAACCGGCCAGTAACAAGTTATTAGAATCTGTTCCAATTTCGCCGAACGGGGCTAACGTGATGGGAGCTTGAAAGTAAAGTGTGCGTCACGTTACCCCATGCTCGCGGAAGGTGACCGGTGGGCGTCGAAGTCGTGGTCGAGGGGCTGACCAAATCGTTCGGTCGGCAGGTCATCTGGCAGGACGTGTCGCTGACGCTGCCCGCGGGTGAGATCTCGGTGCTGCTCGGCCCGTCCGGCACCGGCAAGTCGGTGTTCCTCAAGACGCTCGTCGGCCTGCTGCGTCCCGACCGCGGCCACATCTGGATCGACGGCTACGACCTGGCCAACTGCAGCGAGGACAAGCTCTACGAGCTGCGCCGCCTGTTCGGCGTGCTCTTCCAGGACGGTGCCCTGTTCGGCTCGCTGAGCCTGTTCGACAACATCGCCTTCCCGCTGCGCGAGCACACCAAGAAGAGCGAGAGCCAGATCCGCCAGATCGTCATGGACAAGATGGAGCTGGTCGGCCTGCTCGGCGCGGAGTCCAAGCTGCCCGGCGAGATCTCCGGCGGCATGCGCAAGCGCGCGGGCCTGGCCAGGGCGCTGGTGCTCGATCCGGAGATCATCCTGGTCGACGAACCCGACTCGGGTCTCGACCCGGTCCGGACCGCGTACCTCAACCAGCTCTTCGTCGATCTCAACACCGACTTCGAGGCCACCTTCCTCATCGTCACCCACGACATCAACACGGCCAGGACGGTCCCCGACGACATCGGGCTGCTGTTCCGCCGCGAGCTGGTGATGTTCGGGCCGCGCGAGATGCTGCTGTCGAGTGACGAGCCCGTGGTGCGCCAGTTCCTCAACGCGCGGCGCCACGGCCCGATCGGCATGTCGGAGGAGAAGGACGTCTCCGAGCTGGAGGCCGAGGCCCAGCTCGGCCACGACCCCGGCGCGCTGCCGCCGATCCCGCCGCAGCTCATGCCCACGGGCAACCGGGTGCGCCGCGGCCAGCAGCCGCCCGGCGCCTGGCTGGCCGCCCACGGGGTGATCCCGCCGCAGGGCTCGTTCGTCGACGACCGGGGCCGCAACTGGCTGGAGGAGTATCCCCGCCTGCTCAACGCCCATCTGAACGGCGTCAGGTAGTCCGAGCATGACAGGACCGGCCTTTTTCGCGGCCACGGACGACTACTCTCCGCAGGCGAAAGGATGCGAGACGTGATCAGGGCGAGCGGCGCGTTCGTGGCGCTCACGCTCGACACCCTCAGGGCCGCGCCCAGGCGGCCCTTCCACTGGCGGGAGTTCCTGCGGCAGGCGTGGTTCATCGTCAGCGTCAGCGCCCTGCCCACGGCGCTGGTGTCGATCCCGTTCGGGGCCGTGCTCGCGCTGCAGGCGGGCAACCTGATCCGGCAGTTCGGCGCCCAGTCGTTCACCGGCGCGACCGCCGTGCTCGGCATCGTGCGCGAGGCCGCCCCTGTGGTGACCGCACTCATGATCGCCGGTGCGGCGGGCAGCGCGATCTGCGCCGACCTCGGCGCCCGCAGGATCCGCGAGGAGATCGACGCGCTGGAGGTGCTCGGCATCGACCCGCTCCACCGCATCGTGGTGCCCAGGGTGGCCGCGTGCGCGGTCGTCGCGCCGCTGCTCAACGGGCTGGTCACCACCGTGGGGCTGATCGCCAGCTACCTGTTCAACGTGGTCGCGCAGGGCGGCTCGCCCGGCGCGTACCTGCAGTCGTTCAACGCGCTGGCGGAGCTGTCGGACCTGTGGATCTCCGCGGTCAAGGCAGTCGTCTTCGGCGCCACGGCCGGGATGATCGCCTGCTTCAAGGGGCTGAGCGCCGCCGGCGGGCCGAAGGGCGTGGGCGAGGCCGTCAACCAGACGGTGGTCTACGCGGCCATGGTCCTGTTCGCCGAGAACTTCCTCATCAGCGCGGCGGTGTGGTGATGTCACTCAACCGGCAGGGCGAGTTCTACACCAGGGCTCTCCTCAACCTGCCCCGCGCGCTGCGCTACCGCTCGGAGGTCCTGCGGCTGCTGTCGGAGGTGAGCCTCGGCACCGGCGGCCTGGCCGTCATCGGCGGCACGATGGCGATCGTCGCGTTCATGACCTTCTTCGCCGGAACCGAGGTCGGCCTGCAGGGCTACACCGCCCTCGACCAGATCGGCACCTCCGCCTTCGCCGGGTTCCTGTCCAGCTACGTCAACACCCGCGAGATCGCCCCCATCGTGGCCGCCATCGGACTGTCGGCGACGGTCGGCGCGGGCTTCACCGCCCAGCTCGGCGCGATGCGGATCAGCGACGAGATCGACGCGCTGGAGGTCATGGCGATCCCCTCGGTGCCGTTCCTGGTGGGCACGCGGCTGATCGCCGGGTTCGCCGCGATGCTCCCGCTCTATGTCCTCGGCCTGCTCGCCTCCTACGTCGCCACCCGCCTGATCACCACCGTCCTGTACGGGCAGTCGACCGGCACCTACGACCACTACTTCGACCTGTTCCTCGTCCCCTACGACGTGCTGTGGTCGCTGGGCAAGGTGGTGCTGTTCGCCGTGCTGGTGATCCTCGTGCACTGCTACTACGGCTTCCACGCCACCGGCGGCCCCGCGGGCGTCGGCGTCGCGGTCGGGCGGGCGGTGCGCGCGGTGCTGGTCGCGGTGAACGTGGCCAACGTCCTGCTCGGGCTGGCGATCTGGGGCACCACGACGACGGTGAGGCTGGCCGGATGAGGTACGGCGCCGCCCTGCTGGCCCTGATCGCCGCCTTCACCGCGGCGAGCGGCGCCGCGTACTTCAAGGTGTTCTCCGGCGCCACCGTCGTGACGCTGTCGGCGCCCAGGGCCGGTCTCCAGCTCGGCCCGCGCGCCGACGTCAAGGTGCGCGGCGTCCTCGTCGGCGAGGTCACCGCGCTGAAGGCCACCCCGGGCGGCGCCGAGCTCACCCTGGCGCTCGACCGTCCCGTCGACCGCGCCGCCACGGCCAGGCTGCTGCCGAAGACCGTCTTCGGCGAGAAGTACGTGGACCTCGTCCCGCCCGCGACCCCGACCACCGACCTGCGCGACGGCGACCGGCTGAGCGCCCCCGCCGCCGCCGTCGAGGTGGCGCAGGTGCTCGACAGGCTGCTGCCGCTGCTGCGGAGCATCCACCCGGAGAAGCTGGCCACCACGCTGACCGCCCTCGCCACCGCGCTGGAGGGCAGGGGCGCCAGGACCGGCGCCACCCTGGACCGGGCCGAGGACTACCTCGCCCGGCTCACCCCGCACCTGCCCGCGCTCCGCCGCGACCTGGCCGCGCTCGCCGACGTCACCGACCTGTACGGCCAGGCCGCCCCCGACCTCCTGCGCACCCTGGCCGACTCGGCCGCGCTGAGCAGGACCCTCACCGGCAGAGCGGCCGAGATCGACCGGCTCGCCCGCACGGTCACCAGGAGCGCGGGCAAGGCCGACGCCCTGCTGACCGAGAACGAGACCGGCCTGGCCGGGCTCCAGCACGTGACCAGGCCCGCACTCGACCTGGCCGCCCGCTACTCGCCGACCGTGCCGTGCGTGTTCCAGGGGCTGGACCGGCTCGGGCCGCTGCTGGACGACGCGTTCGGCGACGGGCGGGTGAAGGCGGTGCTGGAGCTGGTCAGGCCGGCGCCGCCGTACCGGGAGGGGGTGGACGCGCCGGCGTACCGCGACACCCGAGGACCGCGCTGCTACGGCCTGCCCCGCCCCCAGGTGCCCTTCCCCGGGGTGCGCTTCTCCGATGGCGCCGAGGACCTGGCGGGGCTGATGCTGCGATGACCACCTGGCAGGCGGCGACCAGGCTCGGGCTGTTCGGGCTGGCCACGACGCTGTGCGTGGCGATGCTGGCGATCACGATCTCCGGCACCCAGTTCGCCGCGGCCCACGTCTACCGGGCGGTCTTCACCGACGCCACCGGGCTGCGGCCGGGCGACGACGTGCGGGCCGCGGGCGTGCGCGTGGGCCGCGTGGAGGAGATCGCGCTGGCCGGGACGAGCGCCGAGGTCTCCTTCACCGTCCTCGAACGCACCCGCCTGCCCCGTGGCGTCATCGCCGCCATCCGCTGGCGCAACCTCGTGGGCGAGCGCTACCTGGCGCTGTCCACCGGCCGCGGCGGCCCCGGCGCGCTGCGCCCCGGCGAGCTGATCACCGACACCCGCCCCGCGCTCGACGTCACCGCGCTGTTCAACGGCTTCCGCCCGCTGCTCAAGGCCATCCGCCCGGAAGACGTCAACAAGCTGAGCTGGCAGATCGTCCAGGTGCTCCAGGGCGAGGGCGGCACGGTCGACAGCCTGCTCGGCCACGTCGCCTCCCTCACCGGCACGCTCGCCGACCGCGACGCCGTCATCGGCCGGGTGATCGACAACCTGACCGCCGTGCTGGCCGAGATCGCCGGCCGCGAGAACGCCTACAGCGAGCTTGTCGCCGACCTCCAATCCCTGGTCAGCGGCCTGGCCGGCGATCGCGAGGCCATCGGCGACTCCCTGGCCGCCCTCGACCGGCTGGCCGGCGTCACGGCGGGCTTCACCGCGCGCGCCAGGCCCGACCTCAAGGCCGGCGTCCGCCACGCCGACGCCTTCCTGACCGCGCTCAACGAGGAGCGCGCGCTGCTCGACAAGACGATCAAGGACGTGCCGCTCCGGCTCAACCAGCTCACCAGGGCCGTCTCCTACGGCTCGTGGTTCAACTTCTACCTCTGCTCCCTGGAGGTCCGATCCGGCGCCACCACCACGCCGAAGATCGTCAACGAGGGCCGCCGATGCCGCTGACCCCCTTCCGCCACCGCGATCCGCTCCCGCTCGGCGTCGCCGGGCTGGTCGTGGCCGCGGCGCTGGTGGCCGGCGTTCTGGTCGTGCCCCAGCTCAAGACCGGCACCGTGTACACGGCCGCCTTCGCCGAGTCCGCCGGACTGCGGCCGGGCGAGGACGTCGTCGTCGCGGGAGTGAAGGTCGGCGAGGTGAGCGCGGTCGAACTGGCGGGCGCGCACGTCCGCGTCGGCCTGCGGCTGGACCGCGAGATCCCGCTGGGCTCGGGGACCCGCGCGCACATCCGGCTGGCGACGCTGCTCGGCTCCCACCACGTCCAGCTCGAACCGCGCGGACCCGGCCGCCTCGACCACACCATCCCGGTCGAGCGGACCAGCGTGCCGTACGAGATCATGCCCGCCGTCGGCGACCTCGCCGACAGCGCCGCCCGCGTCGACGCGGGCGCGCTCAAGAGCGCCCTCGACACCCTCGCCCAGACCCTGGACGGCTCCTCCGAGGAGATCCGCGCCTCCGTCCGCGGCCTCGGCCGCCTCTCGCGCACCGTCGCGTCCCGCGACGACAAACTCCACACTCTGGTACGGCACGCCGAAACCGTCACCGGCCTGGTGGCGGACCGCAACCAGGAGCTCCGCACCCTGATCAAGGACGGCGACCTCCTGCTGCGCGAGATCTCCGCCCGCCGCGCCGTCATCCACAGCCTGTTGATCAACACGCTGGAGCTGACCCGCGAGATCGACGGCCTGATCGCCGAGCACCGGACCACGCTCAAGCCCGCTCTGCGGCAGTTGCGGGAGTTCGTCGCGCTGCTGCGGCGCAACGAGGAGAGCCTCGACCGCTCGCTGCGGTTGCTGGCCCCCTTCACCAGGCAGTTCACCGACGCGATCGGCAATGGCCGCTGGTTCGACGCGATCATTCAGAACCTCGTGCCCCTGCCCGCGTCCGTACGGATGCCCGACCGCACGATCGGAGGGCTGGCCCCGTGAAGAAGCCCGCCGCGATCCTGGCCCTGCTGCTGGCCGCCGGCTGCGGCTTCGAGGGCGTGCAGTCGCTCCCGCTGCCCGGCGGCGCCGACCTCGGCGACGACCCGCGCCAGGTGACGATCGAGTTCGCCGACGCCCTCGACCTCGTGCCGCACTCGCTGTGCAAGCTCAACGACGTCACCGTCGGCAAGGTCACCGCGATCGAGCTGACCCCCGGCTGGCACGCCGAGGTCACCTGCACGATCAGGGCGGACGCGGCGCTGCCCGCGGGCACCGGCGCCGCCATCTCCCAGACCAGCCTGCTGGGCGAGAAGTTCGTGACGTTCGTCCCAGCCGGATCCGGCACCCTGAGCGGCCCCATCCCGCTGAGCCGCACCACCAGGACCGCCGAGGTCGAGCAGGTGCTCGCCGCCGCCTCGCTGCTGGTCAACGGCGGCGGCCTGGAACAGCTCGCCACCATCAACACCGAGCTCGGCGGCATGCTCGACGGCCGCACCGGCACCGTCAGGCGGCTGCTGCGCAGGCTCGACACGTTCGCCGCCGCGCTCGACGCCTCCAAGGGCGACATCGTCCGGCTCATCGGCAACCTCGACCGGCTCGCCGCCACCCTCGCCGCCCAGCGGAGCACCCTGCGCGCCGTCGCCACCGACATCGGCCCTGCCGTCGGCCAGTTGCGCCGCCAGCGCGCCGACCTCACCCGCATGCTCACCGCCCTGGCCCGCCTCGGCCGCACCGCCGCCCGCGTCGTCACCCGCTCCCAGGACGACACCCTCGCCAACCTCGCCCACCTGCGGGCCCTGCTGGCTGACCTCGACCGCGCCCGCCACGAGATCGCCACGAACCTGGGCACCGCGCTCACCTTCCCCTTCCCCGGCTCGGCCACCGGCCTGCTGCGCGGCGACTACGGCAACGTCGACGTCACCGTCGACCTCACCCCCGCGACCACCCTGGACAACCTCCTCGGCAGGAGCCCGCGATGAGCCTGCGGATCAAGCTGGCCGCCTTCCTCGCCATCAGCCTCACCGCCACCGCGTACACGCTGGTCAGGTACGCGCGGGTCGGCGCCGACCTGTTCGAGCCCGCCTACCGGATCGGCGTCGAGCTGGCCGGGACCGGCGGCCTGTTCGAACACGCCGAGGTCACCTACCGGGGCGTCAGGATCGGCAGGGTCGAGTCGCTCTCGCTCACCGCCGACGGGGTGCGCGCCGTGCTGCGCCTGCGCGCCGAGCCGCGGGTGCCCGCCGCGGGGGTGCTGGCCGTCGTCGCCAACCGGTCCGCGGTGGGCGAGCAGTACCTCGACCTCCAGCCGGCCGGTACGGCGGGGCCGTACCTGAAGGAGGGGGACACGATCGCCAGGGAACGCACCGCGCTGCCGATCACCACCGCCCAGGTGCTCGGCGACGCCGAGCGGCTGCTGAGGTCGGTCGACCCGCGCGACGCCGCGACCGTCGTGACCGAGATGGAGCGCGCCTTCGGCGGCAACGCGGCGCACCTGCGGCGGTTGCTGGCGGCGGGCGAGGAGCTGACGGCGGCGGCCGAGGCGGTCCTGCCGGAGACGGTCACGCTCATCGAGCAGGGCGGAAAGGTGCTGCGCACGCAGCGGGCCGAGGGCGGACATCTGCGGGCGTTCGCACGGGATCTCGCCGCGCTGACCGGTTCGCTGCGCGAGGGCTCCGCGGACCTGGAGCGCACGATCGACGGCGCCAGGCCCGCCGCGCGCGCGGCGGAGAAGCTCGTGGACGGGATCGAACCCCACCTGCGGCCCCTGCTGGGCAACCTGATCGTCGGCGGGCGCACCGCCTCGGCCCGGGTGGCGGCGCTGCGCCAGCTCATGATCGGCTATCCGGCCGGGGTGGCGGCGGCCTTCACCGTGGTCGGCCGCGACGGGCTGCACTTCGGGCTCAACCTCAACCTCACCGTGCCGCCGCCGTGCACGCGCGGCTACGAGGACGTGCACCGCCGCTACCCGCACGACACCCGGGTCAAGGCGGTCGACCCCCGCGCGACCTGCACGGAGCCGGACGGCTCGCCGACCGGGGTGCGCGGGGGCGCGGATGTGCCCCCGCCGGGCGTACCCCCGTCGATCCCGGGTCTGGAAGAGTGGCTCGCGGGTAATGATCCGGCGATCGGGAAGGAACGGGCATGGCAGGCACCGCCTCTCGGCTGACGATCATCGTGCTCGGTGCGCTGGCGCTGCTGCTGGGCGGGCTCGCGCTGTGGGTCGGCGGCGAGCTCCGCGGCGAGCAGGCCAAGGACGACGACCGGGTCGCCGCGCTCGACGCGGCCGGCACCCACGCGGTCAACCTGCTCTCGCTGAACTACAAGACCGTCGACGCCGACCTCGGGCGCATCCTGGCGACCTCGACCGGGACCGCGCGGGCCGAGTACTCCGCCAACGCCGCGCGGCTCAAGGAGACCACGATCACCAACAAGGTCGTCCAGCACGGCGTGCTGCGCGCCAGGGGGCTGGAGTCCATGGCCGACGGCCTGGCCAAGGTGCTGGTGGTGGCGGACGTCGAGATCCGCTGGGAGGGCTCGAAGAACGCCCCTCAGGAGCGCTTCTACCGCTGGTCCATGGACGTGACCAAGGTCGGCGGGGTCTGGCTGGTGTCGAAGGCGGTGCAGGTGCTGTGAAGGCCGTGGTGATCGGGGTGCTGGCGGCGCTCGTGCTCGGGCTGTCGGCCGCCGTGTGGCTGATGTGGACCGATCTGCGGCACCTGCGCGACGGGCGTACGGCGGGCGTGGAGGCCATGGCCGCCGCCAAAGCCGTGGCGCCGGACCTGCTGTCGTACAACCACCGCACGATCGAGCAGGATCTGGCGCGGGCCGGTGAGCACACCACGGGGCAGCTCACCACCCACTACAAGGAGCTGGCCACCACCCTCGTGCCGACCGCCAAGGCGCAGAAAGCCGTCCAGACGACCGCGGTCACCGGGGCGGCCGTCGAGCGGGCGGATCCCGACCGGGTCGAGGTTCTCCTGTTCGTCAACACGGGTACGGTCAAGGAGCTGCCGGGCGAGGCCGAGCCCCAGCAACAGATCACCCAGAACCGCGCCAGGTTCGTCATGATCAGGACGGCCGGCCGGTGGCTCGTCGGCGACCTGTCGACGCTGCTGGGCACCGCCTGAGGCCCCGGGCGCGGCGCGTCCTTCAATTGTTATCAAAATTCAGGTTTAGCGAGTCCTTGTCCACGGGTATCCCCGTCACTGCTACACCGGTTGTCGGCATGGGTTCGACCCTCGGTGTGACGGAGCGTTAGCCGTCCCCGTTCGCGGGTATCGTCTTGGGCCTGACGGTAGGCGCCCGGTCACGCAGGGGAGAAATCCCAGCGTCCCGGCCTCGACCCGGCGGAAAGTCGGGCTTGTGGGCTTGACGTTTGCGTCCGAACGGGCGATGCTGCGACCAACGTGGAGCATGCAGCGAAGGTGAAGTGGACAGGCGTGTGCCGTTCGGCTACACTGCCCCTTTGCGCTGCCCTTTGACGACCCGCGATGCTTGCTCACGTTGCGAGGTTGTCTGGCGTGCGTGTAGTCAGTCCGCCGCGAGCCCTCGGAAGGACATCTGTTGGCAGCCTCGCGCAACGCCTCCGCCGTACCCGCTGGTCCCCGTCGCGTCTCTTTTTCGCGCATCCAGGAGCCCCTCGAAGTTCCTGATCTTCTCGCCCTGCAAACCGAGTCCTTCGACTGGCTGCTGGGCAACGAGAAGTGGAAGGCCCGGGTAGAGGCGGCTCGCCAGGCCGGGCGCAAGGACGTCCCGACCCAGTCGGGCCTCGAAGAGATCTTCGAAGAGATCAGTCCCATTGAGGACTTCTCGGGGACCATGTCCTTGTCGTTCCGTGACCACCGGTTCGAGCCGCCCAAGTACTCAGTAGACGAGTGCAAAGACAAGGACATGACCTTCTCCGCCCCGATGTTCGTGACGGCGGAGTTCATCAATAACACCACTGGTGAGATCAAGAGCCAGACGGTGTTCATGGGCGATTTCCCGCTCATGACGCCGAAGGGCACCTTCATCATCAACGGCACCGAGCGTGTCGTCGTCTCCCAGCTGGTCCGGTCCCCGGGTGTCTACTTCGGCCGCAGTGTCGACAAGACCTCCGACAAGGACCTGTTCGACTGCCGTGTCATCCCCTCGCGGGGTGCGTGGCTGGAGTTCGAGATCGACAAGCGCGACAGCGTCGGTGTGCGCATCGACCGCAAGCGCAAGCAGGCCGTCACCGTGCTTCTCAAGGCACTGGGATGGACCAACGAACAGATCCTCGAGCGCTTCGGCCAGTACGAGTCGATGCGGGCCACCCTGGAGAAGGACCACACGGCCGGCCAGGACGACGCCCTGCTCGACATCTACCGCAAGCTCCGTCCGGGCGAGCCGCCGACCAAGGAGTCGGCGCAGACCCTGCTGGAGAACCTGTACTTCAACCCCAAGCGCTACGACCTGGCCAAGGTCGGTCGCTACAAGATCAACAAGAAGCTCGGGGTCGACAGCGACATCACGCAGGGCACGCTCACCGAGGACGACATCGTCTCCACGATCGAGTACATCGTCCGCCTGCACGCGGGCGAGGAGTCGATGCCGAGCGCCCAGGGTGAGCGGATCGTCGAGACCGACGACATCGACCACTTCGGCAACCGCCGGCTGCGCAGTGTCGGCGAGCTCATCCAGAACCAGGTCCGCCTGGGCCTGGCGCGTATGGAGCGCGTCGTGCGCGAGCGCATGACCACCCAGGACGTCGAGGCGATCACGCCGCAGACCCTGATCAACATCCGCCCGGTCGTGGCCTCGATCCGGGAGTTCTTCGGCACCTCGCAGCTGTCGCAGTTCATGGACCAGACCAACCCGCTGGCCGGCCTGACGCACAAGCGGCGTCTGTCCGCGCTGGGTCCCGGTGGTCTGTCGCGTGAGCGGGCCGGCTTCGAGGTCCGTGACGTGCACCCGTCCCACTACGGCAGGATGTGCCCGATCGAGACGCCGGAAGGCCCGAACATCGGCCTCATCGGCTCGCTGGCCTCCTACGGCCGGATCAACGCCTTCGGCTTCGTCGAGACGCCCTACCGCAAGGTCGTCGACGGAAAGGTGACCGAACAGGTCGACTACCTGACCGCCGACGAGGAGGACCGCTTCGTCAAGGCGCAGGCCAACACGGTGCTGAACGCCGACGGCACCTTCGCCGAGTCGCGCGTCCTCGTCCGCACCAAGGGCGGCGAGACCGAGCTGGCCCGTGCCGAGGAAGTCGACTACATCGACGTGTCGCCGCGCCAGATGGTGTCGGTCGCCACCGCGATGATCCCCTTCCTGGAGCACGACGACGCCAACCGCGCGCTCATGGGCTCCAACATGCAGAGGCAGTCCGTGCCGCTGCTGAAGAGCGAGGCGCCGCTGGTCGGCACCGGCATGGAGTACCGTGCCGCGACCGACGCCGGCGACGTCATCAGCGCCGAGAAGGCGGGTGTGGTCGAGGAGGTCTCCGCCGACTACGTCACCGTGATGAACGACGACGGCACCCGCACGACCTACCGTGTCGCCAAGTTCAAGCGTTCCAACCAGGGCACCTCGTTCAACCAGAAGCCCATCGTCGTCGAAGGCGACCGGGTCGAGGTGAACCAGGTGATCGCCGACGGTCCCTGCACCGACCAGGGCGAGATGGCCCTGGGCAAGAACCTGCTCGTGGCGTTCATGCCGTGGGAGGGCCACAACTACGAAGACGCGATCATCCTGTCCCAGCGGCTGGTCCAGGACGACGTCCTGTCCTCGATCCACATCGAGGAGCACGAGGTCGACGCCCGTGACACCAAGCTGGGTCCCGAGGAGATCACCCGGGACATCCCGAACGTCTCCGAGGAGGTCCTGGCCGACCTCGACGAGCGCGGCATCATCCGCATCGGCGCCGAGGTCGTACCCGGCGACATCCTGGTAGGCAAGGTCACGCCCAAGGGCGAGACCGAGCTGACCCCGGAGGAGCGGCTGCTGCGCGCGATCTTCGGGGAGAAGGCCCGCGAAGTCCGTGACACCTCGCTGAAGGTGCCCCACGGCGAGCAGGGCAAGGTCATCGGCGTCCGCGTGTTCTCCCGTGATGAGGGCGACGAGCTTCCCCCCGGTGTCAACGAGCTGGTCCGCGTGTACGTGGCCCAGAAGCGTAAGATCACCGACGGTGACAAGCTCGCCGGCCGCCACGGCAACAAGGGCGTCATCTCCAAGATCCTGCCGGTCGAGGACATGCCGTTCCTGGAGGACGGCACGCCGGTCGACATCATCCTCAACCCGCTGGGCGTGCCCGGCCGAATGAACATCGGGCAGGTGCTCGAAGCTCACCTCGGCTGGATCGCGGCACGCGGCTGGGACATCTCGGGCCTGACCGAGCAGTGGGCGGAACGCCTGCGCGAGAAGGGCTTCGAGCAGGTCGCGCCGCGCACCAACGTGGCCACGCCGGTCTTCGACGGCGCCCACGAGGAGGAGATCGTCGGCCTGCTCAACAACACCCTGCCCAACCGCGACGGCGACCGCATGGTCCAGGAGAGCGGCAAGGCGCAGCTGTTCGACGGCCGCTCCGGCGAGCCGTTCCCCTACCCGATCGCGGTGGGCTACAGCTACATCCTCAAGCTGCTGCACCTGGTGGACGACAAGATCCACGCCCGGTCCACCGGCCCGTACTCCATGATCACCCAGCAGCCGCTCGGCGGTAAGGCCCAGTTCGGTGGCCAGCGCTTCGGTGAGATGGAGGTGTGGGCGCTGGAGGCGTACGGCGCGGCCTACGCCCTGCAGGAGCTGCTGACCATCAAGTCCGACGACGTCCTGGGCCGGGTCAAGGTCTACGAGGCCATCGTCAAGGGCGAGAACATCCCCGAGCCCGGCATCCCCGAGTCCTTCAAGGTCCTCATCAAGGAAATGCAGTCGCTGTGCCTGAACGTCGAGGTGCTCTCCAGCGACGGCATGTCCATCGAGATGCGCGACACCGACGAGGACGTCTTCAGGGCCGCCGAGGAGCTCGGTATCGATCTGTCCCGGCGTGAGCCGAGCAGCGTGGAAGAAGTCTGAGGGGGAGATCGCACATGCTGGACGTCAACTTCTTCGACGAGCTCCGGATCGGGCTGGCGACGGCCGACGACATCCGCCAGTGGTCACACGGCGAGGTCAAGAAGCCGGAGACGATCAACTACCGGACTCTCAAGCCGGAAAAGGACGGGCTCTTCTGCGAGAAGATCTTCGGCCCGACCCGCGACTGGGAGTGCTACTGCGGCAAGTACAAGCGCGTCCGCTTCAAGGGCATCATCTGTGAGCGCTGTGGCGTCGAGGTCACTCGCGCCAAGGTGCGTCGTGAGCGGATGGGCCACATCGAGCTGGCCGCGCCCGTCACGCACATCTGGTACTTCAAGGGCGTTCCTTCGCGTCTCGGCTACCTGCTCGACCTGGCCCCGAAGGACCTTGAGAAGGTCATCTACTTCGCGGCCTACATGATCACGCAGGTCGACGCCGAGATGCGTGACCGTGACCTGCCCTCGCTCGAGGCGAAGATCTCGGTCGAGCGGCAGCACATCGAGCAGCGCCGCGACGCCGACATCGAGACCAGGCAGAAGAAGCTCGAAGGCGACCTGGCCGAGCTTGAGGCCGCGGGCGCCAAGGGCGACCAGCGCCGCAAGGTCCGCGAGGGCGCCGAGCGCGAGATGCGTCAGCTGCGCGACCGCGCGCAGCGCGAGCTCGACCGCCTGGACGAGGTGTGGAGCCGGTTCAAGAACCTCAAGGTCCAGGACCTTGAGGGCGACGAGCTGCTCTACCGCGAGATGCGCGACCGCTTCGGCCGCTACTTCAAGGGCGGCATGGGCGCGCAGGCGATCCAGGACCGCCTGACCAGCTTCGACCTCGACGCCGAGGCCGAGAACCTGCGCGAGACGATCCGCAGCGGCAAGGGCCAGAAGAAGGCCCGCGCCCTCAAGCGGCTCAAGGTCGTCTCGGCGTTCCTCAACACCACCAACTCGCCCCGCGGGATGGTGCTCGACTGCATCCCGGTCATCCCGCCGGACCTGCGCCCGATGGTGCAGCTCGACGGTGGCCGGTTCGCGACCTCCGACCTCAACGACCTCTACCGTCGTGTGATCAACCGGAACAACCGCCTCAAGCGTCTCCTTGACCTCGGCGCCCCCGAGATCATCGTGAACAACGAGAAGCGGATGCTCCAGGAGGCCGTCGACTCGCTGTTCGACAACGGCCGCCGCGGCCGCCCGGTCACGGGCCCCGGCAACCGTCCGCTCAAGTCCCTCAGCGACATGCTGAAGGGCAAGCAGGGCCGCTTCCGCCAGAACCTGCTGGGCAAGCGCGTCGACTACTCCGGCCGTTCGGTCATCGTCGTCGGCCCGCAGCTCAAGCTGCACCAGTGCGGTCTGCCCAAGCAGATGGCGCTGGAGCTGTTCAAGCCGTTCGTGATGAAGCGGCTCGTGGACCTCAACCACGCGCAGAACATCAAGTCGGCCAAGCGGATGGTCGAGCGGGCCCGCCCGGTCGTGTGGGACGTGCTCGAAGAGGTCATCACCGAGCACCCCGTGCTGCTCAACCGCGCTCCGACGCTCCACCGCCTGGGCATCCAGGCGTTCGAGCCGCAGCTCGTCGAGGGCAAGGCCATCCAGATCCACCCGCTCGTCTGCACCGCGTTCAACGCGGACTTCGACGGCGACCAGATGGCCGTGCACCTGCCGCTGTCGGCTGAGGCCCAGGCCGAGGCACGCATCCTGATGCTCTCGACCAACAACATCCTCAAGCCGGCCGACGGCAAGCCCGTGACGATGCCCACCCAGGACATGGTCATCGGCCTCTACTGGCTGACCACGCAGAAGGAGGGCGCCCTCGGCGAGGGCCGCGTCTTCGGCTCCGTGGCCGAGGCCCAGATGGCGTTCGACCGCCGCGAGCTGGAGATTCAGGCGAAGATCCAGATCCGGCTCAAGGACGTCTTCCCCGCGCGCGACTGGGTCGCGCCGGAGGGCTGGGAGCAGGGCGACCCGATCCGCCTGGAGACGACGTTCGGCCGGTGCCTGTTCAACCAGACGCTGCCGCCGAACTACCCGTTCGTCAACTTCCAGGTGGGCAAGAAGCAGCTCTCCACGATCGTGAACGAGCTGGCCGAGACCTACCCCAAGGTCGAGGTCGCGGCCTCGCTCGACGCGCTCAAGGACGCGGGCTTCCGCTGGGCGACCCGCTCCGGCGTCACGATCTCGATCGACGACGTCGTCGCGCCGCCCAACAAGGCCGAGATCATGGAGAACTACGAGCGCCGGGCCGACAAGGTCCAGCGCGAGTACGAGCGCGGCCTGATCACCGACGAGGAGCGCCGCCAGGAGCTCATCGAGATCTGGACCCACGCCACCGCGGACGTCGAGACCGACATGGTCAACGCGTTCCCGGCGACGAACCCGGTCTGGATGATGCTCAACTCCGGCGCCCGAGGCAACAAGATGCAGGTGCGTCAGATCGCCGGCATCCGCGGCCTGGTGTCCAACACCAAGGGTGAGACGATCCCGCGTCCGATCAAGGCCTCGTTCCGCGAGGGCCTGTCGGTGCTGGAGTACTTCATCTCCACCCACGGTCAGCGAAAGGGTCTGGCCGACACCGCCCTGCGTACCGCCGACTCGGGTTACCTGACCCGTCGTCTGGTGGACGTGGCGCAGGACGTCATCGTGCGCGAGATCGACTGCGGCACCGACCGCGCCGTCCCGCTGCACGTCGGCGAGCGCGACGCGTCGGGCAACCTGGTCAAGGCCGACAACGCCGAGTCCAACGTGCACGGCCGCATCCTGGCCGAGGACGTCGAGGTCGACGGCAAGATCATCGCCCCGGCCGGTGTCGACATCAACGACATCCACGTCACGGCGCTGGTCGAGGCCGGCATCGAGACCGTCCGCACCCGCAGCGCGCTCGTCTGCGAGGCCAAGATCGGTGTCTGCGCGACCTGCTACGGCCGCTCGCTGGCCACCGGCAAGCTCGTGGACGTCGGCGAGGCGGTCGGCATCATCGCCGCCCAGTCGATCGGTGAGCCCGGCACCCAGCTGACGATGCGTACCTTCCACACCGGTGGTGTGGCCGGTGCGGACATCACCCACGGTCTGCCTCGTGTCCAGGAGCTGTTCGAGGCGCGCATCCCCAAGGGTGTCGCCCCGATCTCCGAGGCCGAGGGCCGCGCGCGGATCGACGAGACCGACAAGACCCGCAAGGTGGTCATCACCCCGGACGACGGTTCCGAGGAGATCGCCTACCCGGTGTCGATGCGCTCGCGCCTGCTCGTCTCGGAGGGCCAGCACGTCAAGGTCGGCCAGCAGCTCATCGCGGGTGCGGTCAACCCGAACGAGGTCCTGCGCATCATGGGCCCGCGCGAGGTGCAGCTGCACCTGGTCGCCGAGGTCCAGCAGGTGTACCGCTCGCAGGGTGTGTCGATCCACGACAAGCACATCGAGATCATCGTCCGCCAGATGCTCAAGCGCGTGAACGTGCTGGAGTCGGGCGACACCGACCTGCTCCCCGGCGAGCTGGTCGAGCGTCCCCGCTTCGAGCAGATGAACCGCGAGACCGTGGCCGAGGGCGGTTCGCCCGCCGCCGGCCGTCCGGTCCTCATGGGCATCACGAAGGCGTCGCTGGCCACCGAGTCGTGGCTGTCGGCGGCCTCCTTCCAGGAGACGACCAGGGTCCTGACGGACGCGGCGATCCACGCCAAGTCCGACTCGCTCCTGGGCCTGAAGGAGAACGTGATCATCGGTAAGCTCATCCCGGCCGGCACGGGCATGCCCCAGTACCGCAACATCCGGGTCGAGCCGACCGAGGAGGCCAAGGCCGCCATGTACACGGTCGGCGGCTACGACGGCTCGGCAGCCGACTACACGTTCGGCACCGGCTCCGGCGAGGCCGTTCCCCTGGAGGAGTACGACTTCGGCCAGTACAACCGTTAGTGCTCTGGTTGAGGCGCCCGAGATCTCTGGATCTCGGGCGCTTCTGCTTTCCCTCTTCTTTTCTGTTACGGCTCCCGCCAAGCCCACGCCACCCACCGCACGTGGCTGAGGACGTTCCAGGGTGACGGCCGGCGGCCGCGCCACTCGGCCGCCGTGACGAGCGCCTCCTGGGCCCGCGCCGGGCTGGACTTCTCGGCCGCCTCGCGGGTGCAGGTGTGTCGGCCGGTGTGACGTGCCCGGGGGTGTGTAAGCCGGTGTGACGGGTGTGGGGGTGTCGGCCGAACCGACGGGCGGGGGTGTGACGGGCGTGGTGTGTCGGCGGAATGGGCGTGGGCGTGTTGGCCCCGTGACGAGTCTCACGTTGGCTTGTGCCGGGCGTGAGCTGTCGGTGGCCGGTGGGGTCAGGGAGTGAGGGTGCGTGGCTTTTGGGTGGGTGTTCAGGCCCTGGTGGGGGTGGGCTTGCCGTACCCGCGTAGAAGGTTGGTGTAAGGAGGGCAGAACAGTAGCCCGGAGCGGGTAAACTTGGCGCGGAGTCTGCTACTGACCACGGCGCGAAACATATCGACGCGCAGCCGTTTTGACGTGCTGCGCGGGGCTAGGTAGTCTTGCCCTTCGTGCCCGTGTATTCATGGGCTCTCACGCGTGCGCTCGCAACGGCGCAGCGTGGCCTCCCCCTGGCGTTCTTCTGCGCGGGAGTGTGGCTCTGTAAGAGCGCGACACGCCCGACCGCGTGGGTCGAAGCAGGGGAGAAAACAGCAGGTCATGACACCGGCAGTACCTGCGAAAAGCACAACCTGACGTATCACCGGCTTAGGCACGAACGGAGTGGCAGTGCCCACTATTCAGCAGTTGGTCCGCAAGGGCCGGCAGGACAAGGTCTCCAAGACCAAGACTCCTGCCCTCAAGGGGAGTCCGCAGCGTCGCGGCGTCTGCCAGCGCGTCTACACCACGACCCCCAAGAAGCCCAACTCGGCACTGCGCAAGGTGGCCCGTGTCCGGCTCACCAACGGCATCGAGGTCACGGCTTACATCCCGGGTGTGGGCCACAACCTGCAGGAGCACTCCATCGTGCTCGTGCGTGGCGGTCGTGTGAAGGACCTGCCGGGTGTTCGCTACAAGATCATCCGCGGCTCGCTCGACACTCAGGGCGTTCGTAACCGCAAGCAGGCCCGTAGCCGCTACGGCGCGAAGAAGGAGAAGAGCTAACTATGCCTCGCAAGGGTTCTCCTGGCCGTCGTCAGCTCATGTCTGACCCGGTTTACAGCTCGCCCCTGGTTACCGCCCTGATCAACAAGGTGCTGCTGGACGGCAAGCGCTCCATCGCGCAGTCGATCGTCTACGGCGCCCTCGAGGGCTGCAAGGACAAGACCGGCAACGACCCGGTCATCACGCTCAAGCGTGCCCTCGACAACGTCAAGCCCACTCTTGAGGTCCGCAGCCGCCGTGTCGGTGGCGCGACCTACCAGGTCCCGGTCGAGGTGCGCGCCTCGCGCAGCACCACCCTGGCCCTGCGTTGGCTGGTGCAGTACTCCCGCGCCCGCCGCGAGAAGACCATGACCGAGCGCCTCATGAACGAGCTCCTCGACGCCAGCAACGGCCTGGGGGCGAGTGTCAAGAAGCGCGAGGACACCCACAAGATGGCCGAGTCCAACAAGGCCTTCGCCCACTACCGCTGGTAACAGCGGGTTCGACGAGACGACGAGGACGCGAGAGAAGTGGCCGCAACGACCGCTCTTGACCTGGCCAAGGTCCGCAACATTGGGATCATCGCCCATATCGATGCGGGCAAGACCACGACGACCGAGCGCATCCTGTTCTACACCGGCATCAACTACAAGATCGGTGAGGTCCACGATGGCGCTGCCACCATGGACTGGATGGAGCAGGAGCAGGAGCGCGGCATCACGATCACGTCCGCCGCGACGACTGCCGAGTGGGATGGTCACACGATCAACCTGATCGACACCCCTGGCCACGTCGACTTCACCATCGAGGTTGAGCGCAACCTGCGCGTCCTCGACGGTGCGGTCACCGTGTTCGACGGTGTCGCGGGTGTCGAACCGCAGTCCGAGACGGTGTGGCGGCAGGCTGACCGCTACGGCGTCCCGCGCATCTGCTTCGTCAACAAGATGGACCGCGTCGGCGCGGAGTTCCACCGCTGCGTCGACATGATGGTCAGCCGCCTGGCGGCGACGCCGGCGGTCGTCCAGCTTCCGTGGGGTGTCGAGGCCGGCTTCAAGGGCGTCATCGACCTCATCCGGATGAAGGGCCTGCTCTGGAGCGAGGAGGCGGCCAAGGGCGAGATGTACGACATCGTCGACATCCCGGCCGACCACGCCGAGATCGCTCGCGAGTGGCGCGACAAGCTGGTCGAGACCATCGCCGAGAACGACGACGAGCTGATGGAGCTCTTCCTCGAGGCTCAGGAGCCGACCGAGGAGCAGCTGATCGCGGCCATCCGCCGCGCGACCCTCAGCGGTTCCGTCAACCCGGTCCTGACCGGCACCGCGTTCAAGAACAAGGGCGTGCAGCCCCTGCTCGACGCGATCGTCGCCTACCTCCCGGCGCCGACCGACATCCCCGCCTTCAAGGGGCACGCGGTCGGCAACGAGGACGAGGTGATCGAGCGTCACGCGGACGCGGACGAGCCGTTCGCCGCGCTGGCGTTCAAGATCATGAGCGACCCGCACCTGGGCAAGCTGACCTACCTGCGCATCTACTCGGGCACGCTCGACACGGGCTCGACGGTGCTCAACTCGGTCAAGGGCCGCAAGGAGCGCATCGGCAAGATCTACCAGATGCACGCCAACAAGCGTGAGGAGCGCCCGTCGGCGCACGCTGGTCAGATCGTCGCCGTCATGGGCCTGAAGGACACCACGACCGGTCACACCCTGTGTGACGTGGCCAACCCGGTGGTCCTGGAGTCCATGAACTTCCCCGCGCCGGTCATCAACGTGGCCGTCGAGCCGAAGACCAAGGGCGACCAGGACAAGCTCAGCACCGCCATCCAGCGCCTCGCCGAGGAGGACCCGACCTTCCGCGTCCAGCGTGACGAGGAGACCGGTCAGACGATCCTCTCCGGCATGGGTGAGCTCCACCTGGAGATCATGATCGACCGCATGAAGCGGGAGTTCAAGGTCGACGCCAACATCGGCCGTCCGCAGGTGGCCTACCGGGAGACCATCCGCCGCAAGGTGGAGAAGGTCGACTACACCCACAAGAAGCAGACCGGTGGTTCCGGCCAGTTCGCGCGGGTCATCATCAACCTCGAGCCGCTCGGCGAAGGCAACGACGGTTACGAGTTCGAGAACAAGGTCTCTGGTGGCCGCGTTCCGAGGGAGTACATCCCCTCGGTCGACGCCGGTGCCCAGGAAGCCGCCGAGTTCGGCGTGCTGGCCGGTTACCCGATGGTCGGCGTGAAGGTGACGCTGACCGACGGCGCCGCCCACGACGTCGACTCCTCGGAAATGGCCTTCAAGATCGCTGGCTCGATGGCCTTCAAGGAGGCCGCGCGCAAGGCGGACGCCGTACTTCTCGAGCCGATGATGGCCGTCGAGGTCACCACGCCCGAGGACTACATGGGTGACGTCATCGGTGACCTCAACGGTCGCCGCGGGCAGATCCAGTCGATGGACGAGCGCGCAGGCGCCCGCGTCATCACCGCCCTGGTTCCGCTGTCCGAGATGTTCGGCTACGTGGGCGACCTGCGTAGCAAGACGCAGGGCCGCGCGAGCTACAGCATGCAGTTCGACTCCTACGCGGAGGTGCCGCCCGGCATCGCCAAGGAGATCGTCGCGAAGGCCCGGGGCGAGTAGCACAAACCCCGGAGTCCCTGGTGAGGCGGTGCGAGCCGCCTCACCGCCCAGGGGCCGGGTAACTTCCCGGGCCCGAGTGTGAAGTAAGTCAGTCAGATTCTCTAAGGAGAGAACCAGTGGCTAAGGCCAAGTTCGAGCGGACTAAGCCGCACGTGAACATCGGCACCATTGGGCACATCGACCACGGCAAGACCACTCTGACCGCGGCGATCACCCAGGTGCTGCACAAGCGCTTCCCCGAGATCAACGAGGCGACCCCGTTCGACAAGATCGACAAGGCGCCCGAGGAGAAGGCTCGTGGCATCACGATCTCGATCGCGCACGTCGAGTACCAGACCGAGAAGCGCCACTACGCTCACGTGGACTGCCCCGGTCACGCCGACTACGTGAAGAACATGATCACCGGTGCCGCCCAGATGGACGGCGCCATCCTGGTGGTCGCGGCGACCGACGGTCCGATGCCCCAGACGAAGGAGCACGTCCTCCTGGCCCGCCAGGTCGGCGTTCCCTACATCGTCGTGGCGCTCAACAAGTCCGACATGGTGGACGACGAGGAGATCCTGGAGCTCGTCGAGCTCGAGGTTCGTGAGCTCCTGTCCGCTCAGGAGTTCCCCGGCGACGACCTCCCCGTGGTCCGCGTCTCCGCGCTCAAGGCGCTGGAGGGCGACACCAAGTGGGAGGACAGCATCATCGAGCTGATGACCGCTGTCGACGAGAACGTCCCCGAGCCGGTCCGTGAGACGGACAAGCCGTTCCTGATGCCGGTCGAGGATGTCTTCTCGATCACGGGTCGCGGCACCGTCGTCACCGGTCGTATCGAGCGCGGTGTGGTCAAGGTCAACGAGACCGTCGACATCATCGGCATCAAGGAAGACAAGACCACCACCACGGTCACCGGTGTCGAGATGTTCCGCAAGCTGCTCGACGAGGGCCAGGCCGGTGACAACGTCGGTCTGCTCCTGCGTGGCATCAAGCGCGAGGACGTCGAGCGCGGTCAGTGTGTCATCAAGCCGGGCACCACGACCCCGCACACCGAGTTCGAGGCCCAGGTCTACATCCTGGGCAAGGACGAGGGCGGTCGCCACACGCCGTTCTTCAACAACTACCGCCCGCAGTTCTACTTCCGTACGACTGACGTGACCGGCGTGGTGAACCTCCCCGAGGGCACCGAGATGGTCATGCCGGGCGACAACACCGAGATGCGCGTTGAGCTGATCCAGCCCATCGCCATGGAGGACGGTCTGAAGTTCGCGATCCGTGAGGGTGGCCGCACCGTCGGCGCCGGTCGCGTGACGAAGATCCTCAAGTAGCACGATCGCCGGGGCGGCGGTCGGCCTCATCACCGGGGCCGGCCGCCGACTCGCGAAAGCTCCACCACGGCTCCACGCAACACCGTGATCTCGCAGTGGCTTCGGACGACCGCAGGTTGTGACCGAAGTAACTGCCGGATCACGGAAGAAAACAGCAGATCGTATGCGTCTGCTACGTGGGGTTATCGGGCGGTTTCGCCCGTATGAACAGCGGCAACAGGCCGCACGATACTTTTTCAGACGACAGCGAAGGACACCGAGGCCACTATGGCGGGACAGAAGATCCGCATCCGGCTTAAGGCCTATGACCACGAGGTCATCGACAGCTCGGCCAAGAAGATCGTCGAGACGGTGACGCGGACTGGCGCGAAGGTCGCGGGCCCGGTGCCGCTGCCGACCGAGAAGAACGTGTACTGCGTCATCCGCTCGCCGCACAAGTACAAGGACAGCCGCGAGCACTTCGAGATGCGCACGCACAAGCGGCTGATTGACATCATCGACCCGACGCCCAAGACCGTCGACTCGCTCATGCGACTCGACCTCCCCGCGGGCGTTGACATTTCGATCAAGCTCTGAGGGAACGCACTGACATGGCTAAGACGATCAAGGGCGTCCTGGGCAAGAAGCTCGGCATGACCCAGGTCTTCGACGCGGACAACCGGATGGTTCCGGTGACCGTGGTCGAGGCCGGTCCGTGCGTGGTGACCCGCGTCCGCACCGCTGAGAAGGACGGCTACTCCGCCGTTCAGCTCGGCTTCGGACAGGTCGACCCCCGGAAGGTCAACAAGCCGCTCGGCGACTACCTGCGTAAGCACGACATCACCCCGCGCCGTTACTTCGCGGAGATCCGCACCGACGACGCGAGCGACTACACCCTGGGCCAGGAGCTGCTGGCTGACACCTTCGAGGCCGGCCAGTTCGTCGACGTGACGGGCAAGAGCAAGGGCAAGGGCTTCGCCGGTGTCATGAAGCGTCACGGCTTCGGCGGTCTGGGTGCCTCGCACGGTACGCAGCGCAAGCACCGCTCGCCGGGTTCCATCGGTGGCTGCGCCACCCCGGGCCGCGTATTCAAGGGTCTTCGCATGGCTGGTCGGATGGGTAACGTCCGCACCACCGTGCAGAGCCTCAAGGTTCACGCCGTGGACGCCGAGAAGGGCCTCATCCTGATCAAGGGTGCGATCCCCGGCGCCAACGGCAGCCTGGTCCTCGTCCGTACCGCTGCCAAGAAGGGGGCTGCCAAGTGAGCACCACTATTGACGTCCTCGACGCCAGCGGCGCGAAGACCGGCACGGTCGACCTCCCCGAGGACATCTTCGGGGCCAAGGTCAACGTTCCGCTGATCCACCAGGTGGTCGTGGCCCAGCTCGCCGCTCGCCGGCAGGGCACCCACAAGGCCAAGACCCGTGGTGAGGTCAGCGGTGGCGGCAAGAAGCCTTACCGCCAGAAGGGCACCGGCCGCGCCCGTCAGGGTTCGACCCGCGCGCCCCAGTTCGCCGGCGGTGGCGTCGTCCACGGTCCGGTTCCGCGCGACTACTCGCAGCGGACCCCGAAGAAGATGAAGGCCGCCGCCCTGCGTGGCGCCCTGTCCGACCGGGCGTCCGGCAACCGCGTACACGTGGTCAGCACGCTGGTCACGGGGGAGACCCCGAAGACCAAGGCCGCCCTCGAGGCGCTGCGTAAGATCACCCAGTCCGCCCGCGTCCTCGTCGTGGTCGACGAGGCCGACGAGCTGACCTGGCTGAGCCTGCGCAACGCTCCGGAGGTCCACCTGCTGGACGCCGGGCAGCTGAACACCTACGACGTGCTCGTCCACGACGACGTGGTCTTCACGCAGGAGGCCTACGACCAGGTCGTCGCGCGGCTTTCGGTCGAGTCGAGCAAGAAGGAAGACGCCTGATGGAGAAGATCGCCGACCCGCGCGACGTCATCATCAAGCCGGTCGTCTCCGAGAAGAGCTACGGCCTGATCGATGAGCACAACAAGTACACGTTCCTGGTGCGCAAGACCGCGAACAAGACTCAGGTGAAGATCGCCGTCGAGCAGATCTTCGGGGTCAAGGTCACCAGCGTGAACACCATCAACCGGCAGGGCAAGCGCAAGCGCACCCGCACCGGGTTCGGCAAGCGTCCCGACACCAAGCGCGCGATTGTGAGCCTGGTCGAGGGCGATCGGATCGACATCTTCGGTCAGATCGGCTAGTGCTCGCCGTACATAGCTAGAAAAGGGCGAACCGCCGCACTTTTGTGCGGCGGGCTCTCCCATGTAACCGACAAAGGATGAACGAAAAAGATGGGCATCCGTAAGTACAAGCCGACGACCCCGGGTCGCCGCGGCTCGAGTGTCTCGGACTTCTCCGAGATCACCCGCAGCACGCCCGAGAAGTCGCTGCTTGCGCCCCTTCACAGCAAGGGCGGCCGCAACGTACACGGCCGGGTCACCGCGCGCCACCAAGGCGGCGGTCACAAGCGCGCCTACAGGATCATCGACTTCCGCAGGCATGACAAGGACGGCATCCCGGCCAAGGTCGCTCACATCGAGTACGACCCCAACCGGACCGCCAACATCGCTCTGCTGCACTACGCCGACGGTGAGAAGCGCTACATCATCGCTCCCACCGGCCTCAAGCAGGGCGACCGGATCGAGAACGGCCCCTCGGCCGACATCAAGCCGGGCAACTGCCTGCCGCTGCGCAACATCCCGACCGGTACCTTCATCCACGCGGTGGAGCTCCGCCCGGGCGGTGGCGCCAAGCTGGGTCGTTCCGCCGGTGCGCAGATCCAGCTCCTCGCCAAGGAGGGCCAGTACGCCACGCTGCGTATGCCGTCCGGCGAGATGCGCATGGTCGACGTGCGTTGCCGCGCGACTGTCGGTCAGGTGGGCAACGCCGAGCAGGCCAACATCAACTGGGGCAAGGCCGGACGTATGCGGTGGAAGGGCAAGCGCCCGACCGTCCGTGGTGTCGCGATGAACCCCGTCGACCACCCGCACGGTGGTGGTGAGGGTAAGACCTCCGGTGGTCGCCACCCGGTCAACCCCAAGGGCAAGCCCGAGGGCCGTACCCGTCAGGCGAACAAGGCCAGTGACAGGCTGATCATCCGCCGTCGGTCCAAGAGGAAGAAGCGGTAGGAGCAGCCACAATGCCACGTAGCCTTAAGAAGGGCCCCTTCGTGGACGACCACCTTCAGAAGAAGGTGGACGCCCAGAACGAGAAGGGCACCAAGAACGTCATCAAGACGTGGTCGCGCCGGTCCATGATCGTGCCCGACATGCTCGGTCACACGATCGCCGTGCACGACGGCCGCAAGCACGTCCCGGTGTTCGTCACCGAGTCGATGATCGGCCACAAGCTCGGCGAGTTCGCGCCGACGCGGACGTTCCGCAGCCACGTCAAGGAAGACCGCCGCAGCCGGCGATAAACAGCCTTCAGAAGTAAGAGGAGTAAGCGATGGAAGCCAGGGCTCAGGCGCGGTTCGTCCGTGTCACGCCCCTCAAGGCCCGCCGCGTGGTGGACCTTATTCGCGGGCTGCCCGCTTCGGAGGCGCAGGCCGTGCTGCAGTTCGCTCCCCAGGCGGCGAGCGAGCCGATCTACAAGGTGCTCTCGAGCGCGATGGCGAACGCCGAGCACAACTTCAAGCTCGACCCCGAGACGCTCGTCGTGAGCCGCGCGTGGGTCGACGAGGGCCCGACGCTGAAGCGGTTCCGTCCGCGTGCCCAGGGTCGCGCCTATCGGATCAACAAGCGGACGAGCCACATCACCGTGATCGTGGAGTCCCGCGAGCCGAAGGGAAGGACCCGATAGTGGGCCAGAAGGTTAACCCGCACGGGTTCCGCCTCGGCATCACGACCGACTTCAAGAGCCGGTGGTACGCCGACAAGCTGTACAAGTCCTACGTCGCCGAGGACGTGTCGATCCGTCGCATGCTGCAGAAGGGCATGGAGCGGGCCGGCATCTCCAAGGTCGAGATCGAGCGCACGACGGACCGCGTGCAGGTGGACATCCACACCGCGCGTCCCGGCATCGTCATCGGCCGCCGCGGCGCCGAGGCGGACCGCATCCGTGGCGACCTGGAGAAGCTGACCAAGAAGCAGGTCCAGCTCAACATCCTCGAGGTCAAGAACCCGGAGATCGACGCTCAGCTGGTGGCTCAGGCCGTCGCCGAGCAGCTTTCCAGCCGTGTCTCGTTCCGCCGCGCCATGCGCAAGGCGATGCAGTCGGCCATGAAGTCCGGCGCCAAGGGCATCCGTGTCCAGTGCTCCGGTCGTCTGGGCGGCGCCGAGATGTCCCGGTCGGAGTTCTACCGCGAGGGTCGCGTGCCGCTGCACACCCTTCGCGCGGACATCGACTACGGCTTCTACGAGGCCCGCACGACCTTCGGCCGCATCGGCGTGAAGGTCTGGATCTACAAGGGCGAGGCTCCGACCAGCCGCGCCGAGCGTGAGGCGGCTGCCGCCGGTGCTCGCGCCGGCCAGCGTCGTGAGCGCGACGACCGTCGTGGTGGCGGCGGCGACCGTCCGCGTCGTGGTGGTGGCGCCGGTGGCGCCCGCCGTGGCGGCGGCGGTGGCCGTGGCGACCGCGCCCCCCGCACCGAGGCGGCCGCACAGGCCGCCCCCGAGACCGGCCCGGCTGCGCAGCCGGGTGCTGAAGGGAGCTGACCATGCTGATCCCGCGCAGGGTCAAGCACCGCAAGCAGCACCGGCCTGACCGCAGCGGAGCCGCCAAGGGCGGCACGAGGGTCACTTTCGGCGAGTTCGGCATTCAGGCGATTGAGCACTCCTACGTGACCAACCGCCAGATCGAGTCCGCGCGTATCGCCATGACCCGTCACATCCGCCGTGGCGGCAAGGTGTGGATCAACATCTACCCCGACCGTCCCCTCACCAAGAAGCCCGCCGAGACCCGCATGGGTTCCGGTAAGGGTTCGCCGGAGTGGTGGATCGCCAACGTCAAGCCCGGACGCGTGATGTTCGAGCTTTCGGGTGTCGCCGAGCCGGTGGCTCGTGAGGCGCTCAAGCGCGCGATCCACAAGCTTCCGATGAAGTGCAAGATCGTCAAGCGTGAAGTGGGTGAGGCGTGATGGCCAAGAGCCTGACCGCCGGCGAGCTGCGGGTGGAGGACCAGGACACCCTGGTCCAGAAGCTCAAGGAGGCCAAGGAGGAGCTGTTCAACCTCCGCTTCCAGGCAGCGACCGGTCAGTTGGAGAGCCACGGGCGGCTGCGCGCCGTCCGCCGCGAGATCGCCCGCATCTACACCGTGATGCGCGAGCGCGAGCTCGGCATTGTCACGGTTGTTGAGAAGGAGTCGAGCGATGGCTGAGACCGAGACCACTGAGACGACGCAGCGGAGCTTCCGCAAGGTCCGCGAGGGCCTGGTCGTCAGCGACAAGATGGACAAGACCGTCGTCGTCGCTGTCGAAGACCGCGTCAAGCACCGCCTGTACGGCAAGGTCATCCGCCGTACGACCAAGTACAAGGCACACGACGAGGCCAACGCCTGTGGCGTCGGCGACCGCGTGCTGCTCATGGAGACCCGCCCGCTCTCCGCGACCAAGCGGTGGCGCGTGGTGGAGATCCTCGAGAAGGCCAAGTAAGCCGGCCTGCTCGACATATTGCGCGCCTCGTGGGGGCTGTCTCGACAGCCCCCATGACGGCGTCCAAGGACGTGGCGGCCGTACGGCTGCCGCGTCGCCTGCGGTGCGGCCTCTCCCTCCGGGGAGGGGCTGTGGCCGGGGGAACAAGACAACGACGGGTTCCGCCAGGCTCAGCTCGCTGAGAACCGGCGCGACTAACAGGAGTAACAGTGATCCAGCAGGAGTCGCGGCTCAAGGTCGCCGACAACACGGGTGCCAAGGAGATTCTCTGCATCCGCGTTCTCGGTGGCTCGGGCCGGCGCTACGCGGGTATCGGCGACATCATCGTCGCCACGGTTAAGGACGCCCTCCCCGGCAGCACGGGCGTCAAGAAGGGTGACGTGGTCAAGGCCGTCGTCGTCCGCACGGTCAAGGAGCGCCGCCGGCCTGACGGCTCCTACATCCGCTTCGACGAGAACGCCGCGGTCATCATCAAGGACAGCGGTGACCCTCGTGGCACTCGTATCTTCGGCCCGGTCGGCCGCGAGCTGCGCGACAAGAAGTTCATGCGCATCATCTCGCTCGCTCCGGAGGTGTTGTAAATGCCGAAGTCTCTGCACGTGAAGAAGGGTGACCTGGTTCAGGTCATCGCCGGCAAGGACAAGGGTGCCAAGGGCCGGGTGATCGCCTCCCTCCCGCACGAGGACCGTGTGGTGGTCGAGGGCGTCAACCTGATCAAGAAGCACTCGAAGGAGACCAACCAGGGTCCGCGTGGCGCCAAGCAGGGCGGCGTGCAGACCATGGAGGCCCCCATCCACGTGAGCAACGTGAAGAAGCTCAAGGACGACAAGCCCGCCGACAAGAAGGCCGACGAGAAGAAGGCCGACGCTTCGGAGGGTGAGGACAGCTGATGACTGCCACGACCACCGAGACCGAGCGCCCGACGCCGCGCCTCAAGACGAAGTACCGCGAGGAGATCATCGCGAAGCTTCGTGAGGAGTTCGGCATCGAGAACATCATGCTGGTGCCCGGCCTGACCAAGATCAAGGTCAACATGGGCGTCGGCGAGGCCGCTCGCGACTCCAAGCTGATCGAGGGCGCTGTCCGCGACCTCACGGTGATCACCGGCCAGAAGCCGGCCGTCGTTCGCGCCCGCAAGTCCATCGCGCAGTTCAAGCTGCGTGAGGGCATGCCGATCGGCGCGCACGTGACGCTCCGCGGCGACCGGATGTGGGAGTTCCTCGACAGGCTGCTGTCGCTGGCGCTGCCCCGTATCCGTGACTTCCGTGGCCTGTCGCCGAAGCAGTTCGACGGCAACGGCAACTACACCTTCGGTCTGACCGAGCAGGTCATGTTCCACGAGGTCGACCAGGACAAGGTCGACCGGCCGCGGGGCATGGACATCACGATCGTGACCACCGCGAAGAACGACGACGAGGGCCGGGCGCTGCTGAAGCTCCTCGGCTTCCCTTTCAAGGAGGCCTAAACGATGGCGAAGAAGTCGCTGATCGCCAAGGCGGGGCGCAAGCAGAAGTTCGAGGTCCGGGCCTACACCCGTTGCTCGCGCTGTGGCCGTCCCCGCGCCGTCTACAGGAAGTTCGGCCTGTGCCGTGTCTGCTTCCGCGAGATGGCGCACCGGGGCGAGCTGCCCGGCATCACCAAGTCGAGCTGGTAGGTACTCTAAGGGGCGGCCGGTTTCCGGCCGTCCCTGGAGTGCGCCAGCCGTACTTTCAGAAATATCCACATCTGGGTGCTCCGCCGGAGTGCCCGTGACCACGCCGAAGGTCCACCGGTAGAGAATCTCTTCACCGACTGGAAACCGCGGCGAGGAAGGCCGTTGGCCATGACGATGACCGACCCGATCGCAGACATGTTGACGCGTCTGCGCAATGCGAATTCGGCGTACCACGACAGCGTGACGATGCCGTATTCCAAGATCAAGGCGCACATCGCCGAGATCCTCCAGCAGGAGGGCTACATCCAGGCCTGGTCCGTAGAGGACGCGAAGGTCGGGAAGAACCTCGTGGTGGAGCTCAAGTTCGGGCCGAGCCGTGAGCGTTCGCTCGCGGGGCTGCGCCGGGTTTCCAAGCCCGGGCTGCGTGTATACGCGAAGAAGGACAACCTGCCTCGAGTTCTGGGCGGACTGGGCGTCGCGATCATCTCGACGTCCGGTGGGCTCATGACCGACAAGCAGGCCGGCAAGCGTGGCGTGGGCGGCGAAGTCCTCGCCTACGTCTGGTAGAGGGGAGGAACACAGCATGTCGCGAATCGGACGGCTGCCCATCCCTGTGCCCAGTGGCGTAGACATCACGATCACCGGCCAGGACGTCCAGGTCAAGGGCCCGAAGGGCACGCTTTCTCACAAGGTCGCCGAGCCCATTTCCGTGGCTCGCGCCGAAGACGGGACCATCTCGGTCTCCCGTCCCAATGACGAGAACAAGGTCCGTGCGCTGCACGGCCTGTCTCGCACGCTCATCGCCAACATGGTGCAGGGCGTCACCCAGGGCTACTCGAAGAGCCTTGAGATCGTCGGTGTCGGCTACCGCGTCCAGGCCAAGGGCCCGGCGCAGCTCGAGTTCTCGCTCGGCTTCAGCCACCCGGTGATCGTCGACGCTCCCGAGGGTGTCACCTTCCGCGTCGAGAAGCCGACGCTGTTCCACGTGGACGGCATCGACAAGCAGAAGGTCGGCGAGGTCGCCGCGAACATCCGCAAGCTGCGCAAGCCTGACCCGTACAAGGGCAAGGGTGTGCGGTACCAGGGCGAGCAGATCCGCCGCAAGGTCGGAAAGGCTGGTAAGTAGGCATGGCTGGCAAGACTGCGTTCAGCAAGCACACGGCTGCCCGCACCGTCTCGCGGGCCCGCCGTCACGGCCGCGTCCGCAAGAAGGTCGTCGGTACGGCGGAGCGTCCGCGCCTCGTCGTCAACCGCTCGACCCGGCACCTGTTCGTCCAGATCGTGGACGACTCCAAGGGTCACACGCTGGTCAGCGCCTCGACCATGGACGCCACGCTGCGTTCGGCCGAGGGCGACAAGACCGCCAAGGCCAAGAAGGTCGGCGAGCTCCTCGCTCAGCGGGCCAAGGATGCCGGTATCACCGCTGTCGTGTTCGACCGTGGTGGTAACCGCTACGCGGGCCGTATCGCCGCTCTGGCGGACAGCGCCCGCGAGGGCGGGCTCGAGTTCTGATGAGGAACCGAGGATCGCAACTGATGGCAACAGCTGAGAAGAGGAACCACTGATGGCTGCAGCTCCGCGTCGCGGTGGCGGCACCGGTGGCGAGCGGCGGGACCGTCGTGACGACCGCCGCGGTGGCGCCGCCGACAAGGGCGTTTCGTACATCGAGCGCGTAGTGAAGATCAACCGAGTGGCCAAGGTCGTGAAGGGTGGTCGTCGCTTCAGCTTCACCGCCCTGGTCGTCGTCGGTGACGGCAACGGCCTGGTCGGCGTCGGCTACGGCAAGGCCAAGGAAGTCCCCGCGGCCATCGCCAAGGGTGTCGAGGAGGCGAAGAAGCACTTCTTCCGCGTTCCTCGCATCCAGGGCACCATTCCGCACACCGTGCAGGGCGAGGAGGCGGCCGGCGTCGTCTTCCTGCGTCCGGCCTCGGCCGGTACCGGCGTCATCGCCGGCGGTCCGGTACGCGCGGTCCTGGAGTGCGCGGGCATCCACGACGTGCTGTCCAAGTCGCTCGGCTCGGACAACCCGATCAACATCGTGCACGCCACGGTGGCGGCGCTGCGGGGTCTGTCGACTCCCGAGGCGATCGCGGCCCGTCGTGGCCTGCCGATCGAGGACGTCGCTCCCAAGGCGATGCTCAAGGCGCGCGCCGAGGGTCTCGCCGAGGCCGCCGCGGCGGCTAAGGCGGTGAGCTAGTCATGGCACGCCTGAAGATCACTCAGGTTCGCTCGAAGATCGGTGGCAAGCAGAACCAGCGTGACTCGCTGCGTTCGCTTGGCCTGAAGCGAATCGGCGACGTCGTCGTCAAGGAGGACCGTCCCGAGATCCGTGGGATGGTCGCCGTGGTGACGCACCTCGTCGAGGTGGAAGAGGTCGACTAGTCATGACTGACAAGGCTCCGCTCAAGATTCACGACCTGCGTCCGGCCCCCGGCGCCAACAAGTCGAAGGTCCGCAAGGGCCGCGGCGAGGCGTCCAAGGGCAAGACCGCCGGTCGCGGCACCAAGGGCTCGCGGGCCCGCACGACGGTTCCCCTCGGTTTCGAGGGTGGCCAGGTGCCGCTGCAGCGCCGTCTGCCGAAGCTGAAGGGCTTCTCCAACGCGCTGTTCAAGACGACCTACCAGGTTGTCAACCTGGACAAGCTCGGCGAGCTGTTCCCCGACGGTGGCGAGGTCACCGTCGAGACGCTGGTCGCCAAGGGTGCCGTCCGCAAGAACCAGCCGGTGAAGGTCCTCGGCACGGGTGAGATCTCCGTCGCGGTGAACGTGCAGGCTCACGCCTTCTCGGGTTCCGCCAAGGAGAAGATCACCGCTGCCGGTGGGTCCGTTACCGAGCTGTAAGACCGCTATGACGAGGCGTGGGGGCCCTTACCATGGGCCCCCACGCCCGTAGTGCGTTAGAGTTCGCGAGACGGCAGGCATCTGTCCGGCTCGACTTGACTTGACACTTCAAATGGCAGATCCCCGCACCATCGCATACTCACACCGCCACCATGGCGCGCAGGAGGGACCGTGCTGACCGCGTTTACCCGGGCGTTCCGGACGCCGGACCTGCGCAAGAAGTTGCTCTTCACTCTGGGCATCATCGCGCTGTTCCGACTCGGCTCGGTTCTTCCGACTCCGGGCGTTCACGTCCAGAACCTCGCGACCTGTCTCGACCAGGCACGAGACAGTTCCGCCGGCAACATCTACGGAATGGTGCAGCTGTTCAGCGGCGGCGCCCTTCTGAAGTTGTCGGTTTTCGCGCTGGGCATCATGCCTTATATCACCGCGAGCATCATTCTTCAGCTGCTCGTCGTCGTGATTCCCCGACTAGAAGCCCTGAAGAAGGAGGGGCAGGCCGGGCAGACGAAGATCACGCAGTACACGCGTTATCTGACCATCGGCCTCGGTGTCCTCCAGTCGACCGCCTTCATCGCGCTGGCCCGTACCGGTCAGCTCTTCCCGCAGTGCCAGCAGGAGATCCTGCTTGACCCCGACAACATCTTCGGGATCATCACGATGGTCATCATCATGACCGCGGGCACCTCGGTGATCATGTGGCTCGGTGAGCTCATCACCGACCGCGGTGTCGGCAACGGCATGTCGATCCTCATCTTCACGCAGGTCGTCGCGGTCTTCCCGTCCGAGCTGGCCAACATCTTCCAGGCGAACAAGTTCACCTTCGCCGCCGTTCTGGTGGTCGGTGTCTTCATGATCGCCGCGGTCGTCTTCGTCGAGCAGGCTCAGCGCCGGATCCCCGTGCAGTACGCCAAGCGGATGGTCGGGCGTCGAATGTATGGCGGCACTTCCACCTACATTCCGCTGAAGGTGAACCAGGCGGGCATCATCCCGGTCATCTTCGCCTCGTCCCTGCTCTACCTGCCGCAGCTTCTCACGTCGCTGTTCGCCAACGCGGAGAATCCGAATGCGGTCGTGCAGTGGATCTCGCAGAACTTCGTGACGGGCGACACCCCGATCTACATGATCACGTTCTTCCTGCTGATCGTGTTCTTCACCTACTTCTACGTGTCGATCACCTTCAACCCCGCTGAGATCGCCGACAACATGAAGAAGTACGGTGGGTTCATTCCGGGCATCCGTCCGGGACGGCCCACGGCCGAATACCTGAACTTCGTGCTCACCCGGTTGACCGCGCCCGGTTCGCTCTATCTGGGTCTGATCGCCATGGTCCCGATCGTCGCCTTGGCCATCGCCGGCGCGAGCCAGAACTTCCCGTTCGGAGGGACGAGCATTCTCATCATGGTTGGTGTCGGCCTGGACACGGTCAAGCAGATCGAGAGCCAGCTCCAGCAGCGTAACTACGAAGGCTTCCTGCGCTAGTGAGGCTGGTTCTGGTCGGGCCCCCCGGAGCGGGTAAGGGGACACAGGCCCAGTACATCGCATCAAACCTGTCCATCCCGAAGATCTCGACAGGTGACATCTTCCGTGCCAACGTCTCGGGCGGCACGGAGCTCGGCAAGCTCGCCAAGACGTACATGGACCGTGGCGACCTCGTGCCCGACGAGGTCACGATCGCCATGGTCCGTGACCGGCTCCAGGAGGACGACGCGCAGGACGGTTTCCTGCTCGACGGCTTCCCCCGCAACGTGTCGCAGGCCGAGGTGCTGCGCGACATGCTGAAGGACTGGGAGCAGGGGCTCGACCTCGTGCTTGAGCTCGTGGTCGACGACGAGGAGGTGGTACGCCGGCTGGCCGGGCGGCGTACCTGCAGTCAGTGCGGGCGGATCTGGCACGTCGAGTTCGACGACAAGAAGGACGACGTCTGCGACGCGTGTGGAGGCAAGCTCTTCCAGCGCGACGACGACAAGGAGGAGACCGTCAGGCACCGCCTGGAGGTCTACCAGGAGCAGACGTCCCCGCTGATCTCCTTCTATGCCAAGGACGACCTGCTCGTGGGCGTCGATGCCACGGGTCCGGTGGAAGAGGTCACGCAGCGGGCTATGGAGGCGATTCGCCCCTTCATGGGATAGCGATCGACATATGCGAGGTGGCGCGGGATTCCGTGCCACCTCGCGGCTATTGTGGGGGGAATTGACCTCCCGCGTCCGCCCGTTGAAACACCCTGGGGGGGTGCCACACGTGTTCAAGAAGAACCGGCATGGAATTCAGATCAAGTCGCCTGAGCAACTGGAGAAGATGCGCGCGGCCGGTCTGGTCGTCGGGCGTACGCTCGATCTGCTCAGGCGCTCGGTGCAGCCCGGCATGACGCCGCTGGACCTCGACGTGATCGCGGAGAAGGCGATCCGCGAGGAGGGCGCGATCCCGTCGTTCAAGGGCTATCAGGGCTTTCCCGCGTCGATCTGCGCGTCGGTCAACGACGAGGTCGTCCACGGCATCCCGACCAACGCCCGCCCGCTGCGCGAGGGCGACATCATCTCCATCGACTGCGGCGCGATCCTGGACGGCTGGCACGGCGACTCGGCGGTGACCGTCCCGGTGGGTGAGGTGGCGCCCGAACTGGTCGAGCTCATGCGGGTGACGGAGGAGTCGATGTGGCGGGGCATCGCCGCCCTCAAGGTGGGCGCGAACCTGTCCAACGTCGGCTTCCAGGTGGAGAAGTACGTCAAGTCCCAGGGACGCTACGGCATCCCCCAGGAGTACGGCGGGCACGGCATCGGCACCGAGATGCACATGGACCCGTGGATCGCCAACCACGGCAAGCCGGGCCGCGGCCCGGTGCTCGAAGAGGGCATGTGCCTGGCGATCGAGCCCATGGTGAACCTGGGCGGAGCGCGTACCCGCGTGCTGGCCGACGAATGGACCGTCGTGACGATGGACGGAAAGCCCTCCGCGCACTTCGAGCACAGCGTCGCGGTGACACATAATGGTCCTTGGGTGCTAACCGCCCTCGATGGGGGCAAAGAGCGTCTAGCACAGCTGAACTAGCGGCCGGGAGTTGAGGGTGATGGCGCAAAGCCCCGAGATGCGGGCCTCCGACGTCGATCGCGACCGGGTGGCCGCAGTCCTCCGTGAGCACACGGCGCAGGGCCGCATCACCATGGACGAGTTCAACGAGCGACTCGAGTCGCTGTACCAGAGCAAGACCTACGGGGAACTGGCCAGGCTGACGGCCGACCTGCCCGACGTGGACCTGCGGGCGCGGCCCGCGAAGGCGGTCGGATCGGGGGCGCCCGCGCCCAAGCAGGGCATGCATCCCGGGATGCGCGGCGCCTGGGGCGCGTGGGCGGCGGCCAGCGGCATCAACTGGGTGATCTGGCTGATCGTCAGCGTGACCTCGGGGGACTTCATCTATCCGTGGCCGCTGTGGGTGATGGGGCCGTGGGGCGTGATCCTGCTGATGAGCACGATCTTCGGTGGCGGGCAGCGGCGTACGTAAAAGTGGTAACTGTGCATTCCTGCGCAGATCGGCGGGCTTGTGCTTCCTAGCGTGAGCGGTGTCGGCAACAGCCGGCCCAACTCCCGGAGGAAGTCAGATGCGCAAGTTTCTCGTAGCAGCGGCGATCGCCGGCTCCGTCGCCGGCGGCCTCGCCCTCGCCCCCGCCGCCCAGGCGAGCACCGACACGTCGAGCTCGGCCGGGTTCTGGGGATCCTACTTCTCCAGCAACGGCAAGGCCTACGCCAAGGGCAAGACCTTCAAGTCCGGCGGGTACGTGCACACCGCCTGGGCCGGCAAGGAGAAGTTCGGCGGCGACAAGAAGTATGGCTACGTCTGGTTCGAGTACTACAAGGGCGGTAGCTGGCACAAGTTCTACCGCCACTGGAACGGCTCGGGCGGCGGCACCTGGAAGGCCAAGGGCATCAAGAAGATGTACACCTACACCTGCTGGGGCAAGCAGCCGAACCACTACTGCGGCGGCAAGCACCGCATCTACTAGGCGTCTCGCGCGCTGAGCCCGTCCGTGACCTGGTCGCGGACGGGCTTTGCCCTATATCCGGAACTCTTTACCGCTGGTGCCAGTTGGCGGCGATCAAGAGGGGTAGATGATCTTTGACCAGCCAACCGGTGCTATAGGAGGACAGATGAGACGTGTCCTGCTCGGTGTGCTGGTGACCGCGTTCTCCTTTACGGGGGGTGCGGTGCACGCCGGCGTGGCCACGGACCGGGTGGTCGCCTCGTCGGTGGTGTCGTCCGAGGCTCCCGAGCCTTCCGGGGAGGAGGCGCGGGCGGCATGGCTGGCGGGGGCGCTGGTCGTGTTCGTGGCGACGGCCGGGGGCGGCGTGGTGGCCGTCTGGAGGCGGTGGCGCGGCTCGCGTGGGGCCGCGCCCTAGAGACTCGTGCCCGCCCGGCGCCGCGTGTCGGCGGTCGTCGGCGCCGGGCGGGCACGTGACCCTCCTGTGCCCACGTGAGTGGGGTACGCGGGCGTGGACTTGCGCTAAACTGGCGCATGGTTGTGTCAGGACACCTGACACGCGTTTCGCGTTTTTCGCTCAGGTGTCGTACACTCCTTAGTCGGCTCACTTTGACAGGCACGCGTCGGCGGTCTTTGCCGATCGCCGCTCTCTTCGAAGCGTGATGTCGCGGCTGCAGTGAACCGAAACCTCAGACGACCGATCAGTGAAACGCGAGGGATTTTGGCCAAGAAAGACGGCGCCATCGAGATCGAGGGCACTGTGGTTGAGTCGCTCCCGAACGCCATGTTCCGGGTGCAGCTCGACAACGGCCATAAGGTCCTGGCCCACATCAGCGGCCGGATGCGGATGCACTACATCCGAATCCTGCCTGACGACCGGGTAGTCGTTGAACTGAGCCCCTACGACCTCAGTCGTGGGCGGATCGTCTACCGATACAAGTAGCGCCGGTCCGGCGTTGAACGCGGGCCCCGGCCCGCGAGGAAGCACGTCTGAGGATACGAAGGACAATGAAGGTTAAGCCGAGCGTCAAGAAGATCTGCGACAAGTGCAAGGTGATCCGCCGGCACGGTCGCGTCATGGTGATCTGCGACAACCTGCGCCACAAGCAGCGCCAGGGCTAGTCGCGGTAAGGCTTCTCCGAGTCCGACACCCGTCAACGGGTGGCGGGCTCGACGCATGAGGAGCCTGAGAAGTAATCGCGTGCCACACCCGCACCAGCGGGACACCCTCGGTCGGAGGCCGAGGCCCTCACCCCGGGCATGGGGAGGGGCAGTGGGGCGCAAGACCTCCGCCACAGAGAAGGAGAATGCCCGACCATGGCTCGCCTGGTTGGCGTCGATCTCCCCCGCGAAAAGCGGCTGGAGATCGCTCTCACCTACATTTTCGGAATCGGCCGCACCCGCGCCCTTGAGGTTCTCAAGGCCACCGGCGTGAACGGCGACCTGCGCGTGCACCAGCTCTCCGACGCTGAGCTCGTCCCGATGCGTGACTACATCGAGGCGAACTTCAAGATCGAGGGTGACCTGCGCCGTGAGGTCCAGGCCGACATCCGTCGCAAGATCGAGATCGGTTGCTACCAGGGCATCCGTCACCGCAAGGGTCTTCCGGTCCACGGCCAGCGCACGCAGACCAACGCGCGCACTCGCAAGGGCAAGAAGAAGACCGTCGCCGGTAAGAAGAAGCCCGGTAAGAAGTAGTTCGCGCAGCCGCGGACCGAAGACCTCAGGAGTAATGGCTAACAATGCCTCCTAAGAGCCGCCAGGGCGCGCCGAAGAAGGTGCGCCGCAAGGAAAAGAAGAACGTCGCTCACGGGCACGCCCACATCAAGAGCACGTTCAACAACACGATCGTCTCGATCACCGACCCGAACGGGAACGTGATCTCCTGGGCCAGCGCCGGCCACGTGGGTTTCAAGGGCTCCCGTAAGTCCACCCCGTTCGCCGCCCAGATGGCCGCCGAGAACGCCGCCCGCCGCGCCATGGAGCACGGCATGCGCAAGGTCGACGTCTTCGTGAAGGGCCCCGGCTCCGGCCGTGAGACCGCGATCCGTTCGCTGCAGGCGACCGGGCTCGAGGTCGGCTCCATCCAGGACGTGACCCCGGTTCCGCACAACGGCTGCCGTCCGCCGAAGCGCCGCCGCGTCTGACACCCAGGAGATATTGAGAAATGGCTCGTTACACGGGCGCGGACTGCAAGCTCTGCCGTCGGGAGAAGACCAAGCTCTTCCTCAAGGGCAGCAAGTGCGAATCCGCCAAGTGCCCCATCGAGATCCGTCCTTACCCGCCGGGTGAGCACGGTCGCGGTCGTCCCAAGGAGTCTGAGTACCAGCTCCAGCTTCGTGAGAAGCAGAAGACCCGCCGCATCTACGGCGTCCTCGAGAAGCAGTTCCGCAACTACTACGAGGAAGCCTCCCGCAAGTCCGGCAAGTCCGGTGAGGTGCTGCTCCAGATCCTGGAGAGCCGCCTCGACAACGTCGTCTTCCGCGCCGGGTTCGCCCAGTCGCGTGACGCCGCCCGCCAGCAGGTGCGCCACGGCCACATCCTGGTGAACGGCAAGAAGGTCGACATCCCGTCCTACCGCGTTCGCGAGCACGACATCGTCGAGGTCCGCGAGAACAAGCGCAACCTGATGCCGTACGAGGTGGCCCGCGCCACCGCCGGCGAGCGCACCGTTCCGCCGTGGCTCGGCGTCGTGCCGGAGAAGCTCCGCGTCCTGGTTCACCAGCTGCCCGTCCGCGGTCAGATCGACACCCAGGTCCAGGAGCAGCTGATCGTCGAGTACTACTCCAAGTAGTCACTCGTCTCTGAATGGAGTACGGCATGCCGTACTCCATTTAGGCTGTTACAGAGAGCGGCGTCATATAGCGGTCGCCGCACTACAAGGGGAGATCCCACATGCTGATCGCTCAGCGTCCGACTCTTCTCGAAGAGTCGCTCGACGAGACCCGGTCCCGATTCGTCATCGAGCCGCTGGAGCCGGGCTTCGGCTACACCATCGGCAACGCGGTGCGGCGTACGCTGCTGTCGTCCATTCCGGGCGCGGCCGTCACCAGCATCCGGATCGAGGGCGTGCTCCACGAGTTCTCGACCGTGCCGGGGGTCAAGGAGGATGTCACCGACATCATCCTGAACCTCAAGGAACTGGTCGTCTCCTCCGAGCACGACGAGCCGGTCGTCATGTACCTGCGCAAGCAGGGCCCGGGTGAGGTCACCGCCGCCGACATCGCGCCCCCGGCCGGTGTCGAGGTGCACAACCCCGAACTGCGCATCGCCACGCTCAACGGCAAGGCGAAGCTGGAGATGGAGCTGACCGTCGAGCGCGGTCGCGGCTACGTCTCCGCCGCGCAGAACAAGCAGCCCGGCCAGGAGATCGGCCGCATTCCGATCGACTCGATCTACTCGCCGGTCCTCAAGGTCACCTACAAGGTCGAGGCGACCCGAGTCGAGCAGCGTACCGACTTCGACCGTCTGATCCTGGACGTCGAGACCAAGGCCGCCATGAAGCCGCGCGACGCCGTGGCCTCCGCCGGCAAGACGCTGGTCGAGCTGTTCGGCCTGGCCCGCGAGCTGAACGTCGAGGCCGAGGGCATCGACATCGGCCCGTCGCCGACCGACGCGGCCCTGGCCGCCGACCTCGCGCTGCCGATCGAGGAGCTGAACCTCACGGTTCGTTCCTACAACTGCCTCAAGCGCGAGGGCATCCACACTGTGGGCGAGCTCGTCGCCCGCAGCGAGCAGGACCTGCTCGATATAAGGAATTTCGGCGCCAAGTCCATCGAAGAGGTCAAGCAGAAGCTGCACGAGATGTCGCTGGCGCTCAAGGACTCCCCGCCCGGGTTCGACCCGAGCGCGGTGGCCGGTGGCGGCTACGACGACGACGACTCCGCGTACGTCGAGACCGAGCAGTACTAGCACGTCCCGGGCGAGACCTTCGCCCACGCATCTGATTGTCGCGGGCGCCCCTGCGGGGGCGCCTGGCGGCCCGACTCCGGTACCTCGTACGGCCGGGGCGGGTTCACTCTCAAGGAGAACGCAATGCCCAAGCCCACCAAGGGTGCACGTCTTGGCGGCAGCCCGGCTCACGAGCGGCTGATCCTGGCGAACCTCGCCACCGATCTGTTCCGCCACGGCCGTCTCACCACCACCGTGGCCAAGGCCAAGCGCGTCCGCCCGCTGGCGGAGCGCCTGATCACCAAGGCCAAGAAGGGCGACATCCACAACCGTCGCCAGGTGCTGACCGTCGTCAAGGACAAGGGCGTCGTCCACCACCTGTTCACCGAGATCGCCGTGACCTTCGCGGAGCGTCCCGGTGGCTACACCCGGATCACCAAGATCGGTAACCGTAAGGGCGACAACGCGCCCATGGCGGTCATCGAGCTGGTCACCGAGCAGCTGAACCCGGTCACCGTCTCGCGTACCACCCCGGCCGCCGAGGCCGCCGCCGCTCCCGCGGCCGCCGCCGAGGTCGTCGAGGAGGCCACCGAGGACGAGGAGACCACTGAGGCTCCCGCCGAGGAGACCGCTGAGGCCGCCGCCGACGAGGCTCCCGCCGAGGAGAACGAGACTCAGGCGAAGAAGGACGAGGCCTGATCTTTCAGGCTGGTTTGACGGGCCCGGACCCCTCTCGTGGGGTTTCGGGCCCGTTTTCGCTTTCAGGAGGATGACATCGTGGTACGGCTCCGCCTCGACCTCGGCTACGACGGCACGGACTTCTCCGGGTGGGCTCGTCAGCCGGGGCGGCGTACGGTGCAGGGCGAGATCGAGGAGGCGCTCACGCGTATCCTGCGGCTGCCCGAGCCGGCTTCGCTGACCGTCGCGGGGCGGACGGATGCCGGGGTGCATGCGCGGGGGCAGGTGGCGCATGTCGATCTGTCAGACGAGGCGCTGGTGCGGTTGGATCCCCGGGGTGTGGCGCTCGCGGGAACGGCTGAGAGGCTTTCTGCGCTTGTGCGGAGGTTGGCTGGGGTTCTGGCGCCCGATGTACGGATATTTCGCGTCTCGGTGGCTCCTGAGGGCTTTGACGCGCGATTCTCGGCTATGTCGCGGCGGTATGCGTACCGGGTCTGTGATGCTCCGGGTGGGGTGGACCCGTTGGCGCGCCGGGAGGTGGTCTGGCATGCCAGGTCGCTGGACGTCGAGGCCATGAACGCGGCGGCCGTGCGGTTGCTGGGGGAGCACGACTTCGCGGCCTTCTGCAAGAAGCGCGAGGGGGCCACGACGATCCGCGAGCTGCAGCGGCTGGAGTGGGTGCGGGATGGGCGGGGGTTGCTGGTGGCCACCGTGGTCGCCGACGCGTTCTGTCACTCCATGGTGCGGGCGTTGGTCGGGTCGTTGATGGCGGCTGGGGACGGGCGTCGGCCTGTGGAGTGGCCGGGGGAGGTGTTGGCGGCAGCCGTACGGGATTCTGGGGTGCATGTCGCGCCCGCGCACGGGTTGTGCCTGGAGGAGGTCACCTACCCGGCCCCCGACCAACTCGCCACCCGCGCCGCCACCACCCGCCGAGTCCGCACCCTCTAACCCACCGCCCTGCCCAGCGCGCCCTTGCGCTGCGCAGCCCCCTTGAGGCGCGCGCTTGTGTCGCGCGGCCTCTTGGGGTGCGCTCTTGCGTCGCGCGCCTTGCTGAGCCCGCCTTCGCGTTGCTCCGCCCCCTCTGACCCGCCCTGTATAGCGCTTGTGTCGCGCAGCCCTTGGGGCGCGCCCTTGCGCCTCTCGTGTGGGCAGTTGGGGGTACGGCTTGCGCGGACCGGGGTCACGCGGCGTGCGACCGGGGTGAACCTGGGCGCAGCCGTTCGTCCCCCACGCGGTGCTTGTCCATGCATGCCGGGTTTTCGGGTGTGGTCGTGGGCCGGGGTTAGCTGGCGGCTATGCGGCGTTCCAGGACCTTGGCGGTTTGGTCGCGGAAGCCGCCGCTGATCTTGCCCAGGCCGGTTTCCTTGTCGGTCGGGGTGTGGCCGTCGGCGTACGTGGCGTAGCTGAAGACGATGTAGCGGCCCCAGACCAGGCCGGCCGCGTAACCGCCGGCGATGTGGATGCGGTCGCCGCCGCTGCCGGCCGAGCCGGGCAGGGCGCGGAACCAGAGGTTGCGGCTCAGGTTCTTGGCCTGGTCGGCCTCCACCGCGGCTTCCTTGGTGGGCAGGACGGCCAGGCCGGTGGTGACGGCGTAGCGGCGCTTGCTGTCGACGTAGGTGGCGCGCAGGACGCGGCTGCAGTCCTGGGTGCGCAGCGCGTCGGCGAACGGGCCCGATGCCGCCTTCTCGCACTTCTCCGCCAGGCTGGTCTTGACCCTGGTGAACGACCTGCCGTCGATCTTGATCTTCTTGGCGGGGAAGGCTTCGGTGATGGCCAGCTTCTTGGGGTCGGTCTGCTCGGAGTTCAGGACCGAGGCGCCTGACTGGTCGTCCGGGGGGTCGGTGAGTTGCGGGACGGACGGCTGGGTCGTGGCGGGGGGTTGCGAGGCTGAGGCGTCGGCGGGCTGGGAGCTGTTCATGGAGCGGTAGGCGAAGAACGCGCCCGTGGACACGCCTGCCAGGACCAGTACGCCCAGCGCGGCCAGGAGGACCTTTCTGCCCTTGGCCGGGGGTTGGGGGCCGGGGTGGCCTGGTTGCGGGGGCGCGGTGGGGCCGCCCGGGGTGAACAGGCTGCCCGGCTGCGTCTGGCCCTGCTGGCCCTGCTGCCCCTGTTGTCCGGCGAACGGCGGGTTGCCGAAGCCCTGGCGGGGCGGGGGCTGGAAGTTGTTCGGGGGACCGACGGGTACGGGCGCCTGGGGGCTGCCTGCTGGCGGCACGGGTCCGCCCGACACGGGCGCCTGGATGTTGCCTGGTGCCTGGGGGCCGCCTGGGTTCGGGTGGTCTGCCGCCGGAGGGCGGGGGCCGGGGAAGGCGGGCAGGCCGTGGGGCGGTGTGTCCGAGTCGGCGGGAGGCAGCGCCATGGGCTGCCTGGGGGCGGGAAGCGCGGGCTTCGGGCCCCAGACCTCCGGCGGGAACGGGAGTTCGGGCAGTTGGTGGGGGCCGGTGTCCTCGGACTGCTTCATCGGCCACACCGGGATGTCGCCCGGCTCGGCCGGACGCGCCACCGGACTGGTGAGCCCGGGATCGAACGGCTGACCCTGCGGACCGGGTGCGCCGCCAGGGTGCCCGGGGACCTGCTGATGGCCGGCGTGGGCGTCCGGGCTGGGGTACTGGGGGTTTGGGCGCTGGGGGTCGGGGGTGGGGTGCTGGGCGTCCGCATGGCCCGCGGGTCCGGGGTGGGGTCCGGGCGCGGGGTGGGGTCCGGGTACGGCGGGCGTACCTGGCCAGGGGGCCGGGGCCTCCTGGGCGTCGTAGTCGGCGCCGGGGATGGGCTCGCCGGTGGCCGCGGGCCACGGGGGTGCCGCGGGTTCGCTGGCAGGGGAGGGCCACACCTGCATGCCCGCCGCCGCGGCGGTGAAGCCGGGCGGGGGATCCCACGTGGGCTCGCCGGTCGGCGGAGTGTCGGCGGGGAGGTCGGGCTTCGGCCAGTTGGTCCGGGTGAGCTGGGGGTCGTCCGGCTCCGGGTCGGCGAACCAGTCGTACTCGGCTTCCTCGCTGGGCACCTCCCACGGCTTGGCGCCGGGGAAGGCGGGCAGCTCGGGCAGGTCGGCAGCCGGCACAGGCTCCGGCGCGACGTTCCACGGCTGCACCCCGGCGCCCTCTCCGGCCAGCGGCGCGGCTGGGCCCGTGCTGCTGTGCGGCAGTCCGGGCGGGGCATCGGCCGGTCCGGTGTGTGGCGGTCCGGGCGGGGCGTCGGACGGGCCTGCCTGCGGCAGTCCGGGCAGGGGATCGGCCGGGCCGGACTGCGGTGTGCTGGGGAGGGGGTTGGCCGGGTTGGTGTCCGGTGCGGGCGGCGGGGGATAGCCCGAGGTGTCCGGTGCGGGCGGCGGGGGATGGCCCATGGTGTCCCGCGCGCCGGGAGTGATCGGGTTGGGGGGCGGGGCGAGGTGGCCGGGGTGCCAGTGTCTCGTCTGGCCGTCGTCCGGCCCTTCGGAGTGTCCGGCCGAAGGCAGGTCGGGGCGGGGCGCCGGGGTGGCGGCGCGGGGAGCCTCGGGCCACGACGGGGGCGGCGAGGTCAGCCTCGCAACGTCGTCGGAAGGCTCGGGCTCGGGAAGGTTGGGCGGCGGACCCGGGTACACGGGGATGGGGGCGCCGCCGGCCCCAGGACCTCCCGGCGCCGGGTTGAGGGGGCCGGCGCTGGGCCATGGGAGGCGTTCGGCGGTCTCCTGCTGGTCGCCCTCCCCGTACGGCACGGGCGGGGCGGTGGTCTGCTCGTCGGCGGGTGTGAGGAGCTGGCCGAAGCTCGGCGGCGGTGTCGTCGCCGGAGCGACCGAGCCGTCGGTCTCGGCGCGCTCTTGCTCGGACCCGGGTTCCTGGCCACGCATAAGGGGGAGCCTAGCGAGAAGGTCGAGATCGTCATGCCGGTATGGGCGTTCCCGGCCGGATCGACCGCCTGGTTTGTCCGGGTCTGGGGTGGTGTGGGGGGTTCAGCTTGCGGGGTAGCCGCTCAGCGAACGCGCGTCCAGGGCCTTGAAGGCGGTCGCCTTCGCGATGTCGTCGGCCGCCTGGGCGAGGGTCTTGGCGGCCTTCTTGTCCGGTTCCGAGCCGTCCTTGTTCTGGAACCAGACCATGATCGCGTAGTGGCCGTGGGTCCAGATCTCGGCGGCCCCCGAGCCCGATCCGAGGTACTTGGTGACCGCGTCCTTGCCCGGCAGTGCCTTCACGTAGACCGAGCGCTTGTCCTTGCCGCCCGCCGAGGCGACCTTCGTGGCCGAGGCGGTCGAGTTGAGGTTGGCGACGCCGACGGTGCCGATGACCTTGCCGGCCTTGTCGCGGAAGCTGGCGCGTACGACCTGATTGCATTTGCCGGACTTCAGGGCCTTGACCAGCTTCTCGCCGTTGGCCGCGTCGCCGCACTTCTTGTCGTTCTTGCTGGTGGTCATCTCGTACGACCGCCCGTCCACGGTGAACTTCTTCTGCGGGAAGAGTTCCTTGGCCGTCAGCGGCTCCGGGTCGGTCTTGCGGTCACCGGCGAAGCCGAACTCGCCGGGCGGCGCCGACGGCAGCGGCGCGGAGGTACGGCGGGCCGTCTCGGCCTGGCCGGGCGTCTCGGCGTTCCACATGATGACGAGGCCGCCGGCCAGCAGTCCGAGCACCGCCAGCCCGCCCAGGGCGAACCACAGCGGTCCGCGCGAGCGGGGCCCCTCGTCGTAGGGGCTCCACATTTTGCTCTGCCGTGTGGACTCGGTCGTGGCCTCCGGGGCCTCGTCTTCGCCGCCGGTCGATCGCTTCTTGGGGAAACCCATGCCGGGAGATTACCGTGTCAGCGGTAGCCGAAGTCCTGAGTCCACCACAGGCCGGTCGGCCCGTTGGCGACTCCGACGCCGATGGCCACGATGTCGCAGTTGAGGATGTTGCCCCGGTGGGAACGGTTGGCCAGCCATCCGCTGACCGCCTCTTCCGGGGTGGTGTAGCCGCTGCCGATGTTCTCCGCGGCGCCCTGGCGGTAGCCCGCGCGTTCCATCCGCTCCCAGGGCGAGGAGCCGTCGGGCGAGACGTGGTCGAGCTTGCCCGCGGTGGCCATCTCCATCGAGTGGGCGCGGGCCGAGCGGTTCAGGCGCTGGTCGACGCGGAGCGGGCGGCAGCCCTTCTTGACCCGGGCGCCGTTGGTGAGGACGACCACGCGGCGGGCGTACTCGGGCTCCAGCCGTACCACGGGATCGCCGAGGATCTGCGTGGGGTGGTCCTGCGGGAAGAAGCCGGAGATCTCGCTCGACGGCGAGGGCAGCGGCTTGGCGGTCGCGCGGCCGTGCGGCCGCGACGGGGTGGTCTCGCGCGGGATCGCCGCCGCGAACGGCTGCTTCTTGGGCGTCGGTACGGCTGTCGCCGCCGCGGGCGGCACGCTGTCGTTGAGGTAGAGCTGCTCGGCAGGCGGCTGGGGGTCGGTCAGACGGCCGATCAGCACGCCGGCGAAGACCGCGGCAGAGAGGCACGCCAGCACACCCAGGTGGTTCCGGCGCCGGAAGGTCCGCTGGGTCAGCCGGGTCTGAAGGTTCTGCCACATGCCGCAGCCAACGATAGGGATGAGCGGTGGTGGTAAAGAAGGGATTGCCGGGAAACGAAATAGAACCGTTCTGTGTCGGGTAGACTCGGCGCCGGTTACCGGTAGCTCTTGAAGTGAGGTAGCCTAGTCAATCGTTGTGTGCATAGGTCCTGAGCGACCAATGCGCGGCGCGTCCGGCGTCATCTCCCGTGAAGCCCATCGAGGCGGGGAGACGGAAGGTCCGGGCTGTCGTGCGCCCGCACCGACCGACAAAGTGCTGACCGATCCCGGCAGCGCAAGAAGACGCCGAGCAAGATAAGGCTTACGACCGTGCGCACGTACTCACCGAAGCCCGCTGACGTCGAACGTCAGTGGTACGTCATCGACGCGACCGATGTCGTGCTGGGCCGGCTGGCCAGCCACGTCGCGACCCTGCTCCGCGGCAAGCACAAGCCGATCTTCGCCAACCACGTCGACACCGGTGACTTCGTCATCGTCATCAACGCGGACAAGATCGCGCTGAGCGGCAACAAGCTTGAGCAGAAGAAGGCGTACCGCCACTCGGGCTACCCGGGCGGTCTGCGTTCCGTGACCTACGGCGAGCTCATGGAGAAGCGTCCCGACAGGGCGGTCGAGAAGGCCGTCAAGGGCATGCTCCCCAAGAACTCCCTCGGCCGGAAGATGGCGAAGAAGCTGAAGGTCTACGCGGGTTCCGAGCACCCGCACCAGGCCCAGCAGCCTGTGCCGTTCGAGATCACCCAGATCGCCCAGTAGTAGTTCGAAAGATTTAGAGGAGAACCGTGGCTGAGCCCACCGGTGTCGAGACGGCCGTCGTCGAGGCCGAGCTGGAGGACTTCTCCGGCGAGGAGTTCCCGTCCGAGTACACCACCGAATCCGCCGCCAGCGCCGACGCCCCCGTGCGTAAGCCCGTCACCACGGGCAACTCGTACGGCACCGGCCGCCGCAAGGAGGCGATCGCCCGCGTGCGCATCGTCCCCGGCACCGGCAAGTGGACGATCAACGGTCGTTCGCTGGATGTCTACTTCCCCAACAAGGTCCACCAGCAGATCGTCAACGAGCCCTTCGTGGTGCTCGGCGCTGAGGATGCCTTCGACGTCATCGCCCGCATCGACGGTGGCGGCGTGACCGGCCAGGCCGGTGCCCTGCGCATGGGCCTGTCCCGCGCGCTGGCGATCCTGGACGTCGAGAACAACCGCCCGCCGCTGAAGAAGGCCGGCTTCCTCACCCGTGACGCCCGCGCCACGGAGCGGAAGAAGTACGGCCTCAAGAAGGCCCGCAAGGCTCCGCAGTACAGCAAGCGCTAAGTGGGGCGCCTTTTCGGCACCGACGGGGTACGTGGGGTCGCGGGTCGCGACCTCACGGCCGAGCTCGCCATGGACCTTTCGGTCGCGGCGGCTCACGTCCTCGGCGATGCAGGCGCGTTCGCCGCGACAGGCCACAAGAGGCCTGTCGCGGTCGTAGGCCGGGACCCCCGGGCTTCAGGTGAATTCCTGGAGGCCGCGGTGGTCGCCGGCCTCGCGTCGTCCGGAGTGGATGTGCTGCGCCTCGGCGTGCTGCCCACCCCGGCCGTCGCCCACCTCACCGCCGCGCTCGGCGCCGACCTCGGCGTCATGCTGTCGGCGTCGCACAATCCGGCGCCGGACAACGGCATCAAGTTCCTGGCCAGGGGCGGCTTCAAGCTGTCCGACGCGGTCGAGGACGAGATCGAGCGGCGGCTCGGTGAGGCGTGGAACAGGCCCGTGGGCTCGGCCGTAGGCCGGGTCAGAGACGCCTACGGCGAGGCCGACCGCTACATCTCCCACCTGCTGACCACCGTCCAGGGCAGCCTCGACGGGCTGAACGTGGTGGTCGACTGCGCGCACGGCGCGGCGCACATGGTGGCGCCGGAGGCGCTCGTCCGCGCGGGCGCCCGGGTGGAGGCGATCGGCGCCAGGCCCGACGGGCTCAACATCAACAACGGCTACGGCTCGACCCACCTGGACAAGCTCCAGCAGGTGGTCATCTCGCGCGGCGCCGACCTCGGGATCGCCTACGACGGCGACGCCGACCGCTGCCTCGCGGTGGACCACACGGGCGCGATCGTCGACGGCGACCGCATCATGGCGGTGCTGGCCAGGGCGATGCACGACGAGGGCACGCTGGCCAACGACACCGTGGTCGCGACCGTGATGTCGAACCTCGGCTTCAAGCTGGCCATGCGCGAGGCCGGGATCAACGTGATCGAGACCGCGGTGGGCGACCGCTACGTGCTCGAACGCATGAAGGCCGACGGCTACAACCTCGGCGGCGAGCAGTCGGGCCACGTCATCATGCTCGACCACGCCACCACCGGCGACGGGCTGCTGACCTCGCTCCACCTGCTCTCGGTGGTCGCGCGGACCGGCAAGACGCTGCGGGAGCTGTCGTCGGTGATGACGGCGCTGCCGCAGATCCTCATCAACGTCAAGGACGTCGACAAGGGCAAGGCGTCGGTGCCGGAACTGGTCGCCGCGGTGGCGGCGGCCGAGGCCGAACTGGGCGAGACGGGCCGCGTGCTCATCCGGCCGAGCGGCACGGAGCCGATGATCCGGGTCATGGTCGAGGCCTCGTCGGAGGACCAGGCCTCGCAGGTCGCGGGCCGCCTGGCCGACGTGGTGCGCACGTCCTGCTCGTAGAGGTTTCCAAGGGGTACGGCGGCGCCGTACCCCTTTCCTCATTCCACCCGCCCGCCGGGATGGACACGCGCCTGGGCCCTCGATCAGCAGGACCCCGTGCCGGGGAGTGTCTCATTCGTCCCCGGTGAGGGAGAAGGCGCGCAGCCGCATCCCCGCCCAGACGACCGCGCCGACCGTGACGATCGCGATCGCCGGTACGGCCCAGCCGATCGTCACCGCGGTCGTGTCGATGAACGCCGAGGTGGAGATCTGGTCGGCGATGGCCTGGGCCCACTGCTGGATGGAGAAGTTCTGGGCGCCCTTGACGAAGCTGCCCACCATGCCTTCCCAGATCAGCGCGTAGATGATGCCGATCGTGACCGCGTGCCTGGTGAGGACGCCCAGCAGCAGGAACAGCGCCGCGTACGCGATGCCGCCGAACAACGAGCCCAGGGCGAACCCGAAGGCGATGCCGTCCTCGTCGCGCACCAGGAGCCAGGCGGCCACGTAGGTGGGGACGGCGGCGAAGACGGCCAGCAGCGAGGCGGCCACGAGGAACTTCGTCTGGGCGATCACCGGCCGCGAGATCGGCTTGGACATCAGGTGGATGATGGTGCCGTCGTCGATCTCCGGTGCGATGACGCCGGTGCCGGCGATGAGGCCGAGCAGCGGCAGCATCGTGGCGATGGCGAAGTTCTGCATGAGCAGGATGGTCGTGCGCTGGTCGGCGGCGCCGGTCAGGCGCAGCAGGACGGCCAGGCCGATGAGCGCGAGCGGCAGCAGGAGCAGCAGCAGGATGCGCCGCCTGCCGAGGAGCGCGCGGTAGGTGATCCCGGCAACCACGGTGTTCATCAGGTGCTCCGGTTGATCAGGTAGGAGAAGACGCTCTCCAGGTCCTCGTCGACGGGGGAGACCTGGTGCAGGTGGATGCCCTCGGCGCGGGCGACGCGCGGCAGCAGCCAGGCGAAGCGGCGGAACTCCACCGCCTGCACCTCCAGGCCGTCGGGGCCGAGTGTGACGCCGCCCGAGGAGGCGTCCACGATGAGCGCGGCGGCGAGTTTCCTGTCGTCGCTGGACTTGATGCGGAACAGGTGCGGCCGGTCGGTCATCAGGCGGCGGATCTGCCGGAAGTCGCCGGAGGCCGCGTGGCGCCCGGCGACCAGCACCTCGATGTGCTGGGCGACGCGTTCGACCTCTTCAAGGATGTGCGAGCTGAACAGGATCGTCTTGCCGGAGGTGCCCATGCCGCGGATGAGGTCCATCAGGTGCATGCGCTGGCGCGGGTCCATGCCGTTGAACGGCTCGTCGAGCAGCAGCACCTGGGGGTCGTGGACGAGCGCGGCGGCGACCTTGACGCGCTGGCGCATGCCCTTGGAGTACGTCTCGACGCGGCGGTCCTTGGGCTCCTCCATCTCGACGGTGGCCAGCGCCTTCTGGGCCGCGCTGACCGGGTCGGACAGGCCGTGGAGCCTGGCCGCGGACAGGACGAACTGCCAGCCGGTCAGGAAGCCGTAGACGCCCTCGCGCTCGGGCACCAGGCCGATGCTGCGGTAGATGTGGTGGTTCTTCCACACCTTGGTGCCGTCGAGCGTGACGCTGCCGCCCGAGGGGCCGAGGAAGCCGGCCATCAGGTGCAGGAGCGTCGACTTGCCCGCGCCGTTGGGCCCGAGCAGGCCCGTCACGCCCGGCCCGATCGTCATGGTGACGTCGTTGACCGCCACCACGTTGCCGTACCAGCGCGAGACCTGGTTGAGCTCGAGTTTCACTGGGCCGCCGCCTTCCGGTAGCGCAGGGCCAGCACGCCGGCGGCCAGGGCGATCAGCGCGAGAGTGATCAGCGCGGGCAGGGGCCCCGGCGGGTATCCGCCGTCGTTGTTGGGCGTGGTGCCGAACAGCCACACCTGGACCGCGTCGACCAGCCAGAACGGGTTGAGCAGCCAGGCCCAGCGGGCGGCGTTCTCCTCGTTGAGCGACATGAGCGTCGCGTAGATGACCGGCACGGCGGCCAGCGTCAGCAGGTAGACGGCGATGACCGAGGCCACGCCGAGCCCGCGCCTGGGCGTGAGCGAGGCCAGCGCCAGGCCGAACGTGGTCAGCAGCACCGACAGCAGCAGCGCCACGGCCAGCGCGCCCAGGTACTCCTTGGTCTGCGGCGGCCCCGGCATGTCGATGAGCAGTTCGCCGGCGTAGATGAGCGTGAGCGGCACCGCCACCAGCAGGAACAGCGCGACCGTCATCGAGATGACCTTGGCGCCGACGTACTGCGGGACCGACACCGGCCGCGAGAGGTAGAGCGGCAGCACGCGGTAGCGCAGGTCGGGGGCGACCACGGTGGGCGCCTGCGCGGCCAGGAAGATGGCGATCACCGGCTGCATGATCACCGCGAACGCGCTGTAGGCCATGCCGCGCTGCTGGATCAGGGCCATCATGGCGATGCTCACGACCGCGGGCAGCAGCATGATGACGGCCAGCAGGAACGGCATGATCTTGCTGCGGGCGGTCCGGCCGAGGCCGAAGATGCCGCGCAGGCTGTGCAGCGTGAGCGCCCTCGTCGCGTAGCCGGCGCCGAGCCGCGGCCCGTCGTAGTGGCGGTAGCCGATGTCATAGATCTCAGACGACATCCGCGGCCTCCTCCCTGAAGACGTCCTCGATGCGGTGGCGGCCCTGCTCCATCCTGATGAGGCACAGGTCGAGCTCGACCACGGCGTCGCGGATGGCGTCGAAGGTCTCCTGGCCGCTCACCTTGACCAGCAGGAGGCGGCCGTGCTGGGAGACCTGTTGCCCGCCTTGCGTCAGCCGTTCCGCCAGGGGCTGCACGCCCTCCTCGACCTCGACGGTGAGGCTCTGCGTGGCCTGGGTGAACTCGGTGATGGCGGAGGAGCGCAGCAGGCGGCCGGCGTCGATGACGATCACGTGGTCGCAGATGCGCTCCAGCTCGCCGAGCAGGTGGCTGGTGACCAGGACGCTGATGCCGAACTCGGTGCCGATGCGGCGGATCAGCGCCAGCATCTCGTCGCGCCCGCGGGGGTCGAGGCCGTTGGTCGGCTCGTCCAGGAAGATCATCTTGGGGTCGTGGACGAGCGCCTGCGCCAGCTTGACCCGCTGCTTCATGCCGGTGGAGTAGCCGCCCATGGCGCGGTAGCGCTCCTCGGCCAGCCCCACGTGGCGCAGGACGTCGGCGGCGCGCTCGCGGGCGGCCGTGCGCGGCAGCCCGGACATCTGGGCGAGGTGGACGACGAACTCGGTGGCCGACACGTCGGGCGGCAGGCAGTCGTGCTCGGGCATGTAGCCGACGAGGCGGCGAATCTGCGTGCCCTGCGTGGTCACGTCGAGATCGAGCACCTTGGCGCCGCCCGCGGTGGGCGGCAACAGGCCCAGGAGGATCTTGATCAGTGTCGACTTGCCCGCGCCGTTGGCGCCGACCAGGCCGGTGACGCCGGTTCCGACGTCCACCGTGAGCCCGTCGAGCGCGGTGACGGTCGGGAAGCGTTTGGTCAGCCCCTCGGTAGCGAGGATGTGCATGATCCGGACACTACCCTCCGTGGCGGCGCCGCGGCCTCCTTCACGGGGAGGATGGGCGTCCTACTTGAGGCCAGACTCTGCGCTGGATCAGCAGGGTGACGGTCCCGGCGAAGACCATGCCGGCGATGTTGACGGCGAGCTGCCAGACCGGTCCCGCGACCTCGGTCCAGTCGCCGACGGCGAGCGCCACGGCCAGGTATCCGGCGGCGGGGATGGTGGTGACCGAGATGAAGACGCCGATCAGCGCCGAGGACTTGCCCGAGGTGATCGACAGTACGCCCGCCACGCCGGCCAGCAGCGCCACGATGAACGACCAGCGGTCCGGCTTCACGATGAACTTGACCTCGTCGTTGATCCTGAGGTTCGTGATGTCGATCCAGCCGAGCCAGTGGGAGACCAGCGCGCAGGCGAAGGTGATCGCGATGGCGATGGTGAAGCCGATGAACAACGTCCGCATCGCCTCGATCACCAGCCGCCAGCGGCGGCGCAGGAGCCCGAAGCAGATGGCCGCGATCGCGCCGAACTCCGGCCCGAGGACCATCGCGCCGACGATGAGGATGGGCGAGTTCTGCAGGGCGCCGATGCCGGCGAGCTGCGTGGCGATGGCCAGGAAGGCCAGGTACGCCCACGTGATGCGGGAGTCGTTGTGGACCCGCTGGGCCAGTTCCTCCCACACCACGGCGTCGTCGGGGTCGCCGGGCGCCTCCTCGATCGCCTCCGTGGCGACCTTGGACAGGGCCAGGTCGATGTGCTCGATCGCGATCGAGCCCTCGTCCTCCAGCCACTTGAGCCTGGCCAGGGCCTGGTTGGCCGACTCGCGCGCGGTGTCGCACAGGATGACGTCGCCGGCGGGCTCGCGGGCGGCGCCGGGCAGCACCACGATGTTGGTGATGCCCGGACACTCCTCCAGCACGCCCAGCGCCTCGTCCGTACGGCTGGACGGACAGATCAATCGAAGATGTAGCACGGGGTCATTGTCGTGTATCCGATGTTGACGTTCTGTTGAACGGGTCCCTTCAGGCTGGGCGCATGTCAATTCGCATCTGCCACGTCGACGGCGAGGACTGCTGGTTCGCCGACATCGACGACCAGGGCTGCCAGGGCCGGTTCGCCGTCTACGTGCTGGGGGAGGGTGGGGGCGGGGATCTCACGTACGGCGCAGCCGTACCCGCCTGATCGAGTGGTCGGCGCCCTTCTGCAGGACGAGGTCGGCGCGGCCGCGGGTGGGGGCGATGTTCTCGACCAGGTTGCGCTCGTTGATGTCGCGCCAGACGTCGACGGCGAAGTCGGTGGCCTCCTCGTAGGAGAGCTCGGCGATGTACTTGAAGTAGGACTTGGGGTCCTCGAAGGCGGTTCTGCGGAGTTTGTGGAAGCGGTCGACGTACCAGTTCCTGATGTCCTCGACCTTCGCGTCCACGTAGATGGAGTAGTCGAAGTAGTCGTTGACGGCCAGCGAGGTCGGGGGAGCCGGCTGCAGGACGTTGAGCCCTTCGATGATCAAGATGTCGGGGTTTTTCACGATCTGGTGGGCCCCGGGGACGATGTCGTACTCGAGGTGGCTGTAGATCGGCGCGCGTACCTCGTTCACGCCCGCCTTCACCTCCGCCACGAAGCGCACCAGCGCCCGCCGGTCGTAGCTCTCGGGGAAGCCCTTGCGGTGCATGATGCCCTTGGCTTCGAGGACGTGGTTCGGGTAGAGGAAGCTGTCGGTGGTCAGCAGGCCGACGTCGGGATGCTCGGGCCAGCGGGCCAGCAGCGTGTGCAGCAGCCGCGCCGTGGTCGACTTGCCGACCGCGACGCTCCCCGCGATCCCCAGCACGTACGGCACGCGCGGCCCCGGCTTGCCGAGGAAGGCGCTCAGCACGTTGCTGCGCTGCTGGGACCCGGTGTAGTGCAGGTTGAGCAGCCGGGTGAGTGGGAGATAGATGTCGGTGACCTCGGCGAGGTCGATGGGGTCATCGACGCCGCGCAGGGCTTCCAGCTCGTCTGCGGTGAGAGTCAAGGGCGTGTTCTTGCGGAGGTCGCTCCACTGCTCCCTGCTCAGTTCCACGTAGCCGTTGTTCACGTTGGCAGCGTAGCGACGGTATACAAACCGGATCCCCACGGGTGCCCGCTCCACAGCCTGTGGACAAAAGACGGGGATTACCGGGGCTTGGTCCGGGGAATGATGTACCTCCTCTGCCGGGTGGGACATTGAACAACCGAAGGTCTGCGGTATGGATCGACGTCGCTTTCTCGCGGGGGCCGTCGCGGCGGGGATCGCCGGGCCGTTCGCCGGGGTGGCCGAGGCGGGCGCCCGCGGCGGCGTGCGTCCCGGAGGCGGGTACGGCCCGCTCCGCCCGGTGCCCGACGCCAGGGACGGCCGCGTCAGGCTCTTCCTGCCGGAGGGGTTCCGCTACCGCTCGTTCGGCGTGGCGGGTGAGCGCTTCCCCGGCGGCGCGGGCGAGGTGCCGGGCAGGCACGACGGCATGGCCGCCTTCCGCGGGCCGCGCGGCAGCACGATCCTGGTGCGCAACCACGAGGTCAACGGGCCCGTCGGCGCGTTCGGCGACCCGGACAGGGCCTATGACCAGGCCGCCGGGGGCGGCACCGTGACGCTGCGGGTGACCCCGTACGGGGAGGTGCTGGCCGCGGGGCCCTCGCTCACCGGCACGATGATGAACTGCTCGGGCGGCCCGATGCCGTGGGGCGCCTGGGTGACCTGCGAGGAGACCGTCAACGGCCCGGACGTCGGCGACGACTTCTCCGGCGGCGACAACTCCAGGCTCACGCGCAAGCACGGCTACGTGTTCGAGGTGCCGATCAGCGGCGTGGCCAGGCCGGAGCCGATCAGGTCGGCCGGGCGGTTCGCGCACGAGTCGGCCGCCTTCGACCCGGTCGGCGGGGCGCTGTACCTGACCGAGGACGACTTCGGGTTCCCGTCGGGCTTCTACCGCTACCTTCCGCCGGTGCATCCGCTGAAGGCCGGGCGCATCCTGGACGGCGGGCGGCTGGAGATGCTGGCCGTACGGGATGAGGACGGGAAGGATCTGTCGGCGGGCCAGCCCGCGGGCGCCGTGTACAGGACCCGGTGGGTGGAGATCCCGGAGCCGGACCCGGAGTTCACCGGGACGCCGGGCAACGACACGGCCGTGCGGGCGGTCGGCGCGCAGGGGTTCGAGCGGGGCGCGGCGATCTTCTCCAGGCTGGAGGGCGCGGTCCACCACCACGGCACCGTCTACTTCGTCTCCACCCAGGGCGGCGCCACCGCCACGGGCGACCGGCCGCCGTCCGGGTTCGGCAAGGGCCGGGGGCAGGTCTGGGCGTACGAGACGTGGAGCGGCCGGTTGAAGCTCGCCTACGAGTCGCCGGGCTCGGCCGTCCTCGACCTGCCCGACAACGTCACGGCGAGTCCCCGCGGCACGCTGGTGCTGTGCGAGGACGGTGACGGCGACAACTTCCTGCGCGGGCTGACCAGGCGGGGTGAGATCTTCGACTTCGCCCGGCTGGCGCCCGTGGCAGGGGACCCGGGGGCGGAGTTCGCCGGTTCGACGTTCGGGCCCGGCGGGCGGACCCTCTACGTCAACGTCCAGTCGAACCGGGGGAGGTCGTTCGCCATCTGGGGGCCCTGGCATCGGGGCGGCTTCTGACGGGAACGTCGTACGCGTCCATCCAGAACGTTCGCGTCGTGCGTACGTCGTACTCTATGCTGGCGGGCACGTGAGAGGAGTTTCGCATGCCCGCCCAGAAGCAGCCCATCCCCTCGGTGTGGACCCGTCCGCGCCGCCAGCAGCAACAGCCCGCCCTCAGCCGTGAGCGCATCGTCGCCGAGGCCGTGAAGCTCCTCGACGAGGAGGGCATGGACAACCTCAGCATGCGCACGCTCGGCACCCGGCTCAACGCCGGCGCCACCTCTCTCTACCGCCACGTCGCCAACAAGGACGAGCTCATCGAGCTCGTCGTCGACGAGGTGTACGGCGAGCTGCGCGTCCCCGAGGCCCGCGGCGACTGGCGGGAGGCGGCGCTGGCCTGCGCCGACAGCCTGCGCTCGATGATCCTGCGCCACCCGTGGGTGGCCTCCGTCCTGGGGCAGGTCGGCCTGGCCGAGCTGGGCCCCAACCTGATGCGCCAGACCGACCGGATGCTCGCCATCTTCAGCCTGGCCGGGTTCGAGCTCGACGAGGCCAACCAGGCCATGAGCACGCTCCTCGCCTACGTCATCGGCATGTCCACGAGCGAGGCCGCGCTGCTGTCGATGCTGGCCAGGCTCGGCCAGACCGAGGAGGAGCTGGAGGCCCAGATCCGCGCCGCGGCGGCGGAGGCCAACCGGGACCTGCCCAGGCTCCACGCGCTGGACGTCGACCTGCTGAAGCAGGCGGGCGGCCCCGGCGCGCTGCGCGACCGTGACTTCCGCTACGGCGTGGACCGCATCCTCGACGGGCTCGCGACCCGCCTGCCCTAGCCTGGGAACATGATCCTGGGCATCGGGGTGGACGTGGTGGACGTCGCGCGGTTCGAGGCGGCGCTGGGGCGCACCCCCGGGCTGCGCGACCGGCTGTTCACGCCGGACGAGCAGGAAGGCCGCGCCATCCACTCCCTGGCGGCGCGCTTCGCCGCCAAGGAGGCCGTCGCCAAGGCGCTCGGCGCGCCCCGCGGCCTCGGCCACCTGGAGGCCGAGGTCGTCTGCGACGAGAACGGCCGGCCCGAGCTCCACGTGCGCGGCAAGGCCGCCGAGGTCGCCTACGGCCTGGGCGTCAAGCGCTGGCACCTCTCGCTCTCGCACGACGCGGGCGTGGCGATGGCCTACGTGATCGCGGAGGGATAGCTTCTGATCATGCTTACCGCCTACACCGCCGACCAGATCAGGGCCGCCGAACAGACGCTCATGTCCCGCCTGCCCGAAGGCACGCTGATGCAGCGGGCCGCCGCCGGCCTCGCCGCCCGCTGCGCGGGGATGCTCGGGCGCGTCTACGGCGCGCGGGTGGTCCTGCTCGTGGGCAGCGGCGACAACGGCGGCGACGCCCTCTATGCCGGCGTACGGCTGGCGCGGCGCGGCGCCCAGGTCGAGGCGGTCCTGGCCGGTTCCAAGGTCCACGAGGCGGGGCTGGCGGCCCTGCGGCAGGCCGGCGGGCGGGTGCGCGGCATCGAGGCCGTGGACCGGGCGGACCTGGTCGTCGACGGGCTGGTCGGCATCGGGGTCGCGGGGGCGCTGCGGGAGCCGTACGCGGCGGCCGCGGCGCGGGTCAACCGCGGGCCGGGGCTGGTGGTGGCCGTGGACGTGCCGTCCGGGGTGGACGCGAGCACGGGCCGGGTCTCGGGAGCCGCGGTACGCGCGCACGTGACGGTCACGATGGGCGCCTGCAAGACCGGGCTGCTGGTCGACCCGGGCGCCGGCTACACGGGGCGGCTGGAGCTGGTCGACATCGGGCTGGGCGCGTACCTGCCGGATCCCGACGTCGCGGCGCTCACCGACGGCGACGTCGCCGACCTGCTGCCGGAGCCGGGGGTCGAGTCGGACAAGTACCGCAGGGGCGTCGTGGGGGTGGCCGCGGGCAGCGAGGAGTACACCGGCGCCGCCGTGCTGGCCGTCGGCGGCGCGCTGCACGGCGGGGCGGGCATGGTGCGCTACGTCGGCACCGCCGCGCCCGTGGCGCAGGTGCGCTCCCACTGGCCGGAGGCGGTCATCAGCGAGCTGGCCGAGCCCTCGCTCGACGGCGTCGGCCGCGTGCAGGCGTGGGTGCTCGGGCCGGGGCTCGGCACCGGCGACTTCGCCCACGAGCTGGCCAGGAGGGTGCTGGCCGAGGACGTGCCCGTACTGGTGGACGCCGACGCGCTCACGCTGGTCTCGCGGGACGCCGCGCTGCTGCGCCGCAGCGCGCCCGTCCTGATCACGCCGCACGCCGGTGAGCTGGCCAGGCTGATGCGGGTGCCGCGCGAGCGCGTCGAGGCGGGCAGGCTGGAGCACGCGCGCAGGGCGGCGGCCGAACTCGGGGTGACGGTGCTGCTCAAGGGCTCCACGACGCTCGTGGCCGAGGAGGACAGGCCGGTGCGCGTCAACCGCACGGGCACCTCCTGGCTGGCCACGGGCGGCACCGGCGACGTGCTGGCCGGAGTGGCGGGCGCGCTGCTGGCCCAGGGGCTGAGCTGCTACGACGCCGGGTCGTGCGGGGCCTATCTGCACGGGCTGGCGGGGCGGCTGGCCGCCGACGGGGCGCCGCTGGTCACCGCGGACGTGGCCGCCGCGATCCCGGCGGCGATCAGGTCGCTGTCGTAGCCGGTGAACCCCGCTCAAGCATCCGGGACAGCTGACACACTGGAAGGATGACATCTCCGGCCGAGGCCCGTATCGATCTGTCCGCCATCAGGCACAACGTCGCCGTGCTCGCCGGGCACGCCGACGGCGCCGCGCTGATGGGCGTGGTCAAGGCGGACGCCTACGGGCACGGGCTGGTTCCGGTGTCGCGGGCCCTCCTCCAGGCGGGCGTGGGCCGGCTGGGCACGGCCACGCTGGCCGAGGGGCTGGCGCTGCGGGCCGCGGGGGTCACCGTTCCCGTCACGTCGTGGCTGCTGACGCGGGGCGGGCCGTACGAGGAGGCGCTGCGCGCGGACGTCGAGCTGTCGGCGGCGGAGACGGGGCTGCTGGCGGAGATCGCCGCCGCGGCGCGCGCCACGGGCGTCACCGCGAAGGTGCACCTGGAGGCCGACACCGGCATGAGCAGGGGCGGCGCGCCGCTCGCAGCCTGGCCCGAGCTGCTGGCCGCCGCCGCGAGACTGAGCGCCGAGGGGGCCGTCGAGGTCGTGGGCCTGTGGTCCCACTTCGCCTGCGCCGACATCCCCGGCCATCCCTCGATCGACGCCCAGCTCGACGCGTTCGACCAGGCGCTGAAGCAGGCCGACCAGGCCGGGCTGTGCGGGTCTCAGGTGATCAGGCACATCGCCAACTCCGCCGCGATCGTGAACGTCCCGCGCGCCCGCTTCGATCTGGTACGGCCAGGCATCGCCCTCTACGGCCTGAGCCCGATCCCCGAGCTGGGTGATTTCGGCCTGCGCCAGGCGATGACCCTGGTCGCCCGGCTCGCCCTGGCCAAGCGCATGCCCGAGAATTCCGGAGTGTCCTATGGGCACCTTTATGTCACAGATCGCGAGACAACGCTTGGCCTGGTCCCCCTCGGGTACGCCGACGGGATCCTCAGACACGCGACGGGGCGGGTCGAGGTGCTGGCCGGGGGGCGCCGCAGGGCGATCGCCGGCCGGGTGTGCATGGACCAGTTCATGATCGACGTCGACGACGACGCCATCGAGGCAGGGGACGAGGTCGTCCTGTTCGGACCAGGCAGGGAGGGCGAGGCCACCTTGCAGGAATGGGCGGATAACCTCGGCACGATCACGCACGAGATCGTGACCAAGATCGGCGCACGCGTGCCGAGAGTTTATGAGGGGACATGACGACGACAACACGTCGGAAGGTCGGGATCGCCGGCGCGATCGTCGGCGCCGCGTCGGCGGGCGTCGCGGGGCTGGCGCTGGCCAAGCGCCTGGCGGTGGGCAGGATCAGGCTCCGCCCCGACCCCGAGGCCAGCGAGCCCTTCGGCGAGCTGCGCGGCAGGGAGCGCACCCACACCACCTCCGACGGCATCGACCTGCACGTGGAGATCGACGGCCCCGAGGACGCGCCGCTGACGATCGTGCTCTGCCACGGCTACTGCCTCAACCTGGAGTCGTGGCACTATCAGCGCCGCGACCTGCGCGAGGACTACCGCCTGGTGTTGTGGGACCAGCGCTCCCACGGCCGCTCCCAGCGCGCCGCCCTTGAGGACAGCACGATCGACCGGCTCGGCGACGATCTGGCCGAGGTGCTGGAGCGGTTCGTGCCGGGGCCGTGCGTGCTGGTCGGCCACTCGATGGGCGGCATGACCGTCATGGCGCTGGCCGACCGCCACCCCGAGCTGTTCGGCGACAAGATCCGCGCCGTCTCGCTCATCGCCACGAGCGCCGGCAAGCTGGCCGAGCTGACGCTGGGCCTGCCCGCGATGGTCTCCAAGGCGGTCCACAAGATCGCGCCGGGCACGGTCTCGCTGCTCGGCAAGCGCGGCTCCCTCGTCGACAGGACCCGCCACGCGGGCAGCGACATCGCCTTCCTGATCACCCGCTTCGTGGGCTTCGGCGACTCCAAGAACGTCAGCCCGACCCTGGTCGACTTCGCCGAGTCGATGATCCGCGCCACCCCGACCGAGGTGTTCGCGAACTTCTACCCGGCGCTCATGGACCACGACAAGCTCTCGGCGCTGCACGTGCTCGACCCGGTGCCGACCGCGATCCTCGTGGGCGACAAGGACTGGCTCACCCCGCCCGAGCACGGCAGGGCGATGGCCGAGGCGCTGCCCCAGGCGAGCTTCACCGAGGTGCCCGACACCTCGCACCTCATCCAGTTGGAGCGCCCGGCCGTGGTCAACCAGGCGCTGCGCGATCTGATCAAGGAGATCTAGTGGAAAGGCTCGCCACCGCGGAGGACATGCGGGCGTACGGCGCGCGGCTGGCTGCCCGGCTGCGCGCGGGAGACCTGCTGGTGCTGTCGGGGCCGCTGGGCGCCGGGAAGACGACGATGGTGCAGGGCATCGCCGAGGGACTGAAGGTCCGCGGCCCGATCACCTCGCCCACGTTCGTCATCGCCCGCGTGCATCCGTCGCTGTGCGAGGGGCCGCCGCTCGTGCACGCGGACGCGTACCGGCTGGGGGGGAATCTCGAGGTCGACGACCTCGACCTGGACGCCTCGCTGGAGGAGTCGGTCACGATCGTCGAGTGGGGCGAGGGCCTGGTGGAGGGGCTGTCGGAGGACCGCCTGGAGATCCACATCGACCGGGAGGGCGGCGACGACGTGCGCCTGGTCACCGTGCGCGGGGTGGGCGCCCGCTGGGCCGACACGCCGTCTGATCGCGTAGAAGAGTAAAACGCTCCGCATGCCCCGGCAACCCTGGCACCCTTGACGAGTATCGACATTGGCGTAAATCATGATCATTGGTCATGGATTTACCTAGATTTTCTGGGTATCAGGTGGGGCGGTATCCACAATTCTGGTGGATGCTGAGGGAAGTCGGCGGAGTGGGGTGCGGCCGTGCTCAGGGTCAGACAAGTCGCGTACGCAGGTGCCATCGTCATGATCGGCGTTGTCGGCTGCACAGCCGACGCCTCGACCAATCCCACCGGCACGCCCTCGGCGAGCCCGACGACGACCACGACCTCTCCGCCGCCGGCCACCGCGACCGCCACCCGGGCGGCGATCGACGTCCAGCTCAACCCCGACCGCGTCACCGCCGGCGAGACCTCCAAGGTCTGGATCCTGGCCAACTGCCCCGTGCCCACCGGCGGGCCCGCGCACGTCGGCACCGCCTCCTCCAACGCGTTCCTGTCCGGCGTCACGCTCAACCCGGTGCCGCCCGCCACGCCGTCGGCCAGCCCCACCAACGGCACCGCCACCCCCGCGCCCGTCCCCTGGGTACGCGGACAGGCGTCGGTCTCCGGCACCGTCAAACGCGGCAACTACACCGTCGACGTCAAGTGCGACGGCACCAACCACATCGGCAAGGCCACCCTGCGCGTGGTCAGGTCCGTCGACGACACGCCCACCGGCGTGCCCACCAAGGCGCCCAGGGCGGGCGGCGGCGGCACGTTCGGCCAGGACGCCGCCGACGACTCCTCGATGCCGATCGGTCCCGTCGGCGTGATCGTCGGGCTGGCTCTCGCGGGCGGTGCCGTACTGATCCTCAAGCGCCGCCGGGCCTGAGCATGGCCCGTGCGGGACGGGTCGTGCTGGCGGGGGCGATCACCGGGCTGGTGCTGGTGGCGTTCGGCAAGACCGTGGAGAAGAAGGCCGAGGCCGTGGTGCCGCAGAGCATCGACATCCCCTCGATCGACGTGGAAGCCCCCCTGATGAAGCTCGGGCTGACGAAGGACGGCGAGGTCGAGCTGCCGCCGTACGAGAAGCCCAAGCTGGCCGGATGGTATGAGAAGAGCGCCGTGCCGGGGGAGAAGGGCGCCTCGGTCATCGTCGGCCACGTGGACACCAAGACGGCGCCCGCCGTCTTCTACAAGCTGCGGCACCTGCGCAAGGGCCAGGTCGTCCGCGTGGAGCGCAGCGACGGCAAGACCGTGGAGTACAAGGTCGACTCGGTCGAGCAGGTGCACAAGAACGACTTCCCCGCCAAGCGCGTCTACGTCGACGACGGGCTCAAGCTGGTCACCTGCGGCGGAAAATTCGATTACGCCAAGGGCGAGTACGACGATAACGTCATCGTCTATGCCTCCCCCGCCTGATGCCTCAGGAGTAAGAGTTCCCTGGTCGGAGGTGGCCGCGCCGGTGCGCGCCCGGGTCGAGGAACTGCTCGGCGGGCACGTGACGGAGGCGGTCACCCAGACCGGCGGCTTCTCGCCCGCGACCGCCGCCCGCCTGCTGCTCGACACCGGCCGCCGCGCCTTCGTCAAGGCGGTCGCGCCCGGCGTCAACGACGTGGCCGTCTCCCTCTACCGCGACGAGGCCCGCGTGGCCGCCGCGCTGCCGCCCGGCCTGCCCGCGCCGCGCCTGCTCACCTCCTTCGAGCTGGACGGCTGGGTGGTCCTGCTCTTCGAGGACATCGACGGCCGCCCGCCCGCGATGCCGTGGCGGCGCGACGAGCTCGACCGCGTCCTGGCCGCCGTGGACGAGCTGTCGGCCACGCTCACCCCCGCCCCGATCGCCGCGCCGCCCATCGCCGAGCTCCTCGGACAGTCCTTCCGCGGCTGGCGCCTCCTGCTCACCGAGGACCAGGACGGCCTCGACCCCTGGATCACCCGCCACCTCGCCGCCCTGGCCGAGCTGGAGTCCGGCTGGGAGCGGGCCGCCGCGGGAAACACGCTCGTCCACGCCGACCTGCGCGCCGACAACGTCCTGCTCACCGACGAGCGCGTCTACATCGTGGACTGGCCCTACGCCTGCCTCGGCGCCCCCTGGTTCGACCGGCTCGGCATGCTGCCGTCGGTCGCCATGCAGGGCGGCCCCCGTCCCGGCGAGCTGCTCACCGACCCCGACCCGGCCGTGACCTGCGTCATCGCCGCGTTCGCGGGCTTTTTCGTACGGCAGAGCCGCCAGCCGCCCCCACCCGGCATCCCCACCGTCAGAGCCTTCCAGGCGGCGCAGGGAGAGGTCGCCGTCGACTGGCTTCGCGAACGGACAGGATGGTCATGACGCGGGGCCGGTAGGCTCATTGTTCGTGCTGGTCCTGGCTTTCGATACCGCGACACCCGCCGTCACCGCCGCCCTCCACGACGGTGACCGCGTCCTCGCAGAGTCCACCACGGTCGACGCGCGCCGTCACGGCGAGCTGCTCGTGCCCACCATCGAGAAGGTGCTGGCCGAGGCTCGGGTGCCGCTGCGCGAGGTGACCGCCATCGTCGCCGGCACCGGTCCCGGCCCCTACACCGGGCTGCGGGTCGGGCTGATGACCGCCCAGGGGCTCGGCACCGCGCTCGGCCTGGCCGAGGTCTACGGCGTCTGCACGCTCGACGCCCTCGCCTACGGCACCGGCCGCGACGAGCCCTTCCTCGTGGTGACCGACGCGCGGCGCAAGGAGCTGTTCTGGGCGCGCTACGACGACGCGCGCACCCGGGCCGAGGGGCCGTTCGTCGACAAACCCGCCGACATCCCGCGTGACGGGCTGCCGGTCGCGGGGGCCGACCTCTATCCCGAGGTGCTGGGGGCGGCGGTGGCGCCGCCGTACCCTCTGGCGGGGTTTCTGGCCGCGCTCGCGGCCGAGCGGCTCGCGGCGGGACAGCCGCTCGACGAGCCGCGCCCGATCTACCTGCGGCGGCCCGACGCGGTCGAGCCCAAGCCGCCCAAGACGGTGACCGGCAAGGAACCCAGGCGCGCCAGGGAGCGGGCGTGAGACTGCGGCAGATGACCGAGGCGGACCTGCCCGCGGTCATGGCCATCGAGCGGGCGACGTTCCCGCTGGACGCGTGGAGCGAGGGGATGATGCGCGGCGAGCTGGCCGACCAGCCGCGCACCCGCCACTACGTCGTCGCGGTGCGCGACGACGACGAGATCGTCGGCTACGCGGGGCTGGCCGCGGCCGGTGACCAGGCCGACGTGCAGACCATCGCGGTGCTGCGCGAGCACCAGAGCCGCGGCATCGGCGGCGCCATGCTGACCGAGCTGCTCGGCGAGGCGCGCAGGCGCGGGGCCAGGGAGATCTTCCTGGAGGTCAGGGCCGACAACCCGCGGGCCAGGGCGGTCTACGAACATTTCGGATTCGAGGAGATCGGCCTGCGCCGGCGCTACTACGACGACGGCACCGACGCGGTCATGATGAGAAGGAAGCTGGATGGCTGACAAGGACGAACCCCTGGTTCTCGGCATCGAGACCTCGTGTGACGAGACCGGGGTGGGGATCGTACGCGGGCACACGCTGCTGGCCAACACGATCGCCTCCAGCATGCACGAGCACGCCAGGTTCGGCGGCGTCGTGCCCGAGGTGGCCTCGCGGGCGCACCTGGAGGCGATGACGCCGGTCGTGGAGGGGGCGCTGGCCGAGGCGGGCCTGACGTTCTCCGACATCGACGCGGTCGCGGTCACCGCCGGTCCCGGGCTGGCCGGCGCGCTGCTGGTGGGGGTGGCCGCGGCCAAGTCCTACTCGCTGGGCCTCGGCGTCCCCCTCTACGGCGTCAACCACCTCGCCGCCCACGTCGCCGTCGACCAGCTCGAACACGGGCCGTTGCCCAAGCCCTGCATCGCCATGCTGGTCTCCGGCGGCCACTCCTCGCTCCTGCTGGTGCCCGACGTGGCCCAGGACGTGATCTCCCTGGGCTCCACCGTCGACGACGCGGCGGGCGAGGCGTTCGACAAGGTCGCCCGGGTCCTCGGCCTGCCCTTCCCCGGCGGCCCGTACATCGACCGCGCCGCCCGCGAGGGCTCGGCCGCCGCGATCGACTTCCCCCGGGGCAAGATGGACGACGGCACCCTCGACTTCTCCTTCTCCGGACTGAAGACCGCCGTCGCCCGCTGGGTCGAGGCCCAGGACTCCATCCACGTGCCGGACGTCGCCGCCTCCTTCCAGGAGGCCGTGGTCGACGTGCTGACCCGCAAGGCCCTTCAGGCGTGCAAGAAGTACGACGTCAAGGACCTGCTCATCGGCGGCGGCGTCGCGGCCAACTCGCGGCTGCGCGCCCTGGCCCAGGAACGCTGCGACAAGGCGGGCGTACGGCTGCGCGTACCCCGGCCGGGGCTGTGCACCGACAACGGCGCCATGGTCGCCGTGCTCGGCTCCGACCTGGTGGCGGCCGGGATCACCCCGTCAGCCCTGGACATTCCCGCCGACTCGTCCATGCCGGTCACGACCGTTCACGTGTGACCCGACCGCGCGCCTGCGCACGACCAGGGCGGCGGTGGCCAGAACGGACACCAGGCCGAGACTCCACCAGTCGGAGCCGCTGCCGCCGCCCAGGGCGACGTTGTCGATCAGGTGGTTCACGGCGTGGAAGGTGTTGGCGAACACGAACCCGACCAGCACCACCGTCACCACGTCCCGCCACCACAGGGCGGTCAGCATCATCAGCGCGATGCCCATCTGGAACACGCCGGCATCGTGCAGGAAGTGCACGTGCAGTGGCCAGTTCGCCCATTCGGCGAAGCCGGCCGGATCGATGCGCATCCAGACGCCGGTGACTGCCATGGTGGCGGCGGAGATGACGATCGCCGCCTTGATGAAGATGTCCCGCATGATTCACGCTCCTCCGGGAGTCGTTCTCCCATGCGGAGGACGGGACGACCTCGCCGGCGGTGACATTCCAGCCTCGTGATCCATCTCACAGGGGCGGAGAATCGTGGGGCGCGCGGGGCCCCGCCCCCCCCGCGCCCCGCCCCGGCCACGGCGGGGGGGTGGTGGAACAAATAAACGGAGTGTAGCCGGACCGGGGGGCGTTAAAAGACGAC
>NZ_JBITGF010000003.1:407847-511356 GCF_044456745.1 Nonomuraea sp. NPDC050790 | reverse complement strand
GGCTGGGGGGGCGGGGGTTTGGGCTCGGTGCGCCCCCCCGCCCCGGGGGGGGGGGGGCCCCCCCCGGGGGGCGCCGGGGGGGGGGGGGGCGGGCCCCCCCCCCCCCCCCCCCCCCCCCCCCCCCCCACGGCCCGGTCAAGGGATAGTGCGTGATGAACATATTACCGGTAGTGACGAGATCGCGGGGGAGAATCATGCGATCGCGCCGGACGGCGGCCGGCGCGATCGCACGGGACCAGGCTCAACGGCACCCGGTCAAGGGCGGAGTTGTCACGGCGAGCACCCCGTTGGCCCTCACGACCATCGCTCGACGGGCGGTCGGGGATGACGGCGGGGCGGGGAGGGTGGCTTCGCCGTAACGCTTCAGTCCTTGGCGCGCGTCGGACGCAGCAGCGCCTCGGCGAGGGCCAGCATGGTCTCCTCCAGCGCGCCGAGGCGCTTGGTGAGGTCGGTGGAGGCGTCGGTGACGGACTGCGTCAGCTCGTCGCGGTCCGGGCGGGCCTCGATCGTGGCCGCGAGCTCGGCCGAGGCGGCGGCCAGGCGTTCGTCGATGCAGTCGAAGCGCTTGGTCTGCTCGCTCGTCTGCGCGTCGAGCAGCTCGCCCACCCGCTCGGCGATCGCCAGCGTCGCGGGCAACTGGCCGACGCGCTGGTTGACCGCCTCGACCCGGTCGTCGACGCCCTCCAACTGCTCGGTGCCGCGGGTGAGCTGGGTGTCCACGCCGTCGAAGCGGCTGACCACGTGCTCCTCGACCTCGCCGAGGCGCTCGTCCAGGGATTCGAGGGCGTTGTCGAGCTTGTTGAAGCGGCCCTCGTTGCGCGTGGCGGCGTCGGAGCGGAACTGGTCGGCGGCGGCCAGCCACTCGTCGACCACGGCGACCCTGCCGTCGAGCGCCTCGAAGCGGGTCTCGACCCTGCCGTCGAGCTCGCTGATGCGCTGACCCGTCTGGGCCCCGAGGTCACCGATGCGCTTGCCCACATGGGCGTCGAGGTCGCCGATGCGCTTGGCCGTCTGGGTGCCGAGGTCGCCGACGTTCCTGCCGAGGTCGGTGACGTGCTTGTCGAGGCCGCCGAGGCGGTTGTCGAAGCGGCCGAGCGTGCTGTCGAGGCCGTCGAGCCTGGTGTCGATGTCGGCCAGGCACTCGTCGGCGGTCTCGATGCGGCCGTCGACGCTGGTGAGCCTGCCGTCCACGGCGATCAGGCGGCCGTCGACCCGGTCGACCCTGCTGTCGAGGCCGTCGAGGCGGCCGGACAGGCGCTCCTCCGCCGCCTCGACCCGCGCGCCGACCTGCTCGACGGTGCTCTTGAGCTCCTCGCCGACGCGCTCGGTCAGGTCGGCCATGCCGCCCTCGATCCGTTCGGTACGCGCGGTGAGCTCGCCGATGGACTTGTCGAGCCTGGTGAAGCGGCTGGCCGCGGCCTCCATGCTGGAGTTGAGCTGCCCGAGCTTGCCGGCGAAGTCGCCCAGCCGCTTGGCGATGCCCTCGGTGCCGTCGAGCACCGTCTGCAGCCGCTTGAGCGCTTCCTCGACGCTCTCGCCGACCGTGCCGACGTCGGCCCACAGGCTGGGCAGCTCGATGACGGGGCTGACGCGCTGGCTGACGTTCTCGACCCTGGCGTCGACGTTGCCGATCTGCTCGCCGACGGCGTCGACGTGGTCGCGTACCGCCTCCACGTGCTGGGCGAGCCCCTCGGCCCAGATCGGCGGCTTGGCGGAGATATCGTCGAGGCGGCCGCTCACGGACTCCAGCGTGCCGCTGAGGCCGCCCAGCTCGCGCTCGCGTACCTCGCGCAGCAGCCACTCCATGCCTTCGAGGCGCTGGCGGATCTCGTCGAGGACGGCCCCCTGGGTGCGCTGCTCGTAGACGTGGTCCTGGGCGGCGCGCGCGAGTAGTTCCCGCATCCTGTCGGACACGGCGGACTGGCCGTCTGCCTGCAAGAGGGTGGTGTGGTTGGAATAATCCACCGAAAGCTCCTTCACTCGCCGACGGAGTGCCGCGCAGCGGTGGGATAGGTCCGGTTTGCAATGACTGAAGGAGAACGCGGTAATCCGCTAAAGGGGGGAGAACTCCCGCGCGTCCACCTTAGCCTTTGGATCAAGGTCCGTCGGGGTGACTGGAAAAGATCCTGTTTTGTCATTTATGCAGGTGGGAGCCCCAGGCAGATGAGCACAAAAGGTTGGTTCATAATCCGGGTGAGGATGATTACTCCGGACTTGTCACCGGAAAGTCTCAGGTCTCGCCGCAACCGTTCGATGTCCACGGCGGAGCCGCGCTTCTTGATGGTGACATTTCCTATTTCGCGGGCTCGGAGTGCCGCCCGCAGCCGCTTCAGCGAGAACGGCAGCGCCTCGTCCACCTCGTACCTGGCCGCCCAGGGCGTGTCCACGGGCTCGTCGCCGGTGATGTAGGCGATCATTGGATCCGGCAGCCGCCCGCCCACCATCTCGGCCACCTCGCCCACCAGATGGGCCCGGATCGCCGCCCCGTCGGGCTCGTAGACGTAGCGCCCGAGCTCGCCCACCTCCGCCTGAACCCCCGTGGGCGTCAGCGTCTGCCCGCCCGGCAGCAGCGTCGCCCGCCGCCCCTCGCGCCCCGGCGTCCAGAGCGCCGCCTCCTTGACCTCTCCCTTGTACGAGACCCACTCCGCCTCGGCCGCCTCCGGTATGTACTCGTACGGAATCCCCGGCGCCACCTTCAGGCACGACCACCGCGCCCGCCCCACCAGATCCATGACCACCGGCCAGGGCGGCGAGTAGGACTGCGGATCGAACGTCCTCCCCCTCGCGGTACGCCGGGCCGGATCGGCGAACAACGCCTCGTACTCCTCGACCGGCGCCTCCGCCGCGTCCCCCACCCGCACGCGTACCCGATCCCCGACGCCCAGCGCCTCCGCGTTGGCCCGCGCCACGGCGGCGGTCAGCGGATCGAGCTCCAGCGCGTCCACCCGATGCCCGGCCAGGGCGAGCGCGAGGGCGTCACCGCCGATCCCGCAACAGACGTCCACGACCCGGACCGGCCCCCGCGTCATCGCGCTCAGCCGCCGCGCCCGATGCGCCGCCACCTCGGCCCGCGTGGACTGCTCCAGGCCGTGGGGCGTGAAGTACATGAGCCTGGCGTCGTCCCCGAACTTCGCCACGGCCCGCTCCCTGAGCCCGGCCTGGGTGAGCGCGGCCGAGGTGAGCGCGCCGTCGTAGGTCTTCCTGAGCCGCGTGGTCGCCTTGACCGGATCGCCCCCGCCCAGCTCGACCGCCTCGTCCAGGGCCTTCTGGCCACGCGGCGTCAGCAGTTCTCGAAAGGCGTCCAGGTCCACGTCATACGACGTTAGTGCACGTGCTCAGCTCAGGAGCGCGGCGAAGTCGACCTCGACGGGAAACGGGGACTTGGCGCTCAGCCTGCCGTGGTGGGTGGCGTCGGCGCGGTAGAAGTGCGTGACCTCGTCGAGCAGGTAGGTGTGGATGACTGGCTTGCCTTCTTCTTCCTCGACCAGCCAGAAGTGCTTGATGCCGGCGCCGGCGTAGATCCGGGGCTTGACCTTCCGGTCCCGGTACTCGGACTCGGAGGAGACCACCTCGACGACGAGGTGGACCGCCTCCGGGGGGTAGGAGGTGGCGTTGTGGTCGTCGGCCGCGGCGTCGATCACCAGGACGTCGGGGCAGGGGCGCTGCCGCTTGCCGATCTTGATGTCCATGTGTGTGGCCACAGCCAGGGATTCGGGTACCTGTGCGTCAAGAACGGAGCACAGGTTCGAGATGACGCTTTCGTCGAAGCGACGCTGGGGGGACCTGAGGATGAGGGCTCCGTCGATGACTTCGACGCGCTTGAAGAGGTCCAGCTCCCCGTTGGGCCCGTCCTGGGGCAGGAGATCGAGATCGTCGGACGTCCAGCCACCGGCCGGCGGGTAGGGCCAGTTCGCGAGCACGTCTCTCGTGGCGGTCACATCCTCACCGTAACGTCGGTGTCGTCGCCGTTTGTGGTCATCGAACCACATTCTGCTGCGCATCCCTCTAGGGGAGATGTTCTCCCATCCGGAACGGTGTGTCGCCCAGGGAGACCAGGAGTTTGCGGAGGGTCTCCGTCAGTGCCTCCTGGTCGGTGGGGGACAGGGCGGACAGGAGGTCGGCCTCGTGGGCGACGTGGAGGGTGAGGAGGTCGGCGGCCAGGCGTTCGCCCTGCTCGGTCAGGGCGACCAGCACCATGCGGCGGTTGCTCTCCAGTGGCCAGCGCCGCACCAGGCCGCGTTCCACCAGGCGGTCCATGCGGTTGGTCAGGGCGCCGGGGCTGACCAGGGCGGTGGCGGCCAGGTCCTTCATGCACATGGTGTGCTCGGGGTCGCGCAGCAGCGTGGCGAGCATGTCGAACTCCCACGGCTCCAGCCCGTGCTCGGCGAAGAACTCCTTGGTGCTCCGCTCCAGCAGGCGTACGGCCCGTGACAGGCGGCCAGCCACGCCCAGCGGGCTCACGTCCACGTCGGGGCGGGCGGCGGCCCACTGCATCGTGATCGCGTCCACAGCGTCCTGCATGGTTCGCACACTATCAAAAATTTCGAGGTTGAAATGTTCGGAACGTGCGGCTACTGTCCGTCCTCGGAAGCTTTGATGTCGAAGTGTTTGGGGTGGAAGAGCGATGCGGATTCTGGTGCTGGGTGCGACGGGGTACGTCGGGGGCGCGCTCGTCGAGGAGCTCGCCGGGCGCGGGCACGAGGTCGTGGCCCTGGTACGGCCGTCCGCCGACGGGGGCAGGCGGCTGCCTGCCGTACAGGAGGAGAGGCACGGCGACCTGTCCGACGCGGACTCGATCACCGCGGCCGTGACGCCGGACATCGACGCGGTCGTGCACGCGGCGCAGCTCACCGGCGACGAGGCGACCGACCTCCAGGTGATCGGGGCGCTGGCCGGCGCGGGTAGGCCGGTCGTGTACGTGAGCGGCGTGTGGGTCCTCGGCGCGACCGAGGACGGGCACGAGGAGAGCGCGACCGACCCGATCCCGATCGTGGGGTACCGGCCCAAGGTGGAGGATCTGGTCCTCGGCGCGGGCGGCGTGGTGGTGCGCCCCGGACTGGTGCACGGGCGCGGCGGGGGGATCCCGGTGATGCTGCGCGCATGGGCGGCCGAGCGCGGGAACGGGGTGCACGTGGGTGCGGGCGGGGAGGGAGCGGCGTTCGTGCACGTGGACGACGTGGCCGAGCTGATCGCGACGGCCGTGGAGAAGGGGCGGCCGGGTGCCGTCTACCACGCGGTCGCCGAGGAGCACGTGCCGCTGGCGGTGGTGGCCTCGGCCGCGGCGCGGTCGGTGGGCGCGGGTTCGCTGGGCGCGGGTTCGGGGGGTGCGGGTTCGGCGGGTGCGGGTTCGCTCGGTGCGGGTGAGGCGGGTGCGGGTGAGGCGGGTGCGGGTGAGGGGGGTGGCGTGCGGATTTGGCCGGTGGCGGAGGCGGCGCAGGTCCTGGGCCTGCCGTTCGCCGAAGCGCTCGCGCTCAGCCAGCGTGTCAGCTCTGCGCGAACCCGTGCGGCGCTCGGATGGGCCCCCAGCAGGCCCGGCATCGTCTCCGAGCTGCTGGAAGGCTCTTACACGCGCTGAGCCGGTTCGTGTTGACTGTCAAGCCCCTCTTGCATATGTTTCCTGTTGGCACTCTCCCCTTGAGAGTGCCAACGTGCGACGAGGCAGGTCTACCACCCGCGACGGCAGGCCCCGCTGGTCGCCTCTTCTAGATCATTCAAATCTGAAGGGGAGGTCCGATCGTGACGACCGCCACTAAGGTTCCCGTTAAGCCGCTCGGCGACCGCATCGTGGTCCAGCCGCTTGAGGCCGAGCAGACCACCGCTTCCGGCCTGGTCATCCCAGACACCGCCAAGGAGAAGCCGCAGGAGGGCAAGGTCCTCGCGGTGGGCCCGGGCAACTGGGACGAGGACGGCGACAAGCGGATTCCGCTCGACGTTGCCGAGGGCGACATCGTCCTCTACAGCAAGTACGGCGGCACCGAGGTCAAGTACGGCGGCGAGGAGTACCTCGTGCTCTCCGCCCGCGACGTTCTCGCGATCATCGAGAAGTAAGCCGGTACGTGTCGGGCCCCGGGCGCAGCTCTCAGCAGAGGCGACCGGGGCTTTCGACGCTAGGAGAGGACTTTCAACCAAATGGCGAAGATCCTGGAGTTCGACGAGGACGCGCGGCGCGCTCTTGAGCGCGGCGTCAACGCCCTCGCGGACGCCGTGAAGGTAACCCTCGGCCCGCGTGGCCGAAACGTCGTCATCGACAAGAAGTTCGGTGCTCCGACGATCACGAACGACGGCGTGACCATCGCCCGCGAGATCGAGCTGGAAGAGCGTTACGAGAACCTCGGCGCCCAGCTCGCCAAGGAAGTGGCCACCAAGACCAACGACATCGCGGGTGACGGCACCACCACCGCGACCGTCCTGGCCCAGGCCATGGTCCGCGAGGGTCTGCGCAACGTCGCCGCCGGCGCCTCCCCGCTGTCGCTCAAGCGCGGGATCGACAAGGCCGCCAAGGCCATCAGCGACAAGCTGATCGCCAGCGCCCGCGAGGTCGGCGACAAGAAGGAGATCGCCAACGTCGCGACGATCTCCGCCCAGGACGCCAAGATCGGCGAGCTCATCGCCGAGGCGTTCGACAAGGTGGGCAAGGACGGCGTCCTCACGGTCGAAGAGTCCAACGCCATGGGCATGGAGCTCGAGTTCACCGAGGGCATGCAGTTCGACAAGGGCTACCTGTCGCAGTACATGGTGACCGACCCCGAGCGCATGGAGGCCGTCCTGGAGGACGCCTACGTGCTGCTCACCCAGAGCAAGATCGCCTCCATCGCGGACTTCCTGCCGCTGCTGGAGAAGGTCGCCCAGACCAAGAAGCCGCTGTTCGTGGTGGCCGAGGACGTCGAGGGCGAGGCCCTGGCCGTCCTGGTCACCAACAAGATCCGCGGCACCTTCACCTCCGTGGCCGTCAAGGCCCCGGGCTTCGGTGACCGCCGCAAGGCGATGCTGCAGGACATGGCCATCCTGACCGGCGGACAGGTCGTCGCCGAGGAGGTCGGCCTCAAGCTGGAGCACGTCGGTCTCGAGGTGCTCGGCACGGCCCGCCGTATCGTCGTCACCAAGGACGCCACCACCATCGTGGACGGCGCCGGCGACGCGCAGGCGATCGAGGACCGGGTCAAGGAGATCAAGCTCGCCATCGAGCAGTCCGACTCCGACTGGGACCGCGAGAAGCTGCAGGAGCGCCTGGCCAAGCTGGCCGGCGGTGTGTGCGTGCTGCGTGTCGGCGCCGCCACCGAGGTCGAGCTCAAGGAGAAGAAGCACCGTCTCGAGGACGCGATCTCCGCGACGCGCGCCGCGATCGAGGAGGGCATCGTCTCCGGCGGCGGCACCGCGCTGATCCACGTCGGCAAGGAGCTGGACGACCTCGGCCTCACCGGTGACGAGGCCACTGGCGTGGGCGTCGTCCGCCGCGCGCTGGTCGAGCCGGCCCGCTGGATCGCCGAGAACGCCGGCCTCGAGGGCTACGTCGTCACCCACAAGGTGGCCGAACTGCCCGTCGGCCACGGCCTCAACGCCGCGACCGGCGAGTACGGCAACCTGATCGACCAGGGCGTCATCGACCCGGTCAAGGTCACCCGTTCCGCTGTGCAGAATGCCGCGTCGATCGCGGGCATGCTGCTCACGACGGAGGCCCTTGTGGTCGAGAAGCCCGAGGAGGAGGCCCCCGCCGCAGGCGGTCACGGCCACGGTCACGGCCACGGCCACTGACCCGCGTTCCTCAACCCCAGCACGGCCCGCACCGCCCGGTGCGGGCCGTGCTGCGTTCTCCGGCCCCCGTCCACCTGCTGCGCTCCCGCTCGCCCGCTCGGGGCCCGCTGTTGGGCTGGGGCCCGTTTCTGTGTGCGGTCGCTCTTGGCTGAGGCCGCTTCCGTGGTGTCGCTCTGGTGGTCGTGGGGGCTCGCCGGCTGAAGGTCGGTTGCCGGGGGCCGGGGTCTGTGCGGGGGGCGCCCCTGGCGGGGCTCCAGGGCGTTCTGACGCCCCTTCCCCTACGGCACAGCCGCCCCACCCCCACCCGCCGCACATGGCCGGGCCCCGTCCAGGGAGACGCTCCTCCGGTGACGCGGGGCTGGGCGCCGTTACGCGCGTATCGTGCCCGGCTGGGTGGTTTGGGGTGGTAGGTGGGTTCTTGTGGTCATGAGGCGGATGTAGCGCGTGAGGTCCGGTGGGCGATCTTATGCGTAGGGGTGGCGGCCGGAGGATGTCCAGATGTGGAAAGTTGGGTTATTGCGGTAAACCAACCTATGGAGTAAAGCGTCTGGCGGCCATGACAATTTCCGTGCTTTTCGGGGAATCGGGTGAAATATTCCGACTCCATATAAAGGCTTAGTGTGGTCGGTTGATTACGGGTAGTTATCGTCTCTTCAATGTGACCAATCCGTAGCCGTTCGCCATGACGACAGGCCGGACCAGGGCGGGCATCATGCCTAACGTGAGCGAGGGAAGCGTCGCCGACGCCAAAATTGGGGTAAGGCTCGCGTCGAGACTTCCGGCACGGACGGATGACTCCGACCTAAGAGAACTGACGAGCCTCGCCGTTGCGGGCGATCGTTCTGCGATCGAATCCCTGCTCGGCGAGTTGCGGCCGATGGTGGTGCGCTATTGCCGCGCCCGGCTGGGCCGGGTTTCCGGGCAATATCACATTGCGGATGACGTGGCCCAGGAGGTGTGCATCGCGGTGCTGTCCGCGCTGCCGCGCTACCGGGACATGGGCCGGCCCTTCGCCTCCTTCGTCTTCGGCATCGCCTCGCACAAGGTGGCCGACGCCTTGCGGAGTTCGGTGCGCTGCGCCGTACCCACGCAGGATCTTCCCGACGGGCCCGACGAAGGGCCCGGACCGGAGGAGACCGTGGTCCGCTACATCGAGGTCGAGCACGCGCGGCGGCTGCTGGCGCGGCTGCCCGCCAACCAGCGCGAACTCCTCCTGCTCCGGGTGGTGTCAGGACTGTCGGCCGAAGAGACCGGTAATGTACTGGGCATGTCACCAGGAGCGGTCCGCGTCGCCCAGCATCGGGCGCTGGCGAGGTTGCGGCAGATGGCCGAGCTGGAGTCGGCTTGACGCCGGAGGAACACACGGAGGGCCCGGCCGCACACGGCGACCGAACGCCCCCAGGCTCAACCGACCCATCGCCCCACGGCCCGCCCGGGCTGACGTCCAGCGGTTCGTTTGAGCCGCCGTCTGTTGGTTCGTCCGGGCTGTCGTTCAGCGGTTCGTTTGAGCTGCGGTCTGTTGGTTCGTCCGGGCTGTTGGCTGGTGGCTCTGACGGTTTCTCTCCCGCGGTCTCGGATGGGGTTGCGGGGGAGGGTTCCGGGGTTGAGGGGCTTGCCGGGTTGACGGCCGAGGAGCAGACGGACGCGTTTCTGGACGCCTTGGCGCTTGGGCATCAGCCTGACGCGACCGACCCGGCGCTACGGCTGCTGGCGGCGTTGCGGCATGACGTCGACGATCAGCGGCGCTCTTCCGTGTCCATGACGCCATCCACGTAGCCTCTGGCGTACTCCCACGTCACGTAGTCGGCGGGGTCGGGGTGGAAGGCGGGTTCGTGGACCTGCGGGCGGCCCTTGTCGATCATCTGGCGGAGGTTGCCGCGGAGCAGGTCCCAGTCGAAGAAGTGCTGTTCGCCGCATTCTGGGCAATCCAGGACAAGTCCCAGTACGCCCTGCGGCTCCAGCAGGGAACGGAAGACTTCCACGTCGGCCAGGTCGGTGATGGCCTCGTCGCGCTCAGCCGCGGTCAGCGGCTCCGGGTCGTCGAACTCGCCCATGGCCGAGGAAGGATCGTTCGGATCGTCCGCGAACGGGTCGCGGGGGACGTCTTCCAGCACCTTTCCACCATAGTGACCTAACGCAGCCTGGGCACTAATAAGCACCGCACCGACCCCTTGTGCCGGTTTCCACCCGGGCCCCGCCTCCCGAAATACCGGAAAACTCCTCCCAAAGCACTGCCCAACTGGCCGCCAAGGCTGCCCTCGGGGTGTGGGCCGGACTCGGCCGAGCGCTGCTCTGGGCGCGCCGCCGGTGCCACGCGCTGGTGCGCGGCTCTGGGCGTGCCGCTGGGGGAACTGTGCTCGGGGGCCTGGTCACGGGCGGGCCCGGAGCCAGCGGCCAGGTCACGGGCGGACCCGGAGCCAGCGGCGTCGCCCGCGCGGGCGTCAAGGGGTCTGCCGGGCGTGGCCAGCGGTGGGGATCCATGGGCGGAGGCAAGGGCTGCCAGGGGGACTGGCAGGGGAAATCGGCAGGGCAAGGGCAGGGGGAGATCGGGGGAGCAGGGCCACTGGGCGGGGGGTGTGGGTTGGGCGCTGGGTTCCGGGGGCGGGTTGGGGCGGGTTGGAGGTGGGGTGCGGGGCGGGCGTACCGGATGGGGGTTAGCCGAGCCAGCCGCGGCGGGAGGCTTCGACGCCGGCGTGGAAGCGGGACTGTGCCCCCAGCTCCGCCATCGCGTCGGCGAAGCGGGCGCGGACGGTGCGGACCGAGACGCCGAGCTGGCGGGCGATCGAGTCGTCGCACATCCCCTGCGCCGCCAGCCGCAGCACCTGGACCACGCCGTCGCCCCGCCGCCCCCACGGCAGAGGCACGGAGCGGTTCCACAGCTCCTCGAACAGCGACCGCAGGACGCCGACCACGATGGGCGCGCGGACGAGGTAGAAGTTGTAGGCGTGGTCGGGCAGGCTGCCGCCCCACAGCGCGGGCAGGCCCGCCGCCTCGGGCCCGGCGGTCATGAACCAGCTCGGCACCCGGTCCAGCGTGCGGACCCTCCCGCCGGACTCCAGCAGGCGCGTGAGCTGGTCGCGTACGCCCGGCAGCGCCAGCGTGGCGACCGGGATGACGGCGCGCATGCTGAGCAGGCGGCGGCTTTGGGCGTCGATCCAGGGGTCGGCGAACTTGCGTACGAAGTCGGTCATGGTGCGTTCGTCGGGGATGGCGATCAGCAACTCCAGCGGAGGAGCCTGTACGGCCATGCCGACCACGCTCTCGTAGAGCACGTCGGCCCCGCTGACCGGTTCGACCGGGAACGGGCCGCTCTGGTAGTGGCGGCCGGCGTCGTAGTCGCGGATGAGGCCGCGGATCGAGCCGAGCGCGGTGTCGATGCGCCGGCTCTCCTCGGCCAGCCGGTCCAGCCGCTCGGCGATCAGCCGGCCGAGCGCGGCGGCGGGGTGCCTGGCCAGGTACTCGCCGGACTGCTCGTCCACCACGCCCAGTCTGACGAGGTCCGCAAGCTGCCTGCCGACCTTGTCGGCCGGGCCGTCCATGGCCTCGGCCAGCTCGGCCAGCGTGGCGCGGTGCAGGCGAAGGACCGCGGTGTACAGCGCTGTCTGTGCCGGGTCGAGGCCCAGCGTCTCGAGTGGGTCGAACGCGGTGGCGGGCTCGTTACGCATGTGGGGGGCTCCGTAGGGGGGACACGGCGTGCGGCGAGGATAACCCGGCATCGGACCTCTGTCCGGGTGTTGCTCCGACTCTTTCGACGGGGGTGCAACTTCGTGCAATTGCACGTTTTCACATTGCGGTGTGCCCATGAGTAACGCAGGCTTAACCCAGCGTCGGCATCAAGGGTCGGGCGACGCGGCCATCAGGACGCGGAGGGGGGTTCGGTGGCGCTGAGCGCGCCCGACCAGGTGCCGGTGGCCGGAGGAACCGGACGGATCACCGACCGGCCGGTTCCTCCGGCACTTTTGTGCCACTCCGGGGGCGCCGGGGAGACGGCGGTCCGTGGGGGTCATCGTCCCCCCGGCGCATTCTCGTCCCCCCCGGGTCTCGTCTCCCCAGGTCTCGTCCTCCCCCAGGTCTCGTCCTCCCCTGGGTCTCGCCGCACCGGGTCTCGTCCCACCGATCTCGTCCCATCTCGCGGACCCGCGCCATGCCGTTTGCAGCCAGGCCCTAAACTTGTCGCATCAGCGCATCGGCAGGAGGGGGCCGCAGCATGTCCAAATTCACCCAAACGGGTTTGACCTTCGATGACGTGCTGCTCGTGCCGGGGTATTCGGACCTCCAACCGGGCGAGGCGGAGACCGTCTCGCGCCTGTCGCGCAACATCACGCTCGCCATCCCGCTGGTCTCGGCGGCCATGGACACGGTGACCGAGGCGCGCATGGCGGTGGCCATGGCCCGCCAGGGCGGCATCGGCATCCTGCACCGCAACCTCTCGATCGAGGAGCAGGCCCAGCAGGTCGACCTGGTCAAGCGGTCGGAGGCGGGGATGGTGACGAATCCGGTCACCTGCACTCCCGACGACACGCTGGCCGAGGTCGAGAAGCTGTGCGCGACGTACCGGATCTCGGGCGTGCCCGTCACCGACCGCGACGGCATCCTCGTCGGCATCGTCACCAACCGCGACATGCGCTTCGAGACCGACCACAGCCGCCCGGTGCGCGAGGTCATGACGCCGATGCCGCTGGTGACGGCACCGGTGGGCGTCTCGCGTGACGACGCGTTCTCCCTGCTGCGCAGCAACAAGATCGAGAAGCTGCCGCTGATCGACTCCGACGGACGGCTGCGCGGCCTCATCACGGTCAAGGACTTCACCAAGAGCGAGCAGTACCCGCTGGCCACCAAGGACGCCGGCGGCCGCCTGGTCGTGGGCGCGGCGGTGGGCGTGGGTCCCGACGCGGAGCTGCGGGCCAAGGCGCTGATCGAGGCCGGGGTCGACGTCGTCGTGGTGGACGTGGCCCACGGACACTCCAAGGGCCTGGCCGACATGATCGCCTCGGTCAAGGCCAACAGCAAGGTCGACGTGATCGGTGGCAACATCGCCACCAAGGCGGGCGCGCAGATGCTCGTCGACGCGGGCGCGGACGCCGTCAAGGTGGGCGTGGGCCCCGGCTCGATCTGCACCACCCGGGTCGTGGCCGGCGTGGGCGCGCCGCAGGTCACCGCCATCCACCAGGCGTCGCTGGCCTGCGGGCCCGCGGGGGTGCCGGTGATCGGCGACGGCGGCCTGCAGTACTCGGGAGACATCGCCAAGGCCATCGCGGCCGGCGCGGACACGGTCATGCTGGGCTCGTTGCTCGCCGGGTGTGAGGAGTCCCCCGGTGAGCTGATCTTCATCAACGGCAAGCAGTTCAAGTCCTACCGGGGCATGGGCTCGCTCGGCGCGGTGCGCAACCGCGAGCGCGGTGGCACGTCCTTCAGCAAGGACCGCTACGCGCAGGCGGACGTCGGCGGCGAGGACAAGTACATCCCCGAGGGCATCGAGGGCCAGGTGCCCTACCGCGGCCCGGTCTCGGCGGTGGCCCACCAGCTCGTGGGCGGTTTGCGCCAGGGTATGTGGTACTCAGGATGCCGCACGATCGCGCAGATGCACTCCGACTGCGAGCTCATGCCGATCACCGCGGCGGGCCTCAAGGAGAGCCACCCGCACGACATCCAGATGACCGTTGAGGCTCCCAACTACCACAGAAGGTAAAACATGACTCAGGTGGAGATCGGCCGGGGCAAGACGGGCCGCCGGGCGTACGCGCTCGACGAGATCGGCCTCGTGCCCTCGCGGCGTACCCGTGACCCGGAAGAGGTCTCGATCGCCTGGCAGATCGACGCTTACCGGTTCGAGCTGCCTGTCGTGGTCGCGCCCATGGACAGCGTCGTCTCGCCGGCGACCGCGATCGAGATCGGCCGCCTCGGCGGCCTGGCGCCGCTCGACCTCGAAGGGCTCTGGACGCGTTACGAGGACCCGTCGCCCCTGCTTGAGGAGTGCGCCACGCTCGACGCGGCGGCGGCCACCAAGCGGCTGCAGGAGATCTACGCGGCCCCGATCAAGGAAGAGCTGATCGGCCGGCGCATCGAGGAGATCCGCGCCTCCGGCGTCACCGCCGCCGTGCGCCTGTCGCCGCAGCGCACCGTGCAGTACCACAAGGCGGTCATCGACGCGGGTGTCGACATCTTCGTCATCCGTGGCACCACCGTCTCGGCCGAGCACGTCTCGGGCAAGGCGGAGCCGCTCAACCTCAAGCAGTTCATCTACGAGCTCGACGTCCCGGTGATCGTCGGCGGCTGCGCCACCCACACCGCGGCGCTGCACCTCATGCGCACCGGCGCGGCCGGCGTGCTGGTCGGTTTCGGCGGCGGCGCCTCCCACACCACCCGCAACGTGCTGGGCGTGGCGGTGCCGATGGCCACGGCCATCTCCGACGTGGCCGCCGCCCGCCGCGACTACATGGACGAGTCCGGCGGCCGCTACGTCCACGTCATCGCCGACGGCGGCATGGGCACCTCCGGCGACATCGCCAAGGCGATCGCGTGCGGCGCCGACGCGGTGATGGTCGGTTCGCCGCTGGCCAGGGCCGCCGAGGCGCCGGGCCACGGGTTCCACTGGGGCTCGGAGGCGCACCACCCCGACCTGCCGCGCGGGCGCCGGGTGGAGTTCGGCACGGTGGGCACGCTGGAGCAGATCCTCCACGGCCCCTCCAGCGTGGCCGACGGCTCGATGAACCTCATGGGCGCGCTGAAGCGCACGATGGCCTCCACCGGCTACTCCGACATCAAGGAGTTCCAGCGCGTGGAGGTCGTGGTCGCGCCGGTGCAGCGCTGACCTCCGCGATCGTCTCGGGCTGACGTCCGCGATCAGAGAAACCCGCCCCCTCGGGGCTGACGTCCGAGATCGTCTCGGGCTGACGTCCGCGGCAAACAGGACCGCCACCGTTGGGTGAGGTTCGCGACGGAAAGGACCCGCTCCCCTTGGGGCGCGGGTCCCTTTTTCTTGTACGGCTAGCCACGGGTGTACCAGGTGACCTGGGCTCCGTTGTCGAAGGTCTCGCGGTGGGTGGGCGTGAACAGGGTCGGGTTGAAGCCGCCGGAGAAGGCCGGGACGCCGTCGCCGGCCACGACCGGGTAGCTCTTGATGATCAGCTCGTCGATCTCCGGGAGCACGCTGGCGGCCAGCTTGCCGCCGCCGGCCAGCCAGACGTCCATCCCGGTGTCCTCGGTCTTGAGGCGCCTGACCAGCCCGGCGGGGTCCTCGGTGACCAGGTCGACCGTGGGGTCGTCGATCTTTCCCAGGGTGGTCGAGACGACGTACTGGCGCAGGTGGGCGTACGGGCTGGTGACATTGATCTCCAGGGCGGGGTCGTAGGTGCCGCGGCCCATGACGAGGGTGTCGAAGCGCTGGTTGGGCGTGCCTTCGAGGCCGACGTGGGAGCGTACGTGGGTGGGGAGGGTCTCGGGGTAGCGGGCGTTGATCCAGGCCGACATCTGGTCGGAGAGCGGGTAGAAGTCCCACTGGTTGCCGGGGCCGGCGATGTAGCCGTCGATGGAGACGCCGACGTAGTAGACAAGCTTTCGCATTTTTAAACTCCGTATGTAGTACTCTGCTTGAAGTGGTCTCAACGTAGTACTACAAGTGGAGTGGTGTCAAGTGAGGAAAAATCCGGAGCGGCGGCAGGCGTTGGTCGACGCGGCGATCGAGGTGCTGGCCACGGAGGGGGCGCGCGGGCTGACGTTCCGTGCGGTGGACGCGGCGGCCGGGGTGCCGACGGGGACCGCGTCCAACTACTTCACCAGCCGCGACGACCTGCTGACCCAGGCGGGCGGGCGCATCTATGAACGGCTGCTGCCCGACGAGGAGACGATGGCCAGGCTCGACGAGGGCGGCCAGGACCAGGCCCACTTCGCCCGGCTCATGCACGAACTGGTCGACCGGGTCACCGCCTTCAACACCGGCTTCCTGGCGCTGCTCGAACTGCGCCTGGAGTCCACGCGCCGCCCCGAACTGCGTGAGGTGGTCACCAAGCGCATCCGTGCCGACGTGGATCAGAACATCGCCAACCACACCGCCTCCGGCCTGCCCGGCGACTCCACCACGGTGGTGACGCTGATGCTCGCGCTCAACTGGCTGATCATGGAACGGCTGACGCTGCCCGACCTCTTCTCCGACCAGGAGGCGCACGAACTGGTCGACGTGCTCGTGGAGCGCCTCATCGGCCGTTGACGCCGCACCCCGTTCTAGATTGGATAGTGCTACTATCTAATCAGAGACGAGATGAGGTGCGACATGGCGATGACGACTCCCTGGGTCCCGGGGCCCGCCGCCGGCCACGCGGCCGACGTGTACGTGATGGCTTCCCGGTTCGAGCTGAAGAGCCTGGCCCAGGTGCCCGGGTTCCTGGTTCAGGCGATGCGGATCCTGCTGCAGGCCCGGCGTAGTGCGGGGGCGGTGGGGGCCACGTTGAAGGCGGCGCCGCTCAAGAGGACGTTCTGGACGTTGTCGGCGTGGACGGACCGCGAGGCGCTGGGCGCGTTCGCCGCGGCCCAGCCGCATCGGGGGATCGTGCGGGCCTACCGGGAGGCGATGGCGGCCTCGACGTTCGAGTACTGGACGGCTCCCGCCCCGGCCGATTGGGCCGAGGCCCATGACCGGCTCAAGGACACGGTGACGGGCTGACGCGCGGGTGCTCGGAAACCGGGTCGGGGGTCTCGGGACCTGGGCAAGGAGGTGTCGCGGGGCCTGGGGCGAGCGGGTGTGGTGCTGGAATCGGGTCTCGGGAGGGGTTTCCGGTCCAGGGGGTCTGGGTGGGCCGTTGCGGTGGCGCGTTTGTCCGACGTGAGAAGCGACCCCCACGATCGGCGCCCGCGCGCAACGGCGGGTGGGGTGGGGGTGGCGGAGCCGTAACGGAAAGGGTGTGACGGCGAGGGGAAGCGGGACGGCGGCAGGCGCGGAGCTAGGCGCGGATGACCTTGACGCCGGATTCGGAGATCTGGTCGAACAGGGCGTCGGAGAGTTGCTCGTCGGTGACCAGGGTGTCGATCTCGTTGAGGGGGCAGATGCGGGCGAAGGCGCGCTTGCCGATCTTGGAGGAGTCGGCGACCACCACCACCTGGGCCGCGCGGCTGACCAGCAGGTGGTTGACGCTGGCCTCGCCCTCGTGGTGGGCGGAGGCGCCGAGTTCGACGTCGAGCGCGTCCACGCCTAGGAACGCGGCGTCCAGGGTGACCTGCTCAAGCACGCCCCCGGCCAGCGGGCCGATGAGCTCGTAGGACTGCTGGCGGGCCACTCCGCCGGTCACCACGATCTTGACGTGCTGGCGGACGGTCAGCTCTGAGGCGATGTTCAGGGCGTTGGTGACGATGGTGAATCCCGACTCCAAGGTCGACCGCGTGGCCAGCGTCCTGGCCAGTTCCGAGGTGGTGGTGCCGCCGTTGAGTCCGATGACGGCTCCGGGGTTCACGAGTTCGGCGGCGGCCGCGGCGATGCGGTGTTTCTCGTCGGCGTGCCGGGCGGTCTTGTAGCGCAGCGGCAGGTCGTAGCTGACGCTCTGGGCCACGGCGCCACCCCGCGTGCGCATCAGCATCTGCTGCTGGGCGAGCTGGTCGAAGTCGCGGCGGATCGTGGCGGTGGAGACGTCGAGCGCCTGGGCAGCTTCCTCTACGGAGAGGCGGCCCTCCTGGGCGAGCAGCTCAAGAATCGCGTTCCATCTGTCATACCTGGACACGATTTGCCTCCTCGGAGATCCGTTGGAAGCAAGCGTGGCACAACCCAGGAGGTCAGAGCGAACAGTGCAGTTTCATGCTCCATTCTGGTATAAAAAACGCAGAAACAATCATCCCCGCCGGAGGTAACAGGTGACCACCCACACCGAGGCAGAGATCGCCTCTCAGCCCGACTGCTGGCGCCGTGCCGTCGAGAACGTGCCCGTCGACGCGCTCCCGCGACCGGGCGAGCGTGTCGCCGTCGTCGGCTGCGGGACCTCCTGGTTCATCGCCATGGCCTACGCCACGCTGCGCGAGCGGGCCGGACTGGGCGAGACGGACGCGTTCGCCGCCTCCGAGGCGCCCACCGGACGCCGCTACGACCGCGTGCTCGCCCTCACCCGCTCGGGCACCACCACCGAGGTGCTCGAACTGCTCGGCAAGCTCGGCGACACCAGGACCACGGCGATTACCGCCGACCCGAACACCCCGATCATGAGCGCCGCCGAGCAGGTGGTCGTGCTCGACTACGCCGACGAGAAGTCCGTCGTGCAGACCCGCTTCGCCACCACCCAGCTCGCCATGCTCCGCGCGAGCCTCGGCGAGGACCTCACCAAGGCCGTCGCCGACGTGGAGGAGGCGCTCGCCGCGCCGCTGCCCGAGCAACTCGTCGAGGCCGAGCAGTTCAGCTTCCTCGGCGCCGGCTGGTCGGTGGGCCTGGCCCAGGAGGCGGCGCTGAAGATGCGCGAGGCGTCCCGGTCGTGGACGGAGGCGTACCCCGCCATGGAGTACCGGCACGGCCCGATCAGCATCGCCGGGCCCGGCCGGGTCACCTGGATGCTCGGCACCGCCCCCGAAGGGCTGCGCGAGCAGGTCGAGGCCACCGGCGGCGCGTTCTTCGAGTCGGCGCTCGACCCGATGGCCGAACTGGTCCGCGCCCAGCGCGTGGCCGTCGCGCGCGCCTTCGCCCGCGGTCTCAACCCGGACGAGCCCCTGCACCTCACGCGATCTGTGATCCTTTCTTCATGAGCATCACTGCATCCGTCACGCTCTCCGACGCCCGCATCGTGAGCCCCGAGGGGGTTCACGACGGATGGCTGACCATCGAGGACGGCCGGATCACGCACGTCGGGCAGGGCCCGGCGCCCCGTGACGGCCACAGCCTGGGCGGACGCCACGTCGTGCCCGGGTTCGTGGACATCCACAACCACGGCGGCGCCGGCGGCTCCTTCCCGGCCGGTGACCAGGAGACCGCTCGCGACGCGATCGCCCTGCACGAGAAGCACGGGACCACGACCATGGTCGCGAGCCTGGTCAGCGCGCCGGTGGCCGGTCTGGCCGCCGCGGCCGCCGCGCTGGCCGACCTGTGCGAGGACGGGCTGCTGGCCGGGCTCCATTTCGAGGGCCCCTACATCTCCAAGGACCGCTGCGGCGCGCACGACCCGACCGCGCTGCGCGACCCGTCGCCGGAGGAGTTCGCCGGACTGGTCAAGGCCGGGCGCGGACACGTGCGCATGGTGACGATCGCCGCCGAACTGCCCGGCGCGCTCGACACCATCCGCGAGGCCGTCGGCTCCGGCGTGATCGCCGCCATCGGGCACAGCGACGCGACGTTCGAGCAGACGCAGGCCGGGATCGAGGCGGGCGGCAGCGTCGCCACCCACCTGTACAACGCGATGCCCGCGCTGGGCCACCGCGCCCCCGGGCCGATCGCCGCGCTGCTGGAGGACGAGCGGGTGACCGTCGAGCTGATCAACGACGGGGTGCACGTGCATCCGGCGATGATCAAACTCGCCTTCGACGTTGCCGGGCCCGGTCGCACCGCGTTCATCACCGACGCGATGCTGGCCACCGGCCTGTCCGACGGCGTCTACAACCTCGGCAGCATGGAGGCCAACGTGGTCGGCGGCGTGGCCCGGCTGGTCGAGGGCGGTTCGATCGCGGGCAGCACGCTCACCATGGACGTCGCCTTCCGGCGGGCGGTGCAGGTGGCCGGGCTGACGTTGCCCGAGGCCGTGAGCGTGACCTCGGCCACCCCGGCGCGCGTGCTCGGCCTGTCCGACCGGATCGGCACGATCGCCGCGGGCAAGTTCGCCGACCTGGTGGTGCTCTCCTCCGACCTGGAGGTGGAGGGCGTGATGCGGCGCGGAATCTGGACCACGGAGCCCTGATGATCGTCACTGTCACCCTCAACGCCGCCCTGGACACCACCTACCGGGTCGGGGCCGTGGACTGGGACGGCGTCAACCGCGTCTCGGCGGTTCACCGGCGGGCGGGTGGCAAGGGCGTGAACGTGGCGCGCGTGCTGGCCGCCCTGGGGCACGACGTGCTGGCCGTCGGCTTCGCGGGCGGCCCCACCGGCCAGGCGGTGCTGTCCGACCTGGATGCGGCGGGCCTCGCGCACGCCTTCACCCCCATCGCGGGCGAGTCCCGCACAACCCTGGTCATCTCCACCACCCCGCCGCCCGCCGCTGCCCTTCCGGCGGGCGCGTTTCCGGGTACGGCGGTGCCCGACGACGGCCGGACGGCGCTGTTCAACGAGCCCGGGCCCGAGGTGACCTCCGGAGAGCTGCGAAGTTTCGTGGCGACGTTCGAGACGCGGGTCAAGGCGGCCGATGCGGTCGTGATCTCGGGGAGCCTGCCCAGGGGCGTTCCGGCCGACTTCTACGCCACGCTGGCCCAGGTGGCGGCCCGCCACGGGGTGCCCGCCATCGTCGACGCCGACGGTGAGCCGCTGCGCCATGCCCCGACCGGGCGGCCCGCGATCGTCAAGCCCAACCATGAGGAGCTGGCCAGGGCGGTTCCCGGCGGTACTCCGGCCCAGGGCGCCCAGGCTCTGCGTGACCGGGGGGCCGAGTCGGTGGTGGTGTCCATGGGCAAGGACGGCCTGCTGGCCGTCACGCCTGATGGCTCCTTCCGGGCCCGCATGCCGTACACGGTGGCGGGGAACCCGACGGGCGCCGGCGACGCGCTCGTGGCCGGGCTGGCGCTGGGGCTGGTGGAGGCGGTGCAGTGGCCGGACCGGCTGCGCAGAGCCGCCGCCCTGGGCGCCGCCGCGGTCGCCGCCCCGGTGGCAGGCGACTTCGACCACCACATCTACACCGACATCCACCCCAAAATCCACATCTCCTAACCCACCCCACTCACCCACCCCACCCACCCACCCCACCCACCCCAACCGCCCGACCTGCCCGACCTGCCGACCAGGGTGACCGCTCGATCCGCGTGGGCGGACGGCCGATCGGCCTGATCAGGCCCGGCAGGGCGACCAGACCGCCCGACCCACACGACCGGCTCGCCCGGTGACCGGACACAAGCCCTGTGGCCGGTCATCAGAGAGGCGGCTCCGGCCGTGGCACGACCCAAGCAACGTCCCGGTTCCGTGCCGGGACACCATGATCTGAAGGAGCCCGTCATGCCCCTCGCCGGAATCGGTGACATCATCGCCAGTTCCCCCGCCGGCGTCGGCGCGTTCAACGTGATCCAACTGGAGCACGCCACCGCCATCGTGGCCGGCGCCGAGGCTCTCGGCCTGCCGGTGGTTCTGCAGATCAGCGAGAACTGCGTCCGCTACCACGGCGCCCTCGCCCCCATCGCCCGTGCCTCGATGGCCGTGGCCGAGGCGGCGGCGGTGCCGGTGGCCGTGCACCTGGATCACGCCACGCGCCGTGACCTGGTGGAGGAGGCGGTGGCGCTGGGGATCGGGTCGGTGATGTTCGACGCCTCGGCCCTGCCCGACGAGGAGAACGTCCGGGTCACGGCCGAGGTGGCGGCGTACTGCCATGAGAGGGGTGTCTGGGTCGAGGCGGAGCTGGGCGAGGTCGGCGGGAAGGACGGCGTGCACGCCCCCGGCGCGCGCACCAAGCCGCACGAGGCCGTCGACTACGTGGCCCGCACCGGCGTGGACGCCCTGGCGGTCGCGGTCGGCAGCTCGCACGCCATGACCACCAAGGACGCCGTCCTGGACCTTGGCCTGATCGCCGAACTGCACGCGGCGGTGCCGGTCCCGCTGGTGCTGCACGGCTCGTCGGGCGTGCCCGACGAGACCCTGAGCGCGGCGGTACGGCAGGGCATGAAGAAGATCAACATAGCCACCCACCTCAACAAGGCGTTCACCGGCGCGGTCCGCGACTACCTGGCCCGCGACGAGAAGGTGGTCGACTCGCGCAAGTACCTCAAGGCCGGGCGGGACGCGGTGGCCCGCGAGGTGACGCACCTGCTGAAGGTGCTCACCACTCCCGCATGATCCGGAGGAACTCCTGAGGGTCGTCCAGCCAGGGGAAGTGTCCGGCGCCGCGCTGGACGGCCAGGGCGCCGCGCGGGAACATCTGGGTCAGTTCGCCGACGACCTCGGGCATGGCTCCCATGTCGTACTCGCCGGCCAGGAGGCGCACCGGCCCGTCATAGCGGGACAGCGCGGCCCGCGTGGCGGACGGGTCGTAGGCGTCCTGGCCGTAGAGGCGGGCCGCCTCGTCGTTGCGCAGCGCGTCCTCGGCGGCGTGGCGGGCGCGGGCGGCCTCGTCCCAGCGGCCCCAGGAGAACGGCGCGATGGCCGCCCAGTCGTCGGGTCCGCCGCGGCCTTCCGTGACGTTCACCAGGGCGGCGTACGCGGCGTCGAACCACGGCTCGTCCTTCCTCAGCATCGCGAACTCGCGGCGCCGCGACCCCGATGGCATGAGGCCGACGGCGAACACGCTGGGCGTGACCAGTGTCAGCGAGCGCACGCGCTCGGGGTGGCGGGCGGTGTAGAGGAGGGCGAGGTTGGCGCCGGCGGAGTGCGCGAGCAGGTCCAGGCTCTCCATGCCGAGGTGGCGGCGCAGGGCCTCGACGTCGGGGACGAGGCGGTCGCAGCGGTAGGTGGCCGGGTCCGCGGGGACGGCCGAGTCGCCGGTGCCGCGCAGGTCGAGCATGATCAGCCGCCGCTGCCCGGACAGTCCGCCCAGGTCACCCAGGTAGCTGGAGGCCGACATGGGTCCGCCGGGCAGGCAGACGAGGGGCTCGCCGTCACCGAGTTCGTGGCAGGCCAGCAGAGTGCCGTCGTCGGCGGGGAAGAACTCGGCGGGGTGGGACTCGCCGGAGGAAGACTCGCCGGGGGAGGGCTCGGCGGGGGAAGGTCCGGCAGAGGAGCGCTCGCCGGAGGTGGGTTCGGCGGGGGAAGGGTCGGCGGGGGAGGGCGTGGTGGGGGTCATGGCCGACAAGCGTGCATGAACCAGGTCACGAAACGAGGCGGCGCCGTAAAGGAGCCGATGTGGGGGAATAGGGTCGGAGAGGGACAGCCGACGGCCAGGACGAGCGGCAGGGGGACAGATGTCGGGTAAGGGCGCACTCGGACCGGATGACCGGACGGCGGCGCTTGCGGCCATGGGGGAGCGGGAGCTGGACCTCGTCGTGGTCGGCGGCGGGGTCGTGGGCGCGGGCGTGGCGCTCGACGCCGTCACGCGCGGGCTGCGGGTCGGCGTGGTGGAGGCCAGGGACTTCGCCTCCGGCACCTCCTCGCGCTCGTCGAAGCTGATCCACGGCGGCCTGCGTTACCTGGAGCAGCTCAACTTCGACCTGGTCAGGGAGGCGCTGCAGGAACGGGCGCTGCTGCTGCAGCGGATCGCGCCGCACCTGGTGCGGCCGGTGCCGTTCCTGTTCCCGATGACGCACTTCGGGTGGGAGCGGCCCTACGTGGGCGCGGGGGTGGCGCTGTACGACACGCTCGGCCTCGCCTCCGGCCAGAACAGGGGCGTGCCGGGCCACCGGCACCTTTCGCGCAGCCGCGCGCTGCGCCTGGCCCCCGCGCTGAAGAAGACCGCGTTCACCGGCGCCGTGCAGTACTGGGACGCGCAGGTCGACGACGCCCGCTACGTGATGACGCTGCTGCGCACGGCCGCCTCCTACGGCGCGCACGTGGCCCAGCGCGCGCAGGTGGTCGGGTTCCTGCGCGAGGGCGAGCGCGTCACCGGCGTCCGGGTACGCGACCTGGAGACCGGCGCGGAGCTGGACGTACGCGCCCAGCAGGTGGTCAACGCCACCGGCGTCTGGACCGACGACATCCAGGAGCTCGTCGGCGGGCGCGGCCAGATCCACGTACGCGCCTCCAAGGGCATCCACCTGGTGGTCCCCAGGGACCGCATCCACTCGCGCACCGGGATCATCCTGCGCACGGAGAAGTCGGTGCTCTTCGTCATCCCGTGGGGCCGCCACTGGATCCTCGGCACCACCGACACCGAGTGGACGCTCGACAAGGCGCACCCGGCCGCCTCCCGCGTGGACATCGACTACCTGCTCGACCACGTCAACGCGGTGCTGTCGGTGCCGCTGACGCGCGACGACGTGGAGGGCGTGTACGCGGGGCTGCGCCCGCTGCTGTCCGGCGAGTCGGAGGAGACCTCCAAGCTGTCGCGCGAGCACGTCGTGGCCCACCCGGTGCCGGGGCTGGTGATGATCGCCGGCGGCAAGTACACGACCTACCGGGTGATGGCCAAGGACGCCGTCGACGCCGTGGCGCACGGCCTCGACCAGCGGGTGCCGCGCTCGTGCACCGACCGCATCCCGCTCGTGGGCGCCGAGGGCTACCAGGCGCTCTGGAACGCCCGCCAGCGCCTGGCCGCCGAGTCCGGCCTGCACGTGGCCAGGATTGAGCACCTGCTCCAGCGGTACGGCTCGCTCATCGACGAGGTCCTGGCCCTGATCGAGGCCGACCCGTCGCTGGGCGCCCCGCTCAACGGCGCCGACGACTACCTGCGCGCCGAGATCGTCTACGCCGCCACCCACGAGGGCGCCAGGCACCTCAACGACGTGCTGACCCGGCGCACCCACATCTCGATCGAGACCTTCCACCGCGGCCTGGCCGTCGCGCACGAGGCGGCCGAACTGCTGGCCGGGCCGCTCGGCTGGGACGACGAGCAGGTCAAGCGCGAGGTGGAGTACTACACCAAGCGGGTCGAGGCCGAACGCCTGTCGCAGGAACAGGACTCCGACCAGGCCGCCGACGCGATCCGGCTGGGGGCGCCGGAGATCGTCCCGGTCCCCGAGCGGTCCTGAGCGAGCCGCTACGTATTCGCATTACGTGGCACCTACGTATAGGCGTCGCCCCTGATCGTGATCGATGTTGGCTGTTGATCCCGATCTGGAGGACCTTCATGCGACGACGCATCCCGGTACTCGCCTTACTCGCGGGCGCCCTCGCCTTATCCGGCGCGGGCGTCGCCTCCGGTGAACAGGCCGAGAAGGCCCCGCCGACGACGCCCGCCGTACACGGCGACGATCACGGCAAGCCGGACATCGACAACAGGACGGGCGCGGTCAGCCCGCCCGCACAGGCCAGGAGGAGCGGCAAGGAGACCGTCCGCTGGAACGCTCTCGGCACCGCGGCCGTGGTCACGGCGGACACGCCGCTGGCCGAGGGGCTGCCCGCCGATCCGGAGCAGGCGGCCCGCGCCTATCTGGCGGCCAACACGCACCTGTTCGGCGAGGCTCTCGGCTCGCTGGAGAAGGTGGCGGTCAACCCGATCGGCACCGGCTTCGCCGTACTGCTGCGGCAGAAGTTCGGCGACCTGCCCGCGGGAGCGGACGGGATGGTCGTGGTCGGCGTCCAGGGCGGCAAGGCCGTCTACGCGTCCTCCTCGCTGTCACGCTCCACGGCCACGCCGCCCGCGGCCGCGATCACCGAGCAGCGGGCGCTGGAGGTCGCCGCCCAGGACGCCGGGATCGACCTGGCGACGGCGACGACCAAGCAGGTCACCGCGGTGGCGGTGCCCGCGGGGGAGAGCGTCCACCGGGCGTTCCAGGTGGTGCTCATAGGCAAGGACGTCGGTTACACGACCCACGTCGACGCGGTGAGCGGCGCGATCCTGCTGCGCGAGAACCTGGCCGACCAGTTCGACCCGGAGTGGTCGGTGTTCCCCGCAAACCCGCCGTCGGACTACTCCTCGACCGACAACCGCCAGCGCTGGTGCTACACCGCCGGTCCCGGCTGCCAGCTCGTGGTCGGCGGCGACCCGCCCACCGGCAAGGCGTGGGACGTGGACCACGCGACGGACACGCCCACGAACACGAGCCTCGGCAACGCGGCCCGCACGTTCGAGAACCGCGCCAGCGGCGACCCGTTCACCGTCGGCACCCGCAGCAACGTGCTGACGCCGAGCCGCAAGTACGTCTACCCGTGGACGAACGCCTGGTACAAGGCGTCGTGCAACCCGGCCGTGCTCGACCAGCCGGGCGAGGCCGACCTCGAGGCGGCGATCTCGAACCTGCACGTGATGCACAACCGCATGCACGACTGGTCCTACCGGCTCGGCTTCACCGAGACCGCGTGGAACATGCAGGTCAGCAACGGCGACCGCGGCGGCCTCGGCGGCGACCCCGAGCAGGGCAACGCCCAGGCGGGCGCGAAGGTCCTGAGCGTACGCGACAACGCCAACCAGATCACCGGCCCCGACGGCGTCGCCCCGATCACGAACATGTACATGTGGCAGCCGATCGCCGGCTCCTTCTACTCGCCGTGCGTCGACGGTGACTACGACATGTCGGTCATCGGCCACGAATACACGCACGCCATCTCCAACCGCATGGTCGCCGGCCCCACCGCCGGCCTCAGCGGCGCGCAGGCCGGCGCGATGGGCGAGAGCATGTCCGACCTGTTCGCGATGGAGTACCTCTACGAGAACGGCTTCCGCCCGCGCGGCGACACCCCGTACGTCACCGGCGGTTACGCCACCGGCGACGCCGAGCGCGGCATCCGCAACTACGACATGTCCAAGTCGGACCTGAACTACAGCAACATCGCCTACGACCTGGTCGGCCAGCAGGTCCACGCCGACGGCGAGATCTGGTCCTCGACCCAGTTCGACGTCCGCAAGGCCTTCCTCAAGCGGTACGGCGACGCCTCCGTCCGGGTCCAGCGCGACTGCGCCGAGGGCCGCAGGGCCATCGACAAGTGTCCGGGCAACCGCCGCTGGATCCAGCTCCACTTCGACGCGTTCCTGCTCACGGCCGTCGGCACGCTCAGCTACGTCGACATGCGCGACGCGATGCTGGCCGCAGACCGGCTGCGCTTCGGCGGCAAGAACCAGGACATCATGTGGAACGCCTTCGCCGAGCACGGCCTCGGAGAGGGCGCGACCAGCAACGGCACCGCCGACCCCGACCCGGTGCCCAGCTTCGCCTCCCCGCACGCCAAGAACGCCACGTTCACGCTGAAGCCGGTCGGCGAGGCGAAGGACGCGGCGGTCCGCCTGTACGTGGGCGACTACGAGGGCCGCGTGGTCCCGGTGGCCGACACCGACCCCGCCACCGCGATCGACGAGACCTTCGACATCGTGCCCGGCAAGTACGACTTCGTGGCGGTCGCGCCGGGCTTCGGCCACAAGCGCTTCTCGCTGCCGGTGCTGCCCGGCCTGAAGCTGCCGCTGCCGTTGCCGCTGAGCCGTAACCACGCCTCCGCCGCGGCGGGCGCGACGGCCTCGGGCGACGGCGTCAACCACGACAAGCTCATCGACGAGACGGAGGCCACGAACTGGGCCTCGCGGACCGGCCCCGTGGCCGGCAAGAACGTCATCGTCGACCTGGCCGGCACCGAGCCGGTGCGGGTGAGCAGGGTCCAGGTCAGCGCCATGCTCCGGCCGGCGATCGCCGACGCGGCGGACCCGGGCACGCAGAACCGCTTCTCGGCGCTGCGCTCGTTCGAGATCCTGGCCTGCGACGCCTCCACCGGTGCCGACTGCGCCAACCCGGCGAGCTTCAGCAAGGTCTACACCAGCCGGTCCGACGCGTTCCAGACGGCCAGGCCCCGCCCGCGCGGCGCCGACCTGCTGATCGAGTCGTTCCGGGTGAAGCCGTCGAAGGCCACCCACCTCATCCTGCGTACGGTGACCAGCCAGTGCACCGGCAACCCGGTCTACGCCGGTGAGCAGGACCAGGACCCGAACTCGGCCACCGACTGCACCACCGCCAGTCCGGTGGCGGGCCAGATCAGGGCCGCCGAGCTGCAGGCGTTCACGCACTAGGCACGGATGACGGAGCCCCGCCGCACCCCATGCGGCGGGGCTTCGCTACGCGGTGCCCCTCGGAAGCTGCCTGCGCGAGGTCAGGCCGAGCTTGCGCAGCGCATTGGCCACGTGCACCTCGACCGTCCTGGGCGACAGGAAGAGGCTCTCGGCGATCTCCCGGTTGGTCAGTCCCTGGGCGGCCAGCCCGATCACCTGCTCCTCGCGCGGCGACACGGCGCCCCTCGGCTCGGCCGGGGTCTCCACCCTGCGGTGCAGCCTGCGGCGCACACCGGGCGTGATCGAGTCGTAGACCGCCTGCCTGGCCAGGGGCTGGCGCAGGCCGTACCGGCCGGGGTCGGGCTGGTGGAGCAGGCCGCGCCGTACCGCCTCCGCCAGGCCGCGCTCGCCCTGCTCGGGCGGGAGGCCGGCGACGGCGGCCAGCGAGCGCTCGCCCGCGGGCTCGTCGAGCACCGCGGCCGCCTGCACGATGCGCCGCGCCGCCACCGGCAGCGCCTCAAGTTTCATCAGTACGGCGTCGCGCACCGCCGGCGGAGTCCCGGAGCCGCGGCCCTCGGCCAGCATCCTGGCCAGTTCCTCGATCGCGAACGGCACCCCGAGCGTCAGCGGCCACAGGTCGGGCGGGTCGGGCAGCAGGTGCTTGGCCAGCAGCGCGGTCTCCTCCGCGTCGAGCGGCGCGAGGGAGAGCTGGGAGTGGCGGATGTGCGGCGGCAGGTGCGAGCGGAGCACGGCGACGGGGTGGCAGGCGTCCTCCGGCCGGTAGGTGAGCAGGAGGTTGGCGGCGTCGGGCAGGCAGCGGGTGAGGAAGGCGAGCAGCTCGCGGCTGTCGGGATCGATCCAGTGCACGTCCTCGACGACCAGCGTGATCGGCTGGAGGGCCTCGATCAGCGACAGCACGGCCCTGAACAAACGATGCCGCTCGACCTGCGGGTCCTGGACAGGAGGCGGGTCGAGCGGCAGGAGGTGGGAGAACTCCGGTAACAGGGGGCGTAACGCACCGGTGACCGGGTTGAGGCCGGGCGGGAGGTCGGCGCCGCGCAGGGCCTCCACGATCGGGCCGAACGGGAAGCGCATCGGGTGACAGTTGCCGGCCAGCAGGGGGCCGGGCAGCTCGCGGAGCAGGCGCGTCTTGCCCACGCCCGCCTCGCCGTCGATCAGGACGACGGCGGGTGGGCGGGCGAGGGCGGCCGTCACATGGTCGAGTTCGCGCACTCGTCCCACAAAAGGCATCCGCACCCCCAACATCACGGTGTCAGTGGATTTTTCACCATTAGTCGGGGACTGTCCAGATCCGTTTACGTCACCGGGATCCACGCCTTCTCGGCCAGCGAAGTGGCGTCGTTGACCTGGACGCCCTCGTAGGAGACCGTCCAGAGCTCGTCGCCGATCACCATGGCCCGCTGGATGCCGGGCTGGTAGGAGAAGTCCTTCTGGGTCTGCTTCGGGTGCTTGACCATGCCGACCTTGGTGACGCCGTTCTGGTCCACCTTCATCACCATCGCGCCGGTGGTGTTGTCCTTGTAGCCCGACAGCGGGATCACGGTCAGGCCCGTCTTGGGCCAGTACAGGAACGCGTGCGGGTCCCACTCGGCCTCGGAGCCTGAGTCCTTCTGGAACATCTGCGACAGGCGGCGCGGGGCGGCCGGGTCGCTGACGTCGAACAGCGACAACTGGGTGCCCAGCGTGCGGCCCTTGTCGCTGGCCTCCTGGCCGACGCCGATGAGCCGGCCGTCGCCCGCCGGGTGCAGGTAGGCGGAGTAGCCGGTGATCTTCAGCTCGCCGGTGACGCGCGGGGCGGCCGGGTCGCGCAGGTCCAGGGTGTAGAGGGGGTCGACCTGGCGGAAGGTGACCACGTAGCCGACGGGGCCGATGAAGCGCACCGAGTAGATCCGCTCACCCTTGCCCAGGCCGCCGACCTCGCCGACCTTGTCCAGGGTGTCGGCCTTGAGCACGTACACGCTGCTGGCGCTGGTCCTCATGTCGGTGCGCGTAGTGGCCACGCGCAGGTTGCCGTCGAACTCCGACAGGGAGTACTGGTTCAGCAGGCGGCCGGGCACCTTGCCGGAGGCGACGTACCTGGGCGCGCCCGGGGAGCCGATGTCGAAGCGGTGGATCTCGGTCTCCTCGGACGGGATCTTGGGAGTGCGCTCCGCGCTCGGGCTCGCCGACGGTGTCGTCGAGGGGCTGCCCGAAGGGCTTGCCGAGGGGCTTGCCGAGGGCGTGGCCGTGGGGTTGGCCGGGGAGGTGACCGCGGGGTCGGTGGGGGAGGTGACTCCTGGAGTGGGTTCGGCCGGGGTGGGCTCCTCCGCCGGGGCCTGGGCGGTGGAGGTGGCGTCGGGGGTGGCCGGCGGGTCCACCGGGGCCTCCTCCAGGATCACCGGGCCGCCCGGCCACCACCAGCGCGGGTTGCTCGCCACGTACATCGACCCGCCGGTGCCGTAGACGGTGTCGCCGTCGGCGGCCAGGCTGATCGGGTCGGTGCCCGCGGCGCCCACGCCCTGGGCCAGGTCGAGGCTGTGCACGGTCAGCAGCGAGGTGCCGGTGTAGTCGGCCGGGTGGCTGACGCGCTCGCAGGCCACCGAGTCCTTCCTGACCGTGCCGTTCTCGTCGGTGATCTCGATCTTGGGCAGCCAGGCGTCGACGGGGGCCTGCCGTACCACCTCTTGGTTGATCTTCTTGAGCTGCTCCTCGCCGATGCGATCCTTCGGCTGGGGGAACGTGATGTCCGGCTGGCTGCGGGTGACGATACGGACCGTCGAGCCGACCATGCGGGCGTCCACGTGCTCGCCCTGGGGGCGTACCGTGCTGAGCAGCTTGGGCTCGCCGGACAGGTCGACCAGGAAGTAGGCGGTCTGCATCTGGGGGCCGGCGACCCGCTTCTCCAGCATGGCCATGCCGCCGCGGTAGATCACCAGCACGCGGTCTCCGGAGATGAGCAGGTCGCCGCTCATGAAGCCGCCGGGCTGGTCCTGCTTGACCAGTTCGAGCTCGGCGGTCACCTTCTTGGTGGCGGTGTCGATCACGCGCAGCTTGCCGTTGGTGACCGTGAAGACGCGGTTGCCGTCGGTCTTGACCAGGTCGGGCTCGTCCACGCCCGCCTCGTGCACGTTGGTCGTGGAGTGCTCGGGGGTGGCCTTCGCCGTCATGGCGGTGTCCGACTGCACCATCTCGCGCGCGCCGAACGGCTGGATCCCGGGACCGAAGCCCCACGGGCCGACGTTCTCCGCCGCCTTCTGGCGCAGCCCGGCGAGCATGTCGTCGCAACTGGTGTAGGAGACCAGGCGCACGTCCTTGCTCAGGTCCAGCGGCGCCGCCGGCTGCGGCGGCCCGGCGGTGGAGGTGCAGGCGGCGGTGGCCGTCGCCAGGGCGGCGACGGTCAGTGCGCGGATCAGCGTCTTCATGTCCTCCATGACGGATGGCCGGGCGAAGCGGTTCAGGAGCCCCGGGTCGGATTGACCGTGAACCCCGGGCTGAACTCCACCTCGTCGGAGACGTCCAGCAGCTTGCGGCTCAGCTTGCCGTCGAAGCCGACGACCTGGACCTCGTCGCGCGGGGCGTCGTCCTGCTCCCAGCAGAACAGGTGCGTGTTGTCGTACCAGCCGAGCACCTTGTCGCAGGCGGAGGTGAACCTGCGCACCTGCTTGCCGGTCTCGGCGTTCCACAGGCAGTGGTCGCCGTCGTCGCCGCCCGGGCAGTTGGTGACGAACGTGCTGCCGTCGGGGGAGAAGACGTCCTGCGTGCCCGAGGGCAACTCGCCCACCTCGGCGGCGTCACGCACGGCCTTGCCCGACGGGCCGAAGAAGCGCAGCCCGGCGTCCTTGCCGTAGACGGCGATCACGCCCTTCTCCTGGGCGTCCCATCCGTAGCCGGACTCGCGTACCTGCGGGTCGCTGACCCGGCTCAGGCGGACCTTGCCGGTCTCGGCGTCGACGATCGCGAAGCCGATGTACGTCCAGTCGCCGTTGATCTTCCTCTCCAGGTTGAGCAGGATCCGCCGGCTGTCCTTCGACCAGCTCGCGATGCTGCTGATCTCGGGGCGGCGCACGGTCTTGACCGTGGTCCTGCCGCCGCCGCCGTTCCTGTCGGTGATCACGATGTAGTCGTGGCCGTCGGAGGTGTAGTTCTGGCCCCGGCTGGCCGTCATCGTGCCGTCGGGCGACAGCAGGGTCTCCTCGTTGTCGCCGTAGCGCTGGAACCCGCCGTCGAGGCCGTCTCTGGCGTAGTCGACCCAGTTCTTGTCGCCCTTGTCGTAAATTTCGTAGCCGGTCAGTGTGATCGGGTCTGTGGTGCTCTCGTGCAGGTAGATGCTGGCGCCGGGGAGTTTCGTCCGCTTGATCTGGGCGGGCGGCGTGCTCGTGCGCTTCGTGGCGGTCGGCTTCGGCGACGGCGAGGACGCGGTGGTGTTCCCGCCCTGAGTCCACGGTACGGCCAGCGCCACGCCCCCCAGCAGCAGGAGCGCCACGCCCACCGAGATCCCGATGAGCAGCGGCGCCCGCCGCCTGCGCCCGGACTGATGCGTCGGCGCCGTCCCCCAATGCGGCGGCCCACCCATGCCAGGCCCGCTTAGGTGCGCCCCGCTCATGCCAGGCCCGCTTGGGTTAGGCCCGCTTGGGTTAGGCCCGCTTGGGTTCGGCCCGCTCATGCCGGGCCCGCTCATGCTCGGCGTGCCCGCGCCCGGTGTTGACCAGCTCTGTCCTGGATGGATCGGCCCGTTCGGGGCGGGTGGCGCCGGGATGCCCGCCGCCGCCGCGCCCTGGGCCAGCATGCCGCCCGCCGAGGGCACCGGATGCTGCAGCAGCCGCATCATGACCTGCTCGGCGCTCGGCCGTAGCGCCGGGTCCTTCTGCAGGCAGGCCGCCACCACCTCGCGCAGCGCCCCGTCCAGCGCCCCGAGGTCGGGCGGCTGGTTGAGCACCCGGTTGATGACCGCGGGCATCGTGTCGCTGCCGAACGGCGGCCGCGTCGTGGCGGCGTAGACCATCGTCGCGCCCCACGAGAACATGTCGGCCGAGGGCCCGACGGCCTGCCCCATGAACTGCTCGGGCGGCATGTACGACGGCGTCCCCACCGCCATGCTGGTCAGGGTCGAGGTGGCGTTGAGCGCCCTGGCGATGCCGAAGTCGATCACCCGCGGCCCGTCGGAGCCGATGATCACATTGGCCGGCTTGAAGTCGCGGTGGACGATCCCGGCCTGGTGGATGGCGGCCAGCGCGGTGGCGGTGCCGATGGCCAGGCGGTGCAGCGCCGTACCGGTGCGGGGTCCCTGCTCCTGGACCACCCGGTGCAGCGAGGGACCGTCGATGAACTCGCTGACGATGTAGGGCCGCTCGTGCTCGACGCCCTGGGCCAGCACGGCGGCGGTGCAGAAGGGCGCGACCTGCTCGGCGACCCGTACCTCGCGCACGAACCGCTCGATGCTGACGGAGTCGCCGGCCAGTTCGGAGCGTAACCACTTGACGGCCACCTGCCCGCCACTCTGGTCGGTGGCGAGGTAGACGACGCCCTGCCCGCCTTCGCCCAACCGGCCCAGCAACCGGTACGGTCCCAACCCTTCCGGATCTCCTGGTCTGAGCGGCGAGAAAGACGGCATGTTTGGAATTCTGGACTCATATGGGGATGGACGACAAAACTACCGGCGAGTAGCTATCCGGAATATCATTCGGTCATGCATGTGACCCGGCAGATCACCGCCCCCTTCACCGGCGAGCCGATCGCCGAACTCCCCATCTCCGACGGCGACCACGTACGCGCCGCCTACGAGAAGGCGAGGCAGGCTCAGACCGCGTGGGCAGCCATGCCGGTCGCCGAGCGCGCCCGCCCGTTCCTGCGCCTGCACGACGAGATCCTCAACCGGCGCGACGAGATCCTCGACATCGTCCAGAACGAGACGGGCAAGGCCAGGAAGCACGCGTTCGAGGAGGTGCTCGACGTGGCGGGCTGCGCGCTGCACTACGCCCGCCGCGCCGCCCGCCTGCTGGCGCCCAGGAGCCGCAAGGGCATCTTCCCCGTGGCCACCCAGGTCACCGAGCTGCGCCAGCCCAAGGGGGTGGTCGCCCTGATCACCCCGTGGAACTACCCGCTCTCGCTCGGCGTGACCGACGCCGTGCCCGCGCTGCTGGCCGGGAACGCGCTCGTCCACAAGCCCGACACCCAGACCGCGCTGTCCACCCTGTGGACCGTCGACCTGCTGGCCGAGCTCGGCATGCCGCGCGAGATCTGGCAGGTCGTGCTCGGTGAGCCCGCCGACATCGGGGACGCGCTGCTCGACGGCGCCGACTACGTGGCGTTCACCGGCTCCACCCGCGCCGGACGGAAGATCGCCGAGGAGGCGGCCAAGCGGCTCATCGGCTGCTCGCTGGAGCTCGGCGGCAAGAACCCCATGATCGTGCTCGACGGCGCCGACCTGGACGTGGCCGCGCACGGCGCGGTCCGCGCCTGCTTCACCAACGCCGGCCAGCTCTGCCTGTCGATCGAGCGGCTCTACGTCCACGAGTCGCGCTTCGACGACTTCGCCGCGCGCTTCACCAAGCTGACCAAGAACCTCAAGCTGGGTGCGGGCTTCGACTGGTCGGTCCAGATGGGCTCGCTCACCTCCCGCCGCCAGCTCGACACGGTCAGCGCGCACGTGGACGACGCGATCGTCAAGGGCGCGACGCTCCTGGCCGGCGGCAGGGCCCGGCCAGAGCTGGGCCCGTTCTTCTACGAGCCGACGATCCTGACCGGCGTCACCGAGAAGATGGAGCTGTGCGCCGACGAGACCTTCGGGCCCGTCGTCGCCCTCTACCCGTTCACGAGCGACGAGCACGCCGTGGCCCTGGCCAACGACACCGCGTACGGACTCAACGCCTCGGTCTGGACCCGCGACCTGGCCAGGGGCCGTTCCGTCGCGACCCGGCTGAAGGCCGGGACGGTCAACATCAACGAGGGCTACGCCTCTGCGTACGCCTCCTACGACGCCCCCATGGGCGGTATGAAGTCCTCTGGCCTGGGCCGCAGGCACGGCGCCGAGGGGCTGCTGCGCTACACCGAGGCGCAGACCGTGGCCTCCCAGAGCACGCTGCTGGGCTTCGAGGCGCCCTTCGGCCTGGGCAACGACACCTGGGCCGAGGTTCTGTCCACCGCGCTCAAGACCATGCGGAGGCTGCGGATCAAGTGAGCGACTTCGACGTCCTGGTCATCGGCTCCGGTTTCGGCGGCAGCGTCTCGGCGCTGCGGCTGACCGAGAAGGGCTACACGGTCGGCGTGCTGGAGGCGGGCCGCCGCTTCACCGCGGAGACGCTGCCCAAGACCTCCTGGCGGGCCCGCGACTTCCTGTGGGCGCCGTGGCTCGGGCTCAAGGGCATCCAGCGCATCCACGTGCTCGGCGGCGAGCGCGGCGACCGCGTGATGGTCCTGGCCGGGGCGGGGGTCGGCGGGGGCTCGCTGGTCTACGCTAACACCCTCTACGAGCCGCTCGATCCCTTCTTCGCCGACGCGCAGTGGGCCGGCATCACCGACTGGAAGTCCGAGCTCGCGCCCCACTACGACCAGGCCAGAAGGATGCTCGGCGTCGTCGTCAACCCGACCACCACGCGCGCCGACGAGATCATGAAGAAGGTCGCGGACCGCATGGGCGTCGGCGGCACCTACCGCCTGGCCCCCGTCGGCGTCTACTTCGGCGAGGACGGCGTCGACCCCTACTTCGGCGGCGCCGGACCCGCCCGCAACGGCTGCGTGGAGTGCGGCGAGTGCATGACCGGCTGCCGCCACGGAGCCAAGAACACGCTCACCGAGAACTACCTCTACCTGGCCGAGAAGGCGGGCGCCCGGGTCTACCCGGAGTGCACGGTCGCCGCCGTCCGTCCGCGCCCTTCCGGCGGCTACGTGGTGGAGGTCCGCAAGACGGGTTCGGTACGGCGCCGCCGTACCTTCACCGCCCGGCAGGTGATCTTCGCGGCCGGAACCTACGGCACCCAGCGGTTGCTCCACAAGCTGCGCGGCAACGGCGCGCTCCCCCGGATCTCCGCCCGGCTCGGCGTTCTGACCAGGACGAACTCAGAGGCGCTGCTCGGCTTCGAGCGCCTGGCCGTCCACGGCGAGAAGCTCAACGGCGGCGTGGCCATCACCTCCTCGATCCATCCCGACGGCGAGACCCACATCGAGCCGGTGCGCTACGGCAACGGCTCCAACGCCATGGGCCTGCTGCGCACTCTGCTGATCGACGGCGGCCAGAACCGGTGGCGGGCCTTCGCCAAGGAGCTGGCCGCGCGCCCGCTCCAGGCCCTTCGCCTGCTCAACCTGCGGCACTGGTCGGAGCGGACGATCATCGCCCTGGTCATGCAGGCCAAGGACAACTCGATCACGGTGACCCGCACCCGCTGGGGGCTGCGCGCAGCGCCCGGACACGGCGCCCCGAACCCGACCTGGATCCCGGCGGGCCACGAAGCGGTGCGCCACGCGGCCGAGGAGATCGGCGGCCTGCCCGGCGGCTCGTGGCTGGACCTGTTCGACATTCCGGCGACCGCGCACTTCCTCGGCGGCTGCGCGATCGGCGCCTCGCCCGAGGACGGCGTGATCGACGCCTACCACCGCGTCTACGGCCACGAGGGGCTGCACGTCATCGACGGCTCGGCGATCTCGGCGAACCCGGGCGTCAACCCGTCGCTGACCATCGCCGCGCAGGCCGAGCGGGCGATCTCGCTCTGGCCCAACGCGGGTGAGCCGGACGCCCGGCCGGCGTTGGGCGCGCCGTACGCGCGGCTGGACCCCGTCGCGCCGCGCAGCCCCGCGGTCCCCGCCGCCGCACCCGCCGCGCTGCGCCTTTACGGCATCGCGCGGCGGCCCGGCGTCACAGGATCGTCTTGAGCAGTCCCAGCGGCGGCGAGCCGAGGTCGAGCATGGCCTTGTGGAAGCGCTGCAGCGTGAAGGCGGCGCCCCACCGCTCCCGCGCCTGCTCGCGCAGGTCGAGGATGAGCAGCTTGCCCCAGGTGTAGCGGCCGTAGGTGGGGTCGAAGGTGGCGCGGCGGGCCTCCGACAGCGCGGCGGGCCCGGACAGGTGGGTGTCGGCGGCGAAGCGGCGGGCGCCCTCCTCCACCGTCATCTGCCCGGTGTGCACGCCGATCGCGCAGGCCAGCCGGGTCACGCGCACCAGCGCCTCCAGCCAGACGCCGATCTCGAAGCGCGGGTCACCGGCCTCGAAGCCCTCCTCGACGCACACCTCCTCGACGTAGTGGGCCCAGCCCTCGGCGAACGCCATCGACTGCAGCAGCCTGCGCACGTCGCCCTTCGCGTGGCGCAGCGCCCTGCCGTGGGAGAAGTGGCCGGGCGCGACCTCGTGCACGTTGATCGCGGGCAGCGTGGTCTGGCTGAACACCTCCAGCCACTCCTCCTGCTCCCCGACCGGCCAGGAGGCGTCGGGCGGGGTGATGTAGTACCAGCTCGGGCCGTCGGGCTCGCCGGGGGCGTTCCAGCACATCATCGCCATCGCCCAGCGGCGCGACTCGGGCGCGAGGCCGACCAGGCACTCGCCGTCGTGGTAGGGCACCAGGTCCTTCTCGCGGGTGAACGCGATGGCCTTCTCGGTGCCGATCCTGGCGGCCTCGACGACGCCGTCGGCGCCGGGGTGGTCCCTGACCAGCTCGCGGGCCACCTCCAGCGGGTCGCCGCTCCTCCCCAGCTTGGCGACGGCCTCGGCCAGCAGCGCGTGCAGGCGGTCGCGCTCGGCGTCGGCACGCTCGGCCAGCCGGCCCAGATCGACCTCCAGGCCCTCGGCGCTGCCCATCAGCCGGGCCAGCGCGGGTGCGCCCAGCGCGGCGTCGGGGTCGCCGACCGCGGCGGCGCGCTCGACGTGCGCGACGAGCAGCCGGTGGGCGTCGAGGGCGTCGGCGTCGGTCACGCCCGCGGCCAGGCCCCTGACCGCGGGCGCGAGCGCGGTGGCGACAGGCGCGCTGACCTGGTCGAGCGCGGCGATCGCGCCCTGGACGGCGGCCGGCCACGCCGCCAGGTGGGCGGCCTTGGCGGCGGCGCGCTCGGCCTCGGGCGCGTAGTCGCGGTCGTAACAGGCCAGGTCGAGATTGGACAGATGCGGCAGCGGGTTGCGGCGGTGCAGCTCCAGCTCACCGAGCTGCACGCGCAGCCCCGCCTCGAAGACCGTGAGGTGCTCGGCGTCGTAGGGGTCGTCGGGCAGCGTGCCCTCGCCCAGGCGAGCGAGGCCGGACCGGACGCCCTCGGGGGAGAGGTCCTGGACCTGGCCGTCGTACTCGTGCCTGCCGCCCATCTCGCGGGCCTCGGCGATGGTCAGATCGGTGACGGCGCGGAGCCTGGAATCGAGTTCGGTCATGGGCCCGACGCTATCTCCTCCCGCTACCGCACACCCTTGATCTTCAGTACGGCCAGCGAAGCCACCAGCGAGACCCCGATCCCGACCATGAACAGGGTCGGGTAGCCGCCCATGGTCACCAGGAAGGCGGCCAGCGCCGGGGCGGCGATCTGCGGACCGGCGTTGGCGATGTTGAGCACGCCCATGTCCTTGCCGACCTCGTCCTTGTCCGGCAGCACCTTGGTCACCAGGGCCATGTCCACGGCCATGAAGATGCCGAAGGCCACGCCGTGCAGGACGTTGTAGACGAGCATGCCCTCGAACGTCGGCATGAACAGCGGGATGCCCAGCGTGACCGCCGAGGCCAGCCCGGCGATCAGCGCGAACATCCGGAACCGCGCCACCTTGTCCGACAGCGGGCCGATCAGCACCACCGCGAGGAAGGTCGCGGCCTGGCCGACGAGCATCAGCACGCCCATCTTGGAGACGACCTCGGCCTTCGGGATCTTGATGAAGTCCTCAAGAAGGAAGAGGTTGAAGGTGAAGATCATCATGTAGCCGAGCATCAGGCCGAAGCGGCCGATGAAGGCCCACAGGAAGTCGCGGTGACGCAGCGGCCGGACGAACGCCGCCACGAACGCGCCCAGGTCGAACGGCGTGCGCGGCAGGTCCGTGGACGACCGGTCGGGACTGGCCACGACGATGAGCAGGGCGGCGACGACCAGAACCCCCATGACCACGTAGTACGCGCCGCCGTCGGCGAGCTGCGGCATGCTCACGAACATCAGGGAGGCGGCGATCGTGGCCACCGGCGTGCCGAGTCCGAACAGCGCGGAGAAGGTGCCGTAGCGGCGGGCCGGGACCCGGTCGGGCAGGATCGCGGTGATGGCGGCCTGGTAGCCGTTCATGATGAGCTGCACGCCCGCCCAGCTGATGCCGAGCATGAGCACGCTGGCCGCGTTGACCTGCAGCAGCAGCGCCAGGACGCCGACCGCGACGCAGCCGAGGATCCAGGGGGAGCGGCGGCCGAAGCGCGAGCGGGTCCGGTCGGAGATCTGGCCGAAGATGGGGTTGGCGATGGTCGCCATGAGCGGGCCGATCGAGTTGGCCAGGCCGAGCGCGGCCACGTCGTTGGTCCCGGTGATCAGCTGAACGTGGCGGGGCAGCACGAACGCGCCCACTCCGACCCAGAGGAACATGACCGCGACGTTGGCGAGGGGGAGCGTGAGATACAGGGGTCCGAGACGGAATCCGCGATCCTCTGCTGCCGTGGGGGCTTTGCCCTGAACATGGGTCATCGACCAGGACCTTTCCAGCAGTGGTGATACGTATCACCGACGATTGCTCTGGACTGTAGGTCGCCGATCCCCGCGTGACAAGACACGCGGCCAAGTTGTTACGAGCTGGACCTGGCGACCAGGCGCGGGCCGTAGAGGCTGAGGACCGTGCCCGGGTGGGCCGTGCGCTCGCCGCGCACCAGCTCGTCGATGTAGGCGGCCATCCTGGACGGCGTGGCCGTCGGGTCGAAGTGGATGCTCGTCAGGCGGGGCCGTACCAGGGAGGCGAGCAGCAGATCGTCGGCGCCGACGATCGCCACGTCCTCCGGGACCCGCACGCCGGCGTCCTGCAGCGCGCTCATCAGCAGCAGCGCGTACTCGTCGTTGTAGCCGAAGATGCCGTCGGGCAGGTCGTGCCTGGTGGCCACCTCGCGGGCGGCCTCCTCGGTGAAGGCCAGGTCGATGCGCTCGGCGTCGGGCGCCACCTGGCGCACGCCGCGCAGCCGGCCCAGGCCCATGAGGTCCACGCCCTCCTCGCGGGGGACGATCGCGGCCAGCCGCGCGCGACCGCGTTCCACGAGGTGGCGGGCGGCGCAGGCGCCCACCGACTCGTGGTCCATGACCATCGCGGGCACCAGCGGGGACGGGCCGTCGGCGAAACCGATCACGGCCTTGGCGCCCGAGGCGCGCAGCAGGTCCACCGAGGCCCTGGTGAGCCGGTCGGCGTCGACGATGACCGCGCTCGGGCGCATCGCCGCCCACACCTTGGCGGCGGGCACGCCCTTGAGGCGGCGCTCGCCGTACTGGACGAGGGTGTAGCCGCGCGGCCGGAGCTCCTCGCCGAGCTCGTCGAGCAGATCGCGGAAGAGACCGCCCGTGCGGGCGGGGGACAGCGGGACCAGCACGATGCCGCTGCGGCCGGTGCGCAGGGTGCGGGCGCTGGCGTCGGGCACGTACCCGAGCCGCGCGGCGGCGTCGCGCACGCGCTGCCTGGTCTCCTCGCTCACCCGGGCGTTGGGGTTGTCGTTGAGCACGTAGGAGACCGTGGCCTGCGAGACTCCGGCGGCCCTGGCCACGTCAACGCTGGTCGGCGGTCGGTTCGCGGTCACAGTCTTGTCCCGTCCATCCGTGGGATGCTATCAAGCGCTTATACGTATAACTCCGAGGTTAGGCGAGTATGAGGCTGCACACGCGCGAATGGGGCACCGGCGACCGGGTCGCCCTGCTCATCCACGGCATCATGGCCGACTCCCGGTGCTGGTGGCGGGTCGGGCCCGAGCTGGCCGGGCGCGGGTACCGGGTCGTCGCCGTCGACCTGCCCGGCCACGGCGCCAGCCCGCGCGCCGTTCACTACACGCCCGAGTTGCTGGCCGCCTCCGTCCTGGAGTCCGTGCCCGCCCGGCCCGCGCTCGCCATCGGGCACTCGCTCGGCGGCCTCACGCTGGGGGTCGCGGTCGAACGGCTCATGCCTGGCCGGGCGGTCTACTCCGATCCGGCGTTCCGGCTGCCCGTGCTGGAGGGCGGCGTACCGATGACCGACCTGATGGCGCAGGCGGCCAACGCCACGGCGGAGGAGATCGCGGCGGTGCATCCGGGGTTCTCGGCCGAGGAGGTGGCGGCCGAGGTCGAGATGCTGAAGGAGTGGGATCGGGAGACGGCGCTGTCCCTGAGCGGGATCGCGGGGGCCGACCTCACGCCCGCCGCCGTGGTGCCGTCGCTGGTGCAGGTGGCGGATCCGTCGTTTTTGGTGTCACCGGAGTTCCAGGAGGAACTCGTGGGGAAGGGATTCGAGGTGAGGGTGGTCAAGGGGGCCGAGCACACGATCCACCGGCACCTGTTCGAGGACTTCCTCGCCGGGTTGGACGGCTGGATCTGAGGACTCCCGGCAGCGCGGAACCCGGAGCCCGCGCTGCCGGGCCCACCCCTCCCCGCACCCCGCCTTCCCCCACACCCGCCTTCCCCCACACCCGCCTTCCCGCGCGGCCCGCCTTCCCCCTCCCGTCTACTCGCGCGGCCCGCCTTCCTCGGCGCCCGCGCGCCCGCAGCCCGTCTCTCTCCCTCCGAGCCCGCGTTTCCGCGGCTCCGCTTCTTGCGCCGTCCGTCTCCCGTTGCGGCCCCTTCACGCCCTTCGCTGCACGGTCTTCCGCTTGGTGCCCTCACACCCGGCCCCTTCCGACCTCGCGGCTCTCTTTTCAGGCGTTCTTCCGTTGTGGTTGTCGTGTCACGGGTTCAGGTTGGCGAGGCGGGGGATCTCGTCGAGGAGGTGTTGCAGGTGGCTCTCGTCGGTCGCCGGGTTCATGACGGTGACGCGGAGGTGGCGGACGCCGTTCAGGACGGTTGAGGTCAGGTAGAAACTGCCGTCGGCCATCAGGCGCTCGCGGATCCGGGTGGGGTCGGCCTCGCCGTACCGGAAGCAGACGATGTTGCTCTCCGGCTCGTACGGCAGCGCGAACCCCTCCCGGGTTCTGGCCAGTTCCCAGAAGCGGTGGGCCGCGGCGTAGCGGCCGGAGACGAAGGCGCCGAGCCCCCGCTCGCCCCGCCACGCGAGGTTCAGGAAGATCTTCAGCCCGAGCTCGGCCTTGGTGCACTCCACGGTCCGTCCGATCAGGTCGAAGCCCTGGTCGCCGTAGAAGATGTAGCTGGCGTCCTGCTGGAAGGCGGCGTCCAGGTCGCCTTGCCGGCGGACCAGGACGGCGGCGGCCAGCGAGGACGTGCGGAGCATCTTGTGGGCGTCCCAGATGAGGGAGTCGGCCAGTTCAACGCCGTCGAGCAGGTGGCGGTGGGCGGGGCTGAGGAGGGCGGAGGCGCCGTGGGCGCCGTCCACGTGGAACCAGACGCCGCGCTCGCGGCACCACTGGCCGACCGCGCGCAGGTCGTCGTGGAGGCCGGTGCCGGTGGCGCAGGCGGAGGCGACCAGCGCGATGGGCCTCATGCCGGAGATTTCGGGGAATCGGGTGACGTCCAGACGGCCCAGCTCGTCCGTGGGCAGCTCCACGACCGCCTTCTGGCCCAGTCCCATGATCGAGGCGGCCCGCGAGACCGAGTAGTGCGCCGACGGCGGCGCCAGGATCACCAGGTCACCGGGCGAGCCGTCCGACCACGCCTCGGGTACGGCCCGCGCACGGGCGGCCAGCAGCGCGGTCAGGTTGGCCAGCGAACCCCCGTGGGTCAGCACGCCCGCGCCGCCCGGAAAGCCCGCCTTCTCCAGCATCCACCGGATCACCTCGAACTCCACCGTGGCCGCCGCCGCGCCCATCTCGTAGATGGCCATCGGGTTGTTCGTGGCGCCGTGGATGAAGTCGGCCAGCGCGGCGGGAAAGTCGGGAGAGGCGACCTGATGGGCGAGATAGGCGGGATGGTGGAGCCGGGTGCCCTCGCCGAGGAAGGCGTGGAGGAAGTCCTGGTAGGTCTCGGTGTTCAGCCCGCCCTCGCGGATGAGCTCGGCCAGGCGGAGCTTCTCGGCGAGTTCCCCCGGCGGTCGCCGCCGCACGACGGGCGCCTCGCCGCGCTGGCTCTCCTCGACGTAGGCGGCTAGCTCGCTGACGGTGACGGCGGCGGCCTTGGTAAAAGCCTCAACATCCCACATGCCCCGAAATATCCGCGCTCAGTGGGTCGTGTGGCTAGATTCACCGAATATGAGTGAGAAATCGGGGCGAGTGGCCGAACTCGATTCGATCGACCTGGCCATTCTGGCCGAGTTGCAGAACGACGCTCGGCTGCCCAACAAGGACCTCGCGGAGAAGCTCGGCGTCGCGCCCTCCACCGCCCTGGAGCGGGTACGCGCGCTGCGCCGCCGCGGCGTGATCACCGCCTTCCGCGCCGACGTCGACATCGCCTGCCTCGGCCGCCCGCTGGAAGCCCTGCTCGCGCTGCGCGTACGCCCGCACACCGCCCAGCTCTCCGACCCGCTGCGCCGGTTCGTCCTGAGCCTGCCGGAGACGATCACGCTGTTCAACGTCGCCGGTCCCGAGGACTTCCTGGTCCACGTGGCCGTCGCCGACGCCACCAGCCTGCACCGGCTCGTCCTGGAGAAGTTCCTGGTCCGGCCGGAGATCGTCCATCTGCAGACCACCCTGATCTTCAAGACGGAAAAACAGGCGGTGCAGCGGCCGTCCGAACTGTGAGAATGTCCGCCATGTCCCTCCGGATCACCACGCTGGCCGAGCGTCCCGAGTTCGCCGAGTCGTTGTGGGACATGGACACCGCCTGGCCGGAGTTCATGCTCAACGACCCGATCGCGGACCTCTTCTACGCGGTCGCCACCAGCCACTACGCCGACTACGTGCTGGTCGCCGACGACCCCGCGGAACCCGGCAGGCTGGCGGCGCGCGCCTGCATGATCCCGTTCACCGCGCGTGACGGCGACCTGCCCGACGACGGCTGGGACGCGGTCATCAGGCGCGGCTGGCTGGCCAGGGAGGGCGGCAGGACGCCGGACGCCGTGTCCGCGCTGGAGATCACGATCAGGAAGGACCTGCTCGGCGGCGGGCTGTCCGCGCACATGGTCGCCGCGATGCGGGCGCGGGCCGCGCGGCTGGGCTTCGCGGAGCTGGTCGCGCCGGTCAGGCCCAGCCAGAAGCACCTGGAACCACACACCCCGACCAGCGAGTACGCCTTCCGCACCAGGGGGGACGGCCTGCCGTACGATGCCTGGCTGCGCGTGCACGTGCGTGCGGGAGGGAGGGTGGAGAAGGTCGCCCAGCGCTCGATGACGATCTCCGGCACCCTCGGCGAGTGGCGGGGCTGGACCGGGCTGCCGTTCGACGTGGACGGGGCGGTCGAGGTGCCGGGGGCGCTCGTCCCGGTACACGTGGATGTCACCCACGATCACGCGGTTTACGTCGAACCGAACATCTGGGTGCGTCATCCGCTCTGATAACGTTCTTGGTGCCAAGCGAGCGCTCGGGAGGCTGGCGTGCGGGAACTCTCCGGCAAGGTCGCGGTGGTCACCGGAGCGGCGAGCGGCATCGGCCGCGCGCTCGCCGTCCGCCTGGCCGAGGAGGGCATGACCCTGATGCTCGCCGACGTCGACCCGGGCGGGCTGGCCGAGACCGCGGCGCTGGCCGGGCGGGGCCGCGTGCTCACGCAGATCACCGACGTCTCCGACGACGCCGCCGTCCAGCACCTGGCCGCCCGCACCTTCGGCGAACTCGGCGCCGTCCACGTGCTGTGCAACAACGCCGGGGTCTTCCAGGGCGGCCACATCTGGAACCGCACCACCGAGGACTTCGCCTGGCTCCTGGGCGTCAACCTGTGGGGCGTGCTCCACGGCATCAAGGCCTTCGTCCCCCGCATGATCGAACAGGACACCGAAGGACACATCGTCAACACCGTGTCGGTGGCCGGGTTGTTCGCGGCGCCGTACACGGCGGGCTATGCCGTCAGCAAGTACGCGGCGTTCGCCGCGTCGCAGACCCTCGCCCAGGACCTCGCGCTGACCGGCTCCAAGCTCAAGGTCACCGCGCTGTGCCCCGGCGCGGTGCGCACCCAGATCAACACCTCCGAGCGGGTACGGCCCGCCGACCTCCTCGTCGGCCGCACCCGCGACGACTACGCCGCCCAGGGCCTCATCGACTCCGTCCTGGAGCGCGGCATCGACCCCGCGGACGTGGCCCGCCAGGTCGTCGAGGCCATCAGGGACGAGCGATTCCTCCTGCTCACCCACCCCGAGTACGCGAAGGGGCTGCGCGACCAGCTCGAAGCCCTGCTCGACGGCGCCCTCCCGCCGCTGCCCAGCTACGAGTGACCGGCGGGCCGATACACTGGGTGCACCGCATTCGCTGTTGGAGGGTCTGTCTCGTGTCTGAGTTCGACACTGTGCTCGTGGTCGACTTCGGTGCGCAGTATGCGCAGCTCATCGCCCGCCGCGTGCGCGAATGCCACGTCTACTCGGAAATCGTTCCCTCGACGATGCCGGTCGAGGAGATGCTGGCCAAGAAGCCCAAGGCGATCATCCTGTCCGGCGGGCCTTCGTCGGTCTATGCCGAGGGGGCGCCTGCCGTACCGGATGGGCTGTTCGAGACGGGTGTGCCCACGTTCGGCATCTGCTACGGCTTCCAGGCGATGGCACGTTCCCTCGGCGGCGAGGTCGCCCGCACCGGCGTCGCCGAATACGGCGGCACCGCGCTCGACGTGCTCAGCGAAGGCGTGCTCTTCGCCGGTCTGCCCGACAAGCAGAAGGTCTGGATGTCCCACGGCGACAGCGTGGCCGCCGCGCCCGCCGGGTTCGTGGTGACCGCCGCGACGTCGGAGACCCCCGTGGCCGCGTTCGAGGACACCCTCCGCGGTCTGTACGGCGTGCAGTTCCACCCCGAGGTCCTCCACTCCGAGCACGGGCAGGCGGTGCTCAAGCACTTCCTAGACGCGGCCGGATGCCGTCCGAGCTGGACCATGCTCAACATCGTCGAGGACGCCGTGGAGGCGGTACGCCAGCAGGTCGGCGAGGGCCGCGCCATCTGCGCGCTGTCCGGCGGCGTCGACTCCGCGGTGGCCGCCGCCATCGTGCAGCGGGCCATCGGCGACCGGCTGACCTGCGTCTTCGTCGACCACGGACTGCTGCGCAAGGGCGAGGCCGAGCAGGTCGAACGCGACTTCGTGGCCGCCACCGGGGTCAAGCTCCGCGTGGTCGACGCCGCCGACCGCTTCCTCAAGGCCCTGGACGGGGTGACCGACCCCGAGGAGAAGCGGAAGATCATCGGCCGCGAGTTCATCCGCGTCTTCGAGGACGAGCAGCGCGCCATCATGGCCGACGGGCCCGTCGACTTCCTCGTGCAGGGGACGCTGTACCCGGACGTGGTCGAGTCCGGCGGCGGCACCGGCACCGCCAACATCAAGTCCCACCACAACGTGGGCGGGCTCCCCGACGACCTGCAGTTCCAGCTCGTGGAGCCGCTGCGGACCCTGTTCAAGGACGAGGTACGGCGGGCCGGGGAAGAGCTCGGACTGCCGTCGGCGATGGTGTGGCGGCAGCCGTTCCCGGGGCCTGGGCTGGGGATCCGGATCATCGGCGCGGTCACCAGGGAACGGCTGGACCTGCTGCGCGAGGCTGACGCGATCGCCAGGGAAGAGCTTTCACGGGCTGGGCTGGATCGGGAGATCTGGCAGTGCCCGGTGGTGCTGCTGGCCGACGTCCGTTCGGTGGGGGTGCAGGGTGACGGGCGTACCTACGGGCACCCGGTGGTGCTGCGGCCGGTCACCTCCGAGGACGCGATGACGGCGGACTGGGCGAAGGTGCCTTACGACGTGCTGTCGCGCATCTCCACCCGGATCACCAACGAGGTCCGCGAGGTCAACCGGGTGGTGGTCGACGTAACCAGCAAGCCTCCGGGCACCATTGAGTGGGAGTGAAAGGCTAGGAGCTCGCTTCGCTCGCGCGTTTTCCAAGGGTAAGGGCAAGGTGCTCGCTGCGCTCGCGCGTCTTTCTGGGGTCCCACCCGTTGCCCGGCTAGGTGGTTAGGCGGTTGGATCCCACCCAGGACAAAGGTGCTCGCTACGCTCGCGCGTTCTTCCTCGGGCCCGCCCGTTGCCCGGCTAGGTGGTTGGGCAGTTGGATCCAACCCACGACAAAGGTGCTCGCTACGCTCGCGCGCCCTTGCAGCCGCGCCCGTTGCCCGGCTACGCAGTCGGGCATGTGGAACCCACTGACCAAACAAGCAAATCCTGAAGCATGCGCGAGCCCAGCACGGCCAGGAGGGCGCCCTTAGACCGGCTGGTACTCGTGATGGGGAACAGCCACCCGCCATACGTTCTCGAACGCGGACCTACAGAGCTGAACAACCGAAGGGTCTTGAGTCAGCTCAGCCGCAATCCATTCGCCATCGCCGGTGAAGAGATGGAACATGGCGGTGCTGTCGTCGAACAGCCAGAAGTCGTTGCCCGGGAAGGCGATGGTCGAAGCCCGATGCCGGGCAAGCCACCGAATCTCTTCGCCCGCCTGAACCGTGAGGCCACTCCCCGCCCACTCGAACCTGATGTAGTCGGTCACGGGCTCAGAAATGACTCGTGCGCGCCTGATGACCTTGCCAGCCTCTGTCGCGTCCCGGACAAGGGTCAACCACCACTGCCGCTGGCGCGAGTCCGCCTCCAGATCCCTTCTGCCGGTGGCCAGGAATCTGGAGAACCGTTCGTCTTCTTCGCTGACCGCGTACCGGTCACGCAACTCCAGGTGCAGAGCGGACCGTGTGAATTGACGAAACTGCGCCTTTCGCTCGTCATCCGTCAGCCGCCGCATGCTGCTCCTCCAGCTGAACAGAGTGAGGGACTGGTCGTCTTCGCTAGGAAGATCAGAGTGCCCTCTCCCGCCTGAGGCTCGCTGGTCTTTTCGGGATCACCTGCCGAGCTTGCGCGCAGGCAAGCACATCTGTCGTCAGCGCACAGCCTGACAGGCACGCCCGGTTGAGGCCAGATGACTACTTCCTTTGATGTACCGAATACAGCAAACGGTGCAAGGCCAAGTGACGATCAACGGACGACGCGCTCCCACTACGGCCCCGCCTAGCGTTTCTCGTCGAGATAGCCGACGAGAACTGGAGAAGTCATGAGCAAGCGACTGATCACCGCGATAGCCGGGCTGAGCTTGACGGCCGGTCTGCTGGGTTGGGCCGGCGCCCCCGCAGGCGCCCAGGCAGGCCAGGTCAACGAAGCCGCCGCGGCTCCGAAGCCCCCGAAGGGCGCCAGAGCGGTGGTACAGGTCAGCCCCAACCCCACCACCAAGCGAGCCCAGGAGGTGACGATCACCGGTCACTGCGGCGGCGGCAAGGGACTCAAGACCGTGTTCGCCGGGCTGGACAGAGAGCACCCGGTGCTCCAGAACATCCGCATCGTCGAGGACAGCCCGAAGGGATTCGTGGCCAAGGCGACCCTGGCCCCCAAGATCGGCAACGGCGTCGGCCCCGTCTTCGTCGACTGTGGCGGCGAGGCGGGCGTGACCCTCCTGGTCACCCACGTCTGACCCGAGGCCGGGAGCCACGCGACAACGGGAGCCGAACATGTCAACGGCCTCGCCCACGTAACGCCGCGCCCCACCCGCTCAAGAAAGGCCCCATGCATGGCCGAGCCGCCCCCACGGCGCGAACCCGCTCCTGTCCGGCACTTCGCCCGGATCACCGACCTCACGCTCGCCGTCCTCACCCTGGTCTTCTTCGTCGCCGTAGCCCTCGCCACCGGAGTGCGCGGCCCCTGGGAGGGCGCCATCCCCCTAGGTCTCCTTCTCGGAGCCCTCCTGCTGGTCAGACGCCGCTGGCCGATGACCGTGCTGCTCCTGTCGATCGGCGGGATCTTCCTCTATCACCTCACCGGACATTGGTCTCCCGCCGGTTGGGTCTGGCCCACCGCTGTCGCCTACTTCACCGCCGCCACCACACCCCGCGTGCGCTGGGTGGGCGCCATCGGCCTGGCCGTACTGCTGTACTCCGCGCTCGACGCCCACAGGATCCTCGACTGGAACCCGACCCGATACGTGCTCCACGTCGCGGGGGAGGGAGTGATCCTGGCGTTGCTCATCGCCGCTGGCCTGACGTACGCCGCCACGACGCGCTGGCGGGAACGGCTGCGCGAAACCGACGACCGCGCTCGCGCCGCGGAGGAGCGGCTGCGCGTCTCGCACGAGGTCCACGACGTCGTCGCGCACACGCTGGCCGTCGTCGGTGTCCAGCTCAATGTCGCGGCCGACGCCCTGGAGGATGACCCGGAAGAGGCCGCCGCCGCGCTACGCCTGGCGAAGGAGATCAGGAACCGGGCGATGGCCGACCTCCGCTCCCTCATCACGATCCTGCGTGACGATCCCGGCGGCACCGCGCCCCAGGCGGATCTGGCCTCCCTGGACACCCTCATCGCCGACGCCCGGACCGCCGGGCTCGACGTGACCCTCGACGAGCGTGGCGACCGGGCCGCCGTCCCCGCCATCACCGCCATCGCCGTTTACCGCGTCGTACAGGAGTCCCTCGCCAACACGCTCAAGCACGCGGCGGCGAGCAAGGCGGAGGTGACGATCGGCTACCAGCCGCGCTCGATCACCGTCGAGATCACGGACGACGGTCGCGGCGTCCCGGGCGGCGCCGACGTCACCGAAGGCCATGGTCTGACCGGAATGCGCGAGCGGGTGAGCGCACTCGGGGGCGCGCTCACCGCGGGACTCCGGCCTGGCGGCGGCTTCGCGGTGCGGGCCGACATCCCTGTGGCAGGCTCGACGGCATGACGATCAAGGTGCTCCTCGCCGACGACCAGGCACTCGTGCGGGCGGGCTTCCGCAGCCTGCTGGCCCGCTCGCGGGACATCACGATCGTCGGCGAAGCACAGGACGGCGACGATGCGGTACGGCTGGCCGCGAGCACCCGCCCCGACGTGATCCTCATGGACATCCGCATGCCGGGCACCGACGGGATCACCGCCACCCGCCGCATCGTCACCGATCCGGCCACTCCGGACTGTCGCGTCATCATCCTCACCACGTTCGACACCGACGAACACGTCTTCGCCGCCCTGCGCGCCGGAGCCAGCGGCTTCCTCACCAAAGAGGTCGAACCGGCCGAACTCCGCCGGGCGGTAGCCGCCGTCGCCGGAGGAGACGCGTTGCTGTCGCCAGGCGTGACCCGGCGCGTCATCGAGCAGTTCGCCCACCGGCAGGACCTCACGCCCAGCGCCGGTCAGCGGCTGGCCGCCCTCACCTCCCGGGAACTGGAGACGGTCAAGCTCGTGGCGCTCGGACTCTCCAACAACGAGATCGCCGAACGCCTCGTCATCAGCCCGCTCACCGCCAAGACCCACATCACCAGGGCCATCGCCAAGCTGGACGTGCGCGACAGGGTCCAGTTGGTCATCCTGGCCTACGAGAGCGGCCTGATCCGGCCCGGCGCGTGAAGGACCTTCCGGCATCCAGGCAGCAAGGCGCCCACACTCGAACACGCCACTGTCATGCCAGGCTTCGCACGTCGCCTGCCGTTCCTGATGGTGCAGGGTGGGCTGCTTCCCGGGTGGTAGGGGCGGGGCGGAATCTGCGCTGGACGTCGTATCCGGACGAGCGCCCTCAGGCCGACGATCACCACCGCCCCTCGCAACGAGGATGTCTCACGAACCCGGCTGACCAGGACGGGAAGCCGATGCCCGCGCCCCGCGCGGCTTTCGTGAGGAGACCCGCATGCCCCGACGACTCGCCCCCATCCTGGCCGTCGCCCTCGCCACACTGACAGCGTTCCCGGGTACGGCTGCCGCCGACACCCGGGGCTGGACCGCAACCTGGTCCGCCTCCCCGCAGCGACCCGGCATCAACTACACGCCGAACTGGTCGGAGCAGGGGTTCGCCCGGCAGACGGTCCGCCAGGTGGTGCGGGTCAGCGCGGGTGGGGTGGCGGCTCGGGTACGGCTGTCCAACGTCTACGGGGCCGCTCCGGTGAAGGTCGCCGGGGCCACCATCGCGCGGACCGCGGAGGGCGCCGCCGTACGGCCTGGTTCGGTGCGGCATCTGACCGTCAACCGGGCGCGGAGCTTCACCATCCCGGCCGGGGCGGAACTGGCCAGCGATCTGGTGCCGATGCCGGTGGGGGCGCTGAGTTCGGTGACGGTCACGCTCTACCTGGCCGACCCGACGGGGCCGGTGACCTATCACGCGCAGGCCATGGCGCCCACCTACCGTGCCGAGGGTGACCATCGGGCCGACGTGGGCGGAGCCGCGTTCACCGAGAAGACCGTGTCCTGGTACTACCTCAGCGGGGTCGACGTCCTCGGGGGTACGCATCGCCGGGGCGTGGTCGCGTTCGGTGATTCGCTGACCGACGGGTACGGCTCCACGCCCGGCGCCGACAACCGCTATCCCGACGAACTGGCCGAGCGACTGGCCGCCTCGGGACGGCCGAGGGCCGTGCTCAACCAGGGCATCGGCGGGAACCGGGTGACGGTCGACTCCATGCAGCTCGGCGACAAGGGCACGGCCCGGTTCCGGCGGGACGTGCTGGGCCAGCCCGGCGTGGGGACGGTGATCATCCTGGAGGGCACCAACGACATCGGCATGAACCAGCCACCAGGACCGATCGGCACGCCGCCCACCGAGGTCTCCGCGGCCCAGGTCATCGCCGGGCACCGCGAGCTGATCCGGCAGGCTCGGGCCAAGGGGCTACGGGTCATCGGCGGCACCCTGCCGCCGATCAAGGGCTCGCGGTACTACACCTCGGCCACCGAGGCGAAGCGGGACGAGGTCAACGCCTGGATCCGTACGTCGGGTGAGTATGACGCGGTGGCCGACTTCGACCGAGCCTTGGCGGCGTCGTCCGACGAAGACCAGCTCAACCCCGCCTACGACGCCGGTGACCACCTGCACCTCAACGACGCCGGGTACCGCGCGATGGCCCGGACGATCGATCTCGCCGACCTCCGCTGACCTGCCCGATCGGCGCTGCCGAGCCGGCGTTGATCCGTGGACGCGCCGGGTCTGACCCTGTCGGTTCGCGGGACGACTGTCTTGTCGAGCACACCGGGTGTCGGCGATCCGGACGACGGCTGGGAGCCGCCGCGGCCCTTCGGGACATGGGTTCGTCCAGCCGGTCAGCGGAGCCGGTTGTGGTCGGCCCAGGTGCTGATCGCGGCCGCGATCCTCTCCGGCTGGTCCTCGGCCGCGTGGTGCCCGGCGGCACCGCCGTAAGCGATCTCCAGCCCCGCGACGGAAGCCTGGCTCCACGAGGCCACCTCGGGCGTGATGAGCAGCGTGGGCGAGCCGTCGAACGTGATCAGCAGCTTGGGGACCTCGTCGCTGGTCCTGAGCCACTTCTCGTAGTGGGCGACGCGTTCGTGCACGTCGGCCGGCTCGCCGTCCAGCGGGAACGAGCGGGCCCACGCCAGGACCGGCCGGCGGCTCTCGGGGGTGGGGAACGGGGCGAGGTAGGCGGCCATCTCCTCCTCGCTCACCGGGGTGAGGACGCCGCCGGTGTAGGCGGTCTGGATGAAGAAGTCGCTGCCCAGGACCAGTTCTTCGCCCTTGGGCGAGCGGATGGCCTCGGAGCGGGCGCGCGGGCCCTCGCCCAGGTCGGCCCACGACAGGGGGCGCAGGAACGTCTCGAAGACCGCCACGCCGCGCACGCTGCCGGGGTGGCGGGCGGCCCGGTCGAGGGCCAGGGCGCCGCCCCAGTCGTGGCCGACGAGCACCACGTCCTCCAGACCCATGGCGTCGAACCAGGCGTCCAGGTAGCGGGCGTGGTCGGCGAAGGTGTAGTCGATGCCGGGCTTGCCGGAGCGGCCCATGCCGATCAGGTCGGGCGCCAGCAGGCGGCCCTCGCCGACCAGGGGGAGCACCTTGCGCCACATGTGGGACGAGGCGGGGTTGCCGTGGAGGAAGACGATCGGGGCGCCGGCGCCGATCTCCTCGTAGTGGATGGTCGAGTCGAGAACCTCGATGGAAGGCATCGCAAACTCCGTTAGTCAGATGAACGTTAGTGCCACGAACGAAGTTACATCGTTAGTCGCACTAACGCAATACCCTTGCCCCATGGAGAAGACTCCGGCCCGCCTCAGAAGGGTGCCCAGCAGGCTGCTGGCTCTCGCCGCCGCCCAAGCCGACCGGGTGGTGAGCTCGGGGCTGGCCGAGCTGGACGCCCGCAAGTGGCACTACAGCGCCCTGGTCGCCCTGCACGAGTCCGGCCCTGCCAGCCAGGCCGAGCTGAGCGACCGGACCGGGATCTACCGCAGCGACCTCGTCACCGTCATCAACGAACTGGCCGAGCGCGGCCTGGTGGCGAGGACGCCCGATCCGGAGGACCGCCGCCGCAACGTCATCTCGCTGACGGAGGCGGGGCGGGAGCGGTTCGTCCGGCTGGACGAGGCCCTGGCCGCCATGCAGGACGAGCTCATGTCCCCGCTGACCGCGGCCGAGCGGGAGCAGCTCGTCGACCTGCTGCTCAAGCTCGTCCTTCCGAAGCGGCCATGACGGCGGCCCGCCGCTTCCCGGCGGGCAGCATCACGATCGCCGCGACCAGCCCCGCCGCCGCGATCACCGCCGAAGCCGTCACCGCCGCCTGGTAGCCGAGCGTCAGCGCCTCCGGCGTGGGGGCGGGACCGCTGACGGACGTGGCGAGGGAGACCAGGGCGGCCACGCCGATCGAGATGCCCACCTGCGGCGTCACGTTGAACAGCCCGGACGCCAGCCCCGCCTCCTCCGGCGTCGCCTCGGCCGTCGCGGCGATGGTGACGGCCACCACGAGCAGCCCGAAGCCGATGCCGGTGAGCAGTTCCGGGACGAGGAGCGTGCCGAGGAAGGTGCTGGCCGGGGTGATGCGCAGGTAGGCGACGGCCCCCGCGGTGACCAGACTCATGCCGGTGACGGCCGTGGCGCGCAGGCCGTACCGGCTGACGAACCGGCCGCCGAGCGTGGAGGCGGTCAGGGCGATCGCGACGGAGATGGCCACGACGGAAAGGCCCGCCTGCGTGGCGGAGTAGCCGAGGACGTACTGGGTGTAGAGGGTGAGGATGACGAACAGCGGCTGGGCGGAGGCGGCGACCAGGAACATGATGGTGTTGCCCGCGCGCAGCAGCGGCTTGCGGAAGATCGACAGCGGCATGAGCGGGTTGGCGGAGCGGGACTCGATGAGCAGGAAGAGCGCCAGCAGGACGACCGCCAGGAGGCCGAGGAGCGGGGACGACTCCACGACGGCGTACATGAGCAGGCCGAGCCCGGCGGTCGAGGTAAGGGCGCCGGCCAGGTCGAAGCCGCGGGCGCCGGACGGCGGCACGTGCGGGAGCAGGCTCAGGGCCAGGACGGAGACGACGACGCCGACGGGCACGTTGACGTAGAAGACCGAGCGCCAGCCGAGCCAGTCGGTGAGCACTCCGCCGAGCACGACGCCGGTCGAGGCCCCGACGCCGCCCACCGCGCCCCACAGGCCCATGGCCCGGTCGCGGTCGGGGTCGCCGTTGAAGATGGTCATCACCAGCGACAGCGCGGCGGGCGCGACGAGGGCTCCGGCCATCCCCTGTACGGCCCGCATCGCCACGACCAGCGCCCCGGTGGTGGCGAGCCCGCCGAGCAGCGAGGCGAGGGCGAAGAGCAGCATCCCGGCGACGAACACCCGCCGCCGCCCGAAGTAGTCGGAAAGACGCCCGCCGAGCAGCAGCAGGCCGCCGAACACCAGGGAGTAGGCGGTGTGCACCCACGACAGCTCCGACTGGCCCATGCCGAGGTCCTGGCCGAGCAGCGGCAGCGCGATGCCGACGATGGTGGAGTCAAGGATGAGGACGAACTGGGTGGTGGTGAGGAGGGCGAGGGCTGTCCACTTGTTCTTCACGATGCTTCCTTAGGGGAACGACTTGTAACAGTGGACATCGTGTGTGACCATCAAGGTCTCACGGAAGAAGGCACTTTCATGTCCCAGGGGAACACCGCTGTACCAGGCCAGCTCACGACGCTGGAGGACGCTCAGGCGCTCATCGAGATGGGCGAGTGCCCGATCCCGCCGCGCGAGATCCTCGACCGGATCGCCGGCAAGTGGGCGATCCAGATCATCGTGGTGGCCTCACGGGGACCGGTCAGGTTCACGGAGCTGGAGCGGACGGTCGAGGGCGTCAGCCGCCGCATGCTGACGCTGACCCTGCGCAACCTGGAGCGCGACGGCATGCTGGAGCGGACGGTGTATCCGACGGTGCCGCCGAAGGTGGAGTACCAGACCACGCCGATGGCCCTTGAGCTGTACGAGGCGCTGCTGACGGTGACCAACTGGTCGCGCAAGCACAGCGCCTGCGTGGCGCGGGCGCGCGAGAACTACGACCGGCGCCTGAAGGAGGAGACCAGCAGCGGCAGCAGCATGACGCCGACGAAGATGGGCGTGGCCATGTAGCGGAAGTCCTGGGCGGAGATGTTGGCCAGGATCGCCAGTTGCTGGCCGAGGACCACGGCGGCGACGCCCAGCGCGTAGCGGTTGCGCAGTGACCAGGCGGCCAGCGCCACCGCGAGATAGGACAGGTAGGACCACAGGGCGCCGCGCCACAACATCCAGTCGACGGACTTGTCGAGCGTCACGTCCAGCCAGGCGCCGGCCACCGTGTTGAGGCCGGAGTTGAGCGGGCGCAGGGTGAAGACCTCCCTGCCCCGGTAGTCGGGCACCTGGTCCGCGCCGATGTAGGAGTCGGCGTTGGGGCGGCGGGAGAAGCGGTAGGTGTCGCCGCCGGTGTCCTCGTCGTCGGCCCAGAGCTGCCAGGCGATCGCGCCCCTGCACAGCCGGGCGTCGATGACCAGGGCCGGTTCCTCGATCAGCAGCCGTTTCCACAGGTCGAGCAGTTCCGTGGCGTGGGCGTCGGCCTGCGGCCAGCTGAAGTCGCCGCGCCAGATCAGCGGGTTGATGGTGTGGCAGGTGCCGCCCCGGTCCCAGCGCCGGAGCGGCGCGACCGTGGCGAGCATGGCCCGGTCGCGGTTGTCGAACAGCTCGGGACGCTCGTGGTAGGCGACCGCGATGTCGCCGAAGGCGGTGTGGTAGACGTAGGTCTTGCTCGGCGCCGAGATCCCGACCAGCGGGAAGAACAGGTTGCTGAGCAGCAGGGGGAGCGCGGCCGCGGCGGTGCCGAGCAGCGCCAGCCGTACCCTCATGAGGGGGACGACGAGCAGCAGCGCGGCGACGGTGACGGCGACGACCAGGAACCCGTTGGCGCGGAAGAGCCCCAGCAGCGTGAAGAGGGCGGCCAGCGCGGCCAGGCGGCCGTTGGTGAGGTCGCGGTCGGCGGCGATGCGCGCGCAGACGCCGGCGATCGCGACGGCGCAGATCGTGAAGGGCACGTCCTTCCACAGCGCGACGGAGAACGCGCCCAGCGGCGGCAGGAACGCCAGCAGGATCGCCATCGCGTTGGTCCAGCGCGGCGGCGCCCCGAGCGCGATCAGCGACCGCGCCAGGAACGTCAGCGTCAGGGCGGTCGCGGTCGTCTGCAGCAGCGTCACCGCGCCGAGGTCGCCGGTCAGGCGCATGCTCAGCCACAGCACGGAGTCGTAGAGGACCGAGTGGTCGCTGATCCACGGTCCGGCCATGGTGTGGCTCAGGTAGAGGACCGAGTCCCGGCTGAACAGGCCGGGGTGGAAGGCCGCCCACCAGCAGAGCAGCACGATCTGGATGGGCAGGAACGTGGAACGGAGAACGCGCATGAGTCCTTGGAACGGGGAGGGTGCACCTGGGTGCAAACCCTACCCATCTCCTACGGATAAACCATTCCGGGTTCCAGCTTCTTGCCGCCCGCGAGCTGGGGCACGGTGACGAGCGTGTAGCCGCGCTTCTTGAGCTCCTTGATGATCTCCGGCATCGCCCGCACGGTCTGCGGAACGGTCTCGTGCATCAGGATGACCCCGTCCCGCCTGGCCAGCCGCAGCACCGCCGCCTTGATCTTCCTGACGTCGCGCGACTGCCAGTCGAGGGTGGTGCCGGTCCACATGACCTGTGCCAGGCCCTCCTGCGCGGCCAGGTCGAGCACGCGCTCGTCGGTGTGCCCGTACGGCGGGCGGAACATCTTCGGCGTGATCCCCGCCACCCGCTCGACGATCTCCTGCGTGAGCCGCAGCTCGGTCGTGACCTGCTCGTCCATGAGCGAGGGCAGCGACGGGTGCCCGTAGGTGTGGTTGCCGACCGCGTGCCCGTCCGCCACGGTCTTCCTCAGTACGGCCGGCCGCCGCTCCACCTGCTTGCCCGTGACGAAGAACGTGGCCTTGACCTTCGCCTTCTTGAGCACCTTGAGCAGCTCGGAGGTCGTCGTGCCCGGTCCGTCGTCGAACGTCAGGGCCAGGCACTTGGCCTTCGCGCAGTCGACCTTCGCCGCCTGAGCGGGAAGGGAGGGAACGACTGTTCCCGCCACGAGTACCGCCAGCACCGCCACTCCACGCCCGACCACCGGGCACCACCTCCCCTTCGCGAACCCCGCAAGTCTGGCATATCCCCGATATTCGGCTTCCTTATCGTGCGCCGCCACCACCTCCCGGGGAATTGATTGCCCCACCATTGGGATGTCGGGAGGTCAATCCGCCGCGCACCGGCGCCGATCGGCGAGAGGGTCGAGGGCGTGCGCCTGCTCACACCTCGCCTCACGCCGGTCGCGACCGAAGCGGAGCCCGCGGTCAGGGCGGGGCGGGCGGCGCTGGTGGCCTTCGGCGTGTACACGGTGCTCCTGCCGCCGGCCCTCCTTGTCCCCGGCCTGGCCGGCGCCGACCCGTTCACGCTGCGCGGCACCCTGTTCCCGCTGGCCGTCGGCTTTCTGCTGGCCGTACCCCTGCTGGCGGTGGCGCTGATGTGGCGGCGCCCGGCCGTCTACGACGTGGCCGCCGCCGCGTTCGCCGCGTGGACCGCGCTGGCCATGCGGGCGGCCCTGCACGGCACGCCGTTCGGCTTCGACGGGCTGTCCGGCGACATGGCCAGGATGGCCTCGATGGCCACCAGGTTCAGCGTGGTCGCGGCCAGCAGCGACGGCATCGTGGAGGGCGTCGCCGCCGAGTACCCGCCGCTCTACCCCTGGCTGATCGGCCGCGCCGCCGCGCTCACCGGCATCCCCGCCTGGCAACTGCTGGCCGAGGCGGAGATCGTCTGGACCTCCGCCGCCGTCGTCGCCGCCTACGCTCTGTGGCGCAGGACCACCACCGCCCCGGTCGCGCTGGCCCTGGCGGTCTTCAGCCTGGTCGCGTTCTCCTACCCCTGGAAGGCGTACGAGGTCTTCGCGCTCGCGGTCTTCATCCCGTGGGCGCTCGGCACGCTCGCCGCCCGCCCAGGCGGGCGCATGCACTGGCTCGGCTCGGGACTGCTGCTCGGCCTCATCGTCCAGCTCTACCTCGGCTTCTTCCTGTACGGCATCGCCGGCCTCGTGGCCCTAGTCGTCTACGCCTTCACCCAGAGCGCCGACCGGTGGGGCCTGCTGTGGTACTTCACCAGGGTCGTGGCCGTCGGCCTGGCCGTCTCGGCCTGGTACGTGGCGCCGTACCTGGTCACGCTGGCGACGACGGGCGGCCAGAACGTCGCCGACCTCTACGCCACGCCGGCCGTCGCCGCCTCCTCCTTCCCGTTCATGGAGCCGTCCTTCCTGGGCGCGATCGAGGCCGCGGGCCTGGTCGGGGCCGTCGTGCTGCGCAACAGGACGTGGTGGGGCCTGCCGATGGCGCTGCTCATCGCGGGCACGTACGCCTACCAGGGCGCCTACGCCGTCGGCTTCGTCCTGACCGGGCACACCGGGATGGCCCACCACTCCATGCACCTGCTGCACGGCCTGCTGCTGGCCTCCGGCGTGCTCTCACTGACCTGGCTCGTGCCGAAGCTGCCGGTCAAGCCGTGGGCGCAGGTGGCGCTGGCCGTCTGCGTCGTCTGGTCGGGCAGCTACCTGTGGCGGTCCTGGTCCCCGGTGCCGGTGGGCTCGGCCGCCGCCTCGCACGCGCAGGGCGTACACGCCGCAAGGGCGCACGCCGAGCCGCTGCCCGACGGCAGGATGCCCGTCAGCGGCGCGGCCGGGCAGCAGGAACTGCGCGAGATGGGCGCGACGCCGCCCTCGGCCTTCCCCGTCGCCGAGATCCGCCGCGCCGTCCGCGAGCACTACGGCCCGCACGCGCGCCCGCGCACGCTGGCCGTCGACGAGCGCCTCTACGCCTACCTGCCCTGGCCCGGCTACCTGCCCGTGGTCAGGACCGCCGCGCTCAGCGTCGTGCGCTGGGACGACCGATACGCCGAGCTCAGGCGGCTGGCCGCCATCTCCGACCCGGACCGCTTCGCCGAGGCCACGCGGGCGAGCCGGTTCGGCGGGATCGACGTCTTCGTGCTCTGGGCCCGCAAGGGCGCCTGGACGTGGCGGCCGGTGCTGGCCGACGGCAGCACGGCGCAGTTCTCCCCGGCCCAGTTCGCGCCCCGGCACTTCGCGATCGTGCGGGACCTGCCCGGCGGGATCGTCGTCGCGATCAGGCTGCCCGAACGTCAAGTCTCGGCAAGGAGTGAACCAGGACCGTGCCGAGGCGCAGCGTGTGCGGCCCTGTACGCCCATGCTTCCTGACAGGGAGGGGAAGCGATGCGGGTACTGATCATCATTCCTGCGTACAACGAGGAGCAGTCGATCCGGCTGGTCATCGGCGAGCTGGAGCGCGCCTGCGGCTACGCCGACATCCTGGTCGTGGACGACGGGTCCGCGGACTCCACCGCGGCGCTGGCGGAGGCGGCGGGTGTGGCCGTGCTCAGGCTTCCCTACAACCTCGGTGTCGGCGGCGCCATGCGCGCGGGCTACCGCTACGCGCTGGAGGGCGGCTACGACGTGGCACTCCAGGTCGACGCCGACGGCCAGCACGACACGCGCTACATCGGCAAGCTGGTCGCCGCCGTGGAGTCGGCGGACATCGTGATCGGATCGCGCTTCGCGGGGGCGGGCACGTACACGAGCGCGAAGTTCGGCAGGCGGCTGGCCATGCGGCTGCTGGCGATGGTCGTCTCCGGCCTGGCCAGGACCAGGCTGACCGACGTGACCAGCGGCTTCAGGGCCGCCAACCGGAAGGCGATGGCGATCTTCGCCGTGCACTACCCGGTGGAGTACCTGGGCGACACCGTGGAGTCGCTGGTCATCGCGGTGCGCAGCGGGTGCGTGGTCAGGCAGATCCCAGTCAAGATGCGGCCCCGCGAGTACGGCACCGCCAGCCAGTCCACGCTGCGCGCGCTCGTCTACCTGGTCAGGGCCGGCGTGGCACTGGGCCTGGCGCTGATCAGGCGCTGGGAGCCGGTGCGCGCCGCCGAGCTTCCCGAGAGAGCCGGAGTATGAGCGTCTACATGCTGGGCCTGGTCGGCGCCCTCGTCACGGTCTCGATCGTCTTCGAGATGCTGCGCCGCAGGAAGCTGCGCGAGAAGTACGCCACGTTCTGGGTGCTGCTCGCCGCGGTGATCGTGGTGATCGCCCTGTTCCCGGACGTGCTGGCGGGCGCCGCCGCGCTGCTCGGCGTGCAGGTGCCGGCCAACCTGCTGTTCTTCCTCGGCAGCCTCGTGCTGCTGGGAGTGAACGTGCAGCTCAGCTCGGAGCTCGGCCGCCTGGAGGAGCGTACGAGGACGCTGGCGGAGGAGGTCGCGCTGCTGCGGCTGTCCGGTCGCGAGCACCGCTGAGCATGAGCACGCTCAGGAGCCTGCTGCGCTTCCTGCTGGTCGGCGGGCTCAGCTACGCCGTCGACCTCGGCGCCCTCTACCTGCTGCACGGCAGGCTGTCCCTCGGGCTGGCCCCGGCCACGCTGCTGGCCTTCCTGCTGGCGCTCGTCGTCAACTTCACCCTCAACCGGTCGTTGTCCTTCGCCGCCGCGCCCGGCCGGGTGCGCCGCCAGTTCCTGCGCTACTGCGCCCTCTGCGCCGTCAACTACGGCCTCACCCTGCTCGGCGTGCTCGGGCTGGTCGAGCTCGGCACGCACTACCTGGTCGCGAAGACCGTCATGGTCGGTGTGGGGGTCGCCGTCAATTTCGTCCTCTGCCGCTACTGGGTCTTCCCCGCGGTGAGCCATCGGAGTGAGCGACCTGACTACCATCCAAGCGTCCCCGTCTGAGCGGACCGCGACCACGGCGCGGCCGTCCGGGACCGACCGGCTGCCCGTCCTCGTCTTCACCGGCTGCCTGGCCGTCTACCTGCTGTGGTGGGCCGCCTTCTACCCCGGCCTGATGAGCTGGGACTCCATCACCTACGTCTGGCAGGTGACGACCGGCAACTGGCGCGCCGACCACTCGGTGCTCTACGACGCGCTGGTGTGGCTGTCGCTGGCCGCGACCGGCGACCTGGCCGCGCTCACGCTCGTCCAGGCCGCCGCCGCCGCGCTCACGCTGGCCGTGCTCGCCCGCGTGGTGCGCGACTTCGGCGTCCCGTGGGCGTGGTGCCTGGCCGCCGCGCTCGCCGTGGCCGCGCTGCCCGCCACCGGCACGTTCGTGGTGACGGTGTGGAAGGACGTGCCGTTCGCGCTGGTGCTGGTGCTCATGACCGCGACGCTCGGCCGCCTGGTGACGCGCCGCCGCTCCTGGCCGCTGATCGCCGCGCTGGGCGTGGAAGTGCTGGTGCTGTGCCTGCTGCGCAACAACGGCTTCCTGTTCGCCGCCATCGCGATCGCCCTCGCCGTCGTCCTGCTGCCCCGCGCCAGGGTACGGCTGGCCACCGCCGCAGCCGTCCCCCTGGCCGCCGTCTACCTGGTCACCGCCTACGCGTACCCGGCCATGAGCGTGGACCCGGTGCGCCCCTGGCTGAGCTACGCCACGGCCTACTCCGACATCGCGGTCACCTACGCACGCCGTCCCGCCGCCTTCCAGGAACGCGACCTGGCGCTGATGGCCCGGATCGCCCCGCTGGAGCACTGGAAGTCCAACGCCAACTGCCTCAACGCCGACACCACGCTGCGCCCCGGCTTCGACGTCGGCCGCGCCGACCGGCTCTACGAGAAGCTCGTCTCCCTGTGGGTGCGGCTGATCAAGCGCGCCCCGGACGTGGTCACCGCCGCCCGGCTCTGCCGCGGCTCGGTCGCCTGGGTCGCCTTCCCCGCCCAGCCGGGCGAACGCGTGCTCGTCGGCCTGCCCAACGTCCCCGCCGACCTGTACGGCTGGCGCGCCTCGGGCCAGACGATGGACGCCAGTCCGTACCGTCCGATCCTGGCCACGCGCCCGCTCTCGCAGCCGCTGCACGACGCCGCGGTCTTCGTCAGGGGCCTGTCGCTGACCGAGCAGTTCGAGTGGCTGCTGTGGCGCGGCGCGACCTGGTGCTACCTGGTCTACGCCGCGGCCGCCGCGCTGGCCTGGGCGGGACGCCGGCCGGCGGCGCTCGTGCTGGCCGCGGTCGTGGCCGGGCACCAGCTCGCGGTCATGGCGGCCATCCCGGCGCAGCTGTTCAGGTACATGGCGGCGCCCATCATGATCGGCATCATGCTGCTGCCCGTGCTGGTCGCGGTGCTCGCCAAGAAGCTGCGCCGACCCACCGGAGAAGGTCAATAGATCGCCTGGTCTTCCCCTGCTCCCTGCCAAGCGACCCGGTGATCGTGTCGCCAATGGCCATGCTGACAGGCGGTTGCACGTCGATCGGGAGGAAAGATTCGTGACGCCTGCGCTCAGCGTCGTCGTACCGTTCCACAACGTCGAGCCCTACCTGGAGCACTGCCTGGCGTCGCTGGCGGCCCAGGAGTTCCCGGATCTTGAGGTGATCTGCGTCGACGACGGGTCGAGCGACCTCAGCCCGGTGATCGCCAAGGACTTCGCCGGCCGCGACCGCCGCTTCACGCTGCTCCAGCAGCAGCACAGCGGCCCGGGGCCGGCCCGCAACGCCGGGATCGCGCTGGCCTCCGGCCGCCTGCTGGCCTTCGCCGACGGCGACGACTACGTGCCGCCGGAGGCGTACGCCACGCTGATCGAGAGCCTGGAGCGCACGGGATCCGACCTGGCCTGCGGCAACGTGTGCTGCTTCGACTCGGTGACCACGTGGCGCTCGCCGATGCACGCCGACATGTTCGCCAACACCGTCGAGCGCACGCACGTCAGCCGGATGCCGGTGCTCATGACCGACAGGACCGTCTGGAACAAGGTCTACCGGCGCGCGTTCTGGGACGCCGCCGAGCTGGCCTTCCCGGCCGGCTACTACGAGGACACGCCGGTCGCGATCCCCGCGCACGTACTGGCCGAGAGCGTCGACGTCCTCAGCACCGTGGTCTACCACTGGCGCCAGCGCGACTCCGGCACCCGCTCGATCACGCAGAGCCGGCGTGAACGCGGCCACCTGGAGGACCGGGTCTCCACGATCGAGACCATGCGCGCCTTCCTGCGCCGCGACCATCCGGCGCTGCTGCCGCTCTACGACGAGCACGTGCTGCGCAGCGACCTCATCCCGTTCCTGAAGGCGTTCGAGTTCGCCGACGGCCGCTGCGACTACCGCGAGCGCTTCTTCGACCGGCTGGAGCCGCTGCTGGCCGCGATCCCCGGCAAGGTCGCCCAGTCCGTGCCGTGGCTGGAGCGGCTCGCCTACCACCTGGTACGCACCCGCGCGACGGACGCGCTGACCGGTCTGCTGGCCGACCGGCGCACCGGCCGGGCGTTCGCGGTCCGGCGGCGCTTCTTCGACTTCTACGTCGACCATCCGCTGCGCGCCAAGGGCGGCGTGCCGGCGCGGCTGTTCCGGCTGCGGCCCGCCGAGGTGGCGCTGGTCGCCCAGGCCGACCGGGTCAGCGAGGCGGGCGCGGGGTTCCGGGTCGGCGGGCACGCGTACTTCGAGGGGCTCGACGCCGCCAGATCCACGATCAAACTGTGGCTGCACCCCGGTGACGGCCGCCGCGTGGAGGTGCCGGTCCGCAGGGTGAGCAGGCCGGACGTCAGCGAGGCCCATGGCCCCGAGCCCGCCTGCTACGACCACTCGGGCTTCGAGGCCGACCTCGACGTGACCGGGCTCTGGACGCCGTCAGGCCCCGCCACCACCTGGGAGGTCAGGGTGGAGGTGCGCAACGGCCGCGCCCAGGCCGAGATGCCGCTGCCGCTGCCGGCCCGCGTGCTGCCCGCGCAGTCGCTCAACCGCTGGCTGTCGCGCTCGGCCAAGATCGAGGCCGTCAGGAACAAGGGCAACCTGGTGGTGCGCGCCAGGACCGTCCGGGTCGTGGCCGAGTCGTGCGTGGAACGGCCGGGCGGGCTCGAACTGCGGGGCCGCGTCTTCACCGCAGTCGGCGCCGGCGAGCTGACCGCGACCGACAGCGGAACGCGGCTGCCGGTCGATTTCCAGCGCGGCAAGGACGGCACCGCCTTCAGCGTCCTCGTCCCGGACGACGCGGGCTTCTCCGGCGCGGTGTGGCTGGAGAGCGGCAAGGAGCGCTTCAAGGTCTTCACCGCCGAGCACTGGGCCGACGGCTCCGGCGCCACCCCCGGCGGGGAGCGCTGGCTGAGCGCCACCCGGGCCGGCGTGCTCACCGCGACGAGCAGGGAGCGGCGGCCGGCCGTACTGACGGCGGAGTGGACGCGGGCGCGCACGCTCACGCTGCGCGGCCACCACCGGGGGACGGCCAGGCCCGCCCGCTTCCGGCTGGAGCGCGAGGGCGGCGGAGGCGTTCACGAGCTGCCGGCGACGTGGGAGGGCCAGAGCTTCACCGTGGAGCTCGACCCGGCCGCGCTGCCGGTCTTCGGGCAGCGCCTGCCGCTGGCGGCGGGAACCTGGCAGCTCACCGCGGTGGCCGACGACGGCAGGGCCGCGGTCCTCATCACCAACAGCGCGCTGCGCGAGGCGGGCGGCGAGATCACCGTGGGCGCGCACGACCTGCGCCTGCAGTCCGACCCGGACGACACGGCCGAGCTGCGGGTGCGCCCCGTCGCGGCCACGGGCAAGGCGGCGCTGCAGCGCGCGCTGGAGCGGGACTACCCGCGCCTGCGCGCCCTGCCCACCCTCGACCTGGCCGTCTTCGAGTCGTGGGAGGGCCGCCAGTACTCCGACAACCCGCGCGCGATCTTCGAGGAACTGCGCCGCAGGGACGCGGCGCGCGAGTGCGTCTGGGTGAGCGCCGACGGCCGCTTCGAGCCGCCCCCGGGCGCCCGCACGGTGGTCAGCGGCAGCGCCGCGCACGTCGAGGCGCTGGCCAGGGCCTCGCTCATCGTCTCCAACGACTGCGCGCCCGAGTGGTTCGTCGCCCGCGAGGGCCAGCGCTACGTCCAGACCTGGCACGGGACCCCGCTGAAGACGATCGGGTACGACGCCAGGCGGCACGCCTTCCCCGCCGCCGTCGACTACGCCAGGCGCCTGGCCGACGACGTCGCCCGGTGGGACCTGCTGCTGTCGCCCAGCCCGTACTGCAGCGAGGTCTTCCGCCGCGCCTTCGGCTACCGCGGCGAGATCGCCGAGGTCGGCCAGCCCCGCAACGACCTGCTGCGCCGCCCGCCCGCCGAGGGGCTGAGGGAGCTGCTCGGCATCCCGCCGGGCAAGAAGACCGTCCTGTACGCGCCCACCTGGCGTGACGACGAGATCGGCAGAGGCGACCTCTACCGGATGAACCTCATGGTCGACCTGGCAGAGCTGCGCGAGGGCCTGGGCGAGGACCACGTGCTGCTGGTCCGCGCCCACTCCAAGGCGGCGCTCGCCATGCGGCCGCTCGGCGAGCCCGGCTTCGCGATCGACGTGAGCGCCTACCCGGAGATGGCCCACCTGCTGAGCCTGGCCGACGTGTTCGTGACCGACTACTCCGCCGCCCTGTTCGACTTCGCGGTGACCGGCAGGCCGATGGTCTTCTTCGCCCCCGACCTGGAGGGCTACCGCGACCACGTGCGCGGCCTCTACCTCGACTACGCCACGCAGACGCCGGGGCCCGTGACGGCCTCGACCGCGGAGCTGGTCGCGGCGGTCAGGGCGGCTGAGGTCGGCTACGGCGCCGCCTTCCTGGAGAAGTACTGCCCCCTGGACGACGGCCAGGCCGCAGCCAGGGCGGTGGACCGGATTCTCGGCTGAGACGCCAAATCTCGGCAACGGGAACCCCGGCTGATCGCGATGCCGACGCCACGCCCGGTACGTCCTCAGGATGCTGGACCCATGGGTTGCCCGAAGATCAGTATTGTCGTCCCCTTCTACAACGTGGAGCGCTACCTCCGGCCCTGCCTGGAGTCGCTCGCCCGGCAGACGCTGACCGACCTGGAGGTCGTCATGGTCGACGACGGCTCGCCCGACGGCGGCGCCGTCATCGCCAAGGAGTTCGCCGCCCGAGACCCCCGCTTCCGCCTGGTCCAGCAGGAGAACCAGGGGCTCGGGCCGGCGCGCAACACCGGGGCGGGCCACGCGGGCGGCCGCTACCTCGCCTTCGCCGACAGCGACGACCTCCTGCCGCCGCAGACCTACGACCTGCTGGTGAGCTCCCTGGAGAGCACCGGCTCCGACCTGGCCTCCGGCGACGTGCGCACGTTCGGCACGGCCGGGGTGCGACGCTCCTGGCTGCCGCGCGGGCTCTTCCACGCCGACCGGCCGCGTACCCACGTCCGCAGGGACAACCGCCTGCTGTGGGACCGCTCGGCGTGGAACAAGGTCTTCCGCCGGTCCTTCTGGGACGCCGGCGGCTTCGCCTTCCCGCCCGGCCTGTACGAGGACGTACCGGTCACCATGCGCGCCCACGTGGCCGCCGAGACCGCCGACGTGGTCAGGGACGTCGTCTACTACTACCGCCAGCGCGACGGGGCGGGCGCGCCGTCCATCACCCAGCGCGACGGCGACCTGGTCAACCTGAGCAGCCGCATCGGCGGGCTGCACGGCGTGGCCGCCTTCTTCGCGGCCGAGGCGCCGGAGCTGAAGAACGCCTTCGACCGGACCGTCCTCATCGGCGACGTCCGGCGGGTGGTCGAGGCGCTGCCCTCGGCCTGCGACGAGGACCGCCGCACGCTGCTGGACCTGGCCGCCGGCTACCTGCGCGGGGTGGACCCGGCCGTCCTCGCCGAGGTGGCGCCCGCCCACCGGCTGAAGTTCTCGCTGGCCGCGGCCGGTGACCTGGACGCGCTGCTCAGGGCGCTGGAGGCCGAGCGCCGCGCGCACGAGCCCGCCGCGATCGTGCGGCGTGGCCTGCTGCGCCGCCGGCTGCTGCACGACCTGCCCGAGGCCGCCGGGCGGGTGCCCGAGCCGCTCCTGCGCGCCGAGCGCGACCTGTCCCTGCGCGCCAAGGTCGACTCGGCGGCCTGGCACGGCGAGACCCTGCGCCTGCGTGGCCACGCCTACATCGAGCGGCTGGAGATGGCCGAGCGCGACGGCCTGCGCGCGTGGTTGCAGGACACCCGCTCCGGCGCCCGGGTCACGCTCAAGCTCACCCGCGAGCGGCGGCCCGACGTCACCGCCGCCTCCGGCCAGTCGCACGTCTGCCTCGACTGGGCGGGCTTCACCGCCGAGGTGCCCGCGAGCGTGCTGAAGACCGGCGAGCGCTGGGCCCCGGGCACCTGGGAGCTGCGCGTCGCCGTCACCGCGGGCGGGCAGGCCAGGGAGGGCCTGGCCGGCCTGTCGCCGGACGTCGCCGAGCGCCGCCCGGCCGCCCGCCCGGTGGGCGAGCGCTGCTGGATCCGCCCCCTGTTCACCGAGGCGGGCCGCTTCCAGATCCGGGTGCGCAAGCCGAAGGCCGTCGTCACCTCCTGCCGCCCCAGCGAGGACGGGCTCCTCGTCGAAGGCTGGATCAGGCGCCTGGCCAGCGCCGAGCCGCCGGTCCTGGTGGCCACCAGAAGGCGCGACGGCGCGGAGGTGCGCCGCCCGGCCGTCTTCACCCCCGAGGACGAGCGGCACCAGAGTTTCACCGTGACGATCCCCGCCGCCGACTTCGCCGACCCGCCGCGCGGCCCGCTCGCCGACCCCATGCTGTGGGAGGGCGAGGACAGCCGGTGGAGCCTGTCCTTCGAGGCGGGCGAGGAACAGCTCCCGCTCGCCGCCGACGACCTGCCGCCCGTCCGCGTCCCCGCCGCCGACCAGGAGGCGGTCCTCACCCAGACCTGGTACGGCTCCGCCGACCTCGTGCTCCGCCCCCGCCGCCCCGTCCTGGCCGAAGCCCACTGGAGCGCGGCGGGCGAACTCGTCGTCACCGGACACCACCTCGGCGGCCCCACCGGGCTGCGCGCGGGCAGGCGGATCGAGGGCGACGCCCGCGCGTTCGAGGTCACCTGGGACGACGACCGCTTCCGCGCCGTGCTGGACCCGTCCGGCCTGCTGCCCGGCGCCTGGGAGCTGCTCGACGCGGCAGGCGGCCCGGTCGTCACCGACGGCGCCGCGCCCCTGCCCGCCGCCCGGGTCCACGACGACATGGAGTACGCGCCGCGCGCCACCGAGAGCGGCGCGCTCCTGCTCAACGTCAGGCAGGCGCTGGCCGACGACGAACGCGGCCGGTACGCCCGCCGCGTCCTGGAGCAGGAGGTCTACCCGGCGCTGCGCAGGGAGCCGGTGCGCGAGTGCGTCGTGTTCGAGAGCTGGGAGGGCAAGCAGTGCTCCGACAGCCCGCGGGCCGTCTTCGAGGCGCTGGCCGGGAGTGGGCTCGACCTCGTCTGGGTGCGCAGGGAGGGGCGCTTCGCCGTACCGGTGGGGGCGCGCTCGGTCGTGCGCGACAGCAGGGAACACGTCGAGGCGCTGGCCACGGCCCGCTACATCGTGTCCAACAGCACGCTGCCCGCGTGGTTCCGCAAGCGGCCGGGACAGGTCTACGTGCAGACCTGGCACGGCACGCCGCTCAAGCGCATCGGGTTCGACATGGACACCGTGCACAGCGCCGAAGGCGCCGCCTACCTGGAGCGCTTCGCCGCCGACGTGCGGCAGTGGGACCTGCTCATCTCGCCCAACGCCTTCAGCACGCCCATCATGCGCCGGGCCTTCCGTTTCGAGGGCGAGGTCGTCGAGTGCGGCTACCCGCGCAACGACGCGCTGCTCGCGCCCGGTGCCGACGAGCGCGGCCGGGCCGTACGGCGGGCCCTCGGCGTCCCCGACGGCAGGCGGGCCGTGCTCTACGCGCCGACCTGGCGTGACGACGAGCACGCGCACGGCCGCTACCGCTTCGACCTGCGCATCGACCTCGACCGGGCCAGGGCGGAGCTGGGCGGGGACACGATGCTGCTGGTGCGCGGCCACAGCAACGTCACCGCCGGGATCCCGGAGAGCGACGGGTTCGTGGTCGACGTGACCCGCCACCCCGACGTCACCGAGCTCTACCTGGCCGCCGACGCGCTGGTCACCGACTACTCCTCGGTCATGTTCGACTTCGCGGTCACCGGCAAGCCCATGGTCTTCTTCACCTACGACCTGGAGCGTTACCGGGACGAGCTCCGCGGGTTCTACTTCGACCTGGAGGCCGGGGCGCCGGGGCCGCTGGTGCGCGACTCCGAGGCGCTGATCGGGGCGCTGGCCGATCTGGACGCGGTCGCGGCCGGGTACGCGGGGGCGTACCGGAGCTTCCGCGAGCGGTTCTGCGAGCTGGACGACGGCGGCGCGGCGGCGCGGGTGGTGAGCCGGGTCTTCGGCCGCCGGCGCTGAAGGCCGTCGAGGGGGTCCCGGGGCCGCTTCGGCTCCGGGACGTGTCTGAGCTGGAGGTACATCTTGGCCCGAGTGAGCATCGTCGTCCCGATCCACGACGTGGCGCCCTACCTGGCCGCCTGCCTGGAGTCGCTGCGGGCCCAGACGTGGCGGGACTTCGAGGTCGTCATGGTGGACGGCGACGGCGACGGCGACGGCGACGCCGCCGCCGTGGCCGCCCGCTTCGCTGAGGAGGACCGCCGCTTCCGGCTGTTCGCGCGGGAGGGCACAGGTGTCGGGGCGGCCCGTAACCACGGTGTCGGGAAGGCCGATGGCGAGTATCTCGTCTTCCTGGACGGCGCGGACCTGCTGCCGCGCCACGCGCTTGAGACCATGGCCGCCACCCTGGACTCGACCGGCTCCGACCTGGTGACGGGGAACGTGCGGTGCTTCACCTCGCGCTCGGTCCACCCCTCGCGACCGCACCAGCCGATCTTCCTCAACCCGCGCCTGCGCACCCACGTCACCCGCCACGACGTCCTGCTCAAGGACCGGCAGGTGACCAACAAGATGTGGCGGCGCGCCTTCTGGGACCATCACGGCCTGACCATGCCGGAGGGCGTCCCGCACGACGACACCTTCGTCGCCCTGCGCGGCCACTTCAGGGCGGGCTCCGTGGACATGACCTCGGTGCCCGTCTACCTGCGGCGCGAGCCGGAGGACCGCGCCGCCCCTGACCACGCGAGCGTCAGGGCGATCGAGGACCTGGTCGGCTCGGCCCGCTGCGTGCGCGCGTTCCTGGCCGACAACGGCTGGGGCGACAGGATCGACGGCTGGGACCGCATCGTGCTGCGCGCCGACCTGCCCGCCTTCCTCGGCTCGCTGCGGCACGGCGGCGACGACTACCGCGAGCGCTTCCTCGACCTCGCGGGCGACTACCTCTCCTCGGTACGGCCCCGCGTCCTGTCCGCCCTGCCCGCCGACCGCAGGGCGACGTGGGAGCTGGTGCGCGCCCGCAGGATGGGCGACCTGCTGGAGTTCCTGGAGTGGGAGTCGGCCGCCAGGGGTGCCGCCCGGGTGCGCAGGCGCCCGCACGGCTACCACCTCGACCCGCCGGTCCCGCTGCCGTCCTCGGCCACCCGGCTGCACCACAGCGAGCTGGAGCTGGTCCACAAGGTCGACGCCGTGACCGCCGGGGACGGCCTGCTGGTCGTCGAGGGCCAGGCCACCCTGCGCCACCTCGGCCCGGCCAGGCGCCTCTCGGCCCACCTGGTCGAGGACGCCACCGGCGAGCGGATCAAGCTGCCCGTGACGACGTTCCCCGCGCTGGCCCAGGACTGGAGCGGGTTCCGCCTGGTCGTCGACCCGGCGGCGCTGCCTGGCCGTGGCGGCGACTGGCACGTCCTGCTGACGGCGGCCCACCGGGGCCGGCGCAGGAGCGCCAGGCTGGCCGAGTCGCCCGGCACGCAGCCGGTCCGCGGCGGAGCCTTCGAGACCGCTCAGGGCAGCGTCTGGTTCTCGTGGACGGAGGCCGGCGGGCTGCGCGTCCAGGCGGGCAGGGTGGCCGCCGAGGTCACCGCGTACCGGCTCGACGGCAACGGGCTGATCTTCCAGGGCCGGCTGCCGGCCTCGGCCGGGCCCACCGCGGCCGAGGCCGGGCCCATCCCGGCTGAGGCCGGGCACATCTCGGCCGAGGCCGGGCCCATCCCGGCTGAGGCTCCTCAGGTCACGCTCGTCAGGACGCCCGGCGACGTCGTACGGCGCTGCCCGGCCGTCGTGCGCGGCGGCACGATCGAGTTCGCCGTGGACGTACGCGACCTGCTGCCCGCCCTCGGCCTGGCCGACCCGAGGCTCGACGAGACCGCGAGCTGGCTGGCCGAGATGCCGGGCGCGGGCCCGATCCGCCTGGCCGCGCCGGGAGCCCGCCACGCCGTCGGCGGCCGCGACCTGATCGTCGAACGCGCGCCCACCGGCCATCTCCGCCTGCGCGAGCAGCCGGAGACGCTCCACCTCGACAGGGCCTCCTGGGACCACGACGGCACGCTGACCCTCGGCGGCTCCCTCGTGCGCGGCGGCGACGGCCCGGCCGAGCTGGTGGCCAGGCACACCGGCCACGGCGCCGACGTGCGCTTCCCGGTGACGATCGCGGGCGGGCGGCTGCGGGCCGAGCTTCCGGTGCTGCGCGTGCCCAGGTTCGGCGGGGCGGTGCCGGTGCCGGCGGGGGCGTACACGCTGAGCGTGCGCATGGACGGGCGGCCGCTCAAGCTGGAGCTGCGCGCGCCCGCGTGCGCGGTGCGGGCGGGTGGCCGCGAGCTGGAGCTGGCGGCGGCAGGCGGGGAGGCCGGGCTGAAGGTCGGCTCCGACCTGGCCAAGGAGGAGCGCGGCGAGCGCAGGCAGCGCCGCCTGCGCGAGGTGCGCTACCCGCGCCTGCGCGCCGACGAGCTGCGGGACACGGTCTTCTTCGACTCCTACACCGGCAGGCGGTTCGCCGACAGCCCCAGGGCGATCTGCGAGGAGCTCGCGCGCCGCGGCACCGAGCTGGACCTGCTGTGGAACGTGCGCGACGGGCAGGTGGAGCTGCCGCCGGGGCTGGTGCCCGTGCGGACCGGCAGCGCCGCCTACTACGAGGCGCTGGCGCGCAGCCGCTACGTGATCACCAACACGCACCTGCCGCCGTGGTTCCGCCGCCGGGAGGGGCAGGTGGTGGTGCAGACCTGGCACGGGACCGCGCTCAAGCGCATCGGCTTCGACATCGAGACCGTCAGGTTCCCCCGCACCGGCTACAAGGACCGGCTGCGCACCGAGGTGGGGCAGTGGACGCACCTGCTCTCGCCCAGCCCGTGGGCCACGCCGGTGCTGCGGGGGGCGTTCAGGTTCGAGGGGGAGGTGGTCGAGGCGGGCTACCCGCGCAACGACGTGCTCCGGCGGCCCGAGGCGGCCGAGGGGGTGCGGCGGCGGCTCGGCCTGCCGTACGGGAAGAAGGTGGTGCTCTACGCGCCGACCTGGCGCGACGACGAGCACGCGAACGGCCGCTACCGGTGCGAGCCCCGGCTCGACCTCGCCAGGATGGCCAGGGAGCTCGGGGACGAGTACGTCTTCCTGCTGCGTGTCCACCCGAACGTCACCGAGCGGCCCGAGGTGTCCGGCGAGCGGGTGATCGACGTGTCGGCCTACCCCGACATCCAGGAACTGTTCCTGGTGGCCGACGTCCTCGTCACCGACTACTCCTCGGCCATGTTCGACTTCGCGGTCACCGGCCGGCCCATGCTCTTCCACACCTACGACCTGGAGCACTACCGCGACACGCTGCGCGGCTTCTACTTCGACTTCGAGGCCGAGGCGCCGGGCCCGCTGCTGCGCGAGACCGGCGAGGTCATCGCCGCCGTGGCCGACCTCGACGAGGTCAAGGAGAAGTACGCCGGGCTGTACGCCGACTTCGCCAGGACGTTCTGCCCCCTCGACGACGGCCACGCGGCCGCCCGGGTCGTCGGCCGAGTCTTCCGGGATGGTCAAGAAGCGGCATGGACATCCTCCAGTAGTTCCAGAGAGTAATCGGTTCCCAACCGTGAGTGGCCATGCTGGAATCCATGAGGACCTATTCGCTCGATGACGTCTACGCGACACGCAAGCGGAGAGACTCCTGGTGGACCGTGTACTTCGTGGACCCGGTCGCCTGCCGGGTCGCGCTGACCGTCGCCAACCGCACGAGCGTCACACCCAACGCGCTCACGGTCTTCTCGCTGGTCCTCGGCCTGGTGTCGGCGGCCTGCTTCGCGGTTGACGAACTGGCCGCGGGGGCGGTCGTGTTCTACCTCAGCTTCATGATCGACTGCGTCGACGGGAAGATCGCCCGGCTCAAGGGCACGGGGACGCCGTTCGGCCTGTGGCTCGACTACGTGGGGGACCGGGTCCGGGTGGTGTGCTGCGCCGCCGGCCTGGCCATCGGGCAGTACCTGCTCACGCACAACGTCGAGTTCATCGTGCTGGGGGCGGCGGTGGCCGTGCTGGACCTGTTCCGGTACGTGAACGCGCCGCAGATGAAGCGCGTCCGCGAGGTGGTCAGGGAGGGCATGCCGCCCAAGCCCGCGCCCGCGGTCGAGGTTTCCGAGGAGGTCGTCGTCCGGCCCGCGCGCAACCCGTCGTTCATGCGCAGGCTCAACAAATATCTGGCGCGCCGGCGGGTGCGCTCCCATCTCATCAGCGGAATCGAGTTCCACGCCGCCGTGTTCGTGGTCGCGCCCCTCATCGGAGCGGCGGCGCTCATCCCGATCTCGGCAGCCGCCAGCGTGCTGCTGCTGGCCAACGAGATCTTCCTGGTGTATCGCATGTGGCTCTTCGCGCGGCGCTTCGCCGTCGTGTCCTCCTCCCAGGAGAGCCGAGAGCACGTTCTCGTCTAAGTTTTCGGGGGTAACGAAGCTATGTCGGATCGGCCGATATTCGTCATCGGGTGTCCACGTTCAGGGACCACGATGCTGCAGCTCATGCTGCACTCGCACCCGCGCGTCGCGGTGCCGCCGGAGACCCGCTTCCTGGTGCCGGCCTACTACCGGCGCCGCGTGTTCGGGGACCTGCGGGTCGCCTCGGCGCGGCAGGCGCTCGCGCAGTGGATCGCGACCGACAAGAACACCAAGTTCCGCGAGCTGAAGATCGACAAGGACGACTACGTCCGCGAGTCCGCCGAGGGGCCCGGCTCGCTCGGCTCGGTCATCGGCACCGCCTTCCGCATGTACGCCGACCGGTTCGGCAAGGCCCGCTGGGGCGACAAGCGGCCCAGCTACGTCAAGCAGGTCGACCTGCTGCTGCGCCTGTTCCCCGACGCCCAGTTCATCCACCTCATCAGGGACGGCCGCGACTGCGTGTCGTCGCTGAAGGAGATGCCCTGGTACACGCTGGACTCCTTCCACGCCGTCTCCACCTGGGCCGAGGCCATCGACGCCGGAGCCAAGCTGCGCAAGACGATGCCCGAGGACAGCTACTACGAGCTGCGCTACGAGGACCTCACCGACGACCCGGCCACCGAGATGAAGAAGCTCTGCCACTTCCTGGAGGAGGACTTCGACCCGGCGATGCTCTCGCCGCGCGAGGCCGCCCAGGTCGCGGTTCCCGTCCACAAGGTGTGGCACAGCAACACGCACGGCGAGGTCACCAAGTCCCGCGTCGGAAGCTGGGCCACGCGCCTGGAGGACTGGGAGATCTCGCTGTGCGAGCAGGTGCTCGGCGAGCGCCTGGAGGCCATGGGCTACGAGCTCACCGGCGCCGAGAAGGCGGCCAAGGAGCACGTGCTGGCCTTCCAGAAGACCATGCAGAAGCGCAGGGCGTCGCGGATGCGCAAGGGCATGCGCGACCGCATCAACCGCCTGCGCGAGCCCAGCCCGGTCGCCGCCCTGCTCACCACGGGCCAGCGCGCCCTGGCCGGCATCCCGCAGCAGCGCGCCGAGACGCCCCTGACCGAACGCGTCTGACCCTCTTCTCCGGTACGGCGGGGCCCCCGGGCCCCGCCGTTCCCGTGTCATCCGACGGGCGCGATGTCGCTCGCCAGGGTCCAGGCACGCGTGCACCACGACGTCGGGGGTTCTGAGGTGGAGCGGGACGTTCCGGAGGATGACCTCGACCTCCGTGTTCACCTCCACGCGGGGCACGGTCACGGGACGGAGGCCGTGCTGCGCGGCTTGGTCCCACGCTCATCGGCGGCTCCGCTCGTCAAGGCATGGCGGAAGCCTAGGGTCAGCGGGTCATGTGGGTGAAGAGGGATTCCCAGCGGTCCAGGACGTGGTCGAGGTGGAAGCCGGCGGCGTGGGTGCGGGCGGCGGCGCCCAGGCGGCGGCGTTCGTCCAGGGACGACATCAGGTCCGACAGGGCCGAGGCGAACTTCTTCACGTCTCCGGCGGGGACGAGTTCGGGGCCTGTGGAGCGGACGCCGCCGGAGACGTCGAAGGCCACCGACGGGACTCCGTGGGCGGCGGCCTCCAGGAGGACCACGGGCAGGCCCTCGTGTTCGCTGGTCAGCGCCAGCACGGCCGCGTTCATGTACTCGGCGGGCATCCGCTCCGCGGGGACCCTGCCGCGGAAGACGACGCGGTCGGCCACGCCCTCGCGTTCGGCGTGGGCGCGCAGGCGGGACTCCTCGGCGCCGTCGCCGAGCAGGTGCAGCTCCCACGGCGGCACCGCGGCCCTGGCGAAGGCGCTGATCAGGCGGTCGAAGCGCTTGACCCCCTCCAGGCGGCCCACACCCAGGACCCTGGGCGTGGTCAGCGGGGAGGTCTGCTCGGGCCAGGCGGCCAGCGGGTTGGGCAGCGACCACGTGTTGGGCAGCAGCGCGTGCTCGGAGAACAGCCACGCGTCGTCCTCACTCAGGAACACGGCCTGGTCGAGCCCCGGGTAGTGCCGCCGGATGGAGCCCAGGTGCCAGGAGCCTCGGGCGTGCTCGTACGACCCGTGGTACTGGCCGATCGGGCGCAGGCGGCGCGGCAGCATCGGAGCCACGCGGGTGACCACCCCGGGCGAGGTCAGCACGGCGAAGCCGGGCGTCACCGACTCGAAGACGGCACGCAGCCGGCGGTCGGCCGCCTTCCTGGCCAGGCGGCCCTCGGGGCCCATGGGGCCGCGGCCGACGACGTGCCGTCGGTAGCGGGGCTCGGCCACGTACCGGAAGGGCGTCTTGGCCCGGTGCAGCCCGACGACGTGCACGTCGTGGCCGCGCACGGCCAGCCCCTGCGCCAGCGTGTGCGTGACCTGCTGGATGCCGCCGAGCGTGTCGGCGTCCATGCACGCGAAGACGATGCTCATCGTGTCCCCCAGAGCACCGAGCCGTTGGTGACGGGTTGTTCGAGCGGCACCGCGAAGAAGTCCTGGACGACCCGGGCCGCGGCGTTGCCTCTTTCGTCGGCGCACCACATCTCGCGGAAGGCCGCGTACTTCTCCGAGAAGGAGGTGTGTACAGCCGGCAGCGCCCGAAGGCAGGTGACCACGTCCTCGGTGGTGGTCAGGCAGGGGCCGGGGGCGATCGACGGCAGGTCGTGGTAGACGCCGCGCTCGGCCAGGCGGTAGCTGTCCCAGTCGTCGATGTAGAACAGCATGGGCCGGCCGGTGACCGCGTAGTCGCACATGACGGAGGAGTAGTCGGTCAGCAGCGCGTCGGAGGCCAGCATCAGGTCGTTGACCTCGGGGTAGGAGCCGGCCGGGCGGACGAAGTGCCGTACGTGCTGGGGGACGTTGTAACGTTCCACGGGATGGGTGCGCAGGATCATCACCCACTCGTCGGCCAGTTCCTCGGCCATCGCCTCCAGGTCGACGCGGACCGACATGCCACTGCTCTTGGCGGTGTCGCGGTAGGTGGGGGCGTAGAGCAGGACCTTCTTGCCCGGGGGCAGTTCGAGGTCCTCCCAGACCTTGGGCACCGGTTCGCCGCGGACGAGGGCGTCGCAGCGTGGCGTGCCGTACCGCAGGAGCGGGCCGGTGTAGCCGTTGGACGGGACGAAGACCCGCGTGAACTCCTCGCTCGGCGCGACCAGCGCGTCCCAGCGGGCGACGGCGCGGCGCCACTGCTCGCGCGGGCCGGCGAAGTCGGCGCGCAGGTCGGGCGCGTCGAAGCCGATCGACTTGATGCCCTGGCCGTGCCAGGTCTGCAGGTAGCGGGTGCCGGGCGGTTTGGGGTAGTCGAGGGGGAAGCCGTGGCTGTCCACCCAGATGCCGGCGCGGGCCATGATCCAGATGTAACGCCAGCTCATCCGCCGGACCAGCCCGGCGTCGCCGGGGAAGTTCCTCCTGCCGCGGGCGACCGACCAGATCACCCCGATCGGCAGCTCGCGCCGGCGCAGCTCCTCGTAGATGGCGCGGGGGGAGCCCGTGTAGCCCTTGCCGCAGTCGGCCTCGAACAGCGCCAGGTCCTTGCGCCGCGGCACGACCCTGATCAGCGCTTTGTAGACGCGCAGCTTCATGGCCGGGGTGCTGACCCGGGAGAAGAACTCGCGTTTGAGCTTGCCCACCAGCCTGCGCCGGACCGTCGGGGCCGTGACGCGCAGGAACGCCGAGGCGCCCGCGGCCTGGACGGTGTAGCCGTTGAGCGGGATCGGCTCCAGGTTCGGGTCGACCAGCAGCCGGTCGGTCGTCGTGTGGCCGTCGCTGTCGCGGGTGAAGCCGATGCGCGGGTCGCCCTTGCCCGCGGGGGTGAAGACGATCTCGCTGAGGTAGCCGTCGCCGCTGGGATGCGGGTGGATGGGGAAGCGGTGCCCGCCGTAGGTCATGAAGGCGGTCCAGTCGGTGGGCAGCACGCCGAAGGGGTCGTAGGTGTGGACGGTCATCGCGACCCTGCCGCCCTCCGCGGCGATCTCGGTGACCTCGTGGCGCAGCCGGGCGGCGCTGAAGGGCAGCTCGGCCAGGCGCAGTCGGGTGATGTCCATGCCGGGAGTGAGCGTGGTGCCCCAGTAGGTGCGGCCCTCGTGCCTGATCGCGGCGCGCGGCGGCGCGGCGGCGCCGGTGAGGGAGCGGACCGCCACCCGCAGGTCGTCGACGCGGTCGTCGAGGATCAGGTGGCAGCAGACCCTGGCCATGGGCTCGATCCTGTCGATGACCTCGTGCGGGATCGTCGACAGGTAGGGGCGCACGACCGCGGCGAACTCCTTGACCCACACCAGGTCGCGGGCGGGCAGCGGGTTGAGGTAGACGCGCAGGTCCTGGCGCAGGAAGCGGTGCTGGCGCTCGGGGAGCAGGTCCTCGCGCCCGTAGTCGCTCAGGATCTTGTCGCTGCGCTGGGCGGCGATCATGCGGTGCCGTACGTTGTCCATCTCCTTGATGCTCAGCGAGATGGAGGTGTGCTCGGCGGCGCGGTGCCAGTGGTAGACGACCCAGGGCACGACGGCGAAGCGCCGGGAGATCGCGTAGAGCTCGGTGGCGAAGACGTGGTCCTCGTAGTGGATGTCCTCGGGGAAGCGCAGGGCGTGGCGGCGCAGGAAGGACACGTCGTAGAGCTTGTTGGTGCTGAAGGAGTCGATGAACAGCTCGGGGTCCTCGGCGATGCCGTGCACGATCCTGCGGCGGGCGAACAGGCTCGGGTAGTAGCGCTCCAGGCGGCCGCTGGGCTCGTAGAGGCGGGAGATCTGGCCGGAGACGAAGTCGGCGCCGGTGCGTTCGATCTCGGTCAGGAGGCTCTTGCAGGCGTGCCGGGGCAGCTCGTCGTCGCTGTCCAGGAACATGATGTAGGGGGAGGAGGCGGCGTCGATGCCGTCGTTGCGCGGGGCGCCGCAGCCGCCGCTGTTCTCCTCGCGCCGCAGGTAGCGCACGCGCGGGTCGGCTCTGGTGAAGGCGCTCACGGCCCGTTCGGTCCCGTCGGTGCTGGCGTCGTCGACGACGATCACTTCGAGGTCGCGCAGGGTCTGTCGCAGCACGGAGCGCAGGGCTCTGGGCACTCGCTCGGCATCGTTGAAGGTGATGATGACAACGGTGCAGTCCGGCATGCCCATCTCCCCCGAGAAGTCGAACGCTCGGGTTCAGGCATTCCCCCTCTTCGGGTGATGTGTCCGGACTTGATGGTGTTTTTACTGCTGATCTCGCCTTAACTACCGCAAAAAACGCCTGATCAGCCAGATGATCAGCGCCACCAGCGCGACCCCGCCGACGAGCGGCGCCACCCGCTTCAGCAACGGCGCGCCGGCCACCTCCAGAAGGTCCAGCGCCTCCTCGTCGGCCGTGCGCGAGGTCCGCAGCGTCCCGCTCGGGTGCGCGTCCGCGACCGCCGCCGGCTCGGGGACCGCGCTCAGGTGCCGCTCCTCGTCCTCCTGCCGCTCCGGTACGGCTGCCGCCTCCCCGCCCCCCGGCTCGGCCAGCAACTCAGCCAGGTTGGCCGCGAATTTGTCGATCAGCTTGGCCCCGACCTCGGCCATCACGCCCTTGCCGAACTGCGCGGGCCGCCCCGTCACGTTGAACGTCGTCTCCACGCTCACCACGCTCGACGGTCCAGCCGGGGTCAGCTTGGCGACGACGGTGGCCGAGGCGGTGCCGGAACCCCTCGCCTCCTTGCCCGACGCCTTGAGCGTGAGCGTGTGGGCGTCCTTGTCCACGTCCTCGAAGCGGGCCGAGCCCCGGTAGGTCACGGTGATCGGCCCGACCTTCACCTTCATCCGGCCGGTGAACTCGTCCCCCTCGACCAGGTCGAGCGCCGCGCCGGGCAGGCAGGGCGCCACCCGCTCGACGTCGAGCAGCACCGCCCAAGCCTGCTCCACCGGAACCGGAACCGTGAACTCGTGCTCGAACCGCATCGCCATTGACGCCTCCTTTTTGCGACATTACGCCGGAAAGGGGGCACCCCGGAAGGGGCGCCCCCATCGTGCCCTAAGGAGTTCCGGCCGCCGTCCTGACCGCGCGATGGGTCAGGACCCTGGCCAGGTGCCGCCGGTAGTCCGGCTGGGCGTGCAGGTCGGCGGGCGGCGCGGTGTCGGCCGCCGCCTCCTCGCAGGCCTGCCGGACGGCCTCGCCGAGCTCCACACCCTGCAGCGCGCTCTCCGCGGCACGCGCGCGCACCGGGGTCGTGCCCATGTTGCTCAGCCCGATCCTCGCCTCCTGGATCGAGCCGTTGGAGCGCCGCACGGCCACGGCAACTCCCACGATCGCCCACGCCTGCACCGTGCGGCGGAACTTCTCGTAGTGGAAGCCCCACTCGCCGCCCAGCTTGGGGATCTTGGCCCCGACCAGGATCTCGCCGGCCTCCAGCGTCGTCTCCAGGTAGTCGGCGAAGAAGTCGGCGGCCGGGATCTCCCGCTCGCCCCGCGCCGACCTGGCCACCAGGACGCCGTCCAGCGCCAGGATCACCGCGGGCAGGTCCGCCGCGGGGTCGGCGTGGGCCAGCGAGCCGCCGAACGTGCCGCGGTGCCGTACCGCGGGGTCGGCGACCGTGGCGGCGGCCAGCGCCACCAGCGGGCAGTCCGCCGCGACCACCGGCGAGCGCAGGACCTCGTCGTGCGTCGTGAGCGCGCCGATGAAGACGTGGTCGCCGCGGTCGTGCACGCCCGACAGGCCGGGCAGGCGGCCGATGTCCACGAGCGTGGTCGGGTAGGACAGGCGCAGGCGCAGCAGCGGCAGCAGCGACTGCCCGCCCGCCAGCGCCTTCGCCTCGTCGTCCGCGGCGAGCGCCTCGCAGGCCTCCTCCACCGTCGCCGGGCGCACGTAGTCGAACTGTGCGGGGATCATGAAAGGGCCCTCCAGATCCGCTCGGGCGTGCATGGCATCTGGACGTCGTGGACGCCACGCGGGCGCAGCGCGTCCACGATGGCGTTGACCACGGCCGGGGTGGAGGCGATCGTGCCGGCCTCGCCGACGCCCTTGACGCCGAGCGGGTTCGATGTGGCCGGGGTCTCGGTGCGGTCGGTGACGAACGCCGGCAGGTCCGCCGCCGACGGCACCAGGTAGTCGGCCATCGTCGAGGTGAGCAGGTTGCCCTCGGCGTCGTAGACGGCCTCCTCGAACAACGCCTGCGCCACGCCCTGCGCGATGCCGCCGTGCACCTGGCCCTCGACGATCAGCGGGTTGACGACCTTGCCCACGTCGTCCACGGCCACGTAGGAGCGGATCTTCGTCATGCCCGTCTCGGTGTCCACCTCGACCGCGCACAGGTGGGTGCCGTGCGGGAAGGAGAAGTTGTCCGGGTCGACGGTCGCGTCCGCGTCCAGCCTCGGCTCCACCCCGTCGGGCAGGTCGTGGGCGGCGAACGTGGCCAGCGACAGCTCCTGGATGGTCTTGCCGCTGTCGGTGCCGCGCACCCTGAACGTGCCCTCGCTGAACTCGACGTCGTCGGGCGCGCACTCCAGCACGTGCGCCGCGATCTTCCTGGCCTTCTCCTTGACCTTCTCGCAGGCCGCGAGCACCGCCATGCCGCCGACGACCAGCGAGCGCGAGCCGTAGGTGTCCATGCCCTTGTGGGAGATCGCGGTGTCGCCGTGGATGACCGAGACGTCCTCGAACGGCACGCCGAGCGCGTCGGCCACGATCTGGCTCCACGCGGTCTCGTGGCCCTGACCGTGCGGCGACGAGCCCGTGACCACCTCGACCTTGCCCGTCGGCAGCATGCGCACCGAGCCGTGCTCCCAGCCGCCCGCCCCGTAGGACAGGCTCCCGAGCACCCGGCTGGGCGCCAGCCCGCACATCTCCGTGTACGTCGAGACGCCGATCCCCAACTGGACCGGATCGCCCCGGTCACGCCGGTCGCCCTGTTCGGCCCGCAGCTTGTCGTAGCCGAACAGCGCCAGCGCCTTGTCCGTGGCCGCCTCGTAGTTGCCCGAGTCGTAGGTCAGCCCGGCCACCGTCGTGAACGGGAACTCCTCGTGCCTGATCCAGTTGCGCCTGCGCACCTCGATCGGGTCCAGGTTGAGCTCGGCGGCCAGTTCGTCCATGACCCGCTCGATGGCGTACGTCGCCTCCGGCCGCCCGGCGCCGCGGTAGGCGTCGGTCGGCATCTTCGTGGTGAAGACGCCGGTGCAGTTGAAGTCGTACGCGGCCATCTTGTAGATGCCGTTGAACATGAACGCGCCCAGGATCGGCACGCCCGGCGTCACCAGCATCAGGTACGCGCCCATGTCGGCCAGGAGCTCCACCCGCAGCCCGCGGATGCGCCCGTCGGACTCGGCCGCCAGCGTCACGTGCTGGATCTGGTCGCGGCCGTGGTGGGCGGTGAGGTTGCCCTCCGAGCGCGACTCCGTCCACTTGACCGGCCTGCCGGTCTTCCTCGTCAGCAGCAGGCAGAGCACCTCTTCCGCGGTGACCTGGAGCTTCGAGCCGAACCCGCCGCCCACGTCGGGGGCGACCACGCGCAGCTTGTGCTCGGGGATGCCGGTGGTCAGCGCCAGCATCAGCCGCAGGATGTGCGGGATCTGGGTCGCGCTCCACAGCGTGAAGCTGTCGCCGTCCGTGGTGGCCATGACCGCCCGCGGCTCCATCGCGGTCGGGATGAGCCGCTGCTGGATGTAGGTGCGGTCGATCAGGACGGGCGCGTCCCGCAGCGCCGCGTCCACGTCGCCCTGGGTGAGCCGCCAGGTGAACGCCTGGTTGCCCGCCTCGTGCACCTTCGGGCTGCCCTCGGTGAGCGCGTCGTTCATGTCGAGCACGGGCGGCAGCGGCTCGTAGTCCACCTCGATCGCGTCCAGGGCGTCGGCCGCCTTGTAGCGGTCGGTCGCCACCACGCAGGCGACCGCCTCACCCACGTAGCGCACCTCGTCGATCGCCATCGGCGGATGGTCGGGGATGACGGTGTCCTCGCTGACCGGCCACGCGCACGGCAGGCTGCCCTGCTCCTGCGCGAAGTCCGCGCCCGCGTAGGCGGCGATCACGCCGGGCAGGTCGCGGGCCGCGGACACGTCGACCCTGGTGATGCGGGCGTGCGCCATCGGGCTGCGCAGGAACGCCACGTAGGCCATCCCGGGCAGTTGCATGTTGTCGGTCCACTGCGTGCGGCCGGTGAGCAGGCGCGCGTCCTCCTTGCGCAGTCTGGCCGTGCCGACCTCGGTCATGGCGTCTTCACCGCCATCTCCTGCGCGCCCCGCCGGATCGCCTTGACGATGTTGCAGTAGCCGGTGCACCGGCAGAGGTTGCCCTCAAGGCTGTGCCTGATGGACTCCTCGGACGGTTCCGGATCCTCGCGCAGCAGGTCGATGGCGGCCATGACCATGCCGGGCGTGCAGTAGCCGCACTGCAGGGCGTGCTCCTCGTGGAAGGCGCGCTGCATGGGGTGCAGCGTGCCGTTGGCGGCCAGGCCCTCGATGGTGGTGACGGCGCTGCCGTCCGCCTGGACCGCGAGCACGGAGCAGCTCTTGACGGACTTGCCGTCCAGCAGCACCGTGCAGGCGCCGCAGTTGCTGGTGTCGCAGCCGATCGGGGTTCCGGTCTTGCCTAGCCGGTCTCTCAGCAGATGGACGAGGAGGAGCCGCGGCTCCACTTCCTCCTCGTACGCGATTCCGTCGACGGTGATGGCGATTCGGGGCATACGTCCTCCCTCTCAGGGGGGCAAGGCGGACACTCGCCAACGTACGCCGGTGTTTGTCCCGGTCAAGGGTCACTTACGGCGAGTGATCCTCGCGACGACCGCCACCAGCCCCGCAAAACCTAGCCCGACCACCGTCAGCGCAACCAGCACCGCCGCGTCCGTGATCGAATTCGTTGCCAGGAGAATGCCCAGGACCACGAAGAGCATGCCGCTGAGCAGCGCCATCCAGTCGGTCCTGTGCAACTGGCGCGGCTTGTCCACATCACGCTGCACGCCGCACCTCCACGTCGCCCATGCCGCCGCGCAGGTTCAGCACGATCGTCGAGACCGCGCCCTTGGGCGGCGTCTCCGGGGTCAGCACTTTGTCGAACTCCACGTCCACTCCGCCGCGCAACGACTGGTCGATCGTGATGTCGCCGACCTTCGCCGTCGCGTGCACCTCCACCCGTGCGGAGGGCGGCACGATCACCATCAGCTCGCCGACCGACACCGAGGCGTTGAACTCCGCCGTCGCGCCCGGCTCCAGCTTCAGCTCCGACAGGTCGAGGCGGCCCTCGCCCACGCCCACGTCGTAGCTTCTACTGGCCTCGGCCATGGTCATCGGGGTCCAGTCGTAGTCCCCGACCCGCTTCGGCAGGCCGCCGACGATCAGGCCGCTGGCGATGACGACCGCCACCAGCGTGCCCAGGGCCACCAGGCCGGCGCCGCGACCCCACCAGGCGGCGACCAGCAGGCCGGCGCCGATCGTGATGAGCACCGCCGCGCCTACCGTGGTCGGGTTCACGCCTTGGGCCGACCCGGATTGGACAGCCACGAGGATCCCTCCAGTGATGAGTGCCATGAGCACGGTGATCACGCCGATGAAGGAGCGTGGCCGCTTCTTCTTCGCCGGCGGCGGGACCGGCTTGCCGTACAGGGCGGGGTCGTAGGGGGAGTAGCCGGCGCGCTTGGCCGGGTCCAGTGGCTGGTAGGGGCCGTGGGGGGCGAACGGCTCCTCGTGCCTGATGCGCGGGACGCCCTCGGCCGGCCGCGGGCTCTGCGGCTCGGGCCTGCCGGCCGCGCGGGCGGCGCGCTTCTCGCGCATGAGCGCCTCGACGCGGAGCATGGCCTCCTCGCGGGTGGGCGGCCTGTCCTGCGCGCCGTGGACGCGCGGGGGACGGCGCTCGTCAGGCAGCGGCTGGCCGTAGGGGACGGACTCCTCGCGGGCCGCGGGCTCCGCACGGACGACCGGCTCCGCACGGGTGTGCGGCTGCTCGCGCGTCATCGGCTCCTCGCGGGGCATCGGCTCCTCGCGCGTCAGGCCCTCCTCGCGCGTGACCGGCTCTTCGCGGAGGTGCGGCTCTTGGCGGGTGTGCGGCTCCTCGCGGGGGTGCGGCTCTTCGCGGGTCATCGGCTCTTCGCGGGGCGTCGGCCTTTGTCCTGGGTACGGCGGAGCCGCCGCCTCGGCCGCGAACGCCACGTCCACCATCGTCCGGCCGGGCTCGGGGCGGCCGTAGGCAGGCGGCACCCCGGGAGCGGGCTGCGGCGAGACGGTCTGCCTGCGGCTCAGCCGTTCCGGCATCGAACGCGCCAGCGCCAGCAGGTCCACCCCGTTGGCGTGCGCGGTTAGCAGGGAGATGACCAGCATCAGGCCGACCACCAGCGTGCCGGTCGCCAGCCAGACCGTGGTCAGGTTGATGCCGAGCCCGAAGGCCAGCACCGCGGTCATCAGCGCCATCACGGCCTCGGCGTCGAAGTCGCGCCGGGTCCACTGCTCGATCATGCCGGGCATGCCCCGCGTGTCCTTCATGAGCATGAACGCCGCGATGTAGAGGAAGAACCCGACACCGGAGCCGAACAGCAGGATCGCGAACCCGACCCGGTACACCACCGGATCGATTCCCGTGTACCTGCCCAGGCCGGCGCACACCCCGGTCAGGATGCGCCCTTCGCTGCTGCGGCGCAGGACCCGGGCCTGGTTCGATGGAGCTTCCGTCATGTACTCCATCGTGACGGCACCCGCGCGTGCCCGCATCCGGGACACCCCTGAGCCGACCCTGGGGGTTGTTCCCTGATGCCCGCACCCCCGCCGACATGTGACTATGACGGTGTTATGGCTGACCAGAAGACTCTCGCAGAGCCCGGCACCGCCGAGGCGCCCTATCGCCGCATGCGCCGGCGCATGGACGGCCGCCTCGTCGGCGGCGTCGCCCACGCGCTGGCCGACCAGTTGAGGCTGGATCCGGTGGTGATCCGGCTGGCGTTCGTGCTGCTGTCCGTCGTGGACGGCGTCGGCGCGGTGGCCTACGCCGTCCTGTGGATGGTGACGCCGCGGGAGCCGTACGAGGGACAGCCTCCCTCGCGGGACTGGAGCCAGCTCGCGGCGTTCGTCGCGATCGGGGTGGCGCTGTTCGCCTTCGGCTGGATCAGCGGCGCCTCGCAGGGCGGCATCGGGATGATCCCGTTCGCGATCGGCGGCATCGGCGCGCTGATCCTCTGGCAGCAGGCCGACCCCGACCGGCGCCGGGACTGGGTCGCGGGCGGCACCAAGAGCATCCGCAAGAACCGGGCCCGCACGCTGATCGGCATCGTGCTCGTGGTCGCGGGCGGCTTCGGCTTCCTCATCGCCCAGGACGAGCTGCAGGACGCGACGCCCGGCCTGCTGTTCACCGTCGTGGTGGTCGTCGGGCTCGTGGTAATCGTCGCGCCCTGGCTGGCGGGCCTGTGGAAGGAGCTCCAGCTTGAACGGCGGGAGCGCATCCGGCAGGAGGAACGGGCCGAGATGGCGGCGATGGTCCACGACTCGGTGCTCCACACGCTCACGCTCATCCAGCGCGTCGCCCACGATCCGCGTGAGGTCGCGAGGCTCGCCCGTTCGCAGGAACGCGAGCTGCGCAACTGGCTCTACCAGCCCAAACAGGACGCCGATGCCACGCTGGCCGCCGCCGTACGCAGGATCGCGGCCGAGGAGGAGGACGCCCACGGCGTCCCGATCGAGGTGGTCTGCGTCGGCGACATCGACATCGACGCCGAGGGCAAGCTCGTCGCGCTGCTGAAGGCCTCCAGGCAGGCGATGGTCAACGCGGCCAAATACTCTGAGAGCCAGTCCATCTCCGTTTACGCGGAAGTGGAGGGTGAAGAAGTCACCGTTTTCGTGAAGGATCGGGGCAAGGGCTTCGATCTGGACGAGGTGCCGCTGGACCGGATGGGCATCAGGGAGTCCATCATCGGCAGAATGGAACGGCACGGTGGCAGCGCCAGAGTACGCACCGAGCCGGGTGAGGGCACAGAGGTGATGTTGACGATGAAGGTGGCGAAGCGTGATTAAGGTCTTGATCGTCGACGACCACCGGCTGTTCCGCTCCGGGGTACGCGCCGAGCTGGGCGACTCGATCCAGGTCATCGGCGAGGCGGAGGACGTCGACTCGGCCGTCCGGGCGATCGCCGAGATGGAGCCGGACGTGGTGCTGCTCGACGTGCACATGCCGGGCGGCGGCGGCCAGGAGGTCCTGCGCCGGGTGCTCGGCTCGGGGGCGCAGGTGCGCTTCCTGGCGCTGTCGGTCTCCGACGCCGCCGAGGACGTGATCGGGGTCATCAGGGGCGGCGCCCGCGGCTACGTCACCAAGAACATCAGCGGCAAGGAGCTGACCGACGCCATCCGCCGCGTGTCGGAGGGCGACGCCGTCTTCTCGCCCCGGCTGGCCGGGTTCGTCCTGGACGCCTTCGCCTCCTCCGAGGCGCCGCCCATCGACCCCGAGCTGGACTCGCTGACCCAGCGGGAGCGGGAGGTGCTCCGGCTGATCGCGCGCGGGTACGCGTACAAGGAGATCGCCAAGGAGCTGTTCATCTCGGTGAAGACGGTGGAGACGCACGTGTCGTCGGTGCTGCGCAAGCTGCAGTTGTCCAACCGCCACGAACTGTCCCGCTGGGCCACCGCCCGCCGCCTGGTCTGACCCCGCCCGCGTCTCCGGCCCAGACTCCCGCAACCGCCCCGAGGCGGGAACCCCGAGGGCCCACAGGGTTGTGACCTTTCAGGGGTTCAGGCCGTGGGGGTCAACGCCTACCCCATCGTCAAGGTGATCGGCGGCGGGGCCGAGGTGCTGTGGTGCTCCCAGCGTGACGGCCGGGGCCGGCCGAGGGCACGCCCTGCCCGACCCAGAGCCTGATCTGCTCGGCCGCCTGCTCGGCGACGGGATGCCCGGCCGGGCGGGTGACGAGGTCGCTGAGCGCGAACATGTCGAGCACGCGCCCCAGGTAGCTCCACTCCTCCGCCAGGGGCAGGTCGGCGGGCTGATGCTCGGCGAACGCGCGGCAGAAGCCGTCGACGAACCCGGCGGGATAGCCGGTGCCGAACCTGACCATGTTGGCCGCGTCGCCATAGGGGCATCCCGAGTAGCCGAACTCCCAGTCCAGGACGGCATCCACGCGCCAGCCGCCGCGCGTACGTGTGACCAGGATGTTCTTGGGGTTGATGTCGGCATGAACCAGCCGGGCCTGCTCGTCGATGCGGGCCAGTGCCGGGGCGTGGGACGCGCAGAGGCTCACCCAGGCGCGCCGCGTGGCCTGATCCAGGCGGGCCTCGGCGGTGGCGGCCATGCAGGTCTCGGCAACCTCGCCGAGCTGCTGCGACCACGGACGTTCCGGGCCGACGGACAGGTGCTCGTCGATGAAGAATCCCGGGTGGCCGAACCTCACCGCGCCGATTCCCGCGACGACTCGTCCCACTTCGGCGCCGAGATCCCCCATGGACGTCGCGGTGATGCTTCCGTCGGCCAGTACCCGGCTGAGCGGCGTCCCCGCCACATACTCCAGGACCATGCCCGGCCGGCCGTTCTCCGCCGCCGGCCCGGACGGCAGGACCGTCAAGACCCGCGGGACCGGAACCTGCCCGCCGGCCGCCGTCATGACGGCGGCCTCGATGGCCGGATCCCCTCCGCCGAACCGCGCGACGACCTGGCCGTCGGTGAGCGTGAGCAGGCACGTCTCGTGGGAGAAGCCGCCCGCCAGCGTCGACGTCTCCACCACGGTACGGCCAAGCGCGGCGGCGACGCGGCGTATCTCTCCGGACCTCATCGGCCCAGTCTCGCAGCCGAGGCGGTGCGACCCGCAGGGCGAGGGTCTGTGCACCCGTGGGGAGGGGCCGTCCAAAGGGGTGGGCTGGTGTTTGGTTGTGGATCGTGCGACATTTCGAGGTATGGGCAGGGACGTGCCAGTCGTCGTGTTCAGCCGAGAAGACCGCAGGACCTATCGGGAAAAGGTACGACGGTGTCTGGATGTTTTCGCCCAGATGCTGCGGGAATCCCGCTTCGAGCTTGAACGCCCCCTGGCCGGGCTGGAGATCGAGCTCAACATCGTCGACGAACGCGGCGAGGCCGCCATGCGCAACGCGCAGGTCCTGGCCGCCATCGCCCAGCCCGACTGGGCCACCGAACTGGGCCAGTTCAACATCGAGATCAACATCGAACCCCAGGGCCTCGACGGCGACGGCGCCCTGGCCCTGGAGAACGACGTACGCACAAGGCTCAACCACGCCGAGTCCAGAGCCAGATCGGAAGGCGGGCACCTGGTCCTGATCGGCATCCTGCCGACCCTGCGCGAGCAGGACATCGGCGAGGGCACCCTGTCGGCCAACCCCCGCTTCCGCCTGCTCAACGAGCAGATCTTCGCGGCCAGGGGCGAGGACCTGCACCTGCTCATCGAGGGCGTGGAACGCCTGGACACGCATGCCGACAGCGTGGCGCCCGAGGCCGCGTGCACCAGCGTCCAGCTCCATCTCCAGGTCAGCCCGGAGGCGTTCGCCGCCCACTGGAACGCCGCCCAGGCCATCGCCGGTGCACAGGTCGCCGTCGCGGCGAACTCGCCGTACCTCTTCGGGAAGGAGCTGCACCGCGAGACCAGGATCAGCCTCTTCGAGCAGGCCACGGACACGCGCCCGGCCGAGCTGAAGGAGCAGGGGGTGCGCCCGCGGGTGTGGTTCGGGGAGCGGTGGATCACCAGCGTGTTCGACCTGTTCGAGGAGAACGTCCGCTACTTTCCCGCCCTGCTGCCGCTCGTCGAGCACGAGGACCCGCGGGAGCTGCTGGAACGCGGCCTCATCCCGCACCTGCCCGAGCTGACCCTGCACAACGGCACCATCTACCGCTGGAACCGCCCCGTCTACGCCGTCGTCGACGGCGCGCCCCACCTGCGCGTGGAGAACAGGGTGCTCCCGGCGGGCCCGACGGTCCTCGACATCGCCGCCAACGCAGCCTTCTACTACGGCCTGATGGCGGTCCTGCCCTATGCGGAGCGGCCGATCTGGAGCCAGATGTCGTTCGCCGCCGCCGAGGACAACCTCAACACCGCCGCCAGGCACGGCATCGACGCCCGCCTGTACTGGCCGGGCGCGGGGGAGGTCCCCGCGGTCGAGCTGATCCTGCGCCGCCTGCTGCCGATGGCCCACGAGGGCCTCGAACGCTGGGGCGTCGACAAGGCGGTCGCCGAGCGCCTGCTGGGCGTGATCGAGGGACGCTGCCTCAGCGGGCGTACGGGCGCCACGTGGCAGGTGGACAAGGTCAACGCGATCGGCGGCGACCGGCACGAGGCGCTGCGCGCGATGACGATGGAGTACATCGAGCGCATGCACAGCAACGAGCCCGTCCACACCTGGCCCGTCTAGGTCAGCAGGCTCTCGCCCAGTTCGGTGATCGTGTGCATGACGGAGTTCTCCTCGCGGCTGCTGGTGATCAGGCCCGCCGCGCGCAGCACCGACGCGTGCTGGCTGGCCGAGGAGGGGGAGATGTGCAGCAGCCGGGCGAGCTGGGTCGTGGAGCGCGCGCTCCTGGTGGCGCGCAGCACCGCCGCCCGGGTGGGGCCGAGCAGCCCGGAGACCGCGTCGGCCGCCTCGTCGCCCGTGGGCAGCAGCCACGCGCCGCGGTGTTCCACCGGGTAGACGAGCACCGGCGGCAGGCCGGGGTCGGCCAGGCTGACCGGCGTGCCCCAGCAGAACCACGACGGGATCAGCACCAGCCCGCGCCCGCCCAGGTAGAGGTCCCGGTCGACCGGGTACTCCACGTGCAGCACCGGCGGGTGCCAGCGCATGATCGGCCGCAGGCTGTGCAGGACCGCCTCGACGCCGCCGGAGTGGAAGGCGCGCAGCCGCCGCGCGTGGTCGGCGGCGACCTGGTTGCGGACCTGGCCCCAGTAAGGGGCGACGGCGATCCGGTGCAGGGAGCGCAGCGCGCCGGCGACCTCGTCCATCGCCTGCGCGTCGGCGCGCGAGAGGTCCCTGGCCCAGCCGGTACGGCCCGGCAGCCGGGAAAGCTCGTCCCTGACCCTGGCGCCCGGCGTGGACAGCAGGGTGTCGAGGCCGTCGTCGAGCGTGCCGCCGTTGCCCGGCGTGAGGAAGTCGGGGAAGTAGGGCCGGGGCGGCGCCAGCGAGCGCAGCCCGCCCAGCGGTTCGGCCGACAGCCTCGGGGCCACCTGGGTGAGCCAGTCGGCGAAGAAGGTACGGCCGCGCCGGCCGTACAGTCGATGGAGACTGAAGACCGTCTCCCAGAGCGGATCGGCGGAGGACGCCAGGCGGGTGCGCGCGAGGTCGTCCCCGGTGAAGTGAATGCGTAACATGCGACCGGCCTCTTCGGTGGATCGTGCCGCCATTATGACCAGAAATTTCGTCATATCGGTGTCATAAGCAGGGTCTTTCGGTTGTGGTCGAAAGAGGGTGACCGGGGCGGGCGCGATGGGTGAGGCTGAGCGCCATGTTCCGCGTTCTCGGCCCGCTCGAGATCACGGTGGGTGAACGGCCGGCGCAGCCCCCCGGACCGCGCCAGCGCGAGCTCCTCGCTCTGCTGCTGCTGCGCGCCAACCAGGTGGTCTCCATCGGCACCATCGTCAGGCTGGCCTGGGGCGAGCGGCCGCCGCCCACCGCGCGGCGGCAGGCCCAGAACTGCGTGGGACGGCTGCGCAGGCTCATGACCGACGTCGGGCTGTCACCGAGGACGATCGTGACGACACCCGGCGGCTACCTGCTCAAAGTGGCCGACGACCAGCTCGACATGCTGGCCTTCCTCGCGCTGGCCGACGAAGGACGTGCCCTCGCGGGGGCAGGGCACGTCTGGAAGGCCAGTCGGCGCTACCGTTCGGCGCTGGCGTTGTGGCGCGGGCCGGCGTTCCAGGGGATCGAGCTCGGGCCGCTGGCCGGAGAGGTCGAACGGCTCGACGAGCGGCGCCTCGCCGTACTCGAGGACTGCCTGGATCTCGAACTGCGGCTCGGCAAGCACGCGGCCGTCGCCGACGAGCTGTCCGTGCTCGTCACGCAGCACCCGCTGCGCCAGCGCATGTGGGGACAGATGGTGCTCGCGCTGTTCCGCTGCGGGCGCGAGGACGAGGCGCTGATCGCCTTGGAACGCGCCCGCGCCCGCTTCGAGCCGGGCGAGCGGCTGCTGGCGATCGAGGCGGCGATCCTGCGCGGCGAGGCCGGCGTCCCGGAACGTCCCGGCCGGCTGCCCGCGGACCTGCCCGACTTCACCGGGCGCGAGGACGAGACCGCCGCGCTGGCCGCCCTCCTGAGCCGCGAGGCCGGCGCCGTGGTGTCCGGCGAGGCGGGCATCGGCAAGACCGCGCTCGCCGTGCACGTGGCCCACCGCGTCAACGGCCGCTACCCCGACGGCCAGCTCTACGCCAGCCTGCGCGGCAGCGGGCCCGCGGAGGTGCTGTCCGGGTTCCTGCGGCGGCTCGGCGTGCCCGGCCACGCGGTGCCCGACACGCTGGAGGAGCGTGCCGAGCTCTACCGCAACAAGCTCGCGGGACGGCGCGCGCTCATCGTGCTCGACGACGTGGCCGACGCCGCCCAGGCCCGCCCGCTGCTGCCCGAGGCCCCGCGCTGCGCCGTGCTCATCACCAGCCGCTCCGGACTCGACGAGCTGACCGGCGGCTCCCGGCTGCCGGGACTGGGAGGGATGTCGGCGGGCTCCGTTCTGCCCGGGCTCGGAGGTCTGGCGGATGAGGCGTTCCGCCCGGAACCGGGAGGAATGGCGGAGGGGGCCTTCCGTTCCGGTCTGGGTGACGTCACCGCGGGACCACCCGGGCCCGGGCCCCTCCCCTCCTGGATCGCCTCGACGGGAATGTCCGGGTTCTGGGCTCGCCGCAGCCGCCTGAGCGCGCCGCGCGCCGGCCTCTCGCTCGTACGGCTCACGCCCTTGGACAGCGGGCCCGCCATGACGCTGCTTGCCAAGATCGCGGGGGCCGGACGGGTGGCGGCCGAGGCGGCGGCGGCTCGCGACCTGGTACGGCACTGCGGCGGCTCACCGTTGGCCGTCCGCGTGGCGGCGGCCCGCCTGGCCGCCGAGCCCCGGTTGCCGGTGAGCTGGCTGGCGGAACGCCTGTCCATTCCCCCGGGCGACCACCAGTCCGGTGGCGTCGCTGCTGTGGGCTGGCCGGTTGCCGAGGTGCTCCGGCTGGGATGTGCCGGGCTGCCCGAGGGCGCCCAGCGGCTGCTGCGCCTGGCCGCCCTGGTCGAGGCGCCCGACTTCGCGCCCTGGGTCTGCGCCGCGCTCCTGGACGCCGACCTGGCCGAGGCGGAGGAACTGGCGGAACGCCTGGTGGAGGCCCAACTCCTGGAACGCACCTCACCTGCCCGCTACCGCCTCCACGAGGTCGTCCGCGCATTCGCCTCGGAGCTTGCCGAAGGGCAGGTCGCGGGGCCCTCCGGGCAAGTCTCCGGGGCTGTCTCCGGGCCCGCCGCCTCCGGGCCCGCCGCCTCTGGGCCCGCCGCCTCTGGGCCCGCCGCCTCTGGGCCCGCCGCCTCTGGGCCCGCCGCCTCCGGGCCCTCCGCCTCCGGGCTCGCGGCCTCTGGGCTCGCCGTCTCCGGTGAGCGGGCCGAGGCGTTGGGGCGGTTGCTTGACGGGTGGCTTGTGCTTGCCGATCAGGCCAACGGGTTGCGGTTCGGGGGTGGCAGTGGTCCGCCGGAAGGGCGCTGGACGCCGCACGGCGTGGCCGTGGGGGATCCTGCCGACTGGTTCGAGAGCGAGCGCCCCGGTCTGGTCTCCGCCGTACGGCAGGCCGCCGCGGAGGGCCGTACCGAACACTGTTGCCGACTGGCCGTGGCCCTGGCCCGCTTCCTGGAGGGCGCCGGTCACCTCGACGACCTGGCCGAATGCCTGAGGCTGGCACTGGCCGCCAATCCGCAGAGTGAAGCCGGGCACACTTGGGCATTGTGAACCACGTGAAGCGTCCCCTCGCGCTCGCTCTCCTGCTGGCGCTGCTGACCGCGTGCGGCGTCGTCCGCCCCCAGTCCATGGACTCCACGGGCAAGGACACCTTCGAGGACGACGTGAACTCGGCCAGGGTGCTGAGCGAGGAGTACTGGAAGCAGCAGTTCGCCGCGCTGGGCCGTACCTACCGGCCCGTCACGGACTTCGTGGCCTACCAGGGCGAGGCCGGGCCGAGCTGCGGCGGGCAGCCGTCCGTGCCGAACAACGCCTTCTACTGCCCGGCCGGCCACTTCATCGCCTACGACGCCCGCTGGATGCGCGGCCTCTGGGAGGAGATGGGGGACGGTTCCGTCTACCTGATCATCCCGCATGAGTTCGGGCATGCCGTACAGGCGCAGCTTGAGACGTCGTTCCAGCTCAACGTGCAGCAGGAGCTCCAGGCGGACTGCTACGCGGGCGGCACGCTCGCCGCGCTGGTGCAGTCCGGCGCGCTCCGGGCGGAACCCGGCGACGAGGAGGAGCTCCTGCTCAACCTGGCCGCCGCCGGCGACCCCGAGGAGGACTGGTTCAACCCCCAAGCCCACGGTACGGCCGAGCAGCGCCAGGCCTCCTTCGCCGTCGGATACCGCGACGGAGTAGGCGGCTGCTGAGAAGTACGACCACGGGATGATGCGCGCCGCCACCGCCCCGGTCTAGCGTTGGCCTCATGCCGTTGGGAGAGATCAGCTGGCTGCGCAGGGGGGCCTGCCGTACCAGCGATCCTGAGCTGTTCTTCCCGCTCGCGCCGAGCCCCGCACAGGAGGCGCGGGCCAAGGCCGTCTGCGCCGGGTGCCAGGTGCTCGACCGGTGCCGTGACTACGCGCTGAGCGCCGGAGAGTCCGAGGGGATCTGGGGCGGGATGACGCCGGAGGAGCGCCGTCGCGCCCGCTTCCCCGCGGGCTGGCACAGTCCGGCCGCCAGTTAGCCTGCAGAGGTGCTGCTACGTTCCCTCGCCGTACTCACCGCGGCCAACATCCTCAACAACCGGATCGCCCCCCGCCTGGGCCCCCTCACCTCCGCCGCGGCGACCGCGGCGCTGGTCGCGATGGCCCGCAGGTCCGGCCTGACCTGGGAGGAGCTCGGCTTCCAGCACGGCCGCAGGGGAGCGGTGGCCGGAGGCGCCCTGTTCGCCGCCGTGGCCGTCGTCTACACCGCCGGAATCTCCCACCCGAGAACCCGCCCCCTCTTCCACGACGAGCGAGCCCTGTCGTTGACCCCCGCCAGAGCCCTGGAGGAGGCGCTGGTGCAGGTCCCGTTCGGCACCGTGCTGCTGGAGGAGGTCGGCTTCCGCGGCGTCCTGTACGCCGACCTGCGCCGCCGCTACGGCACCGCCATGGCGACGGCCGGATCGTCGGCGGTGTTCGGCCTGTGGCACATCCTGCCGTCGATCGACATGGCCAAGGCCAACCCGGCCCTCGGCGCCCTGACCGCCGCCGAGTCGCCCAACCACCTGGACACGGCACGGGTGGTGGCCGGCAGCGTGGTCTCCACGGGGGTGGCAGGGGCGGCGTTCTGCGAACTCCGCCGCCACGCCGGCCTGGCCGCCCCCGTCCTCCTCCACCTGGCGACCAACTCCCTGGGCTACTTGTTCGCCCGCCTCTCCACCCGCCTCCCAACCCACCCCAAGAAGCCCACCCCCTCGGCCTAGGCTTTCCGCCCTCCGCCCGCGAGCCGTTTCCACCCTGCGGGCCGTGTCCACCTCGCGGGCCGTGTCCACCCGCGGGCCGTTCCACCCCTGGGGCCGTTCCACCTCTGAGGCCGTTCCACCCTCGGGCGCTCCGCCACGCCTTCCGCCTTCCACCCTCGTCCGCCTTTCCCCCTTGGCCATCGGGGTCTGTGCTGCCTGGGCTGTCGGGTAGTTGGGGTGGGTGGGGTGGGGTTGTCCCGGTTGGGTGGGTAAGGGGGCGTCGTTGCGGTGGTGCGCCCCGTGCGGGGTCAGAGGCGTCTCCCTGGAGGCCCTCAGCCATGTGCGGCGGGTGGCGGGTGGGGGCGGCTTCGCCGTAAGGGAAGGTGATGGTTTTGATCTTGGGGATCTAGGCGGTGGGGACGATTTGGAAGGGTTCGGCGGCGTGGCCGGCGGGAAGGCCGGCGGTGGCGCCGTTTTGGAGGAAGCGCTCGCGGACAAACGCCTCAAAGCCCTCCCGGTGCGACACCTGGCTCACGTGGGACAGCAGTGCCGCCACCTTGCGGTCGAGTGAGGCGGTGATGTCCACCCAGTGGTTCGGGGTGCTGCCGCCGTTGAGCCACACCTCGCGCACTGTCCACTCCGTCAGGCCCTCGTCCCGCAGCAGTTCGGGGAAGGCGTACGGGTTGCGCGCGTCCGGGTAGACCGCGTCCAGCGTCGCCCCGCCGACCGCGCGGTGGTCGGGATGGCTGGGCGCGACGAACTGGTAGTTGCGGTCCGGATGGTGTGTGATGACCAGGTCCGGGCGGACTTGCCGGATCACCCGGGCGATGTCCCGCCGCAGCTCCAGGGACGGCACGACGGTGCCGTCGGAGTAGCCGAGGAAGCGCAGGTCGCTCACGCCCACCGCCTTCGCGGCGGCCGTCTGCTCGGCGCGGCGCAGTTCCGCCATGCCCGCGTTGTCCTGTGCGCGCTCGTTGCCCCCCGCGTCGCCGTCGGTGACGAGCAGGTAGGTGACCTCGACGCCCCGATCGACCATGAGCGCCACGGTTCCGGCCGCGCCGAAATCCGCGTCATCCGGGTGCGCGGTGACCACCAGTACCCTGTTGACCTCGTTCTCCGCCAGCATGACAGCCCCTTTCCGATCTCTCCTTGGGCACAACCAGAGGTCCCGGGTCGGCATTCCGAGTCACGATTGTCGGTGGGGCGTCCTAACCTAGGGGCGTGCCGACCCAAGTCTCTCTAGACCACCCACTGCTCGACGGCCTCAACCCGCAGCAGCGCGAGGCCGTGATCCACCATGGCAGCCCGCTGCTCATCGTCGCGGGGGCGGGGTCGGGGAAGACGAGGGTGCTGACGCACCGCATCGCCTACCTGCTGGCCGAGCGGAAGGTCCATCCGGGCGAGATCCTGGCGATCACCTTCACCAACAAGGCCGCCAGGGAGATGAAGGAGCGCATCGACAAGCTCATCGGCCCCCGCTCCAAGGTCATGTGGGTCATGACCTTCCACAGCGCCTGCATGCGCATCCTGCGCAAGGAGGCCAAGCGGCTGGGGTTCCCGTCGAGCTTCTCGATCTACGACCAGGCCGACTCCCAGCGGCTGATGGCGATGGTCTGCCGCGAGATGGACCTCGACCCGAAGCGCTACCCGCCGCGCGGCTTCTCGGCCCAGGTGAGCAACTACAAGAACGAGCTCATCGACTACGAAACCGCCATCGACCGGGCGAACAACCACCTGGAGAAGACCCTCGCCCAGGCGTACAAGGCCTACCAGCTCAAGCTGACCGAGGCCGGGGCCATGGACTTCGACGACATCATCATGAACACGGTGACGCTCTTCCAGCTCTTCCCCGAGGTCGCCGAGCACTACCGGATGCGCTTCCGCCACGTCATGGTCGACGAGTACCAGGACACCAACCACGCCCAGTACATCCTGATCAGGGAGCTCGTCGGCCACCCCGAGCTGAAGACGGCCGACGGCGAGCTGGTGCGCACCGGGTCCGACATGTCGGAGCTGTGCGTGGTCGGTGACGCCGACCAGTCGATCTACGCCTTCCGCGGCGCGACGATCCGCAACATCCTGGAGTTCGAGCGCGACTATCCCGACGCGCGCACGATCCTGCTGGAGCAGAACTACCGCTCCACCCAGAACATCCTCGCCGCCGCCAACGCGGTCATCTCCCGCAACGAGGGCCGCAAGCCGAAGAACCTCTGGTCCGACCAGGGTGACGGTCCCAAGATCGTGGGGTACGTCGCCGACAACGAGCACGACGAGGCCATGTTCGTCGCCCAGGAGGTCGACCGGCTCTCCGACGAGGAAGACGTCAAGCCCGGCGACGTGGCCGTCTTCTACCGGACCAACGCCGCCTCCCGCGTGTTCGAGGAGATCTTCATCAGGACCGGCCTGCCGTACAAGGTGGTCGGGGGTGTGCGCTTCTACGAGCGCAAGGAGGTCAAGGACCTGCTCGCGTACCTGCGCGTGCTGGCCAACCCGGCCGACGTGGTGTCGCTGCGGCGCATCCTCAACGTCCCCAAACGCGGCATCGGCGACCGCGCCGAGGCCATGGTCGAGGCGCTCTCCTCGCGGGAGAACATCACGTTCTGGGACGCGCTGCGCCGCGCCGACGAGGCGTACGGCATGGCCACCCGGTCCCTGAACGCGGTACGCGAGTTCGTGGCCATGCTGGAGGAGCTGATCGCCAAGGGCGAGGGCATGCCGCCGTCCGCGCTGGCCGAGGAGATCCTGGTCGCCACCGGCTACCGTGCCGAACTGGAGGCGTCGGAGGATCCGCAGGACGAGTCCCGCCTGGAGAACCTCAACGAGCTGATCTCGGTGGCCCAGGAGTTCGAGGAGGCCAACCCCGAGGGCACGCTGGTGGAGTTCCTGGAGCAGGTGTCGCTGGTGGCCGACGCCGACCAGATCCCCGACGCCGACGGCGGACAGGGCGTGGTCACCCTGATGACCCTGCACACGGCCAAGGGCCTGGAGTTCCCCGTGGTGTTCCTGACGGCGATGGAGGACGGCGTCTTCCCGCACATCAGGTCCCTGGGGGAGCCCAAGGAACTGGAGGAGGAACGCCGCCTGGCCTACGTGGGCATCACGCGGGCGCAGCAGCGCCTGTACATCACGCGCGCGGCCGTACGCAGCTCATGGGGCGCCCCTTCCTTCAATCCCGCCTCCCGCTTCGTGAACGAGGTTCCGGCTACGTTGCTGGACTGGCGTACCGACCCGGAGAAGTCGGCGCGAACCGCCGCGGTCCGCCGCGACCCGACCCCGGCACCGGCCAAGAAGACGTCCCGCACCGTGCCGACCCTGACACCGGGCGACCGGGTGACCCACGACGCCTTCGGACTGGGCACGGTCGTGTCGGTGGACGGGGTGGCCGAGCGTACCAAGGTCAAGATCGACTTCGGCAGCGGCGGCGAGAAGACGTTGCTGCTGGCCTACGCCCCCCTCGAAAAGCTCTAAGAGCCTGAGGGCCTGAGGGCATGGGCCTTCGCTGCGCTCCGGGCCGGTCGGTGTGGGGGAGCCCAGCTCCCCACACCCCCTTGCCGGGGGTCTTCCGACCCCCGGACCCCCGAGCGTGGGCCGGACAGGGGCCCATGGGGCGCTACGCGCCTAAAGGGGCTGGGCCAGTCGTCGTGGTGGGGCGACCGCCATGGGGCGCCCGGAGCGCATGAACCGCGGCTCCCGGAGAGAGCGGCTATCCGTGGATGGCCGGAGAGTAGTTTTCGCTGCCCCGGACGCGGCCGTAATGGAGGCCATTCTTCAGGATTCTGCTTTTTCGTCGGTCAAGACGAGGTGTGGCCCATCCTTCCACGCCTGGTCCACGCGGACGCCCGTTATGGCCTCCGCGATGGTGAACGCGGCAGCCCGCCAATCCTCCCGCCAATGCGCTCGGGTGATGCCATATCTGCTGGACCACTCCACATACTCGGCTTCGTAAGCCTCAGTCATCTGGCGAACCGGATCGAAGGAAACCTCGAGCCGCCCGTCAATGCCATACGTGAACATCGCGTCGAGCTCGATGGTCCACGCCAGAGCCACGGCTTCGCCACCCGCTGACAGGCCGCGCAGGGTATCCCGCCCCGCTCCCCGGTATCTCGTCAGTTCAACGGTAAGAAGCCAGTCCTCCACCGGTGATATGAGAACGACTCCCTCGTCCGGCGCCATCAAATAGGCCTCGTACACCTCTTCATAAGGTCCTTCGCTGACTTGATCCGGTCGCCCGCCGAAGGCGCGCACGACGCCGTCGACATCGTTGCCGCGCACCCACGTGAGACAGGCAGGCACCTCGAATAATGTCCCGATGAGCTCGCGGTACGCCAAATAGACAGACATATCTCAACTCCCTCGTGAATCATAGGGAAGAACGGCCTGATTCGGATTCACGCGATGATCGAGGCGGGCCGCTCAGGAGTGAGCCGCTGAACTGACCTCATGCTGACGAGGGGCCAAACTTCCACGATCGCTGAGCGCCAACGGCCGGAGTGGCTCGACGTGGGCTTCGGTGGAGGTCACGATGGGAGGGCTCGCCATGGAGCCACTTGCCTCCAGGGTTGCCCTCTCGACGTTGAGGAGACGAACCTCATGCGAGTTCCGCAGGCCAACCACGCGCCACTTCTGGGCCGAAGTCTGGGTGCCGCGGCCGCCCTGCTCGTTGTGGTCGCGTCAATCGCCCCCGCCTACGCCGACGACGCCCCCGCCCCTGCCGACAACACCGCCATCTTTGCCGACGCTCACGCCTCCACCTCGGGCTCCGCTGACGCCTCCGCTTGGGGCTCCGCCCGCGCCTCCACCTCGGGCTCCGCCCGCGCCTCCGCTTGGGGCTCCGCCCGCGCCTCCGCCACGGACGTTCAGGCCGACGCCCGTGCCGTCGTCCCCGGCTACCTGTGCGACACGGCCTATGCCATCGGCTCCGAAGTGCGCGGTGTGCGGCGTTGCGCCGCGTCTGGTGGTGCCCCTGCCAATGGGGCGATTCCGCCGCCCTACGAGATCCACGGCCTGGTTGGTGGCGGATGGACCTGTGCGGGCACGGGTGCGGCGGCGGTTCCCCTTTTCGTCGGTGGCACGGAGTGCGTACGCAAATGAAGTCCCACTAACGGAGGCTCTAGGAGAACCGGGTGACGAGGAGGTTGAGTCGCTGGTCCTGGATGTCTGGGGGGATGCGGCCGGTGTCTGACAGGACGGCCATGCCGTGCAACGCGCTCCAGACGACCTCGGCGAACAGTTCGCGACGCGTGTTGTCCGGGGGGAAGCAGTTCACGAATTCGGCGAAGCCGGCGCGTAGTGGGGGCGGGGTTTCGGCGTGTGCGAACTTCACGTCGATCGGCATGACGAACATCGCCTGGTAGAGGGCGGGGCGGTTGGTGGCGAAGTCCAGGTAGGCGTGGCAGACGGCGTGCAGGGCTTGGCGTGGCTCCGCGGCTGACTGGCGGGCGTGGCGCAGGTGGGTGGCGAGTTCGTCGAAGCCGTCGATCGCCACGGCGCGCACGATGGCGTCCTTGCCGCGGAAGTGGCTGTAGAGCACGGGCTGGCTGTACTCGACGCGTTCGGCGAGCCTTCGGGTGGTTACGGCGTCCCAGCCTTCGGCCTCGGCGAGTTCGCGGGCGGCCGTGATGATCAGTTGGTGGCGTTGGGCGCGTTCGCGTTCACGGCGCTCCTGGGTGGCGGTCATTACGGCATTCTAGCAACGCTAGACATTCTGTCGCCGGTAGGTCTATCGTCGACACGAAATCTAGCGCCGCTAGCTGTTGTGGACACTGTGAAAGGACATGATCATGCTCACCACCATTGCCACCGTGCTCGCCGGACTCGTCGGCGCGGCCGTCATCCTCATGGGCGCCCGTGCCCTCTGGGCGCCGCAGGACGCCGCCGGGTTCGGCATCCCCGATACGCCGACCGAGAGCCCGACCTTCCGCGCCTGGCTGGCCGTCAAGAGCGTGCGGGACGTCTCCGCGGGGATCGTCATCCTCGCCGTGCTGGCAGGAGGGACTGCGCACCTACTGGGCTGGGCCCTGCTGGCCGCCACCGTCATTCCCGTCGGCGACGCGGTGATCGTGCTGCGCAGCGGCGGCCCCAAGGCGGTCGCCTACGGCGTCCACGCCGCCACGGCGGCGGTGATGCTGGTGATCAGCCTGCTGCTCCTCCTCGCATGACCACCGTCCGCCGGTCAACGACCCGCCGTGCCGTCGGCCGCCGGTCAGCGACTCGGGTGGCCGCCGGTCGTCGGGGATGGGAGCGGTACGGCCGGTGGTGGCGGGTCAGCGACTCGGGTGGCCGCCGGTCGTGGGGAGGCGAGTGGTGCGGCCGGTGGTAGCGGGTCGGCGACCCGGGTGGCCGCCGGTCGACGACTTGGGCGGGCGCTCGTTGGTCAGCGCCTGGTAAGGCCACCGACCGCCGGTCAACCCGCCGCCGGTCAGCGGGTCAGGGCGCTGCCTTTTTTCCATTCGGTCCAGTTGAGCTGCCAGTAGCTCCAGCCGTTGTTCCAGTCCAGCTTGCGCTTCGTTCCAGTGATCTTGATGACGTCACCACGCTGGGCGATGCCGTAGAACCACTTGGCGCCCGCCGGAGTGGCCCGCACGCAGCCATGGCTCTGGTTGCTGCGGCCGAGGTACTGGTAGTAGCCGGCACTCTGGTGGACGTACTCGCCGCTGTCGGAGATCCGGACCGCCCAGGGGATCTCCTCCTTGTAGTAGCGCGGGTCCTTGGGATCGGTGACGCCCAGCCACGACGAGGTCATGGTCTCGACGGGCTTCTTGTTCATGGCGAGGTGGATGCCGCTGGAGGTCAGGTAGACGTCGACGCCGTTCTTGACCAGGCCGCCCTTGCCCGCGCTGATCGGGATCTTCTTGGCGAGCTTGCCGTCGCGGGTCACGCGCATGACGTGCTTGCGGGTGTCGACGACGGAGATGTTGGCGGTGCCCACGGCGAAGCGGCGGGTGACGTCCTTGACGGTCTCGTTGCCGGGCAGCTTGCTGAGCTGGGCGGTGAACGTGACCTTCTGGTGCGGCTTCCAGTAGAACTTCGTACGGTAGATGACCTTGCGCGCCGACACCCAGCGCCACGCGCCGTCCACCGGCCGCTCCGATTGGACCTGCAGCAGCGCCTCGACCGCGGCCTTGTCCCGGACGTCGCGGTCGAACGTCACGATGATCGGGAAGCCGACGCCGACCTTCTCCTTGTCCTGCCCCATCGGGGTGATGTCGGCGATGTCGAGCTTCTTCGCGGCGGGCTTCGCGTGCGCGACAGAGGGTACGGCCAGCAGGCCGCAGGCCAGCGCCACAGCGACAATCAATCTCACTTGGGGTACTCCGGGACATGAGGGTGGTGCGTTCCAGAAGTAAGACAAGTGACCGGCGGGATTGGTGCGTCCGATCCGGGTAACGATCTTGCAACGGCTTTGGATCCGCCGTTTGTGCCGGGATGGGTAGGGTGCGGACTGTGCGAGTACTCATCAGCGGTGGAGCGGGATACATCGGCAGCACGATCGCCTCGGCGTGCCAGGACGCGGGCATCACGCCCGTCATTCTGGACAGCCTGGTGACCGGGCGCAGGGAGTTCGCCGAGGGGCGGGACTTCTACGAGGGCGACATCGCCGACGGCGCGCTCATCGACCGGATCTTCGCCGACCATCCGGACATCGAGGCGGTCGTCCACTGCGCCGCGCTGATCGTGGTGCCCGACTCGGTGTCCGACCCGGTCGGCTACTACCGCGCGAACGTCGCCAAGAGCCTCGACTTCACAGACCACCTGATCAGGAACGGCTGCCGCCGCCTGATCTTCAGCTCGTCCGCCTCGATCTACAAGGCGGGCGACGACTTCACCGTGGACGAGGAGTCCGGCCTCGACCCGCAGAGCCCCTACGCCCGTACCAAGGCGCACTGCGAGGCGATGTTCGCCGACATCGCCGCCACCCAGCCGATCGACGTGCTGTCGCTGCGCTACTTCAACCCGATCGGCGCCGACCCGAAGATGCGCACCGGCCTGCAGTTGCGCCGCCCGAGCCACGCGCTGGGCAAGATGATCGAGGCGTACGAGCTGGGGGAGCCGTTCCGCGTCACCGGCACCGGCTGGCCGACCCGCGACGGCTCCGGCATCCGCGACTACATCCACGTCTGGGACCTGGCCACTGCCCACGTGGCCGCCCTGCAGCGCTTCGACAGCGTGATCTCCCGCGCCCACGTCATCAACCTGGGCACCGGCGAGGGCACGACGGTGCTGGAACTGGTGGACGCGTTCAACACCGTGGTGGACCGGCCCGTCGAGGTCCTGGTAACCGACTCAAGGCCAGGCGACGTGGCCGGCGCCTACACCCGCAGCACACGGGCCGCCGAACTCCTGGACTGGCGCGCCGAACACACCCTGACCGAAGGCATCCGCCACTCCTTGCAGTGGGCAGACCTCCGAGACACCCGCCTGCCCTGACGGCCGAAGAACCGCGGGGCGAGCGCCGGTCAGCGACCGTGAGGTGGGCGCCCGTCAGGGAGTTGCCGGGCGGCCGGGTGAGGGCCGGACAAGGAGCCGCGGGGGAGAGGCCGGTCAGCGGGGCCGCCGGGGATCATGGGGTGGACGCCGTCGGCTGGTCAAGGGGGCGGCGTTGCGGCGGGGACCACGTCAGACTGCCGGCCGGCGCTTGAGGCCGCCAAGTCGGTACGGCGGGGCGCGGTGGGCGTGGCCTGCCGTAACGAAGAAAGCGCCGTAACGGAGAGGGCCGTGACGGAGAGGGCCGTGACGGAGAGGGCCGTGACGGAGAGGGCCGTGACGGAGAGGGCCGTGACGGAGAGGGCCGTGACGGAGAGGGCCGTGACGGAG